>CAWAVV010000069.1:0-25998 GCA_963785565.1 uncultured Alphaproteobacteria bacterium | reverse complement strand
GAGCTGATGGACCGATGAGGCAATCCAGTGGACGAGATCGGAGGCTGGTATGGGAAGTGTAACGTCGCCCGTATATTTTCCATAATATATATTATGCGACATTCCCGTGTAGGCGCCCGATCAAAATGTCACCTGTGTGCGCCACCGAGGAAACTGCTGCGGCGATGCTTTCAGCGATAGGCCAGGCACCAGCCCGGCGCGCGCAGCCAGCACTGATCGGCCGGTAGATCGTCACGGCGATAGAGCCGGGTGACCTCCCGCCAGCGCTCGGTGGCGAAAGCCGCCGACAGAGCCAATTCCGATGCGGCGTCGCGCGCGCCCTCGCAAGGAAACGTCACCACCCCCAACAGCCATCGGGCGAGGAATTCGCTGCCCCGCCGCTCGATGCGAAAGACCGCGCCGCGTGGGTGGATTTCACCGCGCCCGCTCGACGGGAAGCCGTGATACGTCGTCAGCGGCAGGATCAGCCGGCCCCCCTCTTTGAGCCCGTCGAGCCAGAAAGGCGCCGGCCGGGTCGCGCCGGCGTTGACATAGATGACATCGGCCGGGTCGAACGGCACCTGCCCGCCATCACCCTGGATTACCCGGACATTCGGCCATTGCGCGAAATTTGCCGCGGCGCGCGCGGCGAGCCCGGAATCGAACTCGATCGCCGTCACCGCGCCGCCGGGGCCGACGAGCGTGGCGAGGATCGCGGTGTAGTAGCCGACGCCAGCGCCGACATGAACGACATGCTCGCCCTCCTGCAGGGCGGCGCTCGGCATCAACCGGGCGTGCAGAGACGGCTCGCCGTTGTTCAGGTTGCGCTCCGGTAGGATACCGACCACGCGGTCGGTATAGAGATAGACCGGGTCACCGCTCGGCGTCGGCACGTAGCCGCCAAACCAACTCACGATCTGCCATGGACCAGGGCCGAGAAAGTGCTCCCGACGGACCGCGGCGAAGGCGGCCTCGACGCGCGTATCCTCGATACCGGCCGTAGCCATGATCTCCCTGGCAAACGCGCGCCGGACGACGTCGAGCCCGTCCTTGTTCATGACCCCCCTCGCCACGGCCGGATATTTTTCGCGCCCGCATGATATCTTGCGTCGGCTCGAGTGCGAATTGGCGTTGGCGACGGAAGGTGTGCGGTGAACCTGCCCCCGGATTCCGGCTGAGCTTCCCTTCCGAGCGCCAAAAACTGCTGGAACGCGGCAGGGAAAATAGCGATAATGCGACGGCGGATTGGTAAACGTCGAAGCGTACTCTCTATCCCGCTGACGCAAAAAGATAAAACGAGGGTGCTGGTCCGGGTCGGAATCCGGCTGATGTCGGCCGGAGATCTCGGTGAACGGGGAGGAAGAGATGGAACAGCGGCTTAGCTATCTCGAACAGCTCATCATCATCATCATTATCACCGGTGGTTGGAGACCGCCCGGGCATGGGCCGATCGGGGACTCGTTTGCCGCAGACACATCGCGGATCGAAGCCCTTCTTCGCCTGATCCCCGGCCGTGGTCCACACGGAGACCCGCCCGTGTCGGACATAACACGGCTGTCGGCGACTGAAATCGAGGAAAGGGCGCACGAAGTCGCAGCGGCGATTACGCGGTTACAGGCGCAACAGAACGAGCTGCATGCGCGGTTGAGGGAATTGCGGGCCGCGCCGGCAGCAGGCTCCGGGGCACGCGCACAGAACCTGACCGGAAGGGAGCCGTCCCGATGCCGGAACGGTCCGTCTGCTCGGTCCTGCTGATCGGTTTTCAGGATCAGGACAATCTCGGTCTGCGCTACCTTCTGTCGTCGGTGCGGCATGCCGGCTTTTCCGGCCGGATCGAGACCTATACCTCCGACCCTGAGCCGATCGTGGAATTGGTCACCCGCCTGCGCCCCGACGTCATCGGCTTTTCCCTGATATTCCAATACATGTCGCCCGCCTTCGCGCGGGTGATCCAGACCCTCCGGGCGCGCGGATGCCGAGCCCACATCACCATCGGCGGGCATTATCCCAGCTTTGACTATCAGGAGGTGCTGCAGCGCATCCCCGGCGCCGATTCAATCGTCCGCTTCGAGGGTGAAGCGACCCTCGTCGAGCTGATGGACAAGCTGAGCAAGGGCGAGGATTGGCGCGGCATCGCCGGCATCGCCTATCGGCGGGCCGAGGAGATCGTCGCCAATCCCCTGCGGCCGGCGATCGACGATCTCGACCGGCTCCCGTTTCCCGAGCGGTCCGACATCGACTATCGCCGGCGAGACCTCTCCACCGCCTCGGTCCTCGGCAGCCGGGGTTGCCCGTGGAACTGCAATTTCTGCAGTATCCGCCCGTTCTACGAGGCCCAGGGCGGCAAGCTGCGGCGCCTGCGCTCGCCCGCCGCGGTGGTCGAAGAAATGCGCCAGCTCCACGTCGAACAGGGCGCGCGAATATTCCTTTTCCAGGACGACGATTTTCTGGCGACCGGGCGGCGCGCCCGCGAGTGGGCCGAAGGGATCGCCGACGGGGTAATCGCGGCGGGATTGGCGGGCCGGATCGCGTTTAAAATCAGCTGCCGCTCCGACGAGGTCCGGCATGAGACGATGGCGCGCCTGGTCGAGGCGGGGCTCACCCATGTTTACATGGGGGTCGAGAACGGCGACGAGCAGGGCCTGGTCAACCTGAACAAGATGCTGAAGCCGCATCAGCATATCGAAGCGGGGAAAATCCTGCGCGATCTCGATGTGTCGTTCGACTTCGGCTTTATGCTGCTGGAGCCCTACAGCACGATCACGACCGTGCGCAACAACATCGCGTTCCTCGACCGCTTCGTCGGCGACGGATGGACGGTTGCGGGTTTCTGCCGGACCCTGCCCTATGCGGGTACCCCGTTAAAACGCCAGCTCGAGGCGGAAGGGCGATTGCTCGGAAATGCGTTCGAGCCCGACTACAACTTTCTCGACCCGAAGCTGGACCGGTTCTACGATTGGATGCTGCTCACCTTTCGCGTGCGAAACTTCGATAATGCTGGGCTGGTCGAAGTATTGCGCTCGCTCGTGTTCGAGGCGCACCTGAACTTACCGGATTTCCGCAACTTCCAGCCATCGGACCGCGCCCGCCTGCACAGCATTACCGCGCAGGCAATGGCCACGCCCTCTACTGCCTGGGTGCTGCGCTCGATCATATCGAGGCGACGCCGCTGGAAAAAATCGACATCAGACGCGGCTACCTCGGCAGGTTGACGGCGCACGAACTCTCCCAGGAGCGGCAACTGACGGCAGAGGTTAGCGCATTCTACTGGGCTGCACGCGCGCGCCAGGGCCTGTCGACGCCGGAATTCCAGGAACTTCGCTTGCTCGGCGGGTTCGAGAATTCCTGGACGGTAGCCCCCCAAGATCTCCGCATTGCGCACTGAATCCGCGCCCCCCGCAGAGCGCCCTTTTCATTTAAGGCGGCTGAGCTTCGCTACGACGTCTTCGGCGGGGGTTTTCGCGGATGTGACTGAGCCTCGGGTCAGCGATAAGCTAGGCACCAGCCTGCCACGCGCAGCCAACATTGCTCGGCCGGCACGTCGTCGCGACGGTAGAGCCGCGTCACGCGCTCGGCGCCGCCATTTTCAAACGCTGCGGACAGAGCCTGTTCGCAGGCTTCGTCGCGAGCGCCTTCACAAGGAAAGATGACAACCGCGGAGATCCGGCGCGCGAGAAAATCGTCGCCTTGCCGTTCGATCCGGAATACCGCGCCGCGCCGATGGACGGGGCCTCTGTCGCGCGCCTCGAAGCAGGTCAGCGGCAGCATCAGCCGGCCGCCTTCTTTTAACCCATCGAGCCACGATGGCGCCGGATGGGTCGCCCCGGCATTGACGTAGACGACATCGGCGGGATCGAACCCGAGCCTGGTGCCATCGCCCTGCACGATTCGGACGTTCGGGAGATGCGAGACATTGGCGGCCGCGCGTGCCGCGAGACCGGCATCGAATTCGATCCCGGTAACAGCGCCCGAGGATCCGACGAGCTGAGCTATGATCGCCGTGTAGTAGCCGACCCCGGCGCCAATATGGACAACGTGCTCGCCCGGCCGCGGGGCGGCGCTGGCAAGCAGTGCTGCATGCAGCGAGGGTTCGCCGTTGTTGAGATTGCGCTCGGGAAGAATCCCGATTACATGGTCGGTATATAGGTAGACCGGATCGCCGCTCGGTGTCGGCATATAACCGCTCCGACGCACGATCGACCAAGGACCGGGGCCAAGAAAATCCTCGCGGCGCACCGCTGCGTAGGCCGCCTCGACCCCCTGATCATCGACGCCGGCCGCCGCCATGACCTGTTTTGCATAAGCGCGACGGACGATATCCAGCTCATTCGCGTCCATCACCGGCCCTTCGCAGCCGAGTTTTTCCGATTGCGTATGATACGATGGCTGCGCCGTCCGCGAAACGGACGGGGCAAGGAAGTGATCGGATGGATCTGCCTGGGGGATGGCGGCTCAGCGTCGAGGACCGGCCCTCGGCCGAGGATTGCGACGCCGTCGGCTACGCTCTCGACGCGTATAATCGCGAGTTTCTCGGCGAAACCGGCTACTCCCGACTGGGGTTTTTCGTCCGTAACGAGCATGGCGAGATCATGGCCGGGCTGGTCGGCTCGACCTATGCCGGCTGGCTGTTCGTTGCCGATCTCTGGGTCCATGCCGAGCTGCGCCGGCGCGGCATCGGCCGCGAATTGCTGGCAATGGCCGAGCAGCGCGCGGTCGAACTGGGTTGCCACTCGGCGCGGCTCGACACCCTGTCTTTCCAGGCGCCGGAATATTATCCGCGTTTTGGCTACCGGCTGTACGGGGCGCTCGATTACCCTCCCCGTCATCGGCTGTATTTTCTGTGGAAACCACTGAAGCCGGCGGCAACTTCGAATCTGGTGAAATTATTCCCGGTCTCGGTCAAGGGCGTGCTGTTCGAACAAGGCCGGGTCGTCCTGCTCGAAAACGAACGACGGACATGGGAATTGCCCGGCGGACGGCTCGAACCCGGCGAGGACCAGGCGGCCTGCCTCGCGCGTGAAGTCGCCGAAGAGCTCGGCGTGGAGGTCGCGATCGAGGCAATCCTCGATAGCTGGGTCTACGAAGTGTTGCCGCAGCGCGAAGTGCTGATTGTGACCTATGGGGTGCGGCGTTCGAACCAGCAGGCGATGCGGGTCAGCGACGAGCATCGGCGGTTCGGATTGTTTGCGCTGAGCGAACTGGACGAGCTGCCGATGCCCGAGGGCTACCGCCGTTCGATCCGGGCCTGGGCGACGCAGCGCGGCGTGTGATGGCGCGATGACGACCCCTCCCCTTGCCCGTCTGCTGGCGATCATGGCGCAGCTGCGCGATCCCGAGCGCGGCTGTCCGTGGGATCGTGAGCAGGATTTTGCGACGATTGCGCCTTATACGGTCGAAGAGGCCTATGAGGTGGCCGACGCGATCGCGCGCGGCGATATGGCTGGGTTGAAGGACGAACTCGGCGATCTGCTGTTTCAGGTCGTCTTTCACGCCCGCATGGCCGAGGAGGCCGGGCTGTTCGCACTTGACGATGTCATCACGGCGATCGCCGACAAGATGGTGCGCCGCCACCCGCATGTCTTTGGCGATGCCGAGATTGCTTCGGCAGAGGCGCAGGCTCGTGCGTGGGAGGAGCACAAGGCCAGGGAACGCGCGGCCCAGGCCGCCGCGACGGGAACTCCGGAAAGCGTGCTCGACGGGGTGGCGCTCGCCCTCCCTGCCCTGCTGCGCGCCGCCAAAATCCAGGGGCGGGCGGCGCGGATCGGGTTCGACTGGCCAGCAGCGCGCCCGGTCATTGCCAAAATCGCCGAGGAAATCGCCGAGCTCGAAGCCGAACTCGATAACGGCGCCGATCCCGAAAAAATCGAGGACGAGATGGGCGATGTCCTGTTCGCCGCCGCCAACCTCTCGCGCAAGCTCAACCTCGATCCCGAAGCGGCGCTGCGGCGCGCCACCGAGAAATTCGAGCGCCGCTTTCGCGCGCTCGAGGCGCTCGCTGCCGAGCGCGGCATCGGCGCCGACCTCGACGCCCTCGAAGCCCTATGGCAGGAGGTCAAGCGCGCGGAAGACTGAGGGATCCCGGGCTGTCCGCGTGTACCGGCGCCGGGCGCCCGGTATTTAGTTGCCGCCCCTGGCCTGATTGTAGATCAGGCCGCCGGCGAGACCTGCCGCCGCACCGATGCCGGCGCCGAGACTCGCATTGCCGGCGATCGCGCCAATAATGGCGCCGCCGCCGGCGCCGATTGCGGTGCCCGAGAGGGCTCGCTGCTGCCCCGTGGTCATGTCCGAGCAGGCGGCCAGTGGCGCCGCCGCCACGACGGCCGCCAAAATCAGCCGTTTCATCGCGATCTCCGTTTCCTGACAGCCAAAGCCGGACAGGGATACTTCCCGGCAAGATAAATGAACATGCCATCGATCGCCGGCATATCGAGGCGCGCCGGCCGTTCGTTCGCCCAGGCGATAAAGCTGGCGAGCTCGGGGCCCCGGGGAGGCCGCGGCGTCGGCAGGCAGAACAGCTTGCGGCCGCCCCGTTGCGCCTCATGCGCCTCCTCGACGTCGACCGCGCCCTCGGCATAGCCCTGACAGAAGTTGACCGCGGCGGTCATCAGCAGATCGTCCTTGGCCGGCGCGCAGATGGCGATCAGGTCGGCGACCGTGTGCGGTGGAACTTGCGACTCCGAAACTGCCGCCGAGGCCGCCGAAGCGCCAGCGGCTATCAGCACAGCCACGAGCGCAAAAGCCCGAAATCTCATTGGGCATCCTCCCCTTCTCGCTTTTTCAACCGGAAAGCGATAGCCGAAGGGATGGTCGGGCGTCAATGAAGCCGCTGATGATGGCGCAAGCGGGCGAGGTCGGCTTCGGAGAGGCGGACCGAGAGGTGGGCGGCCTCGCCGTCGTCGCGGCGGCCGAGGACCTCGCCGTGCCGATAGATCCAGGCCAAGGTCTTGCCGTCGGTCAGCGGGATATCCAGCCGCACCGCGCGGATGTCGCTTTGCAATCGGCGATCGATCAACGCCAGCAAGGTGTCGCACCCCTCGCCGGTCGCCGCCGACAATGCGGCAATCTGCAAGTTCCGCAGCTTGTGGTTTTCGAGGCTGGCCCGCTGCCCGGGTTCGAGCAGGTCAATCTTGTTCATCACCTCGATCAGCCCGTCCTCGGCCGCTTCGTCGAGCCCGAGATTGCCGAGCACCGTCAGCACGTCATCGCGCTGGGACTCGCTGTCCGGATGGTGCGCGTCGCGGACATGGATGACGATATCGGCTTCGGTGACCTCTTCGAGGGTCGCGCGAAAGGCAGCAACGAGATGGGTCGGCAGATCGGAGATAAAGCCGACCGTGTCGGACAGGATGGCAGTGCGCCCCGACGGCAGTTCGAAGCGCCGCATCGTCGGGTCGAGGGTCGCGAACAGCATGTCGCCGGCGGTTACCGTGGAGCGCGTCAGGCGGTTGAACAGGGTCGATTTTCCAGCATTGGTGTAGCCCACCAATGCGACCACCGGATAGGGTACGCGGCGGCGCGCTTCGCGATGCAAGGCGCGGGTGCGCTTGATCGTCTCGAGCTCACGCTTCAGCCGCGCGATGCGCTCGCCGATCAGCCGGCGGTCGATCTCGAGCTGGCTCTCGCCCGGGCCGCCGAGAAACCCGAACCCGCCGCGCTGACGTTCGAGATGGGTCCAGGAACGCACGAGACGCGAGCGCTGATAGGAGAGCGCCGCCAGTTCGACTTGCAGGCGGCCCTCATGGGTACGCGCCCGCGCGCCGAAGATTTCGAGGATCAAACCGGTTCGGTCGATGACCTTCGCCTGCCAGCTTCGCTCGAGATTGCGCTGCTGCACCGGCGAAAGCGTCCCGTCGATCACGGCGAGACCGATCGAATTTTCGCTGATAATTTGACGAAAATTATCGACGGCGCCGCTGCCGAGCAGGCTGCTCGGGCGCGGGCTGGCGACGCGGGCAATCTCGGCGCGAACGACGTCGAGACGGATCGCCTGGGCAAGGCCGACTGCCTCTTCGAGACGCGCTTCGAGCGACCGAGCAAAAGTTTCGGCCACACCGCGAACCGGCGCCGATTTCGGCGCCGGATGGACGACGAGCGCCCGACCGGTCGCAGCGCCGTCCGCGAGCGGTAACCTGTCCTCGCCCCGGCTCAGGATTCTTCGTTCTCCCTGCCCGGCTCGAACAACTGGATCGGCTGCGCCGGCATCACCGTCGAGATCGCGTGCTTGTAGACGAGCTGCGAATGCGCGTCGCGCCGCAGCAGCACGCAGAAATTATCAAACCAGGTGATGATCCCTTGCAGCTTTACACCATTGACCAGAAAGACAGTAACCGGCGTTTTGTGTTTCCGGACGTGGTTTAGAAAGACGTCCTGGACATTTTGTGATTTCTCCGCAGACATGGGTATCCCCCACTCGCTTTTTGGAGCCGAGTTGGCCCGACTCACGCCGAGATGGCAAGGCCCGGGTGAAGCCGCCGAGCCGCCGGTACGAAGATGGGCTCGCCAAGGTGAATCACAAGCCCCGAATAAAGCGAAACAACGCGGCCGGATCTGAAAACGTAAAACGCGGCGCGTGGGCGATCAATTCCTCCGGCGCCAACTCGTCGCCGAGCAAAACCGGCACGCATCCGCTGTTCCCGGCGCATTCCATGTCGATACCGGTGTCGCCGACGAACCACACCGCCTCCCCCGCTTCGATCCCGCTCTGCTCAAGCGCCAGCCGGACCGGGGCGGCGTCGGGCTTATCGGCGGCGGCGTCGCCGGCCCCGACGACGTTGCCGAAATAGGCCGACCAGCCGATTTGCCGCGCCTCACGGCGAAGCAAGGCGCCGGTCTTGTTGCTGACGACGCCGAGAAAGATGCCCTCCGCCGCGAGCCCGCGCAGCAATTCGCCGCGGCCAGGCAATGCCGCCAACCGTTCGAGATGGATCGCCCGAAAGTGGTCGAGATAGATCTGCCGAGCCTCTTCCCAGCGCTCGCCAAAATGAACCGGAAAGCTCTCGCGCAGGCTCAGCCGCACCCGTTGCTTGGTCTCAGCTAGCGACCAGGCCGGCTTGCCCATCGCCGCCATGCAGATGTTCAAGGCTTCGTGGATGGTAGCCCAGCTGTCGACCAGGGTGTTGTCCCAATCGAACAGGATCGCGCGCGGCCGGCCGAAATCCGAGGAGGACCGGACTCTCATGCCGCCGCCGCGTGGGCCAGGTAGAACTCGCGAAGGGCCCGGCTGAGCGGCCCTGGCTTACCGTCGGCAACCGGGTCGCCATCGATGCGGACGACCGGCAACAACTCGACCGCGGTGCTGGTCACAAAAGCCTCGCGCGCCGTCTTGGCCTCGGCCACGGTGAATGGCCGCTCGACCAGGCGGTAGCCTTCGCGGCGGATGATGTCGAAGACCGCGAGCCGAGTGACGCCGTTCAGGATCGCGTTGTCGGCCTGGCGGGTCACGGCGGCGCCGTCGGTGGTCACGATCCAGGCATTGGTCGAGGTCCCCTCGGTCACCCAGCCATCGCTGTCGACCTGCCAGGCTTCGTAGGCGCCCGCTTCTCTGGCGCGTTGCTTGCCGAGTACGTTCGCGACCAGCGCCACCGATTTGATGTCGCAGCGACGCCAGCGGATGTCGGGGATTGTGATTACGCCGATGCCGTCGGCGGCCAGGCTCGGATCGGCGGGCTTCCTGCGGCGCGCGGTGACGACGAGAACCGGTTTTGCCGTTTGCGGGAAGGCATGGTCACGCGGGGCAGCACCACGGGTGACCTGCAGATAGAGCGCGCCGTCGCGTACGCGATTGCGGCGGACGACCTCGCGCATGACGATCTTGAGCGCCGCCTCCGACATCGGCGCCGCGATCCGCAATTCTCCCAGCGAGCGCGCCAGACGCGAGAGATGCGGCCCCTCGTCGACAAGGCGCCCGGCGATCACCGCCAGCACTTCGTAGACGCCGTCGGCGAACTGATACCCCCGGTCCTCGATATGCACCCCGGCCGAGCGGTGCGGCAGATACTGCCCGTCGACATAGGCTATCCGCGACACCGGCTCAGGTCCCGACTTTCAGCGGCCGGTCGTTGCCGAAGACGCTGAGCGATTTGAGCTTGCGGTGCAGCGCCGAGCGCTCCATGCCGACAAAGGCCGCGGTGCGGGAAATGTTGCCGCCAAAGCGGGTCACCTGGGCCAACAAATATTCGCGCTCGAACACTTCGCGCGCGTCGCGCAACGGCAAGGTCATGATTTCGCTGCCCCGGTCCAATTTGACGACCGTAGGGGCGATGGCGGTGATCTCGTTGGGCAGCATATCGGCGCGCACCGGCTCGCTTGCGTCGCCTGGCGCCATGATCAAGAGCCAATCGATGACGTTGCGCAGCTGGCGCACGTTGCCAGGCCAGGAATAGGCCTGCAAAGCCGCCATCGCGTCCTCGCCGAGTTCGCGCGGGGTAAGCCGTGCTGCCTCTGACGAGCGCACCATGAAATGGCGGGCCATCAGCGGGATATCCTCGCGCCGATCGCGCAGCGGCGGCACTTTGATCGGCACGACATTGAGCCGGTAGAACAGATCCTCGCGGAACCGGCCGCCGCCGATCTCGGCAGCAAGCTCACGATTTGACGACGCGACGACCCGGACATCGACTTCGACGCGGCTCGATCCCCCGATCCTCTCGAAGGTCTGTTCCTGCAGCACGCGCACGATCTTGCCCTGGGTCTCGAGCGGCATGTCGGCGACCTCGTCGAGGAACAGGGTGCCGCCATGCGCGCGCTCGAAGGTGCCGATCTTGCGCGGCGCGCCGACGTCGTTGTCCCCCTCGGTTCCGAACAGCTCGATTTCAAGCCGCTCCGGCCGCATGGTCGCGCAATTGACCGGGATGAACGGACCCTTGGCCCGACGCGATCGCAGGTGCAACAGCCGGCCGACGACCTCCTTGCCGGCGCCGGGCGGTCCGGTGATCAGGATCCGGCTCCCGGTCGGCGCCGCCTTGTCGATCTGTTGGCGCAGCTGATTGGCCAGAGGCGAAGTCCCGATCAGGTCGAGATCCCCTCCGGCGCGCAGTTTTAGCTCTTCATTCTCGCGCCGCAGCAGCGCCGCTTCGATCGCGCGCTCGACGATCAGCAGCAACCGGTCCGATTTGAACGGCTTCTCGATAAAATCGTAGGCGCCGATCTTGATCGCCTCGACTGCCGTCTCGATCGTACCGTGCCCGCTGATCATGACCACCGGCACCGACGGCATCTCGGCGCGCAGCAGCCTGAGAATTTCGATCCCGTCGAGCTTGCTGCCCTGCAGCCAGATGTCGAGGATGACGAGGGTCGGCTGCCTGGCGTGGATCACGGCCAGCGCCTGGGCGCTGTCACCGGCCTCGCGCGTGGCGTAGCCCTCGTCCTTCAGCACACCCGCGATCAGCATGCGGATGTCGGCTTCGTCGTCGACGATCAGGATGTCATGCGCCATGTCCGACCGTACTCATCTCCAACGGCTGGCTGGCGGCGTCCGCGCCTTCGGTCGTACGAGCCTCGGTGGCGAAGACGAGCCTGACCCGCGCCCCCTCCGGTTCCCCATCTTCCAACATCAGCTCCCCCCCGTGATCTTCCATGATCTTCTTGACGATGGCGAGGCCCAAACCGGTGCCCTTCGCCCGCGTCGTCACATAGGGCTCGGTCAACCGCTCGCGGTCTTGGTAGGGTAAGCCCTTGCCATTGTCCTCGACGATCACCGCAGCTTGGCCAGCGGCCGCCGATACCGACACGCGGATACGCCCGGGAGCACCGGCCCCCCGTTCGGCGATTCGCGCCTCGATCGCCTCGATCGCGTTTTTGACGATGTTGATCACCGCCTGCCCGACGAGGCGCGCGTCACAGCTGACCACGACCGGGTGGTCCGGAAAGCTCGTCTCGAAAGCGATCTCGCGATGGGCGGTGCGCTGCAAGAACACCGCCCGGTGCACGATCTCGACCAGGTTCTCCGGTTTGAGGACCGGCGCCGGCATTCGTGCGAACGCCGAGAATTCATCGATCATGCGGCCGATGTCGCCGACGTGGCGGATGATCGTGTCGGTGCAGATCGTAAATGTCTCAGGGTCTTGCTTGATCTCCTTTAGATAACGGCGGTGCAGCCGCTCCGCCGCCAGTTGGATCGGGGTTAGCGGGTTTTTGATTTCGTGGGCGATGCGCCGGGCGATGTCTGCCCAGGCCGCCTTGCGCTGCGCGGATAACAATTCGGTAATGTCGTCGAAGGTGACGACAAAACCGCCGGTGTCGCGTTCGTCGTGTTCGGCGGCGATGCGCACCAGCAGGGTGCGGGTGCTGTTGCCGCGGACGAGCTGGACTTGCGACTGCGCCAGCCGGTCGGGCCGACGCTCCGCCTCTTCGAGCAGGACCGCCATCTCGGGCGCCACCTCGGCGAGATCGCGCCCGATCGACTGTTCGAGGTCTACCCCGAGCAGCGCGGAGGCCGAGCGGTTGGGCAAATTGACGCGGCCCGCGGGATCGAGCCCTATCACCCCGGCCGAGACGCCGGTCAGGACCGTCTCGGTGAAGCGGCGCCGCTCGTCGAGCTGCCGATTCGCCTCTCTCAGCTCTCGCTGCTGGCTTTCGATCTGGTAGGTCATCCGGTTGAAGGCGCGGCTCAACGAGGCGAGTTCGTCGTCTTTCTCCCCTTCGGGCACACGGGCAGCAAGATCGCCTCCGCGAACTTGCTCGGCCGCGGTAGCGAGCCGGCTGATCGGGACGGCGAGCTGGGTTGCGAAATGAATCCCGATGGCCACCGCCGCGACCAAAAACAGCATCGCCACCATCAGGAAAATCAAGGCGAAGGTTACCTGAAACCCTGATCGCCGACTTTCCATCTTCGCGTATTGAGCGGCGGCGCGCTGGGTCTCTTCCATATGGTTGAGCACGCGCGGCTCGATAAAACGGCCAACATATAGATAGACTTGGCCAAACTGGTCGAGGCGAACCAGGGCGCGCACCCGGTTATCGTTGTCGCTGGTTACGATCGCCACGTCGCCTTCGTTGGCGACGCGCATCGCACCGTCCGGCATCGGCTCGAAACCGAGCGTGAATGACAGGCTCGACCGAGCCAGTACATGGCCGGCGCCGTCGAAGACCATCGCCTCGGTCAGGCCGCGCAGAGCCGCCTGCGCCGCCACCACCTGCTCCAAGCGTGCCTGGTCCAATGTGAGTTCGGGCGCATCGCGATTGAGGTCGTTCGCCATCGCCAGCGCGTCGGCGCGAATCGCCTGCTGATGCTCGTGCAGATAGGCTTCGGCGACGGCGAGCGATTCGGTGATTGCCGTGTGCACCCGATCGCTGAACCAGGATTCGACCCCATAGCTGAAGAACAGATACGAGAAAATTGCGACGATGATGGTCGGCGTTACCGCGATCAGGCTGAACAGCACCACCAGCCGGATCTGCAGCCGGGAGCCGGCGAGGCCGCGGCGCCGCTCGGCCCATACCTGCAACAGGCGCTTGGCGATCAACGCGCCGAGAGCGAGCAGCAGAACGAGGTCCAGGTTGAGCAGGGTGAGGACGGTGTTGGGATGCAGGCCGAAAGGCGGCGCCCCGGTCAACGCCAGATATGTCGCGACCCCCGAACCTAGCGCCGCCGTCGACAAACCAAAAGCGAGCGTATGACGCAGACCAAAGCGGCCGGCCCACCTCCGAACCCGCCGCATCAGCTTCATGCAAAACCTCGACCGGATATCGCCGCGAGCTGTTCGGACGGCCGACCCCGCCGCCGCTACCGGCCCGGCCAGCGCCCGGCCAACGCCACGCGATCCCCGAAATTCGGTGACACGCTGCTTTATTTTAGTCCGCGGACGACCGGGATGTCCAACTCGCGGATCTTCTTGCGCAAGGTATTGCGGTTGAGGCCCAAGAGGTGTGCGGCCTTGATCTGGTTGCCGCGGGTCGCCCCTAAGGTCAAAACGATCAGCGGGCGCTCAACTTCGCGCAGCACCCGGTCATAAAGCCCGGCGGCCGGCAGCCCACCCTTATGCGCGGCAAAATAGCTTCGGATATGGCGCTCGACCGCGCCCGCGAGCCCCTCTCCGCCGCCGGTGTCGATGGTATCGGCCGCCGCCGGCGCGTCGCCGAGCTCGAAGTCGATGATCGTCGCCCCGATCACCTCTTGCGAATAGAGCGCGGCCAGCCGCCGAATCAGATTTTCGAGTTCGCGCACGTTGCCGGGCCACAGATAGGTCCGTAGCCGCTCCATCGCCGCTTCGTCGAGGCGCTTGGGCGGTAAACCTTCGCGGACCGCCAGGGCCACAAAATGCCGCACCAGCGCTGGTATATCCGCTGAGCGCTCGCGCAGCGCCGGCAGGCGGACCGGCGCCACGTTCAGGCGGTAGAACAGGTCTTCCCGAAAAAGCCCCTGTCGGATCAGCTGGCGCAGATCGTGATGGGTCGCGGCGATGACGCGGGCATCGGCGCGGATCGGCACGCGGCCTCCGACCGCGGTGAATTCGCCTTCCTGCAACACGCGCAGCAGCCGCGTTTGCGCCTCGAGCGGCATGTCGCCGATTTCATCGAGGAACAGGGTCCCGCCGTGCGCCTGCTCGAACCTGCCCATGCTGCGGGCAGTGGCGCCGGTGAAGGCGCCCTTTTCGTGGCCGAACAGCTCGCTCTCGATCAGCTCGCGCGGGATCGCGGCCATGTTGATCGGGACAAAAGGACCGGCGCGGCGTTTGCCGTAATTGTGCAATGCCCGCGCCACCAGTTCCTTGCCGGTGCCGCTTTCGCCCATGATCGTCACCGTCAAATCGGTGCCCATCAGTCGGGCGATGACCCGATAGATCTCCTGCATCGCGGGGGAACGGCCGATCAGCGGCAGCTGCTCTTCGACCTCTTCATCGATCCCGTTCGCCGAGATATCGTGCGGCGTGGTCAGCGCGCGCTCCACCACGCTGACCAGCTCGCGCAGATCGAACGGCTTGGGCAGATATTCGAAGGCGCCCCGCTCGGTGGCCTTGACCGCGGTCAGCAAGGTGTTCTGCGCGCTCATGACGATGATCCGCAATTCGGGGCGGATCTTTTTGATGCGCGGGATCAGGTCGAGGCCGTTCTCGTCCGGCATGATCACGTCAGTGATGACGAGATCGCCATCGCCGTCGGCTACCCACCGCCACAAGGTTGCGGCGTTGCCGGTCATCTTCACCTCGTGCCCGAGCCGGATCAGCGCCTGATTGAGCACCGTCCGGATCGCGCGATCGTCATCGGCCACCAGGATCGTCGAAGTCATCACCCGATACCGTCTTGCGCGACCACGGGCAAAAACACCCGGAACACGGTTCGGCGGGGCTGGCTGTCAAATTCAATGACTCCGCCGTGGTCGCCGATCACCTTGGCCACCAATGCAAGACCAAGGCCAGTTCCGTTTCGCTTGGTCGTCACAAACGGATCAAACAGATAGGGGCGCATGTCCTCGGGAATGCCTGCCCCGTTGTCACTGACCGCAACCATCAGCGGCAAATGCCGGCGCCCTTCCCCACCCGGCCCAGCCAACCGCAGCCCATGGCGATACCCGGTGGTCAAGATGATCTCGCCATCGGCACCAGCCGCCGCTTCGGCGGCGTTTTTGACGATGTTCAAAAAGACCTGGACCAAAAGGTCGCGATTACCGTGAACCAAAGGCAATGATGGGTCGTACTCCTCGACGAAGCGAACGTGGCGGGCAAAGCCGGACTGCGCCAGCTTGCGCACCCGTTCGAGGATCTCATGGATGTTGACCGCTTCGCGCGCGATCGGCCGATGGTCGGAAAACGCTTCCATCCGGTCGACAAGCGCGACGATGCGGTCGGTCTCGTCGCAGATCAACCGGGTCAGTTCGCGGCTCGCCTCATCGGCGTCCTGCTCCAAAAGCTGCGCCGCGCCCCGAATTCCGGAAAGCGGGTTCTTGACCTCGTGCGCTAGCATCGCCGCCATTGCGGTAATCGACCGGGCGGCGTTGCGGTGGGTCAACTGGCGATCGACCTTGTCAACCATGGCGCGCTCGTGCAGGGTCAGCACCAGCATTTCCGCATCCTCGCCGGCCAGCGCCCCCTGGATCGTGACCGTGCGGCTGCCAAAGCGCGCGCCTTCGAGTGGCATGTCATATTCCGAGAACGTGTTGCCGCTGCGCCAAACCGCGTCGACGAGCCCCATCAATGGGCTATGCGGGGCAACAAGATCGGCCAGCGCGCTACCGCGCAGCGCCGCGGCGCCCAAGCCAAAAAACTGCTCGGCCGCGGTGTTGACCAGGCGGATTTCGCCGCTGCGGTCGAGGGCGATCACCGGGTCGGCGAGCGCCGTCAGCACCGCGGCGGCCTCGGGCTGGGTCTCGGCAACCGGGCGCGGGACGGCGCTCCGCCGCCGGAACGGCGCCTTGATCATGCTGCCTGCCGAATAAGCAGCGGCTCGTAGAACGCATGGATCAAAACCATGACGCGCGCCGGCTCGACGGTCTGGTTGACTGCTGCGCGGAATTCGGCCGAACCGGGCAGGCCTTTGGAATACCACGCGACGTGCTTGCGGGCGATGCGTGAGCCGATCTCGGTCCCGTAATGGACCAGCATCTCCTCGTAATGATTGAGAACGATGTCGCGCTGCACGGTAAGCGGAGGGTCGGGGATTTGCTTGCGGCTTTGCAGCCAGGCGATCACCTGATGCACGAACCACGGCCTGCCGTAGCAGCCGCGACCGATCATCAGCCCATCGGCGCCCGATTGCGCGAGCGCCTGCTCGGCGTCGTCGAGGCTGACGATGTCGCCGTTGGCGACGACCGGGATCGTTACGTTTTCCTTAACGCGGCGGATGAATCCCCAGTCGGACGAGCCGGCGTAGAACTGGCAGCGGGTCCGTCCGTGAACGGTAATCATCCGAATGCCGCAAGCCTGCGCAATCCGCGCGAGCCGCGGCGCATTGCGGCTGTGCTCGTCCCAGCCCGTGCGCATCTTCAAAGTGACCGGCAGGTCGACGGCGTTGACCGTGGCTTCGAGAATGCGGGCGGCATGGGTCTCGTCGCGCATCAGCGCCGAGCCGGCATGGCCGTTGACCACTTTTTTGACCGGGCAGCCGAAATTGATGTCGATCATCCGCGCGCCGCGGTCGGCATTGAGCTTTGCCGCCTCGGCCATGACCCGCGGCTCGCAGCCGGCGAGCTGCACCGCCATCGGCTGCTCCTCGGCGCAGCTCTTCGCCATCGTCAAGGATTGTCGCGTCTCGCGAATCATCGCTTCGCTGGCGATCATCTCGGAGACGACGAGCCCCGCGCCCAGACGCTTGACCAGTCGCCGGAACGGCAGATCCGTCACACCCGACATCGGGGCGAGGATCACCGGGTCTTCGAGTGTTAGAGAACCGAGCGAAATGGTCATTCTTTGAGCAGATGTTAGACTTGCCTAGTGATTGGGCAGACACTAATCCGTTTCATTTTGCAGTGCAACATTAAGAATAGCAGCGCGCGCCCGGTCCGGAGATCGGCAGCGATGGCAAAGGCGCGCCCAGTCGGCTAATTTTATCCATGGTATCGGTTTATGCACTCGTCGTCGCGGCGGGCCGGGGAAGCCGCTTCGGCGGCGACGTGCCCAAGCAATACCTGCCGCTCGACGGAGCCCCGGTGTTGCGGCATGCGGTGGCGGCTTTGGCCCGGCATCGGCGGATTACCGGGGTGCTGGTGGCGATCCGGCCGGAGGATCGGGCGCTGTTCGATAACGCCGTCGCCGGGTTGCCGGTGCTGCCGCCGGTCGCGGGCGGCGCCACCCGTCAGGATTTGGTCAGGCTCGGGCTCGAGGCGTTGGCGTCGTTTCGCCCGCAGCGCGTGCTGATCCATGACGGAGCGCGGCCATTTCCCGATACGGCGCTGATCGACCGGGTCATCCAAGCGCTCGACGAGGCGCCGGCGGCTATTCCTTGCCTGCCGCTGCGCGACACAATCAAGCGCGCCGAGAGTGGGATGATCCGGGCGACGGTCGACCGAGCCGAGCTATGGCGCGCGCAAACCCCGCAAGGGTTTCATTTCGAGCAGATCCTGGCCGCGCATCATGCCGCTGCCGGGACCGAGCTGACCGACGATTTGGCGGTCGCCGAGGCGGCCGGGCTGGCGCCGCAGTTGGTTGTCGGCAGCGAGGACAATCTGAAGGTGACGACAACCGAGGACCTTGCGGCTGCCGAACGCGTGATCGCCGCGCGGCGCGGCGATGTACGCGTCGGGCAAGGTTTTGACGTCCACGCCTTTGGACCCGGGGATCGGATTTGCATCTGCGGGGTCCAAATCCCGCACGGTGAAAGCTTGGTTGGTCATTCCGACGCCGATGTCGGCCTCCATGCGCTGACCGACGCGCTGCTGGGCGCGATCGGGGCCGGCGATATCGGTATGCATTTCCCACCCGGTGATCCGCGCTGGCGCGGGGCAGCCTCGGATCAATTTCTACGCCACGCGGCCGGTCTCGTGGGTGCGCGGGGCGGCGCTGTTGCGGCGGTCGACGTGACGATCATCTGCGAGCGGCCGAAGATCGGCCCGCATCGCTCGGCGATGATCGAGCGGATCGCCGAGATTCTCGGTATCGCCGCCGAGCGCGTCAGTGTGAAGGCAACGACGACCGATCGCCTTGGCTTCACCGGCCGCGGCGAAGGCATCGCCGCGCAAGCCGTCGCCACCATCCGCCTGCCGTTGTAGATGATTCCGGACCCGTCCATCTTCGTCATGGCCGCACTAGGTCCGTCCATCCACGAGCCGCATCATGGCGAACCCGTGGATGACCAGGACAAGCCCGGTCACGACGAAGAGAAAAATTGAGTTGCGAAATTACGCCGTCGAGTACGCGCCTCGGCCTGCCGACCTGGCATCCCGCCGTCGTGCTCGCGACCTGGTTCGGGGTGGGGCTGATCCCGATAGCGCCCGGCACTTGGGGATCGCTCGGGGCGTTGCCCTTTGCCTGGGCGGTCAGCAGGGCGTGGGGTGCGACCGGGCTCGGCATCGCCATTGCGATCGTCTTTTTCGCCGGATGGTGGGCGGCGGCGACCGTCAGCAAGGCGAGCGGGATCAAGGATCCCGGGTTCGTGGTCATCGACGAGGTCGCGGGGCAATGGCTCGTCCTGCTTGCCGCACCGCGCGATCCGCTCGCTTGGGTCCTCGCCTTCGTGCTGTTCCGGATCTTCGACATCTGGAAGCCATGGCCGGTGCGCCGGGCTGATCGAGACATTGCCGGCGGTCTCGGCGTCATGCTCGACGACCTGTTGGCGGCGGTTTACGCTGCTCTGGTCTTGTCGGTCCTGCTGATGATTGGCGGAGCGTTCGGTGTTCGACCGTAATACCTTGACCCTGGCGCAAGCCGCGCTCGACGCGTGCCGTGCGCGCGGCTGGCGTGTGGCGACCGCCGAATCCTGCACCGGCGGCCTGGTCGCCGCGGCGCTGACCGCGATCGCCGGCTCGTCCGACGTGGTCGAGCGCGGTTTCGTAACCTATTCGAACGAGGCCAAATCGGAATTGCTGGGAGTTCCTCCCGAGGTGATCGCCACCCATGGCGCGGTCAGCGCCGAAACCACCGCGGCGATGGCCGAAGGCGCCCTTGCCCGCGCCCCGGTCGATCTCGCGGTCTCGATTACCGGCGTCGCCGGCCCCGGCGGCGGCAGCCCCGAGAAGCCGATCGGGCTGATTTATTGCGGCCTCGCCCGTCGCGGCAAGTCCCCCCGAACCGAGCGCCGGGTGTTCCCCGGCGACCGCGCGGCGGTGCGCGACGCTGCCGTGGAGCTGGCGCTCGGCCTGCTCGCGGCGGAGGCACATGGTTAATCAGGAGACATTGAGGCAGGTCAGCCTCGACCGGGTGCGCGAGTTGCGCGCCGGCTGGGACGGCAACGACAAGACCCCGTTCTGCGGCACCAAGCAGGGCTGTTGTCGCAATGGCAGCGACCCGAACTCTACGACAGTATTTTTCCGCGCGCCTTGCCGGCTGCGGCCGAATAACAGCAAAGGGAAATCCCGATGGGAGGAATTGTGACGGCGGTGAGCCGCAGCCCGCGGCACACTATGATCAAGCCGAACGAAGAAAGCATCAGGCTCGTGGCTAGTATGGGGGTCGAGGGCGACGCCCATCAGGGGATAACGGTCAAGCACCGCTCCCGGGTCGCGCGCGACCCGACCCAACCCAATCTGCGCCAGGTGCACCTGGTCCATGCCGAACTGCACGACGAATTACGGCAGGCGGGGATCACTGTGGAACCCGGGCAAATGGGCGAGAACGTCACGACATCAGGAGTAGATCTGCTTGCCCTCGCGACCGGCACGCGGCTCCATCTCGGCGTCAGCGCCGTCGTCGAGGTCACCGGGCTGCGCAACCCTTGCGCCCAGCTCGACAAGATCCAAAAGGGGCTGATGGCCGCGACATTGGGGCGCGACGAGCACGGCAATCTCGTGCGCAAGGCCGGGATCATGGGCGTCGTGCTGGCCGAAGGCGAGGTCCGTCCCGGCGACCGGATCGAGGTAGAGCCCCCTCCCCCGCCGCACCGGCCGCTCGCTGTGGTGTGAAACGCGCCGCCACCTGTCCCCTCGCGGTGGCCTACACCATCCCCATCCAAAACATCTGGCGGCTGCCGACATCGACATCGTATTTGCGCACGAAATCGAGCTTGCCGTCGGAGCCGATGCGGAATACCGAAAGACAAGCCGGGACCTTGCGGATTGTCGCGCCGTCTTTGACCGGCAGCCCCATGATGTGCGCTGCAACAAGGATTTGGCCGCTCGGGTCGATGTGAAAGGTGCGGCAATGGATGCCGCGGGTATCGACATGCTGGACCGGGTTGGGCTCGCCGGTCGCAGAGTCGATCGCGTAGACCGCGAGTGTGTTTTCGCCGCCGGCAAAGACGCGTTCAGCGCCCTCCCCGACCGTGCTCGAAGCGCGATTCGCGACATAGACGAAGCGGCCGTTCGGATGGACATGGACGGTCCCGGCGGCCTGCCGCCCGCGGATATTGCCCGGCTCGCCCAGAGTGCCTTTGCTGAACAGCGGCGTCCCTGACAGCCGGTCGTCGTCGATCGCGAACATGTCGAGCCGGTTCTGCCGTTCGAGCGAGACATAAACCCACGGCTTGGTGGGGTGAAAATCGAGATGCCGCGGGCCAAAGCCGAATCCGCCGCCGGGCGCGACCGAAACTTCGTTATTCAGCGATCCCTTGTCGTAGTGGAAAACCTTCAGCGCGCCCGGCTCCTCCGGTTTGCCGCCCGCGGCGTCGTGACCGCGCGTGACCAGGATCACCAGCCGATTGTCGAGGTCGACGCGCACCTGATGCCCGTAGATGCCGGGGTCGATCGCGCCGGGTTGCGCCACCTCGGCGCCCGGCGTGCTGTCGGGATTGACCCGGTAGACCCGAAGCCCGCTCGGATTACTGAAAGCAACCAACAGGTTATGCGACGGAATATCGCTGGTCATGTGGATCGGCCTGGTCGGCAGCGCGATCGGATCGCCATGCGGCGCCAACGCGCCGGTGGTGGGATCGATGCGAAAGGCTGTGACGTTGTGCCTCTCGCCGACCGGCCCGCCGATCCCCGATGCGCTGTCGCTCGACGCGACATAGAGAAATTGCCGCGAGGCGTGCGGCCAGGCGTAATGCACATTTGCCGGCAAGGTCACGGCGCCACGCTTGGAGAGCGTGGCGTGTTCGATATCGAGGTCGTACTGCGTCAGCTCCGGCCCGACGCTGGCGTAGACGACGGTTTTTTGCGGCATTGAAGATACCCCTCGACGGCAGCTGAAAGCTTCGACAATTCAGCATAAGGGCCACGGCATGCGCACCAAAGCGGGAACCTCGCACGGCCCTTGGTCGGGCGGCAGATCAGACCGCTGCCCGGTTGGCGCCGCGCTGCGCCGGAGCGCCGTAGAGATCGCAAGCACGCTTTTCGAAGGCACCGACCATACGGCGCACCGCTTCGCTGAACAGAACCTCGATGACCTTTTGCATCAGCCGCGACTTGAATTCGAAATCGACGAAAAAGCCGATGCGGCAGCCTTCCGGCGCCTGTTCGAAGGTCCAGTGGTTGTTCAGATAGCGGAATGGTCCCTCGGCATAGGTCACATCGATCTTTCTCGGCGGGTCGAGCACAACTCGCGAGGTAAAACGCTCACGGAATACTTTGAACCCGATGATCAGATCGGCGACGACAAGATTGGATTGCCTCTCCTTGATACGCGCGCCAATGCACCAGGGCAGGAATTCGGGATAGCGCTCGATATCGGCGACCAGCGCGAAAAGCTGCTCCGGCGTGTAGGGAAGC
The DNA here is from genome assembly GCA_963785565.1 of uncultured Alphaproteobacteria bacterium. Lineage (GTDB taxonomy): Bacteria > Pseudomonadota > Alphaproteobacteria > ATCC43930 > CGMCC-115725 > AP-15. The sequence continues at coordinate 3,788 of CAWAVV010000069.1, read as the reverse complement.
ACACGCTGTTCGGCATGGGTCGGCATCGCGGCAAGATCAGCCGGCGGCGGCGAGCTTGGCGACGCGGGCGGCGCGCAGTCGCGCGAAATCCTCGCCCGCGTGATAGGAGGATCGGGTCAGCGGCGAGGCCGAAACCAGCTGAAAGCCCTTGCCGAGCGCAAAGCTTTTATAGCCGGCAAATTCTTCCGGCGTCACAAAGCGGGCGATCGCATGATGTTTCGGCGTCGGCTGCAGATATTGCCCGATCGTCAGGAAATCCACATCAGCGGCGCGCAGGTCGTCCATCACCTGGAGCACCTCGGTCCGGTCCTCGCCAAGCCCAACCATGATCCCCGACTTGGTGAACAGCGCCGGATCGAGCCGTTTGACCTGATCGAGCAGCCGTAGCGAATGAAAGTATCGAGCGCCGGGCCTTACCTCGGCGTAAAGACGCGGCACGGTTTCGAGATTGTGGTTGAGGACGTCGGGGCGGGCCGCGACGACGGTTTCAAGCGCCCCCTCCTTGCGCAGAAAATCCGGGGTCAGCACCTCGATGGTCGTGCCGGGGGCAGCAGCGCGGATCGCCGCGATGGTGCGCGCGAACTGCCCAGCGCCGCCATCCTCGAGATCGTCGCGGTCGACCGAGGTGACGACAACATGGGCGAGCGCGAGTGCGGCGACCGCCGCGCCGACACGTTCGGGCTCATGCTGGTCGACAAGATCGGGCCGGCCGGTAGCGACATTGCAAAAGGTGCAGGCGCGGGTGCAGACCCGCCCGAGGATCATCATCGTCGCGTGTTTCTGTTTCCAGCACTCGCCGATATTCGGGCAGGCCGCTTCCTCGCACACGGTATTGAGCCGCAGCTCGCGCATCAGCCGCCGCGTCGCCTGGTATTCGGGCGAGCCCGGCGCCTTGACGCGCAACCAGTCGGGCTTGCGCGGGATCGGGCTGTCGGGATTGCGCGCCTTTTCCGGATGACGCAGCGCCGCCGGTGCCGCGGCCGCCGTCGGAGAATTCATCGGCTAGAAGTGGATGGCGCGTCCATAGGCGTCAAGCACGGCCTCGTGCATCGTCTCCGACAGGGTCGGATGTGGGAAGATCGTGCGGATCAGCTCGGCCTCAGTCGTCTCCAGGGTCTTGGCGATCGTATAGCCCTGGATCAGCTCGGTCACTTCGGCGCCGATCATGTGCGCTCCCAACAGCTCGCCGGTCTTGCCGTCGAACACCGTCTTGACCATCCCTTCGGGCTCGCCGAGCGCAATCGCCTTGCCGTTGCCGATAAATGGGAAATGCCCAATTTTGACCTCGTAACCGGCATCTCTGGCGGCTTTCTCGGTCAGGCCGACGCTGGCCACCTGCGGGCGACAATAGGTGCAAGCAGGAATGTTGCGGACATCGAGCGGGTGCGCGTCGTTGACCCCGGCGATGTGCTCGACGCAGATCACCCCCTCGTGACTAGCCTTGTGCGCCAGCCAGGGCGGGCCGACCAGATCGCCGATCGCATAAACGCCGGGCTCGCCGGTGCGCAGCCACTGATCGACGATTACATGGGTTCGCTGCACCTCAACGCCGGTGTTTTCAAGGCCGATATCCTCGACATTGCCGACGATGCCGACAGCCAGGATCACCTTCTCGACCGTCATCGCGAACGCCTTTTCGCCGGCCTCGATTTGGGCGGTGACTTGCTCGCCGGCAGGCTTCAAGGTCTTCACCGTTGCCCCGGTATGGATCTTGATCCCTTGTTTCTCAAATGACTTGCGGGCAAAAGCCGATATTTCCTCGTCCTCGATCGGAAGCACGCGGTCGAGCATTTCCACGACCGTGACTTCGGCACCCATGTCGCGGTAAAAACTGGCGAATTCAATCCCGATCGCGCCCGAGCCGACGACCAGCAAGGATTTCGGGATCGCCGGCGGCACCATCGCCTCTTTATAGGTCCACACTTGCTCGCCATCTGGTTCGAGACCCGGGAGCGCGCGCGCCCGCGCGCCGGTGGCAAGAATGATATGAGGGGCGGTAAGCTCGGCGACGGGCTCGCCACCCTTCTCGACCGCAAGCCGCCCCTTTCCCGCGAGCCGCCCCTGCCCATCGACGACCGCGACCTTGTTCTTTTTCAGCAGATAGGCGACGCCGTTTGACAGCTGCTTGGCGACGGCGCGCGAGCGGGCCACGACCTTGCCAGCGTCGAAGCGGATATCTTTTGCCGAAAATCCATATTGATCAAGATGATGGAGGATATGGTAAATCTCGGAGCTGCGCAGCAACGCCTTGGTCGGGATGCAGCCCCAATTGAGGCAGATCCCACCCAGCTGATCGCGCTCGACCACCACCGCCTTCATGCCGAGCTGCGCTGCCCGGATCGCCGCGACATAGCCGCCTGGCCCCCCGCCTAAAACGACTAAATCGAAAGAATTGTCGGCCATCCTACCCGCCCCACGTCACAGCAGCATTGTCAGCGGGTCTTCGATGAGCTTCTTGAAGGCGGCGAGGAATTGCGCACCGACGGCGCCGTCGACGGCGCGGTGGTCGCAGGACAGGGTGCAGCTCATCACCGTGGCCACCGCGAGAGCACCATCTTTGACGACCGGCCGCTTCTCTCCAGCGCCGACGGCAAGGATGCCGCCCTGTGGCGGGTTGATCACCGCCGCGAATTCGCGAACCCCGAACATGCCGAGGTTCGAGATCGAAAAGGTTCCGCCCTGAAACTCTTCGAGCTTCAATTTGCCCGCGCGCGCGCGGGCAGCTAGATCTTTAGCTTCGTTGGCGATTGTCGCCAGCCCCTTGCGGTCGGCCTGCTTGACGATCGGCGTGATCAGACCGTCGTCGAGCGCCACGGCGACGGCGATGTCGACCGTGTCCCAAAGGATGATCGCCTCGTCGCTCCACGACGCATTAGCCGCCGGTACCTGGCGCAAGCCAAGGGCCGCCGCACGGATCACAAAATCGTTGACAGAAATCCGGTAAGCATCTGATTTAGCGTTCAGTTCAGAACGGATCTTGAGCAGTGCGTCGATCTCGCAATCAACAGTTAGATAGAAATGCGGGACGGTCTGCTTCGACTCGGTCAGGCGCCGGGCGATGACCCGGCGCATCGCGTTAAGTGGCCGCTCGATGTAAGGCGCATTGCCGGCCAATGCCACCACCCGCTCTTTCGACAAGGCAGGCGCAGCAAGCGGTATCGGCAAAGGTGTTGCCGGCGCGGCTGTCCCCGGCCGGGCCGCCGGAGCCGCGGTGGCGGGCGCGGTCCGCGCTGTCGAAAGAGCGCCATCGATATCGGCTTTGACGATCCGGCCCTGCGGCCCCGAGCCGATGATCGCGGCAAGGTCAAGCCCGGCCTGCTGCGCCATGCGGCGGGCCAAGGGGCTGGCGAAAACCCGGCCATTGCCGTTGGTCCGGGTGGTCGCAGGCATGATCGCAGCTGCCGAAGCTGCCGGGTCCGGCTCTGCTTTGCCGGGCGCGGCGGTTGGAACAGGCTTGGCGAACGATGCGGCGAAGGTTGTTAGCGCCGACGGATCCTCGCCTTCGCCGAGCAGCAGCGCGATCGGCTGGTTGACCTTGACCCCCTGCGTCCCCTCGGGAACCAGGATCTTGCCGACCCGCCCGTCATCGACGGCCTCGACCTCCATCGTTGCCTTATCGGTCTCGATTTCGGCGAGCACGTCGCCCGAACGCACCGCGTCGCCCTCTTTCTTGACCCATCTGGCGAGATTGCCTTCGGTCATCGTCGGCGACAACGCCGGCATCAAGATTTCGATCGGCATGTTCACTTCCTCGGTCAAGCAAGCCGACCTAGCGGTAGGTGACCTCG
>CAWAVV010000068.1:0-158988 GCA_963785565.1 uncultured Alphaproteobacteria bacterium | reverse complement strand
GCGCGCCGCCTCACGGGCACTCGTCTCCGCGGAAAACAAATCCGAAATCCAGCTAAAGCCGTGCCACTCGGCGAGCCACTCCGTCCCGGCCGAGGGCGGAAACCAGGGCGGGGAGGGATTGCGGACCAGCTCGCCGGCGAGCTCGATCTCTCCGGATGCGATTGCCATGCCGCGCTTTGGATCGCCGGGCCATGCCAGGCCGGGCTTGAGCTTGAGATCGGCGGGAACCCCCCCTACCAAGGTGTGGCGATAAAATCGCGTGGTTGCGAGCCTCTGCAGCGCGTCGTGACCCAACCGCGTCCATAGTCGTGGTGCATCCGCGCCCAGACGGCCCACCGCCGCCTTGCCACCCGTCCCATCGGCAAGGGTTTGCATTCGTCTAGTCCCCGACCGCGAACTGCGCCGGATCGGCGCGGCCAGGATCGCGAAAGTCATGCCAGACGAGCGAACCCATGCCGTTTCGTAACAAGGAAACCCGGAAGCTGCAAGCCACCGGGCCGCGGGCGGATCAATCGAATGCGTCGCGCTTGATGAGCCGCGCACAAAAAAAGCCGTCAACGCCGTCATACTCGGCGAAGTGGCACGGTAAGGTGCGCAGATCGCCCGCGCGGGTGATCCAATCGGGTTCAGCGCCGATCTCGTCGGGGTCAATAGTCTGGCGCGAAACTGGCGCGCCGCCCTCCAGCAAGGCCTCGATGCGCCGCGCTCCTTCCTCCAACTCGAGCGAGCAGGTGCAATAGACGAGCGTCCCGCCCGGCTGCAGCATGTCGATTGCGGCCCGCAACAGGTTCTCTTGCACTACCGCGAGACGGGCGACGTCCTCCGGCGATTTGAGGTGTGGCACGTCTGGATGACGGCGAATCGCGCCGGTCGTGGTGCACGGGGCGTCGAGCAGAATCGCGTCGATCGGGCGCGGTGGGCGCCAGACCAGCGCGTCGGCTACCACCGCCTCGATTGGCAGGTCTAGCCGGGCAAAATTGGCAACGAGCCGCTCGAGACGCCGGGCCGAGCGGTCGATCGCCGTCACTCGTGCTCCGGCGGTCGCGAGTTGAGCGCTCTTGCCCCCCGGAGCAGCGCACAAGTCGACCACCTCGCGCCCGGCCAGATCGCCGAACAGCCGCGCGGGCAGCGCGGCGGCGGCATCTTGGACCCACCAGGCGCCCTCGGCGTAGCCCGGAAGTGCGGCGACGGAGCCGCCCGCCGGGCGGCGCAGCGTCCCGGTCGGCAGCAAGGTTCCCTGTAGTCTGTCGCACCAGGCCGCGGCGTCCTCGCGCAAAGTGAGATCGAGCGGAGCTTCTTTCAAATGAGCTACGGCGATTGCCCGGGCGGTTTCTTCACCATAGCTGCCGCTCCACGACCGCCACAACCAATCCGGCGTGTTGAGCCGAGCGGCATCCTGTTCCCCGACACGGTCGGCACCCTCGACGCTCAGCCGTCGCAGCACAGCGTTGACAAGCCCCTTATGGGAGACAAAACCGCGGCCGTGAGCGAGATCGACGCTGGTTGCCACCGCCGCGTGTGGTGGCGTCCGCAAAAACAAAAGCTGAGCGATGCCGAGCCGCAATATGTCGTGGACCGTCGCCGCGCGGGGGGCCAGCGGAGTGCTGAGACAGAGCGCGATCAGCGCGTCGATCTGGCCGAGCCGCCGCAGCGCGGTAGCGACGAGCAGGCGGGCGAAGGCACGGTCTCGCCCCGACAACTGGTGCATCGACACGCTCTCGTCGATTGCGTCGTCGAGCGGCCGTTTTCGGCGGAGTACCGCGCCGATCAGATCGAGCGCAGCATTACGCGCAGTCGGCACTTGGGACATCAAGGTTCTTCTAAGACATGAATGGCTTCAGTGGTCTGTGCAGGCGTAAAGCTCGGGTCCGATCCGCCGAGGTCAGTGTGACAAACGTCTCAACTAGGATATGGTTCCGTTCGGCTGCAACCGATATGGGGAGGCGGGGTAAGGGTTGAGATCGTTCGCTTCGTTGCCACATTTTGATCATGGACGAGCGATCGCATCAAACAGGCGTGCCGCGCGCGCCGGATTCTTCCGTCGCCATACCCTCTGTGACGCCGTCGCCCAAAGAAATCGGTGGCCCGAAGGGGCCGGAGCCAACCCGCTTTGGCGATTGGGAGTACAACGGCCGCTGCACCGATTTCTGAGCTGCCTTGCCGCGGGATCACGGCTGGCTCATGGTGAGACCAGATCGGGGAAGCAAAAGTGGTCGTGATGCCGGGAACAATCGGTGCAACCCGCAGCCGGGGCGCCGAGGTCGGGTTTGTCACCGGGCCGCGCTTGGCAGCCGCCGGCGGGATTGTCGTCGGCGGCGCCGATCTGTCTCGGCCGCTATCGTGCGGGCTCAGGGATCGGATCTTCGCCGCGTTTCACGATCATCACATTGTCGTCTTTCGCGATCAGACGCTGACCCGAGAGCAGCAGTTTACGTTTTCGACGAGCCTTGGTGAGGTCGAATTTCACGGCGACCAAACCTCGACAGGCAAGCGATACGGCGTTGCCCATGTGATCTCCAACTTAGGGAGTGACGGAAAACCCGTCGACAGATCGTCCTCCCCGGTCAGCAATTACCGATGGCACACGGACAAGGCCTATCACGCCGTACCGCCTATGCTGACGACGCTCTATGCGGTCGAGCTGCCGGCCGAGGGCGGCGACACGGAGTTCGCCAACACCGCGATGAGCTATGCCGCGCTGCCAGCGGCAACAAAACGCCAGATCGCCGGGTTGCGGGTGGTGTTTCGCTGGGGCGCAAGTTTCGGCGATACCGGCGGCAGCTCGGCCGCACCTGCCGCGCTTCGCGATCGGCCGCCCGTCGACCATCCCCTGGTGCGCACGCATCCGCAAACCGGGGCAAAAGCGCTCTACCTCGGCAATCATTCCTCGCATATCCAAGGGCTGGCCGAGGCGGAGGGAAAGGCGCTGCTCGACGCACTCCTCGATCATGCGACGCAGCGTCAATTCGTCTACCGGCATCGGTGGCGCGTAGGTGATCTGGTGATGTGGGACAACCGGTGCCTGCTCCATCGCGCTCTCGCCAATTACGAAATGGGCAGTGAGCGCCGCATCCTGCACCGCACCGTAGTTAAGGGAAGCGTACCCTTCTGAGAATTCGCCGGAGGTTAAACCACTGTTTTCGCTCCGGTGCGCTCGGTGATCAGGCCGTAATGCTCGGTGCGGCGGTGCTTTGCGAAATTAAAGACGGTGCGCCGCAGATAGTCGCCGAGCTCGAGGTCGAGGTTGGCGGCGATAACCTCGTCCTCCTCGCTCGATGCCTGCGCCGCGACCTCGCCGGTCGGGGCCACGATCGCCGAGCCGCCGATCATCGCAAACCCGTCCTCGGCGCCGCATTTCGCCGCCGCCAATACCCAGGCGGCATTCTGATAGGCCCCGGCCTGTAACGACAGCAGATGATGGAACATCCGCAAATGCTCCGGCTCGCGGTGGTGGATGTTCAGGGTCGGTGTGTTGAAGCCCAGCGCCACAATCTCGACCCCTTGCAGCCCCATGACGCGATAGGTCTCGGGCCAGCGCCGGTCGTTGCAGATGCACATGCCGACCACCGCGTCGTAGGCGCGCCAGACTCTGAAACCTTCGTTGCCGATATCGAAATAGCGCTTTTCGAGATGCTGGAACGGCGCGTCGGGCAGATGCTCGAAATGGCCAGGCATATGGATCTTGCGATAGCGGCCAACGATCCGCCCGTCGCGTTCGACCAGGATTGCGGTGTTATAGTGTCTGGGTTCGCCGTTTTCCTGGGTCAGCTCCGCATAGCCGAGGTAAAACCCGACACCCAGCTCCTTCGCCAGGTCGAACAATGGCCGGGTTTCGGCGTTCGGCATCTCGTGCTCGTAAAAGCGGTCGATCTCGGCCTGGTCGGTCATCCACCAGCGCGGAAAGAAGGTGGTCAGCGCCAGCTCGGGGAACACGACAAAGCGCGCGCCGCGCCCGTGCGCTTCGTGCATCATCGCCATCAGCCGCCGGACCACCGAACCGCGGCTGTCTGCCAAATGGATCGGCCCAAGTTGGGCGACGGCGGCATTCAATTTGCGCGGCATGAAGGCTCCTCTTATACGCGCGACGCGAAACGCATGGGCTTTGGACTGATTGGCCCGAACGGCCGCTTACGCGTCGGCCTTGGCGCGCTCGCGCAACAGAAATTTCTGGATCTTGCCGGTCGAGGTTTTGGGCAGCGGGCCGAAGATCACGGTGCGCGGCGCTTTGAAGCGGGCAAGGTGCTCGCGGCAGAAGGCGATGATGTCGTCGGCGGTGGCGGCACTTTCGGATTTGAGAGTCACGAAGGCGCAGGGGGTTTCGCCCCACATCTGGTCGGGGCGGGCGACGACCGCGGCCTCGAACACGGCCGGGTGCCGGTAGAGCACGCTTTCGACCTCGACCGTCGAGATGTTCTCGCCGCCGGAAATGATGATGTCCTTCGATCGGTCCTTGAGCTCGATATAGCCGTCGGGATGGAGGACGCCGAGATCGCCGGTATGGAACCAGCCGCCGGCAAAGGCCTCCTCGGTTGCCTGCGGGTTTTTCAGGTAGCCCTTCATGACGATGTTGCCGCGCATAAAAATCTCGCCCATCGCAGCTCCGTCGGCCGGGACCGGCTTCAGACTCGCCGGATCGGCGACCATCAGGCCGTCGAGCACCGGATAGTTGACCCCCTGGCGCGCCTTCAGCCGCGAGCGCTCCTCGGTCGGCAGCGCGTCCCACTCGCTGTGCCAGGCGCATACTGTGGCCGGCCCGTAGACTTCGGTCAGGCCGTAGACATGGGTGATATGAAAGCCGATCGCTTCCATCCCCTCGATCACCGCAGCCGGTGGCGACGCCCCCGCGGTCATCATCTCGATCCGCCGGTCGAGGGAGCGGGTCAGCCCGGGCCCGGCATTCAGCAGCATGTTCATGACGACCGGCGCGCCGCACATATGGGTGACGCCGTGGCGTGCGATCGTCTCGTAAATCGCCGCGGCCTCGACCCGGCGCAGACAGACATGAGTTCCGGCCAACGCCGTGATGGTCCACGGAAAGCACCAGCCGTTGCAGTGGAACATCGGCAAGGTCCACAGATAGACCGGGTGTTGCCGCAGGCCCCAGACCAGTATGTTGCCGAGCGCGTTCAGATAGGCGCCGCGATGATGATAGACGACACCTTTGGGGTTGCCGGTCGTGCCGGAGGTGTAATTCAGCGCGATCGCATCCCATTCGTCTGTGGGCGTGAGTTCGGGGAAGGCTGGGTCGCCGCCGGCGAGAAAGGCCTCGTAATCAATGTTGCCGAGGCGCGCGCCGCCCGGACCCGCCGGGTCGACGATGTCGACGACCAGTGGCTTGCGCTCCAGCCTCGCCAGCGCCTGTTTGACGACCGGGGCGAATTCGGTATCGGTGATCAAGACCTTGGCCTCGCCGTGTCCGAGGATGAAGGCGATGGTCTCCGCGTCGAGGCGAATGTTGAGTGCGTTCAGGACCGCCCCCGCCATCGGCACGGCGAAATGGGCTTCGAACATCTCGGGGATGTTCGGCGCTATGATCGCCACGGTGTCGCCGCGCCCGACGCCCGCCGCCGCCAAAGCCGAAGCCAGCCGGCGGCAGCGTTCGAGCGCTTGGCGCCAGCTGTACCGCCGCTCGCCATGAACGACGGCGAGACAGTCGGGATAGACCGATGCGGAGCGCAGTAAAAAGCCGATCGGGCTCAGCGGCACGAAATTGGCCGGGTTCTTGTCGAGCCCCAGTTCGTAGGGATTGGTGTAGACTTGGGACATAATCGGGCTTCCTCCCGTAGCCTTCATTTTGACACCCGCGCTGCGGCTGTCGAGCGGCTTCGCTTGGGGCGGCCCGGCCGGGTATGCGCGGCACCGGATTACCGGTAACGTCAAAAGGTTTGTGTCAGCAGGAGAGGGGTGCTGAGGCCCTGGTTTTGGTTTTCGTGACTGAAGATTGCGAACCGGATGCGGTCCATCGAGGTTCGGTGGGAAAACACGCCCATCGGCCGGGTGCGTCGTCTAACTTCGCGAAAGCGCCGTTTGATGGCGTTGGTGGTTCGGACAGCTTTGCGCTTGGCGAGGGATTTATAGCGCCAGCAAGTAAGGAGATCATCGAGGTCGTCACGCAGGCAAGCGACAGCCGGTGGATAATCCGCCGCCCAGCGGTCGGCGAAACGGCGGGCCGCTGAACGGGCGAGCGCGGCAAAGTGGCGGCGTTCATGACGGCGTGCAGATCGGTCTTGACGGCCGGCTGGTCGGCGACACGCACCTTGTTTAGGACATTGCGGTTTAGGACATTACGGTTTAGGACATTGCCGATCTTGTGCGCCCAGCAGCGCTGCACCGGGACACCTGGATAGGCGGTTGGCAGGGCGGCAAGCAGTCCGGCGCCGCCGTCGACGCAGATCATCTCGAACCGGTCGCCGACCAGGCCGCGGCGAATGAGGTCACCCAGGAACCGCTCCCATTCGGCCGCGCTCTCGCTCTGGGCCAGGCGGAAGTCGATATCCTCCTTCTTGCCGTCCGCGCGCAGGCCGAGCGCCACCAACACGGGTCGCCGGATGGCGCCGGCGCCGGTCTCGCGGGCCAGCACCACGCCGTCGCGCATCAGCACCCGGTAGCGGTCCTGGAGCGGCCGGGCGTGGAAGGCGGCGACCACCACATCGAGCTGCTTGGCCACCGTGCTGACCGTCGCCGTGCTGACCGTCGCCGTGCTGACCGTCGCCGTGCTGACCGTCGCCGTGCTGACCGTCGCCGGGCTGACCGTCGCCGTGCTGACCGTCGCCGGGCTGACCGTCGCCGTGCTGACCGTCGCCGGGCTGATCGGCCGCCCGAGGATCGGCAGCAGCGCCTCGCTCACCTTGCGCCCCGACATCCCGAGCACAAAGCACCAGAGGATCATCCGGTCGATGTGCTGCGGACGACGGGCATAAGCCCGCAGCACTCCAATTGGGGCAGACCGGCGGGTGCGCGGGACAGCAAGTTCGATCGCGCCGAGCTCGGTTAACAGATGCCGCCGATAGGAGCCATTGCGGCGATCGGCCTGGTCGAGCGCCGCCATGCGATCGAGATGCTCGTCGATGGCATGCCCCATTTGGCCGCGCAAAATGCTGGCAAGCGCATCCCGGCCGAGAGCCCGGTAGCTCTCGCCCCACTCCAATCCCTGTGCTTGCATGCCTTCACCAGCTCGAACGCCCTCGCTAAACTGGCAATCGTCACTGCTTGTGGCATTGGGGGTGCTCCTCTTTACGGACTTCAGCAATCCGCCGAGTACCCCCTCTCACCGCCCTGACACAATCCTCCGTACATCACCCGGTGGAGCCTCCGGCTTGCCGAGTGGATCGCGGCGCTGCTAAATGCGCCACCACCGCGAGCGCCATTTTGGGAGAATCGATAAATGCCCGCCTTCACCGACTACAGGGTTGCCGATATTTCGCTTGGCGATTGGGGGCGGCGCGAGATTGCGATAGCCGAGACCGAAATGCCGGGGCTGATGGCGTTGCGTGACGAGTTCGGCGCAGCAAAGCCGCTCGCGGGCGCGCGCATCGTCGGCTGCCTGCACATGACGATCCAGACCGCAGTGCTGATCGAGACCCTGATCCATCTCGGCGCCACAGTGCGCTGGAGCTCGTGCAATATCTTCTCGACCCAGGACCATGCCGCCGCGGCGATCGCGGCGAGCGGTATTCCGGTCTTTGCCTGGAAGGGCGAGACCGAGGAGGAATACGAATGGTGCATCGAGCAGACCCTGCGCGGTCCGGAGGGTTGGACGCCCAATATGGTGCTCGACGACGGCGGCGACGCGACCAAGATCCTGCATGACCGGCACCCAGATCTGTTGCGCCACGTCCGCGGCATCTCGGAGGAGACGACGACCGGGGTCAACCGGCTCTACGAGATGATGCGGGAAGGGGCGTTGAAGGCGCCGGCGATCAACGTCAACGACAGCGTCACCAAATCGAAATTCGATAACCTTTACGGCTGCCGCGAGAGCCTGGTCGACGGCATCAAGCGCGCCACCGACGTGATGCTGGCCGGCAAGCTTGCGGTCGTCTGCGGCTTCGGCAATGTCGGCAAGGGCTCGGCCGCGAGCCTCAGGAGCCAAGGCGCCCGCGTCATGGTCACCGAGATCGACCCGATCTGCGCCTTGCAGGCGGCGATGGAGGGCTATCAGGTGACGACGATGGACGATGCCGCCTCACAAGGCGACATCTTCGTCACTGCGACCGGCGACATCGACGTGATCACCATCGATCATATGCGTCAGATGAAGGACCGCGCCATCGTCTGCAACATTGGTCATTTCGACAGCGAGATTCAGATCGACGCCTTGCGCAATTATCCCTGGGAGGAGGTCAAGCCCCAGGTCGACGAGGTCGTCTTTCCCGACGGCAGGCGGCTGATCGTCCTCGCCAAGGGCCGGCTGGTCAATTTGGGCTGCGCCACCGGCCATCCGAGCTTTGTGATGAGCGCCTCCTTCACCAATCAGGTGCTGGCCCAGATCGAGCTGTGGACCAACCACGGCAAATACGAGAACAAGGTTTATGTGCTGCCCAAGCACCTCGACGAAAAGGTGGCCGCGCTCCACCTCGACAAGCTCGGGGTTAAGCTGACCAAGCTCAGCCCGGCGCAGGCGGGCTATCTCGGCCTCGACCGATCGGGGCCGTTCAAACCCGAGCATTATCGGTATTAGACCCGAAAAAAGCGCTCTTTAACAACTTATCAGGGAATCGTCGTCGAATTCCTCTTTTCTTTTACCAAGAACACCCCATAATGCCGGAATTGGGGAGTCCGACAATTCAACTCCTACCCCAGGCTGAAAAAGGGGTGTCCGATGGTGATCGAGGCTACCGCCGTACTTTGCATAATCGTTGCAATCGTCTGCGGCGGGCTTTGGCTGTATGCTTGTGTGCGTTTGCGTGTAAGCCTTCGCAGCTTGGCCGCGGTGGAACATGCTCGCGCCGAGGCGGAGTCGGCGGTGCGGGCAGTCGGCGAGGAAATCGCGCGACTGCGTGCCATGCTCGACGCGGTGCCGATGCCGGTATGGCGGCGCAACCGCGGCGTCGTCGTCGAATGTAACCTGGCCTATGCCGCTTCTCTCGGCGCCGCCCGCGAAGAAGTTCTCGCTGAGGCCCGGGAGCTTATCCCCGCCGGCGGCGGGGATGCGGTCGGCGCGCCTGCCAACATGGTCCGGTTGGCCGGATCACGCTCGGAACAGGCCCATGTCGTGATCGGCGGGCAGCGCCGGCTGCTCGATTTCGTCGAGGCGCCATGCGCCGCCGGCGGGACGATCGGCTTCGCCCGCGACTGCACCGATGTCGAAGCCGTGCGAGCTGAGCTGTGGCGCCATGTCAACGCGCATGCCGACGTGCTCGAAAGTATCTACGCCGCGGTCGCGATCTTTGGTCCCGACAGAAAGCTGACGTTCTTCAACCATGCCTTCGCCAGCTTGTGGGGGATCGAGGAGGCGTGGCTCGCCGGCGAGCCCACGCTGGGCGAAATCCTCGAGCGCCTGCGCGAAACCCGCCGCCTTCCGGAATTCGCCGATTTTCGAGCCTTCAAGCGCGAGCGATGCGCGCTGTTCACCTCGCTGATCGAGCCTCGGCACGAGCTGATGCATCTGCCCGACGGGCGCACCTTGCAGTTGACGGTATCGCCACACCCGTTCGGGGGGCTGACCTTCGTTTACGAAGACGTCAGCGACCGCCTGGCCCTCGAATGCTCATACAACACCCTGATCCAGGTGCAGCGCGCCACCCTCGACCACCTGTTCGAAGGCATCGCCGTTTACGGCAGCGACGGCCGATTAAAGCTCAATAATCCGGCGTTTCGGGCGATGTGGGGATTGTCGGAGGAGGACGTCGCCGGCGAGCCGCATATCGGCGATATCGTCGAGAAGACTCGCGATTTTATCGACGATCGCGGCGATTGGGCCGCGGTCAAGGGCGATATCGTCGCCAAGGTAATCGCACCGGGCTTGACCAACGGCCTGCTCAATCGCCGCGACGGCTCGGTGCTGCAGGTGGCCAGCGTGCCGCTGCCCGACGGCGAGGTGCTGCTGACCTATCTCGACGTCAGTGACACGGCCCGGGTCGAGCGGGCATTGCGCGAACGCAACGATGCGCTCGAGACCGCCGGGCGGCTGAAGAGCGAATTCATCGCCAGCGTTTCGCATGAGCTGCGCACGCCGCTGAACACGGTCATCGGCTTCGCTGAAATTCTGAACAACCAATACTTCGGCTCGCTCAATTCGAGCCAATCGGAATATTGCCGCGGAATTCTCGACAGTTCACATCAGTTGATGACTTTGATCAACGACATCCTCGATCTGGCGACAATCGAAGCCGGCTATATGGTATTGGAGCGTAGTCGGGTCGACATTCCGGAAATGCTGCGGGCGGTGGTGACCCTGACCCAGGAACGCGCGCGCAGCCGGGGGCTCGAGATCAGCCTGCGCTGCCCGTCGCAGATCGGCGCGATCGAGGCCGATGAGCGGCGACTTAAGCAGGCGCTGTTCAACCTGATTTCGAATGCAGTCAAATTCACCCCGCCCGGCGGTGCGATCGGCATAGAAGGCCGGTATTCTCAGGGCGAACTGCTGCTGGCCGTCGCCGACACCGGGATTGGCATCGCTCCGGCCGATCAAGCCCAGAGTCTTCGAAAAATACGCCTGCAAGCGGGAAGGAGGCTCCGGGCTCGGCCTGTCCCTGGTCAAAAGCCTGATCGAGTTGCACGGCGGAAGTGTCGAAATCGAATCGGCGTTGGGCTGCGGAACCCGGGTGATTTGCCGGCTCCCCGTCGGCAGTGGAACGGGTTTGTCTCAGCGCGCCGAGACCACGGCGTCGGGGCGCACGCGTCAGCGCGCCGACACGGTGAACGAGGTCCCGGCGTAGCGAGGGCGCGCCGCTGCAACCACCAGAGCCGGAGCCGCCCCTCCCGCAATTCACCACCAGCGGCACTGGTCCCGGCGCCTCCGCGACCATCCGCTTCCCTGCTGTGGAAAACGCTGAAAAGCAGATATTGCGGATAATCATCGCTACAATATACAACGCGTAGGTGATGATCGTTGTCGACCTACCCGATGAAGCCGCCACCGCCGCGCTCGCCTCGCGTGTTGCGGCGCTGGTCGTACCCGGCGACATCATCGCGCTGAAGGGTGATCTCGGCGCTGGAAAAACCTGCTTTGCCCGAGCCTTTATCCGCGCTCGCGGCGATGCGCATGAGGAAGTCCCAAGCCCGACCTTCACACTGGTTCAGATCTACCAGACGGATGCCGTGGCGGTCTGGCATTTCGATCTCTACCGCCTCGACGCCGCCGAAGAAGCTTGGGAGCTCGGCATCGAGGAAGCCTTTGCCTCGGGCGTGTCTCTGATCGAATGGCCGGAGCGGCTCGCGTCTTTGCTGCCGCAGCGCCGTCTCGAAATCACCCTGGATTTTGGCGATCGCCCGCACACGAGGCGCGCATTTCTGGTCAGCGATGCCGGGTGGCGGTCGCGACTAGCCGGGGTTGATGCCGATGCCTGATCCGGCCATTTCCGGCATCTTCGCCGAATTGCGGGGCAGCATGCTCCCGGCGACCGTCGCCATGCGGCAGCGGAGCGATGTCGGATTTTCTTCATGCGTGCGGCTGGGGCGGTGCGGTGTGTGCGCCGCTCGCCGGCGATGCTTCTTTTCGCAGCTACTACCGGCTCAGCCGTGGCCGTGACCGTGCGGTCTTGATGGACGCCCCGCCGCCCCAGGAGGATGTCGGCCCGTATGTCGCGGTCGCGGCGATTCTGCGGAGTCTCGGCTTCAGCGCTCCCGAGGTATTGGCCGAGGACCGCGCCGAAGGCCTCCTGCTGATCGAGGATTTCGGCGACGACACCTACACCCGGCTGTTGGCCGGCGGCGCCGACGAGCCCGCCCTCTATACCCTCGCGATCGATACATTGGTGGCGTTGCAGCAAGCGGTGGCGGCAGCCGGCGCGCCCGACCTGACGTCCTACGACGAGGCGCGGCTACTTGGCGAAGCGGCATTGCTCGTCGATTGGTATCTGCCCGCGGTCCTTGGCGCCCCTGCCGCATCGTTCCTGCGCGAAGAATATCTGGCGCTGTGGCGCGCGATCTTGCCGCAGGCGGTGGAACCGTTCGGTTCGACCCTGGTCCTGCGCGACTTCCACATCGACAATCTGATGCTGCTGCCCGGATCGCCGGGGCGTGCGACGCTGCGGGCTGCTCGATTTCCAGGACGCGGTCTGCGGCCCGCCGGCCTACGACCTCGTCTCGCTATTGGAGGACGCGCGGCGTGATGTCTCCGATCGGCTGCGCGAAGCGATGACGGTGCGCTATCTCGCCGCCTTCCCGGCGCTCGACCGCGCCGCCTTCGCGCGCTCGGCCGCGATCCTCGCCGCCCAGCGCAACTGCAAGATCCTCGGCATCTTCACTCGGCTATGGAAGCGCGACGGCAAGCCCGGCTATCTCGCCCATATCCCCCGGCTGTGGCGCCTGCTCGAGGGTGATCTTCGCGACCCGGCGCTCGGCGCCATCGCGGGCTGGCTCGATCGCCATCTGCCGCCCGCTCGGCGCATGCGCAATCTGCGAGGCGCCGCGTGATCGCGCCGCCGCGGCGGGCAATGGTGTTGGCGGCCGGGCTCGGGACCCGGCTGCGCCCGGTGACCGACACCTTGCCGAAGCCGCTTGTTGAACTTAACGGGCGCACTTTGCTCGATCATGCGATCGATCGACTGGCGTGGGCCGGCGTCGAGCACATTGTCGTCAACACCCATTATTTGGCGGCAAAGGTCGCAGAGCATCTGGCCAGCCGCCGCCACCCGGATATCGAGATCTCGGAAGAAGCCGAGCTGCTCGACACCGGCGGCGGGATCGCGCAGGTCTTGCCGTCACTCGGCGAGGCCTTTTTCGTCGTCAACGCCGACGTATTCTGGCTGGACGGCATGGAGCCGGCATTGCTCCGTCTGGCTCGCGCCTTCGATCCCGAGCGGATGGATGCAGTGCTGCTGCTGCAGCGCACGGTGAGCGCTGTCGGCTATGATGGCAGCGGCGATTATTTGCTCGACCCATCGGGGTGTCCTCGTCGCCGCGGGGAGCGCGAAGTCGCGCCCTACCTGTTCGCCGGCATCCAGCTCTTGCACCGCCGCCTGTTCGACGGCGTGACCGACCGCGTCTTCTCGTTGATCCGGCTGTTCGACCGGGCAGAGCACATGGACCGCCTGAGCGGGATCGTGCATGACGGCGAATGGTATCACATCGGTACGCCGACAGGCCTGGAGGCGACCCGCGAGCGTCTGTCCTCCCACCGCGTCGAGCGCTAGCCGTTTACGGACGCGAGCTGCCGTGCAGCCCAAGCTCTATACCATCGCGCCGGATCGCCCGTTTTTGGTGACCCTGGCCGCGGGGTTGCTCGCCGTCGCCGGCGATGATCCGCTGGCGTTGCCGCGGGTCACTGTTCTACTGCCGACCCGGCGCGCGGTGCGTGCCTTGCGCGAGGCTTTTCTGCGCGTCCTGCCCGACGGGCGGGACCCGGGCACGCCGTTGCTGCTGCCGCGGATGCGACCGATCGGCGACCTCGATTCGGACGAGCTGTCCTTGGTCGAGGGCGTAGCGGAGGACGGCAGCACCATGGCGGTGCCGCCGGCGATCCCGGAACTGCGCCGCCGGCTGCTGTTGACCCGGCTGGTGCTGGAGTGGGGCAGACGGCGCAGTCCCGACCCGCTCCTGCCCGGCCAGGCCGCCGCTCTCGCCGCCAGCCTCGCGCGGTTTCTCGACACCGTTGCGACCGAGGGCGCGAGCTTTGCGCGGCTCGCCGACCTCGCGCCGGCGGATATGGCCGAGCATTGGCACATCGTGCGCACCTTTCTCGAAATCTTGCCGCGCTCCTGGCCCGGCATTCTCGCGGCTGAAGGCGCGCTCGATCCGGCCGATCGGCGCAACCGCCTGCTGGCGCAGCAGGCGGCGATCTGGCGTCGATCTCCGCCCCGCGATCCGGTCATCGCCGCCGGGCTCACCGGCGGGATCCCGGCGATGACCGAGCTCATCTCGATGGTCGCTGCCCTTGATCGGGGCGCCGTGATCCTGCCCGGGCTCGACCGCTGCTGCGATATGGCGCAATGGACCGCGATCGAGGATGACGAGACCCACCCGCAGCACCTGATGGCGATCTTGCTGAAGGCCCTCGACCTCAGCCCGGCCGATATCCGCGATTGGGATCTACCGCTCGCCGGGAGGGCTTCACCCCGCGCTCAGCGGGTGCAGCTGGTCGCCGAGGCGATGCGGCCGGCGGCGACGACCGACGCCTGGCGCGACCTCGCTCCCCCATCCGCCGAAACGCTCGCCGGGCTCAGCCGCTACGATTGCGCCGGCGCGCATGAAGAGGCGCTGACGATTGCTCTGCTGCTCCGGCGCAAGCTCGAAACCCCCGGGGCCACCGCCGCTCTCGTCACCCCGGACCGCGAACTAGCTCGCCGAGTGGCGGCCGAACTGCGCCGCTGGGGGATCGAGATCGACAATTCGGCGGGTCTGCCGTTGAACCGCACACCGCCCGGCGTGTTTCTGCGCCTGGTGCTCGAGCTCGCCGCGAGCGGGTTGGCGCCGGTGCCGCTGCTGGCCGCACTGAAGCACCCGCTGGCCGCCGGCGGGCTCGCCCCCGCGGCGTTTCGCGACCTGACGCGGACGCTCGAGCAAGCGATCCTCGGACCGCGCCCGGCCCCCGGCTTTGCCGGTCTCAGGGCCGCCCTCGCCGGAGCCGACATCAAGCTCGCCCGCTTTTCTGACCGGCTCGAATCCTGTCTTGGCGCGTTGCCGGATCTGCTCGCCGCCGCATCGGTGCCGCTCGCCCGCCTTGCCACGGCGCATATCGAAGCGGCCGAGCGGTTGGCGGCGACCGATACCGAGGCCGGCGCCGCGCGACTGTGGCGTGAAGCCGCGGGTGATACGGCGGCCCGCTTTTGCCACGAGCTGATCGATGCCGCCGGCGATTTTCCGCCATTGCCTGGCCACCACTACTTGGCGCTGTTCGAGGCGCTCGCCGTCGACGCCGTCGTCCGGCCGGCTTATGGCCGCCATCCGAGGCTGGCGATCTGGGGCCTGGTCGAAGCGCGGTTGCAGCAGGCCGATCTCGTCGTCCTCGGGGGACTGAACGAAGGCACCTGGCCTGGGTCGCCCGCGCAGGACCCGTGGATGTCGCGGCAGATGCGGCGCGAGTTCGAGATCGCCGTGCCGGAGCGAGCGATCGGCATCGCCGCGCATGATTTCACCCAGTCGATCGCTGCTCCGGAAGTGGCGTTGACCCGCGCCGCACGCAGCGAAGGGGCGCCGACGGTACCGTCGCGCTGGCTGTTGCGCCTTGACACAGTGTTGCGCGCGGTCGGACTCGGCAATGCGCTGCAGCCCGATCAGGCGATACTGGCCGCTGCTGATGGGCTCGACGTTGTGGAATACCGACCGTCCCCGCCAGCCGCGCCGCGCCCACCGCTTTCCGCGCGGCCACGCAAGCTGTCGGTCACCCAGATCGAGACCTGGCTCGGCGATCCCTATGCGATCTATGCCCGTCATATCCTGGGTCTGACGGCCTTGGACGAACTGGACGCCGATCCCGGTCGAGCGGATCTCGGCATCAGCATCCATGAGGCCCTCGCCGAATTTGTCCGTCGCTTTCCGCGCGAATTGCCCGCCGATCCGGTGTCCGAGCTGATCGCGATCGGGCGCCGCCATTTCGGCGCCGTGCTGTCGCGCCCCGGCGCATGGGCGTTCTGGTGGCCGCGCTTCGAGCGGATCGTCCGCTGGCTCGTCGCGGAAGAAGCGACGCATCGCCAGGCAATCATCGAGAGCTTCAGCGAGTTGAAGGGCAGCCTGACCTTGCGCGGCCTGCCTGGCGGGTCATTTGAATTGACCGCCATGGCCGACCGCATCGACCGTCTGGCATCGGGGGCGTTTCTGCTGATCGATTACAAGACCGGCAGCTTGCCGACTAAGAAGGCGATAGGTGCCGGATACGCGCCGCAGTTGCCGCTGGAGGCGCTGATCTTGCGCGACGGCAGTTTCGGCGCGGTCAGCGGCACCCCGGCGGCGCTCGAGTATTGGAAGCTCGGCGGTCGTGCACTGGCGGGAATGCGTTGCCCGATCGACGATGGCGAGCCACGAGCACTGGTCGATCGCGCGGGCGCCAAGCTGCGCGCATTGGTCGAGCGTTTCGACGATCCCGCCACCCCTTATCTGGCAATCCCCGTACCGGCGCGAAAGCCGCGTTTTTCGGATTACGAGCATCTCGAACGGGTTGGGCGCGGCGAGATCGAAGAATGGTAGGCGCGTTCCATACCCGCACCGCTCCCTGGGCGGCCGATCCGCGCGCTTCGGTCTGGGTCGAGGCTTCGGCCGGGACCGGCAAGACGACAGTGCTGACTGATCGGCTGTTGCGGCTGATGCTGGAAGGCACCGACCCGGCGCGCATCCTGTGCCTGACCTTCACCCGTGCCGCCGCGGCCGAAATGGCGAACCGGCTCGATGGCGAACTCTCAAAATGGGCGACATTGCCGGCGGGTGAACTGGTGCAAACGCTTCAGCAGTTGACCGGGGAATTCGCCGACGAAGGGACGATTGCCCGCGCGCGCCGGCTGTTCGCGCTGGTTCTCGACACGCCGGGCGGGATCAAGATTTCGACGATTCACGCCTTTTGTCAGACCCTGCTGCGCCGCTTTCCGCTCGAAGCCGGCGTGTCGCCCGAGTTCGCCGTGATCGAAGAGCGCGGCGCCGACGAGCTATTGGGCGAAGCCGCGCAGAACGTGATCATAGCGGCGCGCAGGAGGGGTGATCCCGAGCTCACCGAGGCGCTTGCGATCGTCGCGGACTACACCGCGGAGGAGCGCTTTGGCGAGCTGATGCGGGCGCTCGCCCAGGAGCGCGGCAAGCTTCAACGGGCATTGCGCCACGGCCACGCGGGTTTGCGGCGCAAATTGTCGGCGGCGCTGTCTCTCGCAGAAGAGACGACCGTCGAATCCTTGGTCGAGGAATTCTGCGCCGAGGACGCCGGCGACGAAGACGGGCTCCGCGCCTGCGCGGCGGCGCTCTCCAGGGGCTCGGTCAACGACCGCAAGCTCGGCAAAGTCCTCGATGCAATGGTGCGCGTCGCCGGATCGGCGCCAGTCGATCATCGACAAATATATCGGTGCCTACCTGACGGACAAATGGGAGATCAACAGCAGGCTGATCACCAAGAGCACGGCGGCCGCTCTGGCCGAGGCCGGTTACGACGCGATCGCGATACTGGCGGCGGAGGGTGGGCGGGTGCTGGAATTCGCGAGAACTGCGCGGCGCGTTCGTCGTGCGCGAGGCGACTTGCGCGCTGATGCGGCTCGGCGACAGGTTGCTACGCGAGTACGGCGAGGCCAAGCGGCTGAAGGGCGTGCTCGATTTCGACGATTTGGTGCTGACCGCGCTGGCGCTGTTGCACCGGCCGGGGGTGGCGCCCTGGGTCTTGTTCAAGCTCGATGGCGGACTCGACCACATCCTGATCGACGAAGCCCAGGACACCAACCCCGAGCAATGGCAGATCGTTGCCGCCCTGGCCGAGGAGTTCTTCGCCGGCGAGGGCGCCCGCCACCCGATCCGCACGATTTTTGCGGTCGGCGATACGAAGCAGTCGATCTACAGCTTTCAGCGCGCCGACCCGCAGGCCTTTCTGCGCATGCGGCAGCATTTCGAGCAGCGGGTCAATAACGTCAACCAGGCTTGGCTGGAGCTGCCGCTCGCCGTCTCGTTCCGCTCGACCGAGCCGATATTGCAGGCCGTCGATGCGATTTTCCGCCAGCCTGAAGCGCGGCACGGGGTAGCGCTCGACGGCAGCGAAATTCGCCATATCGCCAACCGCGCCGGTCATGCCGGCCGGGTCGAGCTATGGCCGCCGGTCGCGCCGGCGCCGGAAGACGAGCCCGACGACGAGGAATTGCCGGTTACCCACAAGCGGGTGGCCGAGCCTTATGCCCGGCTCGCCCGCGCCATCGCGGCTACGATCGGGCAATGGCTCGCCGCCGGCGAGCGGCTGGAGGCGCGCGACCGGCCGCTGCGGCCCGGCGACATCATGGTGCTGGTGCGCCGTCGCAACGAATTCGTCGGCGAATTGCTGCGCGCCTTGAAACAGCGCGGCGTCCCGGTCGCCGGCGCCGACCGCCTGGTGCTGACCGAGCAATTGGCGGTGCAGGATCTGGTGGCGCTTGGCCGCTTTCTGCTGCTGCCCGAGGATGATCTGACCCTCGCCGCGGTGCTGAAAAGCCCGCTCTTCGACATCGACGAAGAGGCGCTGTTCGACCTCTGCTATGCGCGCGACAAGGATACCCTGTGGAGCCGCCTGCGCCTGCGCGCCGAATCGAATGCGAAGCTGCGCCGCGCCGCCGACCGGCTTTCGGCCTGGCTTGCCCGCGCCGATTTCGTTCCGCCCTATGAGCTTTATGGCGAAATCCTCGGTGCCGAGGGCGGGCGGCGCGCGCTGCTGCATCGCCTCGGCCCCGAGGCCGAAGACCCGGTCGAAGAGTTCCTCGGTTTGGCGCTCGCCTATGAGCGCGAGCATGTGCCGTCGCTACAGGGGTTTCTGCGCTGGCTGACGGCCGCGGCCACCGAGGTCAAGCGCGATTTCGCGGCTCGCCCGCGCGACGAGGTCCGCATCCTGACCGTGCACGGGGCCAAGGGCCTCGAAGCGCCGGTGGTCTTCCTGCCCGATACGATGGCGGTCCCCGACCAGAAGGTGGCGGTGCTGTGGAGCGATGACGAACTGCCATTGTGGAAGCCGCCCGGCGATCATGTCGCCAGCCGGTACGCCTTGGAAAAGAATGCGTGGCGGGACCGCCAGATGCAGGAATACCGCCGCCTGTTGTATGTCGGTCTGACCCGCGCGCAGGACCGGCTCTATGTATGCGGCTGGCAGACTTTGAAGGCGCCGCAACAGATCTGCTGGCACATGCTGTGCCGCGCCGGTCTCACCGGGTGCGCCCAGCCCTTTGGCTTCGACGCGAAACCGCTGATCGGCGAAGAAGAGGGCTGGTCGGGCGAGGGATTGCGCATCGAAAGCGCGCAGACCGTCCCGCCTTACCGCGAGCCGGCGATGGCTGTTGCGGCGGGGGAAGCGACCCCGTTGCCGGGCTGGGCGACGGCGCCGCCGCCGGCCGAGCCGGACCCGCCGCGGCCATTGCTGCCGTCAAGGCCGGACGGCGAGGAGCCGCCGACACTGTCGCCGCTCGCGGCCGGCGGACGCGACCGGTTCAAGCGCGGCCTCCTGGTCCATCGGCTGTTGCAAAGCTTGCCCGAGCTGCCGGAGACCGAGCGCGACGCGGCGGCCCGGCGCTTTCTGGCCTTGCCGACTCACGCCCTTGCGTCCGAGGAGCAGGACGAGATCCGCCAAGAAATCCTGGCGGTGCTGAGCCATCCCGATTTCAGGGCTCTGTTCGGTCCGGATTCGCATGCCGAGGTGCCGCTGGTCGGGCTCGTCGGCCGGCACGCGCTTGTCGGGGCAGATCGACCGCCTCGTCGTCGCTCCCGACCATGTGCTGATCGTCGATTACAAGACCTTGCGCCCGGTGCCGGCGAACGAAGCCGAGGTGGCGCCGATCTACCTGCGCCAGCTGGCTCTCTATCGCGCGGCGCTCGCCCGCATCTATCCCGGCCGCGACATCCGCTGCGCTCTATTATGGACGCAAGCGCCGCTTTTGATGCCGATCAGCCCCGAGCGGCTCGCAGGGCACCTGCCTTGACGCCGCTTTTTTGCCGCCCCTAATGTCAGCCGCGTTTGAGCGAGAGGATGATGCGATGAAGCCGACCGCCGTCACCGACAGCAGCTTTGAGACCGATGTGCTTTCCGCCGAGGGGCCGGTTCTCGTCGATTTCTGGGCCGAATGGTGCGGCCCGTGCAAGATGATTGGGCCGTTCCTCGAAGATCTCGCTGCCGATAAGGCCGGCAAGCTGACCGTCGCCAAGGTCAACATCGACGAGAACCCGCAGTCGCCGACAAAATACGGCGTGCGCGGCATCCCGACGATGATCCTGTTCAAGTCCGGCAAAGTCGCCGGGACCAAAGTCGGCGCGCTGCCCAAAACCAAACTCTACGAATGGGTCAATTCGCTGCTGTGACCGGCAGCAGTATTGGATGACCATGAAATTCGCCATCGCCATCCCGACCGATGCCGATTCGTGGCGGGTCGTGCGGCGGGCCGAGGAGCTCGGGTTCTCGCGCGCGTGGTTCTACGATACCCAGATGCTGAGCGCCGACCCGTTTGTGGCGATGGCCGCGGCGGCGATCAAGACGACGCGGATCCGGCTCGGCACCGGTGTTCTGATCCCCTCGAACCGCATTGCGGCGGTGGCGGCCAACGCCTTTGCCTCGCTTGAACAAACTGGCGCCGGGACGGATCGATTTCGGGGTCGGCACCGGTTTTACCGGCCGGCGGGCGATGGGGCTCGGCGCGGTCAAGCTGGCGGACATGGAAAAGTATGTCCAGGTGGTCATGGCCTTGCTGCGCGAGGAGACCGTCGAGGCCGAGATCGAGGGCAAGACGCGTCTGATCAGGCTGCTGAACCCCGAGCTTGGCCTGATCAACACCAAGGATCCGATCGGCCTTTACGTCGCCGCGACCGGCCCGCGGGCGCAGGCGCTGACCGCGAGGCTCGGCGCCGGCTGGATCAGCACGATCGGCGATCCCGAGGCGGCAAGCGCCGCGCTCCGCGTGATGCAATCGCAACGCGAAGCCGCCGGGCACAGCCGCCGACGCATTCGAACTCGGTGGTGCTGACCGGCGGCGCGATTCTGGAAGAGGGCGAACCCGCCGATAGCCCACGCGCCATCGCGCAAGCCGGCCCGCGCGCCGCGATGCTGCTGCACCGCGCCGCCGACCAGGCATTGGCCGGGATGCCGAACGCAACCCCACCCTCGCCCGCGATCGCCGACACGGTTGCCGAATATGTCGAGCTGGCGCGCAATTTCCGGCCGCAGGGCGCCCACTATCTCGAAAACCACCGCGGCCATCTGATGTTCGTCAAGCCCGAAGAACGGCCGTTCGTCACCGCCGAGCTGATCCGCCTGACGACGATCACCGCGACCGAAAAGGAAATCAAAGACCGGATCGCCGCGCTCTTCGCCGCCGGCTACAGCGAAATCGCGATCCAGATCGTCCCCGGCCAGGAGCACGCGATCGAAGATTGGGGCCGCGTCCGCCGCGCCTTCGCTTAGCCGATCCGGGGTTTCCGGCCGCCCGTCGGCATTGATAAAGGCATCAAATGATGATATTAGTGATGCCTGACCGGAGACCAGAAATGCGGACAACGCTTGCTTTGGACGATGAGTTGTTAGCCGACGCCGAATTCTACACAGGCATACGCGAGAAATCGGCGCTCGTCCGCGAGGCACTCAAGGCGTTGGTTGAACGCGAGGCGGCGCGTCGGCTGGCGCGTCTGGGCGGCAGCGAGCCCGATCTCAAGCCGATCCCGCGCGGACGGCCGAAGCCCAAGTGATCCTCGTCGATACGTCGGTCTGGATCGAATACTTGCGGTCGGCTAACGCGGCGCTCAGGGAACTGCTCGGCGACGGCGAGGTGCTCGGACATCCGTTCGTGTTGGGCGAACTTGCACTCGCCAATCTGCGGCAGCGTCACGACATCATGCGGATCTCGCAACGGTTGCCTCAAGCGACCAGTGCCTCGCACGGAGAAGTGCTCCGGTTCATCGATCGCGAAGCCCTATTCGGACGCAGCATCGGCTATGTCGATGCCCATTTGTTGGCTGCCACGCGGCTTACGGCCGGCAGCAAATTATGGACGCGCGATCGGCGCCTTCACGCGGTCGCGGCGCAGCTCGGTCTGGCCGCGACGCTGTCGCATTGACCGCGACACGGGTCTGGCTCATGTCGCCTCGCCCATCGCGAGCCGCAGGCCCGACAGGAACAGCTCGCGGAGTTCCGGGTTGCGATACCGCGTTCCGCGCTCCACCACGGCAGGGGTGATCGCGCGCAGCCGCCCGACTATCTCTCGTGCTTCGTCGAGCCGTCCCAGATGCGCATAGCAGGCCGCGAGGATGCGGTAGGTTACCGGGAAATTCGGGGCCAGCTCGAGCGAGGCGCGCAGGTTTGTCGCCGCTTCGTCGAAGCGGCGGCTGAAGAAGTGGGCTTCGCCAACGCCGTTCAGATAAGTCGCCATGCGATCACGCGGGCTGAGGCGCAAATACGTCTGAAAATGCTGGAGCGCGGTATCGGGTTGACCGGCAAAAAGCCTAAGCAAAGCGCTCCAATGCCAGCCGCGAGCGCTACTCGGGTTGAGGGTGAGACAACGGTCGATCAACGCGAGCGATACGTCGATATCCTCGGCGAAATAGCCGAGGACGAAGGCGGCGAGTGCAAGGACGTTGGGGTCTTCAGGGCCGCTGCGCAGTGCCCTTCGAGCAAGATCGACACTGGTTTGCCGGGCCTCTTCGGGGTCTTCGTCCCAACCATTGACCTCCAGCCCTTGGTGGCAATGGGCCGCCAAGGCGAGAGCCGGGCCGTAATGCGGATCGCGTTGTATCGCCTGTCCGATCAGGTCGAGCGCCCGAAGGAGGCCGTTCTTCTCGAATGCGTCCAGGTCCGGGAGCGCGCGCAAGTAGAGGTCGAGGGCGGTCAGGTCGGTGGTCGGCCGGTCGGCGGAGCGGCGGATCTCGGCCGCCTCCAGGGTCGGCTCGATGACGCCGGCGACGCTGGAGGCTATCTTGTCCTGAAGATCGAACACGTCTTCGAGCGAACCGTCGAAGCGGTCGGCCCAGAGATGCGTCCCGTTGAGCGCATCGATCAGTTGCGCGGTGACGCGCACGCGGCCGTCGGCTTTGCGCACTGCGCCCTCGAGAACATAACGGACACCCAAGTCACGCCCGACCCGCTTCACGTCGACCGCTTGGCCCTTGTAGGTGAAGCTCGAATTGCGCGCGATGACGAAGAGCCATCTGATCCGGGACAGCGCGGTGATGATCTCCTCGACCATGCCGTCAGCAAAATATTCCTGCTCGGGATCACCGCTCATGTTTTGGAACGGCATTACCGCCAGCGACGGCTTATCCGGCAGCGGAGGCATGCCGCTCGTCGGAATTGCCATGTTCGCACGCGCGTCCGCCGCGACCCGCGCCACCGGCGCAGTAAAGCGGTAGCCGCGCCCACGAACGGTCTGGATGCAGCTCCGCTCTGTCCGCTCCTCGTCAACGACCCGGCGAAGTGCGGCGATCTGGACGTTGAGATTGCTGTCTTCGACCGCCGTTTCCGGCCAGACCGCTGCGATGATCTCGGCCCTTGTGAGGAGGTCCCCTGGCCGCTCCACCAACACGCCGAGAATGTCGAGCGCGCGCGAGCCCATTACCAATGGAGCAAAACCGCCGCGCCCATCCCTCCGGAAAAGGATGCCGATCCGCCGATCGAGACGGAACTCCCCGAACAGGTAGACATCTGCGGAGGAGGGTGGATGCACGCCGTCGCTCCCTGGGTGTCGCCTAACTTCTGAATATTTTAGCTTATTTTAGGTTGTTTAAGGGCGACCTCATAGCACGCGCTCGATCAAGCCGAGTTTGATCGGCCGGCCGGCCGTTCCGGCTGGAACCGATCGATTTCTGCGGAGGGAGAAAACATGAAGCGCGCAGGACTATGGGCGGTTGGTATTGTGGCGCTCGCGAGCGTGGGACCCCTCGTGGGGCAAGGCTATGCAGGCGAAGGTGGGGGAGGGTGCACCCTTGCGACGCTGAGGGGGCTGTATATGTTTGCTCAAAGCGGATATGTGACCATTAGTGGGAGCCTGGTACCGCAAGGAGTCACCGGCAAGGCTGTCTTTTATGGAAACGGTAAGTTCGACAGCCTGGCGACAATCAGCATCGGCGGGACTATTATACCCGACGATGCGGCGCCCGGCACTTATACGCTCAATTCGGACTGCACAGGCACCGTCACTGTTCTGATGAAGGCACCGACTCCAGACGTGCACTTGGATATTTTCGTCGCGCCAGACGGCAACAAGTTTTTCACTATCCAGACCGATCCGGGCAATGTGCTTTCCGGAACCGAACAGAGGGTGGCGCGCTAGCAAAGCCGCGCTCAAAGAGAGGAAGGGGCGCCCGGAGGCACCCCTTTCCGTAACGCCCCCACCCTAACCCTCCCCCGCGCGCGGGGGAGGGAGGCGCAGCGCGCGACCGGCATGGCCGGCGTCGAAA
This sequence comes from uncultured Alphaproteobacteria bacterium, assembly GCA_963785565.1. Taxonomy (GTDB): domain Bacteria; phylum Pseudomonadota; class Alphaproteobacteria; order ATCC43930; family CGMCC-115725; genus AP-15. Next base: position 134,811 of record CAWAVV010000068.1, on the reverse strand, counting down.
ACCCTCCCCCGCGAGCGGCGAAGGGAGGGGACGGGGTCAGGTCATGCGGCTGGAGAATTGTACCGTCGTGGCGCGGGCGCGGTAGTCGGTTTTGACGTTGACCAGCGCCACCATGCCCTCGTCGACCTTTTTCTGCCCATCCTTTGCTAACGACGCACGTCGAGGTTGGGGCAGTCCTCGTGGACCGTTTTGTATCGACGGCCGTCGAACCGTGCCTCGCACGGTGTGTAGATGCGGTGATATCCATAATCGCGGCGGCGCAGCACCGTAAAACTGGTGTCCCCAGTATCATCGTAGAGAAGGTTGCAAGTTCCGTCGCGCTGCACCTCCCCAATCAGCAATGGGCACCCAGCAGTGCCGCACCACCCGATCGCTTCGAAGACGTAGATGTACGCTGGGCGGCTATCACCGAGCCGGGTAGTAGCGACTTGAGCAATCGCCGGCATTTGTGCCCGAGACTGAGCCGAATACCCCCAATGACTATCGTCAATCACTGTGCTTAAGCAAGTTCTCTGTTCAGCAGAAAGCTGTTTGGAGAACCGCAATGCTTTGGCGACCGCGGCCGACGAGGAGAGGGCAGCGACGGCTGCCGCCAGCCCCACAAATAGAGCAGGCTTGCGCATCGGAAGGTTATTCGTAGCTGGCGTCTGAGAAGGTCCGCAGCCGGGTCTCGATCGCCCGCTCTTGTCTGCTCAGGCCGAGCCCTTTACTGGTAAATCCGTGCCCCGCGATGCGGTTCAGATAGTCCCTGGTCGCGGGGGCACCCTCGCGATGAGCGGCGGCGACAATGCCGGCGCGGGTTACCGAGAAGCGGGCCTTGAGCCCGTCGATAGTCTCGCCGATATGGGTGAATGCACCGTTCGCACGCAGCTGGCGTTCGGTGTCGGTGAGATAATCCGTCAGCGCATTCTCCTGCGCCTCAGGATCGGTGAGAAATTCTGTGCGGGAATGAATACCGTACTTTCCAGTCCAATTCCCGTTCGCGTCGATCATCCCGGCGGCCTGGAGAGCGGTTGGCGTCATCTGATAGCGGCCGAGGGCGATATGGCGGCGCCCCTGAGAATCCGCGCGATCGAGCATTTCCCCATAGCCGGACGCCGGCTTTTGGGCGGTCTTCTCGGCGATCGCCAAGCGATTGCGAAAATCGGCGTTCGGCTGACTTTCCCAGGCGCGGGGGGTTGGGCTCGCCGCGGTAGGCGAATGTCCATCCGAACAGGCGGGCGCGACATTGCTCGCATCGCCATCATTGGTCCAGCGGCCTTGCGGGTCGCGCGGCTCGGCCGGGCTGAAATTAGCTTTTGGTAACCTGTTGGTCCAGGCCAGCCCCTCGATCCGATCCTCCGGTATGTCGCTGAGGCTGAGCTGCACCGCCGCGATCATTGCCAGCGACAAATCGCCATCGCGCAAATGGGCGGCCACTCGGCGCAATCCCGCGACGCAGCGCACAGGGTCCGGCGGGCTCTCGTAGGCGGCGGCGAGGAGCGCGTCGATCTCTGCGGCCGGCCGAACCCGATAGATGCCGTTGTCATCGCGCTCGATCAGCGCTACTGGGCCGAGATAGAGCCCGTCCTCTCCGCAGTGGACGCCGGGATCGACGGCGCGCCGCTCCGCCAGCTTGAACATCGAGCCTCCTGTAGGAACAAACCATGAATATCGGAGTTGCCTCCGTTGCGGTCAATCCCTTTACGCTGGGCTGCCTAACAAAAAGGGGCGCCCGCAGGCGCCCCTTCCGCCTTTTTCGCGCGCCGTGGCTCAGGTCATGCGGCTCGAGAATTGCACCGTCGTGGCGCGGGCGCGGTAGTCGGTTTTGACGTTGACCAGCGCCACCATGCCCTCGTCGACCTTTTTCTGCGCGCGCTCCAGGGCCGGGCGGATGTCCTCGGGCTGCTCGACATATTCGCCATGGCAGCCGAGCCCCTGGGCCATGATGTCGTAGCGGGTGTAGCCGAGATAGCGGCCGGGCTTGTTGCCTTCCGGGTCGGCGGTCCAGCCGCCGTTCAGGCTGATCACGCAGAGTAGCGGCAGTTTGTGGCGGACCGCGGTGTCGAGCTCCATCGCGTTCTGGCCGAACGAGCCGTCGCCGTGCAGGCAGATGACTTGGGTCCCGGGCTTGGCCGCCTTGGCGCCGACCGCAAACGGCAGGCCAACCCCCATCGTGCCGAACGGCCCCGAGTTGAGCCGATGGCCTGGCGTGTAGGTCGGGATCGACTGGCGGCCGAAATTGAGGATCTCCTGCCCGTCGACGCACAGGATCGCGTCGCGTTTCATGAAGTTCTTGACTTCCTCGCACAGCCGCAGCGGGTGGATGTCGCCGTCGGTCGGATAATTGCCGCCGGGGCCGGTGCGCTTGGCCGCCTCGCCATCGGCGAGCTTCTGCCGCCAGCCCTGGAAGCGGTCGGCGGTGTTGCCGTCGATCGCCTCGATCAGCTGCTGCAGGACCGATCTGCAGTCGCCGACGACCGGGATGTCGACATTGCGCGCGGACATGCCGAGCTCCTCGGGGTCGATCTCGATCCGGGCGATCGTCGCGTCCTTGTTGAAACGCGGTGGTGCGGCGTGGCCGATCACATAGTTCATCCGGGTGCCGAGGATGATGATCAGGTCGGCGTCGCGGAACGCGCTGTTGCGCATCGTCAGATAGGAATAGGGGTGGTCGTCCGGCACCACGCCGCGGCCTTGCGGGGTCGTGTAGAATGGGATCCCGGCCTTCTCGACAAAGGCCCGCATCTCGTTCCACGCCTTCGACCACAACACCCCGCCGCCCGAGCAGATGATCGGCTGTTTGGCCTTGTTGATCGCATCGACGAGCGCGTTGATCGCCTTCGGCTCGGCATAGGGACGCGCCTCGATGATCGGCCGGCCGCAATAGCTCCAATCGACGTCCGCCTCGTCGATCTTTAGGTAGAGCACGTCGCCGGGGAAATCGAGATAGACCGGGCCGGGCTTGCCGTTCAGCGCCTTCTGAAAGGCAAAATTGACCTGTTGCGGAATGCGCTTCAGATTATGGACCCGGTCGGCGTATTTGACGCACGCCTTCAACGCCGCGACCTGATCGATCTCCTGAAAGACCTGGCGGCCGAACTGGCTGATCGGGCTGGAACCGCCAAAGGCGACGACCGGGCAGCAATCGATCAGCGCGTTGGCGAGACCGGTGCCGAGATTGAGGGTGGCGGGTCCGCTCGCCGCCATGCACACGCCCGGCCCCTGCGTCACCCGCGAATAGGCCTGCGCCATATAGGCCGCACCCTGCTCGTGGCGGGTGTCGATCGCGCGGATGCCCTCCTTGATGCAGGTGCTTTCGGCATCCAGCATCGGCCCGCCCATGATGTAGAAGAGATCCTTGACGCCTTGTGCCTTAAGGCATTTCGCCAGGATTTCGTAGCCTGCGAGCTCCGCCATCTTGCTGTCTCCTCCTTCATTTCGTCATGGCCGCGCTAGTCTCGGCCATCCACGTCTTCGTCTCACTCGTGCGGTCCGTCCGCGCTCCGTGGATGCCCGGAACGAGTCCGGGCATGACCATGGTTGGTTGCGCTGGCCTCGACCTCTCAGACGGCCCCTTCCTTGCGCAGTTTCTCGATATCACCGGCGCTCATGCCGAGCCATTCGCCAAAAACCTCTGACGAGTGCTGCCCCAACAGCGGCGCTGGTTCGAGTTTTGGTGGGGCGCCGTCGAAGCGCACCGGCCAGCTCGGCATCTTGAACGGCCCGGTTGGGTGTTGTGCCGTCTGCAGGATGCCGCGCTCGGTAAAGCTCGGCTCGTTCATCAGCTCCATCGTGTCGAGCACGGCACCCGCCGGCACCCCGGCGCCGCCGATCAGGCGCATCGCCTCGTGCTTGTCGCGCCGCTTTGTCCAATCGGCGACCATCGCGTTGACCTCGTCGATGCGCTCGCCACGGGCAAGTGCTGTCTCATAGCGCGGGTCGCCGATCAGCTCCTCGCGGCCGAGGAGCTTGAGTAGCCGGTGCCAGTGGTCCATCTGGCGGGCGAATACATAAATCCAGTCGTTCGCGCCGCCTGGCGCGCAAGGGAAGATCCCCGAGGGTGCGGTGTTGCTGCGGTTGCTGTTGCGGGGCGCGGCCCGGCCCAGCACCGCTTGGGTCTGAAACGCGAAACGGATGTAGTGCAGCATCGCGTCCTGCATCGCCACCTGGAGCCGCCTGCCCTGGCCGGTGGCGCGGCGCTCGTAGAGCGCGCCCAGGATGCTGATCGCCATCAGCATGCCGGTGCCGGTGTCGCCGAGCGAAACGCCGGGCCTGATCGGTGGCCCGTCCGGCTCTCCGGTGATGCTCATCGTACCGCCGGCGGCCTGCGCGATCATGTCGAAGGCGAGGTTCTTCTCATAGGGGCTACCCTCGCCGAACCCCTTGACCTGGGCATAGATGATGCCGGGGTTCAGCGCGCGGATCGCATCGTAGCCGAGCCCGATGCGCTCGATCGTGCCGGGCGCCATGTTCTCGATCATGACATCGGCGCGACGCGCCATGTCCTTGACCAGCGCCAGGCCGCGCTCGGATTTCAGATTGACCGTGACCGACTTCTTATTGGCGTTGAACTCGAAGAAATAATAGGAATCCGGGCTGCTCGGAGGTCCCGCGAACGACGTCCGGCCCGGCTCGCCGCCTTTCGGGTTTTCGACCTTGACGACTTCGGCGCCAAGCCAGGCGAGCGCCTCTGTGCAGGAAGGGCCGGCTTCGAACTGGGTCAAGTCGAGCACCTTAACCCCGGCCAGGCATTTCAACGGTGCGCCCGTTCCATCCATCGCGTTCACTCCTCTCCCCCGAATTGCGCACGATAGCGCAGCATATTCGCCGATGGGAATGGAAACCATTTCACGGCTGCTGCCAGTTGGTTTAGTAAGCGCGCTTGTCATTACGGGGCGCTTCAATGGCGAGCAATCAACCGAGCGTGTTTATCGACGGCGAGGCTGGCACGACCGGCCTCGGCATCCGCCAGCGCCTCGAAATGATGCCCGGGATAGCGTTGCGCAGCCTACCTGCGGCGCGGCGCAAGGATCCGTCGGCTCGGCAGGACATGATGGCGGCATGCGACCTCGTCGTGCTGTGCCTGCCGGATGATGCCGCGCGCGAGGCGGCCGCGCTGGCCGGGGCGCTGGGCGCCGACGCGCCGAAATTGCTCGACGCCAGCACCGCGCACCGGGTCGATCCCGAATGGACCTACGGCTTTCCCGAAATGGCGCCCGATCAGCCTGGCCGGATTGCGAGAGTCGCGCAAAGTCGCCAATCCCGGTTGCTACCCGACCGGCGCCATCGGCCTGCTGCGGCCGCTCGTCGAAGCGGGGCTCGTCCCGCCCGACTACCCGATCACGATCAGCGCGGTCAGCGGTTATTCCGGCGGCGGCCGATCGATGATCGAGGCCCATGATCGCGAAGGCGGCCCGGCCTTCGAGCTTTACGCGCTCGGTCTCGAACACAAGCATCGTGCCGGAGATCGAGCGCTTCGCCGGGCTGTCGCGGCGGCCGATCTTCATGCCCTCGGTCGGGCATTTCCGCCAGGGCATGCTCGTTTCGGTGCCGCTCTACCTCGACGACCTGCCCGGGAGGCCCACCGGCGCCGATTTGCGAGAGGCCCTGCGCGCCTTCTACGAGGGTTCCGAATACGTGACGGTCGCGGCCGGCAACGGGGACGGCAAGCTCGAACCGGAGGCGCTCAACGGGACCAACCGGCTCGATCTCTACGTCTGGGCCAACGAGCGGCGCCGCCACGCCGTGCTCGTCGCCCGTCTCGACAATCTCGGCAAAGGAGCCTCGGGCGCGGCGGTGCAGAATTTGCGGCTGATGCTGGATCTTGACCCCGGGCCTAACTGATCGGCGGCAGGCGATCCAGCACCTGAACGCAATGCTCGGCATCGCAAAGACCACCGCGCTCAACCGCGCCCTGTTCCCCTGAACCAGGGCGAGCCATAATATCCGATCAGCCCTTCAGGAGTGGACGCAATGGCCGACACCGCGATCTGGAATTTCCGCCAGCTGGCGCACCATGAGCTCGACGGCTTCGGCGGGATCGGCGAGGGCATGTCGATCCAGATCGCCAAGGACGGGCGCCGCATCCTGTGGCTCGCCCATGAAAGCGCCCCGAAGAACTTCACCGCGGTCGATGTCAGCGATCCGCGCACGCCAAAAATCGTCGCCCGCCGCGACCTGCCGCAATCGCATATGCGCTCGAACTCGCTGGAGACGGTCGGCGACATCCTGGCGGTCGCCTATCAGACGACACAGCCCGGCCTCCAGCCGGCCGGGTTCGAGCTGTTCGATATCTCGGCGCCGGAAGACCCGCGCTCGATCACGTTTTTCGACTGCTCGGGCCCGACCTCGCGCGGCGTCCATCAGCTGTGGTTCGCCGACGGCGAGTACATCCATATGAGTTCCGGCGCGCCGGATTTTCAGCCGACCCATCCAAAGGACGACCAGTTCTACCGGATCATCGACGTGAAGAACCCGTCAAAGCCGGTAGAGGTCGGGCGCTGGTGGCTCCCCGGCACCAGAGAGGGCGACAGCGAGCCGCCGCCGGTGCGCCACCCCGAGGCCGCCGACACCGGTTTTCGCCCACATAACACCAACGTCTACCCGGAACGCCCCGACCGCGCCTATCTCGGCTATATCGACGGCGGGCTGGTGATCCTCGACATATCCGACAAGGCGCACCCGAAGATGGTGTCGCGCTGGGACTATCACCCACCCTATTTCGGCTTTACCCACACGGTCGTGCCGTTCTTCGACCGCGGCCTGTTGATCGTCAGCGACGAGTGCACCCGCACCGAGGGCGCCGACTGGCCAAAGCTGGTCTGGATCGTCGACGGGCGCTCCGAGACCAACCCGGTGCCGATCGCCACCTGCCCATTGCCGCCGCTCGATACCTACATGCGGCGCGGCGCCCGCTATGGCGCGCACAATCTTTACGAGAACCTGCCGAAGCCGAATGCGTGGAAATCCGACCGCGTCGTTCTCGCCACTTATTTCAACGGCGGCTTGCGCGCCTACGACACGTCAAATCCCTATCAGCCGGCCGAGATCGGCTATTTCGTACCGGAACCGCCGGCGCGCGCGCCGAGCGGGGCGATCCAGATCAACGACGTGTTCGTCGACGAGCGCCAGATCGTCTATACGGTCGATCGCCATGTCGGCGGCCTCTACACGCTCGAAATGGATTTCTGACCGACCACAGGCTTCTTGGGACCTTGCCCGTGGCTGGGAGGCGTCGCGCCCTATCTCGGCGCACAAAACCGCTTAAATCTGCACGCGGGCATTTCTTTGACCTGCCTGGTCTCTATTTAGCGTAACCCGATCGTTTCTCAGCTACGTGGGATTCCTTTACAGGAATGTTGGAGTGTCGCCCGAGGATTCGCCAGATGATCAATCCGAAAAGAAGGATTAGTGGCAGGCTCCTTAACATCGACAATCGCCACGTGTCCGCGATTACCGCCGGGAGAACGAGAGCCGTCGCAACAAAAAATAACTCCGGCATGGTCAGGGGGCGGCCTGCCCGATGTTGTCCGTTGACAATTGCCAGCGCGGCGTTGGTGACCATAGGCATGTCGTAGACAAAGGCGTAGGGCGTTGCGAGAAACGTCCCGACCAAGACAGCTGCCGCTCCCAACATCGTCACGCCGCGGCGGAAACAAAGAATTATAAGGATGGCAACAAGAACACCGATACACGCCTGGATGATCCTCGCTACCGACAAATTCACGCCAAGAAGAGTCAAATTTCCAACTATTGTGGCGCTCGACCGGCTATTGACCTCGGCAGCCCAATTAGCGTGCGCAACGAGCTTCGAAAGCCACAGCGGCCAAATCGCCCAACCGAAGGCAAGACTGCTCACGAAAACGAGGACTAAAACCGTTGCGACCGATGCCATCACGGTCCGCCACTGACCGGCGGACACCAGAGCAATTGGTATCAACAATCCCAGCTGCGGCTTAATCGACGCCAACCCAAACATTATTCCGCTGAGTACCGGGTGCGAGGTGACAAGGCGAAAACCACCAAGTATGAAAGCAGACGACAGAAATCCGGTTTGCCCTGCTGCAAACGTGATAACTGTCGCTGGCGCAAACATGGTCAGAAAAACAGCAGCTCGGCTCGCTTGCTTATAGGTGGATACAAAGAAATAAAACAAGAATGTCCCGATGATCCAGAATCCGAAGGCGGCATAATATGATAAAAATCCAATCGGGATGATAAAGAGTAGAAATGATGGTGGATGTGCATATGGTAAATAATATGTTGGGGAACTTCCGAGATCCATCTGAAAATCGTGCAATGTAGCATCGTCGTAGATTTGTCCGCCACTGCGAGCTATTGTAAATTTTGCAAACGACCAAATCGCAAAAAAATCGTTCTCCCAAATGTCATGATGTGACAAGATCATAAACATTCCATAAGCATACCTGGCTGCGTAAAGTATAAATGCTGTAGCTAGCACCCACTTCACTGTGTTCCGTACTAAGTGTTTATACAATATGTGCGGCCCAATACTGTCGGCCCCGCCGGGCCTCAATCCATTCCACAAACCGCCGTTTGGCGTCGGAGCCGATTTGGCGCTTTTCCTATGGAGACAACGCTACGATAGTAAACCCTCTGATTCTCATCCGTGGAGTCTCTTCACAAGCACACCAAAATCGGGAAGCCGGATGGGAAAGCCGGGTTGACATCGACCTCCAAGAGCGTGACCGCAACTGCTGTTCGCCGGCAAGGACGCGCCGCTGTTCGGGCGGCGCCAGCGCCGGGCGCGCGGGCCGCGGCTGCCGGTCGTCGCGGTGACCGGCTTTCTCGGCTCGGGCAAGACGACCTTGATCCGCGCCTTGCTGGCCAAGCCCGAAGGCGCCAACACCGCGATCGTCGTCAACGAGTTCGGCGAGGTTGGCATCGATCAGGCGCTGCTGCGGTCGAGCAGCGATGTTACGGTCCTGCTCGGCAATGGCTGCTTGTGCTGCAACGTCCGCACCGATTTGCAGGAGACGTTGCGCGCCTTGTTCGCCGACCGCGCCCGCGGCGCCGTCCCGAGCTTCGCGCGGGTGATCATCGAAACCTCGGGCCTCGCCGATCCGGGGCCGGTGTTGCAGACTTTTGCCACCGACCGCGCGCTCGGCCGCGAGTTCCATCTGCAGGCCCTCGTCACGATCGTCGATGCGGTCGCAGGGGCCGGCAACATCGAGCGGATGCCCGAAGCGCGAAAGCAGGTTGCGCTGGCCGACCGCATTGTCGTGACCAAGAGCGATCTCACCGACTCGACCACGACCGAGCGGCTGATCGAACGGATCGCGGCGCTTACCACCGCCCCGGTCGAGATCGCCGCCAATGGCGCGATCGAACCGTCCTTTGTGCTCGACGAACCGGGATCGGCGCCGCGAAGCTTCGATCTAAGTGATGCCGAACACACGCACGGGCTGCAGAGTTTTTCGCTGATCTTTGAAAAGCCGCTGTCCTGGCCGGCTTTCGAGCAGACGATGGCGGTGCTGACGGCGTTGCGCGGCCCCGATCTGTTGCGCGTCAAAGGCATTATTGCGGTCAAAGAATGCCGTGGGCCGGTCGTCGTCCATGCCGTGCAGCACGTTGCCCACCCGCCGGTCGAGCTCGAGGACTGGCCCGATGCCGACCGGCGCTCGCGCCTCGTCTTCGTCACCCGCGGCCTGCCGCGCGAACCCGTCGCCCGGCTCTTTGCCGGCGTCGCAGCAGTGGAAGAAGGGATCGATCGGCGCTAGTCTTAGGCAGCGCCGTCAAGGACCTGTCGGGATTTTTTACAGAGGATATGAGGTCCGGGGTCGATTGTTGCGACGTGACGCAAAAAAGAAGCGGCGCCCAGCGGGCGCCGCTTGATCCGTGGTATGAGTCGCCATTACGCGGCCTTGCGGCGCCGGCGAAACGCTCCGAAGCCGATAAGGGCAGAACCGAGTAGGGCAAGACTCGCCGGCTCGGGCAGTGCACATGTCAGTTGGTCCACTGTGTTCTTGACCACCGAAACGGATGCGGTCTCTCCTGTGCCGCTCGACGTCACACTGAGGTCTTTCGACACGTCGAGGAATGACGACGGGTCCTCCGTCAACGGTGACGCGGGGCTGGACCGGTCCAGCCAGTCCACGCTGACATTAAGCGTGTGCCGCCGGTTGAGAGAAGTTTCCCCGACGGTGCCCGCCGCGCCACCACCGAACCACTCAAAGAGCCGGTGATCTGAAGAAGAGCGCTATCGATCAGCGCCGCACCGCTGGTCACCGCCACCGTATAGCCGAAGCCGGCATCAGCAGTGCCATTGGTGCCGGAATTCCAGATCCCAGTGAAACTGAACCCCATATTCCGGAGCCCCGATACGGCATGACGACCTACGCCGGTGGCAGCCGACGCCGCGCCCGTACCCGCCAAATCATAGCGTGGCGATACGAGAAATTCGAGAACGTTTTGTCGCCGATCGTGCACGTGAAGCCCATGACGATATAGGTAGACATAGGCCGCCATGGGGCACGCGGCGGCGCAGGCCGCGCCCGCGGCAGCCACTGTCGCCAGGGAGGCGAGGGCGCCCGCCATCATAAATTTCTTGATCAGCCTCATCGTCGTCTCCCAACTGAACCTATAATCCGGTACGGATCGCCCATCAGCGGACCAAACCGTTGTTCGTTTGTAGCAACTTCCGTGCCATCTTCCTATGATATTGACTTCAAAGGCTATGTTCCGGCAGACGCTGGGCGGTTGCATCTGGTGCGTAAGAAAATCCGACATCTGCTATGGCGAAAACTGCGGCGTATTGTCGACAATTTTTAGAATTATCTGGAGGTTACGCGAAATTCGCCGCTCGACCGAGCTGTAAAAAATTCCGACAGCCATAAAGCACCTGATAGCATGACCCACGCCCTTCGAGACGGCGCCTCCTAAGCCTCCTCCGAGCATGTCCCGGCGATGCCCGGCTGGGGGGATGGGGGATCGGGACGTCTCCCAAGATTATTAACCAATATATTTTGGCGCGCACCTTAAGATGACGACCTTCTGATTGCCATCACAGGCTTACGTGATGGTGAGGAGAATCTTGGCAAAGCCGGGGCGCGTCTCGAACCAACTACGGCGCCGATGCAACGCAATTCTTGCCCAGCCTCACAGCGGGACCGACCATCGGAAGCGCTCGCCTCGATCGTGTCGGCTGATAACCGGCCTGCTGTCTCCGCTGCTTCTGCAGCGAATCCGCAGCAAAACGTTTCCCTTGGTGCAAGACGGCCCGCTCTCGGATCACCCGATGGCGCCACGATACGATGCAATTGCGGCGATTTTATAGTTGCTGTAGTCCGCGAGGGGGTTGCCATAAGGCGCATGGTCATGACGTCACAACGAGAGCGCGCGGTACTTCCGGAAAAGACGAATAATACGGGTGCGGAGTGCCGGGCCGCAGACCCCGACATGGCTTTGTCTTGAGGCCCCGCAATTTCCTGGAGCTGCCGCGCGGCATCGGGAAGCGCTTTAGGTGGTCCCACCTTCGTTTTCGATCGAGTGGGAACCGGTTTCGCCGCCTATGGCCACCCTTCGGCATTCTTTACACGCGATTATGTAGCGAGACCTGCGCGCCAAGGCCGCCCCAGAGGGGGCAGCTTTGGCTTCCGCACTACAAAATCGACAACCCTCAAGAGTCGCATATGTGGCTTCGGCTTGGCTCGGACTAACGCTTTTGCCGACCCAATGAGGATCACTTCACCCCTCACTGACAAGGGGCCGTCACCGTGACCGTTAACGGCGAGGTCGCGGTTGTGTACCCAGGAGCCGAGGCCGTGATCGTCATGGTCTGCGAACCTTGCGAAATTGGGCTGGCCCAGGCCGTATCCAGGTTTCCTCCGGAGACGGCAAAGTTCGCGTTGCTGACCGAGAAGGTGACGCCCGGAACCGCGGTCCCGCTCGAAGTGGTGGCGCTCAGCGTATCGACCACGCTCCCCGCTACCGCATTAGCGGCCACCGAGCTGGACCCGTTGACGCCGATCGTCATCGCCGGATTGGCGGAGGCGACCACGGCGATCGTCAAGGTGAGATCCGCGGTGGTATACCCCGGAGCCGAGGCCGTAAGACCGACGGTCTGAGGGCCATCCGCGATTTGGCCGGTCCATGTCGTCGTCAGGTAATAGATGCCGGCGTTCGTCATCGTGTTGACGACGGCAAAGAGCGGGTTATCCACCGTCCACGTAACGCCACTAGCCAGATTGCCCAAGGTGCCGTTGGTTTGCGACACCGTCAGGGAATAAACGATCGTCCCCGTGGCTGAATTGTCAAATGCCGTCGCAACTTGAGCGGGTGTGATCAGCATTGTCTGAGGGGTCAATGTGCCGGTCACCGTCGCCGTCAATGGCAGGCTCGCTGTCGTGTATCCTGAAGCCGAGGCCGTGACGGTCAGGGTTTGTGGGCCGGGCGCGATGATGCTGTTCCAGTTGGTGTGAAGATCCCCGAAAAAATCGACATAAAAGTTCGAATTGCCGCTTATCGACCAAGTAACCCCGTGAACACGGTTGCCGCTCGAATTTGATGCAATAAACGCATCAACTACGGTCCCAAACGGTACAGTATTAGCGACGGAACTTGACCCGAAGACGCCAATCGTCAACGTCGACTGGGCCCGCGCGAGTGGCGGGAAAAACACCAGTAGTGCTATGGCACCGAGAAAGAGTCTTTTGATCATGACAAATCCCCCCTTGTTTGTCTGAGCGCGTGGGTCCGCACGGGCCAAGATCGCTCGAATGCTGAACGTGGCGTGAAGGTTGGTTGGAATCGGAAGGACGGAGTGGCCGTGGGTTGAGTAATTATGTCCCGGCCAGACCATAGCGCGGGCCACAACGGCACTGTATCGAAAAGCAGCCGCGTGAGCTTCAGTCCATAACTCCTACCTCCCTAGCTGTCGACTCAAACCTTTGGTTAATTACATTCCGCTCTGTAAGTAACATTAACGGGATCGCCATCACAAGGGAGAGATTTCTTTGACCACAATGTGCCCGATCTTTCGTCACTCAATAGTCACAATTCCCGTCTTTCCAGCGTCCAAATTGATTTTTGGGGCAGATATCGCGTAAAGCTGATGCAGTCTCTCGATTTTTACATCTATCCTCGCTCAGCTTCGCCGAGCTGAGGCTCCGCCCCCGCCGGCGCTCCGGCGACGCCGGATCAGGCCTAGGCTTTCATAGGAGAGCGTGCCCGAGGGATGACGAGGGAGGAGGTGTCACGGAAATTCACCCATCGGCCGGAACGGTCGGGGCCTTACGGCGGGGCCGCCGCGGTGATGGTTACATCACACCGAAGCCTCTCGGCGACGGGGCAATGTGCGGGTCAGGCGGATTTGCGCCTCCGCCGTATTGCTCCAAAACCAACCAGCGCAACACCCAGGAGCCCGAGCGAGGCCGGCTCGGCGACGTCCTGTACCACCGTATTCAAGATAGCCGACACGTCGCTGTTAGCGCCGACAGTGAGGCTTTCTGTCACCGCCAAGCTCTGCACCCCGCCGGGGTAGTCGATCTCATTAGTGCCGGAAGCGTTGATGCCCGTCTTTATGATATCAATCGAGCCGACGCCTACGGGCGTCGTGGTCTTGATCAGCGTCGTCGCCCCACCTCTCGATTGGGTAAAGTCGGCAAACAAGCCGACGATCGGGCTGCCGGGCGGTGTGGTTGCAACGTCATAGCCGAAGCCGGTGTAAGAATGACCGGCGACGAAGCTGTCGGTGAAGGTGATGTTGTGGTTTTCGGTGCCGTCAATGACCTCCAGGTCGAAGGTAACGGTGCCATTTGCCACTAGGTTGCCGAAGCTAAAATTGCTGAATAATTTGTCCTGCGCTTGCACGCACACGCCGGCACCGAGCGCAGAGAAAAACTCATGCCCGTCGCCGGTGGGCATCGTGATCGTGCTGCTGCAGACCGTCGCATTTGCTTGACCGCCGCCGATCAGCATCGCTGTGATCCCGGCCAAGGCAAACCCAAAATTCTTCATAACGACCTCTGGACGCCGAGTGGGGCGCTGATTACCGCCATCGTTAACCGTGACGCTACGCAAATTGTGTGCCATCGGTAAAAATTCTTTATGTTCCGCCTATTATGATCCGGACGGCGGCCCCCTTCGACAAGAGTGTCAAGATTCCCGACGATCGATCACCCAACAGGGTCCCGCCGGTCCTGTGAAGTTTCCATATTTACAACAGCTTACATAATCACGGCCGGTTTTTGGACTGTAAGAAAATCCGACATGATGAATTCGGTGTCAGAACCGCAACACAGCACGCGCCCCGAGCCGCGTCAATATGCCCGAATCGCGCGGGGCGCTCGAATGCTTGTTCTCGCACCAGGAAGTCCGAGCGGCACCACAATCGAGCAGATGGCAGAGCAATTCGGCAGCGTGTCACGTAAAATCACCGGTCAGCTAGGGTAACGCCAAAGCCCCCGGCGGCGGGCCAATCTACGGTTAGGAGGCTTTGCGCCTCCGCTGTATCGCTCCAAAACCGAGGAGCGCAACGCCCAACAGCCCAAGCGAGGCCGGCTCGGCTACGTCCTGCACCACTGTATTCAGGATTGCCGACACATTGGCGTTAGAGGCAACGTCAAGGCTTTCCGTCACCGCCAAGCTCGGCACGCCGCCGGGGTAGTCGATCTCATTCGTGCCGGAAGCGCTGATCCCTGTCTTTACGATATCAATCGATCCGGTACCCGTGGGCACCGTGGTCTCGGTCAGCGTCGTCGGCCCGCCTCTTGTTTGGGTAAAGTCGGCAAACAAGGCGACGATCGGGCTGGCGGGCGGTGTGGTTGCAACGTCATAGCCAAAATTGTATGTATGACCCGCGGGGAGGTTGTCGGTGAAAGTGATGTTGTGGTTTTCGTCGCCTGCAATCAACTCCTGGTCGAACGTCACGGTGCCGTGTGCGGTCGGCAGGTTGCCAAAGTTGAAATTGCTAAATAATTTGTCCCCCGCTTGCACGCAGACGCCCGGACCGAGGGCCGAGAACGGCTCGCTTCCGTCACCGGTAGGCATCGGGATGCAGACTGTCGCATTTGCTTGACCGCCGCCGATCAGCATCGCTGCGATCCCGGCCAAGGCAAACCCAAGCTTCTTCTTCATAACGACCTCTAAACGCCGAGCGGGGCGATGATTGCCCGCCATCGTTAACCGGACTCATACGCAAATTGCGTGCCATCGGCAAAAACTCTTTATGTTCCGCCTGTTATGCTCCGGACGGTGGCCCCCTTCGGCAAGAGTGTCAAGATTTCCGACAATCGATCGCCGAACAGGGTCCCCACAGTCGGATGAAGTTTCAAGATTTACAATCGCTTACATAATAACGGCCGGTTCTGGGACTGTAAGGAAATCCGACATAATGAATTCGGTATCAGAACCAACACAGCACGCGCCCCGACCCGCGTCAATATGTGCGGAATCGCGCGGGCCTCGAATTGCCTGTTCTCGCGCCAGTAGGTCGGGGCGTCACCACAATCGAGCAGGTGGCCGAGCAATTCGGCGGCGGCCGGCCGGCGCCCTGGCGATGAACGCCCTGCGGCGGCTTCAGCCGACGAGCACCGCCTTGCCGATGACCGCGCGGTCGATCAGCGCCTGCACCGCGTCGGCCGCCTGGGCCAAGGGATAGCGGCGCCAGATGCGGGGTTTGAGCTTGCCTTGTGCGGCGAGGTCGAGCAGCGCCTTGGTGTTGGCGGCAGCGATTTCCGGGTGGTTCTCGTTCAGACCGCCGATGCGCACGCCGATCGCCTCGATCCCCTTGATCAACAGGTAGTTGGTGCGGGCCAGCGCCGGCGGACCGCCGAGAAAGCCGAGGATCAGGATGCGCCCGCTCCAGGCGAGACAGCGCAAGGATTCCTCGAATGTCGGGCCGTTGACCGGGTCGTAGATGATGTCGACGCCGCGGCCTTGGGTCAGCTCCATGACCTTGTCGCGAAAACCGCCATGATAGGGGATCGCATGGTCGGCGCCCTCGGCGAGGCAAACCGCGCGTTTTTCGCCGGTGCTGGCGGTGGCGATGACCTCGGCGCCATAAAGCTTGGCGATCTGGATCGCCGGCAGGCCGATCCCGCCGGCGGCGCCATGGATCAGCACCCGGTCGCCCGCCTTGAGCCGGCCGCGCTGCAATAGCGCATGATAGGCAGTGGTGTAGGCGCCGCGAAACACCGCTGCCTCGTCGAGGCTCAGCCCCGCCGGCACCGGGTCGCAATCCACGGCCTTGGCGTTGCCCAACTCGGCGAAGGCGCCAAGCCGCTGCCGGCTCATCACCGGATCGCCGATTTTGAACCGGGTCACATCGGGCCCCACCGCGACGACTTCTCCCGCTCCCTCATTGCCGGGCACGAAAGGGGGTTCGGGACGGAACTGATACTTCCCGGCCAACATCAATACGTCGACATATTGGACGCCGCGCGCCCGGACCCGCACTTGCACTTCGCCTGGGCCCGGCGGCGGCGGGTCGGGCACCTCGCGCAGCGCCAGCACCTCGGGACCGCCGAACGCCTCGCACACCACCGCCTTCATCGCCTGCTCTCCCGATTCGAAGCAAAGCGAAAGCTTGCCCCGACTTGGCGACCGCGCGCCAGGATGTTTCACAGACGTCGAGGAATGGGGCATCCTGTGCCGAGGCTTGGCGCGGGGAGGGGGAACATGATCGACGGGTCCGGAGCCGCTGCCGCTGCGGCGCGGCAACAACCGGCGTTCCGCCGAGGAGCCGGCCGGCTGCCGCTGTCGGGCCAGATCACGGTGTCGCTGCTGTGGTTCGCGCTGTTCGCCAATTGGCTGACCGTGGTGCCGGTCATCGTGCCGGACCAGGTCGCGTCGATCCTCGGACCCGACGCTGCCGCGAAGGAGGGCATCGCCGGCTCAATCCTGGCAATCGGCGCCCTGATGGCGCTGATCATGGCGCCGCTGGCGGGCGCGTTGTCAGACCGGGCGCGCGGCATGAAGGGCCGGCGCCGGCCGTTTTTGATCATCGGGATGATCGGCACTTGTGTCGGACTGGCGTTCCTGGTCCCGTTCGGCCCGGGCAGCAGCATCTTTCTTTACTTACTCGCCATCCTGAATTTGCAGTTCTGGTGGAACTGGGCGTGCGGTCCCTATGCCGGCCTCATTCCCGATGTCGTGCCCGAAGGCGATCAGGCCTCGGCCAGCGCCTGGATGAACATCATGAGCATCCTCGGCACCTTCACCGGCAACGGGATTGCCGTCGTGCTCTATGTCCACGGCCGGCCCGGCGCATCCATCGCCGCGCTCGTCGCCGTCAACCTCGCCTGCCTGGGGCTGACCCTGAGAGGCGTGCACGAGCCGCCCGCGACCGCCGGCGCCGGCCCGTTCGAACTCGGGCCGTTCCTGCGCTCGTTCTGGCTCAGCCCCGGCGCGCACCGCAATTTCTATCGGGTGCTGATCACCCGGCTCTTCGCCAATCTCGGCGTGTGGTCGGTCATGACCTTTCTCTTATACTATCTCCATGACGTCATCGGCGTCGCCGAGCCCGGCAAGGTTCTGCCGCTGCTGCTCGGCCTCGGCGCAATGCTGGGGATACCAGCGAGCCTGGTCGCCGCGCGGCTCGCCGACCGCTATGGGATCGTCGCCATCGTCAAGGCCACCAGCTGGATGATGGCGGTAGCGGCGCTGGCTTATGTGCTGATCGCCTTCAATCCGCATGTCGGCCTGGCGGCGCCGGTCTTTCTCGTCTATTTCGCCGGCTGGGGCGCCTATCAGGCGGTCGACTGGGCGCTGGCGCTGAAGGTGTTGCCGCGCAGCGAGACCGCCGGCAAGGATATGGGCATCTGGCACGTGGCGCTGGTGTTGCCGCAAATCCTCGGGCCGGCCTTGACCGGCTGGATCATCACCGGCGCCAGACTGGCGGTCTCGGCGCGCTTCGCCTATGCGCTGGCGTTCGCAATCGCCGCGCTGTGGTTCAGTTTGTCGGCGATACTGGTGGCCCGGGTAAAGCTGCCGCGCCCGGCCTGACTTGCGACCAGCGGCATGGCTTTGCGTCAAAGGTAGCGGAACGTCTGAAACATGCCCGCTTCCATATGGTAGAGCATGTGGCAGTGAAAGGCCCAGGTGCCGGGGTTGTCGGCGTCGAAGACAACGACCACGCGCTGGCCCGGCGGCACCCTGACCGTGTCGCGCACCGCCCCCGCCAGCGGCATGCTGGCGATCTCGACCACCTGGAACCGATGCCCGTGCAGATGCATCGGATGCGGCATCCCGGTCGAGTTGGTCATGACCAGCGCCACTC
Organism: uncultured Alphaproteobacteria bacterium; assembly: GCA_963785565.1. GTDB lineage: Bacteria > Pseudomonadota > Alphaproteobacteria > ATCC43930 > CGMCC-115725 > AP-15. The sequence goes on along the minus strand of CAWAVV010000068.1, from coordinate 116,591 downwards.
GCTCGCCTTTGGCGATCGGCAGCGGCGGCACATCCTTGTTCCAGGCGACGCCGTTGATCGACCAAATGTATCTCGACATCTCGCCGGTCAGGTCGATGTTGTGGACCCGGTCGGGCTTGCGCGGCTTGAGCGGCTCGGCGGCGCGCAATCGCTTCTCCAGTTCCATCGTGATCGGCGGCGCTACCATCGCTGCTTGTGACGGGATGCGGGCGATCGGCGCCTTGCCGGCGGCGAGCACGATGCCGGTCCGATTGCGCTCACCCTCGACGGTCGCGAGCAAGGGATACGCCGCGGTGGCGCGCGGGATCGGCAGCACGATGTCGAGCCGCTGGGCGACGTTGATCGGAAACTGGCGACTTATTATCGGCTCGACCAGGGTCCCATCGACCGCGATCAACCTTCCGTCGAGCCGGCCGAGATCGAAATGGTAGGCGCTCATCGACGAGCCGTTGATGACCCGCAACAAAACCGGCGCGCCGGGCTCGACCTCGATCACCTCGGGGTCGGCCAGGGTGCGGTCGTTGGCGAGAAACGCGTCGTATTTGACGTCGTTGAGGTCAGGCCCCTCCGACGCCCCGCCCGCCGCCATTCCGGCCATACTCTTCATGGCGCTCACGCCCTTGATGCTGGCCGGCATCGGCGTGGCGCCCGTCGCCATGCCCGGCATGCTGCTGCCCTTTTTCAAATTGGCAAAAATCTCCTCGGGCGGGGTAAAGCTGAAATCGTTGAGCATCAGCACGATTTCCTGCTGCCCCGGCCGGTCGCGCTGATCGCGGATGATCAGCGGCGCATCCAGCAGCAGCTGCTCCTGCAATCCCTCGTGCGAGTGCATCCAGAAGGTGCCGCCAAAGGCGAGCGGGAAGTCGTAGTCAGCGCTGCCGCCGGCCGGGATCGGCGGCGCCGAGATGCCGGGCACGCCATCCTGCCGCCAGGGCGGGGCGAGCCCGTGCCAATGGATCAGGCTCGGCTTGCCGATCTCGTTTTCGACGCGCACCCGGAACCGGTCGCCGACATCGGTGGTGATGCCCTCGGCGCCGTCTGTCTGGCGGATCCCATAGACCGAGGCCGGCTTGCCGTTGACCTCGATCGTGCGCCGCACCAGTCGCAGCACCGTCGGCGCCGCCGCATTGGGTTCGCCCGCCGCCAGCGTCGCTCCCGGCCGGATCGCAGCCGCGGCGAGGGCCGACATCAACAGGGCGCGACGTGTCGGCATGGCTAGCCCGACCCCAAGCCCGCAGATTTCCCCCGCGCGGCGTTTCAGCCGGGTGTGGCGATGCCTTGCCGCAGTGCCGCGGCGCAGTCGGCGAGCGCGCGTCGTGAGGTGGCGATCAGCCGCCCGTAGCGGATAAAGCCGTGGTTGATGCCGTCATAGACGTTCAGCGCGTGGGGTACCCCGGCGGTTTTCAATGCCGCGGCCAGGCGGTGGCTGTCGTCGAGCAGCGGATCGAGGCTGCCGACGATCAGATGTGCCGGCGGCAGGCCCTTGAGGTTGCCGAGGATCGGGGCGGCGCGCCAGTCGCTTTGCTGCGCCGGGTTTTCGAGATAGGTCTCCCAGATCCAACGCATCTGGGTCTGCGACAGGCCGGCGCCCTTGCCGAAGCGCTGCCATGACGGGCTTTCGCTGTCGGCCGAATAGACGCCGTAGATCAGCAGCATGAAGCGCAGCGCTGTGAGGCCCTCGTCGCGCAGGGCGAGGGCGGCGGCGAGCGCCAGATTGCCCCCGGCCGAATCGCCGCCGACGGCGAGCCGGGTCGGGTCGATGCCGAGACCGGCGCCCTCGCGCGCGGCGAGGCGGGTCACCGCGACCATCTCCTCGTACGCCTTCGGAAAGCGGTGCTCGGGCGAGAGTTTGTAGTCGACCGACAGCGCGGCGACGCCCGACTGGCGCACCAGTTCGCGCAGCATCGCGTCCCAGGAGGGCAGACTGCCCTGCATAAAGCCGCCGCCATGCGCGTAGACCAGCAAGGGCGGGCGCTCGGCATCGTCGGGCAGATAGAGCCGGCACGGCACCTGCCCGTGCGGACCGGGCAGGGCCAGATCGCGCTCGTGCCGCAGCGGGATCGAGCCCTCGCCGAGGAACGCCCCGATGCGGTCCTGGGCTGCGCGCACCTCGGAGAGCGGCGCCTGGGTGCGGTCGGGCGCCACCATGCCGTTGCGCTGCAACAATGCCCCCGCCGCCAACAGCTCGGGATCGACCCACGGTGTCGCGTCGTTCATCGCCTCTCTCCCTATCCTGTCCGTCCCACCAATTTAACCCCGCCGGAGCGCCGCCCGGCAACCCCGATCCGGCCGGCTCGGGAGGGGTTGCACGAAATTTTCGTAATTCCCGTAATTCCCGGTTATTCCCGTTGAATTCGCGAATGTGCGCGAAATGTTTACAGCAAAGTCTCACTTTATCAATCGCTTACCATCGAATTCCCGTGCCATGGAACCGGGAGTTTTTTCGACCCTAATCGGGAATTATTTGAGCCGAACCGGGAATTTATTTCGGATAAACGGGAAATCCAAAAAACGGCAAACATTGGCGCCTTCCACCTTAGCCTGGAGAACGGATCATAACGGCAAAGCACGGCGGAATTGCGTCGCTGGATTGGGACGGTCAAACCGTTTGAATCCTGCTCTTGGCTGCAGTCATAGTGATGCCACCATCCCCTACAGTGGAGGAAGGCGGTGCTGGACGCCGCTTGCGCGTGGAAACTCGGGTCGCTCGCCTTCAAGCTGCTGGCCGGAGCGTCGAAGGCGCTCGACCATGAAGCGGTCGCCACTTTCCTCGAAATCGGTGCGACTTCGGCCGAAGCCGGCGAGGCAGTGCACGACCGCCAGCGCGATATCGTGCGTGCTGCGGCCGGCCGGCTTCAGGCGCATATCGAACGGAATAACGACGAGTGGTTGCGGGCCGAATTCGGTTCCGATCCATCGGGGCGAGCGGATGCGGCAGCGGCGATAGCGGCCCTCGGCGACATTCTTCCAAAGTGCCTCCCCGATGGGCTCAAGGTCGCGCAAGCCAATCTCGACACAGCGCGGATCGCCGGCCTGGTCGTGGCGAAGGCCGGCGCCGGCGACGAGATGTTCCGCAAGGACACTTTCGGCGAGCGGCTGCTGCGCTGCCTGGTGCAACGCGCCTACGAGGAAGCCAAGCGCGACCGCGATTTTGCCGCCATGATCGGCATTCCGGTACAGCAGGTATTGCTGGAGCGGACCGACGCTCTTCTGGCCGGTCAGGCGGAACTCCCGAATGCGATCGTCTCCAGGCTGGTCGCGGCGCTCGACATGCGGCGGGCGGAGAGCGGCGGCCTCGAATGGGAGACGATCATCAAAATTGCACGGCGTCTCAGGCCCGATGAGATGCTCGACTTCGATCAGGCGGTCATCGAACTCGAAAAAGCGGTAGACGTGGCATTGGATGTCATCGCCAGGGGTGAGCGCGGCACCAATTATGACGCGTTTGTCGATCTCGTTCTGGCGAAGGTCGCCGAGAAGACCAGGCTCGCCGATTTCGATGGCGGGGCGCAGGCGGTCGATGAGGCCTTGATCGACCTCGACCGCAGAGAAGCGGAACAACGCGACATCTTCCGGCGATCGCGGGTTGCTCTTCTCGAAGCTGGCGTGGACCAGGACATTCTCCGTCGCGACGCCTCAGCCGTTGCGCGGCGCATCGAGGGGATCGTCACCGTGGAGCACCCGGATGACCGCCCTGCGTGGTCGCCGGCATTTCGCGAGCGATTCGATCACTTCTACGAGGAAGGCGGGAGCAAGGGAGTCAACTTCTCTTTGGCGGTCGCGATCGGACTGGCGCGCCGCATGGCTGTCTCTGCGCACGACAGCCATGAGCGTGGCGTGGCTGGCAATCTCCTCGGTCTCGCGCTGTGGAGGCTTGGCGAGCGAGAGAGCGGGACGGCGCGTCTTGAGGAGGCGGTGGCGGCCCACCGCGCGGTGCTGGCGGAATGGACGCGCGATCGCGTGCCGCTCTACTGGGCGGGGACCCAGAACAACCTCGGCAATGAGCTTGCGACACTCGGGGAGCGGGAGAGCCGGACGGCGCGTCTTGAGGATGCGGTGGCGGCCTACCACGCGGCGCTCGAAGAAAGGACGCGTGATCGGGTGCCGCTCGACTGGGCGATGACGCAGACCAACCTCGGTACCGCGCTTCGGGCGCTCGGGGAGCGCGAGAGCGACACGGCGCGTCTTGAGGATGCGGTGGCGGCGTACCGCGCGGCGCTGGCGGAATACACGCGCGATCGGACGCCGCTCGACTGGGCGACGACCCAGAACAACCTCGGCAACGCGCTACAGACGCTCGGGGCGCGGGAGAGCGGGACGACGCGTCTTGAGGAGGCGGTGGCGGCCTACCGCGCGGCGCTGGGGGAACGGACACAGGAGCGGGCGCCACTCGACTGGGCACAGACCAAGAACAACCTGGGCAACGCGCTTTTGAGGCTGGGCGAGCGGGAGAGCGGGACGGCGCGGCTAGGGGAGGCGGTTGTAGCCTACGGGGCGGCTCTGCAGGAGTGGACGCGCGAGCGGGTGCCGCTGCAATGGGCGGCGACGCAGAACAACCTCGGCACCGTGCTCAGGGAGTTCGGCGAGCGGGAGAGCGGGACGGCGCGTCTTGAGGAGGCGGTGGCGGCCTACCGCGCGGCGCTTGAGGAATCGACGCGCGAGCGGGTGCCGCTGCAATGGGCGATGACCCAAGACAATCTTGGCGGCGCGCTCCGGACGCTTGGCGAGCGAGAGAGCGGGACGGCGCATCTTCAGGAGGCGCTGGCGGCCTACCGCGCGGCGCTGGCGGAAAGGACGCGGGAGCGGGTGCCCCTCGACTGGGCGGCGACGCAGGACAACCTCGGCATCGCGCTTCAGACGCTCGGCGAGCGGGAGAGCGGGACGGCACGGCTGGAGGAGGCGGTGGCGGCCTACCACGCGGCGCAGGCGGAATACACGCGCGAGCGGGCGCCGCTGCAATGGGCGAGGAGCGCTGGCAATCAAGGGGAGGCCTTGATGGTGCTCGCCGAACGGCTCGGCGATTCGTCCAAGGCGCGCGCTGCCGTCGAGCAGATCGAGGTTGCGCTGGTGACGATGCGGGAGGGTGGGCATCTCCCCGCCGCCTCGTATTACGAGGCGCAGCTGCCGCGAGCCCGAGCGCTGCTCGACCGCCTCACCGGCGGCTGATCCGGTGCCGAGTGCCCACCTCACCCCAGCCCCCCCCGGAGGGCGGAGAGGGAGTGGTCGCGCTGCGCGACCACCTTTCCGGAACCTGACCCTGCGGAGGGTTACCCACCTCACCCCGGCCCTCTCCCCCGGAGGCGGAGAGGGAGTGTCGGTGGGGCGCGGTTGCCCTCTGCGCGGCAGGGCGGGGGAGAGGGAGGGGATCCGTCGCGAACGCGATGGGGAGGGTGAGCTCGCTGGTGGGTCGCGCGCGCCGAACCGCTTACCCCTGGCGCTCTTCACCCGCACGCGGGCGGAAAGGTTTCGCCCGCGTTAACTGACGTGAGTTTTCATCCGTGCCGTCCTCTACCGCACGCGCCAATGGCGTAGGTGACTGGGACAAGTCTGGCATGGCCGAAATAGTTAAGGTAGTCGGGGCCGAAGCGGGATGATATCATCATGCTATCATACTGCGGGTCTCGGAGCGTGGTCATGGGACAGATCGTCATTCGCAATCTCGACAATCGGGTCATCGAGCGGCTAAAGGCGCGTGCGGCGGCGCAGCGCAAGTCTCTGGAACAGTCGTTACGCGAGCTGCTGACGGAAGCGGCGAAACCCGGCGGGGAGGACTTGCTTGCCGAGCTCGAACGGATCCGCGCGATGACGCCGCCTCGGAAACCGGGTGTCGACTACCCCACGGCCGAACAGCTCGTTCGCGAAGACCGAGATACCAGGTGACATTGGTTGTCGACGCGAGCGTCGCTCTGAAATGGTTTCTCCCCGACGAACCTCTTGCCGCCGCGGCGCTTGCCGTCGTCAGGGACGGATCGGCGCTTATCGCCCCGGACATGCTGATCGCCGAGGTGTGCAATGGCGCGTGGCGGTCGGCGCGCCTCGGCCGCATCGATCAGAGCCAAGTGAACGAAATCGCTGAAATTCTGCCGCACTTCTTTGACGCGCTGGTCGGCGCCGCCATGCTGGCGCCGCGCGCCGTCGCCATCGCCGGCGAACTCGATCACCCGGTCTACGATTGCCTCTACGTGACACTGGCCGAGGCGCGGCAGGCCGAGTTTGTCACTGCAGACGGGCGGTTGGTCGAAAAACTCCGGCGGACACGCTGGGAAACGAGCGTGTTGCACTTGGCCGATTATCATGCGGAAATTTGACTGCTACGCAGACATCCCGGGCGGCGCGCAGGGCGGGCACCTCGACGTTTACAGCGATTGCTTGATGCTGGTGTTGCGGAACGCAAGCCGGATATCCGACGGTGGAAGCGCGACCTTTCGCTTGCGCCTCAGGTGGCCGAGCTTGCAGACACGTTCCCGCGCCCCTAAGTCTAGCTTGCCAAAATTAACGAATCGCCTTTCGATATCGCGAGTAGCGAACCCGTGCTCGGAGTAAATCGTGCTTAACAGGTGGGAAAAAACGAACCCTCGCGATGATGACCGCGAGCGGGTGGCGCGAGCGCGTCAAACCGCTGAGGCGCTGTTCACACCGAAACTGCAAGTCGCCGAGCCAACGGTTACGGGCTCCGTCCCGCCGGCCGACTCGCCCGTGCGCAAACCGCGCGTGCTGGGAATCTCATCGCCGGCGGCGGCCCGCCGCGAGGCGGTCGAACCCCCGGCCGGCGCCGACCAACCGATCATGCCCAAGGTCCCGGCCTCGCAATTCGCCCGCATCCGCAGCTGGGTGAGATACGGCATGACGCCCGCTGAGGTTGCGAAGGTATATGGGGTTAGCGCAGGCGACATCGAGCGCATCATCCGGGACGCCTGACCTCGATCCGACCTCTCGGCCGCGGCCGCGCGGGGATTGCGCTGCGAGGCTGGGCAAGTATCCAGATCGAGATGAAAGATTGACAACTTCAGCTCCCGCTTTCCCGACGAAAGCCGGGACCCATGCCTCGGCTGTTCCAAACTTCTCACGTAATTGCAGTAGCCTACCAACGACCACCAGCTCGCGCGGCGGAACGATGGACCCCGGCTTTCTCCGGGGAAGACGAGTGGGATCGGATGCCGAAGGATTCTTGCCCAGCCTCTCCGTTCAACTGTCCTCGATCCGACGCGGGTAGAGCGCACGCTCTTTGACGCGCGATCAGGCCGAACCACGCGCTTCGAGCCACATATCAGGAATTTTCGGCATGCGGGAAGGCCGCCGATTGCTCAGCGGCCCTTGCGTTCGGTCTCCTCGCGAGCCGTAGCCGAAGCTGAAAAGACAAACGACCCGCCTCAGCCAGGAACGCGCAGCGGCAGCACGCGGCGCCAGCAGTCGTTCGAGCTGCTCGAGCCGGAGGCGGGCGTCGCGCGCCCGTTGGTCGAGCTCGACCCGCGGTACGCTCTTATTCCACAGGTTGGTTCTCAGCATGGCGCCCTCCATAGCGCATGCGCTCCCGGCCGCAACCGGGGCGGCGCCGTTTAAATATCGCGCCAGGCTGCGAAGGCGTGTGAACCGCTTCACACTGCCGACGATTTTTTTTCGCACACGGGCTCACAAGGCCGGACCCATCGCCGCCGCCGCTTTATGTGCGGGTTTGAGGAATAAATCTCGTTCTCTTCCGGGCCGTGAACGGATATCTTCGCGGGCGGGGGTATTTCGAAGTGGTCGTACTCAGACGGCTCGACGCAGCAGCGGCGAGAGCAATGCGTAACCGGTTCGCCGGCCGCATCACTCTCGGCGGTGCGGTGATCGCTGGTTTGTTCGCGCTCCCGCGCGTCAGCCTGGCGGCGCCGGTCATCGCCACGGCCTTTATGGTGCATGTCTTCGAAATATCGCCGTGGGCCCCGCCGCAACCGGCGGCCCGCTCCACCGCGTAAATCTTCCCGGAACCATCTCGATCGGGTGTCCGACCCATGTTCAGCCGCAGGCGAAGCGAGACAGAGGACCGTAAAATGGCAGAGTCGTCCGACGATCTGGGCATTCCGATGAAGCCGGCCCGGCCGGTCGGAGCGCCCGTAACCTCCCCGGTCAGGCCGCCGGCGATGCCGCCGCGCGCGCCGGATCTGGCGCGCGCCGGCGATCCGCCCCGCCCCGGTGATCCGCTGCGCCGGCCCATGGACCTGACCAATCAGGCCAAGCCCGACGGCGAAATGCGCCGGCTTAGCGTCGGCCGGGAGATCACGCTCTCGGGCGAGATCAATTCTTGCGACAAGCTGTTCATCGAGGGCAGCGTCGAGGCCAATTTGACCAATTGCCGCGATGTCGACATCGCCGAGGGCGGCCTGTTCAAGGGCTCCGCCGCAATCGAGGAGGCCGAAGTGCGCGGCCGCTTCGAGGGCAATCTCACCGTCCGCAAGCGGTTGCTGATCAAGGCGACCGGGCGGGTTTCCGGGACGATTCGCTACGGCCAGATCGAGATCGAGTGCGGCGGCCAGATCTCCGGCGACATCCAGGCGCAGGCGGCCGGAGAATCGGGAGAGGTCACGCCGGACGCGGCGGCCGCCCGCGCCGCGGGCTGACCGCGCTGCCCGGCGCTGCCGCACCGCGCCCATGCCGGGCGGGCGGCGAGTCGGCCAAGACTTCAGGCGCCGCGGCGGAGGCGCGCGCGGCGATAAGTTCAGCTGGTCCGGTCTTGGCTTGGTAATGACACAGATCGGCGACAACGCAGTCCGGGCATTCGGGCCTGCGCGCTTTGCACACATAGCGCCCGTGCAGAATCAGCCAATGATGAGCATTGGCCTTGTATGCGGGCGGCGTGCGCTTTTCGAGCGCCATCTCGACCTGGAGCGGCGTCTTGCCGGCGGCGAGGCCGGTACGGTTGGCGACGCGAAAGATATGCGTGTCGACAGCGATCGTCGGCTCGCCAAAGGCGACGTTCAGCACCACGCTCGCGGTCTTGCGCCCGACCCCCGGCAGTGCTTCGAGCGCTTCGCGCTGGCGCGGCACCGCGCCGCCATGGCGCTCGACCAGGATCCGGCTCAACGCGACCAAATTCTTCGCCTTCGTCCGGAACAATCCGATCGTGCGGATCAGCTCGGTAATCCGCGCTTCGCCGAGCGCCGACATCGCGGCCGGGGTATCGGCCAGCGCGAACAGCGCGGGGGTGGCCTTGTTGACGCCGGCATCGGTGGCCTGCGCCGACAGCACAACGGCGACGAGCAGGGTAAACGGATTGATGAACTCGAGCTCGGTCTGCGGGATCGGCCGGGTCTCTGCCAGCCGCCGGTAGAACTCTGCGATCTCGCGTTTCGTCATGGCGCGCATCGCAGGCAAGTGTAAGGGCAGCATCCGCCGCCGGCAAACGGCGAGACATGATCGGTCGAGACATGATCGCCGCAGCTTTACGCCGCCCCGTCGGCGCCGCTATCCTCCCGCCGGCATGATCCCCAGCCCGGCATACGCCGATCCCCCGTCGCCGTTCGGCGGCCTGTTTTTCGAGCGGGTGCTGCAGCCGCATCGCAGCCTGCCGCGGCGCGGTTTTCACCTACTGATGCTGATCCTGGGGTTGATCAGTCTCGCGGTCGGCATCGGCTTCGTGTCGATCGGCGCGTGGCCGATCGTAGGGTTTTTCGGCCTCGACGTCGCGCTCGTCTATGCCGCCTTCCGTCTCAATTACCGCAGCGCGCGGCGCAGCGAGACATTGCGGCTCGCCGGCGACGCCTTCACCGTCGAGCGCGTCAGTATGCACGGCAGCCGGCGGATGTGGCGGTTTCAGCCGTTCTGGGTGCGGGTGATCCTCGAAGAGCGCCCGGACGAATCGAACCGCCTGTTCGTCGCCTCGCACGGGCGCAGTCTGGCGATCGGCGATTTTCTGCCGCCCTCGGCCCGGCGCGAGCTCGCGGCGACGATCCGCGAAGCGCTCCTGCGCTGGCGCAATTCATTCACGCCCGCGGCGTCCGACCGGTTTGCGGACTGAGCCGGCGGACCGCTCGATCGGTCAGAGCCCCAGCACCTCCTTCAACCCGTAAAGCCCGGCCGGGCGATCCGCGACCCAGCGTGCCGCGCGCACCGCACCCTTGGCAAAAACCGCTCGGTTGGTTGTGCGGTGGACGAATTCGAGGCGTTCGCCGATGCCGGCGAAGATCACATGATGATCGCCGACCGCGTCGCCGCCACGCAACGCCGCGAAACCGATATCGCCGGCGCGGCGCGGCCCGGTGATGCCGTCGCGGGCGCGCTGCTCGACCTGTTCGAGCACGACCTCACGGCCGGCCGCCGCGGCGCGCCCGAGCGCCAGCGCCGTGCCCGAAGGCGCGTCGACCTTGCCGCGATGGTGCATCTCCGTGATCTCGATGTCCCAATCGGGACCAAGCCGTCGCGCCGCTTCTTCGACGACGCTGAGCAGCACATTGACCCCCAGGCTCATATTCGGCGCCCAGACGATCGGGATATCGCGCGCCGCCTGGCGCACCACGTCGCCCTGCTCGGGTGAGAGACCGGTGGTGCCGATCACCATCGCCTTGCCGAGACCGGCGGCGAGCGCCGCATGCTCGGCAGTGGCGGCGGGCGAGGTAAATTCGAGCACGACATCGCTGTCGCGGATCAGCTTGTCGACCGCCTCGCCGATCGGGATGCCGATCCGCCCAATCCCGGCAAGCTCGCCGATGTCCTGGTTTACATAGCCGCTGCCGGGCGCTTCGCTGCCGCCGGCGATGGTGCATCCCTCGGTGGCCGCGATCTCGGCGACCAGCATTCTACCCATCCGGCCGCCGCATCCGACGACGCCCATCTTGGTCTTCGCCATGCTCCGCCTCCGTGTTCCGGGAAGCGAACGGTCACCGATCGGCCGGCAAAATACAAGCCCTGGAGGTTAACCACGCGTCCGCGAGAGTTTGCTTTCGGGGGGTGTTAGCGAGGAGTGCGCGGCATGTAGCCACCGGCGGCTCCGGCGCCGGGCGTCGTGGCGGGTTCACCCGGCCGGCTGAGCGCCGTGCGCGGCCTGCGCCCGGAGTTTTGCGACCAACGCCTGCACTTGCGGCGATGCGATCAGCACCCGAGAGACGCGATCGGCCATGGCGATGCTGCCGGCGTCGGTAAAGTGCACTGAATCAGTGTAGTGCCGCGCATCCGCCGGGATCGCGTCGGCGTCGCCGACGAGCACGGTTCCGTATGTTTTGGACACCTGGCGGATCACCTGGTCATAGTCGGCAAACCCCTGGAGCAAATCATCAATCGTCATGTAGGGCATGTAGTAAAGGCTGGTGCTCGCCGCTTCCTGGCGCTGGTTTGGGGACTGAAACGGGCGCAAGCGCGGCGCGAATGTTACAGTCACGACGACCTCGGCGACCTTTTGGCTCGCGGCGACGAGGTTGATGTAATCTTGGCGAAACTCGGCGCCGAGACGAGGCATGTCGAGCTTGATCTTGCCGGAAAAGTCGGCGACCTCCCGCTGCAGCCGCATAACCTCGATATTCTTCCCGACCAGATAGGCGAGCAACGAGTGCCGGCTGAGCCAGCCGGCGTTCTCTTCCTGATTTGCCGGGGCGACCCCTTGCTCGTGCGCCAGATCGTAGCTGTTGGCGCTCAAATCGTTGACCGCCTCATAGATGACGATGATGTCCGGCTTGAATTGGGCGACCCGCTTTTCGAGGGCCGGCAACAGCGAGCGGATCGTGTAGCCGGGTACGCCGGCATTTATGTAATCGATGCTGAGCCCTGGCCAGCGCTCGTGCAGAGCTCGCTGGACGAGGGCCGGCCAGGTCATCGCGTCGCTGCTGACTTCGCCGCAAAAGGTAGTCGAGCCGCCGAGAAAGGCGATCCGCAAGCCGCCCGGCGATTTTTCCCGGGCGATTGCCGGTCCGCGGAACCCAAACGAGTTGATGTGAATCGGACCAAAATGACCGTTGGGGACCGGGATACGCAACCCGGTGGCCGGATCGATCTCGTAGGTTTCGTCGATCCCCCAGAAATCGCCGTGCTTGACGAAAGCTCGGATGCGAACGGCGGCCTCCGCACCGAGCAACAGCACAAGGCAGATCACCAGCACCGTCAGGGACAGCACCGTAGCACGCTGCCAGGCCGGCAAGCGATCAAAGCGGGTTGACGGGCGGGGCAGGGTGGGCACCGGCGAAGCCACCCCGCTCAGTCGGGGTCGAACCGGTCCCGGTAATCGAGGCGCAGCGCGGGGGATTGATGGTCTTTGCGCAGGAAGCAATTACCGACGACAAGCACGTCGATCTCGCTGCCCATAAAACAGCGAAATGCGTCCTCCGGCGAGCATGCGATCGGCTCGCCACGCACGTTGAAGCTGGTGTTGACGAGCACCGGGCACCCGGTCAGTTCCTTAAAGCGGCCGAGCAGCGCGTGATAGCGCGGATTGGTCTCGCGATGGACGGTCTGCACACGCGCGGAATAATCGACATGAGTGACCGCAGGGATGTCCGAGCGCGGCACGTTGAGCTTGTCGATTCCGAACAGATTGCGCTCGGCTTCGCTCATTGCCCGCCGGCGGTGCTCGACCACATCGGCGACCATCAGCATATACGGGCTGTCGACGTCGATCTCGAACCAGTCGGCGACATCTTCGCGCAGCACCGACGGGGCAAATGGCCGGAAGCTCTCCCGGTATTTGACCTTGAGGTTAAGGGTGCGCTGCATCGCCGGACTGCGGGCATCGGCCAGGATCGAGCGCGCGCCGAGCGCCCGGGGGCCGAATTCCATGCGGCCTTGGAACCAGCCCACCGCCTTTTCGTCGGCAAGCGCGGAGGCGGTCCTGTCGATGACCTCGTCGTCGCCGAGCTCCTCGAACAGGGCGCCGGCGGCAGTCAAACGCTCGCGGATCTCATCTTCGTCGAAGGAGGGGCCGAGATAGCTTCCGGACATGCCGTCCATCTCGTTGGAGAGATGGCGCGGGCGGTCGAGCTCGAGGTGATAGGCGGCGAGGGCTGCTCCCAACGAGCCCCCGGCATCTCCGGCCGCGGGCTGCACCCACACTTTGTCGAAGCGCAGGTCGCGAAGCACTTTGCCGTTGGCGACGCAATTGAGCGCCACGCCGCCGGCGAGGCACAAGTTGCGCGCGCCGGTTTCGGCCGCCAGAGACCGCGACAGCCTCAAGATCGCCTCCTCGGTGACGCTCTGGATCGATGCGGCGAGATCCATATGCACCTGATCGAGCAATTCCTCCGGTTTTCTCGCCGGAACCCCGAAGAGCTGGGCGAAGCGGTCGTTGGTCATCCTCAGCCCGGTGCAATAATCGAAATATTCCTGATTGAGGCGGAAGCTGCCGTCATCTTTCAGATCGATCAGATGATCGAGGATCGTCTGGGAGAAGCGCGGCTCGCCATAAGGGGCGAGTCCCATGACCTTGTATTCGCCGGAGTTGACCCGGAAACCGGTAAAGTAGGTGAAGGCCGAATAAAGCAGACCGAGAGAGTGCGGGAAATGGATCTCCTTCAGCATCGTAATCTGGTTCCCGGCGCCCAATCCGGCCGAGGTCGTCGCCCACTCGCCCACCCCGTCCATCGTCAGGATCACCGCGTCCTCAAAGGGCGACGGAAAAAAAGCCGAGGCCGCGTGGCTCAGGTGGTGCTCCGAAAACAGCAGCCGGTGGTCCCAGTCAAAATCGGGCGCCGCCGCGCGCAGCTTCTCGGTAAGCTTTCTTTTTTGAAACAGCTTGTCTTTTACCCACAGTGGCATCGCCAAATGGAACGAGCGGAACCCATGCGGCGCGAACGCCAGATAGGTCTCGAGCAACCGCTCGAATTTGAGGAACGGCTTGTCGTAAAAGGCGATATGGTCGATGTCGCCGAGACGCAAGCCGGCTTCAGCCAGGCAATAGGCGATCGCGTTGGAGGGATATCGGCTGTCGTATTTCTGCCGGGTGAAGCGCTCTTCCTGGGCGGCGGCGATGACGCGGCCATCCTCGACCAACGCGGCGGCGCTGTCATGATAAAAAGCGGAAATGCCGAGGATACGCATCGATCTCTCCGAAGCATCAAGGACGCTTGCGCCCAATCATTATGAACAACCCGCCATCCCGGCCACCGGTCAGCAGCATCTGCAGCTGGCTCGCTACCCGCGCCGTCGAGGTTGCCCGAGGATGCGGTTCGAACAACCGGGTAGCGCTGGTAAACGGACTTCCGTCAGCTGCCGGAATGGACGAGAGAAACTCGACGCCGCCCTCGTCGAACCAGTCCAGGACGTCGTCTATCGAATGACGAGTTTCATGCGGATGGCGGTACTGGTCGCGAAACCACGCCTGCCACCGCCCCTCGTTCATTTGCGCTGAGGTGAGCCGCCGATCGAGGAAATAGGCCATCGTGCCGAACCGTCCAAAGGCCCATCTGCGCCACAAGGTCGGCAGGCGCGCATAGCTGTTGTAGAGACCAACCAGGATCAGGCCGCCGGGTTTGAGCTTGCGGAGCAACGCCTCGAAGCCCATGCGCGCGTCGCCGGTGTGATGCAGAACCCCGTTCGAGATCACCACGTCGATGCTGCCGTCACGAAACGGCGGCCGAAACAGGTTCATCTGCAGAAAGGAGGCGTTCGCAATTCGATAACGCTCGCGGAAGCCGTTGGCCAACAGTAAAGAATTGAGGCAGATGTCGCCGCCGAAGACCCGGCGCTTCCACGACAGGCCGAGAAAGTTCGTCAGCTGGCCGGTGCCGCAACCGGCCTCCAGCATTATGGCGCCGTGCGGAAGCTGCTCGTCGAGCGCCGCGGCGAACACCCCTTGCCGAGCTTTCGCGGTAAGGCTCTCGCGCGACTCGATGTCGTCATAATTCGGGAACGGCGTCTCCTCGTAGAACGCCTTGACCAATTCCGTGACATCGCGATCGGCCATCGCCGTCTCTACCGGCGCGTACAGATAGGAGATGCCGTCCTTGATCGAATAGCGTCGGCGCCCGCTGGCGCTGATCCAGATTCCCTCGTCCGGGGTCAGCGGCTCGCCGCTCACCGGGCATTGAAAAACGTCGGCACAATCCCGAAACGCCGGCGGCGGGGCCGGCAACTCAACCGTTTCGGTGCTCATGGTGTCGTCAGAACAACGTGTAGATGAACGGGGCGATAGCCGAGCCCTCGACCAGCACGACGAGCCCACCAACCACGCAGGCCATCAATATTACCGGCGTCAGCCAGAATTTCTTGCGGCTGCGGAGGAAGACCCAGAGCTCTGCTGCAAAGTCGAGCATCGGCCCTCAAAACTGCTGGGTCATCGAAGTTTGCCGATCGCCTTGCGAGCTTCGAGCCAGCCAATAGCTCGAGCTTTCACGTTCGAAACGCAGCCGCAGCGGATCTTTACCGGCTAAGCGCATGATGACGCCGACCGGGGCAATGACGACAAAGAACAGCAGGCCCATGATCAGTGGCGTCGTGAGCGTGGAAAGAAGCAGCGCCAGCCGTCGCCAGGCGCGATTGAGCGGGCCGAGCAAAGGTGGCGCAAGAAGCGACACTACGAGAAACCCTGCCGCGACGATCGCCCAGCCGAGCGCGCCGCGCCTGCCTTGCCAGGCAGAGAGCGCAGCTAGCACACCCGCTATCGCCGCGAAGAGAAGCCCGAATGCCCGATCCGACGAACCTATGGCTGCCCCTTCGTCGTGCAGAGTTTCGTGCCAATTTCCATCCGGACCGGTCACAAAGCCCTCGCTTCATCGTTCAGAAACGTATCCAACCGTATGAAAAACCGGTGTGAAAATAAAGTAAAATTCTGGCGACACCGGGTTGGTGCGGCTGAAGTGCCGCAATCTGCTCCACTCGTTCGGCAAGTTTCCTACTCCGCCCGACGACCGCGTACAAGTCACGGGTCGGCCAACTTCGGCTCGCCTACGTTCGCGTTCGCACATCCCGACCCGGGAAAATGCCGCAGTCCTAGTCTAGCTAGAGGGCAACGGCGGGTTTCGCCGGAGAGCTGGGCCGCGTTGCAGGCGGCGCCGCGCGTGGTTCGAGACGCGACCCGGTTGAGCTGGGACACTCCTCACCATGAGTACATGACATTAAAGCAGGTCGTGACCCCCGGCCTTTGACCCTATGAAGAAATGCCGGCGCGTGTCATTCCGGGGCGCGGGCACCGCCCGCGAGCCCGGGACCTATGAACACCGGCCGGCAATCGGACAGGAGAAGTCCGTGTTCATAGGTTCCGGGCCTGGCCCTCCGGGCCATCCCGGAATGACCGCCGCTTCGGCAAGCTGCCCGGCCCACCCCATCAATTCCGTCACACGCTCCTTCGCCGGGACCAGCTCTGAGGCGCCTCGCAAAGCGAGGCCTCGAAGGACGCACAGCGTTCCAGCCCTAAGGCATTCTTGCCCAGCCGCCAGGATCAACCGACACCCACGTACTATAGCTAGAGGATGCCGCCGTTAACCGAGATGCACTGACGCGTTATCAGCCGGCTGTCGTCCGCGGCAAGGAACAGCGCGAGATTGGCGATGTCCTCCGGGGCGATCGGGTCGGGCAGGCATTGTTGGCTGCGCGCCGCCTCGATCTGGCTCTCGTCCTGGAACCACAAGCGGCGCTGGCGTTCGGTCAGCACCATGCCGGGTGCGATCGCGTTGACTCGGATGCGCGACGCGCCCACGGCGCGCGCCAAGGTGTTGGTGAAGCCGACGATCGCGGCCTTGGCCGCGGCGTAGGCTTCGAGCTGCGGGACGCCGCGCATCCAGGACACCGACGACATGTTGATGATCGAGCCGCGGCCGAGCTCGCGCATTTGCGGCACGATCGCCTGCGCGGCAAAGAACACGTGGCGGAAATTCACCGCCATGGCCCGGTCGAACTCGGTCGGGGTCATCGCGGCGAAATCGTAACGCTGATCGTTGGCCGCGTTGTTGACCAACACCGCCGCGGGACCGAGCGCCGCACGCACGGTGTCGAGCGCAACGCGCAATGCGGCGATGTCGGTCAGGTCGCAAGGCACGAACAGCAGCGTTTCCGCCTCTCGCCCTATCGCGTCGGCCAACGCCGCGCCGGCATCGGTCTGGACGTCGAGAAACGCAACACGCGCCTCGTTTGCGGCAAAGGCGCGGACGAACGCGGCGCCGATGCCGCTGGCGCCGCCGGTCACGACGACGGTGCAGTCCTTGAGACTTTGGTAGCGGGTAAAAGCCACCGAGCTTACCGGATGCCGGCCTGGGCGCGGGCCTTGTCGAGATCGGGGACATTACTGGCCGAGGCGACGTCACCGAGGCGCGAGCCGCGGGTGACGGCGAGGGCCGCAACCGCCGCTTCGTTTTCCATGACCTTGGCGATGATCGCCTCGTGGGCGCGATTGAAGACGCTGCGGTTGGTGGCGACGAAGTGCTGCGATTGGCGAAGCCCGGCGAGATAGCCGTTGATTTCCGGCACGACATAGCGGGCCACCATGTCCCAGCTGCGCATCGTGTTTTCCGGGTTGGCCCAGTCGTGGACAAATCCGATGAGAGTGCCAAAGCCGCCGCTGACCTCCAGCACGGATTTGATCCGTTTTACCAGATCGTCGGGGGTGCCGATCGTCGCTGCCGCCCCCTCCGAGAACGCGGCCTTGTCGACCGCCTCGTCGGGGTCGCCGAACGGTTTGGCGTCCGGACGTTGCAGGGTTCCGACAATGTATTGGTTGTGATGGCGCATCAGCCCTTCGCGGGCTTCGGCGCGCGCCTTCTCGCGGGTCTCCGCGATGTGCCAGCTCAACAGGACCCGCCAATCCTTGCGGTCGATGGTTGTGCCGTGCTTCTTGGCAGCGGATTCGGCAAAGCCCCATTGCGTCGGCAGGCTGTTCAACCCTTCATTGGACATCGAGCCGATCGAGATCACGCCGATCCCGTGCTTGCCGGCCAAGGTCATGCCGGACGGGCTGATCTGCGAGGCGACAGCGAACGGCATCTCCTCCTGCAGCGGCAGCAACTGGAGCTGCGCGTCCTGCAAGGTGAACCAGTCGCTTTTCGCGGTCACCCGCTCGCCTCGGAACAGGCGCCGGATGACACCGATCGCCTCGTCCTGGCGGTCGCGCTGCACCATCGGATCGATCCCCAAGGTGTGGGCGTCCGAAGCGAGCGCGCCGGGGCCCGAGCCGAAGATTGCCCGGCCTCCGGTCATCCAGTCGAGCTGGACCATGCGCTGGGCGACATTGAACGGGTGGTGATAGGGGAGCGAGACGACCCCGGTGGCGAGCTTGATGCGCTTCGAGCGCTCACCCGCCGCGGCCAGGAACATTTCGGGCGAACCGATCATCTCCCAGCCGCTCGAATGGTGCTCGCCGCACCAGAATTCGTCGTAGCCGAGACGGTCGAGCTGCTCGACGAGGTCGAGATCGCGGCGGAACTGCAACAGCGGATGCTCGCCGACCGGATGGTGCGGGGCGAGGAAGGCGCCGAAATTCAAACGCGGCATGACCGCTTCTCCTATGGAGCAACGATGGGAACGCTATTAGACACCCTCGACGATTCTCATATCCCGGTCGGCGCCCTTGCCGAGAGCCTTCAGCGCGGCCTGGTACCCTGGACTGTCGTGCGCGGCCGTCGCCTTCGCGACGCTGTCGAATTCGATGATGACGGTGCGCTGCAGAACCCCGGCTTCATAGGCTTTCGCGGCAGTCCCGCGGGCCAGAAATCGCCCGCCAGCGACCTCGATCGCCGGACCGGCGAGCTTGGCATAACCCGCCAACGCCTCCGGGTCGGAAATCGAACGATACGTCGCCACCCAATATGCCTTAGCCATCGCCCTCTCCATTCCGATTAGATGCGGATGCGAGCGTACCCTGCATCGCGCCCCTTGCCAAAGCTCAGTCTCTCGGCCCGGGCCGTCGGCGGGAGTAACCCTACTGTCGACCGGCAGGACTTGGCCGACCGGCATGCAGGATTTGCCACCGGCCCACCCATATCTTCGATGCAGTTGTACGCGCTTATCAACAGAAGCGGGGGTAAAACGCATGCGCAGGTTCTTCGGGTCGACGGGTTCGGTCATCCGGGTGACGATCGAAAGCCAAGCCCTCAAGAGCAATATGCTGGGTGACCCGCCGGCGCGCGCCGTTGATGTGTACCTCCCGGCGGGGCATGACGGACAAGGATTACCCCTGCTGGTGGATCTGGTCGGTTTCACCGGCAGCGGCCTGTCCCACACGAATTGGGTGGGCTTCCGCGAGAACCTGCCCGAACGGCTCGACCGGCTGATCGGGGAACGGCATATGCCGCCGGTTGTCGTCGCCTTTCCCGATTGCTTTACCCGGCTCGGCGGCAACCAATACATCAACTCGGCCGCGATGGGCCTTTGGGAGGACTTCCTGCTGCACGAGATGCTGCCGGCAATCGAGCAGCGCTTCAATTGCGGCGGCGCTGGGCGGCGCGGCGTGTTCGGCAAGAGCTCCGGCGGCTATGGCGCGATCACGCACGCGCTGCGCCACGCCGACGTCTGGGCGGCGGCGGCCTGTCATTCCGGCGATATGGGATTCGAGGTGTGCTATCTGCCCGACATGCCGGCGGCGCTGCGTGCTCTCGCCGGTGATGAGAACTCGATCGAGCGCTGGTGGCAAAAGCTCGAATCCGCCCAAAAGCACCCGGAGGGTTCCTTCAAGGTGGTCAACGCGCTGGCGATGGCGGCCAGTTACGATCCCGATCCGACGCAGTTTCTTGGGATGCGGCTGCCGGTCACGTTCGATACCTGCGAGATTATCGAGGAACGCTGGGCGAACTGGTTGCGGCACGATCCCGTGGTCGCGCTCGAAACCCGGGCCGACAATCTTCGCAAGCTGAAGGCGCTCTACATCGATTGCGGCAAGACGGATCAGTTCAATCTGCTCTACGGCGCCCGCAGGTTTGCGCGGCGGCTGAACGAGCTCGGCGTTGCGCATCGCTACGAGGAGTTCCCCGACAACCATTCCGGGGTCGATTACCGGATGGACGAGAGCCTGCCGTTTCTCGCCAAGGCGTTGTCCGGCTGAAGTCGCAGCGTCACGCCTGTGATATGGTCGGGGCGGGTCACAGAAATCTGCTCCCGCGGAGGTCCAGATGAAGCTCGGCGTAGCTCTCCCGATTGTCGACATTGGCGGCGAACCGGCGGCGCTGCGGGAATTTGCGCAGGCGGCAGAGGCGATCGGCTATCACGGCATCGCCGCTCCCGATCACGTGCTGGGGGTCAATGTCGCGAGCCGGCCCGAGTGGACCCAGGGCCGGGCCCGATCAACCGACTGGTATCACGACCCGTTTGTGCTGTTCGGTTTTCTCGCCGGATGCACGCAGATTGCCGATTTCTCCACCCAGGTATTGATCCTGGCGCAGCGTCAAACCGTGCTCGTCGCCAAACAGGCGGCCTGTCTCGATGTGCTCTCGGGCGGTCGCTTCCGCCTCGGCATCGGGGTCGGGTGGAACGAGGTGGAGTTCGTCGGCCTCAACGAGAATTTTCACAATCGGGGACGGCGCTCGGAGGAGCAGGTCGAAGTCATGCGGGCGCTGTGGGCCGAACCGCATGTCAGCTTCAAAGGCAGATGGCACACAATCGAGGATGCCGGGATCAACCCGCTGCCCACCGGGCGCAAGATCCCGCTATGGTATGGGGGTCATGCCGACGTGACCTTGCGCCGCTGCGCCAAATGGGGTGACGGCTGGATGCCGCTCGCCTATCCGCCCGGCGACGAAGCACGAAAGGCTATCGCCACCTTGCAGCGCTATGCCGAGGCGGCCGGCCGTGATCCGGCGACGATCGGCATCGACACGCGGGTCTCGGCCGGCGCCGGGACCGAGGCCGAATGGCGTGACCAGGTGCGATTCTGGAAGTCGATCGGCGTTACCCATTTGACCTTGGCCAATTACTACGAGAGCGGCCACCTCCACCGCATCGCCGGCCGGTCACTGAGCGACCATGTCGACGCCATGAAGCGGTACTGGAACGCCGTCGCCGACCTACTATAGTGCCGACAAAATCACGCGCTCGTCAGAGGGGATGGGTGCCTGACCCCCTTACCGAACCGAAAGGAGGACCGGAGCATGCAGATACCTATTCCGGACGCCGCGGCCTTTGCGGAGAGGCTCGCAGGCCTGTCGCTGGTGAAATGCCAAACCGGCGAAACTGTGCTGACGGCCGGTTCATCCACGGGAAGGCTGCTTGTCCTCGGGAGCGACGCTGTGGAGGTCGTCAAGGACGGAGTGCAGATCGCCAAAGTCTCGGCGCCCGGGGTCGGTGTTCGGCGAGCTGGCCGTTCTCCTGGATCAGCCCCATACGGCGGACGTTAGGGCCCTGGAGCAATGTGAATTTCACGTCGCCGATGCGCCGGCGCTGCTCGCCGGAGATCCGACCGTCGCCCCTATGTCGCCGCGATCCTTGCGCAACGTCTCGACGGCGCCAACCGAGCCCTGATCGAGGTTAAGCGTCAGCTCCAAGCCGGCGAGCTTCTGAGCGCGATCGGCAGGACGGTCGAGAAAATGGAGGAGCTGTTGAGCTTCAGCGGCAGTGCTAGTCTCGCCTACGCTGGCTATCCCTACGATCCGTTCGGACCCGACAATTCGACGCGCTGATTGCTCCGGTCAGCGGCGGTCGCTTCTTCAGATGGCGGCGATAGTCATGCGTTAGAATTGAATAGGTTTTGATAAGTCTTCCCGAGGCAGCCGGGCTCACAGGCGCACCGCGCGAACGGCGTGAGACCACAACGCCGCCCAACTTTTAGCGCTCTCTTCTGCTACTCGATTTAGCTTCTAACGCGTTTTCGCCTGGTCTATATCCTACCGACTCGCTGGACGCCAAATTCGCCAAAAAAACAATCCGGCGTGGGGAGGACCGATATGCTTGGTTTAGGACTATCGTCGAAGCCGATCTGTAGCAGCAACGGCAGGAGGTCGGCCGACTCGGCGAGGTTCGTCACCGTGGTGTTGCTACTGCGCGCGATTGCGGCCGGCGCGTTGTGCGCAACCTTGATGGATACCGCCCAGGCAGGCCCGGATCCCTGCACGGGCATAGGTACCGTCACTTGCTCAGGGAACCAGTCTGCCGGCGTCGCGAATCCTTCACCCGGAACTACCATTCTAAATATCAACTCACTAACCAGCGATATTATGCCAACGAATGGCCAGCCGGGAATCATGTTCGAGAGTAGCAGTGATATCACGGTCAATAGCGATACTAGGCCCTATGTAATAAACAGTGTTGCAACACAATTTGAGATTATTCCTGGGATCGTCGTTTCAAATGAGCCTGTTGGGATCTTTTTGTCAAGCACTGGGGCGATCACCCTGACTTCCTCGGGCAACACGTCAGTTGTGGGTGATGACGGCGTTGGCATTTTTGCCTCTTCGTCAGGTGGGGCCGTCACCATCGAATTGTCAGGCAACATATCCGTTGCGGGTAGCGGCGGCTCCGGGATTAACGTGTCTTCTGGCCTCGGTGCCGTGAGCGTTGCGTCGTCCGGCGACATTACAATTACGGGTAATGAGGGTCTCGCCATCGGGATCAATGCCCAATCGAACGGCGGCGCAGTCAGCGTCGCATCGTCTGGTAACATATCCATCAGCGGTAATGCAGGTTTTGGGGCCGGGATCGGGGCCGAATTGAACGGCGGCACAGCCACCGTCGCATCGTCAGGCAACATATCCGTCGCCGGTAGCGGTGGCTCCGGGATCAACGTCTCGGGGACTGGCGTCGGCGTGACGTCGTCCGGCAACATAAACGCGTCTGGCAATGGCTCTGCTGCGATTGTGGCCGTCGCGACTAACGGCGACGTCGTCGTTAAGATCACCGGCGGCACGATAACCGGTGGCTCAGGCAGCGGCGCCGGCGTTGTTTTGATCGCGGGCGGCAACAATACGCTGACGAATATCGGTACGATCACCACATCGAGCGGGCTCGCTGGAAACGCCATTCTCGGCACCCCTCTCTTCAGTTTCCCGCCGTTGATGCTTTTCGTCGGCAACAATACCGTCAACAATGCCGGGATCATCATCGGCAACGTTGATCTCGGGCCCGGCCGCAACGCCTTCAACAATCTGATAGGCGGTACGTTCAATCCGGGGGCTACGGTCAATCTGGGCGCCAGGAATACGCTCAACAACGCGGGAAATCTGTCGCCGGGCGGCATCGGCGTCATCCAGACCACGGCGCTGACCGGGAACTTGGTGCAAGGAGGCTCCGGCAAAATCACGGTCGACCTCAACCCGGCATCCGGCCAAGCCGATCGGATCAACGTCAGTGGCACCGCCAATCTTGGCGGTCAGGCGGCCATCAACCTCACCAAAGCCACACCATCTGTGGGCGCCACCGCCTCGACGATCGTGCACGCCGATGGCGGCGTGACGAATAATGGGGTCGCTTTGACGGAGCCGGCGGTTGCAGTCTATCAGCTGGAATTCCCGGATCCGAACGACGTGGTACTACAAGGCGGGTTGGATTTTGCGCCTGCGGGGCTGAACCGCAACCAGACGGCGATCGGCCAGAACGTCAACGCCATCCAGCTCGCCGCCGGCTCGGCGGCCTTTTTGCCCGTCGCCCAGGCGCTGCTCACGATTCCCGACCTGGTAAGTCTGGGGCAAGCCTACGACCAGCTCTCGCCCGAGACCTATGTCGACAACGAGATCGCCGACTTTTATTCCGGCTTGCGGTTTGCCAGCGCCCTAATGAGCTGCAACGTACCGGATGGCCGCTACGCCTTCATCAAGGAGGGGCAATGTATTTGGGCACAGATCGGCGGGAACTTCCTCGACCTCAACGCCGGGTCGGGGGGGCTCGGCTTCAGCGAGAGCGCAGTTCGCGCTTCCGGCGGCGCCGAAGTGAGGTTGCAGCCCGATTGGTTCGCCGGCTTCGCTCTCGGCTACGAGCACGGCAACGAAGAGACCGGAAACGCGCTGGCACAATCACGGGCGGCTCGCGCGAATTTTGGGGCCGTCGTCAAATACAACCCCGGCCCTTTCCTGTTCGCGGCGGCGGCCTATGGCGGTTATGGCTGGTACACAACCGACCGTTTTATGGACTTCGGATCGTTCAACGGGACTGCCGGTGCCGATAGTAGGGTCAGCCGCGTCGGCGGGCAGCTGCAAGCCGCGTATTTGGTCGATCGAGGATTATGGTATCTCAAACCGACCATCGATTTGAACGTCACCGGAATCAGCTTCAACGGGTTTAGCGAGCAGGGCGCTGGCGGCGCCAGTCTGGTTATTTCGGGCGGCAGTCATACAGTCTTCAGCGGGTCGCCTGCGGTTGAGATCGGCACTCAGATGAACCTACCTAATTATGCTCTGCTGAGGCAGTTCGCGCGGATTGGCATGACAGCGTTTAGCAATACAGATTTCGGAGCAAGCGCGATGTTCAGCGGCGCGCCTCCCGGCGTTGCCCCGTTTCGCGTCACGACCGCCATTGACTCGGTAGCAGCCGATGTCGCCGCTGGCGCAGATTTTCTTCTGTCCCAGAACGGTTTGGGACTGAAACTTGCCTACAACGGACACTATGGGGCGCGGATAAGGGATCAAGGGGTCCGGCTTAAGGCCAGCGTACGGTTCTGAAGAGTCCGTGGCTCCATCAGCACCCAAAGGCTTCTGCCGAGCTCGCGCGCAGCTATGACGTGGGCAAAGGAACGCCACCCTTCCAGAGCGCCGCCGTACTTTTACCTTCTGCGCGTCGGTGAGTTTCCGATTTAGATGCGCCGTCAGTCGTTCTTGGGCGGCTGACGGTGAGGCCGTACCAATGGCTGTCAGACATTGATGGGTCCATCCCGTGGCTCTCGACATCGGAAGGCGCAACACATGAATGACTGGCTGCACAACCTCCCGTTAATATGGATGGCGCTGGTCGTTTTCGGCGCTACTTACCTGGTCACGGCAGTGATCTATGCGGTTGTGATTGGCCTTGCGGCAGGCGAGCGGGCACGCGCTTTCAAGGCGGTTTCCCCCGGTATGCTGCCGCCCTTGAAAACGCCCTCGACGCGCGCCGGCAACGCATCATCGTCAGCCGGTCGCAAGTCAATCTGACTAAATGGTCGTGCCTGCTGGTGCAGACGATTTGCATGCTGGCAGCCGTTGCCATGGTCCACAGCGACAACCGGGGGCGGCTGCCATTACAATGGGGCTGTTTGCGAGTGGGGTGGCTGTGTCGGTATTGCTCATCCTCGCCCACGACCGGCCTTTTACCGGGACTCTCTCGATCAGTCCCGCCTCGCTCCTGTAGGTTCTGCCGGAGAGCGCAGCCACTCTGAACTAAAACGACGATCCGGAGGTGCTCGACCACAGGTAAATCAGTCTCGAGAAGGCCGGCTGGCTTTGCTAATTCATGGTAGGCGAAAACCGGGGCAGGTGAGAGACTGGGGTCGAGCTGTTGCAGGCGCAAAGAGGCGAGCGAGGTGATCCGATGACAGAGAACAATTCCGGCCGGGCGCATCTGATTGCGGGCGGGTTTCCGCCCGGCTCGATGGCCGGGCACGACCACGATTATGCCCGCCTGCGGCTTTTGGGGCTGCTGGCGGAGCGAGAGATTCCGGCCTCCGTCGCCAACGACTTCGCCGATGTCGAGAAATGGCTGCCGGCCAGCCGATTGCTGATCACCTATGTCGCCGGCCCCTACCCGAACGCCCTGCAAACCCGCGCCATCGAGGACTGGCTGAAGGCGGGTGGCCATTGGCTCGGCTTGCACGGGACCAGCGGCGGCCGTGCCGAGCGGGTCGAGGGCGTGCGCAATCGCCGCACCGTCAAGACCGAGCACCACGCGCTCCTTGGCAGCCGCTTCCTGACCCATCCGCCGATCTGCGAGTTTCGCGTCGAAGTCAGCGCCGCCGACACCCCTCTGACCAGAGGGCTCGGCAATTCCTTCGTTGTCGAGGACGAGCCGTACTTCATCGAGCTGCAGGATCCGTCGTCGACGCACATCCTGCTGACCGCGGATTACGGCGCTAGCGCCGCATGGCCCGTCGTCGAGACCCTCTACGGCTCCGACACATCCTTGCAACCCGACGACAGGACCCGTGTCATTGGCTATACCCGAGAGGTCGGCAAGGGTGGGGTGACCTATTTTGCTCTCGGCCATTGCCATAACCCCGCGATCCGCGCGGCCCGCCCGGCCGACCCCGCGGACACGACGCCGCCCATTTTTCACGGCCCGTGGGAAACCGACGCGTTCGTCACGTTGCTGCGCAACGCAATCGCCTGGGGTGTCGGCGACTGATCGCCGCCGGTACGGGCGACAATGACCGATCAGGCGGGGCGGATCGCGCCCGCCGCTGCCGCCGATGGGGCCCGTGCGGCCGCCGTGTCCCACATCAGGCGGGGGTCGAAGGTTTCGGCCGCGAACATGGTCAGCACCACGACCGCGCAAAACGCCAGCGCGCCGACACCGGGTTGGATCGTGATCACCGAGCCAAAGACGACGAGGGCGCCCAGCAACGATTCCATGAAGATGTCGATCATCGACCAGCGGCCGATAAAGCGGACGATGTGGTAGAGCCGGGTGCGGTCGCGCAGCCGGCCAGCGCGCCCGGTCTGGGTCGCTATCAGCATGATCGAGAGCCCGACCAGCTTTAGGACCGGCACCGCGATGCTGGCGAAAAAGACGAGGGCGGCGAGCGGGTATTGGCGTGCCGTAATCAGCTCCTCGACGCCGCCCAGGATCGTGCTCGGCTGGCCGGCGCCGAGCTGCACCACCGTCAGCACCGGATAATAATTGGCTGGGATATAGAGGATCGCAGCAGCGATGACCAAGGCCCAGGTCCGCTGGATGCTGTTCGGCCGACGTCGGTGCAGCGCGCTGTCACAGCGCGGGCAGCGCGGATGGGCTGGGCCGAGAGCGCTGACAAGGCCGCAGGTCTCGCAAGCGATCGCTCCGGCGATGGCGCCGCAGGGCAGAGCATCGGGCCGATCTTTGTGGTCGAGCTGCTCCCACACCTTTTCGCGGTCGAGGGCGCTGTCGACCCAGACCAGCACGATCGTCAAGGCGAACAGCGCGTAAACCCCGGTCGCGAGGCCGATCGTCACCAAGTCGCCGAGCTTCACATAGGCGACGAAAACGCCAAACAGAAACACCTCGATCATCGACCACGGGCGCAGACGCTCGGCCACCATAAAGACCCAGCGCAAATGACGCGGCGGGCGCGGTTCGTAAGCGCGGATCAGCACATAGAGCGTGCCGGCAAGGCGGCCGAGCGGCGCCAGCACCGTGACGAACAGCACCACTGCAGCGAGCGGGCCCATGCTCCGCTGAACCAGCTCGTCCGGCCCCGAGAACAAGTTGGCGACATGACGAATGCCGGCGGTTTCGACGCTCATCAACGCGGTCGTGCACATGACCGCCATCAGCACCAGCGCCGCCGCGGTCAGCGCGATGATGTGGTCGAGGCGGTAGGCGGAAGCACGGCGTAAGATCGTCGGGCAGCGCGCGCAGCGCGCGGTGGCGCCTGGCGGAAGCGCAGGGACCATCTGAAGCAACCCGCAGCCCGAGCACTCGCGCAGCTGCGGCAGGGTCGGCCGCGGGAGGGCTGAGGGAGGGCTTTTCACCCGCGGCCCGGGGGTGTCGTCAGCATTGGGGCGATGCCGTCGGCGAGGCGGCCGACAGCGGTGCTGATCGCCGCGACCTCGCCCGGCACGCCCGGCGCCGCCGGCGGCACGCTAAAGTGGAAGCTGCGCAAGGATGGCTGGTTCTGCCCGGTGAAACGCACCGCGGCCTGGGCTTGAAGGATCAGGTTGCCGGCGGCGTCCTCGTCGAGCCGCTGGATGTTCAACTCGATCGTCGCATCGGGCCGGGCCGACACTGCGCCATTGTCGGCAATGACGGTGGTCTGCGGCAGGCGCTGGCCCAGCTCCTCGATCAGCACCCGGCTCAGCATCGCGCCCAGCGGTTCACCCCACCAGTCGTTCGACATCACATCGAGCCGGTAGTTTTCCGACGAACGGACGATCTGCGAGCGTTCGAGGAAGTGCGCGATCGCGATCTGCTGCAGCAGCACGACCCTGGGTCCGCCGGTTTGCACCGCGCCCGGCGCAGGCGCCAAGGTGTAGAGCACCGGATCGGGCGAGGAGCAGGCGGCGAATGCCCCGGCCATCGCCAGCGCGGCGAAACGTAAGGCCCGACGCGCGCGGCTCATTCGGCGCCGCCGGCGGGGCGCCCCTTGATCAGAGCCTCGGGATGACGCGACAGCAAATCCGCGAGCGCGCGGATCGAACTCAATGCATCGTTGGTCTGCACCAGCAGCCGTTCGAGGTCGCGGTTGAATTTGGTGTTGTCGCCATAGCCGCTATCGAGCGACAGCAACAGCTTGTTGGCGTTGATCACGGTCTTTTGCAGCTGGGCGGTCATTTCCGGAAGCTGCTTCAAAGCCGGGGCGGCGCCGGCATCAATGTGCTTGGTCAGCTGCTCGATGGTCGAGATCGTCGCGGCGAGCTCGGTCAGCGCCTGGCGCGCCTGCGGGCCGCTGGCGAGATCGTTGGCCGATTTCAGGATGCCGCCGAGGTTTTTGCCGAGTTGGTCGAACGGGATCTGGTTGACCTTGTCGAGAAGCGCGCCCGCCGCTGCCGTGAGCCCGGCGAACCCGCCGCCCGGCGTCGTCGGCAAGACGAAATAGCCATCTTCCATCGAAAGCTGGGCCGGCGGAGCGTCGGGGATGAAGTCGAGTGCCACCTGCTGCTGGCCGGTGATCAGGTTGGAGCTTTGCAAGGTCGCGCGCAGTCCCTGCTTCAGCAGCGCCTCCACCCCCTCTTGCGCGGTCTGAAACATCCTGCCGCCGACGCCGACGATGCGTTCGGGCTCGACTTCGTAGCGGACCGGCGCGAGCACCTTGTCTGTGGCCCTGTCGTAGGCGAGCCGCACTTTGGTGACCTGCCCGACGACGAGACCGTGCATCGTCACCGGCGAGCCGGCCTCCAACCCGCTGACCGACCCGGGGAAGTACGAGACGACCTGGACCTTGCGCGTGTAGGAGGCGGCCAGCGCGGCATCGTGGTCGGCGAACAGCGGGAAGACGTGGTCTTCGAGACTCACCGCCTGGGTGCGGCCCTCCAAATCCGGGGTTTCGAAGGCGATGCCGCCGAGGATCAGCGCCTTCAGCGATTCGAGCTGAATTTCGACGCCGGCGCCGGCGAGCTTGATCGATAGCCCCGAGGCGTTCCAGAACCGCGTGTCGTCGTGGACATAACTGTCATAGGGCGCTCGGACAAAGGCGTGGATCGTCACGTAATCGGCCATGTCGGCGATGTCCCAGCCGAGCACCTCGCCGACGCTCAAATCGCGGTAGAAGATCGGCGAGCCGAGCGAGATCGAGCCCAGGCGCTTGGCCTTCATCAAGAAGGTGTGCCCCGGGACATGCTCGCTGAGGATCGGCGGATCCTCTTGTCCGGTAAACTTATGCTGGGGCTTGCCGGCGGTGTGGCCGGGCAGCATGCCGACATAGCTGCCCGACAGCAACGTCTCGAGGCCGGAAACGGAGCCTGCGAACAGCCGCGGTTTGACCACCCAAAATATCGTCTGGTCGGTCAGCAGCGGCTTTGCGTCGTGGGTCGTGGCGATTGTCACGACGACGTGAGTGTTGTCGGGGGCGAGTTGGAGCTTCTTGACCGTGCCGAAGACGATGTCCTTGAACTTCAGCTGCGACTGGCCCGGCTGCAGCCCTTCGGCGGTGTTGAAGGTGACCGTGATCGTCGGCCCTTCCTTCGACAAGGTGTCCCATGCGAGCCACGCGCCGATCGCGACCGCGACCAGCGGAATGATCCAGATCACCGACAGCCGCCGCGAGCGCCGGGTCACCGCATGCGCCAGCACCGGCGGTTCAGAAAGATTGGTCATCAGAAAGGCCCCGAGGAGCGACGGCCTGCTTCTATCCCTTTTGCGGTTGCGGCGCCAGACCGGCGCGTACGCAGCCGAAGACGCCGTACGCCTGCGAGCGGCCTCACCCGCCTCGTACCTGAGCCATTCCGCCGCCCGTGGTTTAAGTCGGTCCTATGCGCCGCGATCATTTAACCACATGCGTAGCGGCGGGCTTGTGCGGCCGAACTCGCGCATTACGGGCCGGCCGAGGTCGGCACGGATAAGGCCGGCTAGTCGAGCGGTGGTAACAGGCGGTGGCGCAGGGTGCGCGGTAGAATGCCGTGCAGGCGCGGGTCCTCGAACGACGCCGGGCGGCGGGCATAGACGACAAAACCTGCGCGCTGGTAGACGCGCAAGGCATTGGGGTGATCGTAGGTCGAGGTGTGCAGCCACAAGCGGTCGATCGGCCGCGCGGTCCAGGCCCGGTCGATCGCCGCCTGCAACATATAGGCGCCAAACCCGCGACCGATAAAATCGGGAACCAGCCCGAAATAGCACAGCTTGGTCTCGCGCCGCTCGGCGGCGTCGAGCTCGAAAAAACCGGCCGGCACGCCGCCGACATAGAGGACAAAGATCTCGATCGTCGGCTTGTTGATCAGCTGTACCAAGGCCAGGTCGCCGAACAGCTTTCGCTCGAACCACAGCCAAGGCTCGCCGACCGCGTCGTAGATGTAGCGATAGAACGAGACCGTACAGTTGTCGGCGCGCATCAGCGCGAGCTTGCCCGACGGGATCGGCGCGCGGCCCGACGTCGGGCGCGCCAGCATTTCGAGATAGGTGATCGTGTCGTGCAGCATCGGCTTAAGCCTTTAGCGCCGCGCCAATCTCGACCGGGGTGTCGCCGGGGAGGCCCCATTCCGACCACGACCCGTCATAAACCGCCGCACCCGGATGCCCGATCAAATGCAGAGCGAAAGCGAGCGCGCAGGCAGTTACACCCGACCCGCAGCTGGTCACGATCGGCCGATCGAGAGCGACGCCGGCATCCCGGAACAAAGCCGTCAACTGCTCGGCGCTGCGCAACTGCCTGGTGGCGGGGTCGGTCAGCCGCTCGTAGGGCAGGCTGCGGCTGTCCGGGATATGGCCGCTGCGCAGGCCGGGCCGGGTTTCCGCGGTTGAGCCGTCGAAACGGCCGGCGGCGCGGGCATCGACCACCTGTTCGCACCGGGTGGCGAGGTTGTCGAGCACCGCGGCCTTGTCGCGGACCAGAGCCGGCTCGAACCGTGCGGTGAAACGGCGCGGCGCGGGGCTCGGGACCGCGGTCACGACCGGCCGCCCCTCTGCTTTCCATTTCGGCAGCCCGCCGTCGAGCAGGGCCACATCATGATGACCGAACAGGCGCAGCATCCACCACGCCCGCCCCGCCGAGGACAGGCCGTTGCTGTCATAGACGACCACCCGGTCGTCGTCGCCGATGCCGAGCGCGCCCATCTTTTGCGCGAACAGATCGGGCGGCGGGATCATGTGCGGCAGGCTGTTGCCGGGCTCGGCGATGTCGTCGATGTCGAAGAACACCGCACCCGGAATGTGGCCCTTGTCGTAATCCGCCCGCGCGGTCGGGGTGATCCCGGGCAGTTTGAACGAACAGTCGATAACTCGGACATGCGGGTCATCGAGATGTGCGGCAAGCCATTCGCTGCCGACCAGCGCCTCGGGATGGGCATAAGGCATCGCGGTTCTCGATCCTTCTCCTGGTCTCACTCGGCAAAGGCGATGATGACGCGGCGGTTCTGCCGGCCTTTGTTTTCGATCTTGGTCACCGCGATCGGGCCGATCTCGGCGGTGTTCTTGACGTGGGTGCCGCCGCAAGGCTGCAAATCGACGCCCGGGATCTCCATGAGCCGCACGCGGCCCATGCCGGTCGGCGGCTTGACCGACATCGTCCGGATCAGCTCGGGCTGGGCGGCGAGTTCGTCGTCGGTGATCCAACGCGGGCCCACCGGACGGGCTTCGGCGATCAACGCGTTGAGGCGGGCCGCGAGCTCCTCCTTGTCGAGGCTCGACCCCGGCACGTCGAAGTCGAGCCGGCCCCTGCCATCCGACACCTGGCCGCCGGTCACCGCCCCTGGAACGATGCTGCACAGCAGATGCAGGCAGGTGTGCATGCGCATCAGTCGGTGCCGCCGCTCCCAGTCGATCTCAGCGAGAAGCTCGACGCCCGGCTCGGGCAGAGCGGCGCCGGCAGCGGGAACGTGGACGACCTCGTCGAGGGTGTCACCCTTGACGGCGTCGACGATCGCGATCGTCTCCCCCGACGGCAGCCGCAGCGCCCCGCTATCACCCGGCTGGCCGCCGCCCACCGGATAAAACACGGTGCGGTCGAGCCGGATGCCTCGCCCATCGACGCCGACCACCCGCGCTGCACAGGACCGCAGATAACCGTCATCGCGAAACAACAGCTCGGTCATCTGGTCAACCGTCCTGCCTGACTTCGATCGGGACCCCGATCTTGGACTTGCTCTCGAGCCAGGCCGGGACCGGGAACTCGTGCGCGCGCAGGAAGTCGGGGTTGAACAGCTTTGATTGGGAGCGCGAGCCATGGTCGGCAAGGATGGTGACGATAACGTGGCCGGGCCCCAGATCCTTGGCGAGCCGCACCGCACCCGCGATGTTGATGGCCGTGGATCCGCCAAGGCACAGGCCCTCATGCTCGAGCAGGTCGAAGATATAGGGTATCGCTTCGGCATCGGGGATCACGTAGGCCTTGTCGACGCGGATATCGGCAACGATCGGGGTGACGCGCCCGAGGCTGATGCCTTCTGTGATCGAGCTGCCCTCCGACGCCTTTGCCTCGCCACTGGTGAAAAAATTATACATCGCGGCGCCGCGCGGATCGGCGATGCCGATGACAATGTCCTTGTTCCGCTCGCACAGGAAGGTGGAGGTGCCAGCGATCGTGCCGCCGGTGCCGATAGAGCAGATAAAGCCGTCAACCTTGCCGTCCGTCTGCTCCCAGATCTCGGGTCCGGTCGTCTCGTAATGCGCTTTGCGGTTATCGAGATTGTTCCACTGGTCGGCAAAGAGAACGCCGTTGGACTCGCTCTTGCGCAAATGCTCGGCAAGGCGCTTGCCGACATGTTGATATTGGTTCGGATTGCTGTAGGGGACCGCCGGCACTTCGATCAGCTCGGCGCCGCAGAGACGCAGCGTGTCCTTCTTTTCCTGGCTTTGGGTCTCCGGGATCACGATCACTGTGCGATAACCCCGCGCGTTGGCGACGAGTGCCAGCCCGATCCCGGTATTGCCAGCGGTGCTTTCGACCACGACGCCGCCCGCCCGTAGTTCGCCGCGCTTTTCGGCTTCCAGGATCATGTGCCGAGCCGGGCGGTCCTTGACCGAGCCACCCGGGTTCAAGAACTCGGCCTTGCCGAGGATTGTGCACCCGGTCGTCTCGGACGCTCGCCGCAGCTTGATCAGCGGCGTATTCCCGACCGTCCCGACAAAGCCGTCGCGGATCTGCATGCCTCGTCTCCAGCCCTCTACACGGCGCAAATTGCCAAAGACCCTAGCTGTCGCTGTATATCGAGGGCAAGCCGGGCGCGATTTACGCCCCAGGGCCACATAGCTTACAAGAGGATTGTCACCAATGGAGGATCCTCCTGAATGATACGAGCGCAGGCAGGCGCGCTGTTCCCGCTGCTTGAGCCCGA
Organism: uncultured Alphaproteobacteria bacterium; assembly: GCA_963785565.1. Taxonomy (GTDB): domain Bacteria; phylum Pseudomonadota; class Alphaproteobacteria; order ATCC43930; family CGMCC-115725; genus AP-15. Next base: position 83,199 of record CAWAVV010000068.1, on the reverse strand, counting down.
GCCGTCGACAGGGGAGTTGTTTCCCCCGCCCGAACCAAGAGAGCTAGAGCACGCAACCGGCATCCTTCCGTACCAATTATTGCGCGACGCGATCGACCGCACGCGCGAGATCCAGTCGCTGGAACCAATCGTTGACGATCAGATCCAGCCAGCCAGCCTTGACCTCCGCCTAGGGGACGTTGCCCATCGTGTCCGCACGAGCTTTCTTCCTGGCCCGGATTGCACTGTTGCTCAAAAACTGGACACCTTGAAGCTTCATACTCTGCACTTAGCGAAAGGGGCCGTCCTCGAAAAGGACTGTGTTTACATTGTACCCTTGTTGGAACATCTGGCGCTGCGATACCGCACCTCGGGATCCGCCAATCCTAAGAGTTCAACCGGCCGCCTGAACGTCTTCGCCAGGGTTATTACTGATTACGGGACCGAGTTCGATAGCATAAAATCGAATTACTTTGGACCGCTTTACGCGGAATTGTCGCCCCGATCGTTCAGCATTCTGGTTCGGAAAGGTTCTCGCCTTGTCCAGCTTCGTATTCGACGAGGAAGGCCAACGTCAAGCAATGCCGCTCTGCGCCGCCTCCACGAAGAGGTCGGTTTCAGCATAGTGCCCCCCGGATCCCCTATCGGCCGGCAATTAATCGAGGGCGGCTTAGCGGTTACGGTGGATGTAAGCGGCACGCTTCACAGTGGCTTTGTTGGATTTAAAGCAAGAAAGCATGCCCCGGTAATCGACGTTGATCGAATTAACCACTACGACGTCCAAGACTTCTGGGATCCGGTCTTCGGACACCGCGGTCCAGGAATAATACTTGACCCGGAGGATTTCTACATTTTGGCCTCGCGCGAGGCCGTGGCCATACCGACCGACCAGGCGGCGGAAATGCTGGCGTATGACACGCTGGTGGGCGAATTTCGAGTGCATTTCGCCGGTTTTTTCGATCCCGGCTTCGGCATGGCCGAGACTGGTGGCAAGGGCAGCCGCGCGGTCCTCGAAGTTCGTGCGCATGAGGTCCCGTTTCTGATCGAGCACGGCCAGATCGTCGGGCGGCTTGTTTACGAACGGCTGATCGCCCGCCCCGACAAGCTCTACGGCCGCGACGTCGGCTCGTCCTACCAGAGCCAAGGCTTGGCATTGTCGAAGCACTTCAAGGAATTTTCGGAGCGGTGATCAATTTGCCGCCACCAGTTGGCGAAGGCGGTCGCGGTGGCGCAAGAGCCAGTAAAGGGCGACGAGGGTGTGGCCGTTCTCGATGGCGCCGGCGTCGAGCAGGGTTTCGACTTCGGACAGGGTCTTGACCACGACGCGAATGTCTTCGCCCTCTTCCGGTAAGCCGTGGACGCCCGCCGCCAGCGTCGAATCTACGCGGGCGCAGAACAGGAAAACGCTCTCGTCCGAGTCTCCCGGGGACGGAAGGTAGCGCTGGATCGGGATGAGTTCGCTCTCGAGCGCGAGGCCGGATTCCTCGCGCGTCTCGCGAATCGCCACCGTTTCCGGGGTCTCGTCGGCGCCGACCAGACCGGCGACCACCTCGATCTGCCATGGTGATGCGCCGGCCAGCAATGCCGGCAGGCGAAACTGCTCGATCAGCACCACCGTATCGCGATCGGGATCGTACAGCACGATCCCGACAGCCTGGCCGCGCCGCAGCACATCATGCGTTTGCGGCGTGCTCCACTCGCCGGAAAACCGGCGATGGCGAAAGCGGACGACGTCCATCCGCAAAAAGCGCTCGAAACCTTTGGCCGACTCTATGATCTCGACCTCGGGATGAGCCAGTGGGCAAGTTTGGCTCATGCGGAAGCGCCGGTGGCGACCGTGGCGGCGGCGGCAGTCGGGTGGCGCGGCAGGCGCAGGGTGAATTCGGTGAACTCGCCCGGTTGACTGTCGACGGCGATCGAGCCGCCGTGCTCCTGGACCACGATGTCATAGCTGATCGACAGCCCGAGCCCGGTGCCTTCGCCGGTTGGCTTGGTGGTGAAGAACGGCTGAAACAATTTGTCCCGGATCTCGGGCGGGATGCCGGCGCCGTTGTCGCGCACCCGGACCTCGATTTCATCGCCGCGATTGCGGGTCGTGAGCGTCAGTAGCGGAGCAAAAGCCGGGTCGCCGCCTTCGCGGCGGCGCTTGTTGACCGCATAAAACGCATTGCCGAACAGGTTCAGGAAGACTCGCGTGAGGTCCTGCGGGACGGCTTCGAGCTGGCCGATGCTTGGGTCGAGATCGCGCTCCAACGTGACGTTGAAGCTCTGGTCCTGGGCGCGCGCGCCGTGAAAGGCGAGGTTGAGAGCTTCCTCGATCAGCACGTTGAGGTCGCTTTGCCGACGCTCGCCGCTGCCGCCGCGCGAATGCAGCAGCATGCTTTTGACGATTCCGTCGGCGCGCCGCCCATGCTCGGCGATCTTGGCAAGATTGCCGTCGAGGGTCGCCATCAGCTCATCGAGATCCTCTGCTCTCGTCCCGCCGGGAGCAGAATCGACCGCTTCCTTCAATTCGCCGAGCAATTCGCGCGACAGCTCGGCAAAGTTGTTGACGAAGTTCAGCGGGTTTTTGATTTCGTGCGCGATGCCGGCGGTCAGCTGACCAAGCGAGGCCATTTTCTCCGCCTGGACCAAATTCGCCTGTGCGGCCTTGAGCTGGTCATGGGCGGCGCGCAGCTCGCGCTCGCGCTCGCGCTGCTCATCGATCAGTTTGCGCAACGCGTCGAGGGTGTCGCGGAAGGTGGCCAGGGTATGCGCCATGGCGCCGATCTCGTCCGGCCCCGCGGCGGGGATCGAAACAGCGAGGTCGCCAGCATTAAGACTATTCATCGCGACCACCAGCCGGCGCAACGGAACGGCAATCGACCGCAGCACCAGCAAGGTCAGGATGGCGCCGACCAGCACCGCGGCTGAGACCACGATGCGCGACACCCGGGTGGCCGACGCCGCTCCGGCGACGACGCGTTCGCGGGCGGCGACCGCCTCGCGGGTCAGCTCGGCGACGGTGGCGGCGAGCAATCGGTTGACGGCGACGCCGTGCTCGCTCGCCTGGGCCAGCAGCGAGTTGCCGATTACCCGATGGTCGCCGGTGTATTCGTCGACCGCCTTATGCGCGAACTGTTCGAACTGCGCCAGTTCGCCGCGCACCGCCGCGACAGCCTGCGGGCGGTACCTCGCCAGCAGATCGAGGTTCTGCTCCATGCGCGCGCGGGCCGCGTGGGCGTTACGCTCGGAGAGCATCAGCAGGCTGACGGCGAGATCGGTCATCCAATAGCGCATCTCGCCAAAGGCAATCTGCGCACTGTTCGCCTCTTCGATGACGCCGAGCAGTTCGGCCGCTTTGACCATTCCCGCCGAATTTTCGGCGAGTTCGCGGTTCAGATAGAAATTGGTTCCGATCAGAACGAGGAGGAGTGCGCTCGACAGCAGAATGAGCCGGGTGCGGATCGTCAGCCGGGCCATCATCGGGCCACCGCCACGCCGCCAGCCTCAGCGAAACAGCGTGATGCTCATCACGCCGCCGAGGTCGCCGAGCTTGCGGCCCTCTTTTGGATAGCCGGTAATGTCGAGTTCACCCTTCGGCATACCGTGACAGGCAAGACAAGACTGCGTGTAATATTCGGGAACCGCGATGCGATACGCCACGCGCCCGTCGATGTCTACAGTGGCGGAATAGGGTTGGCCACGCGGCCAATCGGGACTGAGGAGCTTGGTCTCGATGACCTTGGTCTCCCACGCGTCAGGCAGCGCTTTGCGGTTGCGGACGAGATCGAGTGGCGCGGTAACCTTGATTTCGGCTTCACCCTTTGCCAAGGCGTTAAAGGATTCGCTGACGAGCCGCCCAAACACCGCCGGGATCAGGCCCTTGAACCCGATTCCCTTCTCGTTGATGGTCATTTGATTGTCGTCCATCACCGCGACGATCGCGTTCATCATCGCGCGCATCAAGCGCCCCTCGCGCGAGGCCGGATCGATTGTCGTCGGATCGACGCCGGTCGTCCTCTGATAGCGCTTTATCGCGTCGGCCAGCACCTTCTGCCCGGTCAAATGCTTGTCGCCGAGCGCGGGATCGTTGATCAGCGCCTCGTTGTCGGAAATCACCGTTCGCGCGTCGCGCAGCATTTCGGACAGGTTCTGGGCGATGACGGCGTCTTTGCCGGCCGACGAGGCGTCGCCCAGGGCTGATGACGGCGCCAAACCGGCGACGAGTAGGACCAGCATCGCGGCGGTCGGTCCCGCCAGCCATTTTTGTGTGCGTGCCATCGACATCTTCCCGCATCCTGCCGTTACCCGGCGCAACTGAGCACACGCGCCGCGGGAGAGGCAACGAATTCGGGGCAACACATCGGTCGCCCGGATCCGCGAACGCCGGTCATGCATTCGGCGAGCGCGGGATCAGCTCGGCCAGATGCTGCTTCAGCCGATCGAAATCGACCGGTTTGGCAAGAAAGGCGGCGGCGCCAAGCTCCTTCGCGGTTCGCATGCGCTCGTCATCGCCGTAAGCCGTCACCATGACTACCGGCAGTTCCGGCCGGCGATGCTTGATCTCCCGCAACAGCGCCAGCCCGTCCATCCCGGGCATGTTGATGTCGGAGAGGATCACGATCAGCTCCGGGCCGAGCTCGACCAGGCGGAGCAGCCCTTCTTCCGCTGACGCCGCGAAGTGCAGAACATATTGCCCCTGGCGCACCTCGCGGCGAAAGCGCTGGCGAAAGAGATCCGGCAGATCGGGCTCGTCGTCGACGATCAGGATGCTGAACCCCATACCCTTGCCTCCAATCGGCGCCGCTGTGCCCATCAAACGATCCGCCCGTCGAGGACCGTGTCGGGCGAGCGGCTTTCGATCTCGACGACCCAGAGATCCGGATCGCGCTGGCGCTGCCGGGCGATATAGGTATCGGCGTCGGCCTCGATAACCGGAACCGCGCCGGTAGCCCGCATCCACAACAACTCGCCATCCTGCCCGCGGGCTTGGGCGAGCACCGAGCAGCCGTCGTCGCGGCCGTTGAGCTTGATCAGGATGGCGCCCGAATCCCCATCGCCGCGCGCCACCACCGCCACCGCGACGGCGGCGAGATCGCAGCGCCGGACCAGCGCCTTGACCCATATCCCGGTCTTGAGCCGCGCTTCCATTCGGGGATGTCGGAGGATCGCCGTCTCAGCCCCGGCCAGGGGCCAGCGGCAGCCGGATATGAATCTTCAGTCCCTGTGGAATCCGGTTCTCGGCCGCGATCGTGCCGTCCATCGCCTCGACGTTGCGCCGCGCGATCCACAGCCCGATACCGAAATAGGTTGCCGCCGCCGCCTCGTCCGCGACTTCGCCCGCCGCTTCGGCGCGGCGCTCGGAGTAGTAGCGTTCGAAGATGCGCTCGAGCTGCTGCTCGGGTACGCCCGGGCCGCGGTCCGAAACGGTCAGATGGGCGAAGCTGCCGTCATGGGTCAGATGGACCAGGATCTCGCCGCCCGGTGGCGAGAACGAGACGGCGTTGTCGATCAGATTGTCCAGGACGGTCTCGATCATCGCTTCGCTGCCAAGAACATAGAGGCCGGGCAGCAGATCCGCGGTGATTGTCAGATCGCGGCTGGCCAACACAATCGTCACGTCACGACTGTCGAGAATGGCGGATCGGGTTTGAATCATCCTGCCGATGACGTGTCCGAGATCGACTGGAACCAGCGGCTCGTCGATCAGATCGGCGGTTGCCTCGTCGAGTTCCCGCGCGGAGGCGACGAGCCCGTCGAGCCGGTCGAGCGCATGTTCGACGACGCCGATCGCCCGCTGGGCACGGTTATTCTCCTCCGGCAGAGCGCGCCGCAGCGGCTCGAGCGACTGCCGAATGACCGCGATCGGCGTCTTGAAGGCGTGGGCGTTGTCTTCGGCCGTCTGCCGGATTTCGGCGGCGGAGCGGTGGAGAGCCTCAACCATACGGTCGAACTCGGCAGCGACCTCGGCCAGCTCCGGCACATCCGCGCGGGCGCCGAACGACCCCGCATCGGGCCCTTGGTCGCGAATCCGTCGCGCCCGCCGGGCGAAACGGCGCAGTCCGCCGCGCACGCTCAACAAGGTCGAAAAGGTGATCGCCGCCATCGCCAGATAGATCACCACCGCGATTCGCACCGGCGGCGTTGCCCAATAGGGCTGACCGAAATGCGCCGAGGGAAAGGCATCTTGGGAAAACGAGGAGACTACCGCCCAGCAACCCGCTGCCGTCGCCAGCGGGGTCACCGCGGTCACGATCTCGGCGCCGCCGGTGGGCCGATGATAGATCAGCGAGAACGGCATCTCGCCCCGGCAATTCTGGGCAAGGCGGTCGAGCACGCCCTGTTGCGCCAGGGTGTCCCGCTCGGCTCGGAGGTTGGCGTGCTCGACCGTAGGCCAAGACGCCACATAATAAAATCCGTCGCCGCCGGCGCCCGCAGGCGCCAGCAACAGCTTGATCGTGGTTACCTCGCCGGCGAAGCGGGCGAGGGTGGAGCCGAGCTGGGGCAGGGTGTCGATGTCGGCGGTTTGCAGCAACGGCAGCAAGGACTGGCTGATCACGCGCCCTTCGTCGCGCACGCTGCGCAGCAGCAGCTCTTGGCTCTCCTCATAGGCGTTGCGGAATTCGATGTAGAGAAAGACCGGGACGAGCAGAAAGATAACCGCGAGCAGCCCCGTCTTGGCGGTCAGCGACCACGCCCAGCGCAGGCTGCGCCGTGATCTAGTTTGGTCCGGTCCAGCGGTATCCAAAACCGGCGTAGTTATGGATGTGGTCGAAATCGGGGTCGGTGTCGCGGAACTTCTTGCGGATACGCTTGATGAAGGTGCGGACATTGGCGCGGTACCCCTCTGCCCCATGACCGGCGACGAAGTCCTTGCCGTGCACGAGATCATAGATCTCGCGATAGCCGACGTCCTGCCCTGCCTTCTCGGCGAGAAGCGCGAGGATCTTGAACTCGGTCAAGGTCAGTTCGACCGTGTCCCCGGCCCACAGCGCGCGATTGATATCAAAGCGCAGCTCAAGCCGGCCGAGCGTCAGCGCGTCGGGCCGCGGCGGCTCGCCATCGGCGGCGGGTCGCGCGCCCTCGGTGATCAGCCGCAGGCGTCTGACGAGAATCGGCAGGCGTCGCGACTTGTCGATGAAATCGACCGCACCGCCGGCGAGCGCCGCCTCTTCGTAGATGTCGTCGGAAAGCGCCGTCAGAAAGATCACCGGGAGCGCGATCCCATGCCCTCGCAGGTTTCGCAGCACCTCTATCCCGGTCAACTGCGGCATGCGCCAGTCAAGCAGCATTACGTCGGCGGCGCCGCCTTGCTCGAGATAGGCGAGCGCGTCGCGGCCGTTGTCGAAGCTGGTGACTTCGTAGCCTTCATCGATCAGGTTGAGGCCGAGCGATTCGCGAAAATCGTCATCGTCGTCGACGAGAAGAAGGTGCGCCATTAGTCGAGAGGCCCTAGCTCCTGCTGGCGACCAGCGATCGCAAGCAAACCTGCTGCTGGGCCGGGTCGGCGGCATCGCCCTTGAACGCGTAATGCAGGGTCCGCATCTTGCCGCTGCGCAAATCGAGGTAGAAAAACAGGTCGAGCTCGCAAGAGGCGTTGCGATAGCGCCAGACCGTGGCCGGCGGCGCTTCCGACTGCTCGGTCGCGGACCCGAATAGCTGCTTCGCCGCCGGTTGATCGAGCCCGATCAGTTTGCTCGGTCGCGGCGGAAGCGAAACCGCCTCGGGCGCGCGCATCGCCGATTCCGGTCCGGCCATCGCCAGCGCCTCGCCGCCCGCGTCGGAGCCCGAGGCGTCGTCGGCTGGCGGCGTCGGCTTGTGCTCCGGGACCGGAAACACGCGACGCCGCGGCGCGGGCGGCGGGGGCGGCGCTGGCGGGGGCGGGACCGCGGCCGTTTGCGGTGGGGGCGCGGCCGGTTTTTCGGCGCAGCAGGTAAGGATGCCGATCCCCAAACTCATCAGAGCGGGATAGATCACCCAACGTCGTTGCTCAATCCACGTCACCCCGGCCACGATTCAGCCCGACGCCCTCGTAGTTTCGGCCCTAAATATAACACAGATTAACGACGCGCCAGCCTCTCGATTGCTCCGATATCACCGTCCCGGTAGATCACCACCAGCTGGCGATCATTCAGCAGGATATAGGTTTGGTCGCCGTGATCGCAGTGAAGCTGCGCCACCGGATAGGTCGGTGCGACCAGCAGTTCGGATAAATTCTTGCCTAGTCCGGGTTGGCGGGAAACGAGTGCGGTCAGCGTCTCGCTGCTCCAAGTGGCATAGGCAAACCCGAAAACGCCGCCGCACACGGCGTTGCCGAGCGCGGTGCTTTGGCCGTTCGGCTGGTTTACCACGACCGTGTCCGGGCGGATGGTGATCGCGTCGTTGTCGGCGTTGGCCCAGGTTCCGAGGAATGGATTTTGCACCTGCGGTTGTGGCGTGGCGCAGGCGGCGAGCGACAGTAGGCTCAGCATCAAAATGGCGCGCGGAGAGGGCCGTCGGCCTCGGCAATTAGACACGCTTCGCCCCCTGTTGCGGCTTGGATCGGGCCAGCATATCGCGAATGTCGCCGCGGCGCGACAAGGGCCGCTATCGCGGCGGTTGCGATCGATCACACCGACGTTCCGCCGAAGTCAAAGACCAACTGGTTGGCGCGGCTTGACGTCCGACCGGGCCGAGGTCAGGCTGGTCGTACGACGGATGCGGCGGAGTGAGCGCGATGAAGCTGATGTGGTTTCACCTGATGCCTTACACGGAATTGCCGGACGACTTCCGCGAAAAGCATCCCTCGGTGTGGGTCGACATCCACTCCTCGCTGTTCGACCCGCGGCGCGCGCATCACATGTACAACGACTTTATGGACGAGCTCGAATTCGCCGCCGAATGCGGGTTCGACGCGGTCTGCGTCAACGAGCATCACTCCAACGGCTACGGGCTGATGCCGTCGCCCAACCTGATCGCCTCCTCGCTGGCGCGCCGTACGTCCGAGGCCGCGCTGTGCGTGCTCGGCAACTCGCTTGGCGCTGCACAACCCGCCGACCCGGGTGGCCGAAGAGTTTGCGATGATCGACGTGATCTCGGGCGGGCGGCTGATCGCCGGTTTCCCGGTCGGCTCGCCGATGGACACCTGCTACGCCTACAGCCAAAACCCGAGCATGCTGCGCGAACGCTATCACGAGGCGCATGACCTGGTATTGCGGGCCTGGACCGAGCCGGACACCTTCGCGTTCAACGGCCGCTTCAACCAGCAGCGCTACGTCAACATCTGGCCGCGCCCGGTGCAAAAGCCGCATCCGCCGATCTGGATTCCGGGCGGCGGCTCGGTCGAGACCTGGCAGTGGTGCGCCCAGATGGATTATGTCTACTGCTATTTGTCGTACTACGGCTACAAGGCCGGCCAGGCGACGATGAGCGGGTTTTGGGACGAGATGGCGCGGCTGGGCAAGGACCGGAACCCGTACCGCGCCGGTTTTCTGCAATTCGTCGGCGTCGCCGAGACGCGCGAGGAAGCGTATCGCCTCTACCGCGAGCCGGCCGAATATTTCTATGGCCGCTGCCTGCATGTCGACCCGCGTTTTGCCGGCCCGCCCGGCTATGCGACCGAGGAAACCCAGCGCCGCGGCATCCAGAGCCAGGTGTCGCTGGCGGCGCAAGCCTCGCGCTACGAATTGAAATTCCAGATGCTGGCGCGCGAGATGGATGCGATCGTCGATAAGGGCTATGTGATCATCGGCTCGCCCGACGAGGTCGCCGCTCAGTTGCGCGAGGTGGCTACCGACCTGAATGTAGGGCACCTGATGCTGCTATTGCAATTCGGCAACATGAGCAAGGGTTTGGCGCAATACAACACGCGCCTCTTCGCCGAGAGAGTGATGCCGCAGCTCAGCGAGGTCTTCGCCGAATGGGAGGACCGCTGGTGGCCGCAGCCGATGCCCGGCGCGGCGCGCGCCCCGTTGTCGCGGTTCCAGCCGGCGGCGATCGCGGCCGAGTAGCTGCGAGCGGCCATTGGCCGGGAAGTTCACGGCTGCCTGCGGCGGCGGTCTTCGAGTTCCAACGTTACGAGGCGGGCGACGGTAATGGCGAGGAAGAATTGTCCAATGATCGCCTCCAGATTGGCCAGACCGCGGGCGAACGGGTTCACTGGGACGATATCGCCGAAGCCGGTGGTGGTTAAGGTCGAAAAGCTGAAATACAGCATCACGGCGATTTGGCTCGGACTGCGGCCAGGCGAGGCGGCGCCAAGATGCGCGAACGCGTCAGGGTTGACCTCCCAGATCAGGTGATAGGCCGAAGCGAAGATCGTCCCGAGATTGAGGTACAGCACGAGGGCGCCCTGGAGACGCCGAAAGGTGATGCGGCCGGGGGCATAGACCGCGTGCGCCACGACCCAGCTCAACGCTGAAAAAGTAAGGATGCCACCGCCGCGAACGAGCAAACTTTGGACCAACGGCGGCAACGGCCAAAGGCTCGCAAATGTCGCCGACAACCCCAGTAGGATGGCCAAGATGGCGCCGGGTCGGTGCGAGAGCGTGACGACGATAAGTACGACCCCCAACACCAAACTCTCACCGACGACGCGGGCAATCGGGCGCCCTAGCGCGGCCAGTGGGGCGGCGACAAAGAGGGCGCAAAGTTGGAGGATCAACAGAACAGTCAAGCTCGGATCTCTGATCCGATCCTGCCAGGTGTGGATGGCGGTTCGCCGCATCGCCGAGAAACGCGAAGTGGGGGCCGTTTGGGTCGGGGCCGCTATGGACCGGCGCCTGTCTGGCAGCGAAGTGGGCGCGAGTCCAGAGCGGTGGAGGGTTGATCGGCGCCGCGTCGATTCCAATCGGCGGCGGCGACAGCTAAATTCGCATCAATCGCCATCAGGCCGGTCGCGTCGACCGGCGGAAAAACCAGGGGAGCCGGCAATGCCGTCGATGTTCAACGCCCGCGACGCCGCCAATTACGAAAAGCTGATGGGGCGCTGGAGCCGGCGGCTGGCGCCGATCTTCATCGAGCATGCCGGCATCGCCGATGGCGACAGGGTGATCGAGGTCGGTTGCGGCACCGGCAGCCTGACGTTTGCCCTGCCTGAGGCAGCGAACATCACGAGCCTGACCGCGATCGATCATTCCGAGGTGTATCTGGCCGCCGCGCAGGCCAAGAACCGCGACCAGCGCATCCATATCGAGCAAGGTGACGGCGCCGCCCTGCGCTTTGCCGATGCGAGCTTCGACTGCGCGGTGTCGATGCTGGTGCTGCCCTCGGTCATCCCGCGGCCTGAACTCGCGGTGAATGAGATGCGGCGGGTCACCCGGCCCGGCGGGGTGGTGTGTGCGGCGTTCTGGGATTCGCCGGGTGGCGCCGCCGCCAACCGCATGTTCTGGGATACCGCCGCGGCGCTCGATGAAGCGGCGGCCGAGGCGCGCGACCGCACCATGTCGCGGCCGATCTACGCGCCGGGCGCGCTGCCGCGGATATGGGCCGAGGCGGGGCTCAGCGAGATCGACCAGCGCTCGCTGACGATCCGGATGGATTTCGCCGATTTTGCCGACTATTGGGAGCCGTTCGCCAGCGGCGAGGGCATGCTCGGCGAATATGTCGTAAGCCTCGATGCGGCGCGGCGCGACCGGCTCGTCGGCTATTTGCGCGCCGCTTACCTGACCGGAAGGCCGGACGGCCCGCGTTCCTTTGTCGCCGTCGCGCTGTCCTGCCGCGGCGTCGTACCCGGCTGACCCATACGGAAACAGCGCCGTCCGGCGATCCGCAATGGTCACAAAAGTGCGCTACGGCGTTGGCCGGAGCGCCGACCTGCGGTCGGGCGGCGGCCACCGCGACGAGGCATCCATCCTCTGCGCCGCCCCGGCCGACTTGCATGGTTGGGTCCGACCGAGAGGATCGCCCGCCATCGCCGCTATTCGATGCCCGAGCTGATCGCCTATCTGCAAGCCAATGCATTGGTGGGCGGCCAATCGGTTCGGCTGTTCAGCCGACAGCAAGCGCAGGGTCTGGCCGGACAGCCGGCAGCCGGCGAAGGGGTGCAGCAAAAGCCGCCGAAACGATATATTGGAGGCCTACTCGAGCAGCACGGAGCAACCGCAATGGCGCGCCTGCCTTATCTCGACAAATCCGATGTTCTGCCCGAGCACCAGGACCTCCTGGCGCGCAACCTCAATCTCTATCGGTTGCTGGCGCACAGCCCGCGCGCGGCGCGCAGCCTCAATACCTTGGCGCGGTTTATTCGCGACGGCAGCCGGCTCGATCCGAGATTGCGCCAGTTGGCGATCTTGCAAGTCGGCTATGTGACCCGGTCGGCCTACGAGTATTCGCATCACATCAGGATCAGCCGCGAATTCGAGGTGTCGGACGAGGATATCCGCGCGATTGCCGAGGAAACCGCGGGACGGACGACGACACTCGAACCCCTGGCCAGGGCTGTGTTGCGCGCAGCCCGCGAGATGACCCTCGATGTCGCGCTCTCCGACGACACCTTCGCTGCGCTACGCCAGGGGCTCGACCCGGAGCGGCTTACCGATCTGATCATCACGATCGGCCACTACAACAGCCTGGTTCGCGTGCTCGCCGCGATGCGGATCGATGTCGAGGACGAGTATCTGCCCTACCTCGACGAATTCCCGCTGCCGGCGGGGTGAGGACCGCCGCGAGCCGGGTTTACTGGCTGGCCAAAGCCCGAGCCAGTTGGCTCACCGCCTCCTGATGCTTCTCATTTCTGATCTCGGCGAAATTGCGCGCGATTTCGAGCAGCATGCGCTGATGCGGCGTGACCTGACGCGGTCCTTCCTCGCCGATCCCTTCGTAGAAATGGCTGACCGGCGCGCTGAGCGCGCGGGCAATCTCGAACAGCCTCCCGGCCGAAACGCGATTTATCCCGCGCTCGTATTTGTGCGCCTGCTGATAGGTGACGCCGATCATCTCGGCGAGCTGCTGCTGCGTGAGCCCCAGCATGATGCGGCGCTCGCGAATGCGCGCTCCGACATGGTCATCGATTGCGGCGGTCGAGCGCCCTCTCTTCGGCTTAGCCATATCTTCACCCGTGCAAGTTTGCTTCCAGCACCGATCGTCGTCTACGCCGCCCCTATCAACACGATGGCGGCCAACCCATTCCGCCGGCTCGCCAAAGCGGCGCAGAGAACGCGGTCAGCGGACCTTCGATCTCGACGTCTATCAACGAGAACGGCAGTCCGAGCCTTCAATAATCCCCAAAGTGGTATCGTAGCGGCCGGATGACAAGAGGCGGAAAAGCGGCGCGATTCGAACTTGCTCGTATTCGCAGCGCGCCGGTTTGGGCGCGGGCTTCGCCGGACTGACCGGGGCTAGGGGCAGCGAAAAAATGGCAGTCGACGGTGATCGCGGCGCGAGGGTCGACCAGGCACGAGGCCTGATGCTCGCGTTCCTCTTGGCCGGTCTCGCCGGCATGGTCGACGCGATCGGCTTTCTTCGCCTCGGTCACCTGTTTGTCTCTTATATGAGCGGGAACAGCACGCAGTTCGCGGTCGCGCTCGGCCGCGGCCGGGTGACCGAGGCCGGCTCGATAGTGTGGTTGATTGCGCTGTTCGTGGCGGGTGCGGCCGGCGGACAAATGATCGCACATTTCTCCGGCCGCCGGCATCTGACCTGCGTGCTCGCCGTGGTGGCGCTGCTGCTCGCGGCTGCCGCGGTGTTCGGAACTGCGCCCGAGCCGATGGTGGTGGCGATGGGGGCTCTGAACGCATCGATGCACCGCGCCGGGAATGTTGCCGTCAGCCTGACCTTTGTCACCGGAACCTTGGTCAAATTCGGCCAAGGATTGGGCGATTTTCTGACTGGGCGGGGAACCGGGTGGGCCTGGGTCGAGCAGGCCCTGCCCTGGGTGGGGTTGATCGTCGGAGCAACTGCCGCCGGCGCCGGATACGTGCGGTTGGGGCCCGCCGTGATTTGGATTCCGGTGGCCGCCGCCTGCCTGCTGACCCTCTGGTCGGTCTCTATCCCGGAGCCGGAATAGGCGGGGCGGCAACGCAGGCGGCGAGGCGCGCGCGCAGTTCTTTGCCGTCGAGGTTCTGGCCGATCAGCACCAAGCGGTTGCGCTTGGGGCCGGGTCCCGGGCTTTCATCGAGGGTGAACCGCCGGCCGACAAGATGAAAGACGTGACACTTGTCGCTCTCCTCGACCCACAAAATACCCTTGCCGCGGAACACGTTGCGCGGCATTCCTTCGAGAAAGGATTGAAACCGGTCGGCCGCAAACGGTGCCGCGCTCTCGAACGAGACGGCGTCAAAACCATCGGCTGCCAGGTGATCATGGCCGTGACCGGCGAGATACCTGTCGGACTGGAACAGCCCGGCGCTGAGGACCAACGGCAGCGGAATGCTAGCCCGCGTAGTGTGAATGATTCGCGCGCCTTCGCCGGTCGCACGGATCTTCTCTTCGATGGTCGCCGCGACGACGGCGCCGACGAGGTCGCATTTGTTCAGCAGCACAACATCGGCGTAGCGCAATTGATTGGCGGTGGCTCTGCTCACGAACAGATCGAGGCTGAAGTTTTTCGCGTCGGCGACCGCGACGATCGAATCGACGCGAACGGCATCGCGAAACTCCGATCGTAAAAAGGTCAGCACGACCGGCAGCGGATCGGCGAGGCCGGTGGTCTCGACGATCAGGTAGTCAACTGCCGGCTCGTTGCGCAGCACGCGAAAGATCGCATCGACCAGATCGTTGTTGATCGAGCAGCAGATACAGCCCTTGCTGAGCTCGATCATGTCGCCGGCGGCGCCGATAATCAGCTCGTTGTCGATCGCGAGATCGCCGATCTCGTTGACCATGACCGCGATCCTGAGCCCATGCTGTTGGGCCAGGATATGGTTCACCAGGGTGGTCTTGCCGCTGCCGAGAAAGCCGGTGACGATCGTGACTGGCAGACGGGCTTCGTCTTCCATCAGCGCGCGAAGGTGTAGGTGGTGCCGACCGCGGACTGGCTGACCGCGTCGCCAAAGGCGTTGGCGAGCGCGTGTAATGCGCGCCAGCCGGTGCAATGCCCGGTGATGATGTGCGCAATCGCGAACGGCCGCAGCGCTTCGACCGTATCCGGTATGAGCCGTTCCATGACGCCGCCCAGATGCAGGCCGCCCATTACGCAATGGATCGGCAAATCCGGGAAGAGATTGCGCACCTCGGTGCAGACATTGACGATTCCGGCATGCGAGCAGGCGCTGAAGACGATCAACCCGAGATCACGAACATGAGCGACGAGCATGCGCTCATCCATCAGCAACGGATCGGGCTGCCACGGCGCTTCGGGGCTGGTGCGGCTGAGGTGATCGACCCGGCCTTTCTCAAAGGCGCTTATCCGCGGAATCTCGCCGCTCAAATAAAAATGGCCGTCGAGCAGCAATCGTGCCGCCGAGTCATTGACGACCGTGGCGCCCAGCGCCTCCATCTCGGCGGGGGAGGGGACCTTGGCGGCCGGCACAATCGTCCCGCTGCTCAATTGGACCGCGCGCTCGTTGAACATGCCGGGGTTGACGTGGACCGCCGCCTGGCCGCCTTGCTGACGGATCGCGTCGAGTGCCGCGGGCAATGCCGCCATGTGGTCCCAATGGCCGTGGCTGAGCGCGATGCATTCGACCTCGCCCAGCGCGATAGCGAGATTGGCGCAATTGCGGATGAAGATCGCGCCTTCCGGCCCGGTATCGAACAGCATCGCGTGGCGCATGCCTCCGGCGGTGGAGATCAGCCGGCAGCCAAAGCCCAAATTGGCGCACAGCAATGCCTCGCCCGACAACGCCTTGGCCCCGGCGCGCACGATGTTGGCGAATTCGGAGACCGCGAACAGTGTCTTGCTGACGTAATTGTCGCTGACATCGTCGGTAACCACGTCCACCGACAGCGAGTTGAGCGGAATTAGGGAAATTACCGAATTGTTGCCGTCGCTCACAGGTTCCTCCTGCACTGACTGTGGCGGCAAATAATGGGGCCAGCTCTCTGCCGTACCGGAGCAGGCCGAGACCCATTCCAGCCATGGATACCGGCCTTCGCCGGTATGACAGAGGAACGGGTACGATCACACCACAGGCTGCCGACGATAGGCCACGGTTTACGTCGACACAATTTCCGCCCGCCGACACGGCGCTTGCTGAGCCAGCAGCCCAGCGGCAAGCTGGCTAGTCTCTGTTGTCGAGAGGACATCATGACGGAACCGGTTGGTCTCGGCCGCGGCCTCACCAATTATGGCGACCCCGATTTCGCGCTCTATCTGCGCCGTTCGTTCGCGCGCTCGATGGGCTATTCGACCGATTTGTTGGCGCGTCCGGTGATCGGCATCGCCGACACCTATTCCGGCTACAACAATTGCCACCGGCATTTCCCCGAGCTGATCGAGGCGGTCAAACGCGGCGTCTTGGCGGCAGGCGGCTTGCCGCTGACCTTCCCGACGATCTCGTTGGGGGAAGTGTTTCTGAACCCGACGAGCCTGATGTTCCGCAATTTGATGGCGATCGACACCGAGGAGATGATCCGCGCCCAGCCGATGGACGCGGTGGTCTTGGTCGGCGGCTGCGACAAGACCGTGCCGGCCCAGCTGATGGGTGCCTTATCGGCCAACCGGCCGGCGATCCAGCTCGTCGCCGGGCCGATGATGACCTCGCGCTGGCATGGCGAACGGCTCGGCGCCTGCACCGATTGCCGGCGCTTTTGGGCGAGATACCGCGCCGGCGAGATCGGAGCCGACGAGATCCACGAGGTCGAGGGCAACCTTGCGACCACGGCCGGAACCTGCGCGGTGATGGGGACGGCGAGCACGATGGCCTCGATCGCCGAGGCATTGGGCATGATCCTGCCGGGCACGGCGGCGATCCCAGCGGTCCATGCCGACCGGCTGCGCGCCGCCGAGGCGACCGGACGCGTGGCGATGCAGCTCGCCCGCGGCGGGCTGACCCCGGACCGCATCGTAACCGCGGATGCGGTCGAGAACGCGCTGCGCGTGCTGATGGCAATCGGCGGCTCGACCAACGCGGTCTTGCACTTGACCGCGATCGCCGGACGGGCCGGGATCGACATCGATCTCAACCGGCTCAATCGGGTCAGCGACGAGACCCCGGTTCTCGTCGATCTGAAGCCGACCGGCCCGCATTACATGGAGGATCTGTTCGCCGCGGGCGGTATCGGCGCGGTCATGCGCGAATTGCAGCCGCTGCTGCATCTCGACTGCCTGACGGTGACCGGCGAAACCCTGGCCCAGCGCCTGGAGGAACCACCCACTGGCCCGGTTGACCGCGCCGTCGTCAAGCCGCTCGCCGACCCGTTGCAGCCTGAGGGCGGGCTCGTCGCCCTGTTCGGCTCGCTCGCGCCAAAGGGAGCGATCTTCAAGCGCTCGGCCGCCGATCCCAAGCTGTTCGAGAAGGAGGGGAGGGCGGTCGTCTTTACCTCACTCGAGGATTTGTCAGCGCGCATCGACGATCCCGGTCTCGATGTGACCCCGGACGATTTCCTGGTGCTGCAAAACGCCGGGCCGCTAAGCGCTTCCGGTATGCCGGAGGCCGGCTATCTGCCGATCCCGCAGAAGCTCGCTAGGGCCGGGGTCAAGGATATGGTGCGGATTTCCGACGCCCGCATGAGCGGCACCGCCTATGGCTCGATCGTTTTGCATGTGACCCCGGATGCCGCCTCGGGCGGCCCGCTCGCCAAGGTCAAGAACGGCGACCGGATTCGCCTTTCGGTCAACGACCGCCATATCGACCTTCTGGTCCCGCCCGACGAACTCGCCCGCCGCCCGGCCACCCCGCCGCCAATCCCCGAGCGTGGCTACGCCCGCCTCTACCGCAACGAGATCCTGCAGGCCGACCGCGGCTGCGACTTCAACTTCCTGCGCAAACACCCGCTCGCCGCGGCGCAAGGGTAGGTGCTTCTCGCGCTGCGTGGTTTAGACGGGAATCAAGACTTAGGAAATCTCCCAGGACGTGGGCCGGATGCAATCCTCTCCCGTGGTCCTTATCCGACCTTGGCGCAGCTGGATAGCGTTTGCCGCATCGCTGAAATATGGTCACGAGACGGCCTCAGTTGTGCTGACTCGGTCTTCCATCGGCCGCGTGAGCCCGCTGCCGCGTGAACGAAGGCGCCCCCCGACGCGTTGGAGTTGGCATCCGGCTGACTGACTGTTTTGAGCGCAAGGTACGAGCTCATGAACACGCTCCGCCAAACGCCCGTCGTTCGTGAACGTGACGATGCTGGCCGGCACCCAATGGTGGCGCGGAGATGGGCGAAACTGGCGATTTCGCTGGCAGCCGTCGCCCTCGTGGCCGGCGGGGCGACCATCTACTTCCGGCATGTTGAGGGGCGAGCGCCCGTGGCGCCGCCACGGCCCCCGCCGGTTCCGGTGATCGCGACGACCGTCGAGCAGCACGATTTCCCGATCGTGCTGACCGGCATTGGGACCGTCACGGCGCTGAATACGGCGACTGTCCGCAGCCAGGTCACGGGGATGATCGTCAGCGAGCCCTTCAAAGAGGGACAATTCGTCAAGAAAGGCGACCTCTTGGCCCTGATCGATCCGCGCACCTTTCAGGCGCAGCTCGACGAAGCGGAGGCGGCGCTCGCCCGCGACCGGGCCCATCTCGAGAATGCGCAAATCAACCTCGCCCGGTATGTCCCGCTAGCCAAACAAGGGTTCACACCGGAGCAGCAGGTGGCAACGCAGCAGGCGATGGTGGCCCAGGAGCAGGCTACCGTCGCGAACGACCAGGCGGCGGTCGAATATGCCAAGACCGAGCTCAGCTATACCAGACTTGTCGCGCCGTTCGACGGCGCCACCGGAATCCGCCTGCTGGATGTCGGGAACATCATCCAACCGACCAACGGGGCCGCCTCTTATACGACCGGCGTCGTGGTCATCACCCAGGTGCGGCCGATCAGCGTCATCTTCACCTTGCCTGCGGCCGACATTCCGGCAGTACAGGACGCGCTCGCGAAAGGGCCGTTGAAGACCATCGCCTTCAGCCAGGACGGCAAAACCGAGCTCGATACCGGGGAGCTTCTTCTGGTCGACAACCAGGCTGATCCCAACTCGGGCACCGTCCGCCTGAAGGCAATTTTCCCCAATGAGAAGCGGCAGCTGTGGCCCGGCACGTTCGTCAACGTGCGGCTGGTGATCTCGGTAGTGCACAGTGGCCTTACCGTCCCGCTCGACGCCATCCAGCAGGGACCGCAAGGGCAGTTCGTCTTTGTCGTCGGGCAGGATCACAAGGTGGCGGTGCGCCCGGTTTCGGTGCGCGAGACGCTGACTGGCGAGGCCCTGATCGACAAAGGCTTGAGCCACGGGGAGGATGTCGTCGTGCGGGGTCAGTATCGGCTGTCACAAGGCACTCTGGTGTCGCTGGCCGACCCGAGAAATCCGAGTGCCGTGCCGAACCCCTCGACAGCAAGCTCGGGCATGCTGCCATGAACATCTCGGCGACTTTTATACGAAAGCCGATCGCGACCGGGTTGCTGATGGTGGCGATACTGCTGCTGGGGCTGATCGGCTACGAGCTATTGCCGGTGGCTGCCCTGCCGAATGTCGATTCGCCGACGATCCAAGTGACTGCGCAGTGGCCGGGCGCCGGTCCGCAGGCGGTTGCCTCCTCGGTCACGACGCCGCTCGAACGGCAGTTCGGCCAGATCCCCGGCCTCTCGCAAATGACCTCGAGCAGCGCTACCGAATATACCGAGATCACGCTCCAGTTCGACCGCAGCCGTACCGTCGATTCGGCGGCGCAGGACGTGCAGGCGGCGATCAACGCGGCGGCCGCGGATCTGCCTCCCACTCTGTTAAATCCGCCGATCTACCGCAAGACCAACCCGGCCGACACGCCGGTCCTGCTGCTGGCCCTGACATCCGACACGCTTCCGCTCACCAAGGTCAGCGACTACGCGAACAGCATCCTCGCCCAGAAGATTGCGCAGATGCCCGGCGTCGGCCTGGTCACGGTCGGCGGCCAGCAGAGCCCGGCGATTCGCGTCCAGGTCAATCCCGCGCAGCTTGCCGCGGAAGGCCTGGATTTGGAAGCGGTGCGCACAGCCTTGAGCACCGCCACGGTCAATCAGGCACAGGGAACGCTGTATGGCGGCCAGCAAGCTTCAACCTTGCGGACCAACGACCAGCTGATGACGGTACAAGGTTTCGACAACTACATCCTTGCCTACCGCTCCGGCCTCTACCCCGGCGGCGCGCCGATACGTGTCCGCGACGTCGGGCATGCCATCGTCGCGGCGCAAGACAACACGCTCGCCGGTTGGCTGAACACGCAGCGCGCGATCCTTCTTGCGGTGCAACGCCAGCCCGGCGCGAATGTGATCGCGACCGTCGATCAGATCAAAAAGGCGCTGCCGCAGCTGCAGGCGTCGCTGCCGCCATCACTGAAGATCTACATCGCGTCGGACCGTACGCAGACCATCCGCGCCAGCGTCACCGATGTTGAGCATACCTTGCTGCTGACCATCGCGCTGGTCGTCGGCGTCATCTTCCTGTTCCTGCGCAAACTCTGGGCGACCGTGATCCCGGCGATATCGGTGCCGATGTCGCTGATCGGCACGTTCATGGTCATGTATGTGCTGGGGTTCAGCCTGGACAATCTGTCGCTGATGGCGCTGACCATTGCCGTCGGGTTCGTGGTCGACGACGCGATCGTGATGATCGAGAACATTGTGCGGCACATCGAGAACGGGGCGACGCCGATGCAGGCTGCCCTGGAAGGGGCGGGCGAGATCGGCTTTACGATCGTCTCGATCTCGATATCGCTGGTCGCGGTGTTTATTCCACTGTTTCTGATGAGCGGCATCGTCGGCTTGCTGTTTCGCGAGTTCGCCGTCACCGTCGCGATGGCTATTCTCGTCTCGGTGGTCGTCTCGCTGACACTGACGCCGATGATGTGCTCCCGGCTCTTGACAGCGGAGGGCGATGCGTCTCCCCGCCATATCTCTGGTGCGGTCGAGCGCTTCTTCGAAGGGCTGCTCGCGGTCTACGACCGGGCATTGGTCGTGGCGCTGCGCCATCGCTCGATCACGTTGACTGTGATGATCGCGACGATCTGCGCGACGGGCGCTCTGTTCATCATGATCCCCAAAGGGTTTTTCCCGCAGGAGGACACCGGCCTGATCATCGGCATTGCCGAGGGCGCCCAGGGCATCTCCCCGGAAGGCATGATGAGACGCGTTGAGGCGGTTCTGGACGTGGTGACGAAGGATCCGGCGGTCGCCTCGGCGACAGCCTATATCGGACCTGGCGGGCCGACGGTCACCGAGAATGACGGGCGCATGTTCATCACCCTAAAGCCGTACGGGCACCGGGCCAGCGCCGACCAGGTGATCGCCCGCTTGAATAAGGCGCTGCAGCCGGTCGAAGGCGTCACCTTGTACATGCAGGCGGCGCAGGACATTACGATCGGCGCGCTGCTCTCAAAGACCCAGTACCAGTATACGCTGGTCGACGTCGACAATGACGAGCTCGACCACTGGGCGCCTATTCTGCTGGAGAGGATGCAAAAGCTGCCGCAGCTGACCGACGTCGCCAGCGACCAGCAGAGCGCCGGCCGGGTGCTGCAAGTCGAGGTCAACCGCGAGGTTGCGTCGCGGCTCGGCATCAATCCCTCCGTGGTCGATGCCATCCTCTATGACGCCTTCGGCCAGCGGGCCGCGGCAAAGATCTACACGAACTTGAACCAGTACTATGTGATCCTCGAGGTCGAGCCCGGCTTCCAGCTCGGGCCCAACGCGCTCAGCCGAATTTACGCGACATCTTCGACCGGCGCCGAAGTACCGCTGAGCCAGTTCGCCAAGATCACGCGGACGATCGGGCCGCTGGCGATAAACCACCAGGGCCAATTCCCGTCGGTGACCTTGAGCTTCAACCTCGCTCCGCACGTCGCGATCGGCGATGCGGTAGCAGCAATCCAGAAAACCGCCACGGATTTGCACTTGCCGCCTTCGATCGCCACCAGCTTCCAGGGCAGCGCGCAAGCGTTCCAGAGCTCGCTCAGCAGCACGCCAATCCTGATCCTCGCGGCACTCGTTGCGGTCTATATCATCCTGGGCATGCTGTACGAGAGCACGATTCACCCGATCACGATCATCTCGACCCTGCCTTCGGCGGGGCTCGGAGCCTTGTTGACCCTGATGCTGTTCGGCATGCCGCTCGACGTGATCGGCATCATCGGGATCATCCTGTTGATCGGCATCGTCAAGAAGAACGGCATCATGCTGGTCGACTTCGCGCTGGCGGGCCAGCGCGAGCGCGGGCTGAGCACCGAAGACGCGATCCACGAGGCCTGCCTGCTGCGCTTCCGTCCCATTCTGATGACGACGATGTGCGCCCTGCTCGCCGGCGTCCCGCTGATGCTCGGCACCGGTATCGGGTCGGAAATCCGCCAGCCGCTCGGCTATGCGATTGTGGGCGGCCTTTTGGTCTCGCAGCTACTGACACTGTTCACCACGCCCGTCATCTACATCTACATGGATCGTCTCGGCAATCTGCTGGGCCGTCGCCGCGCCGCCCATCCCGAGGTCAATGCCCCCGCGCAGTAGGCAGATGGCAACGGCATTGTAGGGTGAAAAAAGCGGGAGCGTCTCCCACCTCTGTCGGGCTGATCCATCGAATCGGGGACCCTCGCCGGGTAACGAGGCAAGGTGAATGACCACTCCGTTTCCCAATGATGGCAAAACGGCCGGTAGCGTCTTTAGCGCGGTCGCCAATCCCCGAGCGCGGCTACGCTCGCTGGTCCACAAGGTCTCGGGCTGCAATTGTTCCTTATCTCGTTAAGCCGACACCTCCCGATTGAGAGGGTTGATTACGGCAGGATGCGCCGTTCTCGCGTCGATCTTCAGTAGCTCTGATACGGAACGTCTGGGGATATGCATAGCTCGTCGCCGATGGCGATCTCACCGCCGGACAGCACTTCGGCGTAGATGCCCATGTTGATGTGGCCGAAATTGCGGTCGAGAGCGGTCGGGATGTCGAGGTCGCGCTGGGCGGTGACGGGATTGACCTGGGTTGCGGCACATCTTGTGATCGGCGAGACGACGCGCAGCCGAGCCGCCCCCAGCGCGATCTCGGCGCCGATCCAGTCGAGCTCGCGCCACCCCGCCTCCCCGTCGAAATAGAAATTGGCGCGAAAGCGGAGCGGATCGATCGCCGCGTCCATCGCCCTTTCGAGCGCCGCGATGCTGGCAAGGTTGATCAACGAGACGTATTTGTCGCTCGTCGCGTTCGGCTTGCGCCGCGCATCGGCAAAGGCGTGCCCCGGCGCCTCAACAACGCGCAACGGCCCGTCAACCCGGGGGCCGAGAAAATCAGCGTAGAATTCGCCAACCGCAAGACAGCCTGCAGGCTCGGTCAGCCGCTCGCGCAGCAATTCCCGGCCGTTTTCGGCGATCGTCAAAACCCCGGTTTCAGCGTCAAAGCGGGTTCGCAAGAGCGCCAGCTTTTCGTCGCGCATCAGCATGACGAATTTGGTCTTCGGCAGCCATTCGGGGTGGTGCGGATCGAACACGGTCGAACCGAGCGCAATCGCAAACCGCCGGTCTTGCGGCAGGCATTCGCCCGGGACGAGCGCCACACGCGCCATCTTCTCGGCGCTCAAGCCCTTTACCGGGTAACGGTAGATCGCGCCGACGCTCGTGACCATGGTGTCCGCCTTCTGCAACCGCCGCCGCAGTTTAGCGCGGGACGAAGCCGGCTTTCATCGCGAAACTGCACACGGCTCCACCACTCGGGTTTGCCGCCGGCCTAGGCGGGGTCTTGAAGCCGGTCGGGTTTGCAGGCAAAGCTCCACCGGGCACCCGATCAGCAAAGCAGGAAAAACAAAATGGCCGATTACATTCTGCGCGGCGGCGAGGTTATCGACGGCAGCGGTCGCGCGCGGTTTCGCGCGGATGTCATGATCAAGGGCGACCGCATCGCCGAAATCGGGACGGTGGCCAAAGCCGCCGGGGCGCGTGAGATCGATGTCGCCGGCAGGGTCGTCGCGCCCGGCTTTATCGATGTGCACACCCATGACGACCGCGCCTTGTTCGCGACGCCGGAGATGGCGGCAAAGGCGAGCCAGGGGGTCACCACCGTCGTCACCGGCAATTGTGGGATCAGCCTCGCGCCGCTGGCAATCGACCATGCGCCTCCGCCGCCGCTCGACCTGATCGGCGATGCCGCCGATTACCGCTATGGCCGCTTTGCCGATTACCTGATGGCGCTCGACCGCACCCCGGCGGCGATCAACGCCGCCTGCCTTGTCGGCCATTCGACATTGCGGGTGGGTGCGATGACGGCACTCGACCGGCCGGCCGAAGCAGCCGAGATCGGGCGCATGAGCGAATTGCTGCAGGAAGCGCTCGACGCCGGCGCGGTGGGTATGTCGAGCGGCCTCGCCTACGCCCCGGCGGAGCACGCCCCACCCTCCGAGATCGAGGCTTTGGCGGCCCTGCTGCGGCCGGCAGGCGCGCTCTACACAACGCATATGCGCAACGAAGGCGACCGGGTGCTCGACAGCCTCGAAGAGAGTTTTGCGGTCGGCCGTGCGGCCGGGGTGCCGGTCGTGATCTCGCACCACAAGACGATCGGGCGGCAGAATTTCGGGCGCACCGCCCAAACCCTGCCGGTCATCGCCGCCGCCATCGCGGGGCAGGAGATCGGGCTCGACGCCTACCCCTACATCGCCTCCTCGACGGTGCTGACCGCGGCGCAGGCCGAGCGGGCGACAAAGGTGCTGGTGACCTGGTCGAAGAGCGCGCCGGAGCAGGCCGGACGCGAGCTCTCCACGATCGCTGCCGATTGGGGGGTCAGCCCGAAGGCGGCGGTCGACCGTCTGCAACCGGCCGGGGCGATCTATTGGATGATGGACGAGGCCGATGTGCAGCGGGTGCTCGGCTTCCCGCACACGATGATCGGCTCGGACGGGCTGCCGCACGATTTCCACCCGCACCCGCGGCTGTGGGGCACCTTTCCGCGGGTGCTTGGCCATTATTGCAGGGAGCTCGGCCTGTTCGGGCTCGAAGAGGCGGTGCGGCGGATGACCGGGCTGCCGGCCGCCCAGTTCGGCCTGAGCGGGCGCGGCCAGCTTGCCGCGGGCGCCTACGCCGACATCACGGTCTTCGACCCGGCGACGGTGATCGACCGCGCCACCTTCGAAGAGCCAAAAACCCCGGCCGTCGGCATCGAGTACGTGTTCGTCAACGGCCGCCCGGTCTGGGCCGAGGGCAAACCCACCGGCGACCGCCCGGGCCGCGCCCTGCGCCGCCAGCGTATGCAGGCGCAAAGCCGGTAGTTGATGCAATCCGCGGGAAAAGACATCACGGCTGCGGTAAGGTTGGGTCATGCTCACGCTTTACCAAACCGCGGCGGGTCGCGGCGAACAGCCGGCCGATCTCGCCCGCGGGTCGCTGCCGGCCGAGGCCGTGTGGATCGACATGCTGCGCCCCGAACCGGACGAGATAGCCTTTGTCAAAAGAACCACCGGCCTCGATGTGCCGAGCATCGAGGAGCTGAGCGAGATCGAGAGTTCAAGCCGGTTGCGCAACGAATCGGGTACGCTCTACCTGAGCGCGCCATTCGTTTACCAGTCCGACACCGATCAGCCGGTAACCACGCCGGCGGGGTTCGTGCTGACCCGCGAGCGGCTGATCACGGTACGGTTCGAGGAGATCCGCTCCTTCACCAACTTCGCTACCCAGGATCTTGCCACCGAGACGGATCCGCTGAGCAGCGGCGCCGTGTTTGCCGGCTTGATGGACGCGATCTCCGACCGCCTTGCCGACGTCCTCGAAAACATCGCCACCGAACTCGACGACCTATCGCATCGGCTGTTTCGCAGCCCGGCAACCCAAACCGGGAGGCGGCGGCCGCCGGCTCGCGAGAGCGCCGATCTGAGGATCATCTTGCGGCGTATTGGCCACAGCGGCGATCTCGCCTCGAAGATCCGCGACAGTCTGCTCGGGATCGAGCGGATCGTGCCGTTTGTCGCTACCCACGCCGCGGAATGGCTGCCGCCGGAAATCAAGCCACGGCTCGAGACGGTGCGTCTCGACGTGGCCTCGCTCAGCGATTACGACATGCACGTCGTCACCAAGGTCCAACTGCTGCTCGACGCCACTTTGGGCCTGATCAACATCGAGCAGAACAACATCATCAAGGTGTTGACGATCGTTTCGGTGGTCGGCATTCCGCCGACCCTGATCGCGAGCATGTACGGGATGAATTTCAAAAACATGCCCGAGCTAAATTGGAGCTGGGGCTATCCGTACGGGCTGGCGCTTATCGTCCTTAGCGCGGTCCTGCCGATCCTGTGGTTCAAATGGCGCGGCTGGATTTGAACCACCTCTTGCGGGTACAGCGAAAACGCCCCCGGGATCCGGGGGCGTTTCGTTATCGAGGCGTTGGGAGAGGCTGCTCAAGCGGCCTGCTTTTGCTCCACCACCCGCGGCTGCGAGCTGGCGATCTCGATCTTGCGCGGCTTGGCTGCCTCGGGGACCTCGCGGACGAGGTCGACATGCAGCATGCCGTTATCGAGGCTGGCGCCGACGACCTTGATATGGTCGGCGAGGCTGAAGCGGCGCTCGAACGCGCGCCGGGCAATGCCGCGGTGCAGATAGCGGCCCTCTTCCTCTTCCTTTTTCGCCTTGCCGGTGACCAGCAACGAATTCTCGTGAACGGTCACATCGACCTCGTCCGGCGCAAACCCGGCCACCGCCATAGTCAGGCGATAGGCGTCCTCACCGGTCGTCTCGATATTGTAAGGCGGGTAGGAGAGAGCCGCGGTGTCGACGCGGCTCGCGGCGTCGACCATCCGGGTCAGACGATCAAAGCCGATCGTCGAACGGAACAGCGGAGAGAAATCCAAACGATCCATGACCACATCCTCCATTGAGCAATATGGATCTGAGCGCCTGCATCAGTGCCGGGCGCCAGTCTTGATGTACGGCCCCGAAGCGGCGACCGTACAAACTCGAGATAGTGATTGCCAAGGTTAGGTCAAGGGGGTCATCCGGCCCCTCGATACATTCAGGGCTTGATGCCGAAACTCTGAAAGCGCTTGTTGAAACGGGCAAGTTGCCCGCCGGTATCGACCAATCTTTGCTGCCCGCCGGTCCAGGCCGGGTGCGATTTGGAATCGATGTCGAGACGCAGGGTGTCGCCCGCCTTGCCGTAGGTCGAACGCGTCTGATAGGTGGTCCCGTCGGTCATCACGACGGTGATTTCGTGATAGTCCGGGTGAATGCCTTGCTTCATGCCGCCGCCCTCAAAACCGGCGCGGGGTATAGCGCAAGCCAGCGGCCGGAGCAATCGTCGCGAGACCAGCCGGCAACGTTGGGCGGTCAGCTTTTATGGGCACGAAAGCGCAGGCGGACGTAATCCGCGATCCACGCCCCGTTCTCGTCCATCAGGATCGGGCGAAGCAGATCAACGACTTCGGAGCGCGCCGGCAGCCGATCGAGCGGCGGCAAGGCGCCGAAAAGATCTTCGGTGAAGGTGTCGAGCCAGGCTTCGAGCCCGGCCGGCAGCGGGGTCGGGCGCGGCACGATGCGGATGTCGTCGACCCTGAACCCGGCGGCTTCGAGCTTCGCGCGATAGGCGGCGGCCGAGGGGAACCACCACGGGCTCAGACGACCCGCGTCGAGCCCGCGGCGGGCCAGGACCGCGCGGATCGCGACCATGATCGCGGCGGTATTGTTGTGGCCGCCCATCTCGCCGACAAACCGGCCGCCCGGCTTCAATGCCCGATATACGCCGGCGAGGACTGCCTCGGGCGGGCGCATCCAATGCAGCGCGGCATTCGAGAACACCGCATCGAATTCGCCGTCGAAATTCAGGTGCTGCCCGGCCACCACCCGGGCGTCGAGACCCCGCGCCTGGGCCGCGGCGACCATGTCGGGCGCCGCGTCGACCCCGACAACCGTCGCGCCGGCGGCGGCGATCCGTTCGGTCAGAACACCGTCGCCGCAGCCAAGATCGAGGATATGCTCGCCCGGCTCAGGCGCGAGCAACTCCAGCACCGGAGCACCCAAGGTGGGCACGAAATGCGCAGTCTCGGCATAGCGCTCCGCCGACCAATGCTGCCGCGAATTTTGCCCCATGCTCAGACCTCCACGATGCCGCCGTCACCCATCCTGCTGCTGCTTCTGCAGCAAATCGGCAGCAAAAAGTCGAGCGCCATTTTCCTCCCTCGTTCCCGCCGCCTCGGGTGGCGAGGAATTTTCCAGGCGCGCGAGGCACCAGGCAAGTGCTTCGGCGAGCGAAGCCTGGGCAAAATCGATGCCGGGCTCGTCACGATAGCGCCGCACCGACGCGTCGATACGCGCCTCGAACGCCGCGGCAAAATCGTCGTCGTACGGGTCATCGGCCACAGGGGGCGGCGCGCAGGCGTCGAGCCCTTCCGCGCCATCGGCGGTCACGGCGAGTTCCCGTGCGGCCTCGTCGGCGATTTGCAGCATCACCACCGTCGCCGGGTCGACCCCCAATTCGGCGAGGGCCTGGCGAAGCACCATGCCGATTTTGACGCGCGCCCGCAGGGTCTCGATGTGCCATGCCGCGGCGTCGTCGGCCGCGGTCGAGTGCGCCGCAAGCCGCGCCATTTTCGCCTCACGCGCGCGCCGCATGGGCCTCCAGCATCTGCAGCCGGCGATCGAAGTCGCTGGTTTCGATCGCCCGGACAAAGGTGTCGACGATTTGCGCCAGGGCTCCGGCTTCGCCCGGCGTCAGCGCGCCTTCGGCGACGGCGGCGGTGACCGCGCCCATCGCGCGGGCGATGTCGGCGGCGCTGTCGATCGGCGGCAAGGCAAAACGCACGACCCGCTCGCGGCGCGGCGCGAGGATGCGTTCGAGACACAATTTGAGCGCGGTCGGATCACCCTCGATGGCGAGCTCGACGGCCCGGCGGGTCAGCACATCGGCCTCGCCGTCGAGCATTGCCTCGGCGGC
The DNA here is from genome assembly GCA_963785565.1 of uncultured Alphaproteobacteria bacterium. Lineage (GTDB taxonomy): Bacteria > Pseudomonadota > Alphaproteobacteria > ATCC43930 > CGMCC-115725 > AP-15. The sequence goes on along the minus strand of CAWAVV010000068.1, from coordinate 54,326 downwards.
GAGGCTCGCCTTGTTGCGGCATCCGACCTCACGCCCGCGCGGATTGCCCGATTTTCCCTTCGTGAACGGCCGCCCGCGCGGCGCCCCGCGCGGTTTTGGTATTGCGATATCCGACATCTCTTCTCCCGGCCGTACCCACGGCTGTCGATCGAAGGCCGGAGACTATGATGCGATTATGACTATTTTAGAGATGCTGTATCAGGAATGCCGCATGCCCTAGCGGCCGATGACCGCGGCGCAGGCCGGCACGGCAGATGCCCAAGGGCGGAACCGGAAGCGCGCCCCAGTGTTTTCACTTTTGAAGGCCCGACGATTAGCCGGGAGGTCTGTGAGGTGCCCGAGTCGCCCTGGCAGTCTTATTCCCGCGCCGCGCCCGAGCGGGATTATGTCGCGCTGCTTTCCTATTTGCCGCTCAACAGCGTTTGGCGCCTTCCCAGGCTTCTCCTGTACTCCACCCGCATCCAACGGCAACTGCGTACAAGCTCTGGCTTGATCGGCTCTTCCCTGCGGGCGCGGATCACCGCCAAGCAGTTCTGGACGCTGTCTGTGTGGGAGGACGCGGCGGCCCTGCAGGCGTTCATCGCCGCGCCGCCGCATGTCGCTATCATGAAGGCGCTAGCCCCATATATGGGCCCGACGCGCTTCGTCCGATGGAACGTGAAGGGCTCTGAGCTACCGCTTCGGTGGGACGACGCGTTGAGGCGCGACCAAAATCAGGCGATGACGGAAAACGGCGCGCAACCTGCTGAGCCCGTAACGCCACGCGAATGACCGCCGCGGGTCGATTTGGCCGGTTGACCAGCAATCGTAGCAAGCGTGGGATGGGTAGAACGAAAGTGAAACCCAGCGTCTCCCGCCGCCGGGGGCCGGTTCAGCACGCGTACGGCGGATGCAATCCGCCTTCTTTGCGTGCCGTCGCGCGGTTGACGGCGACACCTTCCAAGAGAGCCTAAGACGGCGGATTGCGTCCGCCCTACGCTTGCTGAATCGCTGAATCTCGCCGCCCTTGCCTGACGAGGGCCAGGGTGCCGAGGGGGCTTGACGTACGCACGTCAAGCCCCTTCGGCACCACCCCGCTGCCCGTCCAAGCCAAGCGCGGCCTCCCAGGCCTGCTGTGTGGCGATCTCCTCGGTCCACGGGCGCATCAGCGCGGCGGCCCGCGCGTCGCGTGCGTAGCGCTCGAGCGGATAGCGCTTAAGGAAAGCCCGGCCGCCACAGACACGGATCGCCTCCTGGGTAACCGCCACCACTGCGCGTTGCACGGTGACGTGCGCCGCCCGGGCGGGTTGGACCGCCTCAAGCGGGGCATCGACCTGGGCCTCTGAGATTGCTCGGTAGTAGATCGCGCGGGCCGACTCGATCGAAAAGAGCATCTCTGCGATCGCATGACCCTTCGCCGCGATCTCGGTATGCGGGATCGGTGCGCCGGGCATCCGGCCGGTGAGGTACGCGAGGGCTCCGTCGTAGGCCGCCTGCATCAGCCCGAGGAAGATCGCGGAGAAGCTCACGAAGAGGTGGGGGAAGGCGTTGTACATGGCCCCGAACAGGCCAGGCGGCAGCACTTCAGCGTCGTCGGGGACGAACACGTTTTCTAGCAACATGTCGCGACTGACGGTGGCGCGCATCCCCATCGGATCCCAGTCGCCGAGGAAGGACACACCCGGCGTGTCCCTGGCAATCTGGAGATACAGGGTGCGTTCGATCCAAGGTTCGTCGCCAAGCCGAATAGCAGGGGTGGCGTAATACGGGGCGCAGCCCGCCAGAGAGACGAAAAACTTCCGCCCGTTGACTACATAACCGCCATCCACCTTCCGCGCGGTGGTGCCGAAGCGCCGGCCGCCCACACCGAGCTTGGTATCGGTCTCGCCCCGCTCCACCGGCTCGCTGTGGGGCTGTCCGTAGAAAGCGCCTTGCTCCAAAACCTCGCGGAACTTCGCGGCCCGGAGCTGCTCGTGGCGCTCACGCGCGGCGGGAGGCATCGCCATGTTATCGGCAATCGGACCCATCATCAGCATAGTGAGGCAGTGCATGTTGAAGGTGAGCGCCGTGGAGGCATTGCCCTGCGCAAGCTGCTCCGCCACTAGGCAGTAGGTTTCGTAGTCAGCCCCGAGCCCACCGTAGCGTTCGGGCACGCACAGGCCGAGGAGCCCCGCGGTGCGGATATCGGCATAGTCGTCGAAAGGAAAGGACGCGTCGCGGTCGTGGCGGTCGGCGCGCGGCGCAAAGCGCTCGCGGGCCAGACAGCGGCCAAGGCCGATCAACTCGCGCTGCCGGGAGGAAGGCTGGAGGTGCATCAAAGGGCTCACCGCTCTGACCATATTTTAGCGCCAATAAGCCGCTCCCCAAGACCCAACTTCAAGCCCGGCGGGGTACCGGTCTGCCCGCCTCATACCTCGGATTTTGAGGCCTGTTGCGCTTCGGCTTGGTGGCGGATGGCGGAGAGGGTGGTGCGGGTGGTGATGATTTCGGGGTCCATCTGGAGCTCGATGACGGCGGCGCGCTGGCCGGCGGCGGCCTCCTCGAAGGCGGGGGCGAACTCCTCGGTGCGGGCGACTCGCGCGCTGAAAGCGCCGTAGGCGCGGGCGAGGGCGACAAAATCGGGGTTTTTCAGCGATGTGCCGACGACGCGGCCGGGAAAGCGGCGCTCCTGATGCATGCGGATCGTGCCGTACATCGCATTGTTGAACAGGAGGATGATCGGGCCGACGCCCTCGGCGAGCGAGGTCGCCAATTCCTGCCCGGTCATCAGAAAGCCGCCGTCGCCGCAAAATCCGACCACGAGCCGATCGGGATGGACGAGCTTAGCCCCGACCGCGGCCGGAACCCCGTAGCCCATCGCCCCGCTGGTCGGGCCGAGCTGGCGCCCCGGCCGGCGGTATTGCAGAAAGCGGTTGGGCCAGCCGCTGAAATTCCCGGCGTCGCTGGTGACGATCGCGTCGTCGAGCAGGCGCTCGCGCAGCCAGGTCATGACCTGGCCGAGATCGAGCGCGGCGCTGGCGGCGGAGGAGGGGAGGAGCCCCGCCTCGTACTCGGCGCGCACCGCCGCCCGCCAGGCCGGCCAGTGCGCCGGCGCCGGCTCCAATGCCACCGCGGCGGCGGCGAATTCGGCCATGCCCGACTGGATCGCCAGGGTCGGGCGAAAGACGCGGCCCAATTCTTCGGCGGCCGGGTGGACGTGGATCAAGGTCTTGCCTGGATCGGGGATGCCCATCAAGGAATAGGATTGCGAGGTGATCTCGCCGATGCGCGCGCCCACCGCCAGCAACAGATCGGATTCCTTGACCCGCGCGACGAGCGCCGGGCTCGCGCCGGTGCCGAGATCGCCGACAAAGCAGGGCGAGCGGTTGTCGACGATATCCTGGCGGCGGAACGAGCAGCAGACCGGCAGATCGCTCGCCAGCGCAAAGCGGGCGATGTCGCGGCAGGCCGCGTCGCTCCAGCCGCTGCCGCCGACCAGCATCATCGGCCGTTGTGCGGCGGCAAGCAGGCGGCGCAACTCGGCGAGATCCGCGGCGCCGGGATGGGCGCGCACCGGAAGGTAGGGGCCGGAGACGGGGGCCATAGCGCGGTCGCGCAGCATGTCCTCGGGCAGTGCCAGAACGACCGGGCCGGGCCGCCCGGAAGTCGCGACCTGGAACGCCTGGTTGACCAGCTCGGGCACGCGCTCGGCCAGGTCGATCTGCGCCACCCATTTGGCGAGCGGCGCGAACATGCGGCGGAAATCGACCTCCTGAAAGGCTTCGCGGTCGATCTGGTGGCGGGCCACCTGGCCGACCAGCACGACCATCGGCGTCGAATCCTGAAACGCGGTGTGGATGCCGATCGAGGCGTTGCAGGCGCCCGGCCCGCGGGTCACCAGAAGCACCCCGGGTTTGCCGGTGAGCTTGCCGTAGGCCTCGGCCATGAATGCCGCGCCGCCCTCCTGGCGGCAGGTCACGAGATGGATCTCGGGGGCGTCGTAAAGCGCATCGAGCACTTCGAGATAACTCTCGCCGGCGACGCTGAAGGCCATCTCGACCCGATGCGCCCGCAGCGCGGCGACGACCAGCTGGCCGCCGCTGAGAGGTGCAAGATTTGCCGCCATGACCCGACCTCGACCGCCGAATTGCGATAGCCCATTTGAGACGATAGGGCGGCGTGACGAAAGGGGCTTTGCGCGCGCCGGGATGCCACGGGACGGGGCGGCCTATAATCGGCTGCCGCGGCGCAAGGGACGCGCGGTCGCGGGCCTGCTAAGCTCGCCTCGGCGAGATTTTCGTTAGAAGACGATGGACGACCAGCGCAGCGACATCGAAGCCCCACCGAGACGGGCGAGAGAGCCCGGCGACGTATTTGGCCCGGGCAGCGAGGAGCCTGCCCTCCCGCCGCCGGAAATTTCCCCGAGGACCAGGCGCCGCCGGTCGCGGCTGCGGCCGATCCTTTGGCTGCTGCTGTTGGCGGCCATCGTCGGGGCGGCGGTGTGGTACTTGCCGCGGCCCGGCAAACAACAGAGCCCCAGTGGGCGCGCCGCTGCCGGCGGCCCGGCGCCGGTCGGTACGGCGACGGTTCAAAAAGGCGATATGCCGGTCACTTTGAGCGGGCTCGGCACCGTCACCCCGCTGGCCACGGTCACGGTCAAAACCCAGATCAACGGGTATCTGATGGCCGTCGGGTTCCAGGAGGGCCAGCAGGTCAAAAAGGGCGACTTTCTCGCCCAGATCGACCCGCGTCCGTATCAGGTGGCGCTGGAACAGGCAGAGGGCCAGCTCGCCAAGGACCAGGCCTCGCTGAAGAATGCCCAGCTCGATCTGAAGCGCTACAACACTCTGGTCGCGCAAAACTCGATCGCGACGCAGACGCGCGACACGCAAATCTCGACGGTCGCGCAGGATCAAGCCGCGCTCATTTCCGACAAGGCGCAGATCGACGCGCAAAAGCTCAATCTGACCTATGCCCACATCATCTCGCCGGTGACCGGCCGGGTCGGGCTGCGCCAGGTGGACGCGGGCAATTATGTGCAGACCAGCGACGCCAACGGCATCGTCGTCGTGACCCAGCTGCAGCCGATCTCGGTAATCTTCACCCTGCCCGAAGACAATCTGCCCCAGGTGCTGCGGCAGCTGCACGCCGGGGCGACGTTGCAAGCCACCGCTTACGACCGCACCGGGACGACCGAGCTGGCGACCGGAAAGCTGGAGACGATCGACAACGAAATCGATACCACGACCGGCACCGCGAAGCTGCGCGCGATCTTCGACAATCCGCAGGACAGCCTGTTTCCCAACCAGTTCGTCAACGTCAAGCTGTTGGTCGAGACACTGCAAGGCGTGAATATCGTCCCGAGCGCGGCCATCCAACGCGGCGCCCCCGGCACTTTTGTCTATCTGGTCAAGCCCGGTAACACGGTGTCGGTGCAGAAGGTAAAGCTCGGCCCGACCGACGGTCAGCGCGTCGTGATCCTCTCGGGGCTGGAAGCCGGCCAAAGCGTCGTCGACGATGGCGCCGACCGGCTGAAGGATGGGGCCAAGGTTACGCTGGTTTCGGCCGGCGGCGGCGGGGCCGACGCTTCCGGCAAGCCGCCGGCGAACGGCGCTGGGGCTCGTACCCAACGCCAGGGCAAGGGCCACGGAGGCGGACAACAGCCCGCGCAATGAGCCCGTCTCGTCTATTCATTCTGCGCCCGGTCGCGACGACGCTGCTGATGGCGGCGATTATGCTGGTCGGGCTGTTCGCCTACCGGTTTCTGCCGCTCTCGGCGTTGCCCGAGGTCGATTATCCAACGATCCAGGTGCAGACGTTCTATCCGGGTGCCAGCCCCGACGTGATGACTTCCTCGGTTACCGCGCCGCTCGAAGTGCAGTTCGGCCAGATGCCCGGACTCAACCAGATGTCCTCGACGAGTTCGGCCGGGGCCTCGGTCATCACCCTGCAGTTCAGCCTCGATCTCAGTCTCGACGTGGCGGAGCAGGAAGTCCAAGCGGCGATCAACGCGGCCGGTAATCTGCTGCCCTCCGATCTGCCGGCGCCGCCGATCTACGCCAAGGTCAACCCGGCCGACGCGCCGATCCTGACCCTGGCATTGACCTCGAAGACGATGCCCCTGACCCAGTTGGAGGACCTCGCCGACACCCGCCTCGCGCAGAAGATCTCGCAACTGCCCGGCGTCGGCCTGGTCAGTATCAGCGGCGGCAACCGCCCGGCGGTGCGCATTCAGGCGAACAATCTGCAGCTCGCCGCTTATGGGCTCAACATCGACAATCTGCGCACGACCCTGGCCAACGCCAACGTCAACACCCCCAAAGGCAATTTCGACGGGCCGAGCCGAGCCTATACGATCAACGCCAATGACCAGATCAAAAAGGCCTCCGAATACAACGATCTGGTCGTCGCCTATCGGAACGGCGCGCCGGTCATGCTGTCCGATGTCGCCCATGCCGAGAACGCCGCCGAGAACACCAAGCTCGCCGCCTGGGTCAACACCGCGCCGGCAATCATCGTCAATGTCCAGCGCCAGCCCAATGCCAACGTCATCGCCGTCGTCGATAGCATCAAGTCACTGCTGCCCGCGCTGAAAGCGGCGCTTCCCGCGGCGGTCAACGTCGAAGTCGTGACCGATCGAACCACGACGATCAGGGCCTCGGTCGCCGATGTCGAATTCGAGCTCGGGCTGGCGGTTGTGCTGGTCGTCGCCGTGATTTTCCTGTTTCTGCGCAGCCCGTCCGCGACCCTGATCCCGAGCCTCTCGGTGCCGCTTTCACTGGTCGGCACGCTCGCCTTCATGTATCTGGCCGGGTTCAGCCTGAACAATCTGTCGCTGATGGCGCTGACGATCGCGACCGGCTTTGTGGTCGACGACGCGATCGTGATGATCGAGAACATATCGCGCTATATCGAAGCCGGCGACCCGCCGTTGCAGGCGGCGTTGAAGGGTTCGGCGCAGATCGGGTTTACGATCATCTCGCTGACGATCTCGCTGATCGCGGTGCTGATCCCGCTCTTGTTTATGCCCGACGTGGTCGGCCGGCTGTTTCGCGAGTTTGCCATCACCCTTGCCGTCACCATCGTCATTTCCGCGGTGGTCGCTCTTACCCTGGTGCCGATGATGTGCGCCAAGATCCTGCGCCACCAGCGGCCATCGGAAATGTTGTGGATCGCGCGCAAGAGTGGAGAATGGTTCGATGCGCTGATCGCCCGCTACGGCCGGGTTTTGAACTGGGTGCTCGATCACCAGCCGCTGACCCTGCTGGTGGCGGTCGCGACCCTCGCCCTGACCGTCCTGCTTTACATCGTGATCCCGAAGGGCTTTTTTCCCAGTCCAGGACACCGGCCTGATCCAGGGCATTTCCGTGGCCTCGCCCTCGGTGTCTTTCGCCGCAATGTCCAATCGCCAGCAGGCATTGGCGGCAGTGGTTCTCGACGATCCCGATGTTGACAGCCTTACGTCCTTCATTGGCGTTGACGGCACCAACACGACCCTCAACAGCGGCCGTTTTCTGATCAACCTGAAGCCGCGCGATCAGCGTCAAAGCTCGGCCAGCGATATTATCCGGCGACTGGAGAGAGAGACCGCGAAAGTCGACGGGATCACGCTCTATATGCAGCCGGTGCAGGATTTGACGATCGACGCGACGGTCAGCCGATCCCAGTACCAATTCGTGCTCGAAGACGCCAATTCGGCCGAGTTCGCAATTTGGGTCCCGAAACTGCTTCAGCGGCTGGAACAGATCCCGCAGATCGAGGATGTAGGGAGCACCTTTTCACAGAACGGCCTTTCGGCATACGTCCAAATCGACCGTACCACCGCGGGGCGATTTGGCATCACCCCGGCAACCGTCGACAATGCGCTCTATGATTCCTATGGCCAGCGCATCGTTTCGACGATTTTTACCCAGTCTAACCAGTATCGGGTAATCCTCGAGGCGGATCCGCTGCAGCAGCAATCCTTGACCTCGCTGGGAACGATCTACCTGCCGTCGTCGACCGCGGCAAACGGTCAGGTCCCGCTGTCCACGATCGCGCAGGTCCAGGATCAGACGGCGCCGCTGGAGATCGATCATCTCGGGCAGTTCCCGTCGACGACGGTGTCGTTCAATCTGGCGCCCGGCGCCTCGCTCGGCGCGGCAGTCGACGCCATCCAGCAGGCCGAAAAGGAGATCCGGCTGCCGGCCAGCATGATCACCGTGTTCCAGGGTGCCGCACTGGCCTTTCAGGCGGCACTGGGCAACGAGCTGATCCTGATCATCGCGGCGATCATCACGATGTACATCGTGTTGGGGGTGCTCTACGAGAGCTTTATTCACCCGATCACGATCCTTTCAACTCTGCCTTCAGCGGGAGTCGGCGCTCTATTGGCGTTGATGATCGTTGGCAGTGATCTGAGCGTGATCGCCATTATCGGCATCATCCTGTTGATCGGCATTGTCAAAAAGAATGCGATCATGATGGTCGACTTTGCCCTCGACGCCGAGCGCAACGAGGGCAAGAGCCCGCGCGAGGCGATCTATCAGGCCTGCCTGTTGCGCTTCCGGCCAATCCTGATGACGACGATGGCGGCGATATTCGCGGCGCTGCCGCTGATGCTCGGCACCGGGGTGGGCTCGGAACTGCGCCACCCGCTGGGCGTAACGATTGTCGGCGGACTGATCGTCAGCCAGTTGCTGACCTTGTTTACGACCCCGGTCATTTATCTCGGCTTCGACCGGCTGGGCGAGTGGGTCCGCCGGAGCACGAGCGGCGGCAGGGCTACGCCGGAGAGCGCGCTGCGGTGAACCCGTCCGCGCCGTTCATCAAGCGGCCGGTCGCGACGACTTTGCTGACGATCGGGGTCGCGTTGGCCGGATTCTTCGCTTTCTCGAAGCTGCCGGTGGCGCCATTGCCGCAGGTCGATTTTCCGACAATCTCGGTTTTTGCGACGATGCCGGGCGGCAGCCCCGACACGATGGCCACAACCGTGGCGACGCCGCTCGAACGCCATCTCGGCGTCATCGCCGATGTCAGCCAGATGACCTCGTCGAGCACCGTCAATTCGACGCGCATTATCTTGCAGTTCAATCTCGACCGGAACATCGACGGCGCCGCGCGCGATGTCCAGGCGGCAATCAACGCCGCCCGCGCCGATCTGCCGACCAGCCTGCGCCAGAACCCGACCTACCGCAAAGTCAACCCGGCCGACTCACCGATCGTCATCCTGGCGATGACCTCGGCGACCCTGACGCGCGGGCAGATATACGATGCCGCCTCGACTGTCGTGCAGCAGGCGCTGTCGCAGATCGAAGGCATCGGGCAAGTGGTAATCAGCGGCAGCTCGCTGCCGGCAGTGCGGGTCGAGCTCAATCCACTGGCGTTGTTCAAATACGGGATCGGCCTCGAAGACGTGCGCGCGGCGCTCGCCTCGGCCAATGCGCACAGTCCCAAGGGCATGGTCGAAGAGGGTGACCGGCGCTTCCAGATCTACACCAACGATCAGGCGAACCACGCCGCCGATTACCGTCCCCTGGTGATTGCTTATCGTAACGGGTCGCCGGTGCGCCTGACCGATGTTGCCGAAGTCAAGGACTCCGTCGAGAATATCAGGAATCAAGGACTTCGCCAACGGCAATCCGGCTGTTCTGGTCTTCCTGTACAAACAACCCGGCGCCAACATCATCGACACGGTCGATCGCGTCAAAGCGATCTTGCCGCAACTCGAGGCTTCGATCCCAAGCGCCATCAATGTCACATTGACACTGGACCGGACGACCACGATCCGCACCTCGCTGCGCGACGTCGAGCGCACTCTGATCATCGCGATAATTCTCGTCGTGCTCGTCGTCTTTGTGTTCCTGCGCAATGTGCGGGCGACCTTGATCCCGAGCGTGGCTGTGCCGGTCTCCCTGATAGGCACCTTCGGGGTCATGTACTTTTTGGGCTACAGCCTCGACAACCTCTCGCTGATGGCGTTGACGATTTCGACCGGCTTTGTCGTCGACGATGCGATCGTCGTGCTGGAGAACGTTACCCGGCATATGGAAGCCGGCATGACCAGGATGCAGGCGGCGCTGCAAGGGGCGGGCGAAGTCAGCTTTACCGTGGTGTCGATGAGCCTGTCGCTGATCGCGGTCTTTGTCCCGATCCTGCTGATGGGCGGTATCGTCGGCCGGCTGTTTCGCGAGTTCGCAATGACCTTGTCGGTCGCGATCACGATATCCCTCGCCGTTTCACTGACCACGACGCCGATGATGTGCGCGTATGTGCTCGGCGACCCGCGCAACCGCAAACCTGGGAGGCTGTACCGGGCCAGCGAGCGCACCTTCGTGGCGATCCTCGGACTGTACGACCGTACCCTGCGCCGAGCGCTGCAGTGGCCGTCGCTGGTGATGCTGAGCCTGCTGGCGACGCTGTGCCTGGGCATCTATCTCAGCATCATCGTTCCAAAGGGCTTCTTTCCCACTCAAGATGTCGGACTGATGTTCGGCGGCATTCAGGCCGATCAGAGCATTTCGTTCCAGCTGATGGAAAAGAAACTGACCCAGTTCGTCGATATCATTCGGCGTGACCCGGCAGTCCAGAGCGTCAGCGCCTTTACCGGCGGCGGCCAGACCAATGGCGGTTTCGTATTCGTCGTGTTGAAGCCGTTGTCCGAGCGACACGTGTCGATGGAGCGGGTCATGGCCCGGCTGCGCCCCAAATTCAACCAGGTCGCCGGCGCGCGGCTGTTTCTCCAGCCGGCAAGCGACATCCGGGTTGGGGGGCGCGCGAGCTACGCGCAATATGAGTATACGCTGCTGGGCGACGATTCCGGCGAAATCTACGAGTGGGCGCCCAAGGTCGAAGCCGCGCTGCAAAAGGTAAAAGGGATAACCGAGGTCAACCTCGACCAGCAACAAAAGGGCCTGGAGAGTGATCTGGTGATCGACCGCGTCACCGCTGCCCGCCTCGGCCTCAACGTCGCCGAGATCGACAACACGCTCTACGATGCCTTTGGCCAGCGCCAAGTGTCGGTGATCTACGCCGCGCAAAACCAATATCACGTCGTCATGGAGGCCGACCCGAAGTTCTGGCAGACGCCCGAAATCCTGAAGGACATCTATGTCAGCACCGCTGGCGGCACGGTCAGCGGCACCCAATCGACCAACGCGCTCGCCGGCACGATTTCCGCCAAAGCGCCGGCCGCGAGCGGCAGCGCAGCAACCACTGCCGCGGCTCAGATCGCCAGCGACACTGCGCGCAACCAGGCGAACAACTCGCTGGCTAATACCGGCCACGGCGCCACCTCGACCGGCGCCGCGGTCAGCACGGCATCCGAAACCATGGTGCCGCTTTCCGCCTTCAGCCATTTCGGCCCGGGCAACACGCCACTCGCGGTCAATCACCAGAGCCTGTTTGTCGCCGCGACGATCTCGTTCAACCTGGCGCCGGGCGTATCGCTCGGGCAGGCGCAGCAGGCGATCGAGGACGCGGTCCAGCGGCTCGACATGCCATCGACAGTCCGTGGCGGCTTTCAGGGCACGGCCCAGGTCTTTGAGCAATCCTTGGCGAATGAGCCGGTGCTGATCGTGGCGGCGTTGCTCGCAGTCTATATCGTGCTTGGCGTGCTGTACGAAAGCTACGTCCACCCGATTACGATCCTATCGACGTTACCCTCGGCCGGGGTCGGAGCGGTATTGGCGCTGATCGTGACCGGCACCGAATTCAGCATCATCGCGCTGATCGGCGTAATTTTGCTGATCGGGATCGTCAAAAAGAACGCGATCATGATGATCGATTTTGCCCTCGACGCCGAACGCCGCCTGGGCTTGAGCTCGCGTGAAGCGATCTACCAGGCCTGCCTGAAGCGGTTCCGGCCGATCATGATGACCACCCTGGCGGCGATGCTCGGGGCGCTTCCGCTGGCGATCGGGTTTGGCGAGGGTTCCGAACTGCGCCGCCCGCTGGGCATTTCGATCGTCGGCGGGCTGATGGTCAGCCAAGTGCTGACGCTTTACACCACACCGGTGATTTATCTCTATCTCGACCGGTTCCGCCTGTGGGCGCAGCGGCGCTGGCGCACGGGCCACCCGCGCCTCGATGCGGGACAGGTTGCCGAACCCGGCGAATGAGACCCGCCGCGTTGAGGGGCGTCGCCGCCGGCGCGGTTGTGCTTTCGGCATGCTCGGTCGGCCCGGACTACCGCCGCCCCGCGGCTTTGGTGCCGGCGCAATACAAGGAGGCGCGGCCGCAGCCGGGATGGAAACTCGGCGAGCCGAATGACGCGATCAGCCGCGGCGCGTGGTGGGCGATCTACAACGATCCGGTCCTCGACGGGCTCGAGCGGCGCATCGACATCTCGAACCAGAACCTCAAGGCCGCCGCCGCAGCGCTGCGCCAGGCAGAAGAGATTGTCGCCGAAGCCCGCGCCGGGTTTTTCCCGACCGGAACCGCCGGCCTGCAGGCCCAGCGCTCGCGCAGCGGCGGCAGCGCCTCGAGCGGCACCGGCTCGTCGTCCTTCCTGGTCGGAAGCGGTGGCCGCATCGGGAGTTTTTTCAGCGACAATGTCGCAGCGAGCTGGACCCCCGATTTCTGGGGTCAGATCCGCCGCACGGTCGAAGCCAATGTCGCGACGGCGCAAGCGAGCGCCGCCGATCTCGCCAATGCGCGGCTCTCGGCACAGGGCACGCTTGCCGGCGACTACCTGCAATTGCGCATCGCAGACGAGTTGAAGCGGCTGCTCGACCTGTCGGCCAAAGACTTCGCCGAGTCGCTCCGCATTACCCAAAATCAATATGCCGCCGGCACGGCGGCGCAATCGGATGTTTCGCAGGCCGAGGCCCAATTGCAGTCGACACAGGCGCAGGCGATCGCGACCGGAGTAACCCGGGCGCAATTCGAGCATGCCATTGCCGTGTTGATCGGGGTCCCGCCGGCCGAACTGACGATCGCGCCCGCCGGTTTTGTCGAGGAGGTGCCGGAGATCCCGCCCGGGCTGCCCTCGGCCTTGCTCGAACGTCGCCCCGACATCGCCGCCGCCGAGCGGACAATGCAAGCGGCCAACGCCGAGATCGGGGTCCAGGTCGCCGCCTTCTATCCGACCATTACGTTGTCGGCCGATGCCGGCACTTCCGCCGCATCGTTGAATAGGCTGATCGGTGAAACCGGCGAATTCTGGTCGTTCGGCGCGAACCTGGCCCAGACGGTATTCGACGCCGGCCTGCGCAACGCCCAAGTCCAGGCGGCGGTCGCGGTCTTCGATGAAGACCTTGCCAACTACCGGCAGACCGTGCTGACGGCGTTGCAGCAAGTCGAGGACCAGCTCGCCGCGCTGCGGATCCTCGCCGAAGAGGCGACAGTCCAAGACGCTGCCGTCGTTTCGTCGCGCGAAGCGGTTCGCGTCCTGAATAACCAATATCTGGCGGGCACCGTCGCCTATACCAGCGTCATCGTTGCCGAGCAGACCGCGCTCGGCAACGCCGAAACGGCGCTGACGATCCGCCAAAGCCGGCTCGTCGCGAGCGCCAGTCTGATCCAGGCTTTGGGCGGCGGGTGGAATGCCGCCCAGCTGCCAAGCCGCGAGCATATCGAAAACGCCGCCCCGCTGAACTTCAACCCACTGCCGCCGATCCTGCCGGTGCAAGGGCGCTGACGGCGTCGCTGATATGAAGGAGGGACCGCCTATCGGCCGTCGTCGTGATCGCCTCGCGGCGGCGACCAGGGGCGCGGTCCCTGGTGGATCAGAATGACAAATTTGGCCCGCTGTTCAGCCGACAACGTCGCCAAGAATGCCAGGGTTGTGGCCGTCAGATCATGGACGAAGTGACGCCGCGTCTGCGCAGCCGCGTCGAGCAGCTGCATGACCTTGGTCTCGTCCGCCTGGGGCTTGGCCACCTCGGACCAGGCGTTGGCGACCTGCGGCCGAACCGCGTCGCGCATTGATTGCATTCGCTCGCGCATCGTTTGCGAATAACGGGCAAAGGCGGCCTTTTGCTGCGGGTTGAACCCGAGCTCGCCGGCCATATTCTCGAGTCGTTGCTCGGGGCTGATCGGCGGTGGCGGAGCGTGAATGCGGATCCACAGGGCGCCGGCGACGAAGAACAGATTGAGCGCCAAAGACAGCGCCAGCAGCACCTTCAGCAGGTGAAATCGGGTTCCACGGCCGGCGGCAGCCGGAACGGCGGTCACGTCTGCTGGCCTTCGCCGAGATCGCGCAAAAAGCCGGTCGCGGGATCGAGCACTTCCGGCAGAAGGCTGTCGACCCCGGCCTGGCTCTGCTGGCCGGGCTGAGTGAGGTCGAGGGACGCACCGCTGCCCATGGCAAAGCCGAGCCAACTCGCCACCACGATCGCCGCGGCAAGACTACCCCACTGGGCCAGACCCTGCAGGATGCGGCGGTGCGCCGGCAATGCGCGGAACGGCAGCACAAGCCCCGGCTCAGACGGCGTTTCGGAGACGAGGGCGCTCGCCCGGGCGATGATATGCCCGGTTTCGGCAGGCCGGGCGGCGAGGCCGCGACCGAGCGCCAGCGCGGCGGCAACGTCGGCGGTGGCGACCGGATCGGCGGCGAGGTCGGCGGCAACCCGGTCGTGTTCCTCTTCGTCGAGGAGCCCTTCGGCGAAGGCGGCGAGATCGAGAAAGCGCGCCGCCTCGTCCATCGGGGCGTCAGCCGATCGGCAGCGGCGCCATAGGGAGCGCCCCCGTTCGAACTCCCCCGAATTTCCGGCTTCTTCGCTGGTTCGGCTCATCGCACCTGTCTCTGCGGATATTTACGCGGACGGGGCGACCCGCATCCCCGAAACCTCTTGGTTTGTTCGCTCATTCCGCTTCGGCCTTGAAATGGGCGCGCAGCTTGATCATCGCCTTGTGATGGGTGCTGCGGACGGTCTGCGGGTCGATGCCGAGCGCGGCGGCGATCTCCGCGACCTCCATGTCGCGATCATAGAGCATGGACAGGATTTCCCGTTGCCGCGGCGACAGCAGCGCCTCCGGCAGCTTGAGCTTGCGCACCGGCTCGACCGGGTCGACTGCGAGCCGAGCCTCCGGCACCATATCGATCGGCACCGCGACCGGCCGATGCCGGCGCAGCGCGTCGCGAGCGGTGCTGCGGGCGACGATCGTGATCCAGGTGGAGATCCCGGCCCGCGCCGGATCATAGCTGCGCAGCAGCCGAAAATCGTTGCGGCACAGGCGCAAGAAGACTTCTTGGGCAAGGTCCTCGACCTCGCCGGGGTCGCGCGCGAGCCCGCGCACGGCGGCGGCGACGAGACCGGCATAGCGGCGCACAAACGCCTGCCAGGCGCCCTTTTCGCCGCGCGCCAACGCCGCCACCATTTCGTCTTGCGGCAATCCCGCATCCTGCGCCAACCGGCCCTCGCACCCCGCCCGATCAGGATTCCGCTCAGGTCAGTCCGGCGAAGAAATCGTTGCCCTTGTCGTCGATAACGATAAAGGCCGGGAAATCGACCACCTCGATGCGCCACACTGCTTCCATGCCGAGCTCGGGATATTCCAGAAGCTCGACCTTGCGGATGCATTCGAGCGCCAGGCGCGCCGCCGGCCCGCCGACCGAGCCTAGATAAAAGCCGCCATGCCGGCGGCAGGCGTCGCGCACCTCGGTGCCGCGATTGCCTTTGGCGAGGCTGACAAAGCTGCCGCCCGCCGCCATGAACGCATCGGCATAGCTGTCCATCCGCCCGGCCGTGGTCGGACCGAACGAGCCCGAGGCGTAGCCCTGCGGCGTCTTGGCGGGGCCGGCGTAATAGATCGGATGGTCCTTGGCGTATTCGGGCAACCCCTCGCCGCGGTCGAGCCGCTCCTGCAATTTGGCGTGGGCGATGTCGCGCGCCACGATCAGCGGGCCGGTCAGGCTGAGCCGCGTCTTGACCGGATGTTGGGAGAGCGCACGGCGGATCTCGGCCATCGGGCGGTTGAGGTCGATCGGCACCACCGCCCCGCCCAACGCGGCCTCGTCGATGTCGGGCAGGAAGCGCGCCGGGTTGGTTTCCAGCTCTTCGAGAAACACGCCCTCGGCATCGATCTTGCCCAGGATCTGCCGGTCGGCCGCGCACGACACGCCGATCCCGATCGGCAGGCTGGCGCCGTGGCGCGGCAAGCGGATGACCCGCACGTCGTGACAGAAATATTTGCCGCCGAACTGCGCGCCAATCCCGAGGCCGCGGGTCAATTCGAGCACCTCGGCCTCGAACCCGCAATCGCGATAGGCTTGCCCCCAGCGATTGCCCTCGGCCGGCAAATTGTCGAGATAACGGCAGCTGGCGAGCTTGACCGTCTTCAAATTCATCTCGGCCGAGGTGCCGCCGATAACGATCGCGAGGTGATAGGGCGGGCAGGCGGCGGTGCCGAGGGTGCGGATCTTTTCGTCGAGAAATTTGAGCAGCGCTTTCGGGTTCAGCACCGCCTTCGATTGCTGAAACAGGAAGCTCTTGTTGGCCGAGCCGCCGCCCTTGGCGATGAACAGAAATTTATAGGCGTCGCCGGGTTCGGCGTAGAGGTCGATCTGGGCCGGCAGGTTGTCGCCGGTGTTGACCTCCTCGTACATCGACAGCGGCGCCACCTGGCTGTAGCGCAAATTTGCTTCGGTGTAGGTGCGGCGGATGCCGGCGGAGATCGCGGCGGCATCGTCACCCTCGGTCCAGACCTGTTGGCCTTTCTTGCCCATCACGATCGCGGTGCCGGTGTCCTGGCACATCGGCAATACGCGGCCGGCCGCGATATTGGCGTTTTTTAGGAGGTCGAGGGCGACGAATTTGTCGTTAGATGACGCTTCCGGATCGTCGAGGATCGCCCGTAGCGAAGCGAGATGACCGGGGCGCAGCAGGTGGGCGCTGTCGGCGAAGGCCTGGGCCGCGAGCAAGGTCAGCGCCTCGGGCATCACCTTGACGATGCGCCGCCCCTCGAAATCGCCGATCGACACATGGTCGCCGGTCAGCTTGCGATAGGGCGCCTGATCCGCGCCGAGCGGAAAAAGCTCGCGGTAGGTGCTCTCGCTCTCGCTCATGCGTCGCTCCGCAATCGAATTCGACCGCAGGATCGCCGTTTGCGAGCCGGCGTCAAGTAAACGCTAACGTTTGCGAAACCGGTCGAGGGTGACGATTTCGGCGGCCGGCCGCTCCGGCGGCGTGGTCTCGGCGGGCGGCAACGCGGCGGGAAGCTTGGCCGCTTCGGCCGGCGCTTCCGCCGGCGCCGCGAATTGGAGGCCGAATTTGACCGAGGGGTCGGCGAAGCCGGTGATCGCGGCGAGCGGAATGGTCAGCCGCTCCACCCGGCCGCTGAAACTCAGCGACACGGAAAAGGCTTCGTCGCCGACCTCGAGGCCCCAGAACTGATGCTGCAGCACAATCGTCATCTCTTCGGGATACTTGGCCAAGAGCTGCGGCGGCAATACGACCCCCGGGTCCGAACTGCGAAAGGTGACGTAGAAGTGATGGTCGCCGGGCAGACCGTCGCGCGCGGCGATCGTCAGCGCCTGGCGGGCGACGCCGCGCAGCGCCGTCTCGACCATCTTGTCATAGCGGAAGAGATCCTGGGCCATACTCGGCGGCTCGCTGGCATGGGGTGGCGGACAAGGCGAGTGAGGGGCTTCTGTTGCCCGGTGCCCCTCGGACCGCGATTTGCTCTAGGCTTTTACCCCGTTAAGGGTTAGGCCGCGAGCGCCTCTGTTGCGAAGTTATCGTTCGCAGCTAGGTTATGACCCGATAACGGTGGTATCATGCCGGGCGACGGATCTTACCTTTACCACGCGCGTCGAGCCTGTTTCGCCCCCGTGAGCCGCCGACCCGATTCGCTTTCGCGGGACCGGCGGAGAGTGGTGGAGGCGCCGGGTACTGCCCCCGGGTCCGCAACGCTTATTTCGCAAGCCGTGTATCGCCATAGTCGGTAGACCGACGGGGCAGATATAAGGCGGCAGGCAAGCGAACGCAACGACGGCCGACGCGGGACCGGCTGTGTTGACCTACATTGTCGGGTATGATGCCTTCCGGCTCGATGAAATATCATCTTCCGCATCGGCGAAGCAGTGTGAGCGTCGTTGCGAACTGCAATGGAAGAACCGGCCGTGAGCAACCTGCAAAGCGAAGTCTTCGAGGCCTTTCGCGCCATCGACATCGCTGAAGAAAAGGCCCTCAAGGCGGCCACCGCCTTGAGCCGACGCGACGACGACGTGCTCTCGCTCAAGCGCGACACGGCGGTGCTCAAATGGATGGTCGGAACGCTCTACCCGTTGGTGCTGGCGATTCTGGCGAAGCTGTTTATCCATTGATTCCGTGAAGGGGCGAGGGGAGCGGGATGCGGCTGACGCCGGGGCAGCAAGACGAAATCGAGGGGCAACGGGGCGAGGAACGCCCGACGCGGCGCGCCACGGTCCCGGCGCTGGAAGAAATCCTGTACGAGCCACTGCCGGTGCTCGATCACGGCTTTGTCCGGGTCGTCGACTACATGGGCGACGATGCGGCGGTGGTGCAGGCGGCGCGCGTCTCGTACGGGCGCGGCACGCGTCGGGTCAGCGAGGATCAGGGGCTGATCAACTATCTGATGCGCCATCGCCACACGACCCCGTTCGAGATGTGCGAGATCAAGTATCACGTCAAATTGCCGATCTTTGTCGCCCGGCAGTGGATCCGTCACCGCACCGCCAACGTCAACGAATACTCCGCGCGCTATTCGGTTCTCGACAACGAGTTCTATGTGCCGGCGCCGGAGCATTTGGCGGCGCAGGCGGCGACGAACCGCCAGGGACGCGGCGACGTTTTGGAAGGACCGGCGGCGCAGCGCGTCCTCGATCTGCTGCGCGAGGATGCCGAACGCGCCTACGCCGGCTATTCCGAGCTGTTGAACGAGGACGCCTCGGGCGCCGCTCTCGACCCCGACCGGCCCGGCCTCGCGCGGGAACTGGCGCGCATCAACCTGACGCTCGGCTTCTATACGCAATGGTATTGGAAGATCGATCTCTACAACCTCTTGCATTTCCTGTCGTTGCGCGCCGATCCGCATGCGCAATATGAGATCCGCGCCTATGCCGAGGCGATGCTCGACACCGTGAAACGCTGGGTCCCGATGACCTACGCCGCCTTTCTCGAATACCGGATGAACGCAGCGACGATCTCCGCCACCGGCCTCGCCGTGATCCGCCGCCTGCTCGCCGGCGAACCCGTCGACCAGCCCTCGAGCAACCTCTCCCCGCGCGAATGGCGCGAGCTGATGTCCCTTCTCGGCCGCGCGACCTAAGCCGGGATCGGCACCGGCTTCCCGCAACCACGGAGGACGCGTTGAGCGCGGAGGCCGGGCAAATCCGTCGCATCGACAGGGTGCGTGCTTCGAGACGCGCTCCGGCTTCGCGGGAGCGCTCTTCAGCATGACGTAAGCCTTTGATGGCATTGAGAACATTCGTCATCCTGAGGAGGCCGCAATCGGCCGTCTCGAAGGACGCATGGCCTCGATCCCGCTCTCATGGCAATCCATACCAGCCTCCGAGGACTATGTGATAGGGCGCAGCGTGGCAGGGCGCAGCGGACCCAATAAATAGAACCCGCACCCATCGATGTCGCTCTCGCAAAATTCCCCTCGATGGAAAGCTCGTCAACGCGACCTAAGAAGGAGATTTGGGTTCCTTACTAAACTCTTACGTTGACATTCCTCCCTCATAAAGGAATAATATTGGTTAATAATTGAGCAGATCGGGCGGCAGAGAATCTCGATCCGCCATTCGGGAGGGATGCCATGAAGTTTCACATTTCCGTTATGCCCGCGAGAGTGAGAACGAACGCCGATGGCGATTGACTCGCGCGTTCGGCAGGGTGCGAAATTGCAAAAAATGAGACTGTCGGGGAGGAATTCGCGATCATGAAACAATTGTCGACCATGTCCCGCCAGCAGCACCACATTCCGGTCAGCAGCACGCGCCGGTTGCCCTTGCTGGCACTCGCAGTTGTTGGTGGGATTGCCAGCGCGGCGCCGGCAGAGGCCACGATGCTCACCGTGCTGCCGCCGTCGTACTACTTATTCTATCAGAATGTTGGCCCCAATGTTTATGTCCTAAATGACCCCCGCCCCGGCGGCGAGTTTATTTCGTTCGGCGCCGACAACGTTGTGCCCAACGGTAATGCAGCGACCAACGGCGTGGGCGTGGCAACGACCGGCTTCGCAACCACAACCAATTTCGCCACCGGCGCCCCCCTGCCTTCCCACCTCCTTGGGATCGAGTTCAATCCTAGTCCCCTAACACCCAATTATTTTGCGGGAGCATTATCATTATGTACGCCGAATTGCACACCACTGAGCAACCACAACCCCGCCAATCTGATTAACCCTTGGACGATCACCTTTCAGAATCCGGCTACGTCTAACGGAAGTGTATCGAACACCCTTTCTCTTTCCGGCCCAGGGGAAATTCCGTTTGTAAACAGTATTCAGCTCTCTGTCACCAACAATCTATCAACTTTTAGCTGGAGCCCGCCTGCCAGACACGAACATCGACGGTGGCTACAGGATACAAATCTATCAAAACGGGGTTGGGACACCTGCGAATACCGAAGCCGGATTGATTTTCGGGGTTAACCTATTACCGTCGGTGAATTCTTACACCGTGGAC
This sequence comes from uncultured Alphaproteobacteria bacterium, assembly GCA_963785565.1. Lineage (GTDB taxonomy): Bacteria > Pseudomonadota > Alphaproteobacteria > ATCC43930 > CGMCC-115725 > AP-15. The sequence continues at coordinate 33,793 of CAWAVV010000068.1, read as the reverse complement.
ACGTCCATGTTTTCGGTTGGCCAAACATATTCACTAAAGCTTGAAGCGATAACGAGCAGAGATGGAACTTCAAATATTTCGAGAAACAGTAATGTAGCCGCGATGTCTCAGGTCTTTTCGACCTTTCAGCCATTGCCTCCGGGCACGCCGCCAGTCAATTTGGGCACGCCAATGTTAGTCGGAAACCAGGTGATAATCGGCTTTAGCCTGACGGTGACGGGGGGTATAACATATTATCTCGATCCAAAAGTCGCCACAGGATATATCTACCAGACCGGCGCGGGAAATCCGAACTTTGCTTCGGTCTTGCTCGCCGGCGGTTCAGGCAAATCCGACTTCGACCTGTCATTTGTCGGTATGGCATCGGTCACTTCGACTTCATACGACTTGGTGCTGCCTAACACGGTATTTGATTTTCCCAACGGGGGGGTCAATGCGTTTACGGCTACAGGCATCGATCCGAATTTGGGCTCGATCCCACGAACTCGACTGCGTTTATAACCGCGCTGACGTTCGAGGGTGCCGGGAGCTTCACCGGCACGATGACGCCGATCACGACCCCCGAGCCGGCATCGCTCACCTTGCTCATCGCTGGCTTGCTTGGCTTTGGTCTGATCCGCCGACGCCGCAGGGACGATGCCGGCTCTGACGACCGATACGACCGATGGGTTCGCTTTCACGGTCGATGTGAACCTCGACGGGACCACCGCCGTAACAAATTCCTCGGCGGCAGACCACCGTAGTACCAGTAACCCCTGCCGTCCCGGAACCGGGCACCTTTCCGCTGATCGCGGCGGCCATCGGCTTCTGGCTCGCATTCCGTCTCCGGCCGCAACGGCGGTGAAAAGTCGCCCGGATGGAAGCCTGACCGTTCTCCGCTCGCGGCTACTTTAGCAACATGCAGGTGCAGCTGACCCCCGAAGAAGAGAGAAGGCTTGCCGAGCTCGCCGCCCGCGACGGCCGCACCGCAGGTGATCTCGTGCAGGAGGCGGTCAAGCGGTACATCGAGGACGACGCGAAGTTCATCGCAGCCGTCATCGAGGGCTTGACCTCGCTCGATCGGGGCGAATTCATCAGCCACGAAGACGTTGGAAAGCGGATCGACAGGCTCGTTTCCGGCTGATGCCGATCCGCTGGTCGCCGGAAGCGGCGGACGATCCGGAGCGGATCGTTAATCGGATCAACCAAGACAATCCCACAGCGCCGCGTCGAGTGGCGGAGGCGAGTTTATCGTCGGTGCGCGGATTTGGAGCTTTTTCCCAATCGCGGCCGCGTAGGACGGATCACCGGCGCCCGCGAACTCGTGGTTGTGGTACGAGCCGGACTGATGGTTCCCGTTGCGGCCATAACATCGAGATTGCTTCGTCGCTCCGCTCCTCGCAATGACAACCACTTACGACGTCATTGCGAGCGCAGCGAAGCAATCTCGACGTCGGGTACCGGCACCAAGTGTCTGATCCGTACTTACTCGCTCCGCTTCCCTATATCGTCGTGTACCGGGTCAACCCTGCCGCCGTCGACATTGTGCGCCTATTTCACAGCGCGGGAATTGGCCCTGAGCCGTCCTATTCGATGACGATGCGGGGCGGGGCGCGGCCTACGGCGTCGGCGCCGGCGATTTTTTCCCAGATGCGCGCGGCGATGGCGCGGAAGACCAAGGCGTGCGGGTTGTCGGGGTCGGAGACGGTGATCGGATGACCGCTGTCCGAGGTCTCGGGATCCGGAGGTCGAGCGGCACCTCGCCCAGAAACTCGGTGCCGAGGCGCTCGGCTTCTAGGCGGGCGCCGCCGTGCCGACCCGATTTTGGCGCGCGCCGCTCATCGGTTGTACTGCTCGTCCTTGGGCACGTCCTCGTCCGGGCCGATATAGAGCGCCGCGCACTCTTCGCCCAGTAGCCCGCCGCTCACCGAAAGATCGTCGCGAAACGCGTCGCGCACGAAGTCCATCGTCTCGAGGTGGCGGTCCTCGAAATACATCGAATGCACCTGATCGCGTTCCGCCCCGTAGACGATCCGCCCGATTTTGGCCCAGATCGACGCCATCGTGCACATCCCGCACGGTTGCAAAGTCGAGTAAAGCGTCGCGCCGCGGAACTCGAATTGCCGCAGCCTCTCCCCGGCCGCCCGCATCGCGACGGTCTCCGCATGCGCGGTGGGATCGTGGCGCAGTTCCACCTCGTTATATCCCTCGCCGACGATCTCGCCGTCCAGCACGATCACGCAGCCGATCGGGTTGGCCCCCGGCCGGCGGTCTCCCTCGCGGGCGAGCGCTATCGCGCGGCGCATGAAACGGGCATCACCATCAAACTTGTTCAAACCATCCACTGGGCTACCTCGCTTTCTCGGAGGCGGCTGTTTTCTATCAGCGGCTGACGGATTTCAGCGGACGCGCTGCATCCACAAGCCGGTGAGTACGCCCAGGGCGACGCCCGCGGCCAGCAGCATCAGCCCGTGTTGAAGGCTGAAGCCCCAACGCGCGGGCTCGGGAGCGATAGGGCGTCCCTCGCCCGAGGAGATGGCGGCTACGACCCCCGGCTCGGTTTGCTGCGTTGCCGCGGTCGATGTCGGCACTCCTTCGTTCATGATCGCTCAGCCTTTCCCGGACGCCGGATTGCCGGCGCCTTTGCCTGTTAACGCCGGCCGCGACATGCTCCTCCGCGGGCGGCGCCAGCAGTTCTTTTTGTTCCTGCCGGCGGTTCTAGCCTAACGAGGCGAGTCGTTACCACCGCCGATATCCGTAATAGCCGCCGCCTCCGAAGAGCATGAGAACCACAACGATAATCAGAATCGTTGTCATAGCTTCCTCCAAAATATACATCAGGGAGCTTCCCTGCTGTAGATGGGTTTGGAATAACTACGCCTCGACCCTCGGAATCTACCTAGTAGCGCGGGTGGCATCCGGCGGTAACGTTTCACTGGACAGGATCGCGCCGGCCATGGCCGAGGATCTGAGCGGAGGCGCACGACATGAGGGACAACGCCCTGCTCGACAAGACCAGGCAGCCGACTGGGCGGAAGCTGCTCCAAGTGCTGGGGCCGGGCTTGGTCACCGGGGCGGCCGATGATGATCCCAGCGGCATCGCCACCTATTCGCAGGTCGGCGCGCAATTCGGGTACGGCCTGGCCTGGACGCTGGTATTCAGCTACCCGCTGATGGTGGCAATCCAGCAGATCAGCGCGCGGATCGGCCGCGTCACCGGTTTTGGCATCGCCGGCAATCTGCGCCGGCACTATTCGCCGTGGTTGTCAGGTGGCATCGTCCTGTTGCTGTTGTCCGCCAATTTGATCAACCTGGGCGCCGATCTGGGGGCGATGGGGGCGGCGCTGAAGCTGATGATCGGCGGCCCAGCGCTACTTTACGTCGTGTTGTTCGGTGCGCTCTCGGCTGGCTTGCAGATCTTCACCCGCTACGCGCGCTATGTCTCCATCCTGAAATGGGGATGCCTGTCGCTGTTCAGCTATGTGATCTGCGCCTTCGTCGTGCACGTGGCCTGGGGTGAGGTGGCCTTAGCCATCGTTTGGCCGCCGCTGTCGTTCAAGGCGGAGTATCTGATGGCGGTCGTCGCCGTGCTCGGCACCACGATCAGCCCTTACCTGTTCTTCTGGCAGGCGGGTCAGGAGGTCGAAGACACCAAGGAGGGCGCGGGCGCCCGCCCGTTGACCCGCGCGCCGGAACAGGCAGCCGACGAATTTACCCGCATCCGCATCGATACCTATATCGGCATGGGGATCTCCAATCTCGTCGCCCTGTTTATCGTCATCACCACCGCGGCGACGTTGAACGCGCATGGCGTGACCCAGATCCAGACTTCCGCGCAGGCCGCCGAAGCGCTGCGGGCGGTGGCCGGGCCGCTGACCTTCGTCGTATTCGCTGCCGGGATCATCGGCACCGGCATGCTGGCATTGCCGGCGCTGGCGGGTTCGGCGGCCTATGCGTTGGGCGAGACGCTCTCCTGGCATGTCGGCCTGGCGCGTCTGCCGCTGCGCGCCAAGGCGTTTTACGCGACCATCGCGGTGGGCATGGTGCTGGGCGTGGCGCTGAACTTCTCCGCCATAGATCCAATCCGGGCGCTCTATTGGAGCGCGGTGCTGAACGGCGTGGTTGCCGTGCCGGTGATGGTCATGATGATGCGACTGACCATGCGACGGTCGATCATGGCGGGATTTACGCTCCCGTTGCCGCTGAAGGTGATGGGTTGGTTGGCGACCGCGGCGATGGCGGCCACCGTCGTCGCGATGGTTGCGTCCTGGATGGAGTAACAAGAACTCACGCTGCCGCCTCTCCTTAACACCATCCCATCGTCTACTAGGCGACCCCGCCGGTGTCGCACGGCCGGCACGTCCAGCAAGTCACACCCGGGGGTTCCGCGCCCGCCGGCCGCCCCACCTCGACCCCAGTGACATTTGTAAATGGCACAGACAGTCACAACTGCATTTGGCGGATAGATCGGCTCGCACGCGACCGCGGTAGCGCGCGGGCTTTGATTATGCGTGTGGCTATTCGATGACGATGCGGGGTGGGGCGCGGCCTACGGCGTCGGCGCCGGCGATTTTTTCCCAGATGCGCGCGGCGATGGCGCGGAAGACTGCCGAGTGCGGGTTGCCGGGGTCGGAGACGGTGATCGGATGCCCTGAATCCGAGGTCTCGCGGATTTGCAGGTCGAGCGGCACCTCACCGAGAAACTCTGTGCCGAGCCTTTCGGCTTCGAGGCGGGCCCCGCCGTGGCTGAAGATCTCGCTGCGGCCGCCGCAATGCGGGCACAGGAAATAGCTCATATTCTCGATGATGCCGAGCACCGGCACCTCGACCTGGCGGAACATGTTGAGCCCCTTGCGCGCGTCGAGCAGGGCAATGTCCTGTGGGGTCGAGACGATGACCGCGCCGGCGAGCGGCACCTGCTGCGCCATGGTCAATTGCGCGTCGCCGGTGCCGGGCGGCATGTCGACGACCATGATGTCGAGATCGCCCCAGTTGACCTCGCGCAGCATCTGCTGCAAGGCGCTCATGACCATCGGCCCGCGCCAGATCATCGGTTTGTCCTCGGGCACGAGAAATCCCATCGACATGCAGCGCAGCCCGTAATTTTCCATCGGCGTCAGCCGCTTGCCGTCGGGCGAGGACGGCCGTCCGGAAATCCCCAGCATGCGCGGCATCGAGGGCCCGTAGATATCGGCGTCGAGCACGCCGACGCGCAGCCCGTTGGCCTTCAGCGCCAGCGCCAGGTTGGCGGCGACGGTCGACTTGCCAACCCCGCCCTTGCCCGAAGCGACAGCGACGATGGCCCCGACCCCGGGGACGGCGCCGCGCTGCATCCGGTTGGCGGCGTGCGGGGCGGGACGGCCACCGGACGGGGCGGCCGCCGGCTGGGGCGCGACGCGGCCACGGGGAGCGGCCTGCGCGGTCAGCACCGCGGTGACCGAGAGCACATCGGGCAGCGCCTCGACCGCCTTTTCGGCGGCTTTGCGCAGCGGTTCCAGCCGCGGCCCGCGCTCGGGCTCGACCTCGATCGAAAAGGCGACGTTGCCGTCGCGGATCGCCATCCCCGAGACCATGCCGAGCGAGACGATGTCGCCGCCGCGCTCGGGATCGGGAACCGTCGACAGGGCGTCGAGGATCTGCTTTTCGGTGATTGCGGCCATCTCACTCCCCAGCCCGCGGCGGGCGATATCTGGATAACGCGATCGTCGGGCCCGTGTCCGCGCGGCAGCCGGATCTGCCGGCCGAATCCGATAGTCGGCACAATAGGCTGAGGGTACGGCCGCCGCGAGGATCACCCGATCCGACGCAACCGATCTGCGAGTTCAGCCGGCCAAACCGGATTTGGGGCTGCCGGCTCTGCTTGACAACACCCGCACCCGCCCTCTATCGGGTCAGGCGTCTGGTGCGCCGCGCTCTCGGAGACCGCAGCCAAGCCGAGCTCGGGCCGACCCAACGGCGCGGAAAGGTTCACGGCCGATGTTCTGGCTAAGTCAGGGGGGCGGCCCGTGGGGCGGCGGTCCTCGCGGCGGCGGCCCCTGGGGCGGCGGTCCCCGCAATAATGGCGGCGGCCCCGGGCGGCGCGGGCCCTATCCGCCCGATTTCGAAGACTTGCTGCGGCGCGGCCAGGACCGGATCCGGCGCCTGATGCCGGGCGGGTTCGGCACCGGCACCGGGGTCGCCATCGTCATCCTCGCCGTCCTGGTGATCTGGCTGGCGAGCGGCTTCTATCGGGTGCTGCCCGACGAGGTCGGGATCGTGCTGCGCTTTGGCGCCTACAACCGCACGACCCAGCCCGGGCTCAATTATCATCTGCCGGGCCCGATCGAGTCGGTGCTGACGCCGAGCGTCACCCGGGTCAACCGCACCGAGATCGGTTTCCGCTCCGGCACCGGCGAGCTTGGCCAGGCCGGGATACGCCAGCTGCCGGAAGAGGCGCTGATGCTGACCGGCGACGAAAATATCGTCGACATCAACTTTACCGTCTTTTGGGTGATCGATGATGCCAAGGCGTATCTGTTCAACATCCGCGACCCGGAGCTGACGGTCAAATCGGCCGCCGAAAGCGCGATGCGCGAGGTCGTCGGCGAAACCCCGATCGCCCAGGCGCTGGCCGAAGGGCGGGCGAAGATCGAGGCGGACACCCGCGAATTGCTGCAGTCGATCCTCGACAGCTACAGCGCCGGGATCCAGATCACCCAGCTGCAGCTGCAGCGGGTCGATCCGCCGGCCGAGGTCATCGACGCGTTTCGCGACGTACAGGCGGCGCTCGCCGACCAAGCCCGGCTGCGCAACGAGGCCGAGACCTATCGCAACGGCATCATCCCCGGGGCGCGCGGCGACGCGGTGCAGATCGAGCAGCAGGGCGAAGGCTATCGCCTGGCGACCGTCGCCCGCGCGCAAGGCGATGCCGCGCGTTTCCTTTCGGTGTTCCACGCGTTCAAGGCGGCGCAGGACGTGACCACCGAGCGGCTCTACCTCGAAACCATGGAAGAGGTGCTGAAGAACAGTAACAAGGTGATCCTCGACAAATCGGCGCAAGGCGGGAGCGGAGTGCTCCCCTTTCTGCCGCTGCCCACCCTCGGCAGCGGCGGCAAGGCTGGCGCGCTGCCCGTGGGAAGCGCCCCCGGCGGCACGGCTCCAGGGAGCGGCGGGACCCAGGCGCAATCGTCGGACAGCGCGACCTCGACACCGCAACCGGGCGGCGGGCAGCAATGAGCCGGGCAGCAATGAGCCGGGCTGCAATGAGGAAGGGCCGGCGATGAGGACCATACGATGAGCCGGCGCGTTTTGTTTGCCGTTGCCGCGGTGCTGGTCGTTGCCGGCATCTTTGCAATGAGCTCGCTGTTCATCGTCGACCAGACCGAGCAGGCCCTGGTGCTCCAGTTCGGCCAGCCGCTCCGGGTGCTTCGCGAGCCCGGCCTGCAGGTCAAGAAGCCATTCATTCAGAATGTGATCATCTACGACAAGCGCCTGCTCGATTTCGAGCCGCCGCCCGAGGAGGTCATCGCATCCGATCAGAAACGGCTCATCGTCGACACCTATGCCCGCTACCGCATCACCAACCCGCTGCTGTTCTATCAGACCGTCGCCTCCGAAGTCACGGCGCGGGCCCGGCTCGGCGCGCTCGTCAGCGGCAGCCTGCGGCAAGTCATCGGCAATGTGACCCTGTCGGCGCTGCTGTCGCCGGAGCGGGCGAAAATCATGCGGCAGATCCGCGACGCCGTCGCCGGCCAGGCCAAGCCCTTTGGCATCGAGGTCGTCGATGTGCGCATCCGCCGCGCCGATCTGCCGCCGCAAAACAGCGAGGCGATCTTTGCCCGCATGCGGTCCGAACGGCAGCAGCAGGCGGCCTTATACCGCGGCGAAGGCGCCCAGGCGGCGAAGACGGTTCGCGCCAACGCCGACCGCGAACGTACGGTGATTCTCGCCGACGCACAGCGCGACGCGCAGAAGGTGCGCGGCGACGGCGACGCCAAGGCTATCGAGATCTATGCGAACGCGTACGACCAGGATAAGGATTTTTTTGTTTTTTATCGATCTTTGCAGGCCTATCGCGACGCGCTGACCGGCAACAATACGTCGTTCGTGCTGAACCCCAACAGCAGTTTTTTCCGATTCTTCGGGAACCCGGCCGGGGCGCCGCCGCCGCCAGCGGCGACCACGGCGAAACCCGGCTCGCGGTGAACCGAACATCGTTCGCGGCCGGTAATCGGGCAGACCGATCCGGCAATGAATGACCTGTGGACGGCGCTCGCCCTCGTGCTGGTGATCGAGGGTTGTCTCTACGCCCTGTTCCCAAAGGGCATGAAGCGGGCCGCGGCTCAGGCCATCTCGATCCCGCCGCAGGCGCTGCGGATCGCTGGCCTTGCCGCCGCCTGCGCCGGCGTCGCCCTGGTCTGGCTGGTGCGCCGCTGACCCTCGAGGAGATGCGCAGCAGACGGCATGGCGAGCGAAATGTCGCCGGTCGGCCGTTAGCCTCAATGAGGGCGGCGTTGCCGGCATCGGCCCTTTCTGACATCATCGCGCCCGTTTTGCGGAGCCTCGGCCATGTTTAAACTTCGGAGTGGAATGCGGTCCGATGCTGTTTGATCTGGGCTGGTCAGAGATTCTGCTGATCGGGACTGTGGCGCTCGTCTTCATCGGACCGAAGGATTTGCCGAAGGTAATGCGCGTTGCCGGCTATTGGATGCGCAAGGCGCGCACCTTGTCACGAGAGTTTCAGGGCAGCATCGACCAGATGATTCGCGAGGCCGAGCTCGAAGAAGTGCGGCAGGACCTCAAGAAGGCAGCCGAATTCGACCTCGACAAGGAGTTCCACAACACGGTCGATCCAACCGGTAGCCTGAGCGAAAGCCTGAGACCGCCTGAACTGCCGAGCTTTTCCGAGACACAAACCGTGCCGTTATCGGCCGCAAATGGCGGCGAGCCGGCAATCGAGGCAGCGGCGCGGCAGCCTGCGCCGCTCGAACGCCCGCTGGGAAATGCCGCGCCCTCGGCGCCGTCGCCGCCCGAACTCGGCTCGACCAGCGCCGGCGGTTGGCGCGCCGCCCGGCGCGCCCGCCCGCGACCCCGGGCCGCCCCAACCGTAGGTCGCCATGATGGAGGACGATCGGGAAGGCGAGCTCGAAGAGGGGCGGATGCCGTTGCTCGACCACCTGATCGAGCTGCGCAACCGGCTGATGTGGTCGATCGGCGCGATCATGGTCGCGTTTCTTGTATGTTATCAGTTCAAAGTCCGGATTTACGATTTCCTGGTCCATCCCCTCGCGGTGATCTTTGCCGGCCAAACCGGAAGGCATTTGATCTACACCGGCCTGACCGAAGCCTTTTTCACCTATGTCAAAGTCTCGTTCTGGGCGGCGCTGTGCATCGCCTTTCCGGTCGTGGCGATGCAAATCTGGAAATTCGTCGCGCCGGGCCTCTACAAGACCGAAAAGAGGGCCTTTTTCCCCTACCTGTTCGCGACGCCGGTGCTGTTTCTGATGGGTGCCTCGCTCGCGTATTTTGTGGTGATCCCATACGCTTGGCGGTTCTTTGTCAGTTTTGAATCACCGGGCGGTTCGGGATCATTGCCGATTGTTCTCGAAGCCAAGGTCAACGAGTACCTGTCGCTGGTCATGACCTTGCTGTTGGCCTTTGGCGTGGCCTTTCAGTTGCCGGTGCTGTTGACCCTGATGGCGCGGGTCGGGCTCGTCAGCGCGGCCGGGCTCGCCTCGAAGCGCCGCTACGCAATCGTCATTATGTTCGTCGTCGCCGCGGTGCTGACCCCGCCCGATGTGATCAGCCAGACGAGCCTGGCGATCCCGCTGATCATCCTGTTCGAGGCTTCGATCATCTCCTGCCGCATGGTCGAGAAGGCGCGCGCCAAGCGCGAGGCCGCAGAGGAGGCCGAACTCGCCGGCAAGGGCACCCCGGCTCCCGGCGGGTGAGTGACCGGCGCTGCCCTCGCTACGGCGTGCGAACGACCCGCCGCCGACCTATTCCGCCGCGAGTTTGGGGCGGACGGCCTTTTCGCGCATGGTGACGAACTCCTCGGCGGCGCTCGGATGGATGCCGACGGTTTGGTCGAACTGCCGCTTGGTCGCGCCGCATTTGACCGCGATCGCCACACCCTGGATGATTTCGGGCGCGTCCGGGCCCAGCATGTGGCAGCCCAGCACGCGGTCGCTGCGCGCGTCGACGACGAGCTTCATCAGGGTGCGCTCGTCGCGTCCGGACAAGGTGTTCTTCATCGGCTTGAAGCGGGCGCTGTAGATGTCGACCTCGCCGAATTCCCGGCGCGCCTCCTCCTCGGTCAGTCCGACGGTCCCGATCGGCGGCTGGCTGAACACGGCCGAAGGGACGTCACGGTGGTCCATCTTGATCGGGTTGTCGTTGTAGACGGTCTCGGCGATGGCGCGGCCTTCGGCGATGGCGACCGGGGTCAAGTTGATCCGATCCGTCACGTCGCCGACGGCGTAGATGTTGGGCACGGTCGCGCGCTGCCATTCGTCGACAACGACCGCCCCGTTGTTGTCGAGCTTCACGCCGGCTTCGGCGAGGCCGAGGCCCCGGGTGTTGGGCTTGCGCCCGGTCGCGTACATGACCAGGTCGGCCGAGATCTCCTGACCGTGGGTGGTGAAGACCGAATAGCCCTCTCGCGGCGCCTTGACGATGCGCGCGATCTGGGTGCGGGTATGGATCTCGACGCCGCGGCCGCGCATTTCCTGGGCTAATGCCACCCGAAGGTCGTCGTCGAAGCCGTAGAGCAAATCCTCGCGCCGGATGATTTCGACGACCTCGCTGCCGAAACCGTTGAAGATGCCGGCAAACTCGACCGCGATGTAGCCGCCGCCGACGATCACGACGCGGCGCGGCAGATGGGGAAGGTCGAGCGCCTCGTTCGACGAGATCACGTGCTCGATGCCGGGGATGTTCGGTACGGTCGGGTGTCCGCCGACGGCGATCAGGATCCTGTCGGCGGTATAGGTCTGTCCGGCGACCTCGACGGTGTGCGCGTCGCATACGATGCCGCGGCCGTCGATGATCTCGACGCGGCTATTGTTGAGCATATTGATGTAGATCTGCGACAAACGCCCGATTTCGTTGTCCTTGGCGGCGATCAGGCTCGGCCAGTCGAAATGCGCCGGCGGCACGGTCCAGCCAAAGCCGGCGGCATCGGCAAAGGCGTCGGCGAACTGCGCGCCGTAGACCAGCAATTTCTTCGGGACGCAGCCGCGCAGCACGCAAGTGCCGCCGACGCGCAGCTCCTCGCAGATCGCGACACGCGCGCCATAACCGGCGGCGCGGCGCGAACTCGCCACCCCGCCAGAGCCGGCGCCGATCGTGAATAGGTCGAAATCATAGCGCGCCATCTGCAGCTAGCTCCTTGTGTCTCGAACTGCGCGTCTGGTTGTCACAACTCGACCGGTGCTGCAAGCGTGCAGCCTCGGCTATGATCGCCGCGGAGCGGTGCTGACAAGGAGGGCAGGCGATGTCTTCGACGAGGGACGGAATTTCGGTCGACTATCACGACTGGCACTCGCCGAGCTATGTCGGCGAATGGATCGCCCGCGACCTGACGCGCGACGAAGAACGCCGCCAGCGTCTAAGGCAGATGCTCGCCGCGGCGCCCTATCCCGTAGAGAGCGAGATTACGGTATTGGATGTCGGCGGCGGCTATGGCGTGGTGACCGAGGAGGTGTTGAGCGCCTTTCCGCGCGCCCGCGTGACCTTGCAGGATTATTCGCAGCCGATGCTCGATCAGGCGCGGCAACGTCTGGCTGCGCATGGCGAGCGAGTGAACTACGTTGTCGGCGATCTGCGCGATCCGAAATGGACCGATGGCGTCGGCGGCCCGTTCGATCTCGCCGTCTCGGCGATCGCGATCCATAATCTGCGCGATCTCGGTCAGATCGCCGTCTGCTATCGCGCGGTAGCCGGTATTTTGAAGCCGGCCGGCGTCTTCCTCGACTACGATCTGTTCGGTCTGATCGGCGGGATCGACCCGCAAATGCACACGATCAGCGAGGCCGGTTTTGCCGCGGTCGACTGCCTTTGGCAGGAAGGCCGGCTGGCGATCATCCGGGCTCGGGAGCCGCGCGGCGTCGCGTAAACCGATTTCCGCGCATGCCACGACAGCGTGCCGCTACCTTGCGGATCGGAGCCATGTGTCGCATCGTCGGATCGGAGGGAGGCGCTGATCGCCAGGATCACGCATTCCGTGGGGGCGCCAGACAATGGAGTCCGATCCGATGACGACACCCGCGGCGATGGGTGATCCGAACGCCGTGCCGCAACCGGCCGCAGCGCCGCTGACGCCGGCCGCGATCTTCCTTGTGGTCACGGTCAACCGGGGCGCCGAGGCCGAGGCGGCGGTGCGATCGTTATGCGCGGACCTCGCCACATTGTTGCGCGCGGTCGGGTTTCGCGACCTCCAAGGCGGGCTGTCCTGCGTGGCGGCGTTCGGCTCCGAGGTCTGGGACCGGCTTTTCGGCAAGCCACGCCCGGCGGAGCTGCACCCGTTCCGCGAGTTCCGCGCCGGAGCGCGGCACGCTATCGCCACGCCGGGCGACATCCTGTTCCACATCCGCGCCCAGCGCATGGATCTATGCTTCGGGCTGGCGGCGCAAATCATGGAGCGGGTCGGCGGCGCGGTATCGTCGGCCGACGAAGTGCACGGCTTCAGCTATTTCGACCAGCGCGACCTGCTCGGCTTTGTCGACGGCACCGAGAACCCGGAAGGTCAGGCCGCTGACGACGCCGTTTTCGTCGGCGGCGAGGACCCCGGCTTCGCCGGCGGCAGCTATGTCATCGTGCAGAAGTATCTTCATGATCTGGCTGCCTGGAACGCGCTGCCGACCGAGGCGCAAGAACGCATCATCGGCCGCACCAAATTGTCCAATGTCGAACTCGACGACGCGGTCAAGCCGAGCTTCGCGCACAATGCGCTGACGGTGATTGTCGAGAACGGTGAGGAAGTCAAAATCCTGCGCGACAACATGCCGTTCGGCGAGGTCGGCAAGGGCGATTTCGGCACCTATTTCATCGGTTACGCGCGCTCGCCGCGGACCATCGAGCAGATGCTCGAAAACATGTTCATCGGCAAGCCGCCGGGCAATTATGACCGCATTCTCGATTTCAGCCGCGCCGTCACCGGCAATCTGTTCTTTGCGCCGACCGCGACTTTTTTGGAAAATGTGATCGCGGACGGGCCGGCGGCGCCCCCCACGGTCGATCCCCTGCAACCCACTCCGCCGGTGCACGAGGGTTCGCTCGGCATCGGCTCGCTGAAGAGAGGCCCCCCGAATGAATAACCTGCACCGCGAACTGGCGCCGATTTCCGATGCAGCCTGGGCGCAGATCGAGGAAGAGGCCTCGCGCACCCTAAAGCGCTACCTTGCCGGCCGGCGCGTGGTCGATGTGCAAGGACCGGCCGGAACCGCCTTTTCGGCGGTCGGCACCGGCCATCTGCGGAATATCGCGGCGCCGGGGGACGGCATCCTCGCCCGCCAGCGCGAGGTCAAGGCGCTGGTCGAGTTGCGCGTGCCGTTCGAGCTCGATCGCCAGATGATCGACGACGTCGAGCGCGGCGCCAACGATTCGGACTGGCAGCCGACCAAGGACGCCGCCAAAAAGATCGCCTTTGCCGAGGACGGCGCGATCTTCGAGGGCTATGAAGCGGGCGGCATTCAGGGTATCCGCCAAGGCACCAGCAACCCGATAGTGACCCTGCCGGCAGATGTGGCCAACTATCCAGACGCGATCGCTCATGCGGTGAGCGAGCTGCGGCTGGTCGGCGTCAACGGCCCCTATTCGGTGGTGTTGGGGGCCGAGCCTTATACCGCGGTCGCCGAGGCGAGAGACCACGGCTATCCGGTATTGCAGCACATCCATCGGCTGGTCGAGACCGAGATCATCTGGGCTCCGGCGATCACTGGAGGTTATGTGCTGACCACCCGCGGCGGGGATTTCGACCTGCATATCGGCCAGGACTTCTCGATCGGCTATCTGAGCCATACCGACGCCGTGGTCCGCCTTTATTTGCAGGAGAGCTTCACCTTCCTGCTGTTGACCAGCGAAGCCGCGGTGGCGCTGGCGCCGGCGCCGACGGCATAGGCGCCACCCGCCGAGGGCGGCGAGCGGGGGGCGCCGGCCCGGCAACATTCCCGTAGAACCGGGAAAACAACCGGGAATTTCATCGATTTCGCCCTCGCAGCCCACCGTTTTTGGGAAAACGAGACATAAATTCAAGTATTTGCGAGCGAATTCCCGTCGGCTGCGAACCGGGAATTTTTTTGCCCGAACCGGGAAATAAACTCGGAGAACCGGGAATTACGGGAAGTAATAGCATCCTCCGCCGCGAGAGCGCCGTGCGCCGTAGCGCTTTGAGTATGCCGGCGGAAGTGGATATCTCGATCATTCGGGACCTGGCATGTCGGTGATGAAACCTGCCGCCGACGATACGATCATTTCGCGGCCAAACCGTGGCGGCGAAAGCTAACGGCCCGAGGAGGGGCGACAGTGCAGATGCTGATGCAGCCCGGCATGGTCTACGAATACCCGCTCTGGGGGGTCGGGCTGCTGCTGGCGGGCGCAGCCGCGCTCGGCGCGATATTGCTCGGGCTGGCGGTCCGCCCGTTCCTGTCGCTCGAGTTCCGCCGCCGACACAATGACGTCGCAGCCGCGATGTTCTCGGTGATCGGCGTGACGTTTGCGGTGCTGCTGGCCTTCGTCGCCATGGTCGTTTGGGAACACTACAACGCGGCGAAGGCGGCAAGCTATGCCGAGGCCGGCTTTGTGCGCGATGTCTACAATGTCTCGCTCGGGTTCGCCGACCCGGAAAGGTCGCTGCTGCGTGACGACATTCTCGGCTATGTCGAGACCGTGGTCAGGGTCGAGTGGCCCGCACAGGCCAAAGGGGTGGAGGTCGCCAACAATTCGCTCTGGTTAGACAAATTGAACGCGACCGCGGCCGGTCTGCAACCGTCCGGCGCGGCCGACGGCAACCGGCAGACGATGCTGTTACAATCGTTGATGCGGCTATCGGATGCGCGACAGGAGAGGTTGGCGGCCTCCGACACCACCGTTCCCTCGGTGGTCTGGATCGTGACCGTGATGGGCGGCGCACTGACGGTCGGTTTCGCCTCTATACTCGGCGTTCCGAGCATCGGCATGCATCTGGCGATGTCGGCGGTAATGGCGATTTCGGGAGCTTTGGTGCTGATCATGATCATCGCGCTCAGCAACCCGTTCCGCGGCGATTTCCGCGTCTCAACCGATCCCTTCGACCAGGTCGTGGCGCAGGTTCAGGCATCCGCAGCCCAGCCGTGAGTGAGATTACGCTACATCTGCGAAGCGAATGGATCGGGAGATTTATTTCGGTCGGCCCGGGGCGTCGATGCGAGTGGCGCGCGCCAGTAGTTCGTCGCGGACCCCTCGACCGGTGCTCAACGGGAAGGCCGCGGGTGTGCAGGCTGCTCTTTGCATTCGGCCGCGACGGGGCCATTCTCCAGCACAGCAATACGACCGCGAGATGACCGATGACGTTCTCCCTGATCGACGAGACCGGCGGCGCTGTCCCGATCGCCGCCTTGACCAAGGACCGGCTCACGTCCTGGCTCGAAGGGGCGGCGGAGCGTGAGCGCAACTGGCTGCGGGCGATCGGCTTTTCGGCCGATGCCGGCAAGCTCGCGCTGATGCCGGGGGAAATGGGCGGCCTCGCTCGGGTGCTGGTCGGCCTCGGCGAGGCGGGCGACGCCGCCCAGGCGATTTGGGCGCTCGCCGGGCTGCCAGAGGCGCTGCCGGAGGGAAGCTATCGGCTCGAAGCCATCCCGGACGGCGCCGATCCGACACAGCTTGCGCTCGGCTGGGCGCTCGGCACCTACGCCTTTACCCACTACCACGCCAAGAGCCGTACCGCCGCCGCCTTGGTCTGGCCAAAAGGCGCCGATCGCGGCCGGGTCGAGCGGCTTGCCAGCGCTGTCTTCCTCGCCCGCGACTTGGTCAACACGCCGGCCGGAGATCTCGGGCCCGAAGAACTCGCAGCGGCGGCGGTGCAGGTCGCCGAAGCTGCCGGCGCCTGCCATCGGGTGATCGCCGGCGACGCGCTCCTCGCCGAGAACTATCCGACGATCCATGCCGTCGGCCGCGCCAGCACGCGGGCGCCGCGCCTGGTCGATATCGTCTGGGGCGAGCCGTCGGCGCCCAAGGTGACCCTGGTCGGCAAGGGGGTGTGCTTCGACAGCGGCGGGCTCGACCTCAAACCCGCCTCGGGCATGCGGCTGATGAAAAAGGACATGGCCGGAGCGGCGATCGTGCTCGGCCTCGCCCAGGCGATCATGGACGCGAAATTGCCGGTGCGGCTGCGCGTGCTGCTGCCCTGCGTTGAAAATTCGGTGTCCGGCAATGCGATGCGGCCGATGGACATCGTCCGCACCCGCAAGGGGCTGACGGTCGAGATCGGCAACACCGATGCCGAGGGCCGGCTGATCCTATGCGATGCGCTGGCCGAGGCGGCGACCGAAAAGCCGGCGCTGCTGGTTGATATGGCGACCTTGACCGGGGCGGCGCGGGTGGCGCTCGGCCCGGAGCTGGCGGCGCTGTTCTGCAATGACGAGGCGCTGGCGCGCGGCCTGCTCGATGCGGCCGAAGCCGAGGCCGACCCGATGTGGCGGATGCCGTTATGGCGGCCTTACCGCAAGATGATCGACAGCAAGATCGCCGATCTCAACAACGTGTCGGAATCGCCGCATGCCGGCGCGATTACCGCGGCGCTCTATTTGCAGGAGTTCGTCGAGCCCGGCATACCCTGGGCGCATCTCGACGTGATGGCCTGGAACCCGCAGAGCCGCCCCGGCCGCCCCGAAGGCGCGGAAGCGACCGCACTCCGCGCCCTCTACGCCCACATCTCGCACCGGTTCGGTTAGCGGAGGGTCACCAGAACCGGCTATTTGGCGCATTAATCAAAAAATCTGCAACGCCCGAATCCCAGCGACCCTATATCGCTACATCCCTGCAGCGCGAACCGCCAATGCCCCGGACGTTTGACAGATCCCTTGCTCCGCTGGAAACATCTTGTCTGAGTGGACTTCCGGATACAGAGCGGATCAGCACCAGCATCGGCCAGTCACATTTCCAGCGACCATGCGCTGGATGCTCTTCTTTGACGGTCGCAGAGCCAAGCGGGCCTGGCCCGTCGTTCGAGAGTAGATTCGCCCGAACGTGAAGCCCAAGAAGTCGAACTCGCCTTCCGGGACCTTGCAGATCTATGTCTTGTCCAGACCTTATCTGGCAGGACGATGTGCTCAAGATACCTCGGCCGCAAGCTTTCCGAACTCTTCCGGTAAGTATGCCCGTACCGTCGTGGTGCGCACATTACCTCGCGATGCCAAAGCAACCGCCAGCTTGGTCATCGCATCGCCGTCGGGCATTTCGAGCACGAGAACGACATCATATTGACCTCTCGTCACATAGCCGCCGACCAGCCGACCGCCCAATCCCGCGATCTCGGCCTTGAGGTTTTCGTGTCGCGCCGCCACACCTTTGACCGCTTTCGCGCCCTGGTCGGTCCAATTCAGGTAGCAGATGAAAAGCACGGATCACCTCCCTTTTCCGAATTCACAAATACACCGTGGCAAAAACGCCACGCGTCTTTGGAATGCTTCGAACCACGCAGCATGGCGAAGATAATACAATGCCGCGCTTAGTGCACGCGGAGCGCCCTGCCGACAGTGAAGCGCGGATTCTTGAAATGGCGCAGGCACTCAATCCGACATTCTCCGGATTCCCGGTGGTTGTAAGGGCAGGATGGTCCCCTTGGTCCTCTCGGGCAACGGTAAATCGAGCATCTTGCGGACGGTCTTGCCGCTAATGCTTGTCCCACGAACGACCTGCCGAATTGAGATACCCTTCCGGAGGACCTGATCCCGGATGCCCGACCACTGCGCCACATCGCGGTGCATGCTTGA
The DNA here is from genome assembly GCA_963785565.1 of uncultured Alphaproteobacteria bacterium. Taxonomy (GTDB): domain Bacteria; phylum Pseudomonadota; class Alphaproteobacteria; order ATCC43930; family CGMCC-115725; genus AP-15. Next base: position 15,866 of record CAWAVV010000068.1, on the reverse strand, counting down.
TCATCCTTCCGCCAGAGCACCTGACGTGGACGAAGCCACCCGCGAGGTGTGCCAAATCCGCTAGAAGCCGAGCGCGCTGGCGCCGCTCGGTAAACCAACCGGTGCGGTTTCGGCCACCCGCGTTGCGGGCGTCGGTCGGGCGCTGCGCTTGCGCCGGGGCTCCGCGCCCGCCCGCCGTCCGCCCTCGACGACAGTGACATTTCTAAATGGCAGAGACGGTGACATCTCTATTTGGCGGACACATTTCCATAACGTGCATTCCGCGTCAAACCGTGGCGGTGCTGTTCACCGTCTTCAATACCCTCGCGCGGGATCGACCCGGTTCAGGAGCGGGCGGCCTTCTTCGAAGCGGAGGATGATCGGGGCGGAGGTCTGCGGATTGGTGATGCCGGCGATGTGCGGGGGCGGGCGGGAACATGTTCACCCGGCCTGGCTCGTCTCACCAGAGGCGGCGCACCCCGTAGCGGTCGAACACCGCTTCGTTCGACACGAGAACGAGATCGGCAAGTCTCGCCTGGGCGATCAGCATACGGTCGAACGGATCGCGGTGCGGACTAGACAAGCTTCCGGCCATCTGTCCATGTTGCATGGAAATGGGCAGCTCGAGAAAGCCCTGAGCCGCTAGCGCACCGGAAACGTCCATCGCAAGGGAGGCTGCCTGAGGTAATTTCCCGATCCGATATTTTGTCGTGATCTCCCATGCCGAGGCCGCACTGACGAATATTTCATTATCAGGGTCGACGACAGCAGCCTTCGCATTTCCGGAGAGCAAGGGGTCGCCGGCAAGCCACCAGATCAGCGCGTGGGTATCCAGCAACAACCGCACCCGCTATTGATCCCAGCGATCGAGTTCCTCCGGTGGCAATGGGTCGAAAAATTCCGGACCGATGCTGATCTTTCCTCGCATCGCGCCAAACTCCCGTTTGGCTTTCGGAACGACTGGCACCAATTTGGCCACGGGAGTTCGTCCGCGCGCGATTATAATCACCTCGCCCGCCTCGACGCGGGCCAGCAGCTGCGAAAGATGCGTCTTGGCAGCGTGAACCGAAACTGTGTCGTCCATGGCACACCTCACCTTAGTCATCTACCTAGCTAAGTAGGCACCGACGGTCAATACCCTCGCGTGGGATCGACCTGGTTGAGGAGTGGGCGGCCTTGTTCGAAGCGGCGGATGTTGTCGAGGATGATCGGGGCGGCGGTCTGCGGATTGGTGATGCCGGCGATGTGCGGGGTCACCAGGATGCGCGGATGTTGCCAAAACGGGTGACCGGGCGGCAGCGGTTCTTCGCGGAAGACGTCGAGGGCTGCAGCCGAAAGCTGCCCCGAATTGAGCGCCGGGATCAGATCCTCCTCGACGAGGTGGGCGCCGCGGCCGGCATTGACCAGGCCAGCCCCTCGGGGCAGTGCGGCGAAGGTGCGGGCGTTAAGGATGCCTTGCGTCTCCTCGGTCAGCGGCAACAGGCAGACAAGTATTTCCGTCTGGGCCAGGAGCTGCGGCAGACCGGCGGGGCCGGCGAATGTCGCGAAGCCGGCGACGGCTTTTTCCCGGCGACTCCAGCCGGAAACCGGGAAACCCAGTGCTAAGAGCTTGCGCCCGGCATCCTGTCCGATCTCGCCAAAGCCGAGAATGCCGGCCGGCCTTTCCCCGGCGTTTTTCTGCGCGAGTTCCCGCCAGATCCCGGCATGCTGCTGGGCGCGGTAGTCGAGATCGTGGCGGTGCAGCCGCAGCACCTGCAAGACGACGTATTCGCTCATCGCGTCGGTCAGATACGGGTCGACGAGGCGGGTGATCGGTACGCCGGCGGGCAGATCGGGGTCGCATAGGATGTGGTCGATCCCGGCGCCCAAGGACAGGATCAATTTGAGGTTCGGCAGCGCGGCCAAAAGGCCCGGCTCGGGCCGCCACACGAGCGCGTAATCGATCTCTGCCGGGTCGCCGATATCAGGCCAGATGCGGATCTCCAGCCCCGGCATCAGCCGGCCGAGCTGGCCGCTCCAGCGCGCGGCCGAATCGACGGTGGAGCGGAATAACAGCGCCATCGCCGACGATCATAGCACAATTGGCGCTGCTGCCATATTCCGGCCCGCTTCCGGGTTCATCACCGCCGCGCCATCACCAAACGGGGATCGGTCGATGCGCTCGCTATGGAGGAGAATCGCGTTACGCTGGCTCGGGGGCCAGGGTTCGGAAGCGCTGATCGGAGATTCGGCGCTGATCGATCTGTTGATGATCGGGGAAAGCGCGCACGCATCGCTCGCCTTCGAGGTAAGGCGGCAATCCGGCGTCTCCCATCTGGCGATGACTTCCCAACAAGCTTCCGACCGGGCGACCGTCGAGCCGGTGATCGCAGCGAAATCCGGCGGCGATCGCTCCCGATAACAATCCTGTCGGCAGTCTTCCCGGCGGCGTGAGGTGGTGTCCGGGGCAAAATCGAGGGTTTGTCTTGCCGCCAAATTTACTCCAACAGCCATTTTCTAACCCTCTCCCCCCGCCGGCCGGGGGGAGAGGGTAGGGTGAGGGAGGCCAATGAGGCAGTTTGCGGCGCTACCCACCTCACCCTCCCCGGCCCCGCGGGTCAAGCCCGCGGGCTTGCGGCTTACATCGCACCGGGGCCCCTCCCTCTCCCCCCTGAAGGGCGGAGAGGGGCAATTTGCGGTGAACTCGCGATTGCGCAATACAGCACGCGTACCATCGGTTTCGGTTCCCCGGACAGCCCCGCGGTTGCGCGAGGTGGTGTTGCAATCGGCTATGATCCGTGTTGTGTTGCCCTGGCGCCGTCTCGCGACGGAACGACGCCGCAGGTTTTGGCCGTCACCGGCCCGGCCACGGACGGCATCGGACAAAAAGGACGAGGGCGTGAGGACGAGGCAGCAGACGGTGTCCGGATCGTCGGACCCCAAGGGCAGGATGAGCTTGGCCGAGCGCGTCCGCGACTACTTCGCGCCGCGTGAAATCGTCGATACCTCGCCCAAAGTATCCGATGAGGTCAAATACACGACGTGTTACATGTGCGCCTGCCGCTGCGGGATCAAAGTCCATCTGAAGGACGGCGGCATCCGCTACATCGAGGGCAACCGCGGTCATCCGGTCAACCGTGGGGTGATTTGCGGCAAGGGCGCGTCGGGGATCATGCAGCAGCAGTCGCCGGCGAAACTGCGCAAGCCGTTGAAGCGGGTCGGCGAGCGCGGCTCCGGCGTGTTCCGCGAGATCGAATGGGACGAGGCGATCGCGACCGCGGTCGAGTGGCTGTCGGCGATCCGCGCCACCGACCCGAAAAAGCTCGCCTTCTTTACCGGCCGCGATCAGAGCCAGGCGCTGACCGGGTATTGGGCGGCCCAGTTCGGGACGCCGAATTTCGCCGCGCATGGCGGGTTCTGCTCGGTCAACATGGCGGCGGCCGGGATGTACACCTTGGGCGGCAGCTTTTGGGAGTTTGGCGAACCCGACTGGGAGCACACCCGGTTTTTTATGATGTTCGGCGTCGCCGAGGACCACGATTCGAACCCGATCAAGATTGCGCTCTCAGGACTGCGCCGGCGCGGCGTCAAATTCGTTTCAGTCAACCCGGTGCGCACCGGTTATTCGGCGATTGCCGATGAATGGGTCGGGATCAGACCCGGCACCGACGGACTGTTTGTCCTGTCGCTGATCCACGAGCTGCTTGAAGCCGACCGGATCGATCCCGATTACCTGGTGCGCTACACCAACGCCGCCTGGCTGGTGATTCAGGCGCCGGGTGCGGCGGATGACGGTCTGTTCGCGCGCAACGAGGCGGGCGAGCCGCTGGTGCTCGACGGGTCGGGTGCGCCGGCGAGCGCGATGGCGGCGGGGACCGAGGCGCGCCTGGTCGGCGAAGCCACGCTGGCCGGCGGCCGGCGCGCGGTTCCGGTGTTCCAGCTGGTGGCGGAACGCTATCTCGATTCGCGCTACGCGCCCGAGGCGGTGGCGGAGACCTGCGGCGTCCCGGCGGCGACGATCAGGCGGCTCGCGGCCGAGATTGCCCAGGCCGCGTTCGAGGAGGAGATCGAGCTGCCCGTCGCCTGGACCGACTGGGCCGGAAGGCGGCACGATTCGATGCGCGGGCGTCCGGTCTCGCTCCATGCGATGCGCGGCATCTCGGCGCATTCGAACGGATTTCAGACCTGCCGCGCGCTGCACCTGCTGCAGATGCTGATCGGCACGATCGATGTGCCGGGCGGGTGGCGTTACAGATCGCCACACCCAAAGCCATGCCCGCCCGGACCAAAGCCCGCCGGCAAACCCGATCAGCTGGTTCCCGGGCAGTCGCTGCCGGGGATCCCGCTCGGCTACCCGATGTCGCCCGAAGATCTGATCGTCGATGCCGAAGGCCGGCCCGCGCGCATCGACAAGGCGTTTTCGTGGGACGCGCCGATCGCCGCCCACGGCATGATGCATATGGTCATCGCCAATGCATCGAAAGGCGATCCGTACCCGATCGACACGCTCTTCATGTACATGGCCAACGCCGCCTGGAACTCGGCGATGAACACCGCCGAGACGATGCGCATGCTGATCGACAAGGACCCGGTGACCGGCGCCTACCGCATACCCCGGATCATCTATGCCGACGCATATTATTCAGAGACCGTGGCCTATGCCGATTTGGTGCTGCCCGACACGACCTATCTCGAACGTTGGGACTGCATATCCTTGCTCGACCGGCCGATCGGCGGGGTCGACGGCCCGGGCGATGCGATCCGCCAGCCGGTCCTAACCCCGGACCGCGACGTCCGCCCGTTCCAGGACGTGCTGATCGAACTGGGCGAGCGGCTCGGGCTGCCTGGCTTCGTTTCGCCGGAAGGGCAAGCGCGCTATCCCGGCGGTTATCCGGACTATATCGTCAATCATGAGCGCCGGCCCGGGGTGGGCTCGTTGGGCGGCTGGCGCGGCGCGCAAGGCGACCAGGCGGCTCGCGGCGCGCCAAACCCGCACCAGCTCGAACGCTATGTCGCCAATGGCTGCTTTTGGAAACACCGACTGCCCACCGACCAGCTCTATTTCAAACACGCCAACAAGGACTATCTCGAAACCGCGATGGCGATGGGGTTTATCGAAACCGCCGCCCCGATCGTGCTGCAGCTCTACGTCGAACCGTTGCAGCGCTTTCGTTTGGCCGCCCATGGCCATGGGCGGATGCAGCCGCCCGAGACCCACCGGGAGCGCATTGCGACCTATTTCGACCCGCTGCCGTTCTGGTACATGCCGTTCGAGGAGGCACGGGTCGACCGCGACCACTTCCCGCTGCACGCGCTGACTCAGCGGCCAATGCACATGTACCATTCGTGGCATTCGCAGAACGCCTGGCTGCGGCAGATCATCGGCCATAACCGGCTGTTCGTGAACCGGGCGGCGGGACGCGCGCTCGGCCTCGCCGAGGACGACTGGGTCTGGGTCTCCAGCCATCACGGCCGGATCCGCGTGCCGACCCGGCTGATGGACGGCGTCAACCAATATACGGTGTGGACCTGGAACGCGATCGGCAAGCGCGCCGGCGCGTGGAACCTCGATCCCGATAGCCCGGAGTTCCGCAAGGGGTTTCTGTTGAACCATCTGATCTCGGAACTGCTGCCGACGGATGGCGGCTACCGCTATGCCAATGCCGATCCGATCACCGGCCAGGCGGCGTGGTACGATCTGCGGGTGCGGATCGAGCGCGCGCCGCCGATCGAGGCCGGGACGAGCGAGCCTTCGTTTTCGCCACTGGCGCATCCACGCTCGCTACCGCAGCTGCCGCAAATTCTGCGTTATGGCGCCAGCGAGGGCGGGGACGGAGGCGGGGCGTGACCTCGTTGCCGGCGCCGCAGCCGGGCCAGAAAAAGCTCGGCCTCGTCATCGACCTCGATATCTGCGTTGGCTGCCATGCCTGCGCCACCGCGTGCAAGGAGTGGAACAGCGGCGGGCATATGGGGCCGCTCCCCGATTTCGACCCCTATGGCGAAAATGCCTGGGGGGTCTGGTTCAACCGCATCCATTCCTTCGAAGAAGGCGACGGCGACGGCGCACGGACGGTTTATTTCCCGCGATCCTGCCTCCATTGCGAGGAACCCGCGTGTGTAACGGTGTGTCCGACTGGCGCCTCCTACAAGCGCGCCGAGGATGGGATCGTGCTGGTCGACGAAGCGATCTGCATCGGCTGCAAGCTGTGCTCCTGGGCGTGTCCCTATGGCGCCCGCGAATTCGATGCCGACGAAGGCGTCATGAAGAAATGCACCTTATGCATCGACCGCATCTACAACGAAAACCTGCCGGACGAGGATCGCCAGCCGGCCTGCGTCATGGTGTGCCCGGTCAATGCCCGGCATTTCGGCGATCTCGGCGATCCGGATTCGGCGGTTTCGGAGATGGTGGCGGCGCGGCGTGGCGCCGATCTGATGCCGGAGCTCGGCTACAGACCGGTCAACAAGTACCTGCCGCCGCGACCCGGGCGAATGGCGCCGTGCTCATCCTCGCCCGAAGCCGGCGCGGCGCCGTCGCCCGCGCCGGTTTCCGCCGCCGACAAGCTGCTGCGCTGGGTCGATCGGCTGCTGTCGCGCTGACGGCGGCATTCACGCGAGACGAGGATGCATCCGGCTCTGTCGATTGTGCTGTTTACGACGTCGTCGGGCACCGGCTTTGCGCTGTTGCTGCTGCTCGGGCTCGGCGCGCCGCTGAGATTGCTGCCGGCGAGCGCCGGCTTCGCATTTGCCGGGCTCGCGGTCGGAGTGGGGCTCGCCGTCGCCGGGCTGGTCAGCTCGGTATTTCACCTCGGCCGGCCGGAGCGCTCTTTTCGCGCCTTCTCGCAATGGCGCTCGTCCTGGCTGTCGCGCGAGGGGGTGTTTGCCGTACTGACCTTTGTGCCGCTCTCGGTTTTCGGCATCGGTTGGGTGTTTTTCGGCGCGACCCGAGGATTTGTCGGCCTGTGCGGCATCCTCGCGGCGGCGCTCGCGGCGGCGACGATTTATTGCACCGGGATGATCTACGCGTCCCTGAAGCCGATCCACCAATGGCACAATGGGTGGGTCGTGCCATGTTATCTGGCGCTCGGTCTGATGGGCGGGTGCCTGGTGCTCGACTTTCTCGTCAGGCTGTGGGCCGCGCGCGCCGCCGCTCTCGCGGTCTCGACCCTCGTCGTCGTGCTCGTCGCCTGGTGGATCAAGGAGGGCTATTGGCGCTTTATCGATACGAGCTCGGCGCGCGGCACGGTCGCGAGCGCCACCACCCTCGGCGGCCGCGGCCGCGTTCGCCTGTTCGAGGCGCCGCATACCGAGGAGAATTACCTTTTGAAAGAGATGGGATTTCGTATCGCGCGCAAACACGCCGCGCGGCTGCGCCGGATCGTCCGGCTCGCCGGCTTTGCGTTGCCGGCTCTGGCGAGCCTATTCGCGGTGTCCCTCGGGCGCGCGCCCGCAGCGGTCGCCGCCGGGATCGGGGTTGTCAGCGCCGCGCTCGGCCTCGTCGTCGAACGCTGGCTGTTTTTCGCTGAAGCCAAGCACACGGTCACCCTCTATTACGGCGCCGAGCGGGTCTGAGTTGGGTGCGGTGTTTCGGGTTGGTGTGGTTGGGGGTCGGGTGCTCCGCGGTTTTCGTCATCATCGATCGATATGCGGTGTTGACGGGGGTTGGGGTGGGGGGTATAAGCAGCGCCCCTTTGAGCGAGGGCTTGGGCTTTCGGGTCCGGGCCGGCGGGCCGACAGGCCGGAAGGTCTTGTGTGGCCGGAAGGCTTGGGGGGATTGTTGATTGAGATTGTGTGGAAGGGAAGGGATGCGCGGGCGGCGGCGCGGGTTGCCGGACGCTGGCGCATTTGCGAGCGTTTTGGAGGCCCTGATATGGGTCCGTCCGCTCGGGCCGGGGTTCCGTGGGGCGTAGCGCTCCGAGGGGGTCGGGTCACGACGGAGGGGCCTGGGATAAACTTGAGAGTTTGATCCTGGCTCAGAACGAACGCTGGCGGCATGCCTAACACATGCAAGTCGAACGCTCCGCGGATTTCGGTCCGGGGGGAGTGGCGCACGGGTGAGTAGCGCGTGGGAACCTGCCCTGTTGTGGGGGATAACCGAGGGAAACTTCGGCTAATACCGCATACGCCCGGCGGACCTCGAAAGGGGGAAACCGGGGAAAGATTTATCGCAGCAGGAGGGGCCCGCGTCGGATTAGCTTGTTGGTGGGGTAACGGCCTACCAAGGCTTTGATCCGTAGCTGGTCTGAGAGGATGATCAGCCACACTGGGACTGAGACACGGCCCAGACTCCTACGGGAGGCAGCAGTGGGGAATATTGGACAATGGGCGCAAGCCTGATCCAGCAATGCCGCGTGAGTGATGAAGGCCTTCGGGTTGTAAAGCTCTTTCGCCTGCGAGGATGATGACGGTAGCAGGAGAAGAAGCCCCGGCTAACTTCGTGCCAGCAGCCGCGGTAATACGAAGGGGGCGAGCGTTGTTCGGATTTACTGGGCGTAAAGGGCGCGTAGGCGGCGATGTAAGTCAGGCGTGAAAGCCCCGGGCTCAACCTGGGAATTGCGCTTGGGACTACATTGCTGGAGTTCGGGAGAGGAGCGTGGAATTCCCAGTGTAGAGGTGAAATTCGTAGATATTGGGAAGAACACCGGTGGCGAAGGCGGCGCTCTGGACCGATACTGACGCTGAGGCGCGAAAGCGTGGGGAGCAAACAGGATTAGATACCCTGGTAGTCCACGCTGTAAACGATGTGTGCTAGACGTTGGGGAGCCTAGCTCTTCGGTGTCGCCGCTAACGCTGTAAGCACACCGCCTGGGGAGTACGGCCGCAAGGTTAAAACTCAAAGGAATTGACGGGGGCCCGCACAAGCGGTGGAGCATGTGGTTTAATTCGACGCAACGCGAAGAACCTTACCAGCCCTTGACATGCCTCGTATGGGCCCGAGAGATCGGGTTCTTCGGTTCGGCCGGCGGGGACACAGGTGCTGCATGGCTGTCGTCAGCTCGTGTCGTGAGATGTTGGGTTAAGTCCCGCAACGAGCGCAACCCTCATCTTCAGTTGCCATCGGGTTACGCCGGGCACTCTGGAGAAACTGCCGGTGACAAGCCGGAGGAAGGCGGGGATGACGTCAAGTCCTCATGGCCCTTATGGGCTGGGCTACACACGTGCTACAATGGCGGTGACAGAGGGCGGCAAGGGGGCGACCTCGCGCCAATCTCAAAAAGCCGTCTCAGTTCGGATTGTTCTCTGCAACTCGAGAGCATGAAGTCGGAATCGCTAGTAATCGCGGATCAGCACGCCGCGGTGAATACGTTCCCGGGCCTTGTACACACCGCCCGTCACACCATGGGAGTTGGCTTTACCTTAAGGCGGCGGGCCAACCCCGGTCTTCGGATTGGGGAGGTAGCCGACCACGGTAAGGTCAGCGACTGGGGTGAAGTCGTAACAAGGTAGCCGTAGGGGAACCTGCGGCTGGATCACCTCCTTTCTGGATGCCGGAGGACGGAAGACAGCGGACGGACGACGCAAGTCGGACGCCAGCTCTTCTACTCTGGCAACAGCAAGCGGAGAGGGTTGCGGATGAGGAGGATGTCTGTCCTCGGTCGTCCGTCGTCTGTCCTCCGCCACGCCGCCGTCTGCGCATCCCTTCTCCCGAGCGTCGCTGGGGCGCGGCCCCAGGGGGGCTACCCCGTTGCGGGCTGCCTGTTGCGGGCCGCCTGTGGGGCTAGTAGCTCAGCTGGTTAGAGCGCGCGCTTGATAAGCGTGAGGTCGGAGGTTCAAATCCTCCCTGGCCCACCAATCAGACGACAGAAGACAGAGAACGGACGACGGATTGGGTTCTGTCCTCTGTCGTCGGTCCGCTGTCTTCCGGGGGGTGTAGCTCAGTTGGGAGAGCGCCTGCTTTGCAAGCAGGAGGTCATCGGTTCGATCCCGTTCACCTCCACTTCGCGCCGAAATCGACCGCCGGCGATCGCAGACCAGGTTCTGCTCTGTGTCAGCTGAGCTGCTGATCGCTGCGCCCGATGCTCGGAGAAGACCAGGTTTGGTTCCGGTTTGGTTCCGGTTCCGGGGCGGCCGGGCGGGAAGATGTCCCGCGCCGGCGGTCCGGGGTTCCGGGGCTGATGTTCCGGGGCTGGCGTTGATTGAAGGGTGAAGCGGATTTGTGAATGTGACCGAGGCGGACGGGCCGCGGGCATGGGCTGTTGTTCTGTGGGGCTGTTGCCCTGTGGGGCATCAGCCGGTGTGCGGGGCGCCGTCCGAGAAGTGTCTTCATGCGAGCGGCCGCGGGCGGGGTTGCCCCCCTTTCGAGAAGAGGGTGGGGGCTTGCCCCTGTGCGCGGCGGTTTTCCGGGGCGGTTTGCCGCGCGGGTGATCCTTGGGTCATCGGCGGGGTAGGGCGTCCCTTGCGATCGAGCGCGAATGAAGGGCATCTGGTGGATGCCTTGGCACTGAGAGGCGATGAAGGACGCGGCACGCTGCGAAAAGCCCGGGGGAGATGCGAGCGATCGTTGATCCCGGGATCTCCGAATGGGGCAACCCACCCCGGACTTGATCCGGGGTATCCCGCGCTGAATTCATAGGTTCGGGAGGCGAACCCGGCGAACTGAAACATCTCAGTAGCCGGAGGAACGGACATCAACCGAGACTCCGCGAGTAGTGGCGAGCGAAAGCGGACCAGGCCAGCGGCTGTTGATTTTGGTACCGGAAGCGTCTGGAAAGGCGGGCCATAGCGGGTGACAGCCCCGTACGGGAAACCGGATCGACAGTCCTCGAGTAGGGCGGGACACGAGCAATCCTGTCTGAACATGGGGGGACCACCCTCCAAGCCTAAGTACTCCTCAGTGACCGATAGTGTACCAGTACCGTGAGGGAAAGGTGAAAAGCACCCCGACGAGGGGAGTGAAACAGTTCCTGAAACCGGATGCCTACAAGCAGTCGGAGGACGGACGACAGAAGACAGACGACGGACGGCAGATTTATCTGTCCTCTGTCGTCCGTTCTCTGTCGTCGGTCTGACGGCGTACCTTTTGTATAATGGGTCAGCGAGTTGGTCTTGGCAGCAAGCTTAAGCCGTTAGGCGTAGGCGCAGCGAAAGCGAGTCTGAATAGGGCGCGCGTTTTTTGCTGGGCAACCAGCAAGGGACAACAGTTGCCGGGATCAGACCCGAAACCGGGTGATCTAGCCATGGGCAGGTTGAAGGTGCGGTAACACGCACTGGAGGACCGAACCCACTACTGTTGCAAAAGTAGGGGATGACTTGTGGCTAGGGGTGAAAGGCCAATCAAACCCGGAAATAGCTGGTTCTCCGCGAAATCTATTGAGGTAGAGCGTCGCTTGGTCGGCGCCGGGGGTAGAGCACTGGATGGGCTAGGGGGGCGCGAGCCTTACCAAACCTAACCAAACTACGAATACCGGCGAGCGCAGAGCGGCAGCCAGACGGCGGGTGCTAAGGTCCGTCGTCGAGAGGGGAACAGCCCAGACCGCCAGCTAAGGTCCCCCAGTCGTGGCTAAGTGGGAAAGGATGTGGGACGGCCAAGACAACCAGGAGGTTGGCTCAGAAGCAGCCATCCTTTAAAGAAAGCGTAATAGCTCACTGGTCGAACAGCTGTCCGGCGCCGAAAATGTAACGGGGCTCAAGCCACGCACCGAAGCTGCGGGTGTCAGAGGACGGAAGACAGACGACAGACGACAGAGGACCGATGGAAGCACGCGGCAAGGTGGTGTCGTTCGAAGACCTGGAGGTCTTTCGCCGCGCCTACCGGGTATCGCTTGCGATCCATCGTGCGAGCCTTGAGTTTCCGGCGGTGGAGCAGCGCGCTCTGGCCGACCAGATACGGCGGGCCTCGAAATCCATCTGTGCGAATATTGCCGAGGGTTACGGTCGCCAGAAGGGCTCGAAGGCGGAGTTCAAACGCTTTCTGCGGATGGCGATCGGTTCGTCGGACGAGATGCGAGTGTGGCTGCGCTATGCTCTCGATCTCGGCTATATCGACGAGGTGACTTGGCAAGGATGGCGCGACGACTATCAGCGGATCACGCGGATGCTGCAGAGCCTTGCCGATAAGGCTTGAGCATTCGGTCGCCGATATCCGTCATCTGTCGTCCGTCTTCTGTCCTCTGACGCGGTAGCGGAGCGTTCCGTAGGCCGGCGAAGCCGGGGCGCGAGCCCTGGTGGAGGCATCGGAAGTGCGAATGCTGACATGAGTAGCGTAAATGAGGGTGAGAACCCCTCACGCCGAAAGTCCAAGGGTTCCTGCGCAAGGTCATTCCGCGCAGGGTTAGCCGGGCCCCTAAGGCGAGGGCGAAAGCCGCAGCCGATGGGAAGGGGGTTAATATTCCTCCGCCTGCCGAGCGTGACGAAGGCCGCAAGTCGTTCTCCCTTAATGGATTGGGGGGGCGGCGAAGGACTTCCGGGAAACAGCGCCGGCATCATAGACCGTACCCGAAACCGACACTGGTGGACTGGTAGAGCATACCCAGGCGTTTGAGAGAACGGTGTTGAAGGAACTCGGCAAAATGCCCCCGTAACTTCGGGAGAAGGGGGCCCCGTCTCTTGCGCAAGCAGGGGCGGGGGGCACAGAGGAGGGGGTGGCGACTGTTTACTAAAAACACAGGGCTCTGCGAAGTCGCAAGACGACGTATAGGGTCTGACGCCTGCCCGGTGCCGGAAGGTTAAGAGGAGGGGTTCACGCTCTGAATCGAAGCCCCGGTAAACGGCGGCCGTAACTATAACGGTCCTAAGGTAGCGAAATTCCTTGTCGGGTAAGTTCCGACCTGCACGAATGGCGTAACGACTTCCCCGCTGTCTCCAACACCGGCTCAGCGAAATTGAATTCTCCGTGAAGATGCGGAGTCCCCGCGGTCAGACGGAAAGACCCCGTGCACCTTTACTACAGCTTTGCAGTGGTGTTAGGGATGGTGTGTGTAGGATAGGCGGGAGCCGTTGAAGCCCTGGCGCCAGTTGGGGTGGAGGCAACCTTGAAATACCGCTCTCACGGTCTCTGGCATCTAACCACACCTTTACCCTGCTGGCACCCGTTCAGTTCTCGTATTGCTGGGATCCCCGTAGCCAGCGCAGTGATCTTCGCCTTCTGTGAGTTCGCGCAGGCGCGCATCAAAATATCTGAAATCGTTCCCAGGCCGATAGCTGCATAACCAACCGGTTTTGCTCTGGAACCAATTTGTGCGTAGGAACGTACGTTCGTCCAGGCCAATGCGAGTGCTGAAAGCCCAGGTGAATTCGCGACGGTTCATAGGCCAACACTGTATTCGCAAAGGATTACAGAAGTCGAGCGCTCGGGCCGGCGTTTGACAACAGAGCGTAAGATGTACGACAACCTCGACGCCTCGAAGATTATCGAGGACCGTAATTTGCGGGGTACGCTAAAATATTTCGGCGCGACGACTGAGTGCGGCCCAAGGAATGAAGAAAAACAGACGCGATATCCAGTTGATCGCGGAGATGGCAGCCGTTTCGATTGGCACGGTGGATCGCGCCTTGCACGGGCGTCCAGGTATTAACGATTCCACCCGTCAGCGCATTCTGCAAATCGCACAGCAGATTGCTTACACCCCAAACCTCGCTGCCCGCGCTCTTTCCGTTTCAAAATCCAACAGCCGCGTTGGCGTCTGTATCCCACGAGAGATCCACTTTTTTTACGATCAACTCTGGAGCGGCATCCTGGATGAAGCTCGCCGGGTCGCGCAACTCGGGATTCAGTTGGTGTACCGCCCGGTTCGCACCCTGGGAGTGGATGACACCGAGGCCTTCAAAGAGCTCATCCGGAGCGGCGTTAACGGAATCATCTTCCTCACCGCCGGAAATCCCGACGGTCTGCGGCCTCTTATCGACAGCGCCGAAGAAAGTGGAATCCATGTGGTTTGTGTCTCCACCGATGCGCCCGAGAGTCGACGTTCCACTGTGGTGTGCGTAGAACCGTGGCTGAACGGTTGTCTCGCCGGCGAGTTGATGGGAAAGTTCGTTTCACCGGCGCGAAGGTTGCGGTCGTGGCAGGCATGCTCAGCACAGAGGACCATAGCAGAAAGACGGATGGATTTTCCGATGCATTCCCGCGGCATTGCCCGGGCGGAACAATATTCGTCGAGGTCGTTATTGTAAAAGTTCTCGACACGAAGAAAAGAGCTTTCAAAAAACCTTTGACCTTCTTGGCCGCTTTCCGAGACTGGCCGGCATTTATGTAAACACAGTAAACTGCCTTCCGGTGTGCCGCGCCCTGGGAGCCCGCGGACTGGCGGGAAAAACAAAGTTAATCACTACCGATCTGTTCGCGGAGATGTCCACCTACTTCCAAAAAGGCGTCATTACGGCTTCCATCTATCAGCAGCCCCATCGTCAGGGACAAACGGCAGTCCGTCTCATGGCCGACAACCTGACTACTAAGGCGCCGTTGCCGGAGATTGTTCATCTCAGCCCTGGCGTGGTGATGTCGTCCAATCTCCACCTGTTCCGGGAGATACGGCGCGCTGACGTCAAATTCGACGATTCCGTTCTGAGCGTCCCCATTTCAACAAGCCGGTAAAACGGTTCAAAGACTAACGATTGACGGGCGTCCGTGGTTCCGAACGAGGCTAATATCTCCCATCCGATTTAGGGCCAATTTGGTTATAGGCTTGGTAACCTTTCCCGAATTTTCTTGACAACCTTCGGTCAGGGAGGATAAAAGGCTTGACGGGTCGAAATATCGATCCCACGTGTACGTTAACGTCCCGCGAAAAAATGGGTTTTGTAGGAATACCGCACTGGGACCTTATCCGAACTCCGGAGGCTTCTCGATGAACAACTCTTGGTCTGCTTGGGCTATGCACCTCGTCCGCGTTGTCAAACAAGGCCGCGTCCGTCATTTCGTGGCTTTCTGCGCGTTGCTGATTGGTTTGCCGATCTTCGCATTCGGCCAGGAAGCGGCGATCGTAGGAACCGTTACCGATCCGTCTGCCTCGGTCAGTTCCCAACGTGGCCGTCACCATCACAAACGTGGACACCGGAGAAACTCGCAGCAGTGTTACCAACGACACCGGCCAATACGTATCGCCCGGTCTGCCGATCGGTCACTACAACGTCAGCGCCAAAGCTACCGGATTCGGTCAGGCAGAAAGAGCCGGCATCGTCCTGAACGTTAACGACCGCACCCGCGTTGACTTTGTACTGAAAGTTGGCGGGACGAGTGAGAACGTCACCGTCGAAGCCAACGCCGTGCAGGTGCAATCGGATTCAGGCGAGGTCAGCACCGTCATTACCGGTCAGCAGATCACTGAACTGACGACCAACGGGCGGAGTTTGTACTCCCTGTTTAATCTGACGCCGGAGCCTCCAGCATCCAGGGCGACTTCATGGTCCCCACGCCAGTCAGCGGCGACGCTAATGTCAGCATTAACGGACAACGAGCGGGCCACAATCTTCAATTGCTCGATGGCGGCGAGAACCTCGACCGCGGTGGCAGCAGCGGCAGCGTCATGCCCTCCGTTGGACGCCCTACAGAGGAGTTCCGCGAACTAACTTCCAATTACAGCGCCGAGTACGGACTCGCTGGGGCCGCGACCATCACTACGGTGGTGAAGTCGGGAACCAAACAATTCCACGCCTCGGCATGAAGTCGATCGCAACGACGCGTTCGATGCCCGCAATTACTTCAACCCCGCCCCCAGCTAAGGTTGCTGAACTGCGGTGTCAACACTTTTCGGCTTCAACGCTGGTGGCCAGGTTCCCAGCTGTTCCAAGAGTCACCCAACGTTCTTCTTCTACAACATGGAGTGGCGGCGCCTGATCCAGGGCGGGTTAACGAACCAAACCGTCCCCTTCACAGATACGTATGGTGGCGATTTTGCCGCGAATTTGCCAGCGGATTCAAAAGACCCTGGCGGGAATGTTGTTCCAAATTCTGGCTTACACGTTCCCTG
>CAWAVV010000067.1:0-13472 GCA_963785565.1 uncultured Alphaproteobacteria bacterium | reverse complement strand
TTGGCCGCCAAGGTTGGCGACATCGCGGTAGTCGAGCAAGCGGCGATCGCCGGGGCGTTGTCGGCCTCGCTGCTCGCTGACCCGACCAGCGCGATCGAGGCCGCGCACCGCACCGCCGAGCGCCTCAACCGTCTCGCCCCGGAACACGAGCGCAGCTGGCAAGGAGAGGTCATCGCCGTAGGCCTTCAGCCCACGGGCTTGTCCCGTGGGGAAGGGCTGGTCCTGGGCCGCACCCGGCAAGGGGTCGGCGAGCGCCGGCTGATCGACGCGGCGCTGCTGCGCAGCGCCGAGGCGCGCCGGCTCGACGCCGACGGCAACGGGCTGCGCCAGACCTACGACCGCCTGGGCATGCTGGCTGCGCGGGACAAGACCTGGCCGATCACCGGACCGACGAGTCTGGTCGAAGCAGTCATGGAACTGGGCCGCCGCGGCATCGAGGTGACCCGCTACAAGGGCCTCGGCGAGATGAACCCGGAGCAATTGTGGGAGACAACGCTAGACCCCGAGGTCCGCGCCTTACTGCAGGTAAAGGTCAGCCACGCCGACTCCGCCGAGGAAACTTTCTCGACCCTGATGGGCGATCTCGTCGAACCCCGCCGTGACTTCATCCAAGCCAACGCCCTGAGCGTCGCGAATTTGGACGTTTAACCCATCGAGCCTTCGCGGCTCAGCTTACGGAGATCCGCCTCTTCAACGAATTCGGTCGATAGGTCGGGCGCGTCGTGCCTATTCCGTGTCGAAATCCTCGGGCTGGAGCGCGATCGGGACGCCGTGCGGGGTGCGCAGGGCGGCACGATGCCAAGCGGCGCGGTAGCGGGCGAGGGTAGCCGGATCGGCAGCGGCTTTTTCGGCGACGAGGCGTTCGAGCGCGGCGAGCCAGTGCCGGTAATAAGTGTCGCCCGCATCAGGGTCGCCCTCAGCCTGGGCGCGCTTGATTTCGTCGGCGAGGGTTGCGGCCCATTCGGGCCAGGTGAAGAGTCCGCGCTCGTGCAACGCCAAGGCCATGGCGAAGGCGTGGGCCTCCCATGGCTCGCGAAAGACCGGGCCGTCGGGATTGCGGGGGATACCCGGGACCGCCTCGGCGACCCGGCCGATCGCGCTCATGCCGGCAAGAGATAAGGCTCGAACGCTTCGATCGACACCTTGATCGACGGATCGGCGTCCTCACCCCACAATTCGCGCGCTGAAAAGACCACCGTGTAAAGCCATTGCGGATTATCGCCGGCGCCGAGCGCGGCCGTATCGGGAAAGACGTGGCAGCCGCGGACCGCCTCGATCATGCCGGTCTTGCCGCGGGCATAGCGCGGCAGGCGGGTATGGGTCGCGGGGTTGATGTTGCGAGTGCGCACCCGCTCGCCTTCCTTGAAGCGCGCCGGTCCTGGCGCCGGACGCTCGAAATTCGTCAACGACGGTTGCTCGGCGTCGGACGCGTTCATTTTGCGATTCAGCCTGATCCCGGGCCGCAACGAGCGGCCGGCGGCGATCTCGTCCTCGCCGACGAGGCCATGCCTGACGACCCGGCGCTCCAACCCAAGGAACCACCGCCGGTAGTAGGACGATGCGAGATAATCGAGTGGCCGCAATGCTTCGAGTGAGGCGCGCCCGCCATCGATCGTCCACAACCCGACATAGCCGATAGCGCGCTGCAAAGCGAGGACCCGCCCTTCCCATTTCTCGTGAAACGGCGGCTCGTTGGGCTCGGGTTCGACCCGACCGAAGCCGTGCATGCCGCCCAAATCGTGGATCGAGTTGGTCATCGCACACCTTCGGCTGGCGACTTCGGCAGGCCGGTGCCGACCATGCTGTCGCGCGTGACCAATGCGGCGAGCCGTTCCTCGCTCCAGCCTTCGGTGCCCTCCGGCCGCAGCGGCACGACCAGAAACCGCGTCTCGGCGGTCGAATCCCAGATGCGGATCTCGGTCTCGGGCGGCAACGTCACACCGAAATCGGCGAGGACCGCCTTGGGATCGATCACCGCGCGCGAGCGGTAGGGCGCCGATTTGTACCAGACCGGCGGCAGCCCCAGCACCGACCACGGATAACAGGAGCACAAGGTGCAGACGACAAGGTTATGGGTGCGGGGCGTATTTTCGATCGCGATCAGGTGGTTGGCTACAGGGTCAAAATTTCCCAGCGAATTGGCCGCCGCGGTGGCGTCGACCAAGAGCCGGCGCTTGAATTCGGGATCAATCCAGGCGCGGGCGACGATCCGGGCGCCGTTATGCGGCCCGATCCGGGTTTCAAACGCCTCGACGATCTTGTCCAAGGCCGCCGGATCGACATAGCCCTTTTCGGTCAGGATGGTTTCGAGCGCGCGCACGCGCACATCCATCTCGGACAATTCCGAGCCCTGCGCATGGTCATGGGAATGGGCATGGTCGTCGGGCATCGATGCTCTCCCTTTCTCGTGCTCGATGCTATGGCCGGTCTGGTCGAAAAAGTCGAGACCCACTCCGCGCGCCCGTTCGCTGGCAGCGTGGCACATCGAGTAATTGGGTGCTCGATCCAAACATCAAGCCTGGCCCGGTGCCATCGGGCGCGGCCGGGAGGCGCTTAAGAAGGGGATCGTCGACTATAGCAGCAAGCGAAATTTCTGACGGAGAGCGACCGCGAGGTCACTCGGCGGCTTGGGGGATGCTGCAGGCCGGATGGCGCCAGGGGGCGAGGTCGGCCCAGCTGTCGGCTTCCATGAATTGGGCCCAGCGGCGGTATAGGTTGCGCAGATTGTGCTCGCTCGAATTGGCCCGGGTCAGATCGACGACGGTCCCCGGCAGCCGGAACCCATCCCACTCGTAATTCTCGACTTCGGTGCCCAGGCCTTGCTGGTAATTGTACGGGAAACGGCGGGCGATCGTGCCTCGGCTGGCGGCGTGGGCATAGTTCCAGTTCTCCATGTCGTCCTGCTCGGTCATACCGGCGGGACCGGAATAGCGGATGTAGTAGTCGCGCAGGAAATCTTTAACCTCCTGCGGGGCAGCCTTGTCGACCAGATACCAGCGCCACACCTCGGTTTCGTGCGGCCCGCGCGGGTGCCACACCGCGATCGTGCGCGGTTGGCGGGCGAGAAAGGCCATGCTCGGGAACACCTCGCCGACCAAGGTGATCAGGCGTCCCCAATCGCCGCGCTGCCGGTGACGCGCCGCCTCGCATTCGCGGAAATAATCGGCAACGGCCGAAGATTGCTGATAGCCAGGCGGCAGCGACACGGTCCGCGGCAACAGGTAGCCGGTCGTCTGATGGCCGCGATCGGGGACGGCGATGTGCAGCTTGCGCGCCAGCTTCAGCTCCGGCATGTCGCGCCGGCCGCTGCCCGACGGGCCGACCCCAACGAGGTCGACCGAGCGGTGGCTGATATTGTGATAGCTGTCGCCGCTGAAATTCTCGGCCGGGAATTTCCAGTTGCACGGCACCCGCCATTTCTGGATGCCGCCCAATATTTCGGCGCCGCCGTCGCTGCCATCCCAGCCGTCAAAGGTCTGGTCGAGATAATGGGTGAAATCGCCGAGATATTCGGTGAAGGAGGGCGCCGCCGGGTCCCAATTGGCCCAGATGCCACCCTTGTAGTTGGCAAGCTGCGCAACCTCGACGAGGCCCCATTGCGAACGGTCGAGCGTCGAATGATAGGCCTCGCGGAAATAGGGCACGCCGACCAGCCTGCCGTCGGTCGAATAGCTCCAGCCGTGATAGGGGCACGTGAAAACGGGGGTGTTGCCTTCGTCGTAGCGGCACACCTTCATGCCGCGATGCCGGCACGAATTCAGGAACACATGGATCCGGCCGGCGCGGTCGCGGCACAGGATGACGGATTCCTCGCCCATCCCGGAGACAAAGAAATCGCCGGGGTTCGGGACCTGGCTCTCATGGCCGACAAACAGCCAGGCGCGGGCAAAGACCCGCTCCAACTCCTCGCGGTAGATCTCCTCGTTGACAAAAATCTCGCGGCTGATCTGCCCTGTGCCCAGATCGACGAGACCCGGCCGATAGCCTTGCGTGCGCGCCGTCGTCATGACCGCCCTCCTCGTCTCGGATCGTCTGCTTGGTAGCTTACCGCATTCTGCCCGGTCTGCGAGCGCAACTCATGGCCGGCCATGGCTTCGAGGATGCGGGCGGCGACCGGAAAACCGTCCTGGCCCCAGCCCTGGGCCTGGGCGCGGTGGAAGACGTCGTGCGCGAGGAGGCCCAGATTGCCCGGTGCGCCGGCTTCGCGGGCGAGCTCACACGCCAGGTGCAGATCCTTGGCGACGATGTCGAGCGTGCCGCCGGCGGTGAAGGCGCCGGACAGCACCGAGCGCGGGATGTTGTCGAAGGTGCGGCTTGCCCCGGCGCTGAACGGCACGATCTGCGCCAGCACGCCGGGATCGACTCCGGCCTTGGCGCCGATCAGCAGCCCTTCGAGTGCGGCGACGAAGTTGGTGTAGCCGAGGTATTGGGTGACGAGCTTGGCGATGCAGCCGGCGCCCGCCGCGCCGACATAAAAGATGTTGCGGGCGATTGCCTCGAATAGCGGCTTATATTTGGCGAAGACTGCTTCGTCGCCGCCGACCATGACCGTCATCGTCGGCGGCCGGCCGCTGACCGGCGCATCGAGCATGTCGACACCCTTGCCGCGGCAGGCTTCGGCCACCCGGCGCGCCACCGCGGGAGCGTTGGTGGTCAGGTCTATATAGCCGCCGCCGGCGCGCAGCCCCGCCAGGATGCCGGTAGCCGGGTCGAGCACGGCGGGCTCCATTTGGTCGGGGCCGGGCAACGAGGTGAAGACAACTTCGCTGCGCTCGGCGACCGCGCGGGGATTGGCGGCGGCGACCGCGCCGCGCGCAGTTAGTGCGGCGGTCGCTTCGGGGCGGACATCGTAGACAGTCAGCCGATGGCCGGCGTCGATCAGACAGCCTGCAATCGGCACCCCCATCGTCCCGGTACCGACAAAACCCAGCTGCATCGAACGGTCCCCTTATTCGTTGCCGTGTAGGCTATTGTGCGCGCACAGGCCCACCAGGAGGAAGAGCATGCAGATTGGCTTCAACCTGCCGATCAGCGGCCCGATCTCGACACCGCAGATCGTGTCCCGGATCGCGCAGGAGGGCGAGGCGATGGGCTACGACTATCTGACCCTGACCGACCACATCCTGCTGCCGAACCTCAAGGTGCCGGGCTATCCCTATTCCGAGAGCGGCGAATTCTTTACCGAGGGCCCGCAAAACCGGCACGACCAGCTGACGGCGGCAGCCTATATCGCCGCCAAGACCTCACATATCCGACTGGTGCTGGCGGTCATGGTGGTGCCCTATCGGCCGGCCGTGCTGGCCGCGAAAATGCTGGCGACGATCGATGTATTGTCGGAGGGCAGGCTTACCATCGGCATCGGCGCCGGCTGGCTCGAGGCGGAATTCGACGCGGTGGCGGTCACCCCCTTTGCCGCGCGCGGCGCGGTCACCGACGAATACATCCGCGCGTTCCGCACCTTGTGGACCGAGGAGGCGCCGCGCCTTGCCGGCAATTGGGTCAAGTTCGACGACGTTTTGTTCGAGCCAAAGCCGGTGCAGAAGCCGCATCCGCCGATCTGGGTCGGCGGCGAAAGCGGACCGGCCCTGCGTCGCGCGGCCCGCCTCGGCGACGCATGGTACCCAATCGGCAGCAACAACAAACACTTGCTCGACACCCTGCAACGCTACCGCGCCGGCGTCGCACGGCTGCGCCGCTTCACCGCGGAGGCCGGCCGCGACCCGGCCAAGGTCGCGCTGACCTATCGGATCAAGAGGTATGGCGAGGCGGTGCCCGACAAAGCCTCGGACGGTGAGCGCCGGCTGTTTTCCGGCAGCACTGCCGACATCGTCACCGATTTCCAGGCTTTGCGCGACCTCGGCGTCAGCGCTGTCGACATCGATTTCGAGCGCTCCGACCCAGACGCCTCGCTCGCCGAAATGCGCCGCTTCAAGGAAACCGTGCTCGCCCGTCTGTAGCAGCCGGGCGCATGTCAGCCGACGCCGTGGTCCTTGAACCAGGCAAGCATTTTCGCCCAGCCGTCCTTGGCGGCTTCGGGGCGGTAGCTCGGCCGGTAGTCGGCGTTGAAGCCGTGCGGAGCATCGGGGTAGATCATCATGTCACAGGTCTTGCCGTCAGCCTTGCACGCGGCTTGGCGCTTTTCCGCCAGTTCGCGCGGGATGCTCTTGTCGGCGCCGCCATAGAGGCCGAGCACCGGGCATTTCAGATCCGGAATGACGTCGAGCGGGTTGTTGGGCGTCAGCTCGCTATGCGGGCGATCGACGCCGTACCACGCGACCGCGGCCTTCAGTTCCGGCTGATGCGCGGCGTAGAGCCAAGTGATCCTCCCGCCCCAGCAGAAGCCGGTAACCGCGAGTTTGGAGAGATCGGCCTTGCCGGATTCCTTGGCGTAGACCAGGGTGGCGTCGAGATCCGACATAGCCTGATCCTCCGGAACCTTGGAAAGTATCTTGGCGACCAGCTCCTTGGGATCCTTGATCTCGGCTGGATTTCCCTCACGCGCAAAAAGTTCGGGCGCGATCGCGTAATACCCTAGCTTGGCCAGACGCCGGACGATGTCCTGGATGTGCTCGTGAACCCCGAAGGCCTCATGAATGACGAGCACGGTCGGAAAGGGGCCGCCCTTGTCGGGCATCGCGCGATAGGCCGGGATCGAGCCGTCGGCGACCGGAACCTTGACCTCGCCCGCCTCCAGCCCGGTCGCGTCGGTATGGATCGTCTCGGCCGAAACCGGCTGCACCGACAGCGCAAAACCGGTGGCGAGCGAAGTCATGACAAACCCGCGCCGCGTCCACTGCGAGCGCGCGACAAGCCCCACCAATTCGCCTTCGATGACGTCCATTTGGTCCCTCCCTGCGCCCAATTGGCTGCGGCGAGGATACGGATGCGCTGTGTTCGGAGAAAGACACCGCGGGCGCGCGTCACGGCGATGTGATCGGCGGACAGCCGCTCAGTAATCGTAGTTGTAGTTGAGCCCGATGCCGGTGCCGCCGTTTTGGCCGGCCTCGGTGTCGACCGTGACGTGGTGGCCGAGTTCGATCTCGACGGTTACCCTGCTGGTCGGCGGCGAGACCCCTTGGGTCACCCCGACCGAGACCCCGGGCATCACATATTTCCCGGCGCTGACCGCGGCAGCGCTCGACGTTGTCGGAGTGACCACGCTCGGGTTCAAGATCGGGCTCGCCGCGCCGGCCGGACCCTGGCCGAAACGGAGCCAGTCGAGGCCCAGCTTGCCGCGCAGCCGGTCCAGCACGCCGGGACCGCCACCAGCCAGGGTGGCGGCGGCCTGGGCGAGCTGTATGCCCTGGCCGGCGTTGATTTGCCCGACCCCTTGGCCAAACAAGACCCGGGACAGGATCTCGTCCTGAGGCACCGGCGGGGTCGAGCTCAGGGTGATCTTTGGCGCTGACGCCAAGCCGTCGATGTTTATTTGCGCGGTGATGTCAGCCGCACTCACTTGGGCGACAATATCAAGAACGGGATCGAGTTCGGCGCCGCCGTCGAACGTGATTCTGCCGCGGGTCAGCACAAAGCTCTTGCCGAACAGATCAACACTGCCGCGGTCGGCCACCAAGTTTCCGGTGATCTTCGGCGCGTCGGTCGTCCCGGTGATCCTGAGCCGACCGTGCCACTGGCTGTCGAGGCCGTGGCCGTGCACCAGGACGGGGCCGGGCAGGCTGACCGTGATGTCGAGCGCCGCGGGCAGCGCCGGCGCCTCTTCGACCGGAGCGGCGCCCTTAGCCGCGCCCTTCCCGCCGCGACCGCCGATCTCGGTTACGTGGATGACAACGACGCTCGGCGGCAGACTGTCGGGCAGGTTGACCTCGGCGCGATCGACGGTCAGCGCGGCCGCCACCTTCGGCGCCGTCAGCGGCCCGGTGGCCGATATCGTGCCGCTCGCCGTGACCAACGCTTCGTCGCGCACCGCGACGCGAAAATTGGCGAGCGTCGCTGATAATTGGGCAGTCGGCCCGGCAATGCCCTTGAGGACCAAGTCGCCCTGTGCCCTGACGGTCCCACCGGATCCGTCACCGCCGGAAAAAGAGGTCAATGCAAAGCGATCGCGGTCGCCGACCAGATCGGCCGCGATGTTGGTCAGCACCGCGCCGGTCGCGAAATTTTCATAGCGGGCGTCGGCAAGCCTCAGCTGGCCGCCCGCGGCCGGCGAGGCGACCGTGCCGCCGACCGCGACATCGGCCGCGAAACGTCCGCTCAGCCGATCCTCGCCCAGCGGCAACAGATCGGCGAGATGACCTAGGTCGCCGCCGCCTTGAAGCCGCAGCGCAAGCGGGCCTTGCGGCGGCACCGACAGACCGAGCGGGGCCGGGGTCAGCAGCAGCGGCAGCGAGCCGGTGAACGCCACCCGATCGCCTTCGAGCCCGGTCACTCGGCCCTGCACATCGACTGCCCGGCCGTTCCAATCACCCGTTGCCGTCAGCCCGAGGCGAGGCGCATGCGCATGGCGCGACACGGCAAGCGACAGCGCCTGCGCATTCACAACGATATGGCCCCGCGGCGCGCGTAAGGTTCCATTCAAACTCGCGGTCGCCGACAGGGCGCCATGCACGCCCGGGTACCCCATCAGTCGCGCGCCGGCCGCGAGCGGCAGATCGGCGGCGTTCACCGCCAGCGCCAGCGCTTCGCCTCTGATCGCGCCGTTGCCGGTGATCCGGCCGGCGCCGAGCTGCAGATCGAGACGCGAAAAGCCGAGATCAGCGCCGCGGCGGGACAGGTCGAATGGCTGCGCCAGGCGGAATGGGTCGGCACCGAGAGATCCGGCGAGCCGGGTCAGCCGCAGTTCGGCGCCGCCGGGGACAAGCCCGCCTTCCCCGGCGAATGCCACCGTCATGGGCCGGCCGTCAGCATTGCCCTCGAAGGCAAAGCGGCCGGGGCGCGGGCTGGTGAAGCTTGCGGCAGCAGTCGTGAAATCTCCGGCGCCGAAACGCGCCGCGTTCAGCGACAGTCGCCCCGAACCCGACGGCGTGCGCCAGATGTCGGCCAGCCGCGCGGTCAGGGCAAGATTGCCGATCTCGATGCGCGGTCGGTTGGCGCCGGCTGCAAGCCGGGTTCCGGTCGCGGTGAGATCGAGGCCCTGCCCTCCTCCCGCAGCGGCAAGCCTGGCGCTCAGATCGAGGCTGCCGCCGAGCGGAGTTCCGGCAAGCCTCGACCAGCGCGAGAGATCGGCCAATCGTGCGGTCAACGCGCCCTGGACCAGACCGGTCGCGAGCGCGACACGCAGGTTGCCCTCGACCATGCTGTCCGCCGCCTGCACGCGCAGGCGCGCAACCGCCAGCTCGGATTTGTCGCTCAACTCCGCCGCCAGCGCCAGATTGCCGTCGATGCCGAGCGCGCGAAACCTGCCGTCGAGCGCCGCCTTGGGCTTCGACAAATCGGCGATCACGCCGGACAGCCGGAAACGGTCGATCGCCACTCCGGCGGCGGTGATCTCGCGACCCTCGACCTCGCTCTGCAGCTGCAGCCGATCGAGCGGCCCCTGCGCCTTCAGATTGGCCGAAACCGTGCCGGCGATCGCGGCGCCCAGCGCCGTAGAGAGCGGCTCCAGCTGCGGTACATCGAGGTTCAGCGTCGTAGCCAGAACACGCGAGGCGGGATCGAAATGCGCGTCGCCGGAAAGTTTTGCCGCAACTCCAGCCAGCGCAACATGGTCGAGCGTGACGGCCCCCGCCGCATCGCGACGAACGGCTCCGGCGAATGCCGCTTTGCTGCCGATCAGCGCGTCAACGGCCGCGATCCCGGTCCGCATTCCACTCGCCGACCCGGCAAAATCGACCTGACCGGCAATGGTTTGGCCGGCGGTCGCGAGACGGCCCGATCCGGTCAGATCAACGCCGCCGCTCCGAGCTGCGAACCGAGGCAGATCGACGGTCGTCAACTCGCGGTCGGTATCGGCGGCAAGCGACCACTCAATGCTGGGCCCGAGCCCGGTCATCAGTGCCGCCCTCTCGGGGAGT
Source organism: uncultured Alphaproteobacteria bacterium (assembly GCA_963785565.1). Taxonomy (GTDB): domain Bacteria; phylum Pseudomonadota; class Alphaproteobacteria; order ATCC43930; family CGMCC-115725; genus AP-15. Next base: position 3,501 of record CAWAVV010000067.1, on the reverse strand, counting down.
GTCAGTCCTTCGATCCGGCCATTTGCCGCGACGGCGATCAGCGTTGCGGCATTATTGAGAGGACCTCTCGGGGTTGCCGAGACATGCACCTCGACCCGCTCCGCCTCGGAGCCGGAAACGCCAATCCCGGCTCCCGACAGATCCGCCTTCGCAACCGGGCGGCTTTCGTTCCCAGTCACCCCGACATTCAGCGTCGCCGCACCGTGGAGCGGGGTTCGCAAGACGCCCGACAGCAGTGTGAGGTTCGGAACATCCGCGCGCAGATGCGCCGCGATGGCCCCATTGGAACGCTCAAAAGATGAATTACCAGCGAAAGTACCAGCGGCGACGCCGATCGCCAGCCGGCTGACCAAGATCGGCTTGTCAAATTCCGTGTGAAGCGAAAAGGTTGCCCGGTCGCCAACGGCCGATGCGAGATCGGCTGGCAGCAGCGCCGCCAATGCGGCAATCCCGGATATCCCGAGGACGGTCTGAGAGCCGACGCCGAGCGTTATATCGGCGTCGACACGGGCAGCCGCACCCGCCGACGCGGTCAGCCGGCCATGCCAGTCCGCCACTGGTCCTTTGCCGTCGAGCGCCAGGGAGAGCGGCAGGCGATCCGTCCTCCTGAGCCAACGATCGAGCAGGAGACCGGTCGGGTCCTCCGCTTTGATTTGCAGATCGAGCACCGGGTTGGGTCCGGTCAGCGCCATCCGCACTGCGATATTTCCGGGAAAACCGTCGGTGCGGCGCAGATCCAGGTCGGCACGCGCGGTTCCGCTCTCGACCGCGGCGCTCCCCTTTATCGTGGCAGCCACCTTTTGGCCCAAAACCGCGGGCATCAGCGTGAGGCGGGTGATCGCGAGCCGGTCGAGCTCGACAGCGACCGGGAGATGCGGCACGCGAAGAGATTGCGAAAGCGGCTCCGATGATCTCGGCGATGACGAGCGCCGCATATCGACGTCGGCGATATCGAGCGACCGGACATGCAGCTTGCCGCCGAGCAGCTCCGCCGGCGCGAGATCGAGGGCGACATTGCGCAAAGTCAGCCACATGCCCTTGTCGTCGCCGACCTCGATGCGGGTCGCCGTCATCCGCAACGGCACCGTCCCGCGCAGCCCCTCTATGGTCAGCGAAAAACCCGGACTGCTTGCCGCCCGCGCAACGGCGGTGGCCAGCCAATCCTGCCCTATCGGGGTCTGCAGCACGCCGAACGCCGCCAGCACCAGAGCGAGCGGTACGGCGATGGCGATCGCGAGCCAGCGGGCAGCAGCACGCATCAGAACGCCTCGCCGAGGCTAACGTAGACCTGGATCCACGAATCGGCGCTGCGCTTATAGAGCGGGGTCGCCAGATCGAGCCGCAGCGGACCAAACGGAGTGTAGTAGCGCAGGCCCAGCCCGACCCCGTAGAACAGACGCTGACTGAGCTGGGGCACGCTATTCTCGTAATAGCTGCCGGCATCGACGAACGGGACCACACCGATCGTGTCGGTGACCTTGATGCGCGATTCGATATTCAGCACCAGACTCGATCTGCCGCCGATCGGGTCGTTGTTGGGGGCGAGCGGACCGGCCATCTGATAGCCGTACGGACGGATCGTCCCGCCGCCGCCGACATAGATCCGCTGGTCGGCCGGGAGCGGGGACAGCGGGGCGCCGTCAAGCGAGCCAATTGCCGCTCTGCCGGCGAGGATAGCGCGGCCGTCGGCATCGAGCTTCCAATAGGTGCTGGCCGACAGCAAATTGGTCACGTAGGTCAGGCTCGGGGCCGAGAAAATGTGGGCCGGCGTGACTGAAAGCTGGGCGCGCCAGCCGCGGGTCGGGCTCAGCAGGTTGTCGGTGGTGTCGAGCTTTATATAGGCCGGGACGCCGAACAGCGTGTAACGCTGGGTGCGCTGCGCCGAGGTGTTTGTCGAGACATTGGCCAGCTGCGTGACATTGGCCTCTTCGGCCTCGAGCAACACGCCGCCGGTCAGCAATCGGCCGAATCGGCGTTCCAACCCCGCCGTGGCGAGTGCGCGGCGGCTGTGATACGCGACCGGCGTGTCGTCGGCGATCTCGGCAGTCGCCAGAAAATCCTGGTCGGTTGAGAGAAAATCCGGACGGCGGAAATTCGCGTTGACGCCATAGACCTGCTGGCCGCCGGTGGCAGACAGCCTTAGATATTCCGCATTGCCGAACAGGTTCCGGTTTTCCCAGAAGACCCGGGCGGCCGCACCCTGGCTGGTGTTGTAGCCGACGCCGGCGCCGATCGTACGATGCGGGCGCTCGGTGGCGTCGATCGTCATTTGAGCGCTTCCCGGCTGGTCCGGCTCCGCCGCGGGCGTGATCTGCACCGTGCTGAACAGGCCGGTTTCGATCAACCCGCGGCGGGTCTCTTCGACCTTGGCCAAATCATAGGCCTCGCCGCGGCGCCAGCGCAGCCGGCGCTCGACATAGCCGGGATCGAGGGTTTTCAGCCCTTTGATCGAAACGCCGCCAAAGCGCATCGCCGGGCCGGGCGCGAGCTTATAGGTCACCTCCATCGTGTGGTTGCGGTGGTCGATCACGACCTTCCGGTTGTCGACTTTGGCAAAGGGGTGGCCGCTGGCGCCGAACGCGCTTACCAGCACCGCTTGCGCCGCTACCACCGGGGCGGTGCGCGCCGGATCGCCGGATTTCAGCGGCACGGGCGGCGCAGTCGGCGGGACCGCCAGCGGCTGACCGTCGGGGCCGAGCACCGCGACCGTGGCGACGTGGTAGAGCGGTCCCGGTACCACCTTGACCGTGACCTTTTGCGGTTGATCGGCAGTATCGACGTCGTAATTGAACCGGGCGTCCCAATAGCCAAGGCTGCGCGCGGCGTCGACGAGCCGGCCGAGATCCCGGTCGGCGCGGCGGCGCAACGCTTCCTCTGAGGCCGGCGGACGGTTCTCGAGCGTCTTGAGCTCGGAAACCCTGTTTAATAGGTCGGCGAGACCGCTGTCGCCGGCGCCGGTAATCGTCGTCTCGTAGTGGATGTCCGCTTGGCCGGCGGCAGCGGTAAACAACACAGTGGTCAAAACCAGCGCCGGCAGAAATCGGCGACCCCGCATCCGTCCCCGGGCGAAAGCCCGCAACGGGGCCGCACCGGGCCGGGCTACCCGCTTTGGCGCACCGCCGCCGCCTCGACCCGGCGTTTCAGGCGGCGGATCTCCGGCGTCAGCTTGCGGTTGGGCGTATCCCGCAGAAAGGCGTCGAAGCCGCCCTTATGTTCGATCGTGCGGATCGCCGCCGCGGTAATCCGTAGCCGGATCGGCCCGAGCACATCTGACAAGACCGAAATTTGCTGCAGATTGGGCAGAAAGCGCCGCTTGGTCTTGTTGTTGGCATGGCTGACGTTGTGCCCGACCTGGACACCCTTGCCGGTGATTGCGCATCTCCGCGCCATTGCCCACCTCGACCAACCGTACCGATGAATGCCCCGCGCCTCGCCGTTTTAAGGTAGCGCGGGCGCGTCTTCTACGCCGCCTCGCCGCGCGGCGTCAAGAACCGGGGCAAT
>CAWAVV010000066.1:0-13930 GCA_963785565.1 uncultured Alphaproteobacteria bacterium | reverse complement strand
GTTGTCGTTCGCCGCTCTAGTGCACACCGAGACAGTGTTATGTTACACGACAGCTAGCAGAAACGCTAGGCCTATCGCATGCCGCGCGTTTACTTTCCCGGGACCTTGCGCAAGGCCGATGACTCTGAAGTTGCGACGCAGCGTTCAGATGAACGGCCGGTAGCCTGATCACCAGCGCGGTGAGACAGGTGACGTACAGCACAACCAAACCTATCACGATGGCGAATAGGAACGGATTGAGTTGACTGGCCGTGCGGTCAAGCCGACGCATCAGCTGCTTTGACCGCTGATCGTCCCGAGGCGATGTGATGTCGGTCGAATAGCCATTTTTGGGTCCTCTTCGATCCAGGCCCAAGCCTCAGGCCGGCTCCGGAACCGCCTCGGTGAACGTCTCCAACTGCTGCCGCTGTTCTCCCTGGTCGGCAGTCAAGTGGTGCGGCGGCTCCGCATTCCAAACAGGCTCGTTCGCCGCGGCGACGCCGGGTCGCGAGGCTTGCGCCGATTGAGGTTATCTGATGCCCCGGGCAGCATCTTTCCTCTAGACTAACAAGCTAGATCAACAATAACCCCTGCGGGTGGGGATCCGGCGGTATCTGGGATTGCTCGGCTTGCGTCGACGCCGAAATGTTTCTTATCGGCGCCTGAGTTGTTCGTGCTACCGAGAGCGGAGATTTCACATCGATGCGCCTCGTAATGTTTACTGTCGAGTTGGCGCGGAACCCGACGGAGCTAGCATCACATCGCGGCGTCCGCTTAGCGATACCCATCCGCACGGGGGAAAGCGCCGGAATTTCTTCGGCACCGGATAAAGCCTGCGCTGCTATTCTGTCCAACCAAGGGGGTAGAGATGAACCCGCCGAGCGTGCAGCCGGCCTATACGCCGCTCACCCGAAAGCTTGTACAGCTGGTGGATCTATCGACCGAAGAAATTACGGTTCTGCAGGGTCTGCAATCAACGACCCGACTGATTCGCCGCAACCGGGAAATCGTTACACAAGGAAGGAAATACGATGTCCTTTTCGTGATGATCGATGGAATCTCGATTCGATACCGGGTCTTGCGCGACGGCCGGCGCCAGATCTTGAACATCGCGCTTCCGGGCGACTTGATCGGGTTCCCGGCTTGTTTTTTCGACCGCGCGCTCTACCCGATCAGTGCGTTGACCGATGTTGTTGTTGCGCCGATATCATTCGCGGTGCTGATCAACCTATTCGAAAGGCACCCTCATCTTGCGGCCGCCATATTTTGGTCGTTCTCCTCCGAGGCCGCGATTTATTCCGAACGTCTAACCGATATCGGCAGGCGAACGGCGCTGGAACGCGTCGCTCATTTCCTTCTTGAACTTCTGACCCGGTTCCAACTCATTGGCCGGGCGGACGAGTGTTCGTTTCCGATGCCGCTGACACAGGAACTGCTCGGCGATGCGCTCAGCCTTAGCCTCCCGCATGTCAACCGAACGCTGCGGCAGCTGCGCGAGGACGGGCTCGTCAGCATCGAGGCGCACCAAGTGTTCATAAAAGACGTAGAAGCGCTCTCGGCGCTCTGCGACTTTGAGAAATCGTATCTAAGCCGGTTTAGGATGCCGGATCCGTTGGCCGCCGGCATCGGTCGGGCGGTCTCGCTTTAACGTCTCGGTCCGCCCACCCCTCGGAGCTACGGGTTAGTGGTCAGTCGAACCGAACCGGCCGGTCTTGGCGGGGACACCTTCATCCCGATAAGGAAGGTCACGTTCAGTATGATCAGCCCAACCGCGAGCGCCAAGAGATAGGGGTTGATCCGATACGCCGCACTATCGACCCGACGAAGCAATCGCGTCCCGGAATGGTGAATGCCCGGACGAAATCGCCGCCTCATGGCCTGCAACACCTTTTTCTTATGGTCTCATGGGCGCAGGCGTCAGGCGAGCTCCGGCAGAACCTCGGTGAAGGTTTCGAGATTGCCAAGGGTCTCCCGGCCCAGCGCGAACGGAATGCAGGCGCCGACCAGGACCATGACGATCATCGTGCCAAAGAAGATCGTCGGCGAGGCGGTATGCGAGACCATTACGAAGGGCACGAGCACGCCGGCGAAGATCCGCCCGAACGATTCGCCGAAAAAGTGCCCCCGTCCGCGTAGTGCGGTCGGGAACTGCTCGGACAGGTACATGCGCACGGCGGGGAAGATCGATAGGGTGGTGAACCCGGTGATCAGCGCTCCGATACTGAACACGATCGTCGCGGCCGGTCCGGCACGATGCGCCAACACCATCAGCAACAGACCGGGTATCGACAACAGGAACGCACCGGTAATCGTCCATCGCCGGCCAATGACTTCCATAATGAAGCCGTTGAACAGCTTTCCGGGAATGCTGGCCGCGAAGACCAGCGAGCTCAGTCCGAAGCTCAACGCGACGGCGGCGCCCTGATTGACTAGCGCCTTCGGCAACAGGATCGCGATCAGGTAATAGACGGTGCCGGAGCAGATGCCACACAGAATGCCGGTCGCGGTCCAGCGAAATTGACCGGGGGCGAACAACTTCCAGAACGGCGGCAGCTGCTCCCGCGATCTTTCGTGCTCGCTTCCAAGGTCTCGGACCGTCATCGGCGGCACCCGGCTGCCGCATCGCCTGATAATCAGGTTCACATTGTCGACCGCGTCCTGGGTGCGGCCCCGGCGCAGCAGCCAGCGCGGGCTCTCCGGGATCAGGAAATAGATCAGCACCGGGGCGATGAATAGGGTGACCCCGCCCGGCAACCCGACCAGCTGAAAGCCCCTCGGGTGATCGGCCAGCACAAAGCCGACAAAGGGCAACAGCGTGAAAGCCATGGCCAGCATGGTTTCGTAAATCGCGGCATAGGTGCGCCGGTGCTGCGCGGGCATCAGCTCGGCGGCGATCGGAAACGGCGCCGAGATCGTAAAGCCGAGAAAAAAGCCGGTGATTAGCCGTAGGATGAACAGCTGCTCGAAACTATGCGCGAACAGAATCAAAAGCGTGCACAAGGTACTGAATACGACGCCGACCTGCATCACCGCCACGCGGCTGATCCGGTCGGACATCCCCGCCGCCGCGAAGCCGCCGATGACGACGAGGAAGGTAGGCCAGGTAGCAAGCGCGCGAACCGCGTCGGCATCCATATGCAGCGGTCCCTTGGCGAGCACCAGCAGCGAGCCGGTCAACGCCAGATCGTAGCCCTCGATAAAGCCGACAAAACCGAGCACAAGGATTATCACAACGTGATAGGCGCTGAACGGGATGCTGTCCAGCTTGAGCCCGAGAACGTGGCTGGGAGGTGTCGAAATGCCGATGAGGGGGTTTGTCGTCATCGCGTTTTCCTCAGCTGCGGCGACGCAACCGCGTTGGTTTGGGGCGACGCAGCGTTACGAGCTTCGAACTAACTGCTTTGCCGCCGTTTTTGGCCTCGTATCCATCCAGCGGACTAACCGTTGCGGGCCCGAGCGTCTTTAATCTATTCTTATGATCTAGATTAAGGCGCCCGCCTGGGGACGGCCGGATATGCCTGCTTAGGATCGGCCCCACGCGGGCTTGCCCGGGCCGGACCGGGCAATCACGATCCGCGATCTGTCAGTACCGACCGGAGCGCGATGCTAGCCAAGCCGTCCCGCGACAAGCCCGATCAACGCGCAACGGCTCGGCTTGTTTCGGATCTTCCGAGCGGCAGTTTCGCCTTCGTCATGGCAACCGGCATCGTATCGATTGCGGCCGAATTGCTGGGCTTTCGCCGCATCGCGTCGCTTCTACTGGCGGTTAATTCGGCTGGGTTTTTAGCGCTGTGGATTTTGACGTTTCTCCGGCTGATCTACTTTCCTTCGGCTGTGATCGCTGATCTCCGCGATCATCGACGTGGACCAGGCCTTCTGACAGTCGTCGCCGGGACGAATGTCCTGGGGGACCAGATCTCGCTCCTGACCTCGTATCAGAACATCGCTGTCGCCCTCTGGCTTCTCGGCTGCGCATTGTGGGTGGGCCTCGTCTATTGTTTCTTCGTAGCGGTGACGAGCCGGGCAACAAAGCCGCCACTCACTGCCGGATTGGACGGCACATGGCTGTTGATCGTCGTCGCTCCTCAATCATCCGCGATCCTCGGAGCCCAGATCGCCGGCGTGTTTTCGTCGCCGCAGCTCGTTATTTTCGCAAGCTTGTCGTTGTATCTGCTAGGCGGCTCATTCTACGTGGTGATCATTACTCTCATTCTATATCGTTGGATTTTCAAGCCGATGGCGCCCGCGCAACTTACACCTTCTTATTGGATCAATATGGGCGCCGCGGCGATCACCACGCTCGCCGGAGCGCGGCTCTCGTCGGCGGTCGTCTCCGACCCGGTTCTGTCGGTCACGCGCGGCTACATCATCGGCGAAACCCTGTTTTTCTGGTCGATTGCGAGCTGGTGGATCCCATTACTGGCTGGGCTGATGGTGTGGCGGCATCTGATCGGCCGGGCCCGATTGATCTACCAATTCGATTATTGGTCGCTGGTATTTCCGCTCGGCATGTACGCGGCTGCGACTTTGACCTTTGCGCGGGCGATCGGCGCCGAATTCTTGATTTTCGTTCCGCGCTTCTTCTTCTGGGCGGCAATCGCCGCCTGGTGCCTCACGTTTTTCGGGATGATGCGGCGCCTCGCCGGGGTCGTTCCGATTTTGATCGGCGGCCAGGCTAGTCGGCAGAGAATGGAATAGGTCACCGTCCGAGGATAGTATGGGCGCCGGCGCGAATTTGCCTCAATCAATCCGCAAGGACGACGCCGCAGCAAACATCTGACCACGGCATGGGTTTGCCGGAGGGCGGCGCCAGAGGCCGGGCCGAAGAATTTTGCCGGCGCTTCGGCCTGCGCGCTCCGATCCTGCAAGCGCCGATGGCCGGCGCCTGCCCGGCAGGTCTCGCGGCCGCTGTGGCCAATGCCGGTGGCATGGGTGGATTGGGGGCGCTGATGACGATGCCCGACGGCATCGCCGCCTGGGCCACCGATCCTGCGCGCCAGGCGATAGAGGCGCTGATTGTTGCGCCGCATCAAAACGGCGAACGCGGTAGATTGCTCGGCACGCATCAGGGATAGGAGTTCGGTATCTGGCGCACCACGCTCCAACAGCTCGGTCTCGGTCGGCGGCATGGGTCTCTCCGGGCGGGCTGAGAGCTTAGATGCGCTGCGAAGCCAAAAGGTTCCCGGCCGCAGGCACCTGGGCAGCGGGGCATCGGCGCGGAACCGCGCTTGGAGGTCGACCGGCGTACAGGTCAATTTGACTATGATCGGCCGCAATCCCGATGCAGTGCGCCGCGCCCGAAATCTCAAACTCGGTCATCGCGTCACAACGCGCGGGGCAAGGGCGATCCGTCTGCGGCAAACCGCCCTTAATGCGCCCGCACTGCGTGCCTCCCTACCTAATCGGATTCCGGTTTGTAGGATAATTGGAAACAAAGCGTGGTAGCGCTTCTACACAATACCGGGTTTTCCCGGTTCGACAGGAATTGGGGCGAACCCGAAAACGGGTCCGGGGACTACAGCCCGAGATAGAATTTGCGGACAAGTTCGTTGTTGTTGAGTTCGTCGGCGGATTGGCCTTCGAAGGCAATCTTGCCATGGACGATGACGTAGCCGCGGTCGGCGATGCGCACCGCCTGGTTGAAGTTCTGCTCGGCCATCAACACGGTCAACTGGTAGCGCTCCTTCAATTCTTGGATCTTTTCGATCGTCCGCTTGACCAATACCGGCGCGAGGCCGACCGAGGGCTCGTCGATCAGCAGGATCTTTGGCGCCGACATCAATGCCCGCGCGAGGGCCAGCATCTGCTGCTCGCCGCCGCTCATGCTGCCGGCGAGCTGGCGCCGCCGTTCGCGCAACGCCGGAAAGGTCTGATAGGATGATTCGAGATTGCCGGCGATCTCGGCCCGCGCGGTCGGGCGGTAGGCGCCGAGCAGCAAATTCTCCTCGACCGTAAGCTTCGGAAAGAGGCGGCGGCCTTCCGGCACCAGGCTGATGCCGAGATCGACGATCTCCTCTGTCGAGCGGCCCACAAGATCGTGTCGCCGGCCATCGATCTCGGCGACGATGCTGCCGGCCATAGGTGTCACGATGCCCATCACGCATTTCATCAGGGTGCTCTTGCCGTTGCCGTTGGTGCCGAGCAGCACCACGGTTTCACCTGCCGCCACCGTAACTGACACGTCTTCAAGCACGCGCACCGCGGCATAACCGGCATCGACGCCGGCGATCGAGAGGCTACTCGCCAAGATAGGCCCTCTCGACCTCGGGGTTGCGGATCGTCTCTTGCGGCTCGCCGTCGGCGATCTTCTGCCCGGCCACCAGCACGACCAGCCGGGTCGAAAAACTCATGACCGCGCGCATGATGTGCTCGATCAACACGATCGTGATCCCGGCTTCGTTGAGGCGGGACAGCACCGCCAGGATCTCCTCGACCTCGGAGGGCGACAGCCCGGCCATCGACTTGTCGGCAAACAACAGCCGCGGCGCGCTCGCAACCGCGCGGGCGAGTTCGAGTTTGCGCATCTCGACCTGGGTCAGATCGCGCGGCAGCCGGCGCGCCTTGTCGGCAAGACCGACATCGTCGAGGAGCTGCAGGCAACGCTGCTCGATTGCGGCGGCGTGGAGGTGCGTACCGTGCCTGGCATTGACCGTGTAGAGCAGCGGAATGCGCAGATTGTCGACGAGGCTCATCGTGCGGAACGGTCTCGGCAACTGAAAGCTGCGGGCCAGCCCGAGCCGGGTGCGCTTGTAGGCAGGCGCTCCATCGAGCCGGCGGCCGGCGTAGGTGATGCTGCCGCTGTCGTGGCGCAACGTGCCGCAGAGGCAATTGACGAGCGTGCTCTTGCCTGACCCGTTGGGGCCGATCAGCCCCAATCTTTCCCCCTCGGCGACGGCGAGATCGATGCTTTCGAGCGCGACGAACCCGCCGAAACGCTTGCCGAGCCCACTCGCTTCGAGCAATGGCGGAGCGGATTGGGCCATCACCGCTCTCGGGCGCGGCGGTGCGCCTGAACCAGCCCGACGATCCCGTTGGGCGCGATGATTACAAAGGCGATCAACAGCAGCCCGACGATCAGCAGGTTCAACGCCGAGGAGATCGTCACCGTTGCCACCTGCTGGATCGTGCCCAACAGGATCGCGCCGATCAGCGGGCCGATCCAGCTGGTCATGCCGCCAATCAGCGGCATCGCCACGCTATTGACCGCATAGGACAGGTTGAAGCTCGAAGTCGGGTCGAGATAGGTCACATAATAAGGCAATGGCGCCCCTGCCATGCCCATCAGCGCGCCGCTCAGGGTGGTAGCGATCAGCTTGAGCCGCAAGGTGGGCACGCCGCTCGCCTCGGCCGCTTGCTCGTCGTCGCGGATTGCGGCGAGCCCGAGCCCGAGCCGCGAGCGCTCGATCGTGCGGGCGATCGCCAGCGACACCCAGCTCAGCAACAGCATCAAGGAATAGAGGTATTGGATATAGCCGCCATGGATCGGCGACTGCTGCGGCCGGATAATGTAGATGCCGCGCGACCCGCCGACGAAGTCCCAATTGACGATCAGGGTCTGGGCCACGATCGCCAGGGCCAGGGTCGCGATGGCAAAAAACACCCCCTTCAGCCGCAGGGTCAGATAACCCATGCCGAAACCGAGGAGTCCCGAAACCAGCCCGGCGACCAGGATCATCACCGGGATCGGGACCGACGTCAGCTTGTGGAGGACGACCGAGCTATAGGCGCCGAACGCGAAAAACGCGCCGGTGCCGAAATTGGTGTAGCCGGTATAGCCGCCAAGAATATTCCAAGCCGTCGCCAGCACAACGTATTGCAGCACCACATAGGCGGCGAAATAGAAATACTCGTTCTGCATCTGCCAGCGCGTCAGCAGCAGCAACAAGGCCGCCACGACGAGCGATGCCAGCCAGAATTTCCCGGCGCTCATGGCCGCCTCAGCGCCCTGGCCGACAAGCTTTCTCCCGTAATACAGTAAGAGCCGTAATAGCGCATCGTCAGCGCCCGAGAATGCCGGCGGGACGGACCGCGAGGGTCAACAGCAAAAAGCCGAACGCCACCGCCGGCGCCCAGGACGGGCCGTAGAAAGTCGCGGTCAGGCTCTCGACTATGCCGATCAGCATCGCCCCCGCGACCATGCCGGGAAAGCTCGTCATCCCGCCCAAAACGCAAATCGCGAAAATCCGCCCGATATAGTCGCGGCCGATCGACGGCTCGACCGGCTGGATGATGATCAAAAGCGCTCCGGCGACCGACGCCGTGGCGATCGAAATCCCAAAGGCGATCCGCTTGACCCGGTTCGGATTGGCCGCCATCAACTGCAACGCCAACCGGTCCTGCGACACCGCAAGGATGGCCCGGCCGATAAAGCTGCGCCCGAGAAACAATTGCAGCAGCACGACCATCAGCAAGGACACGGCAAACGGGATCAGCATGCGCAAAGGCAGCTCGACAAAGCCGAAATGCAGGCTGGGACCGATATATCGCGCCTCGACAAAGCGATAATCGACACCGAAGATCAGAAGCAGCGCCACCTCGCCGACAAACAACAGGCCAAAGAAAAAGGCGAGGCCCTGGATCAATTCTTCGCCGCGGCGCTCGAAGGCATAGTAATAGATTTGATAGACTGCCATCCCGAGCAGAAAGAACAGCGGCGTCATCGCCACCCCGATCAGCACCGGGTCGAAACCGAAGCTCGAGTTCAGCGCATAGGCGACGAATGAGCCGAGCATGATAAAGGCGGGGTGGGCAATGTTGACGATGTCGAGCATGCCGAAGGAAATCGTCACCCCGACCGTGACCGCTGCATAAAAGCCGCCGAGCAGCAGACCGGCGATGATCGCGTTGACCGCGAGATCGAGCGAAATCGCCATCCGGCGTCAGCGCCCAAGCCGCGCTTCGGCGAACGCGCACCCGGCGTCAGCGGGCAATCGCGGCATTTCCATCCCTTCAGCGATGTTTCCTCTGGCCGACCGATTAACAGCATCGGCGGCATCTGTTAAGCCTTCAGGGGTGGAAACCGGGTATTTCCCTTCTCTTAGCCATGTAACGCCGCCCGGGGGGCGGGCATCACGCCGTCAGGCAAAAGGCCCGAAAAGCGGAGCATCGGTGGGCGGCTGGGACGAGCACCCACCGATGTTCGCAGCCTACGCCGGTATTCGGTTTAAAGCAGCCGAGATCAGTTGTAGTAACTGGTACTGCCGAAGATGGCGCCGCAGGCGGTAACCGGGCTCGCCGGATGGACATAGACCCCGACGCACCCGTTCATGCTGCCGCAGATCCCCGCGCTGACGCCGGTGGTGTCGCCGCCGGATCCAACCACTGAGACCGGCGCTGTTTGCGGAACATAGATCCTGTTTCGGATGCAGTCAGCCGCAACCGAGTGTGAGCCGCTGCCTTGCGGTACCGTCTCGACCAGGACGCTGGTGCCGTCGATCACGCCGAGCGCGGGCGTCACGACCCCATTTACCCTATTGGCGCTGGAGCCGGTATAATAGCGCTGGTCGCCGGAATTGAACCAAACTTCGTCGGAACCGGTAATGCCGAAGACATGTGAGTAGTTTTTGTTGAGCGCGTTGATCACGAGAGTGGTCGTATCGCTCGGGTTGTTTCCTGGCGTGCAGCCGAGCAGCAGATTGGAACCTGGTCCGACCGTGGCGCCGTTGGGACTGCAACCGTTTAGCGGTACAACGCCGGTGTTCGTATTAGGGTCGAATGCACCCAAAACAGCCGTCTGTTTGGATAGCGTCGTCGGGTCGATCACCGCCATCCCGCCGTCGCAAGTTATCGCGCCGGCATTCTGCCCATAATTGCAGCCCGCCGGGTTGTTGGCGATGATCGGAATCGACACGTAGAACCGCTTGGTCTTGGGTTCCCAGGTCGGCTGCTCCAGGGACAGACCGAAGCCGGGCGGGATGATCGTGGGATCGACGGTGATCTTGGTGATAATGCCGACGTTGCTGACCCCGGAGTTGCCATTTGCGTTGAAAAGTGTGGCGAAGGGCGGGTCTTCCGCGTTGTTGGCGGCAAGCAACAATTTGCCGTCCGGAGTCAGCGCCATTTCGTCAACGCGAGTCGTGCCGCCGGTCGATATTGTCTGAACCGGCGTAATAAACGTGCCCGGCGAATTCAGGTTGAACACTTTGAGCGTGCTGTCGCCGTCGCCGCCATAGACCCACCCGCCGTGCGAGGTAACGCCATCCGGCCCAGAGTGATTGTTGTCCACTGTGTTGGGTGGGTTGGGAGGAGAGGGTTTAAATGCGATGCCGACAAACCCCATTAGTCGACGCGTCCAGGTATTGGTTGCGGTGCTGATGACTTCGATGCCCGCGTTCGAGCGATCTCCCAAGTAGTACTCGGAACGATTAGGATTGACCCAGCTGATGTCGAACGACCTGAGCGCGTGGCCCGGTATTTGAACCGCGGTGAGGCACACCGTCTCCGTTGTTGTCGGCGCCCCCGGCCCGGTACACGGTTGGGCGGCGACCGCCGGAGTCGCGAGCGACACGCCGGCGAATAGTGTCGCCATCAAGGCCGAGAACCGAAAAGATCTTTTCAGTTCGGCATATATACCACTGTCATTTTGAAGCACTTGTCCCTCCCGTTGCGAGTTATTCTCAGTCGCGCGCTTGGGTTAACTCCGCGCAGGCGGACCATATCGAGGCACGACAGAGAGTCAACGCCTTTTAGACGAATTATTGACGTATTCGCCTTATTTTAAGCGTACTGTAAGCTTGAAATAAACGTGTCTCAGAAGTGGACGTTAGTGCTGATGACGCGGACTGGCGATACGGCGGCAGTCAGGCTCGCAGGCCAGGGGCAAGCGGGGTTCAGCAGCCTCGGCGCGCCGGCTGTGCATCCGGCGGGGCGCTCAGCCCCGTGTGAAGTCAGCCCGGCAGCAGCGGTTCGCCGCGCATATATTTGCCGCGGCAGAACAGCAGGGTCGGCTTGTTGGTGTAGGCGTAGCGCTCGACATGGCCGATAAAGATGATGTGGTCGCCGCCGTAGTGCCGGTACTCGTTGCGGCACTCGAGATGCGCGGCGGCGCCGATCAGCACCGGGGCGCCGCATTCCGGGATGATATGGTCGATGTTGGCGAACTTGTTCTCATGGCTGCGCGCGAACTCGTTCGACAGATCGATCTGATCGTAAGCGAGGATGTTGACCACGAAATGCGAGCCTTCCTGGAAGGCCGGCAGGCTTTGCGCGTAGAGCGAGGCGCTCCACAGCACCAAGGGCGGCGCCAACGACACCGAGGAGAACGAGTTCGCAGTCATCCCGTATAGCCCGCCGTCCTTGCCGCGCGCGGTGATGATCGTTACTCCGGTGGCAAAGGTGCCCAGCGCGTTGCGGAAATCGCGCGATTCGAAGTCTTCGCCCGAAGTCGGCTTGACCGGTGCGGCGTGGCTGCCGGGATGCTCGCTCTCGGGCGTCTCGGGCTTGAGGGTTCGGGTCTGCGGGTTCTTGTTTGGCACGGTCGATCCCCACGCGGCTCAAAGCGACACTTCGGGCGGCAAGCCCAGCGCCACCCGGCCAAAGATCGCGCCGTTGACATCCCAGGTCAGCGTGTAATGGGCGTTGGCCGCATGGACATCGCGGAAAGCGCGCTGGATCGGGTTTTGCGCATAGATCGCGCCGCCGCCGCTCGCACTGAACAAAATATCGACCGCCCGGGTGCACAATGTCGCGGCAAAGGCGCCGTCGCGACGATAGCGCGCCTTTTGTTCGAGGCTCGGCACGATCCCGGCCTCGGTGATCCGCGTCGCCTCGTCGCAGTCGCGCAGCGCGATTGCCTCGGCCGCGTCGGCCGATGCCGCCGCCTCGGCGAGATGGACCTGTAGGTTTCTGAAATCGGCGAGGTTCCTTCCGGTGTAGATGCTCAGCCGGGTTCGCGTCGTCTCGGCAAAGTGCTGGATGGCGCCGCGGGCGATGCCGAGCGAGACACCGGCAATCGCGAAACCGAACAGGCTGATCGCCGGCAGCTGGTACAGCGCCCCGGGATTGACCCCGCTGCCCCGATTGGGGCCGCCTGTGATCCGCTCGGCGGCGAGGGTGCGGTGGGCCGGGGCGAACACGTCGGCGACCTCGACATCCTTGCTGCCGGTGCCGCTGAGCCCGATCACCTGCCAAGTGTCGATGATCTTGTAGTCGGTGGCCGGGAGCAGGAATATGCGGGGCTCACTCTCCCCGGTCTCCTCGTCGATCACGAAGGCGCCGATCATCGCCCAATGGGCGGCGTCGATCCCGCTCGAAAACGGCCATCTGCCGCTGAGCCGATACCCGCCGGGCACCCGCCGCGCCCGCCCGCGCGGAAAGATCAAGGCCGAACCGATTAGATTGTCGGGCGACTCGCCCCAGATTTCATCCTGTGCCTCTGGGTGCCACATGCCGAGCAGCCAGTGATGCGCCGCGAGGTTGGCGAGCACCCATGCGGTCGAGCCGCAGCCCCGGCCGATTACCGCGCAAAGCTCGAACAGGGCGCGGTAGGGCAGCTCGCTGCCACCGACCCGGGCTGGCTGCAGCATGCGAAAGAGGCCGCTCGAATGTAGATCGGCGATCGTCTCGTCGGGTAGCCGGCGCAATTCCTCGGCCCGTTCGGCGCGCTCGCGCAGCACCGGGATCAGCGCCTCGGCGCGCGCCATCAGCTCCTCGAAGCGCGCCGCCGTCGCGCGCGGTTCGGTCTTCCCTTCGGGCATCGCGATCCTCTCGTGCATCAGCCACCCCGCCCCACTCTACTCGGCGCCCCGCAACCGGGCGAGATTTATCCCAAATATGGTCGGGTGGGACGGCGATACAGGGGGAAAACACGATCCCCATCCGACGTGCCGGCGACAGGGCCTTACCGACGCTTCCCGATCGCTATTTGTCCCGATTTGCGCTAGTCTCGAGCGACAGAGACGTCAGGAGGAAACGCGAATGTTGCAGATGGCCGGGCGCATGGGTGTTCTCGGCACCGAGACTGCTTTCGAGGTCTTGGCGCGCGCCAACGCACTGGCCGCGCAGGGGCGTTCGATCATCAATCTCGGCATCGGCCAGCCCGATTTCGCGACCCCCGAGCACATCGTCGAGGCCGGCCGCAAGGCGCTGGCAGACGGCCATCATGGGTACACTCCGGCCAACGGTATCCCGCAGCTTCGCGAGGCGGTCGCGGCCGACCTCTATCGCCGCCACCGGGTCAAAGTCTCGCCCGACCGGGTGCTTGTCGTTCCTGGCGGCAAGGTCACGATGTTCTTCGCGATCCTGATGTTCGGCGAGTCCGGGACCGAGATCCTTTATCCGAACCCTGGCTTCCCGATCTACGAGAGCGTGATCCGTTTTTCCGGCGCGACCCCGGTGCCGATCCCGCTCTACGAAAGCGCCGGCTTCTCGTTCAGTGCCGCCGAAGTCCTGGACAAGATAACGCCGCGCACACGGCTGATCATCATCAACAGCCCGGCCAACCCGACCGGCGGGGTCGTGCCGCGGGTCGAACTCGACCGTCTCGTCACCGGCCTCGAACACCACCCCCAGGTCGCAGTGATGAGCGACGAGATCTACGGCGAGATCCTCTACGACGGCGCCGAGCATGTCAGCCTGTTGAGCTATCCGTCGCTTCGCGACCGCCTGATCCTGCTCGACGGGTGGAGCAAGACCTATGCAATGACCGGGTGGCGGATGGGCTATGGGGTGTGGCCGCAGGCCTTGTTCGCGGCTGCCGAGCGGCTGGCGATCAACTGCCACTCCTGCGTCAACGCCGCGGCTCAATTCGCCGGTATCGCGGCTCTGACCGGCCCGCGCGAGCCGGTCGCGCGGATGGTCGCCGCCTTCGCCGAGCGCCGCAAAATGATCGTCGAGGCGCTGAACGGTCTCCCCGGGTTCGGCTGCGCCCGACCGGGAGGCGCCTTCTATACCTTCCCCAACGTGACCGGGACCGGGCTCGATGCCCGCGCGTTGCAGGGGCGGCTGCTCGAAG
>CAWAVV010000065.1:0-41001 GCA_963785565.1 uncultured Alphaproteobacteria bacterium | reverse complement strand
TCCGGCGGCGCTTCGGCGAGAGCCGCCATCAATTCCGCAACGGTCGTGACGGTCTGCAGCAGCCGGCGGGTTTTCGCCGGGGCAAAGCCGCGCTCGACGATATCGTCGAGCAGAGTACGCAACGTCGTCCAATAACCGTCGATATCGACCAGATAAATCGGCTTGTCGTGCAGTCCTAGTTGCTTCCAGCTGAGCATCTCGAAGGTTTCGTCCAGCGTCCCGATGCCGCCCGGCAGCACCGCGAAGGCGTCCGCCCGATCGGCCATCAGCCGCTTGCGCTCGTGCATGCTGTCGACGATTACCAGTTCGCTGACGCCCTGATGGGCAAGCTCGGCGTCGCGCAAGCGGGCGGGGATGATGCCGGTCACCCGGCCGCCCCCGGCGAGCGCGGCATCGGCGACCAGTCCCATCAGCCCAACCCGCCCGCCGCCAAAGACAATTTCGATCCCGGCCGCGGCGATACGCGTGCCGAGCTCACTCGCCGCCTCGCGGTAGGGCGCCGCGACCCTGCCCGACGAGCCGCAATAGACGCATAGCGCTTTGATGTTCGGCATGGGTTCTTGCTCTCTGGTGTCAAGCGTAGAGTTCCGCCGCCAGTACCGGCGCGGCGCGGCCTCGGGCGTGCAGATAGGATTGCCAGAACAGGCAGGCGGCAATCGATCGCCAAGGCCGCCAGGCCTCGCCGATGCGCCGCAGTTCGGGCTCCGGCGGGCGCGATGCAAGGCCGAGCCGCTCGCTGGCGGCGATCTGCAGGCCGAGGTCGGCGGCGGGCCAGATATCCGGCCGCCCGAGCACGAAGATCAGATAGATTTCGGCGCTCCAGCGGCCGATGCCTTTGAGCGAGACCAGTGCTGCCTGCGCGGCCTCGTCATCGGCCTCGGCGAGGCGGGCGAAGTCGAATTCGCCGGCGACGACCTTTTCGGCGAGGTCACGGGCGTAACCCATCTTCTGCCGGCTGAAGCCGCAGGCGCGCAGAGTAGCGTCGTCGAGGGCGAGGAACGCATCCGGCATCAGCGGTCGGCACAGCCCGCTCAACCGGCGGTGCATTGCCGCCGCGGCGTCGATCGACACCTGCTGCTCGAGAATGATGTGCAGCAAGGTCGCGAAGCCGTTTCGGCGACGGCGAAAGCGCGGCGGTCCCGCCTGCTCCAAGATCGCGGCGAAGACCGGCTCGGCCGCAAGCACGGCGATTCCGTCAGCCAGGCCGTCAGGCGCATACAGCGCCGCATCTTCGGCCGTCGCAGCTCTCACGGTGTCGTCCGGATCCCGATCAGAGCGCGAAAACCGAGCGGCACTCGCCTGAGCACCGCCGGGCCGGCGC
The DNA here is from genome assembly GCA_963785565.1 of uncultured Alphaproteobacteria bacterium. Lineage (GTDB taxonomy): Bacteria > Pseudomonadota > Alphaproteobacteria > ATCC43930 > CGMCC-115725 > AP-15. The sequence continues at coordinate 39,680 of CAWAVV010000065.1, read as the reverse complement.
CAAGACCAGTCCGCTGACCGAGGATCAATCCCAAGGACTCCGCGGCTTCCGATAGGGGCGGCCGGCCGATGGCACCGAACCTCCACGCGCTCGGCGGCTGGTGGCAAATGCGCCAGGGTGCGCCGTCGCGAAGACTGCGCTGCGCGGGGGCTGCAGCAGGGTCACGCCACCCGGCCGCAATATGGTCACGAGGATCATCCCGGTGACAAAGCCGCCGATATGCGCCCAGAACGCCACGCCGGGGGTCCCGGGTCCCCTTTCCAGCCCGCTCACCAACTGCATCGCAAACCACAAGCCAAGCAGGATCGAGGCTGGCACGTTGATGATGCGGAAAAAGATCACAATCCAGATAAAAACGTGAACGTTGGCTCGTGGGAACAGCAACAGATAGGCGCCGAGCACGCCGGCTATGGCGCCGCTCGCCCCGATCATCGGCACATGCGAGGCTGGGCTCGACGCCGCCTGAACCAACGCTGCCGCAATCCCGCTCGCCAGGTAAAGAAAAAGATAGCGCGTGTGCCCGAGCGTATCTTCGACGTTATTTCCGAAAATCCACAAAAACAGCATGTTGCCGATCAGATGAAACCAGCCGCCATGCAGAAACATGCTGGAGAGCACCGTTGCCCAGGGCGGCACGGCGCGCAAGTATGGCGCCAGATGGGCCGAACCAAACAGCACCGCCGGGATCATGCCGAAGCCGAACAAGATCTGATGCTGGTTCTGACCGAGCTGCCATAAAAAGGCGCCGATACACAGCCCGATCAAGAAATAGTTGACGACCGGCGGGCGTCGGACCGGGTTGTCGTCATAGAGCGGGACCGCGAAGATCACGCCCTATGCTCTCGTGGGTCTTTCTGGAGGCGGATCCAAACGCTTCGGTCAGGAGCCAACCAGGCCCAGCTGCGGGCTCGACGGCTCCGCGAATTGTTGCTTGGGAACGCGCCCGGCCAAGCGGGCCAGGCGACCAGCCTCGACCGCCGCGCGCATCGCCGCCGCCATCCGCACCGGATCGTGCGATTTGGCGATCGCGGTGTCGATCATCACCGCGTCGCAGCCGAGCTCCATCGCCAGGGCGGCATCGGACGCCGTACCGATGCCGGCATCGAGCACGACTGGGACCGGGCTGCGCCTGCAAATCAGCTCGATCGCGGCCGGGTTGGCAATGCCCATGCCCGAGCCGATCAACGAGCCCAATGGCATCACCGCGGCGCAGCCGACATCGGCGAGCTTCTGGCAGCTGACCGGGTCCTCGTTGCAGTAGGGCAGCACGGTGAAGCCCTTGCGCACCAGCTCATCGGCGGCGTGCACCAGCTGCTCGACGTCGGGGTAGAGCAGCTCCCTGTCGCCGATCAGCTCGAGCTTGACCCAATTGGTCTCCAGCGCCTCGCGCGCCAATTCGGCGGTCAGGATCGCGTCGCGCGCGGTGACGCAGCCGGCGGTGTTTGGCAGGATGCGGTAGCGGTCGCCCAACAGATCGACGAGGCTCTCGGCGTAGCCTTCGAGGCTGATGCGGCGGATCGACATCGTCACCATCGCCGGGCCGCCCGCCGCGAGCGCATCGAGCATGACCTGCTGGTTCGGGTAGCGGGCGCTGCCGACGAACAGCCGCGAGGCAAGCGTGGCGCCGGCGATGACGAAAGGGTCGCTGCTCATGGACGATATCCTAACCGAAAAAATCAGCCGCCCTGCAACGGGCGAACGATCTCGACCGCGTCGCCGGCATTCAAGGCCGCGTCGTCCCAAGCGGCGCGGCGCACCACCGCGCCGTTGACCGCGACGGCGAGAAATCGCGCGCCTGGGATCGATGCCGCGCGCGGCGAGAAGCTGGGCGACCGTCGACGCCGCGACCTCCTCGTCAAAGCCGTTGATCTTGAGCCGGGTCATTGCGCCGCCTCGGCGCGCGCGGGGCTGAACCGGCTCGGCGCGAACGGCAGCGCGCTGTCGGGCAGACTGCCGCTCAGCACATAGGCGCTGACCACCGCGGCGGTAACCGGGGTCAACAGGATGCCGTTGCGGTGATGCCCGGTGGCGATCACCAGGCCGTCGATACCGCTGGGGCCGAGGATCGGCGCGTCGTCGCGCGAGCCGGGACGAAAGCCGACCCAGGTTTCGGCGATCGGTAATTCCTCGATCGCCGGCACCGCGCGCCAAGCGCCTTCGAGCAACGCCAGCAGCCCGCCCGCGGTCATGCTGTCGTCGAAGCCGCGCTCCTCGACCGTACCGCCGATGATTAGTCGTCCGTCGCGGCGCGGCACCAGGTAGCCGCGCGGCAGCCAGATTACGTGCCGCAATAGTGGCGCCGCCGCGTCCATCCGCAGCGCCATCATCTGTCCTTTAATGGGACGCACCGGGGGAAGGTAAGCCGTCGGGATGCCGGCGATCTCGCGCGACCAAGCGCCGGCCGCTAACACGACCATATCGGCCGGCTCGCGACCGCGATCGGTGACGACCGCGCGAGCGCGGCCGTTGACAACTTCGACCTCGCGGACCCTGCAGTGTTCCTGGAGCAGCGCGCCAGAGCGCTGCGCCGCGATCGACAGGGCGCTGGCCACCAGCCGGTTGTCGACCTGATGGTCGCGCGGGCTCAGCACCGCGCCGGGGATGCCGGGGCGCAGATGCGGCTCGCGCCGCCGCGCCTCCGCGCCCGAAAGCCATTCGAGGTCAAGGCCAAGGCCCTTCTGGAACTGATAGGTGAAGCGCAGCTGCTCGGCGTCGTCGCGGGTCAGGGCCACGACCATCGTGCCTTCGTCCCGGTAGCCTACCGAGATCCCGGAAGCGGCCTCGATCTCGCGCGCGAAATCCGGCCAGAGAAGCTGACTTTCCAGGGTCAGCGCCAGCAGTGTTTCTTCGCCGGGCTCGGTCTCGACCGCGGCGGCAAGCATACCGGCCGCGGCCCAGCTTGCGCCATGACCGGCCTCGCCGCGATCATAGACGGCGACCGGGCATCCCGCCTGGGCCAACCGCCAAGCGATCCCCAGGCCGATGACCCCGGCGCCGATGACGACGGTTTTCGGCCGATGCGAGGATACGGTGATCGACGTAGTAATCTCGGACTCCCTTCGCCGGGCATGCCCGGCCAGGTTCATTGGGTCTGATCTCAGCCGGTCCGCCCACGCGCTCCACAGCGTGGCCGAACGGCACCCCAGCCTCGCGCCAATGTCGGCTGAGGGCCCTGCCGTTGCAAGAATTTTCTCGCGATGCCAGAGAAGCCGCCAAGCAGTTTTCGGATCGCTCGCTTGCCGGACGCCACCCGGAGCGAGAGCTCCCCAGCGAGGTCGGCGCGCTTTGCTGTGTCGTACGGGAGGAGGATTTCCATCTGGATTTTGGCGAGAGGGCGCTCGTAGAGACGCTGGAGGATGCGGGAGGCGAGGCAGCGGCCAAGGGCCCAGTCCTGCGTATGGTGTTCGCGACTGGGCTGAAAGCGGTTGACACTCGGCAAATCCCGACGCCGATGACATATCGTCGGCGCGTTGTAGAATATTCCGGGCTTGCACGGGACATCCGTCGGTGCACGAACGACCCAGCTGGCGCAGGAGCAAACGATGAACAAGGTCTACCCCGATGCAAAGGCCGCGCTCGCCGGCCTGCTGCGCGACGGCATGACGATCATGGCCGGGGGGTTTGGCCTCAGCGGGATACCGGAAAAACTGATCGCCGCGATCCGCGATTTGGCAGTGGGCGGGCTGACCGTAATCTCGAACAACGCCGGGATTGACGGCGCCGGCCTCGGCCTGCTGCTCGAGAGCCGGCAGATCCGCAAGATGATTTCGTCCTATGTCGGGGAGAACAAGCTTTTCGCCGACTTGTATTTGAAGGGCGAGCTCGAACTCGAGTTCAACCCGCAAGGGACGCTGGCAGAGCGGATCCGCGCCGGCGGCGCCGGCATCCCGGCTTTCTTCACCAAGACCGGGGTCGGGACCCTAATCGCCGAAGGCAAGGAAACGCGCGAGTTCGACGGCGAGGGTTATTTGATGGAGCGCGGCCTCGTTGCCGATCTGTCGCTGATCCATGCTTGGAAGGGCGACCGCGAAGGCAACCTCGTCTACCGCAAGACGGCGCGAAACTTCAACCCGGTGATGGCGACCGCGGGACGGGTTACCGTCGCCGAAGTCGAGCACCTGGTCGAACCCGGCGAGATCGAGCCCGATCACATTCACACACCCGGAATCTTCGTCCAGCGGATCGTGCACCCGACTGCGTTCGAGAAGCGCATCGAACAGCGTACGGTGCGCAAGCGGGGCGAGTGAGAGGAGGAGGAGCCCGAACATGCCCTGGTCACGCGACGAAATGGCGCGCCGCGCCGCGGCCGAACTCGACGACGGCTTTTACGTCAATCTCGGGATCGGCATCCCGACCCTGGTTTCCAACTTCATCCCGCCGGGCATCACGGTTCAGCTGCAAAGCGAAAACGGCATGCTCGGCATGGGACCGTTTCCGTTCGAGGGCGAGGAGGACCCGGACCTGATCAACGCCGGCAAGCAGACCATCACCGAATTGCCGACGACGAGCTATTTCGACAGTGCTCAGTCCTTTGGGATGATCCGCGGCGGGCACATCGACTTGTCGATCCTCGGCGCGATGCAGGTGGCCGAGAACGGTGATCTCGCCAACTGGATGATCCCCGGCCGCATGGTCAAGGGCATGGGCGGCGCGATGGACCTCGTCGCCGGGGTCAAGCGGGTGATCGTACTGATGGAGCACACCGCCCGCAACGAGCCGAAACTGTTGCACCGCTGCACCCTGCCGCTTACCGGCCAGGGTGTCGTCGACACGGTGATCACCGATCTCGGCGTGTTCACGATCGACCGCGCCGGGATGACCTTGGTCGAGCTGGCGCCGGGCGTTACGCTCGACGAGGTGCGGAAGAAGACCGAAGCGGCGTTCGCAGTGCATCCGGGTCTTGCGTGACGCGAAGCCTGATCCGCAAGCCAGCAGGGCGGCCGCTAGATACGTTCACGGCTGCCGCTGCTTGGCGGGGTCCCGTGCTCAAAAGTAGAGACGATCGTTGCAAACGCGACGGTTGTTGCAGCGGAGCCCATTTGCCGGACTGCGGCAGAACGCCGCGGTCATTCGCATTCGTGCCATGCGCCGACCGCATTCCCGCGGCGTGATGGGGGTGACAATCGCCAGTTTTAACCTACATTTTTATTGGGATTTCCCGATACCCAATATATGCTGATAGGGATTGGGAAGGTAGACACAACATGTTGTCGGAATCCCTTGGCGTAGCGCATGAGACGGGACAGGCCAGTGGGCCGCTTCTCAGCTGTCGCGGGGTGTCGCCAAGGTCCGCACTCTCGCCACAAAGCCTTGGCATACTGATTGCGTCGAGGTTGGCGGGGGGCGATGCACGCTCGGCGACGATCGTGGTGGGGGCGGCGGGCTGTGCGGACCGGTTAGGGAATAACGGTCGCGGGCCGCCGAGCCGCGGTCGGGGGTTTGCAGGGTTCGGCGAATGTTTTTTGTCGTGCGGCGTTCACTCATTGCGGCGACTCGGAGCGGATGAGTTGAGCGCTGGCGCTGCTGAGGTGTGACATGAGATTCGACGACGACGGAATTTTTGGGCTCTATTCACGGTTGTACGACACCCGGCGGGAAGTTGAGCTTTCGCTGGAGGACTATCTGAGGAAATGCTCGGACGATCCCTCCTTCTATGCCGGCGCGGCCGAGCGCATGCTCAAGGCGATCGGCGAGCCTGCGATGGTCGATACGAGCCAGGACGGGCGCCTCGGCCGCATCTTCATGAACCGCACGATCAAGGTCTATCCGGAGTTCGCGGATTTCTTCGGGATGGAGGAAACGATCGAGCGGATCGTCGGGTTCTTCCGGCACGCCGCGCAAGGGCTCGAGGAGCGCAAGCAGATCGTTTATTTGCTGGGCCCTGTCGGCGGCGGCAAATCCTCACTCGCCGAACGGCTGAAACAGCTGATGGAGAAAGAGCCGGTCTATGTGCTGAAGGCGGGCAAGGAGATCAGCCCGGTGTTCGAAAGCCCGCTCGGGTTGTTCGACCCGGTGACGCTGGGCGCCGAACTTGAAAACCGCTATGGCGTCCCGCAACGCCGGCTGACCGGCACGATCTCGCCTTGGGCGGTCAAACGGCTTGAGGAGTTCGGCGGCGACATCACCAAATTCACTGTCGTCCGCCTGCAGCCCTCGCGGCTCAAGCAGATCTGCATCTCCAAGACCGAGCCGGGCGACGAAAACAACCAGGACGTCTCGAGCCTCGTCGGCAAGGTCGATATCCGCAAGCTCGAGTTCTTCAGTCAGAACGACCCGGACGCTTATTCCTATTCGGGCGGGCTCAACCGCACGACCCAGGGGCTGCTCGAATTCGTCGAGATGTTCAAGGCCCCAATCAAGATGCTGCACCCGCTGCTGACCTCGACCCAGGAAGGCAATTACGTCGGCTCCGAGAATATCGGCGGCATCCCCTTTCAGGGGATCGTGCTGGCGCATTCGAACGAGGCTGAGTGGCAGACTTTCAAAAGCAACAAGAACAACGAGGCCTTCATCGATCGTATCTCCGTGATCAAGGTGCCTTATTGCCTGCGCTCGACCGAGGAGCGGAAAATCTACGAGAAGCTGCTGCAGAACAGCGAGCTGGCCAGTGCGGCGTGCGCGCCGTCGACGTTGGACATTCTGTCGCGCTTCAGCGTGCTCTCGCGGCTAAAGCCGCATGAAAATTCGAATTTGCATTCGAAGATGCGGGTCTATGACGGCGAGAGCCTAAAGGATACCGATCCGCGCGCAAAATCCGGGCAGGAATACCGAGACGCGGCCGGAGTTGACGAGGGCATGGACGGCATCTCCACCCGCTTTGCCTTCAAGGTGCTGTCGAGCACCTTCAATTTCGACACTCAGGAGGTGGCGGCCGACCCCGTCCATCTGATGTACGTGCTCGAGCAGGCGATCTGGCGCGAGCAGTTTCCCGATGACGTCGAGAAGAAATATCTGAACTTCATCAAGGCCGAACTGGCACCACGCTATGCCGAGTTCATCGGCCACGAGATCCAGAAAGCCTATCTCGAATCGTATTCCGATTATGGCCAGAACCTGTTCGACCGCTACGTTGCCTATGCCGATGCGTGGATCGAGGATTCGGACTACAAGGATCCTGATACCGGTCAGCTGATGAACCGCGAACTTTTGAACCAGGAGCTCTCGAAGATCGAGAAGCCAGCCGGGATCGCCAACCCCAAGGACTTCCGCAACGAAGTCGTCAAGTTCGCATTACGGGCGCGTGCTGCCAACTCCGGGCGCAACCCGTCCTGGACCTCGTACGAGAAGTTGCGCGAAGTGATCGAGCGGCGCATGTTCTCGCAGGTCGAGGATCTGCTGCCGGTGATCAGCTTTGGCTCCAAGAAGGACAGCGATACTGAGAAAAAGCATGCCGACTTTCTCGAGCGAATGGTGGCGCGCGGCTACACCGAGCGTCAGGTCCGCCGCCTCGTCGAGTGGTATATGCGGGTCAACAAGGCCGGGTAGGCGGCGATGATGCCCGGTCTGGAGGGAAGACGATGAACATTGTCGACCGCCGGCCCAACCCCAAGGGCAAGAGCCTCAGCAACCGGCAGCGGTTCTTGGCGCGGGCGCGCGCCGAGGTCAAATCGGCGGTGCAGAACGCGTTGCGCAAGCGCAAAGTCGCCGATGTCGAGCACGGCGAAAAGGTGGCGATCCCGATGCGTGGGATCGTCGAGCCGGCCTTTCACCACAGCCGGCGCACCGGCCGTAACGAGCATGTCGTGCCAGGCAACAAGGAATACGTCAGAGGCGACGAGATCCCGCGCCCGACCGGCGGCGACGGGCGCGGCGGCTCGCAGGGCAGCCCGGACGGATCGGGTGAGGACGCGTTCGAATTCACCCTGTCGAAAGACGAGTTCCTCGACATGTTCTTCGAGGATCTCGAGCTACCCGATCTCGTCAAGAAGAGCTTGCGCGAGACGTTTGCCGTCGATTTGCAGCGTGCCGGCTACACGGTGACCGGAAGCCCGGCCAATCTCAGCATTCGACGGACTATGCGCAACAGCATGGCGCGGCGCATTTCGCTGCGTAGGCCAAAGACGTGGGAGGTCGAGGGGTTGCGCGACGCGCTCGCCGACGCGCGCGCCCGGGGCGACGAAGAAGAGGCGAAAAGACTGGCGCTCGAACTCGATCGCGCCGAGTTCCGCAGCAAGATCATTCCCTACATCGACCCGATCGATGTTCGCTACAATCGCTTCGAGCGCGTGCCCCGGCCCAATACCGAGGCGGTGATGTTCTGCCTGATGGATGTGTCGGGATCGATGACCGAAGCGATGAAGGATCTGGCCAAAAGATTCTTCATGTTGCTGCACGTCTTTCTGATTCGGCGCTACCGTCATGTCGACGTCGTCTTTATCCGACATACGAGCACGGCCGAGGAGGTCGATGAGGAGACGTTCTTCTATAGCCGGGAAACCGGGGGCACTGTGGTGTCGACGGCTCTCGAAAAGATGCTGGAGATAGCGCGGGCGCGCTATCCGACGGACCGCTGGAACATCTATGCTGCACAGGCCTCCGACGGTGACAATTACGGCGCCGACAGCGGTCGCTGTGTGGCCTTGCTGGGCGGTGAGGTGTTGCCGCTGTGCCAGTACTTTGCTTATGTCGAGGTCGGCGACGGGATGGGCGGCAGCCTGACTGGCCTGGCGCGCGACAGCGATTTGTGGCGCGCCTACAGCGAGGTGGCGCCGGCCCACCCGCATTTCGCGATGCGGCGTGTCGGTGATCCATCGCAGATTTTCTCGGTCTTCCACGAATTGTTTGCGAAAGGGGGCGTCCGTGCCTGACACGCTTTCCGTGCCGATGGCACGGCTTGAAACGGCGGCCCCATTGTTCAACGGTCCGAACTGGGATTACGGCTCGTTGCGCCAAGTGCATGACGCAATCGAACGCATCGCGTTGGAAGAACTCGGCCTCGATGTCTACCCCGTCCAGGTCGAGGTCATCACCTCCGAGCAAATGCTCGACGCCTATGCCTCGGTGGGCTTGCCGCTGATGTATCGTCATTGGAGTTTTGGCAAGCGCTTCGCCTTTCATGAGACACTCTATCGAAAAGGGCTGCAAGGGCTCGCCTACGAAATCGTTATCAACTCTAACCCCTGCATCTGCTACATCATGGAAGAGAATTCCATGACGATGCAGACGCTTGTCATGGCGCACGCCGCCTTTGGCCACAACCACTTCTTCAAGAACAACTATCTGTTCCGGCAGTGGACCGATGCAAACGGCATCTTGGACTATCTGAGCTTTGCCCGCGACTATGTCGCCAAGTGCGAAGAACGGCACGGCGCCGACGCGGTCGAGCGCGTGCTCGACGCCGCGCACGCGCTAAAGGATCACGGGGTCAATCGCTACGCCCATCGGATCAAGCCCAATCTCGCCGAGGAACGGCGCCGGGCTGAAGAGTGGCAGGCGCATGCCGAGGCGACCTACAACGATCTTTGGCGCACTGTGCCCGGCAGCGGTAGAGACAAGGAAGATCCAGACGCGGCTGAGGCGCGGCTGCAGGAAATCAAGCGCGAACTCGGCCTGCCTGAGGAAAACCTGCTGTATATGATCGAAAAGCGGGCGCCGCGGCTGGAGGATTGGCAGCGCGAACTCGTGCGCATTGTCCGCCTGATCGCGCAATATTTCTACCCGCAAAAGCAGACCCAGATGATGAACGAAGGCTGCGCCACCTTCGTCCATTATGAGATCATGCGGCGGCTGCACGATAAGGGGCTGATCACCGAAGGCGCGATGCTGGAATTTCTGCATTCGCATTCGAGCGTCGTCTTTCAGCCGGATTTCGACGATCCGCGCTTCAGCGGACTGAACCCCTACGCGCTGGGCTTCGCGATGATGTCGGACATTCGCCGCATCTGTGAGGAGCCCACCGAGGAGGACCGGGTCTGGTTTCCCGACATCGCCGGCGGTGGCGACGGTTATGGCGTGCTCCGCCACGCCTGGGCTAACTACCGCGATGAGAGCTTTGTGCTGCAGTATCTGAGCCCGGCAATGATCCGAAAGTTCCGCCTGTTCCACGTCTCCGACGACAGCACTAAGCCATCGCTTCATGTCGAAGCGATTCATGACGACATCGGCTATCGCAAGATCCGCAGCGCGCTGTCGCGGCAATACGATTTGTCACGGCGCGAGCCGGACATCCAGGTCGTGGACGTTGACCTGAGAGGTGACCGCTGCCTGATTCTTGCGCATTATGTGCACAACGGCGTCCTGCTTGCCGAAAAAAGCTGCCGTGCGGTGCTGCGTCACGTTGCTGTGCTGTGGGGCTATTCGGTCAAGCTGCTCGAAATCGACGCTGCGACTGACAAGACCCTGAAGACTTACGAGGTGGCCCAGCCCGGCTGAACGCCGCGGCCGGCGAAATCCAAACTGGAGGTTGGCTGCTGGCGAGCAGCGCCACCCGATGATCGTCCTCGGCATTGAAACCAGCTGCGACGAAACCGCCGCCGCGGTGGTGGCCGTGGGTCCGTCGGGTCCGCAGATCCGTTCGAACCTGGTCCATTCCCAGCTCTCCGACCATGCCCCCTATGGCGGCGTTGTGCCTGAGATTGCGGCGCGCGCTCATCTCGACCATCTCGACGGCCTCGTGTTACGCGCGCTGGCTGAGGCTGCGACCAGCCTGACCGAGATCGATGGGGTCGCGGCAGCCGCTGGCCCCGGACTGATCGGCGGCCTGATCGTCGGTACCATGACGGCAAAGGGGATCGCGTGGGCCGCCGGCAAACCGTTTATTGCGGTCAACCATCTTGAAGCTCACGCGCTGAGCGTCCGGCTTACCGACGATGTCTCCTTCCCTTACCTGCTTCTTCTCGTGTCGGGCGGACATTGCCAGCTCCTCGCCTGCGCCGGGATCGGCCGCTACACCCGTCTCGGCACGACCCTCGATGATGCCGCCGGCGAGGCGTTCGACAAGACCGCGAAACTGATCGGGCTCGGCTATCCGGGCGGTCCTGCGATCGAACATGCGGCACGGGGGGGAGACGAGCGGCGGTTCGCCCTGCCGCGACCGCTCGCCGGCAGACCGGGCTGCGATTTCTCATTTTCCGGGCTAAAGACGGCCGTGAGGCGGATCGCCCGCGAACGCGTACCGCTGGAAGACCGCGAGCGGGCGGACCTGGCGGCCTCGGTCGAACTCGCCATCTGCGAGGCATTGTGCGACCGCACCACCAATGCCATTGACTGGTTTCTGCGAAACTACCCGGAGGGCAGAAGCCTCATCGTCGCCGGTGGGGTGGCAGCCAATACCCGGCTGCGCCAACGCCTCGCTGGGCTCGCCTGCTCGGCCGGACTGGATTTTTTGGCGCCGCCGCCCGAATTGTGCACCGACAATGCCGCGATGATCGCCTGGGCGGGGTTGGAGCGGCTACGTCTTGGCCTCGTTGACGGTCTTGATACGCCACCACGCCCGCGTTGGCCGCTCGACGCCGGGGCTCGGCCTAGCCCGGGTGCCGGGGTCAAGGCGTGACTTCGTGAAGCGGCTCGCGGTCATTGGCGCCGGCGCCTGGGGCACGGCGTTGGCGATCGTCGCGAGCCGTGCCGGTTTGATCCCGGTGCTATGGGCGCGCGACCCCGATGTCGTCGCTGCTGTGAATGTGCGGCATGAAAACCCAATCTATCTCCCCGGCATCGCGCTCGATCCGGCGGTCGCTGCAACCGACGATATGCGAGCGGCCGTGGCCGATGCCGATGCCGCGCTGCTCGTCGTCCCCGCGCAATTTCTGCGCGGCGTGCTCGGCGGCCTACGCCGGGTCCTGCCTCAAGGGCTGCCGTTGTTGCATTGCGCCAAAGGGATCGAGGCGGGCTCGCTCGCCACGATGTCGCAGATCGGGGCCGAGATGCTGCCGGCTTCGCCCTTTGCGGTATTGTCGGGGCCGAGCTTCGCCGCCGAAGTCGCGCGCGGCCTGCCGACTGCGGTGACCGTCGCCAGCGCCGATGCGACGCTTGGAGAGAGTTTTATGGCGGCGCTCGGCAGTAGCCGCTTTCGCCCCTATCTGTCGCCGGATCCGACTGGCGCCGAAATCGGCGGTGCAGTCAAAAATGTGGTTGCGATCGCCTGCGGGATCGTTGTCGGGCGCGGCCTTGGCGACAATGCGCGCGCCGCGCTGATCACCCGCGGGCTCGCTGAAATGGTGCGACTTGGGCTTTCCCGGGGGGCACATGCAGAAACCTTTCGCGGGCTCTCCGGCCTTGGCGATTTAGTACTGACCTGCGGCGCTGCCCAGTCGCGCAATCACGCTCTCGGCTTGGCCCTCGGCCAGGGGCAAAGCCTCGATGACGCGCTCGGCGGGCGCCGCTCGGTCGTCGAGGGGGTTGCTACCGCGGCCGCTGTCACCGGGCTGGCCGCCCAATTCGGGATCGAGATGCCGATCAGCGAAGCGGTCGACGCGGTGCTCCATCGCGGCGTGCCGATCGATACGATGACCGACCGGCTGCTGCGCCGGCCCTACCGGGCGGAGTAGAGGGTGATGCCGCGGGTTTGCGCCGAACGGAAAATGCTTTTCCGCGCCGCCGGAAAGCCAATATCATGAGACAACGAGTAAGGCGATCGGCCCGAGTCGATATGAGCGACAACGGAAAGCGCGGCGAGGAAGGACCGGGTACGGGCGTCGTCGTCAAGGCCAAGCCGAAGACGAAGAAGCCCTCGATGTACAAGGTTTTGATGCTGAACGACGATTACACGCCGATGGAGTTCGTCGTCCACATACTAGAGCGATTTTTCAGCAAGAGCCGGCAAGAAGCGACCCGGATCATGCTGCACGTGCACCGCCGCGGGGTCGGAGTGTGCGGCGTCTACACGTACGAGGTGGCCGAAACCAAGGTGACCCAGGTCATGGATTTCGCCCGGCAGCACCAGCATCCGCTGCAGTGTACGCTGGAAAAGGACTAGGCAAGGAAGGAAGGGCGGGAGTGCTGTCACGCAATCTCGAAAAGTCGCTGCATCGGGCGCTGGCCCATGCCAACGATCGCCGGCACGAATTCGCCACCCTCGAACATCTGCTGTTGGCGCTGACCGAGGATCAGGACGCGATCGCCGTGCTGCGTGCCTGCAGCGTCGATCTCGATCGGTTGCGTCGCGAGGTGCTGACCTATGTCGACAACGAGCTCGGCAATCTGGTCGCCGCGCAGAAGGATGACGCCAAGCCGACGGCGAGCTTTCAGCGCGTACTGCAGCGCGCCGCCATCCATGTCCAATCCTCTGGCCGCGAGGAGGTCACCGGCGCGAACGTCTTGGTCGCCATGTTCGCCGAGCGCGAGAGCCATGCTGTCTATTTCCTGCAAGAGCAGGACATGACCCGGTTCGATGCGGTCAACTATATCTCGCACGGGATCGCCAAGGCGCCTGGCCGCTCCGAAACGCGGCGGGTTCAGGGCGCGGACGAAGACGAACGTGGCGAAAAGTCGCAGAAGCGCAGCCATGACGCCCTCGACGCTTATTGCGTGAATTTGAACAAGAAGGCCAAGGGCGGCCGCATCGACCCGTTGATCGGACGTGAGGCGGAAGTCGAGCGCACGATCCAGATCCTGTGCCGGCGGTCGAAGAACAACCCGCTTTATGTCGGCGATCCCGGCGTCGGCAAGACCGCGATTGCCGAGGGGCTGGCGCGTCGCATTGTGCAGCGCGAGGTGCCTGAGGTGCTGGTCAATGCGACGATCTATGCGCTCGACATGGGGGCATTGCTCGCGGGCACCCGCTATCGCGGCGATTTCGAGGAACGGCTGAAGGCGGTACTGTCAGAGCTCGAGGCGCAACCCGGCACCATCCTGTTCATCGACGAGATTCATACCGTCATCGGCGCCGGGGCGACCAGCGGCGGGGCGATGGACGCCTCGAATTTGTTGAAGCCGGCATTGGCCGGTGGCGTCATCCGGTGCATCGGTTCGACGACCTACAAGGAATACCGCAACTATTTCGAGAAAGACCGCGCGCTTGTCCGCCGCTTTCAAAAGATCGACGTCAACGAGCCGACAGTAGAAGATTCGGTCAAGATCCTGCGCGGCCTCAAACCCTATTACGAGCGACATCACAAGGTCCGCTACACTGCCGATGCGATCCGCGCCGCGGTTGAACTGTCGCATCGCTATATCGGCGATCGCAAATTGCCCGACAAGGCGATCGATGTGATCGACGAGACCGGCGCGGCGCAGATGCTGGTCCCGGAAAACCGTCGTCGCAAAACCATAACCGCGCGTGAGGTCGAAGCGGTTATCGCGACGATGGCGCGGATCCCGCCAAAGAGCGTGTCGCGCGATGATCGAGAAGTATTGCGCAACCTCGATCGTGATCTGAAGACGATGGTGTTCGGCCAAGACAGCGCCATCGAGGCCTTGGTCTCGGCGATCAAGCTCGCGCGCGCGGGGTTGCGCGACGCCGAAAAGCCGATCGGCAGCTATCTTTTTTCCGGCCCGACTGGAGTCGGCAAGACCGAGGTCGCGCGCCAGCTGGCACGTACCCTCGGCATCGAGATTACCCGCTTCGACATGTCGGAGTATATGGAGCGGCATACGGTGTCGCGGCTGATCGGCGCCCCGCCCGGTTATGTCGGCTTTGACCAGGGCGGATTGCTGACCGATGCGATCGATCAGCACCCGCATTCTGTGCTGCTGCTCGACGAGATCGAGAAGGCCCATCCCGATCTGTTTAACATCCTGTTGCAGGTGATGGATTACGGCAAGCTGACCGATCACAACGGCAAGAATGTTGATTTCCGCAATGTCATCCTGATCATGACGACGAATGCCGGTGCCGCCGAGTTGGCTAAGCAGGCGATCGGTTTCGGCAGCGGCATCCGCACGGGTCACGACGAAGAGGCGATCACCCGGATGTTCACGCCGGAATTCCGCAACCGGCTTGATGCGACGATCTCATTCGCCCCGCTGTCGCCCGAGACGATCGGCCGGGTCGTCGATAAGTTCGTGCTGCAGCTGGAGGAGCAGCTGGCCGACCGCAACGTCACGATCGAGCTCGATCCCGACGCCCGCGCCTGGCTCGCGCAAAAGGGCTATGATCCTCTGTTCGGCGCCCGCCCGCTCGCCCGGGTGATCCAGGAGCACATCAAAAAGCCGCTCGCCGAGGAATTGCTGTTCGGGCGGCTGGCAAAGGGCGGGGTCGTCCGCGTCACCAAGAAGCGGGAAGACGACGTGCTCGCCTTCTCGTTCGAAGAGGGGTCTGCGGCGCCGGCCGAGCCCAAGGAGCCGGCGCTGGTGGAATAAGGACACTACTGCACGAGCGCCAAGCCGTAGGGGTGGATCCTCTCAGTCTTCGTGCCGGAACGGCGAATACTCGGCCAGCCCCTCGATCTTGCGCTCGACCATAAATCGCTCGCGCTCGAGGAATTGTGCGACGGCGCGGCGAAAGGCCGGGTCGGGGATCCAGTGGGCGCTGTAGGTTGGCGTTGGCAGATAGCCGCGCTGTAATTTATGTGACCCTTGCGCGCCGGCCTCGACCCGTCGCAGCCCGCGGGTGATTGCAAACTCGATCGCCTGGTAATAACAGCACTCGAAATGTAGGAATTTGTAATCGCCGTAGCCGCCCCAATTGCGGCCGTAGATGGTATCCTTGCCTAATAGGTTGAGGGCGCCGGCGACATATTTGCTGCCGTGTTGCGCCATCACCAGGACCACGTTTTCCGGCATGCGCTCGCCGACCAGCTCGAAGAATTTGCGATTGAGATAGGCTTGGCCCCATTTACGGTCGGAGGTCGCGAGATAGAATCTGTAGAACGCGTCCCAATGACGGCTTTTCAGATCACTGCCGGTCAGCACCTCGATTTCGAGGCCATCAGCCAGCGCTTCGCGACGCTCTTTCTTGACTGCCTTACGTTTGCGCGAATTTAGCGCGGTGAGGTAATCGTCGAAGTCGCGATAGCCGTTGTTGGTCCAATGGAATTGCTGGCCGATGCGCTGGAGGAAACCGGCCTCGGTCAGGGCCTCGGCGTCGCCCTGCTCGGCGAAGGTCACGTGCACCGAAGAGATTCGGCGGCGATTGCAGAGTTCGACCATTGCGGCAATCAGATGGTCGCGCGTTTGGCGCGGGGCATCGGGGCGCAGCAGCAGACGCGGTCCCGGCACCGGGGTGAACGGCACGGCGGATATCAGCTTTGGATAATAGCGGCCCCCGGCTCGCTCGAAGGCGTCGGCCCAACCGTAATCAAAAACGTACTCGCCATACGAATGGCTCTTGGAATACAACGGCACGACTCCGACGATGGCGCCGTCGGCGCCGGCAGAGAGAGATGTTGCGGCGCCCAGCCGGTGCGCGATGTCGTCGATCCGCTATCCTCGAGCGCGCTTAAAAAAGCGTAAGAGACACTCGGATTGACATCGCCGGCGCAGGCGTCCCAAGCCGCCGCTGGAATTTCTGCGATCGCGGGGTGGACGCGGACCGTGACCGAGCCGTCGTTGTCGCTCATTGCCGGCTCGGGATCCGGTTTGGGAAATGTCGTGTGTCGCTGTTCTCAATCATCGCCGATGCCCTGCCTGGACCTCGTAATTCCGCCCGGCCCAGGATAGGATTTGTGCGATCCATGTCCAGCGCCGCGAAACCGCCGTATTCGCTGACTAACAGCCGCCAACGACTGTGCCAAGAACCAATATGCGTGCGTTTCTCCTCGCTCTGATCGCGTTCTCCGCGCAGCTGACGATCGACACTGCGGGATGGGCGTCGACCTTGGGCGACCCTAGGGTAGGTTTCAGCGCAGACCGCGTCTTGGTATTTAACGGGCACAGCTATATCGGCCGGATGTGGAACATGCCGGGCGAGCAGCGGCATGAGCAGGACCTGCCATCGTTGAATCCCGTTTTCATTCTGCGCGCCGACAGTACGGTGGGCGACATCCTGCTGCCGCAGTTGCATACAGCAATAGAATTTACGCTGCCGGCCGCGTTGGCGGTCTTGGGTCAGCCCGGCCTGCTCGGGAAACCAGTCGGTCAAGGGACCGTCAACGGGCTCGCGGCGACCAAATATGCGGTCGACAAGGACATTCCCGAAGGCCATTTGGCAGGCTCGCTGTGGCTGACCGCAGAGGGTATCCCGATGCGCTGCGACGGCAGCTTTACCCGCGGAAATGGCAAGATCACGAAGATTCACTGGGAGTTGAGCCATGTCGCGATTGGTAGCCAGGATCCGGCGCTGTTCGAAGTGCCGCCTGGATATTCGAAGCTGCCGCCCGAGGCGGCCGCGACCCTACTCGGCCTCCGCCTGTCAGCACACTCCAAGCATTGAGCGGTTTTTGAGCAGTCGGCCGCAGGCGGTCGCAAAAAATTTACTGGACATCCCGGCGGGGCTATAAACCTTGGTCCGCTAAGCGGTGGCGAGGGCTGTGCAGGGAGAACGTCATGACCGTCGCGACGACGACGTACCGCTTCCGCTACAATCTGTTGCGTCATCTCCCTAGCCTCGGCCTCCTGCTCGCTGCGGTCGCCATTGTTCTGCTGGCGCTGGGCCCGATCGGGTGGCGGGCCGGCTGGTGGCATTTTCGTGTGGGGTTCTTCTATCTAATGCCGTGGGCGGGCTATTTCGGGATCGCCGCCGTGTTGGTTTCGGTCTTGGCCCTCGTCTTCGGGCGCGCGGTGATTGGCTGGAAGGGCGTCGCGATCGGCATCGTCGCCTGTATTGCCGGCGGGGTGGCGGTCTACACGCCCATACATTACTACGCGATGCGCGGGAGATACCCGCCGATCGACGACATCACGACTGACACCGCCAATCCTCCAGCCTTTGTCGCTGTCGTTGCGGCGCGCCTGGCCGAGGGCGACAATCCGGCCACGTACGGAGGCGCCGGAATTGCTCAACAACAACGGCGCGCCTACCCCGATATCGCACCCCTGACCCTCGCAATACCGCCGACGCAGACCTTTTCGCATGCACTCGACACCGCCCAGCACATGGGATGGACAATCGTCGATGGGGATCCGGTCACCGGCAGGATCGAGGCGAACGATAGGAGCCGGTGGTTTGGCTTCACCGACGACATCGTGATCCGCATCACCGCGTCGGATGCCGGCAGCAGGGTCGATTTGCGCTCCTCGTCGCGGCATGGGCGGGGCGATTTCGGCGTAAATGCCGCCCGCATCCGTGCCTATCTGGGCGCGTTGCGCCAGTCTGTCGGTGGGCACAGCTAACCGAAACGGCTGAACCTCGGGCTATAACGCAAACCCCGCTAAAGTCGGGTCCGATCGTGCCTTGAAGAGAATGCGCGAAGGGTTAGATTTATTCCTCCGGCAGCCAAATGGTTCATGCAACGTTCGCCGAGGGCGCCGGGCCTCGGCTTCTACCTGGAGATATCGAGCGCAAATGGAGCACGCCTTTTCAATAGATTACCGTTATCCCCCGCAAGGGCGGAGTTCAACGGAAACTGCGTGATTGCTTGCGGCTTCGGATGCCAGCGTTTTCGGGAATGACCAGCCAGTGATCGACATTACCGGCGTCAACTCGGGTCCAGCTTTAAGGCTCCCGCGATGAGGTGGGTTTTGACGGCGCTCGTCCTGTGGGGTGGTATCTCTCTGGCAACGTGCATGTCGCACCCCGTGCTGGCCGGCGCACCGGTCCCCGAAGCGGGCGGGGCCGCGGTGACCAGCGTCGCCGGCGTCGTGAGCCGGATTACGCCGGGCGTCGTCGGCATTGCGGTGCGCGGCGAGGTCCGTGAGAACAATCCGCTGGCGCAGGACCCGCTGTTCCGGCAATTCTTCAACTTCGGCGATCAGCCGATCGAGCGCGAGACCGAGGCGGTCGGGTCGGGCGTCATTGTCGACGCCGCGCGAGGCTATGTATTGACCAACAGCCACGTTGTCGAGAACGCCGCAAACATAGAGGTCACGACCAAGGACAACCGCCGCTTCAAGGCGAAGCTGATCGGCCGCGATTCTGCTACCGACATTGCCGTGCTGCAGATCCCGGCGGGCAGTCTGACAGCGGTGCCAATGGGCGATTCGAGCCGACTGCAGGTCGGGGATTTTGTGCTTGCCGTCGGCAACCCGTTCGGCCTCGGCCAGACCGTAACCTCAGGAATAGTCAGCGCGCTCGGCCGCAGCGGGCTCGGCATCGAAGGCTATGAGGATTTCATTCAGACCGACGCCTCGATCAATCCCGGCAATTCCGGCGGCGCGCTCGTCGATCTGCAGGGTCGGCTGATCGGCATCAACACCGCAATCCTGGCGCCCGGTGGCGGCAATATCGGCATCGGTTTTGCCGTCCCGATCAATATGGCGCGCGACGTGATGGATCAGCTGATCCGCAACGGCGCGGTCAGGCGCGGCCGGATCGGAGTAGCGATTCAGGACCTAACCCCCGACCTTGCTCGGGCCCTCGGAACGACGCGCATCGAGGGGGCTCTGATCGCGCGGGTCGAGCCTGGCTCCTCTGCCCAGCGTGCAGGGCTGCACAGCAGCGATCTGGTCGTTGCCGTCAATGGGGTGCCGATCCATAACGCGGCCGATCTTCGGAACCGGGTCGGCCTCGCGCCGATCGGCGGCGATATTGAACTGACCATCGATCGCGCGGGCTCGGAGCGCAATGTGACGGTCCGAATCGAGCGGGCGACCGCCGAGCGCCAGCGCATCGGGCGTGCCGGCCGGTAATGGCGACGGAAACCCCCTATCAGGTCCTCGGCGTCAAGCCGGAGGCGAGCGCGGATGAGATCCGAAAGGCCTACCGCGAGCTTGCCAAGCAATTGCACCCCGATCTGAACCCAGGCAAACCCGCGGCTGAGGCGCGTTTCAAATCGGTCTCCGCCGCCTACGATTTGCTTTCGGACCCGGAAAAGCGGGCGCGTTACGATCGTGGCGAGATCGATGAGAGCGGCGCCGAGCGCCCGCGGTATTCATATCGCAATCATGCCGAGGGTCCAGGCGGCGGCAAGTACCAACCCGAGGGCGAGATGGATCTGGGGGATCTCGAGGATCTGTTCGCCGCCTTCGGCTCGGCCGGAGGAGCGCGTCGGCGACGCGGCGGCGAGGGCTTCAAGGCACGCGGGGTCGATCGACACTTCACCCTGACCGTGGATTTCGTGGAGGCGGCGACCGGCGCCAAGAAACGCCTGGCGCTCAGTCCCGACGAATGGCTCGACGTGACGATCCCGGCCGGGCTCGATGACGGCCAGGTGTTGAGGCTCAGAGGCAAGGGCGGCCCGGGCTTCGGTGGTGGCCCCTCGGGCGACGCGCTGATCGAGGTGCATGTGGCGCCCCACCCCTTGTTCCGGCGCGAAGGCGCCACGATCCGGGTCGAGCTGCCAGTCAGTCTCGCCGAGGCGGTGCTGGGCGCCAGAGTGGAAGTCCCGACGGTTACCGGCCCGGTGGCGATGACCATCCCCAAAGGATCGGATACCGGGACCCAGCTGCGGCTGCGCGGTAAAGGGGTTCAGAGTCCACGCGGGGCCGGGGACCAGTATGTGACTTTGAAGGTCGTGATCGGACATAGCGGCGACACGGAGCTGGCGAAGTTCCTCGAAGACTGGGCGCGGCAGCATCCATTCGACCCGCGACAGGGGATGCGTTTGTCATGATAGCTCTCGAGGAGCTGCTCGACCGTCTCGTGGGGCTCGATCGGCGCGAGCTCGGCCGCTGGGTCGAGAACCGCTGGGTGCTGCCCGAGCGTCACGGCGAAACCTGGCTGTTTCATGAGGTGGACGTCGCTCGGGTCGAGCTGATCCTCGAAATCCGTCACGAATTCGCGATCGACGACGAGGCGGTGCCGATGGTGCTCGGCCTGCTCGACCAAGTCTATGGCCTGCGCCGCCAGCTGCGCCGGCTGTGCGACGCGTTGGCGGCCCAGCCGCCGGAAGTGCAGGCAACGATCAAGCGCGCGCTCCCGCAGGTAGGCGGGTCCGAATTCCCGCAGGACTGACGCGGCGTTCTCCCAAGACCGCGCTCCTGGGGAAAGTTCCTACAGCGTTTGAAACCGTGCCCTGGCGCCGCGCTCGATGGCGGCAGCGGTGAGCCGCTCGATGTCGAGCCGGTGGCGCAGTAATTCGAGGATGCGCAGCTCTTCCTGCGTCGCTTCGCCGTCGGTGGCGACGAGATCGCAGGCGATCGCATAGGCAGTCTCGCGCAGCTTTGGCGGCAGCCCGGCCTTGATCGTCCTCAACGTCTCGTCGAGCCCGTTTTCACCGCTGATAAGTTCGGTGCAATCATTGAAAAGCCCAGGTAGGTCGTCGCGATCGAAATCGCGGAAAATCGGCAGATGGCCGACAATTTCGGCAAATGCATGCAGTTCGGAATCGGGCAGGTTGCGGTCAGCCGCCGACACGATGACCATCGTGTAGATCAGCGCGCGGTGGTGGTCGAGCATAACAGTCCTCTCGGGTTTCGCGACCTGACAGACCAAAACCCGGGCGCGCCTGTCAAGGCGTATCCGCGACGCCGAGAAACTGCGCCGTCTGTTCTACCGCGGCGACCAACGGGACACGCTCGACGGCAACCCCGCTCGGAAACGCCGACAACAGACGGGACGGCAGCGCACGATCGAGAATGACAAAAACGCCGCGATCGTCGGCGCGGCGGACGAGCCGGCCATAGGCCTGCCGCAGCCGCAGCCGGGCGATGTGGTCGGAATATTGGGCGCCGCCAAAGACGGGCTTGCGAGCGCGGTGCAGAATGTCCGGGCGCGGCCACGGGACGCGGTCGAAGACCAGAAGCCGCAGCGAGCGCCCCGGGACGTCGACACCGTCGCGGATCGCGTCGGTACCGAGCAGGCACGAATCCTCCTCAGCACGGAAAATGTCGACAAGCGTTGCGGTCGACATTGCGTCGACGTGCTGGGCCAGCAGCAGCAAGCCGCGCGCTTCGAGCACCGGGGCGATGCGCTGGTGCACCGCACGCAGCCGGGCGATCGCGGTGAAGAGTCCGAGCGCCCCGCCACGCGCCGCAGCGAACAGCGCTGCATAGGCGGCCGCGACCTGACCGATATCGTCTCGCGGGATATCGATGACGACAAAAATGCGGGTCTGGGTCGGATAATCGAACGGCGAGGCGATGCGCGCCGCGGCAGGGCTGGTGGCGAGATGGCGCAGACCGGTTGCAGCCTCGGCGCCGCGCCAGGCGAGGTCGGGGTCGGGGTTACCATCGGTCAATGTCGCCGAAGTGACGACGAGGCCGTGCGCCGGGCGCGCCACCAGCTCGGCGAACGGGATGCCGGGGTCGATCCAGCTGCGGGTGATCGCGACATCGGTTTCGAACCCGTCGAGCCGGTCGAGCGAGAACCATTCGACGGTCTCGGGCCGGGGCGCATCGGAGAGATCGCGCAACAGCCGGACCCAGGCGGCTAGCTGGAGATCGGCCCGCCGGTCGAGCCCGCGCACCGTGGCGTCGAGGCGTTGCCGCAGGCCCGGCTCGGGCGGATTCTCCGGGTCTTCGAGCCGGATGCGCAAGATCGAGGCGAGCCGTCCTAAAGCAGCGGCGAGGCGTTCGAGTCCCAGCGCGAGGGGCATCCCGACGGCGACGAGTCCGTGGACCGGCGGTCGCGCCTCGGCCTGCAGCCCATAATCGGTATCGGCGAGCGCCGCCCGCGCCAGTACTTGTTGCCGGACCAGCGCCAGGAAGCTCTCGAACCCTTGCAGACCGCGCCCCTCCGCGACCCGCTGGACCCAGCCGTCTGCCGGGAGCACCCGAGAAGCGGCGAGGACATCGATCAGCGCCTTGGCGCCGTCGTCATCCGCTTCGACCAGATCCCCGATGCGCCGCCTCAGACCGCGGGCGCGCGATCCCCCCGATCCCTCGGCGCCGACGATCCAGCGGCGCAGCTCGCGGCCCTCGCGGCCAGACAGACGGACCGAAAAGGCATTGTCAGCCGCCTCGAGTAGATGGTGGCCCTCGTCGAAGACGTAGCGGGTCGGCACCATCGCATCGTCGAGGCCGCCGAGGGCCGCCTGGGTCATGACCAGCGCATGATTGGCGACAACGATGCGCGCGCCGCGCGCCTTGCGAATGTTCTTCTCGACAAAACAGCGGCGAAAATGGGGGCAGGCGGAGTGCACGCATTCGCCGCGGCGGTCAGCGAGCGCGCTCACCCGTGCCCGGCCCATCAGCTCGGCGAGCCAGCCCGGAAAGTCGCCGGCGATCAGATCGCCGGCCTCGCTTGCGGCGATCCATCGAGCGATCAGTCCGAGTTGGGCCGCTGACCGCCCTGGCCGTGTCATTGCCGCGATCGCTGCTTCCTCGTAATTAAGCAGACAAAGGAAATTCTCTCGCCCCTTGCGGACGACGACGTGTCGTCGCTTGTCGTTCGGGGTCGGGATAGAGGCGGTCGAGTTCGCCGGCTATCTGGGTCTGCAAATTGCGGGTAAAGGTCGAGATCCACACCGACGCCGCGATTCTTCTCGGCCCACAGGCTTGCCGTTGCGATATAGCCGAGAGTCTTTCCGACGCCGGTCCCGGCTTCGGCCAGGACCGCGTGGGGCCGGTCGGGAACATCGCGCGGCGCAAAGGCGGCGGAGACCGCGGCGGCGTAATCGGCCTGTTGAGGGCGCGGCTCGGCCTCGGCGCCCAGTAATCGGGCGAGGTGCGAGCGCGCCTCTTCGGGATGTACCGGCTCGTTGCCGGGTACTGGGCCCGGCGGGATCTCAGCCCACTCGGCAAGCCTCGTCCACACCCGCAGCCCCGATGCGCGCCGCCGTGCACCGGGATCGGCCGGCGGTAGTGCTGCCAGCACAGCCGGCGCCCACAGCCACCCGCCACGATCCATCGCCTCGGCGACGGCGAGACACTCGGCGTCGGCCTCCTGTCCAAGTGCTTGCAGCAGCGCCCGCGCTGCGGTCGCGAGGGTCACGCATGCTTCGGCCGGGCGACGCGGCAGCGGTAGCCCGAGCCCCTCGGCGAGGCCGCGCGGCGTCGGCACGCAAAACCGCGCCGGGTAGACGAACGCGAACAGCTCGAGCAGATCAAGCGCTGCGAATCCCGGCGAATCGAGCCGCCGCGCGGTGGCGTTCGCGTGACACAGCATCGGGGGCTCGATTTCGACCCGACCGCGCGCCTCGGCCGGTGATAAAGCTTCGATCTCGCCTTCCGGGCTCAGCCACAACACCTCACGGATGCCGGCAACGAGAACCGGCGCCTGTGGCACCAGCACGCCTCGCGCGCTGGCCGGAAGGTTGCGATCGCCGTCGGTCATGGCCACCATGATCTAGCACAGGTGCGGCGCCGCCCGCGCGCTGGTATCATCGATTAGAAGGCGGCGACCCGATCGATGCCCAACCTCTACCCGCTGATTCGCCCGGCCCTGGCCGGCTGCCGCGCGAAGCGGCGCATGAGGTGAGCATCCGCGCGCTCGAGGCGGGGTTGGGCCGGTTCCTCGTCGGTTCGGCGGGGTCGGAACCCGATCCTCCGATCCTCCGGCAGAGTCTATGGGGCCTCGATTTCGAGAATCCGATCGGCCTCGCCGCCGGTTATGACAAGGACGCCCGCGCCCCGGATGCGATGCGGCAGCTTGGTTTTGGCTTTGCCGAGGTGGGCACCGTGACGCCGCGCCCGCAGGCGGGCAATCCGAAGCCGCGAGTGTTTCGCCTGGACGAAGACCGCGCGATCGTCAATCGGATGGGGTTCAACAGTGGCGGACTCGACGCTGTTGTCGCCCGGTTGAATCGACGCACCCGCGTCGGAATCGTCGGCGTAAACTTAGGCCAGAACCGGGACAGTGCCGATGCCGCTGCCGACTACGCAAATGGTATCCGCCGAACAGCCGGGCTGGCGAACTATCTGGTAATCAACATCTCGTCACCGAACACGCCGGGGTTGCGCGACCTGCAAGCCCGCGCGCCGCTCGATTCGCTGCTGCGCCATCTGCTCGACGTGCGCGCAAACACCGGTTGTCAGGTACCGTTGCTGCTTAAGATTGCGCCCGATCTGACCTCAGCGGAGCGCCGCGATATTGCCGAGATCGCGCTCGATTCCGGAATCGACGGGCTGATTGTCGCGAACACAACGGTAGCGCGACCGGCCGGCCTGGTTGGCCGACACGCCGCCGAAGCCGGCGGGCTCAGCGGTCGCCCGCTATTCGGTCCTTCCACAGCGGTGCTCGCCGAAATGTATCGTCGAACGCAAGGCCGCCTACCGCTGATCGGGGTCGGCGGCATCGCGAGCGCAGCCGATGCATATGCAAAAATTCGGGCCGGGGCCAGCTTGATACAACTCTACACCGCACTTGTCTTCGACGGTCCGGCCCTCGTCGGCCGCATCAAGCAGGAACTCGCCGCTCTGTTGCGGCGTGACGGCTTTGCTTCGATCACCGAAGCAATCGGGACGGCGCATGGGTCCGGAGCGACGCGGCCTCCTATCGCGTGCGCCGGCAGCTTAGTTCTTTAGCGTTCGGTAGATCCAGATGGGCCGAGGCGCCGTTGCGAGCTGTCCGATTGAATTTCGTCCGGGTTTTCCGTGGCGCTGCGGGCGCCTTCGATCAACTGCTCGAATTCCGCGAGAGTTTCGCAAACGTAGACGTCGTACTGCGCGCCGGATCCGACTTCGGCAACCATCGCCCGTCGATCATATCGGGCATCCCCGACCCGCCGATAGCGAAACGAACTCCTTAATCCATCCGCCAGCGAGAACGTATCATAGCTGAATTTCCCGTTGCGCTCGATCAGCGGGCCAATATACAGACCGGTCTTCATGATCCTTCCTCGTCAGGGCGTGATCCCGCTCCTACTTATTAAAACGGAGCGGGGCCGGCCCATGTTCCGATCAATTTGGCAACTATTAGTAAATATGACCGGTAAATTGTAAGTATCAGGGAAGCGTCAGTATCCCGTCAGTAAATCGTGTTGTCTGCGGCTCCGGCGAGGATCGCCCTCGCGACGGCTTGACCGTGGCCATCCTATCACCGAAGTTCCGCGCCATGGCCTTTTTGTCGATACCGGGCATTGCCGTGCTGGCGTCGTGTTACGACGGGTTCATCCTTGACCTGTGGGGCGTGATCCATGACGGCGTCGCACCGTTGCCCGGCGCCATCGACTGTCTGCGGGCGCTGATCGCTGCCAAGAAGCGCGTTACCTTGTTGTCGAACGCGCCTCGGCGGGCTGACGATGTCGTCCGCCGCATCACTCAGATCGGGGTGCCGGCTGGGACCTACCACCATGTCATGTCGTCGGGGGAGGAGGCTTGGCAAAATCTTCACCGGCGCGATGACCCGTTCTATGCCGCGCTCGGGCGGCGCTGCCTGCACATTTGCTCGGACCGCGATCTCGAAATCCGCGACGGCCTCGGACTCGATTACGTCGACACCGCGGAGGAGGCTGAATTCATCCTCAACACCGGTCCCGCGGGCTGGGACGACACGATCGAGGATTATGCGCCGGTGCTCCGTCGGGCGCTGGCGTCGGGTCTGCCGATGGTGTGCGCCAATCCCGATCTTGTCGTCATGCACGGGGCGCGGCTGGCCTTGTGCGCCGGCGCGCTGGCGCAGTGGTACGAGCATCAGGGCGGCTATGTGCGCTGGCACGGCAAGCCCTATCGCTCGGTCTACGACAGCTGCCTGGCGCTCCTCGGTATCGACGACCGCTCGCGCATCCTCGCCATCGGCGACAGCCTGCGCACCGACATCGCGGGGGCGGCGGGCGCCGGTCTCGACAGTCTGTTTATCACCGGGGGGATTCACGCCGACGAGTTCGGCATGACCGGCGCGGGGCCGCCGGATCTCGCGCGTATCGAGGCGGCTTTGATCGCCGGCCGCTATCGTCCGGTGGCCGTAGCCGGCCGCTTTTGCTGGTGACCGATCGCCGGCCTAATGCTCGGCATTGTGCAGGATAGTCTCGCGCAGCCCGGTGTCATAGCCGAGGCCCAGCGGCGTCATGATCGCGGTCGGTGGCGACGACCGGAGCAGGCCTTTGCGCTCGAGCGCCGCCCATACCGCCGGATTACGCAAACCGGTTGCGTCGCGAGAGGCTACGACTGTCTCGCCGACATGGAAGTGATCGCCATGCGGATAGGGCAGGCGGGTCAGGGTGACGCTACCGGGCTCCTCGCCTGGTTGGGAATAGTCCGGCAGTCGCGCCAACTCCTGAAGCAGCGTAAGTGTCCTCAGCTGCAGCGAATTCAGGTTGAGCGGGTTTCGCTTGGGCGGCATGGCCTCTGATTAGCTCGGCGGGCGGCCCCGAAGCAATGCGAACCGATGCAAGCGCGGCAAATCCGATTTTATAGCCACACTCGTGTTACTGGATCAGTTGTCGGCGGTCGGGCCCGATCCGGATCTCGCTCTCCAACGCAAAATGCGCCCCCGCTCGCGCCGGCGTGGCTGGCCGTCGGTCCACCACAAGCTTCCGACGAGCGGCAGATGATCTGAGGCCAGGCGGGCGAGCGGCGAGCGATAGACATGTATGTCGCGCAGCACCGCCGGGCCGTCGGCATAGATCCGGTCGAGGGGCAGCACCGGCATCCATGACGGAAAGGTGCGGGGCGTGGCACTCGGGCCCAGGCAGCGATCGAGATCGCGGATGCCGCCGCTACGCCCGCGCCATTCGTTCAGATCCCCGACCAGCAGCACCGCATGCGCTGGCCGGTGACCTGGCGTGAACGGCTCGTCGAGCGCGGCAATCAGGCGGTTGGCCTGCAATCGCCGCTCGCCGGCGTGTAGGCCGAAATGGGTGGCCAGTACGCGCAGCACCCGATCGCCGATCATCAGCTCGGCATCGAGCGCCGCGCGCGGTTCGTAATCCGATACGGCAAGGTCGATGGCGCGCGCCGCGGTTACGGGAAAGCGGGTCAGGATCGCATTGGCGAAACGTCCGCGATGGTTGCGGGGGCCGGCGCCGAGGATGACCTGGTAGCCGGTCGCCTCGGCGAGATAAGCAGCTTGATCGCCGTGGAGCCGGGTGCCGCGGACATCGACCTCTTGTAGACAGACGATGTCGGCACCGATCTCGCGAAGCACGGCCGCGATCCTAGCCGGCTCGTAGCGCCGATCGACCCCGACGCATGCATGTATGTTGTAAGTGACCACGCGGACCGAGGGCCGACCGCCGGTCGCATTGGCGAGAATGCGGGCCGCCCCGCGATTATCTGGCATCAATCACCTTTGGGTCCCTGACATATCTACAGCCACTTCTCCACATCGGGGAGCAATCCCGGTGCCGACGCCGATCCCCGCGGGGATCTCTGCACGATATGGCCCAGGTTTTGCGCAACGTCATCGTCTGTCAGCGGACCCGCCCTGGACCATTTTGCCGCGCTGCCCCGATCGGCCTGCTGTGTAATACGACGACGGCAGGTCGGGCATCGCCTCGGCAGGCGGTATCAGGAGGAGAATGATGCTCAAGGGTAAAACTTCAATTGTCACGGGCTCGACCTGCGGGATCGGCCTGGGCATCGCCACCGCGCTCGCGGCCGAAGGCTGCGCATTGATGCGAAGGCTGCGCATTGACATGGCTGCTCGCCGACCATAGGGGTTCCATCCTCCCTGATTGGCGCTGGACAATCATGTTCGACAACAAGCACGCCGCTCTCCCCGGGCGTCTGGTGATCGTTGGCTTTGGCAGCATCGGCCAAGGCGTCCTGCCGCTGCTGCTCCGCCATCTCGACGTTCGCGCGGATCAGATCACGATTGTCACGGCCGAGCCGCGCGGACACGATGTCGCCGCCGAATACGGCGTAGCCTTTGTCGAGACAATGCTGACCCCCGACAACTATCGAGCCGCGCTGGAACCCCGGATCGGCCGTGGCGATTTCCTGCTCAACCTTTCGGTCGACGTGTCGAGCACGGCGCTGATCGAACTGTGCCAGCAAACCGGCGCGCTTTACCTCGATACCTGCATCGAGCCGTGGCCGGGCGGGTACACCGACCCAAACCTGCCGCCTTCGGCCCGCTCGAACTATGCGCTGCGCGAGAGTGCGCTGGCGCTGCGTCGCCGCTTTCCGCAATGGTCCGACCGCGGTGCTGACCCACGGCGCCAATCCGGGCCTCGTTTCACACTTCGTCAAGCGGGCCCTGGTCGATCTGGCCCGGGACTCCGGAGTGGACATCAGCATTCCCAGCACACGCCGCGATTGGGCGCGTCTCGCCCAGCGTCTCGGCATAAAGGTCATCCATATCGCCGAACGCGATACGCAGGTCGCGACGACGGCGAAGGAACCGGGCGAATTCGTCAACACCTGGTCGATCGATGGCTTTGTCAGTGAGGGCTCGCAGCCGACGGAACTCGGCTGGGGAACGCATGAGCGGCATTTCCCGGCGGATGGCGGTCGCCACGATTTCGGCTGTGGAGCGGCGATCTATCTGCTGCGCCCCGGAGCGGCAACCCGCGTGCGCAGTTGGACGCCGCTCGAGGGACCCTATCACGGATTTCTGATTACCCACGGCGAATCCATTTCCATCGCCGATTTTCTGACTGTCGCCGATGGCGTCGAGGTGCATTACCGTCCGACCTGCCACTACGCCTATCATCCGTGTGACGACGCGGTTCTCAGCCTGCACGAATTCGCCGGCAAGAATTGGCTGCTGCAGGATCGTAAACGGCTGATGATGGCCGAGATCACCGCGGGAACCGATGAGCTCGGGGTTCTGCTGATGGGCTCGCCCAAAGGGGTCTATTGGTTCGGCTCGCGGCTGACGATCGAAGAAGCAAGGCGAGTGGCGCCGCACAACAACGCCACGTCGCTGCAGGTGACCGCGGCGGTGCTGGCCGGGGTCGTCTGGGCGCTCGAGCATCCGCGTGAGGGTATTGTCGAGCCCGAGGATCTGGACTTCGAGCGCGTCCTCGACATCGCCCGCCCCTATCTCGGCGAGGTTGTCGGGATCTTCGGCGATTGGACCCCGCTCGACGGTCGCGAGATCCTGTTCCCGGAAGACCTCGACCGCGACGACCCTTGGCAATTCAAGAACTTCCGCGTCGTCTGACCAGGCGCTCCGGGGAGTAACGCAGCGTATCTGGCGCGCTTGACTCAATGCCGGAAGTGGCGGATGCCGCTGAACGCCATCGCGATGCCGGCGGCGTCGGCCGCGGCGATGACCTCCGCGTCGCGCATCGAGCCGCCGGGCTGGATCACCGCGGTGACCCCGGCTGCGATCGCTGCTTCGAGGCCATCAGCGAACGGGAAGAATGCGTCCGAGGCCAGCACCGCGCCGCGAGTCGGGGGCACCGACAGTCCGGCCGCCTTGGCCGCCTCCTCTGCTTTTAGGACCGCGATGCGCACGCTGTCGACGCGGCTCATCTGACCGGCGCCGATACCGACCGTGGCGCCGCCGCGGGCGAAGACGATCGCGTTCGATTTGACATGCTTGGCCACCGTGTCGGCAAAAAGCAGATCGGCAATTTCAGCTTCGCTCGGGGCGCGGCGGGTGAGGGTGCGCAGCGCGTCGCGGCCGACCGCGACGCGGTCGCACTCCTCGGCGAGAATGCCGCCTGCCACCGAGCGAAAGCTCAGGCCGCGCTCGGTGGGATCGGGCATCGCGCCGGTGACGAGCAGCCGCAATGCCGTCCTGCGCGCCAGTGTCGACGCGGCCTCCGGGGGCGCCTCGGGGGCGATGACGATCTCGACAAAGATTTGACCGATCGCCTCGGCCGTGGCGCTGTCGAGCGGTCGGTTGATCGCCACGACCCCGCCAAAGGCGCTCTGGCGATCGCAGGCGAGTGCTTTGTCCCAAGCCTCGCGCAAGTTCGCACCGATTGCGACGCCGCAGGGGTTGGCGTGCTTGACGATCGCCACCGCGGGCGGCGCGAACTCGGCGACCAGCTCGAAGGCGGCGTCGGCATCGCCATAATTGTTGTATGACAATTCCTTGCCCTGGAGCTGCCGTGCGGTCGCGACGCCGGGACGGCGCTCGCCGGTGCGATAGAACGCGCCGGCCTGATGCGGGTTCTCGCCATAGCGCAGGCGCTGGCTCATCCGGCCGGCAATGATCAGGGTCTCGGGAAACGTCTCTCCTTCCTCGCGCGCCATCCATTCAGCGATCGCCGCATCATAGGCCGCGGTCGCCGCATAGGCTTTGCCGGCGAGCCGGCGCCGCAGCCTCGGGCAAATCGCTCCATGCTCTGCTTCGAGCTCGGCAAGCACCCGATTGTAATCGGCGGGATCGGTCACCACCGTGACGGAGTCATGATTTTTGGCTGCGGCGCGGATCAGCGCCACGCCGCCTATATCGATGGCTTCGATGCAGTCTTCGCGGCTGGCTCCGGCGGCGACGGTCTCGGCAAACGGGTAGAGGTTGCTGACGAGAAGATCGATCGCATCGATCCCGCGCTCGGCCAATGCAGCGAGGTGTTCGGGCCGGTCGCGGCGCGCCAACAGCCCGCCATGGATCTTCGGGTGCAAGGTTTTGACGCGTCCGTCGAGAAACTCGGCCATGCCGGTGACCGCTGCCACCTCGGTGACCCGCAACCCGGCTGCCTCGAGCGTCCCTGCGGTGCCGCCGGTCGAGACCAACGCGACACCGCGCGCCGCCAGGGTGCCGGCAAAGCCGACGATGCCACTCTTGTCGCTGACGGAAATCAGCGCACGCCGGAGTTCTTGCGGAGGAGAGCTCATCTGCTGGGTATAGGTGCGGCTACGGTCGGGAACAAGTCTCGGAGTATCGTTCAGCGGCCGTGGACGAGTGTCGCCAGCAACGCTGCCACAATCGCGACGGCGATGCCGAGAGCCACGCCGCCCCAGCCATTTTCCGCCGCCCAGCCGCAGCCGACCAGCAGAAGGTTCGGCGGCGATCACCCGCCTGACCACAGCGGCGTGGCCGAGCCCGCGGCGGACCGCTTGTTGGTAATAATGCTGGCGATGCGGCTGCCAGACCCGCTCGCCGAGCATCAGGCGGTGCAACAAGGTAATCGTCGCATCGGCGAGGAAATAGAGCGGCACGATCAACGCGATCTTCCAATGTCCACGGGCGGCGACGTCGATCAGTAGAAAGCCGGTCAGATAGCCGAGCGGGACGCTGCCGATATCGCCCAGAAAAATCTGCGCCGGCGACCAGTTCCATAACAGAAAGCCGAGCGCCCCGCCGAGGATCGCGGCGGCCAGCAGGGCCGTTTCCGGATCGACCCCACTGCCCAAGCCAGCGAAAAGCAATAGCCCGCCGCCGATCGCCGCCGCTTCGCTACCCGCTAGTCCGTCGATCCCATCCATAAAGTTGAAAAGGTTGACCCACCAGATCCAAAGAACTCCGGCCGTGACGAAATAAGCCACCTGCCCGAGCCAGGCCCGGAGCGCGTTGTCAGGCGCGGGTAGGGCATAGAGGCCGATCGCGACCGCGGCGGTCTGCGCAGCGAGCCGCGTCACGGGCGACAGGCCGCGCAGATCGTCGATCCAGCAGACGATCGCCAGCAGCCCCGTTCCCAGCGAGATACCGAGGATCGCCGGCGATACCTGTCCGGCTTGCCGCAGGACGAGCCAGGCGAGCAGCACCGTCCCGATCAGCGCGATTCCGCCGCCTCGGGGGGTCGGAGCATTGTGAGAGGAGCGCTCGTTAGGACAATCGAGCACGTTGTGGCGGCGCAGGATCGGGATCAGCGCCCGCGTGGTGAAGCCGGAGAGCAGAGCTGTAGCGATGGCGACGGCAGCCGTCGTCGCGCCGTCTTCTATGCCGAGATGGCTGATAGCCGGCCAGCTAATCGGCGGCGGCCTCTCGGGGCTCGCGGCGCAAGGCCCAGCGGACGGTGGTGCCGCCCGGCATAGCGGTCCCGCTCAACACGATCTGCTGGGTCTTTCGCGCTTCGCCCGATCCCAGGTAGACGCTCTCGCCCAGGGTCATCTCGGCTCCTGCCGCGCGCAGCCGCCAGATCAATCCGCTCGGTAGCCGCAGCAGTGCGGCGGTCTCGTCCTCAACCAACGAGGCTTGCACTGAGGGATGAAGATGGAAGCGTACCGCGAACGCCGCGCCGGGACGTCCGGTCAGCCTGTCTTCGCCGCGCAGGTCGTCACCGTCCGCGGCCAGAAACAGCTCGCGGGTGTAGATTAGGCCAAAGCGGTCCCGATACCCGTCATGGGTCGCCGAAATCCATTGCTGGCCGTCGTGCTCGGCTCGCTCGCAGGTAACCGATGCGGGCGCGCGGCCCAGGACGCCGTCATCGCGGACCTCAGCCGAGTTAGTGTCGGCGACGACGAGCACCGAATGCGCGGCACTCGCGCGGGCGACCCGCCACCAGTTCGACTTGGCGCCGCGATAAGCGCCGCAATTTACAATGATCCGCTCACGCTCGTGGCTCATCTCGAAGGATAGCGCGCCAGCGTGCGCGTGCTGGTCAAAGCCTGGCGGGGGCGGTTTGCCGGTGTCGACCACCACCAGGGTATTGTTGGCCTGCAGCCGTTCGAACCCGCTATCGGGCGCATGCATAGGCGCGCGCCCCTTGGTCTCAGACCGAGTCAGGACGAGGTCGATCATCACCCCGTCCTCCTCGACGGCATCGTTGAACAGCGCGAGGCGCCGATCGCCGTGGCGAAACAGCCGTAGCATCGGCGCCATCTGCCTGATCGCGTCCTGGATTGCGCCCGGCGTTTCGATTTGCGCCGCGTGCAGCACCCAGCGGATATCGATCAAATCCTGCAGGACTCGGAGCTGCGCCGACGGGCTGCGCGACATATGGCCGCCATCTACGAAGATCTGCGCCGGCATCTCGCGCTCGAGCGCCCTCAACGCCCTTGCCAGCCGCGCGGGCGAACCGCCTAGCGTCACGATCCCGGCGATCAGGCCCTTGAGCGCCCGCAGCCTTGCCGCGCCGTCAAGCTCCCATGAGGCGGTGCGGGCCAGATGGCGCAGCTGGACGGCGAGGCTCGCCAGCATTGTGCGGCGAAATTCTGGGTCTTGATCGCGCCCGGCGAGGTCGTCGAAATGCGTGATCCAGGCGAACAGCCGTGTCGCCAACACATCGGAGCGCCAAGCAATGGCGTGCCAGGCGATATCCTTGGCGAGCCAGCTCTGTACCAGCCCGCGCGCCGCCTCACGGGCACTCGTCTCCGCGGAAAACAAATCCGAAATCCAGCTAAAGCCGTGCCACTCGGCGAGCCACTCCGTCCCGGCCGAGGGCGGAAACCAGGGCGGGGAGGGATTGCGGACCAGCTCGCCGGCGAGCTCGATCTCTCCGGATGCGATTGCCATGCCGCGCTTTGGATCGCCGGGCCATGCCAGGCCGGGCTTGAGCTTGAGATCGGCGGGAACCCCCCCTACCAAGGTGTGGCGATAAAATCGCGTGGTTGCGAGCCTCTGCAGCGCGTCGTGACCCAACCGCGTCCATAGTCGTGGTGCATCCGCGCCCAGACGGCCCACCGCCGCCTTGCCACCCGTCCCATCGGCAAGGGTTTGCATTCGTCTAGTCCCCGACCGCGAACTGCGCCGGATCGGCGCGGCCAGGATCGCGAAAGTCATGCCAGACGAGCGAACCCATGCCGTTTCGTAACAAGGAAACCCGGAAGCTGCAAGCCACCGGGCCGCGGGCGGATCAATCGAATGCGTCGCGCTTGATGAGCCGCGCACAAAAAAAGCCGTCAACGCCGTCATACTCGGCGAAGTGGCACGGTAAGGTGCGCAGATCGCCCGCGCGGGTGATCCAATCGGGTTCAGCGCCGATCTCGTCGGGGTCAATAGTCTGGCGCGAAACTGGCGCGCCGCCCTCCAGCAAGGCCTCGATGCGCCGCGCTCCTTCCTCCAACTCGAGCGAGCAGGTGCAATAGACGAGCGTCCCGCCCGGCTGCAGCATGTCGATTGCGGCCCGCAACAGGTTCTCTTGCACTACCGCGAGACGGGCGACGTCCTCCGGCGATTTGAGGTGTGGCACGTCTGGATGACGGCGAATCGCGCCGGTCGTGGTGCACGGGGCGTCGAGCAGAATCGCGTCGATCGGGCGCGGTGGGCGCCAGACCAGCGCGTCGGCTACCACCGCCTCGATTGGCAGGTCTAGCCGGGCAAAATTGGCAACGAGCCGCTCGAGACGCCGGGCCGAGCGGTCGATCGCCGTCACTCGTGCTCCGGCGGTCGCGAGTTGAGCGCTCTTGCCCCCCGGAGCAGCGCACAAATCGACCACCTCGCGCCCGGCCAGATCGCCGAACAGCCGCGCGGGCAGCGCGGCGGCGGCATCTTGGACCCACCAGGCGCCCTCGGCGTAGCCCGGAAGTGCGGCGACGGAGCCGCCCGCCGGGCGGCGCAGCGTCCCGGTCGGCAGCAAGGTTCCCTGTAGTCTGTCGCACCAGGCCGCGGCGTCCTCGCGCAAAGTGAGATCGAGCGGAGCTTCTTTCAAATGAGCTACGGCGATTGCCCGGGCGGTTTCTTCACCATAGCTGCCGCTCCACGACCGCCACAACCAATCCGGCGTGTTGAGCCGAGCGGCATCCTGTTCCCCGACACGGTCGGCACCCTCGACGCTCAGCCGTCGCAGCACAGCGTTGACAAGCCCCTTATGGGAGACAAAACCGCGGCCGTGAGCGAGATCGACGCTGGTTGCCACCGCCGCGTGTGGTGGCGTCCGCAAAAACAAAAGCTGAGCGATGCCGAGCCGCAATATGTCGTGGACCGTCGCCGCGCGGGGGGCCAGCGGAGTGCTGAGACAGAGCGCGATCAGCGCGTCGATCTGGCCGAGCCGCCGCAGCGCGGTAGCGACGAGCAGGCGGGCGAAGGCACGGTCTCGCCCCGACAACTGGTGCATCGACACGCTCTCGTCGATTGCGTCGTCGAGCGGCCGTTTTCGGCGGAGTACCGCGCCGATCAGATCGAGCGCAGCATTACGCGCAGTCGGCACTTGGGACATCAAGGTTCTTCTAAGACATGAATGGGCTTCAGTGGTCTGTGCAGGCGTAAAGCTCGGGTCCGATCCGCCGAGGTCAGTGTGACAAACGTCTCAACTAGGATATGGTTCCGTTCGGCTGCAACCGATATGGGGAGGCGGGGTAAGGGTTGAGATCGTTCGCTTCGTTGCCACATTTTGATCATGGACGAGCGATCGCATCAAACAGGCGTGCCGCGCGCGCCGGATTCTTCCGTCGCCATACCCTCTGTGACGCCGTCGCCCAAAGAAATCGGTGGCCCGAAGGGGCCGGAGCCAACCCGCTTTGGCGATTGGGAGTACAACGGCCGCTGCACCGATTTCTGAGCTGCCTTGCCGCGGGATCACGGCTGGCTCATGGTGAGACCAGATCGGGGAAGCAAAAGTGGTCGTGATGCCGGGAACAATCGGTGCAACCCGCAGCCGGGGCGCCGAGGTCGGGTTTGTCACCGGGCCGCGCTTGGCAGCCGCCGGCGGGATTGTCGTCGGCGGCGCCGATCTGTCTCGGCCGCTATCGTGCGGGCTCAGGGATCGGATCTTCGCCGCGTTTCACGATCATCACATTGTCGTCTTTCGCGATCAGACGCTGACCCGAGAGCAGCAGTTTACGTTTTCGACGAGCCTTGGTGAGGTCGAATTTCACGGCGACCAAACCTCGACAGGCAAGCGATACGGCGTTGCCCATGTGATCTCCAACTTAGGGAGTGACGGAAAACCCGTCGACAGATCGTCCTCCCCGGTCAGCAATTACCGATGGCACACGGACAAGGCCTATCACGCCGTACCGCCTATGCTGACGACGCTCTATGCGGTCGAGCTGCCGGCCGAGGGCGGCGACACGGAGTTCGCCAACACCGCGATGAGCTATGCCGCGCTGCCAGCGGCAACAAAACGCCAGATCGCCGGGTTGCGGGTGGTGTTTCGCTGGGGCGCAAGTTTCGGCGATACCGGCGGCAGCTCGGCCGCACCTGCCGCGCTTCGCGATCGGCCGCCCGTCGACCATCCCCTGGTGCGCACGCATCCGCAAACCGGGGCAAAAGCGCTCTACCTCGGCAATCATTCCTCGCATATCCAAGGGCTGGCCGAGGCGGAGGGAAAGGCGCTGCTCGACGCACTCCTCGATCATGCGACGCAGCGTCAATTCGTCTACCGGCATCGGTGGCGCGTAGGTGATCTGGTGATGTGGGACAACCGGTGCCTGCTCCATCGCGCTCTCGCCAATTACGAAATGGGCAGTGAGCGCCGCATCCTGCACCGCACCGTAGTTAAGGGAAGCGTACCCTTCTGAGAATTCGCCGGAGGTTAAACCACTGTTTTCGCTCCGGTGCGCTCGGTGATCAGGCCGTAATGCTCGGTGCGGCGGTGCTTTGCGAAATTAAAGACGGTGCGCCGCAGATAGTCGCCGAGCTCGAGGTCGAGGTTGGCGGCGATAACCTCGTCCTCCTCGCTCGATGCCTGCGCCGCGACCTCGCCGGTCGGGGCCACGATCGCCGAGCCGCCGATCATCGCAAACCCGTCCTCGGCGCCGCATTTCGCCGCCGCCAATACCCAGGCGGCATTCTGATAGGCCCCGGCCTGTAACGACAGCAGATGATGGAACATCCGCAAATGCTCCGGCTCGCGGTGGTGGATGTTCAGGGTCGGTGTGTTGAAGCCCAGCGCCACAATCTCGACCCCTTGCAGCCCCATGACGCGATAGGTCTCGGGCCAGCGCCGGTCGTTGCAGATGCACATGCCGACCACCGCGTCGTAGGCGCGCCAGACTCTGAAACCTTCGTTGCCGATATCGAAATAGCGCTTTTCGAGATGCTGGAACGGCGCGTCGGGCAGATGCTCGAAATGGCCAGGCATATGGATCTTGCGATAGCGGCCAACGATCCGCCCGTCGCGTTCGACCAGGATTGCGGTGTTATAGTGTCTGGGTTCGCCGTTTTCCTGGGTCAGCTCCGCATAGCCGAGGTAAAACCCGACACCCAGCTCCTTCGCCAGGTCGAACAATGGCCGGGTTTCGGCGTTCGGCATCTCGTGCTCGTAAAAGCGGTCGATCTCGGCCTGGTCGGTCATCCACCAGCGCGGAAAGAAGGTGGTCAGCGCCAGCTCGGGGAACACGACAAAGCGCGCGCCGCGCCCGTGCGCTTCGTGCATCATCGCCATCAGCCGCCGGACCACCGAACCGCGGCTGTCTGCCAAATGGATCGGCCCAAGTTGGGCGACGGCGGCATTCAATTTGCGCGGCATGAAGGCTCCTCTTATACGCGCGACGCGAAACGCATGGGCTTTGGACTGATTGGCCCGAACGGCCGCTTACGCGTCGGCCTTGGCGCGCTCGCGCAACAGAAATTTCTGGATCTTGCCGGTCGAGGTTTTGGGCAGCGGGCCGAAGATCACGGTGCGCGGCGCTTTGAAGCGGGCAAGGTGCTCGCGGCAGAAGGCGATGATGTCGTCGGCGGTGGCGGCACTTTCGGATTTGAGAGTCACGAAGGCGCAGGGGGTTTCGCCCCACATCTGGTCGGGGCGGGCGACGACCGCGGCCTCGAACACGGCCGGGTGCCGGTAGAGCACGCTTTCGACCTCGACCGTCGAGATGTTCTCGCCGCCGGAAATGATGATGTCCTTCGATCGGTCCTTGAGCTCGATATAGCCGTCGGGATGGAGGACGCCGAGATCGCCGGTATGGAACCAGCCGCCGGCAAAGGCCTCCTCGGTTGCCTGCGGGTTTTTCAGGTAGCCCTTCATGACGATGTTGCCGCGCATAAAAATCTCGCCCATCGCAGCTCCGTCGGCCGGGACCGGCTTCAGACTCGCCGGATCGGCGACCATCAGGCCGTCGAGCACCGGATAGTTGACCCCC
The DNA here is from genome assembly GCA_963785565.1 of uncultured Alphaproteobacteria bacterium. Taxonomy (GTDB): domain Bacteria; phylum Pseudomonadota; class Alphaproteobacteria; order ATCC43930; family CGMCC-115725; genus AP-15. Next base: position 1,145 of record CAWAVV010000065.1, on the reverse strand, counting down.
TGGCGCGCCTTCAGCCGCGAGCGCTCCTCGGTCGGCAGCGCGTCCCACTCGCCGTGCCAGGCGCAACTGTGGCCGGCCCGTAGACTTCGGTCAGGCCGTAGACATGGGTGATGTGAAAGCCGATCGCTTCCATCCCCTCGATCACCGCAGCCGGTGGCGACGCCCCCGCGGTCATCATCTCGATCCGCCGGTCGAGGGAGCGGGTCAGCCCGGGCCCGGCATTCAGCAGCATGTTCATGACGACCGGCGCGCCGCACATATGGGTGACGCCGTGGCGCGCGATCGTCTCGTAAATCGCCGCGGCCTCGACCCGGCGCAGGCAGACATGAGTTCCGGCCAACGCCGTGATGGTCCACGGAAAGCACCAGCCGTTGCAGTGGAACATCGGCAAGGTCCACAGATAGACCGGGTGTTGCCGCATGCCCCAGACCAGTATGTTGCCGAGCGCGTTCAGATAGGCGCCGCGATGATGATAGACGACACCTTTGGGATTGCCGGTCGTGCCCGAGGTGTAGTTCAGCGCGATCGCATCCCATTCGTCTGCGGGCGTGAGTTCGGGGAAATCTGGGTCGCCGCCGGCGAGAAACGCCTCGTACTCGATCTTGCCGAGCCGCTCGCCGCCCGGACCCGCCGGGTCGACGATGTCGACGACCAGTGGCTTGCGCTCCAGCCTTGCCAGCGCCTGCTTGACGACCGGGGCGAATTCGGCGTCGGTGATCAAGACCTTGGCCTCGCCGTGACCGAGGATGAAGGCGATCGTTCCGGCGTCGAGCCGAATGTTGAGGGCGTTCAGCACCGCGCCGGCCATCGGCACGCCGAAATGCGCTTCGAACATCTCGGGGATGTTGGGCGCCATGACCGCCACGGTGTCGCCGCGCCGACGCCCGCGCGCCGCCAAAGCCGAGGCCAGCCGGCGGCAGCGTTCGAGCGTTTGGCGCCAACTGTACCGGCGCTCGCCATGGATGACGGCGAGACATTCGGGATACACCTCGGCAGAGCGCAGCAGAAACCCGATCGGCGATGAGCGGCACGTAATTGGCCGCGTTCTTGTCGAGCCCCAGTTCGTAGGGATTGGTGTAGACTTTGGACATGATCCGCCTTCCTCCCGAAGCCTTTATTTTGCCACCCGCGCTGCGGCTGTCGAG
>CAWAVV010000064.1:0-34752 GCA_963785565.1 uncultured Alphaproteobacteria bacterium | reverse complement strand
CACCACAGATCAATGAATCCAACAAGTGGAACTCTACAAAGCAAATATAGTAATGATCTATAAATATGCCAACCACCAACCAATAATCATCCACAGATGCAATTGCAAAAACGAAGATAATTGCAGCAGAGGAGCATCTAGAAACACCCCCCCTTACTTGGCCTCAACAAACTGGCAGATCTCTGAAAATCATCATGGAAAACTTTCACACCCACAGATCACAATAGAAGACAATTCCTCAGGACAACACTAACAAAATCCCAGAATAGGGCTATCACTGACACCATTTCACTGCATAGATGAAGGAAACAAAAGTCACCTCCCGTCCGTGCCCGAGATGGGCTTCGTCAGATCCTCAACGATCTCCGAAGACGTGACAACATTCGATCCTCGCTGTTCCGCACCACGGCGGCCGAGAGTTCCATCTCACCCCGACGCCTATGAGCCGCGCCTTTGTGCGCGGGTACAAGCGCAGAGTCACGTCCAACACGGCGAGCGAATGGGCGGCGAGACGCGGACCCCGCCTCCCCCGCCGACCCCCTGGGTTCAAGCTACCACCAGGGTAACCCAGTTCCGGCGGCTCATGCCAAGCTCAGTGAGTTACTCAGCTCTGGCCGGTTTGCTCGGCCCTGTCGCTAACTTGCTCAAGACTTACCGATCGGCGCCGACGCAGGAATTCGGCGAACAACTCGGCGAGGGGCGGCCCGACCGCCGGGTCAGAGCCCCCGCTTCCGGTGAACCCCTCCTGAAGCCTGCCAGCGCGGCGGCCAGCGCGAACACCGCGTCCCCCGATCCCACGGCTTCGCCTCCGCCGTAGGGCTGAAGAGGATCAGGCGTGGCACGGCGGCGACCAGCGAGAAACACGTGCGGATCAGCTACGGGGGCGGCCGCAGGGGGTGCGCCTGCTGCTGGAGCCCGCGACCTCGACCGGTCGATAGTCACCTTCAGCGAAAAGCAGCGGGTAAGCGCGGCGCAGCGCCGGCAGGCGGACTGGTTATGAACATTTTTTCGCGTCCGTCCTGCCGATCCGAGCGGGGTCTCGAGGCCGCGCGTCGGCCGCTGCTTCGAGCGACGCGCGGCGCGTGCCCCATCGAGCAGCCGACGATCCGGGATCGACCAGCTGAATGCACGATTCGCCGCCTTGATAGATATAGGGCACCCCCGGCACGGTCAGCTTGGGCACCAGCTGGGCGAACGCGGTGATCGCCCCGTGACGCGCGAACCCGGCGACGAAAGCATGAAACTCGGCGAGAAACGGGTTCGGACGCGATCCGTCGAGCACGGCGCGGACGTAGCGCTGCAACGCCGCCTCGTAATCAGCGTGAGGATTGCTCCAGCTGGTTTCGAGCTTTCCTCGCGCACCGCCTTGATCATGTATGCCTATCCGTTCGGCGAGGCTGTCGAGGCCGGCGATGTCTTCGACGGCGAGCCCGGGCGGCCACGCCCCAGACAGCGCCTGATAAAACAGGTATTCGACATTGCGATCGGGCACGCTCGCACCGTCGATCTCGGAACGGCGCGAGCGATTGAGCCGCAACCACTGGAACACCCTGCGGCGCCATTCGCCGGCATCTCCGACAGCAGGGCGAGGCGGGCGCGAGCATCCTCTCCGCGCTTGGTATCGTGCGTGGCGGTCGTCACCATCGCACGCGGCCATTGCCGGGCGCGCTGCTGCGCCAGATGATGAAAAGCCGTGACCGACATGCCGAAGCGGCGCGGATCGCCGCCGACTTCATTCAGCGCCAAAAACCGGACGTAGCGGTAGAAGGCGGTGTCCTCGGCGGCCTTGGCCATAACCGGACCGGTCACTTGTTGAAAATGCATCGCGGTATGCAATGCGCCGCCCGGGCTCGGATCGCGCTCCGGTTCCGCGGCCTCGCCGGTCAAAACGGTGTGCAGGAAATCGAAAATGCTGTCATCGGCGCCGCGCCAGCGGCTGCGTGCCTGCGCGATCGCCCAATCGATGTAGCGGCGGTCGTCGGCGCTGGCGCCCTGGGCCGAAACATAGGTGCGGTACACCGGAAAGGCCGCGACGACCTCCTCGATCGCCGCCAGCACGCCGTTCAAGGTAAAATCGCGGGTGCGGCGATCGTGCATCGCCAAACGGTGGAACTCGCGCGCCAGCACGTTCATCTCGCTGGCCAGGTTGACCTGCATGATGCGCTTTTTGCAGGCGTAGAGGACGTCGTCGAAGCTTTCGTGGTTCGGCGCCATCCGGCGATAGAGCCGGGTCATCGCGGCTTCGCCCTCGGGGTCGACGAAGATCGCGAGTACCTGATTGACAAAGTCGTAGCCGGTAGTGCCGGCGACGGGCCAATCGGGCAACATCTCGTAGCGCGCCAGGATCTTTTCGACGAGCACGTATAGCGGTCCGCTGGAGCGATGCTGCAGCCGATCGCAATATCTAAGCGGGTCGAACAAGCCATCGATGTGATCGATGCGCAGCCCTTGCACGTCGCCGCGCTCGATCAGGGCGAACAGCAGCCGGTGGGTCGCTTCGAACAACTCGGGCAGCTCCATGCGCAGCCCGGCAAGATCGTTGATGTTGAAAAAGCGGCGGTAGTTGATCTCCTCCGCGGCGACTCGCCAATCGGAAATCCGGTAGGACTGGGCTTCGAGCAGCCGGTGCAAAGCGCCAAAGCTGTCTGGCTGGCCGGGACAACCGATAAAGTGCCGCAGCGCCATGTCGATCGAGGCGGCAACGGCTGGGTGCCGGGCGCGGTCGGCCAAGTTGCGTTTCAGCTCGGCCGCGCGTTCGCGTGCTGTTGCCGTGGGCATTCTCGCAATCGCCGCGAAATCGCTGGTGGACTTAGCCAGCAATGCGCCGCCGTTTTCGAGAATCGCCGCGTAGGAGCGAGGCGAGACCGGAAAGCGATGATCGAAATACCAGGCGCTGAAGCTACCCTCCGCCGGATCGAAGTTCAGTGTGATCTCGCCTCTTTCGAGGATCACCCCGTATTGCTCGCCGAGCACCGGCAGCAGCACTCGGCCTTCGAGATCGGCGCGAAGGGCATGCCAGTTGATGTCGAAATAGCGGGCGAACCGCGATTGCTCACCCCATTCCAGGACATCGCGCCACCAGAGGTTGTCAGCGCCGATCGCCATATGGTTCGGGACGAAATCGACGATCAGGCCCATGCCGTGCGCCCGTAGAGCCGCGGTGAACTCACCGAAATCCTCTTCGCTGCCAATTTCGGGATTGAGTTGGTTGTGGTCGATGATGTCGTAGCCATGGGTCGAGCCGGGCCGCGCCTCGGTAATCGGCGAGGCGTAAACGTGGCTGACCCCGAGGGCTTCGAGATACGGCACCAGATCCTTGGCATCGCGGGAAGTGAAGCTGCGGTGGAACTGCAGCCGATAGGTGGCGCGGAGCGGGACCTCGACTGCCGGCGGGCCGCTCATGCCTGGGCGGAGCGCCGTCGCGCCTCTTCGACGATCGATGCGGTGCGGCGCAATTCCGAGCCGTCGAGGATATTCTCGATCGTGCGGCTCAGGCGCCGGCGCCAATTGGGATGCGCGTCGATCGTGCCGGGCAGGTTCGCCTGCTCGGTTTCGCCGACCACGTCTTCGAGCTGAACCAGCATCAGCCGGGCGCGCGACCTGGCCAGAAAACATTGAATTGCGTTTCCCAGGTCGGGCGAATAGGTTGGTTCTCCATCTTGCGAGAGATACCGACCGAGGTCTTCCGACGGCAGCAACCCCTCGACGACGAGCGCTTGCAACAGCAGGCGGCGGTCGCGGCTGCGCTCGGCCTCCTCGGCCGTTTCGGCGGCCGTGTCGGGATACAGACCGAGCCGTCGACGCAGGCTGATATCGCGACCAAGCCAAAACCCCGCGAGGGTGGCGAGGTCGTGGGTCGCGGCTGACGCGGCGACAAGCGGGGGGTATTCGGCCGGCGTCGCGAAGCCGCCGTCGTGGCGCCGCTCGAAGATCATAATGCGATAGGACAACAGATTGGCCGCCCGCATCGTCTCGCGAAACCCCGGCGGCACAGTGCCCAGATCCTCGCCAATCACGGCGCAGCCATGCCGGCAGCTTTCGAGCGCGACGAGGCGCAGCAGATCGTCGAACGGATATTTCACGTAACAGCCGTCGGTAGCCGCCATTCCGTTGGGTATCCAATAGAGCCGGTTCAGCGACATGACATGATCGATCCGCAGAATCCCCGCATGCTGCATATTGGCGCGCAGGCAGGCGATGAACGGTTCGAAACCTTGGCGCCGCAATACCAGGGGGTTGTTCGGCGCCAGCCCCCAATTCTGCCCGGTGCGGCTCAGCCGGTCGGGGGGCGCGCCGATCGAGGCGCGCGGCGCCACCAGCTCCTGATCGGCCCAGGCCTCGGCCCCATTCGGGTCGGCGCCGACCGCGAGATCGCGATAGAGACCGATCGACAGCCCGGCCCCATGCCCGGCTGCGGCTGCCGCGGCGAGTTGGCGATCCGCCTCCCATTGCAAAAACTCAAAAAACTCGACCCGGTCGCGATGAGCGGCGGCGAATTTGGCGACTTCGGACGAGCGTGGGTCGCGCATCGCCGCTGGCCAATTGCGCCACGAGAACCCGCGCCGTTCTCGGCAATAATTCTCATGCAGCGTCTCGAAGATGGCGAAATCGCGCAGTGATCGCCCTTCCCTTTGCTGAAATCGGCGAAAGTTCGCGCCGAGCCCCGTGCGGGCGGCGCCGTCGCCGTCGAGATCGAGCGCCTGAAAGCGAAGCCACAACGCCTCGAGCACCGGCTTTTTGCAGGCAGCTACTGCGCCGTAATCGATCAGCTCGGCCGAACGCGCTGCCCAGCGGGTAGCGCCGAACCATTCTCCCGCGATCAATGCCTGCACGCCATCGTCCTCGGCAAAACCGGGCATAGCGGTCGGGTCGACGTACAAATAATCGAGCCGTGTTCGGCTTGACGGCGAATAGGGGCTGAAATGCAACGGCTCGGCCATGAACCGCGCGTGCAGCGGATTGATGCCGAGCGCAGCGGCACCACACGAGCCCGCGGCGGTGGAGATCGACGTAAGATCGGTAAGGTCGCCCATTCCCCAATCACGCGCGCTGCGCAGACCATATAGCTGGCAGGTTAGCCCCCAGCTGCGCGCGCCCGTTCCGAGCTGCGGCGGCAGATGGCAGCGCGCAGGCGCAACGATCAGATCGAGCTGCGCCGCAACGCCGCCGGCCTCTAGCGCTAGCCGGTGATAGCCTGGCGGTAGCCCCGCGGGCAACGGCATCATGAATCGCTCGCCCACCAATCCGGTTTTCACGGCCACTTTGCCGACGCGCTCTTCTCCGCCTTCGAGACGGCAAGTCCAGTTGATCTCACGGCAACGAGCCGGCAGCCGCACCGCCAACTCCGGGCGGGTCTCTTCGAAATGGACAAGGTGCGCCGGGGCGAGCCCCAAAGGGGGCCTTCGACCGCGCTCCTCCAGCTCTGCGGCAGCCTTTACCGGGTTTGACGGCAGACCGAACGCGCCGATCAGGGCCAGCAGGGCCTCGTCCGAAGCTTCGCGGGTCTGGCCGAGGGCATCGGTATACCGCGTCTCGATGCCGACGAGTCCGGCGAGGCGGACCAGCGCAGCGCGGCCGGTCATATCCCTAGGCGGCCGGTGCCGCGTGAAAGAAACTAGCGCTGATCGGAGCCCCCGGCACAGCAGACGAATAGAGCATCTGCCCACCCCTCGCTTCCTCGGGGAGCGGCACGGTCCGGACAGAGAAATTCGCGACGAGGATTAGCCGCGAGCGGTCGCCGAGCTGCCACTCGACGATGACCGCCTGCGGCCCCAGAGTACGGTACCGGCCGGCAAAGGGCGGCATTCCGATAAGCCGGGGCACGATCTCCCGCCTCCGGATTTCCAGCAACGCCCGGTATCGGGCAAGCCAGCGAGTATGGTCTGCCTGTTCCGGTTCGGTCCAGTCGAGTTTCGACATCGCGAATGTCGCGGCATCGGTCGGGTCGGGGATGCGCTCGCGCGCGGCCTCGTCTTGAAAATCAGGGAAATGAGCGAACTCGTGGCGCCGCCCCTCGCGTACCGCTTCGGCGAGATCAGGGCCGAAATCACAGAAAAATGCGAAAGATCGCCGGCTCGCCCATTCCTCGCCCATGAACAACAGCGGTATCTGGGGCGACAGCAGCACGATCGTCGCGCCGGCATGCAAAGCCGGCTCCGTTACTTCAGAAGCGAGCCGCGTCCCGAATGGACGGTTGCCGATATGATCGTGGTTCTGCAAAAAGGCGATGAAAGCGGTCGCGGGCATTTCGGCGGCGGGTTCTCCGCGGCGCCTGCCTCCGCGAAATGGCGACGGCTCGCCCTGATAGGCAAACCCCTCGGCCAAAGCGCGGCCAAGGTGTGCCGCCGGCGCAATCGCGTAGTCGCCATAAAACCCTGCGGTCTCGCCAGTGATCAACACGTGCAAAGCATGGTGCAGATCGTCGTTCCATTGGGCGTTGAAGCGCTCGATCCGCCCGTTTCGCCGCGCTAGACGGCGCGTCTCGTTGCGGTCGTTTTCGAGGACCAGGTGAATTTCGCGATCTTGGATGCGCTGCCGTACCGTTTCGCCGATTTCGTCGACGATGTCGGGCCGGCCGTCGTCGAATATGGCGTGGACCGCATCGAGGCGCAGCCCGTCGAACTGGAACTCTTCGAGCCAATAAAGCGCATTGTGGATGAAAAAATCGCGCACCGGCCGGCTCTGCGGTCCGGAGAAATCGACCGCCGCGCCCCACGGCGTTTGGTGGCGCTCGGTGAAGAAGTCGGGTGCAATCGCCGGCAGATAATTCCCCTCGGGGCCGAAATGATTGTAGACGACATCGAGCAGGATCGCGAGGCCGCGGACGTGACAGGCCTCGATCAGCCGCTTCAGCGCCTCCGGCCGGCCGTAACGCGACGACGGGGCAAATGGAAATACCCCGTCATAGCCCCAGTTACGCTCGCCGGGAAATTCACCGATCGGCATCAACTCGACCGCGGTAGCACCCAGCCGGCACAGATGATCGAGATGTCGCACCGCGCCATCGAAATCGCCGGTTTCGGAAAAGGCGCCGAGATGCAGCTCATACAGAACGATCTCTTCCCATCGCCGTCCCCGCCAGCCGAGATCGTTCCACTCGTAGGCCTCGGGATCGACGACCTCGCTCGAACCGTGGACCCCTTCGGGCTGACGACGCGACGCGGGATCGGGGAAGGCGCTGCCGTCGACGACGTAACGATAGCGGCTGCCGGGCCGGGCGGTTGCGGTCGTCAGCACCCACCAGCCTTCGCCTTCGCAGACCATCGGCACCGTGCTCGGCCCTGAGCCTTCAAGGCGCAGTGACACGGCTTCGGCGCGGGGCGCCCACAATCGGAAGCGAACCCCGCCGGGGGTCGATTCGGCGCCAAAGGGCAGCTCATGCCGGCGGCGCATCGTCTTCCCCCGCCTGCGCCCCGGGATCGGCGTCGGCGCCAAAAAATCCGCGTTGTTCGTCTGCGTACTCCGGCGGGGCGGCGATCTCGGGGTCGCTCTGCGGTTTCGCCGGCAGTTCCGGGCGCGGCGCGCGGTTGATGAACAAGGCAAAGGAATGCGGCTGCAACTGGTAAACCTCGCCCGGCGCATAGAGCTTTACGTCAGTGACGCGCCCAGTCGGCCGAGAGGTGTCGACCAGCGGCTGCCATGACATTGGCGCCGCCAGATCGGGAATGCGGAAATCGAGCTCGCCGTAATAGGCGTTCATCATCACCAGAAAGCTCTCGTCAATGTCGCGTTGGCCGCCCGGGGTAAAGAATTCGCCGGCGGCGCCGCTCAACACATAGCCGAGCGACAGCGCGACAGGATTGCTCCAATCCTCGGGGCTCGCCTCTTGGCCCGACGGGGTGATCCAGGTGATGTCCTTGACCCCCGCCTCGGACAGTACTTCGCCGCGAAGAAAACGCGGGCGCGAAAAGACACGATGGCTGCGGCGCAGGTGTATTAGATAGCTGACAAACTGGCCCAACTCCTGGTCCTCGGGCCTGATGCTCTCCCAATCGGTCCAAGAGATTTCGTTGTCCTGGCAGTAGGCGTTGTTGTTGCCTTGCTGGGTGCGCCCTATTTCATCGCCGGCGAGCAGCATCGGCACGCCAAGCGACAGCAGCAAGGTCGCCAACATGTTGCGCTTTTGCCGGTCGCGCAGCGCGACGATCTCGGGGTCGTCGGAAGGCCCTTCGACCCCGCAATTCCAGCTGAAATTCGAATCGGTGCCGTCGTGATTGTCTTCGCCATTGGCCGCATTGTGCCGCTCGTTGTAGCTCACCAGATCCTGCAAGGTGAACCCGTCATGAGCAGTGATGAAATTGATGCTGGCCCAAGGTCGGCGCCCGCGATAGCCGAAGATGTCCGACGAACCGGCGACGCGCGATGCGACATCGGCGACCAAGCCCTGATCACCCTTCCAGTACCGTCTCAGCGTGTCGCGATAATGGCCATTCCATTCCGCCCAGCCCGGCGGAAAATTGCCCAGCTGATAGCCGTAAGGGCCAACATCCCAAGGTTCGGCAATCAGCTTGACGCCGGTCATGACCGGGTCCTGACGCACGGCGTCGAAAAATGCGCTGCCCTGTCCGTAATCGCCGTTCTCGCGGGCGAGCGTCGTGCACAGATCGAAGCGGAAGCCGTCGACGTGCATTTCCGTCGCCCAATAACGCAGCGAGTCCATCACCAGTTCCAACACCCGCGGGTGATCGAGGTTCAACGTATTGCCGGTGCCAGTGAAATCCTGGTAGAAGCGCGGATCGGCATCCAAACGGTAGTAGGACACATTGTCGATGCCGCGAAACGACAGCGTCGGGCCGAGATGATTGCCTTCGCCGCTGTGGTTGTAGACGACGTCGAGGATGACCTCGATCCCGGCATCGTGCAGCCGTCTGACTGTGGTTTTGAAGTCGGCGATTGTTCCGGTCGACAACAGGCGCGGGTCGGGCGCGAAGAAACCGATCGTATTGTAGCCCCAATAATTGGCGAGATGGTGTTCCACTAGATGGCGGTCGTCGACCGCGGCGTGGATAGGCAACAGCTCGACCGCAGTGACGCCGAGCCCGACGAGGTAGTCGATCATCGCCGGTGAGGAAAGGCCGGCGAAGGTACCGCGATGCTCAGGGTCGACGCCGGGATGACGTTTGGTGATCCCGCGCACGCTCAGCTCGAGAATGATCGCCTCTTCCCATAAGATCCGCGGCCGGTGCTCCTCGCCCCAGGTGTAGGCGGGCTCGATGACCTGGCCTTTGGGAATAAAGCGCGCATTGTCGCGCCGGTCGATTGCCAGATCCTCGCGCGGGCCGCCGACGCGATAGCCAAATACCGGGTCGGCCCAGCGCAGCCTGCCATGGAACGACTTCGCATAGGGATCGATCAGCAGCTTATTGGGATTGAAACGGTGCCCATTGGCGGGATCGTACGGTCCGTAGACCCGGTAGCCATAGAGCAGGCCAGGGCGCGCATCAGGCAGATAGACGTGCCAGACCTCGTCGGTGTATTCGGATAATTCAATTCGCGCTTCTTCGTGCAGGCCGGTGTGGTCGAACAGACACAGTTCGACTTTCTCGGCATGAGCCGAAAAAAGAGCGAAATTCACGCCTTTGCCGTCCCATGTCGCTCCCATCGGATACGGGCGGCCCGGCCACACCTTTGTCGGCGATGCCATCGCTTGTCTCAGCGTGCGGGCAATGTGCGGGGAATTGCGTAGTCTAATACACGGACATATCGCGGCATCGACGGCATGAAGCTCGGCCTTTGGATAGCTAATCCGCGGTGAATATCAGGACGCCGAGCGGCGGCAGCCGCAGGCGGATCGCGTGCTGGTGGCCATGCATCGGGCGCGGCTCGGAGTGAACTTCACCGGCGTTGCCGACGCCGCTGCCGCCATAGTCGAGAGCGTCGGTGTTGATGCGCTCGCGGTAGCGGCCGGGGCGGGGAACCCCGATCCAATAATCCTCGCGCGGCACCGGCGTAAAATTGCACACGACGACAGCAAGCTCGAGTGGACCGCGGCCGCGCCGCTGAAACGACACGACGCTCTCGGCCGCATTGGCGACATCGATCCATGCGAAACCGTCGGGGTCGCAGTCGAGCCGATGCAATGCCGGCGTGCCGCAGTAGAGATGGTTCAAATCGGCCACCAGCCGGCGCACCCCTTCGTGCGGCGGCTCGCCCAGCAGCTGCCAATCGAGACCGATATCGTGGTTCCACTCGCGCTGCTGTGCGAACTCGTTACCCATGAACAGCAGTTTTTTGCCGGGATGGCTCCACATAAAGGCGAAATAGGCGCGCAGGTTCGCAAAACGTTGCCATTGGTCGCCGGCCATCTTGCTGATCAACGACCCCTTCCCGTGGACGACCTCATCGTGGCTGAGCGGCAGAATGAAGTTTTCGTGATAAGCGTAAAGCAAGCCGAAGCTCAGGTCGTTATGACTGTACTTTCGGTAAATCGGGTCGGTCGCCATGTAGCGCAGCGTGTCGTGCATCCAGCCGAGGTTCCATTTGTAACCGAAGCCGAGCCCGCCGACATAAGTCGGGCGCGACACCATCGGCCAGGCGGTCGATTCCTCGGCGACCGAGGTGGCTCCGCTCGACTCGCCGAAGACCAGCTCGTTGACCCGCCGCAAAAACGCGATCGCCTCGAGGTTCTCCCGCCCCCCGAATGCATTCGGGATCCATTCGCCCGGCGGCCGGCTGTAATCGCGATAGAGCATCGAGGCGACCGCATCGACCCGGATGCCGTCGATGTGAAATTCGCGCAACCAATACAATGCGCTCGACAGCAGAAAATTTGCGACCTCGCGTCGGCCGAAATTGTAGATCAGGGTGTTCCAGTCGCGGTGGAAGCCCTGACGCGGGTCGGCGTGCTCGTAGAGCGCGGTACCGTCAAACCGTCCGAGACCATGCGGGTCGGTCGGAAAATGGCCCGGGACCCAATCGAGCAACAGACCCAGTCCGGCGCCGTGACAGGCCTCGACCAGGGCTCGGAAATCGTCGGGGGCGCCATAGCGGCTGGTCGGCGCGAATAACGAAACTGGCTGATATCCCCAAGATCCGTCGAACGGATACTCCATGATCGGCATGATCTCGATATGGGTAAATCCCATTTCGACGACATAAGGAACGAGCTGTTCGGCAAGCTCGCGATAGGTCAGATAGCGCCCCTGCTCGGCGAGGTTGCGGCGCCATGAGCCGAGATGAACTTCATAGACCGAGATCGGGGATTCTCGATCATTGCGGCGCCAGCGCTCCGCCATCCAGGCGCCGTCGCGCCAGACATGGCGCGACGGGTCGGCGATGACAGACGCCGTCCCCGGCGGCTTCTCGGCTCGCTCGGCTTGCGGATCCGCCTTTAGCGGCAGGAGCTGCCCGTCCGGCCCGCGTATTTGGTATTTGTAGAGGTGACCTGGCCGTAACCCAGGCACGAATAGTTCCCAGTGGCCGCTGGACCCGCGGCGCCGCATCGCCATCCGGCGGCCGTCCCAGGCGTTGAAATCGCCAACGACACTGACCGCTTGAGCATTGGGCGCCCACACGGCAAAGGCAATGCCCTCCACGCCTTCATGGACCATCGGATGCGCGCCAAGTTTTTGATAGCTCGCCAGATGGTTGCCTTCGGCGAGCAAGTAGATGTCGAGTTCACCCAATACCGGAGGGAAACGGTAGATGTCGTCGAATTCGCGAGCGACGCCGCCGCTCGACACCTGCAACCGATAGCGAAACGGCTCCTGCCGGCCGGGGATCTCGGCAACGAAGAAGCCCTCGCGATCGACCCGCTCCCCCTCGGCTGCGATTTGCCCGGTCGCGCTGTCGACGACCGACATCTTCTCGGTAGCCGGCAATATCGCCCGCACACATACCCCGGCGGGGATCTTGTGCATCCCGAGGAACGCAAACGGGTCGCCGTGCCGCGCTTCGATGATCGCCGCTATCTCGGGGTCGCGCCCAACCCGGTTTGGCTGGTCCGCGGCAGCCCCGACCCGGTCAAGGTCGAGCGGATCAGGCCGGCCCACATTTGGGCGCTTCGCTTCGGCGCCGACCGGATCATTGCGCTTCGCCACTGGCCCCCACTTTTGCCTTGTTCAAAATGCCAAGGATGCCTTCGAGCGGGATATCGACCCATAGCGGCCTGTTGGCCAGCTCGTAGGACACCTCGTAGACAGCCTTTTCGAGCACAAAGAATGTCGTCATCGCGCGCCCCTGCTTCTTGCTCGCCGGATAAGCGGCGCAACCGCGCATCGTCTTGCGGTAGGCGGCGCGAAACCCGTCTACCGCACGCTGGCGCCAAGCTTCGGCAAGCTGCACCATTCGCGGCTCCGCGGCCGGACGGGTCGCGGCCAGATGGCGCACCGCGGCGACCGCGGCGTAGTCAAAGGAGCGTATCATGCCGGCCACATCGCGCAGCGGCGAACTCTTGCTGCGACGCGCTGAAAGCGGCCGTGAAGGTTCACCCTCGAAATCGACGATGAAGAAGTCGTTCTGCACGACGATCACTTGACCGAGGTGGTAATCGCCGTGAAAACGCGTCTTCTGCGCCGCGACCTCGTCGGGGAGCAAGCCGCGGATATGACTTAGCAGCAGGTCGCGCAGGCTCAGCAGACGCTCGGCGCCCTGGCGCGCCCGATCGGGCAGGCGCGGCAGCTCGCGCTCGAGTTTTGCCAGCATCGCATCGGCCTCAGCGTCGAGCGCCTGGCGCCACTGGTCGAGGTCGTCCCGCGTAATCGGCTCAGGCTCGAAACCAGGGTCGTCGCCCGCATGCTCGGCCAGGGCGCGGTGCATCTCGGCGGTGCGGATACCGATCTGGCGCGCCAAGGTCAGAAAGAAGTGATCGGGGTCGGGCAGCTCGGACGACCGCTGGTCGGTCGAGATCAGCGAGTTGTCGAGGTATCGGGTAAGGTAGTTCAGCGCCTGCGTCCAGCCGTCGCCCTGATTGCGGACAAAGCCGAACAGCACGCCAACGGCCATCGTCTGCGGCCCGGTCTCGCCGTCGAGCGCCAGCTCGATCGTCGCCAGCGGCGGCGGCGTATTGGCGAACCCGGCGCGCTCGACTAGAAACCGCGACATTTCTATTTCCGGGTGCGGGCCGGCTTGCAGGCGGCGGTAGAGCTTGAGCATTCCATATTCGTCGAAGAACACCGAGCTGTTCGATTGCTCGACACTACCGCGGCGAACCGTCAGCCGCTGCGGTGCGGCCGCCCGTTGGTAGCTCGGGGTCTTGGTGCAGCGGATCTCACCACGGTCGAGTCGCAATCGGCTTTCGCCAGCGATCGCAGCCATCATTGCCAACGCGAAAACGTCTTGCGACAGAGCGTCGACCAAGGCGCCCTCACGGCGGAATTGGCGCAACTCGGCAAGCGTAACCGGAGCGAGCCCTTGGCGCAGCTCGGTCTCGGCCGGCGACCAGATCGCAGCCAGCGGCAGGAAATAGTGCTGTTGCTCCCCCTCGCCGAACGCCGTCTCGACTACTGTCGCCAAAAAGCTTTCCGATGCCGCGCCGTCCTCCGCCGGGCGCGTGATCTCGCCGCGAGCTTCGACCGATGCCTTTCGGATGCGCCGGTCCTTAGCCGCAAACCAGCGCTGACGCGCCAGAAACGCCGGCATTATTTCGCTTTCGAGTTGCGCCAGATTGTGCTGGCGGAACAAGTCGGCCCAGCCCTGTGGCATTACCAGGGTGACGAATTCGGGCGGTGAGGCTTGCAAATTCCCCGACTCCTGCGTGCTCGACAGCAGCTCGAACCAGAAGAAACTATGAGCTTGGAGGGTCAGTAGATACGGGAGGTCGCCAATGGTCGGGAAGACGCTGCGCCCGAGCAATTCGACGGGCTGCCGGCCGCGAAATTCCGCGAGATCCAGCTCGACCGCTTGAGGCGAACGCGACAGGTTGGCAACGCACAGGATGACCTCGTCGTCCAGGCTGCGCAGATAGGCGATGACCTTTCGGTTCGAGGGGTAGAGAAAGCGCAATATGCCGCGGCCGAAAGCGCTGCGCGACCGCCGTGCTGCGATCAGCCGCTTCATCCAGTTCAGCAACGAAGACGGCGAGCGGCTCTGCGCCTCGACATTAACCGCCTCGAAGCCGTAAACCGAATCCATGATCGGTGGCAGATAGAGGCTGGCGGGGTCAGCCCGGGAAAACCCTCCATTGCGATCGAACGACCACTGCATCGGCGTGCGCACCCCGTCGCGGTCGCGCAGAAAGACATTGTCGCCCATGCCGATCTCGTCGCCGTAGTAAAATACCGGGGTGCCCGGCATCGAGATCAGCAGCGCGTTCAACAATTCGATCCTGCGGCGGTCATTCTCCATCAACGGCGCCAAACGCCGCCGGATCCCGAGATTGATCCGGGCGCGCCGATCCGCCGCATAGTGGTTCCACAAATAGTCACGCTCGCTGTCGGTGACCATTTCCAAGGTCAGCTCGTCGTGATTGCGCAGAAACACCGCCCATTGGCACGACGCCGGGATGTCGGGGGTCTGGCGCATGATGTCGGTGATCGGATGGCGGTCCTCGGTCGAGACCGCCATGTAGATGCGCGGCATCAGCGGAAAATGGAACGCCATGTGGCATTCGTCGCCGGCGCCAAAATATGGCAGCACGTCCTCGGGCCATTGATTGGCCTCGGCGAGCAGCATGTGGTCGCCATGGTGTTGGTCGAGTTCGCGCCGCAACCGCCGCAGGACCTCGTGGGTCTCGGGCAGGTTCTCGTTGATCGTGCCCTCGCGCTCGATCAGATAGGGCACCGCGTCGAGCCGCAACCCGTCGACGCCGAGATCGAGCCAGAACCGCATCACGTCGGCAACCGCGCGAAACACCCGCGGATTGTCGAAATTGAGGTCAGGCTGATGCGAATAGAACCGGTGCCAGTAATAAGCCTGGGCCATCGGGTCCCACGCCCAATTCGATTTTTCGGCGTCGACAAAGATGACGCGGGTTTCGGCGAACTTCTGGTCGGTATCGCTCCACAAGTAAAAGTCGCGCAGGTGCGAACCCGGCTTCGCCTGGCGCGCGCGCTGAAACCAGGGATGCTGGTCCGAGGTGTGATTAACGACGAGCTCGGTGATGACCCGCAGATTGCGGCGGTGCGCCTCGCGGACGAAGGCTTTGAAATCGCCCATCCGGCCATAGGACGGGTTGATGTTCCTGTAGTCGGAAATGTCGTAGCCGTCGTCGCGCAGCGGCGAGGGATAGAACGGCAGCAGCCACAATGCGGTGACACCGAGATCCTGCAGATAATCGAGCTTGCGGCACAGCCCTTGGAAATCGCCGATGCCGTCGTCATTGGCGTCGAAGAAAGCCTTGACGTGCAGCTGATAAATGATCGCGTCCTTGTACCACAGAGGGTCCGAGATCGCGGGTCGCGCCAGCGCGCGGCTCAGCGGCAGCGCGGCTGCGGCGTCGTTGGGTGGGCTCATTCGGGCTCGTTGTGCAGTAGGCGAAAGATCAGTGCGGGGTTGGTCTCGGGATCCAGGCGAAACCGCTGGCGAGCGCCGCGGCAGATCGCGACGGATCGGGTAAACGCCTCCTCGAGCGCGAACGCTCGATCCGCGCTCAGCCCGAGCTCCTCGAGCGGCAATTCGACATCGGCCTCATGGGGCTGATGCGGGTCGAGATTGACGGCCACGATCACGGCGTTGAGCGAGTCGTTGGACACCTTCATGTAGGCCAGCACTTGGGGGTCGGCGCAGCTCAGAAACCGCAAGTTCACGAACTCGTGCAGCGGCGAATTCGCATGGCGAAAACGGTTCAGGACCCTAATGTCATCCTTGATATTGCCGGGCCGATCCCAGTCCCAGACCTTGTACTCGTATTTCTCGGAATTCAGATATTCCTCGCGGCCGGGAATCGCCGTGTTTTCGCATAACTCAAAGCCATTATAGATCCCGTAGGCGGGTGACAATGTCGCCGCCAGCGCCAGGCGGATCCTAAACGCCGGCCTGCCGCCGTCTTGCAAAAAAACCGGAAGGATATCGGGCGTGTTGGTGAAAAAGTTCGGGCGGAAATATTCCTTAGCCGGAAATGCCGTCAGTTCGGTCAGGTATTCAATGAGTTCGGCCTTGGTGTTGCGCCAAGTGAAATATGTATAGGACTGGCTGAACCCGGCCTTAGCCAAGGCCCGCATCATTTTAGGCCGGGTGAAGGCTTCGGCCAAAAAGATTGTCTCGGGGCAGCGCAGCTTCACTTCGCGGATCAGCCACTCCCAGAACGGCAACGGCTTGGTGTGCGGGTTGTCGACGCGAAAGATGCGCACTCCCTCGCCGATCCAGAACAGCACCGTGTCGCGCAACTCCGCCCACAGGCTCTCACGATCGGGATTGTCGAAATCGACGTTGACGATGTCTTCGTATTTTTTCGGGGGGTTCTCGGCGTATTTGATCGTGCCGTCGGGGCGAAAGCGAAACCATTGGGGATGTTCGCGCACCCACGGGTGATCGGGAGCGCATTGGATCGCGAAGTCGAGCGCCACCTCGATCCCGTGCGCCGCCGCGGCCCGCACGAAACGGCGGAAATCGGCGAGCGTGCCGAGACCGGCCTCGATCGCCCGATGCCCGCCCTCTGCCGAACCGATCGCATACGGGCTGCCCGGATCGCCGGGTTGCGCCACGGCGGTATTGTCCCTGCCTTTGCGGTTCACCCGGCCGATGGGATGGATCGGCACGAGATAGACCACATCAAACCCGAGTGCCGCGATCTCCGGCAGCCGCGCGATGCAATCGTCGAAGCTGGCGCTCTTGCCGGCCTCGCGACCCTGGCTGCGCGGAAACATCTCGTACCAGGCGGCAAAGCGCGCCGCCTCGCGGTCGACCACGATCTCGAGCTCTCGCGGATACCGCATAATACCTTCGCGCGGCGCGGCGCGCGCGATCACTTCGCGGCTTGTCGAGGACAACAACAGCGCGGCCTTGCTGGCGGTGCCGCCGCGCTCGAAATCGCGCAGCAGCTCGCGGATTTTGGACGCGTCGCCAGCTTCGGCCGCCGGCAGCGCCCCCTCGACGATCGCCCGGCCCTCCTTGAGCTCGAGGGCGACGTCCTGACCGGCTTCACGTTTTTTCTCGACTTCCTCGCGCCAGCTCTCGAAGCGGTCGGTCCAAGCTTCGATCGTGTAACGCCACAGCCCAACCCGATCGAGATCAAAGCGCCCGACCCAGCGGTCGTTGTCGAAAAAGGTCAGCGGCGCTTCGCGCCACGGGCCATCCTCATGGCGGTATTTGACGATGGCGCGCAGCTTGTCGTGCCCGTCGCGAAACAAATCGGCCCAAACTTCAAAGGTATCGCCCACGATCCTTTTGACCGGGTAGCGGCCACCATCGAGTTCCGGATACACATCCTCGATTGCGATCCTTGCTTCCGGCCGCCACAACGCATTCATACCGGCCGTGTGTCGCGTTTCCACGCTGTCCGCACGCAACACCCGCACCCCGAGCGGCTCGACCATCAGTCCAGTCGGGGGCAAACAGGTGTCAGACCCCTTAGCAACGACGTCCGGCGTTATCTCGCGTGAGCGGCGAGGGGACCGATTGACCGCGATAAAGGCACGGTCCTCACCGCTCTCGGTCCGGCGCTCCAACACCGTCAGATCGTCATAAGCGCCGTGCAACTGCCGTTGCGGACCCTCCTCGTTCAAGGCGCGAATCGCCCGCTTCATCGCATTCACCTCGGCGATGAATTCGCTGAGATCAAAGCGCTTGGACTCAATCGTCTTGGCCTGACCCGTCACCACTTCGAGCCGCCGCTCCCAGCCGTATTCGAACCCCATCGGCATCAGTACGCCGGTCGAATACGCCGCGGTAAAGGCATAAGCTTGACGATAACGTGGCTCGATCTCGCTTTCTGGAATGCCCGCGGAGCGCAACTCGGTCACCAGCCGCTCGGTATCGTGGCTCTCGGGAAAGCCGATCGACGGTGCGATATGGCGAAATGCTTCATACTGCTCGAGCAGCCACGGGCTTTTGAAATCCCACCACTTGACGCTGTTGTAAAGGTAGTCGAACCCGGCCCCGGCCAGCGCCAGCACCGCTTCTTTTGGCGCCCCCACGGTTTCGGCGCAAAACACCACGTCCGGCGCTGATGCCTTGGCGACGCCGGTCAGGCCGCGCCACACCTCGGCCGGCACCTTATAGGCCGCATCACAACGAAAGCCGGCAAAGCCCAGTTGCAGATAGTGGCGCACCAGATCCTGGAAATAGGCCAAGATCTGGCCGCGCTGCGGCGCGCGGTAATCGAGTTCGGCGAGATCGCCCCAGACAGTCTTGCGCGTCGGGTCGGCGGGGTCGGTCGCGTAAGGAGAGACAATCTCACCCTTGACGTCGTGGGCGAACCAGCCGGGATGGGCGGTGACCAGCTCGCTGTCTTTCGAGGTGTGATTTATAACGAGATCCATGATCACGCGCAGCCCTTGCGCGCGCGCTTCCTTGGTGAAGTCGCTCAGCAATGCATCGTCGTCGGCTGGTTCATCCCCGCGAAAACGCGGGTTCAGCCGGTAATAGTCCTTGACCGCGTAGAGGCTGCCGGAGAACCCCGGATAGTGGAACGGGTTGACGTAAACCGAGTTGAACCCCATCGCCGCGATCCGCGGCAGATGCTCCTGCCACTGCCGCACCGTGCCGGCCAATGTCGGAAAGAGGTTGTAGATGCGCAGACCTTCACGCGGCGGACCGGTCCCGTCTTCGTACAAGCTCGAGGTCGCGATCATCCGACACCAAATGTGAACCAGCGCTGGTTCGCGCAACATATCATCGCCGGCAAAGGTGCCGGCGGACCTTCGCTCCCGTCGCGCCGCGACCCGCCCCGATCGGCGAGCCGCTGGTTGCGCGACATCCGACTCGGGCGCCGACGCCAAGCGGCGATCAGGCCTCGACCCGGTCGAGAATGGCGCCGGTCGGGCCGAAACAGGCGGCCAGCAAGCGCCCGCCGAGCCCGGCGCCGCTGTCGAGCGATACCGCGAATTCGCGTTCGACAAGGCCGCGCCGCTGGCGGTCGATGCCTCTGACAACCCGCCCAAACTCCTCGAACCGGGCGGTCATATCAAGAATATCCTCGCGGCCCCACCAGAACGCGTCGCCTTGCGCGCTAAGCTTGCGGGTCGGGTCGATCGCGGCATGGACGAAGAGCAGGGCGCGATCATCGGTGAAGGCGGCATGGCGCAGCGCCGAAAACAGATTGATGTGACCCGGGGTTGCGTTCATCGCGCTGCGCAGCCCCCCGGTCCAGCGGGTGATCGTGCGCGGGCCGTCACGGGCGGCGGCGAAACCCTGCCGTAAATCGCCGCCATAGGCGCGCACCGTCGCCCCGACGCCGGCCTTGACCATCCAATTCAACACCTCGCCGGGGTTGGGAGCAAATTGGAGCTCCAACAGCTTTTGCCACATCTCCTCCTGCGTCCCACGCAGAAAGACCACGTTACAGGCAAAGCCGCGCTGGCGCCCGAGAACCCGCCGGCGAAAATCGAGCAACTCATCGAGCGTGGCGCGCACCGCCTCGCCATGACCGAGATAATTGCCGAGATAAACGACCTGGTCGCCCTCGCGAAAGCGCTCGCTGATCAAATCATGCAAACCGACGAGGCGCTGGGCCTCGGCATGGATGGCGGCGATGGCCCACACCCGCTGGGCAGCTCGCAGGCGCGCAAAAGGCTGCGGCCGCCGCGGCCCGTTCACGCCGCGCCGCGCCCCGCTGACGGGCGCCGCAGCTCTGCTTAGGCTGTCAGCAATTGCTCGACCCGCTGGGTCGCGGTCGTCTCGTCGATGCGCTCGACAGCAGCGAACTCGCGCACGAAGCGGTCGAGCGCCGCCTGGTAGATCTGCCGCTCACTGTAGGACTGCTCGGGCTGGCCGACATTGCGATAAAGGTCGCGAACCACCTCGGCGATCGACCCCGGATCGCCAGACGCGATCTTGGCCTGGTATTCCTGGGCGCGCCGGCTCCACATCGTGCGCTTGGCCCGGGAACGGCCGCGCAGTTTGGAGAGCGCGGCGTCCATCTCCTTGCGGCTCGACAATTTCCGCAAGCCCGAGGCTTTGGCCTTGGCCAGCGGCACCCGCAACGTCATTCTGTCCTTGTCAAACGCCACCACGAACACGCTAAGTGTGGACCCGGCGATCTCTTGTGTCTCGATGCCGGTGATTTTGCCCACGCCATGGGTCGGATACACGACGAGGTCACCCGTAGAGAATAGAGGCTTTTCCAACGTCATGTCCGTCTCTCACAATCGGCCCGAGAGGCAATGCCGGGACGCTTCGGCCCGTTGCCGCACCGCGGCGACGGCAACCGCCGCAACTCGACGAAGAGCGCGGAACCGGAGGGGAACGCGTTAATCGCAGTGCAAACAGGGTACCACAAAAAGCCAGCCGAAAGCCAGCGGGTCACGCATGCCCGCAGTGCATATCGCGCGGCGCTCCGCCTTCTCTCGCCTCGCACTCGTCAGCTGCCGCCGGGTTTGGGGCTGAACTGCGTCTGGTATTTGTCTGGCACGTCCTTCCACGCGTCGGCGTCTTCGGGATAAGCCTTTTTGCGGGTGATGTTGGGCCAGCTCGCCGCGTATTCGCGGTTCAGCTCGACCCATCGCTCGGCCTCCTGCTCGCTGTCGGGGATGATCGCGTCGACCGGGCATTCCGGCTCACACACCCCGCAGTCGATACATTCATCGGGATGGATCACCAGCATGTTCTCGCCCTCGTAGAAACAGTCGACGGGGCAGACTTCCACGCAGTCCATATACTTGCATCGGATGCAGGCTTCGGTGACGACATAGGTCATGGTGGTGGCTTCTTCTCCTGAACTTCGACCGCCGGTTCGGCGCGGCGCGGCGGATCACGCCGTCGCGTCGAGCCCCAGCCGCCCGAGGACACGCTGCCGCGCCATGCCGCGCTCGCGATCGGGTACGTATATCAGTCCGCTGACGCGGCGCAGCAAGCTGTCCTCGTATTGATCGAGCACACCGTCCGCATAGGCGACTTCCCACAGCATCTCGACCAGCTCGATGCGCCGCTCGAAGGAAAGCCGCTCGTTGATGATTCGGGTAAGGTGGAACAGCTCGGCGGCGCGGCCCGCCTCGCGTTCGCCGGCGGCGAGCAATGCCCGCGCCTCGGCATGCGACAGTTCGAAGCGGCGCTCGAGCATTTGTCTGATGACCGCCCGTTCCCTTTCGTCGAAATGGTCATCGCTGTCGGCGGCCTCGACAAGCAGCGCGGTCAGGGCGAGCTGCAGCCCGTCCTGTGGCCGCCCTGAACCGTTGGGCGCGGCGCCGGTCAACCACCCGAGAAGGCTCTCGATCATGGCTCGTTGCCTAACATGCCGAGCCCTGAGGGGCAACCCCACGTGGTTTGGGGTCTTGCCGCGTCGGCCGTTTCCCATCTGCCCGGTCGATGCGGAGGAAATGAAACAGCGCACCCGGCCGTTGTGGCGGCTGACGCGATAACAGGTGCGGCCCTTGAGCAAGCGCGGCAGTATTCTCGTTCTCCATTTCGTCGGTCAGATGCCGCTCGCCGGCATTGCATGGCAGGCGCTGCACTACCTCCTCGGCCTGCAACAGCTCGGTTACGAGGTCTGGTATATCGAGGATGGCGGGGCCAACCCCTACGATCCCCGCGCCGCCAGCGTCATGATGACCTGCGACTACAATGTCGCCTATCTGCGGCGCGCGATGGAGCGCTACGGGCTCGCTGGATGCTGGGCCTATTGGGACGCGATCAACGATGTGTGGCACGGGCTGCCCCGCGAGCGAGTACAGCGGCTCTACGCCGAGGCGGATGGGCTGATCAATCTGTGCGGCGCCACCCGGCTGCGCGAAGAACATCTCGCCTGCCCGGTCCGCATCATGATTGACACCGATCCGGTCTACGAGCAGATCAAATATGCCAAGACCGACCTCGCGGCCCGCGCCTACCTCGACGCGCACACGCACTTTTTCACCTATGGCGAGAACTTGGGTGCGGCCGATTGCCCAGTGCCGCTGTCTGGAATCCCGTGGCGTCCGACCCGGCCGCCGGTGGTGCCCAGCCTGTGGCCGGTGGCGGAGGACGCGCCCCGCTGCTTCACCACCGTCGCCACTTGGGAGAACAAGGGAAAGGACATCGAATTCGCCGGCTCGCGCTACGTCTGGTCGAAGCATGTGAACTTTCTGCGGTTTCTCGACCTCCCACGCCGCCGGCCCGAGACCTGCTTTGCGCTGGCGATGGATCCCCCTGACGCCCAGGTGCGTGAGCAGGTCACCGGCGCGGGCTGGACCCTGATCGATCCCGCCCCGCTCTCGGCCGGCATGGCGCCCTATTGCGACTTCATCGCCGGCTCGCGCGGCGAATTCACCGTCGCCAAGGACATCTATGTTCGGCCGAACAGCGGCTGGTTCAGCGATCGCAGTGTCTGTTATCTCGCCGCGGGGCGGCCGGTTGTGACGATGCGCACCGGGTTCAGCAAATTCTACCCGGTCGGGCGCGGCCTATTCGAGTTTTCGAGCGCGGACGAGGCGCTCGCCGCTATCGACGCGGTCGCCGCCGATTACGCTCGGCCACAGCCGTGCGGCGCGGGCGCTGGCCCGAGAGTATTTCGCCGCCGAGCGTGTCATCGGCGAATTGATGGCTGCGGCCGGACTGTAGAAATCATCCGCGTCAACCCTGCGCGAACCCCTCGAACAATTGAGGGATTCGGCGGATGTCGGATAACAGCTCGCGCTGCAGCTCCGGCGGCGTGCCGGCCGGGAAACTGATCTCGATCGAATCAGCGAGGCCGCCATAGCGTGAGGCGATCGCCTGAGCGATATCGCGATAAGCGCCGACGGCGGCAAAAAGGCGCACGACGTCGTCCGACACCTCAGCCGGCATCTCGTTCCAGCGGCCCTCGACCGATAGGCGATGGAGCTTCGCGCCGACGTCGTCGAGCCCATGCAGTGACAGGATCGGGATGTAGGTGCGGGTCGAGGCGTAAAAGGCGATGCGTCGGCGCGCCCGGTCGATCGCCGCAGCGACAGCTTCCTCGTCGGGGCCGGTCGCGACAAATCCGCCGCCATGGAGATCGAAATGCGCCCGCGAGCGCCCTCCTCGCCGCATGCCCTCGCGAATCTCCGGCAGGCACACCTCGTCGAGATAACGGCGCGAGCACAGCGGGTGCAGGCGCACCCCGTCGCCCACCTCGCCGGCGAGGCGCAGCATGGCCGGGCCGACCGCGGCGATCGTCACCGGCACTGGCGCCAGCCCGGTCGGTTCCGGCGAGAAATCCGGTGTCATCAGGCTGAGCCGGTAATGCTCGCTCTGATAGTCGAGCCGCTCGCCGGTTTCCCAGCAACGCCACACCGCGCGCAGCGCCCCAATGTAGTCGCGCAGGCGGGGCGCAGGCGGGCTCCATGGAATGCCAAAGCGTCTTTCGTTATGGCCTTTGACCTGGCTGCCGAGCCCGAGAACGAACCGCCCGTTCGAATTCGCGTGCAGATCCCAGGCCTGGCTCGCCATAACCGTGGGGCTGCGTGGAAACGCGACGGCGACCGAGGTCGTCAACTCGATCCCGGTGGTGGCGAGCGCGGCGAAGGCGAGCGGCGTAAAAGGCTCGTGGCCCAGCTCGACCGTCATCACCGCGTTAAAGCCCGCCGTCTCCGCTGCGGCGGCGAATGGTCCGGCTTCGCGCCAATCCCGGATCGGCAGGGTGGTAAAGACCCGCATCAGCGCGCCGGCGCGGTCGCTCGCTGTTCGCCGCCGCCCGTCGACCGCGCCATCACCAGAAGCAGAAACAGCGAGAACCACAAGGTCCCTTGCCACCATTCCTGCCAGATGCCGTAGGTGGCGAAAGAGGCGATAAAGCCGGTCGCCAGACTGCCGCCGGCGGCTGCGGCCAACAAGCGCGGCCAACTGGCGCGGGCGAGCGCGAGCCAGGCGCAAGCGGCCAGCAGCGCCAACAGCACCGCACCCGGCACGCCGAGTTCGAGCCAGAGCTGAAGAGGAGCATTGTGCGGATGGAGCGGCAGCCAGGTCGCGCCCGCTTCGATCGGGTCCTTACCGCCGGGGATCGCGCGCGACGAGTCGAGCCCCCAGCCGGCGAGCGGGCGCTCGGCGATCCGGTCGCCGACAAAGGACCAGATCAGCAGCCGGTGCGCGGCCGAAAACTTTACCGCATCCGCCGTGGCGACGAGATCGGACACGCGTTCGAGCCGGGCAAACGTCAGCGGCGCGCTGATGACGGCGAGGATCGAGACCAGCGCCGCCGCTCGAGCCGCGCCAGCGCGCCAGTAGTAACACAGAAGCGCCATCGGCAGCCCCGCGGCGAGCGCGACCTTTGCGGCCGTCCCGGCGAGCGCGCACACCGTCGCGACGGCAACAGCCGCGAACAGCAGGCCGCCAACCCTGCGCCCGCATTCGACGATCACCACGCTGACCGGCAGCAGCAATATCGCCAATGTGACCGATGCTTGGTTTAACCAGGCGTCTTGATAAAAGCGGTCCGAAAAAGGCTTGCTGAGCGCCCCGTGGGTGGCGAGGTCGAGTGTCGCCAAGGCTATTCCCAGGATGCAACCGGCAACCAGGAACGCGGTCAGCCGGCGCGGCGCCGAGATCAGCTCGGCCGCAACCGCCAGCGCCAGACCGGCGGCGAAAATGCCGGCGAGCCGGGCCGCTTGATCGAGCGAGCGCAGTGGATCGATCGCCCAAATGGCCGAGAGCGGCCCCCCAAACCAACAGCAACCCGATCAGCAGCGCCGGAACGGCGAGACCGGAGCGCCAGACCGGACGGTTCGAGCATAGAACCAGGCCGGCGGCAAACAGCCCGGCGACCGAGGCCAGCGGCGCGACGCCCCGCGGCGCCAGGACGAGCAGCGGAAGGAACAGCAGAGCCGCCGCGTCGAGACCGGTCTCCAAGCCAATCGCCAAGCGCCCCACGGTGGCCCAGGCTGAGGCGTGCGGCCCGGAACCGCCGCCCGCCGCCTCGAAAGGTCTGACGCTTCGCACGCTAGGGTTGGATGTCGATCGCCGAGAAGAAGAAGGCAATCTCCCGCGCCGCGTTCTCGGGCGAATCGGAGCCATGCACCGAATTCGCCTCGATCGACTCGGCGAAATCCTTGCGGATCGTGCCCGACGCGGCGCGCGGCCGGATCGGTGGCGCCCATGATTTCCCGGCTCAGCGCCACCGCATCCGGTCCTTCGAGCACCTGGACGACGATCGGGCCCGAAATCATGAAGGCGACGAGCCCGCGATAAAACGGACGCTCGGCGTGGACCTCGTAAAAGCTCTCGGCCTGCGCCTTGGTCAGCATGATGCGCTTCTGGGCGACGATGCGCAGCCCGCGGCGCTCGAAGCGATCGTTGATCGCCCCGGTCAAATTGCGCCGCGTCGCATCCGGCTTGAGGATCGACAGCGTCCGTTCGATGGCCATCGGCACCTTCACGATCGGCGAGAAGCCGCGGGGTTATAGCCTTCCGCCGGCGCCGTCGGCAATCCGCGGCGCGCCGGCGGGGTACCGCCTCAGTTTGAACTTCGGCTTCGGCCGGTAAGCGGTCCCTGGCGGCGACCCACGGGAGTGACCGGGTTGCGCCGGAAGCGGCCACTCGTCACGACGGCCTGATGCCACTTTGCGCAGTATTTTTCTTCGTGTATCTTCATAAAGAAAAATCGGAACAAACACGCCCCAGCATCATGGGCGGCGCGAACAGGAAGGAACCCCAAATGACGCAGATCACCAGACGTATGGTGCTTCGCAACTCCCTGGCGGTCGCCGCAGCGGGGTCGCTCGCGCGCCCATTCATCGCCAATGCCGCGGCCTCGACCGCGACTGTGTGGTGGACCCAGGGCTTTGTCCCGGAAGAGGACGCAGCCTTTAAGAAGCTCGTCGCCGACTATCAGAAACAGAGCGGTAACACGATCGATTTCAGCCTGATCCCGTTCGCGCCGTTGAACCAGAAGACCGTCTCGGCGCTGACCAGCGGCGATGTGCCTGACCTAATCGACATCAACACTGACGTTCTCGTGCCGCAGAACGTCTGGGCCGACAAGATGATCGACGTCAGCGACGTCGTCGACACGCAGAAGGACGCGTACCACCCCACGGTCTATCTGGCGACGCAGTACTACAACAACGTGGCGAAGAAGCGCGAGCATCTACATAGTGCCGTACAAGACTGCGGTCGTGCCTTTCCACATCTGGAATTCGCTGGTAGAAAAGGCTGGCTTCAAGTTATCCGACGCGCCGAAGACATGGGATGCGTTCTGGGATTTCTTTAAGCCGATGCAGGCCAAATTGCGCGATACCGGGATGCGCAACATTTACGCGCTCGGCATGCAATGCACCACCACCGGTCCGAACGATGGCAACAACCTGTTCAATCATTTCCTGATTGCCAATGGCGGCAACGGCATCGTCACCAAGGACGGCAAGGTCCATCTCGACGATCCGCAGGTCAAGGAAGCCGCTATCAAGGCGATCACATCCATTACCAAGACCTACAAGGACGGCTATCGTTCCGCCCGGCGCGTTGAGCTGGAACGACGCCGACGACAACAACGCCTTCCACTCCAAACTGTTCGTCATGGATTTCGACGGCACGATCTCGACCGAGGTCGCGATCAAGGACCTGGCCGAGCGCGACCAGGTCACCACGATGGGGCTACCGTTCGGTAACGACGGCAAACCCATTCCGGCGCAACTCGGGGTCGCCGCCGCCGTCATCCCGAAGGGCGCGAAGAACATCGATGTCGCCAAGGATTTCATGAAGTACGTGATCCAGCCGCAGGTGACGAACAACTACCTGAAGCAGGGACTCGGCCGCTTTCTCCCGGCGGTGCCCTCGCTGGTCAAGAGCGATCCGTTTTGGCTCGGCCACCCGCAGCGCAGGGCCTACACCACAGAAGCGTTGTTGACCGACACCGTGCCCAACTACGCGGTCTTCAACCCGGGCTGGGCGGAAGTCAACGCCCAACAGGTTTGGGGCTCGGCCGAGGCGGACGTCATCCGCAACGGCATCGACCCCAAGGCGGCCACTGAAGCCGCCTTCAGAAAGGTCGAGGCGATCGCAGCAAAATACCCGATCGTTCAGAGCTGAAGGGGGGCCCATCGCGTCGGTAGTTGACGTCAGGCGGCCCATCGCAAAGCTCCGCGCGAGGGGGCTTCGGCAGCTTTGCGATGGAAGCGGAAATCTCAAACTGAGGCACTACCCGCGTGGGCTGCCGATTATCCCCGGCGCTCCCATCCCGCGGCGGTCTGTTGCCAATAGGTCAAAACGTGACCCGCCTCGCGGGCGCGGCGCCAGCGCTCGCGCGCCGCTTCGACCGCGCTGTCGTCATTGCCGTCGAACATGTCGGCGCAGCGGGCAAAGGACGACAGATCGCCGGCCTCGACACCGTCGACCAGCACCAGCATTGTCGCCTGGTTCGGGTTTTCGTCGCAGTCTGCGAGCCAAATCGGCTGGATCGCCGCATTGCCGTCGCGGGCCGAACCGTGCGGCAGAAAACTTGCCTCCTCGTAAGTCCACAATACTGCGTCGAGCTGCGCCACGCGCTCGGCCGAGCCCGCTCTGACGACGATCGGATGGCCTTCCGCGCGGGCCCGCTCGAGGAGCTTAGGCAGCGCCCGCTCGAGCGGCGTCGACAGCAGGTGGTAAAAGCCGATCTCGGCCACACGCTCTTAGTCTTTCTCGTAATGCTGAGCCACAAAGCGGTCGAGCAGCCGCACGCCAAACGCCGTCGCACCCTTGGGCACGGTTGCGGCGTCCTTGCTCGACCACGCCATGCCGGCGATATCGAGATGCGCCCACGGGACCTTGTCGACGAAACGCTGCAGGAACTGCGCAGCGGTGATGCTGCCGGCGGCGCGTCCGCCGCCGATGTTCTTGACGTCGGCGGCGTCGCTGTCCATCTCGCGGTCGTAGCTGTCGGCGAGCGGCAGACGCCAGACCTCCTCGCCGACCGCCTTGCCGGCTTCGGTCAGCCGCGCCGCCAGCTCGTCGTCATTGGCGAAAAGCCCGGCGCGGTGGTGCCCGAGCGCCACGATGATGGCGCCGGTCAGGGTCGCGAGGTCGATCATCAGCCGCGGCTTGAAGCGGTGCTGGCAATACCACATGGCGTCGGCCAGAACGAGCCGGCCCTCGGCGTCGGTATTCAGGACTTCGATCGTCTGGCCCGACATCGAGGTGACGATGTCGCCCGGGCGCTGTGCTGTGCCCGACGGCATGTTCTCGACCAGACCGACGACGCCGACTGCGTTGACCTTGGCCTTGCGTGCGGCGAGCAGCCGCATCAGGCCGATGACCACCGCCGAGCCCGCCATGTCCCATTTCATGTCGCCCATGCCGGCGGCCGGCTTGATCGAGATGCCGCCGGTGTCGAAGGTGACGCCCTTGCCGATGAAGGCAAGCGGCGCGCCGTGCTTGCCCTCGTCGCCGCCGCCGCGCCATTCCATGACGACCAATCGCGGCGGCCTGGCGCTGCCTTGCGCCACGCCGAGCAGCGCGCCCATTCCGAGCTTGCGCATGGCTTTTTCGTCGAGAACCTCGACCTTGACGCCGAGCTCCTCGAGCGTTCGCGCCTGGTCGGCGAGCGTCTCGGGATAAATCACATTGGCCGGCTCCGAGACGAGGTCGCGGGTAAAAAACACCGCCTCCGCCGTCTTTTCGAGCGGCCGATAGGCCCGTTTCGCCGCGCCCGCCTGATCCGTCGACACGGTCAGCCGGGCCAGGGAGGGTTTCTGTTCGGGCTTCTGCTTCGTCTTGTATTTGTTGAAGCGATAGGACCGCAGCTGCGCGCCAAAGGCGATCTCGGCCGCCGCCTCGGCGGCGCCGATCGGGGCCTCGTCGGCAAGGTCGACGAATACCGTCGCCTCGGTTTCCCCGGCGCCGTCGAGATGTGCGGCAAGCGCGCCGCCGAGCTCCTCGAAGACGCGGGCGGCGGCTTGGTCGAGCTTGCCGAGCCCGGCGAGGACGATTCGGCTCAGCGCCAGGTTTGCCGGCGCCACGATCGGCAGCAGCTCGCCCTTTTTGCCGCTAAAGCGCGCGGCCTGGGCGAGCGCGCGAGCAATCGCGCCTCCGGTCGCTTCGTCGAGCCGACGGGCGGCCGGCGTCAAAATCCGCT
This sequence comes from uncultured Alphaproteobacteria bacterium, assembly GCA_963785565.1. Taxonomy (GTDB): domain Bacteria; phylum Pseudomonadota; class Alphaproteobacteria; order ATCC43930; family CGMCC-115725; genus AP-15. The sequence continues at coordinate 5,738 of CAWAVV010000064.1, read as the reverse complement.
CCTCCCATATTCCTGCGACCGCAGCGCCGGAATGGGGCAGGTCCGGCTCGGCAAAGCTGATTTTCATCGCGTGACCTCGGGCTGTCGTCGCGGCGGCGCAACGGCCGACCGCGGCATGGAGCGAACTTGGCCGATAGATATATTTGAGCGCGCCGGCCGGCGCCAGAGAGCAGCGAGCAACAACATCGGTTCGCCGGGCAGATCCGCGGCTTGGCCCGCGCGGTGCCTCCGAAGCAACGCCAGACGGCCTCGAAGCCCGGCCCTTCGATCGGATCGAATGGGCCGGCTAATTGATCGCGGGACGCGGCAAGAGCACGGCGCGCGCCGTGCGTTGGGGGACGACCCGATAGAGTCGATAGGTTTCGATGATGCATGCCGCCGGTTTCGCGTGCCGCCTTCCCGATCTCCGCGGCCGCGCTCCACTCTGGCTCGCCGATGGGCGTGGCGCGATGCTCGGGTACCACCAGAATGCCGGTCATGCCGTCGACCGCCGCCGCCGGCAGGTTGAAGCTCGACCACCGCGGCCCGATGGCGATCACCGGCACGCCGGGGAGGGAGTTGCGCGCCAATTCGGCAGCAAGGCTATATTGGTCGGCAGCGACGAAACTCGCGCCGGTGCGGCGGCGCGAGGCTTCCACGGCGGCGGCGAGACTGGGCCAACCACCCATTTGCAGCGCGATGGGATCGAGCTTGGTCGGCAGCGACAGCGGCGTGAACGCCGCCTGAACGTAGACGGCGCCGGTGATAAAAAGGCCGAGCGCGATCGCCGGAATTCGCAGGCGGCGCCAGAACCGCCCGCTCAGTCCCGCCGCCGCGACCGCAGCGGCGGGATAGAGGATCGCGGGCCAATTCGCCTGGACCCGATCCCCGACCGCATGCTGTATGAACACCAGCGCGGGCAATAGGCTCAGGACCGCGAGCAAAGTCCAGGCCGGATCGCGTTTGCGCCAAGCGGTACGCGTGGCGAGTGCCACGCCGGCGACGCAGAACAAGAAAACCAGCGGCGTGACAACGGCAATTTGGCCGCCGAAAAGTTCGAGCAGGTATCCCGGCGCCCGGCCCGGCGACCAGTGCGCGAACCGCCCGCCCTGTCTGACGAAGCTGACCCATTCATGCGTGGCATTCCACCATAGCACCGGCGTAACGATGACCAGCGCCAGCGCCGCGCCGGCATAAGGCTGGGGCCGCCGCAGCCAGGGTCGCCCCGCCGTCGCCAGCCATGTCCCGATGCCGAGCGCCAGCAGCATCGCGGTGTATTTGCTGATTGCGGCGAGGCCGACGAACAGGCCGACCACCAGCCACCAGACGCCCGAGCCGCCGGCGATGATTCGCGCCATTGCCCACATGGCGCATATCCAGAACAGCAGCAAGGGCGAATCGGGGGTCATGACGATCGCTCCGGCGCCGACCAGCAGCGTGGCGTTCAACAGCAGGACCGCCATCATGCCGGCGTTCCGTCCGGGGAGCAGGCGGTCTGCCGCATCCCACAGCAGCACCGAACCGAGCGCGGCGGAAAATGGCCCGAGCAATCGGACGCCGAGCGCGGAGTCGCCGGCGAGCCAGGTTCCGGCGCGAATCCAAAACGCGACCATCGGAGGGTGGTCGAAATAGCCCGTCGCCAACGCCCGCGACCAGATCCAATAATAGGCCTCGTCGGGCGCCAGCGGCAGCGAGGCGGCCAGCGCCAACCGCGCCATCGTCAGCAGCGCGAGCGCGGCCGCCACCGCGGCAATTGGCGAAACAGAACGGATGGCGAGGGGGGTGAAACGCGCGCGATCGACGCCGTCGCGCACCGGCAATCCTGGTGCAGGGCGCGTGGCGAGGGTGTCGGCGGGCGCCGGTGGCGCGCCGATTGCGCCAACCGATGATGCGGTCGGCTCGGACGGTTCCGCGGAGAAATTTACCAATGCCAGGAAATTCCCCCCGGTCACGTTTTGAATGGTTCGGCTATAGGCGGCGCGGCTTCCCGCGGACTGACGGCGGGGTCCGGCCGGGGAGATGACTCTGGCCGGCCTCGGATGGCCTCCCTATGATCGCGCGAGGATGACCACCCTCACCCGGTACATACTACGACAGTGTTTTGGCGTCATGGTTTTCGTGACTGCCGCTCTCAGCGCCGCGGTCTGGCTCGCCCAGTCGCTCACATTGATCGACCTGATCGTCAATCGTGGTTTGTCGGTCGATGTCTTCCTTTACCTGGCGGTCTTGATTCTGCCTCGCTTTATCGACATCGTGCTGCCGATCGGCGTCTTTATCGCGGTGCTTTTCACCTTCAACCGATTGAGCACGGAGAGTGAGCTCGTGGTCATGCGCGCGGCGGGGTTGAGCCCGCTGACGCTGGCCAAGCCGGTGCTGATCCTGGCGGCGATAGCCTTTGTCTTTCTGATGAGCCTGTCGGCCTACCTGCTGCCGGTGGCCGACCGGGCGTTCAGGGATCTGCAGTTCGAAATCCGCAATCGCTTTATCTCGAGCCTGATCCAGGAGGGCACCTTCACCACGGTCTCGGACAAACTGACTTTCTATATCCGCAGCCGCGAGCCCAATGGCGATGTCACCGGTCTCTTGATCAACGACAGCCGCGACCCACAGCGCCCGGTCACGATCCTTGCCGAGACGGCCGCCTTTGTCGATACGCCGACCGGCCCCCGCATTATCATGGTAAATGGTAACCGCCAGCAGTTCGACCCCCAGACCCGTAAGCTTTCGATCCTGACCTTCGCGCGCTACACGCTCGACCTCGACACGTTGCAGGATCCATCGGTCGTCCGGCTGCGCTTGGCCCAAGAGCGGTTTCTCCCGGATCTGTTCTTTCCGCCTAAGGAATTGGATCCCTTCCTGCGCCACAGCTTTATCATGGAGGGTCACCAGCGCATCCTGGTCCCGCTCTCCGTGTTCAGTTTTGCGCTGATCCCGCTCGCCTGCCTATTGCCCGGGGAATTCAACCGCCGAGGTCAGGTCAAACGCGTCATTCTGGCAATTGCCGCCGCGTTTTTGTTCCAAACGACTGCCCTCGGCGTCGACGACCTCGCCGGCCGCTTTGCGCCGGCGATCCCGCTGATGTACGCGGTCGATTTGTTGCCGTTCGCCGTCGCTATCGCAACCCTGCTCTCCGAACGGCTCCGGCTCGGCTGGCGCTGGCCGCCACTCGCCGAAATCAGCGCGCGCTGAGACCCCACGGATATCAAAGGGCGATTGTCGGTGCAGCTCGCAAAGACCCTGTCCGCCTATATCGCCCGTCAGTTTTTTGGGTGGTTCTGCTGTGTCTTCGGGGCGATGGCGATCATCACCTTTCTGGCCGACTACATCGAGCTGCTTCGCCGCGGCGGATCGAGGATACAGGCGACCCTGGGGGTGTTGTTCGAGATGGCGGTCCTGCAATCGCCCCAGACCGCGCAGGAGGTGCTGCCCTTTGCCGTCCTGTTCGGCACAATTCTCGCCTTCTGGCGGCTGACCCGCAACAACGAACTCGTGGTGGCGCGAGCGGCGGGGGTCTCGGTCTGGCAATTTCTGACCCCGGCGGTGCTGGTGGCGCTGCTCGTCGGCATTTTCGCGGTGACGGTTTTCAATCCGATCGCCTCGGTGGCGCAGGCGGGCTTTGAAAGGCTCGAAAGCCGCATCTTGCATTACGAGTCTGACGAGCCGTCATTGTCGAACGCGGGTTTGTGGCTGCGCCAGAGCGACGAAGCCGGCAACCAGATCATCATCCATGCTGGCAAGCTGGCCTCGCCAGATCTGGTGCTGGATAACGTCACGCTGTTCTTTTTCAACGACCTGACCCAATTCACCTCGCGCATCGACGCGCGCACGGCACAGCTCGAAACCGGCGACTGGCTGATCAAGGACGGTATGCGCTGGCTGCCCGACCAGCCGCCCCAGCCCCTGGCCCGGTGGCGCCTGCCAACTCAGCTGACGCCACGCAAGATCGCAGAGAGCTTCGCCTCCCCGGACACGATGTCGTTTTGGGAATTGCCGAGCTTCATCGCGCTGCTCGAGCAATCGGGCTTTCCGGCGCAGCGCCATCGCCTGCATTACAACGTTTTGCTCGCCCGTCCGTTTTTGTTGTGCGCGATGGTTCTGGTCGCGGCAACCTTCAGCCTGCGCACGCAGCGGCGCGGCGGCGTCATCGCGATGATCATCGGCGGCGTCGTCGCCGGATTTCTACTATACGTCCTGTCGGACGTCGTCTTCGCGCTCGGAATCTCGGCAAAGGTGCCCGTTGTGCTCGCAGCCTGGACCCCGACCGGGATCAGTCTGATCTTCGGCGCCTCGATGCTGCTCCATTTGGAAGACGGCTGATGGGAAGGAGCCGCAACCTCGATCGCCACCGACTCCCCCCCCACTCGGCCTCTTGGCAGCGACTCGCCTACGCGCTGCTTGGCTGTTTTGCCGTGGCGGTCGCGGCAGTTCCGGCCGCCGCCCAACTCGCGGTGACGCGCGGCGCAAAGCAGAACCAGAACGCCCCGATCGCCGTCCGCGCCGACCAGATCGAGTACAACCAGGATCTCGCGCTGACGATCGCCCGCGGGCACGTCGAAATCTCGCAAAACGGCGAGGTTCTGCTCGCCGATACGGTCACCTACAACCAGCGCACCGACACCATTACGGCATCGGGCAATGTCAGCCTTTCCGAGCCGACCGGCGAGATCGTGTTTGCCGACTACATGGAGCTGCGCGATGCGATGAACGAGGGGTTCGCCAAGGATGTGCGCATGCTGCTCGCGGATCACTCTAGGCTCGCGGGCAACGCCGTGCGCCGCACCAACGGCAACCGCTCCGAGCTGAAGCGCGCCGTCTACTCGCCTTGCGACTTGTGCAAGAGCGATCCGAGCGCGCCGCCCGCATGGCAGCTCGAGGCCCGCGAGATCGATCACGACAAAGAGCTCAAGCTGGTCGAATTCCACGACGTCACGATGGAAATCGACGGCTGGCCGGTCTTTTACAGCCCGTACATGTCGACCCCCGACCCCACGGTCAAGCGCGCGACCGGGTTTCTGCCACCGTACTTCGGCGGCTCGAGCACCGTCGGGGCGCAAATAACGATCCCCTATTTCATAGTGCTCGGACCGGACAAGGATCTGACCGTGGCGCCGCGCATTACCACCAAGGCGGGCCCGCTGCTGGCGGGCGAGTACGAACAGCGTTTCGGCGACGGCTTTCTCGATGCCATCGGCAGCATCAACCGCAGCAATCCGAACGGAAGCGAGGGCCCCGGAGACGACGAGATTCGCGGCCACATCAACGAGCACAGCGTCTTCGATCTCAACGACACCTGGCGCACCGGCCTCGACGTACAGCGCGTCTCCGATCAGAGCTATTTGCTGGAATTCGGCTTTGGCAACCCGCTGTTGAACGCCGAAATCAGCCGAGGCTACCTCGAAGGGTTCGACGCCCATGGCTCGACCGATGTCGACGCCTATGCATTCCAGCCGCTGTTGCCCGGCCTCGCAACCTCGACCCAGCCGATTGTGCTCCCGGTCGTCAACCGCAATTGGCAAAGCGATCCCGACCAACTCGGCGGACGGTGGAATCTGAACGCCAATCTTCTCGACATTGTCCGCGCCGTCGGCACGCAAACAAGGCGCACGTCGCTCGGCTCGGAATGGGAACGCACCTTCCGCGACGGCATCGGCGGACAATATCAGTTCTCCGCCAGCGTCCGCGGCGACGGCTATTGGGTCAACGATCTGAGCCCGCAGTCGAACCCGGACCTGCCCTCCGCCTTCTTCCCGATAAACGGT
>CAWAVV010000063.1:0-16096 GCA_963785565.1 uncultured Alphaproteobacteria bacterium | reverse complement strand
GAAAACGTCCGGCCATACGCCGGCCTGGCTGTCCTTCCATTTGCGATGGCAGGTAATCGGCGTCGCCATCGCGATATTCCCGGAAGCGCGCACCCGATCGAGCCAGCTCAGTGTGAACGCGCCTGGCTGGGCCTGGTATTCGTATTGGTCCGAAACCAACAGCAGGTCGAAGCGCATATTGTCGTACAGCAGCATTCCGCCCTGCGGCACCGCAAAAAACAGGCCCAGCTGGATAAAGACCAGTAGGATCGCCATGAAGATCCCGACCAGCGCGAGCGCCGTCCGCCCCTTTTGATGGGTCAGGATCCGCCAGGCGAGCGAAATCGTCACGGCTGGCCGACCTCACGACAATATCGCTGCTGGCGCACCGGCGTGATCCCGTCTTGTCGCGGCGCAAAGGCCGGGAGCTATTCAAGAATGACCCAGACCCGGTGCTCGCGACGGTAAGACCCACATGATCGCCGTTGTTTGGGCGAACAGGTCAATCCGATTGTCGAGATTTGGCCGGGCGGACTGCACGAGGTCCCATTGCCGACAGCCCGCCGGTCTATGCTACAGACACCCCGGCCGTTTCTCCTTTTTGTCGAGGCGAGCGGCGCGACCCGAAAAGGCTATCACGCCCGTCCGTCAGCGGTATCCAGTATCATCTTGATCCGGGAAAGGAGGAATCTCAGCGCGAATCGCGGCGATCGTGTAGTGCTTAACTTCGAGCGTCCAGGGCAAGTCTATCGCCGTCTGAGGCACCCCGGCATTTGGCAGGAATAATGCCAGGTTCGAAACGTAGAGGGTTTTCCCATCGAGGCTGAATGCGGGGCTAGCCGGGAACAGCAGCCCTTGAACCGTACCGTTCTGGCTGAGGCCCTCGAAATCGCCGCGTTTGGCGATAACCTTCGCAAGAGGGCCTTGCTCAGTGATCGCGTTCGGATCGATCACGTCGATCTCGTCTTCCTGATTTGCGACAATCCAGAGATTGTCGTGCCGATCGACTGCGATGCCGTCGGGCGCATTGATGCCGGTGGTCAAAACCGCCGCGGGACCCGCGAGCGAGACGGACCCGTCCGCATTCAAGATCGTCGGCACCTCGACGATCGAATGATAGGCGGTATTGGCGACGTACATCTCGGTGTATTCGTTGTTGAATTCGACGCCGTTGGCGCCAAACGGCGGGACCAAAATCACCCCCGATGCTGCCTCCGGCGACAGGGTCTGCGAGTTCGACAAACTTCGTCGGCGCCCCGCCATCAGGTCCGGTCTTCCAGATGACCCCCTGGAACGAGTCGGACACGTAGACATTGCCCGCCTTGTCGAAGGTCAGCGCGTTGAGGCCGGAAGCCGGGCCAAGCCCTGTATTCGTGAATACGCTCGACTTGCCAGTCTTCGGATCGGCCTGCCAGACGATCCCCTGGCCGAGGTCGCAGATCAGCAAGGTCTTTGACGACGCCTGATAGACGAGCCCAAGAAGCGTGATGCTCGGCTGCGGCGCCGGACTAGGCGCAGGATTCACCAGGGCGACGTTGTGGAGCAACATGCCGTCCGGCCGGAAGGAGAACAGGTGAGGCGGCGCGGGCACCGCGCCCTTGGCGTTGATGCCAAAGGTCGGCGTATAAACCGTGCCGTCCGGGCCGACAGTCAGCCCTTCGATGGCGACTGGCGCATTTCCCGGCAAGGTCGGCAATACCGCAAATGTTCCAGTCTGGCCGCGATCCCAGGCGTTTGCCGGGCTCACCGTGGAGAACACCAGCAACGCAACCAGTGTCGCCCTGAGTAGCAATGTCCGCATAACTTCCTCCCCCCGTCCATTATGGTTAACAATACCTGAGGCCCGTAACTGACATTCCGAACCCGACAAAGAGCAATGCTTACCGTCTACGCGCGTGTCAAGCCGCCGCCAAACCGCATAGGCGAGCAACACGCGATGCTGAGGCGGTTGAACATGTATGGGGTCGCTCGATGCGCCGGCAATCGAGGTTCGCTATGCTGGCTCCTTCACCAGGAAGGGGGTACGCGATGAAAGTCGTCGGTCTCGAAATCCTGCGCTGCGACGCAGGCTGGCGGAATTATCATTTCCTCAAGCTGACGACCGACGAAGGCATCGTCGGGTGGAGCGAGTTCGACGAGGGGTTCGGCTCGCCGGGGGTCGGCACGGTCATCGACCGATTGGCGCCGCGGGTCGTCGGTCAACGCGTCTTCGATCACGAGCAAATCTACGCCGAACTCTATTGCCTGACTCGGCCGGCCGCCGGCGGGGTCGTCGGCGAGGGGCTGGGCGCCATCGAGAACGCTTTGCTCGACGCCAAAGCCAAGGCGCTTGAGGTGCCGTGCCACGTGCTCCTGGGCGGCAAATTGCGGGACCGAGTGCGGGTCTACTGGTCGCATTGCGCCACTTGGCGCATCAACCACCCAAATCTTTACAAGCCCGCGATAACCGGTCTCGATGAAGTCCGGGCGATCGGCGCCGAGGCCCGCGACCGGGGCTTCGGCGCGCTGAAGACCAACGTCTTTATCTACGAGGGCGGGGCGCCGCGGGGTTGGCGACCGGGCTTCGGTGTACCGTTTGCCCCAGAGCTCAATGTCGACAAGACGGTGCTGCGCAACCTGCGCGCCCATCTCGAAGCGATCCGCGACGGAGGTGGGCCGGATATGGACCTGCTCCTCGATCTCAATTTCAACGCCAAGACCGAGGGCTACGTTAAGATCGTCAAGGCGATCAAGGATTTCGACATGTTCTGGGTCGAGATCGACAGCCGCAACCCGCGGGCGCTGGCGCATATCCGCCAATCTAGCCCACACCCGATCAGCTCATGCGAAACCTTGCTCGGCCTGCGCGATTTCCTGCCCTATTTTCGCGAGCAGGCGATGGATGTCGCGATTATTGACGCGGTGTGGAACGGGGTGTGGCAATCGCTCAAGATCGCTGCTGCCGCTGATGCGTTCGAGGTGAACATCGCACCGCACAATTTCTACGGCCACTTGGCGACGATGATGAACGTGCACTTCGCCGCGGCGACGCCGAACCTGCGCATCATGGAGGTGGATATCGACCGGCTCGCCTGGGACCACGAGCTGTTCACGACCCTCCCGCAATTCGAGAACGGGCACATCGTCGTCCCCGATACGCCGGGCTGGGGCACCGAGCCGAATGAAGATGGGATCCGCGCCCACCCACCCAAAACCGGCGCCGGCCTGATGAGCTACCGCCAGCACGGGTCATGAGCGCGGGCCGCGGCTGTTTATTTCTCAGTCATCCTCGGGCTCGCGCGTGTCGGATCGACCGGGAAGAATCGCAAAGTGGGCGGGGTAAAGTGATCGGCGAGAGCGATGCGACCGGCAACGCCGGCTGATGTAGCGGCGATTGAGCACGTCGTACGGACGGCTTATGCCAAGTACGTCGATCGCATCGGTAAGCTGCCTGGGCCGATGCTGGACGACTATGCTGCGCGGGTGGCCGAGGGCAGCGTGCGAGTGGTGGAAGATGGGTGCGGGCTTGCCGGCATCCTCGTCTTACTGCCGCGGACCGGCTACTTGTTATTGGATAACATCGCCGTCGCACCCGAACGGCAGGGTAAGGGCATCGGCCGGCGTTTGCTCGCCGCGGCGGAGAACGAGGCGCTGCAACGCGGCTTTGATGAGCTTCGCCTTTATACCAACGCCGCGATGCACGAGAACCTTCTCATGTACGCGAAGCTCGGTTGGGAAGAGTATGGCAGGGCGAAGCAGGCCGGTTACCAGCGTGTGTTCTTTCGCAAGAGGCTCGGCCGTCAGGGTTGACGCGTGGACCCTGCCCAGGCGCGTGTCCCCGCTCTCGACGGTAGGAATAGGGCGATGGCGGATTTTCCTATTACCGTGTCGGACCGGATCGTCGCTGCGGGCGAGGCTTATCTGCACGACACGCCCCTGTTGCGGTCGCATACCGGAACCCAGCCGGATCTGTTTCTGCGCTGGAACGAGGTGCCGCTCGACGCGGCGGCGGTAGATGTCGTCGTCCATCTGCACGGATTCTCGCGTGAGGGCGGCGCCATGCCGCTCGCCGAGAAAGTCCCGCGCGGCGGCCTCGACCTGTCCCGCCGATGGCGGCCGACCCTGGCGATGCTGCCGCGCGGCAACTGGCTGCGCTACGGCTGGTACGATCATCCGGCGCTGCTCGCAGGCGGGATTGATCGGCTGATCGAGTATGGTTTGGCATGGTTCGCCGCGGCATTGCCAACTGCGGCGGCCCTAGAAATAGACCGCCTTATCCTGACCGCGCATTCCGGCGGCGGCATGCCTGCGGTCGATGCGATCGACGGGGCGCGGCGGCCGCCAGACGAACTGCATGTCTTCGACGGACTTTATGGCCGTGATCCGGCGACCGATGACCCGATGCGCGGCCTGGAGACGATCGATCGCTGGCTCCGCGAGCGGGTGGCGCGCGAGCCTGGGCGCAAGGGCGCGCTGCGGGTCGTCTACATCGAGCAGCAGACTGGCCCGTTCTCGCGGAGGGTAGGGGCATTGATCTCGCAGCATCTCGCCGCCGCGGACCCGGTCTTGGCCGCGGATTTGCGCCGACGCTATCGGGTCGAGCCGTCGGCGGTGCAGCATGCGCAGATCGCCCAGCGTTGCGGCCCCGACCTGTTGGCCGCGGCCGATGCGGAATTCGACTGGTCGCGTTGACCCACCGCCCAAGCGCTGCGTAAAGGATTGATGGCCGTCTAGCGCAAACGCCCGACAGCACCCATGTCCTCAACCTTGGCGGGTCGCGAGTTCGCTCGTGACTGGCGGCCGGATGGGGATGCCGTCACGAGCGGCCCGCGGCCCCCGAACAACATAGTTCGGGAGGAACGCAGATGTTGACCATCCGCAACCCCGTCGAATGGGGCGTCGATCAGCTCAAGCATGCCGCCGAGGCGCTCGAAGCGGCAGGGCGCGCCGGCCGCCAGGTGCGCGAAAACCTGCACTCCCCGGCGCCGGCGGTTGCCCGTATCGGGATCGCCGATCTCCGGGCAGCCCTGGCCAGCGGACTTCGCGACTTCGCGGCGTTTCGGAGCGATGTCATCTTTCTCTGCTTACTGTACCCGGTGGCCGGCCTGATCCTGGTCCGGCTTGCCTTCGGCTACCAGATGCTGCCGCTGCTCTTTCCGCTAGCCTCGGGCTTCGCGCTCGTCGGCCCGTTCGCAGCGGTCGGTCTCTACGAGATGAGCCGGCGCCGCGAAGCCGGCGCCGAGGCCGGCTGGCCGGACGCATTTGGCGTGTTCCGTTCGCCGTCCTTCCCGGCGATCGTGCTGTTGGGCTTGCTGCTGATGGCCATTTTTCTGTTTTGGCTCGCCGCAGCACTAAAGATCTACAACTGGACCCTCGGCCCAGATTCGCCGGCCTCTCTCGTCGCATTCTTCCACGACGTGTTCGCGACCGGCGCCGGCTGGACTCTGATCGGGGTCGGCGTCGGCGTCGGTTTCCTGTTCGCGTTGTTGGTTTTGACGACCAGCGTCGTGTCGTTTCCGCTGCTTCTCGACCGAAAGACGGGTCTTGACACGGCGATTCTGACATCGGTACGCGCTGTCGTTGCCAATCCAGCCCCTATGGCGCTGTGGGGGCTGATCGTCGCGGCCGGGCTGGTGATCGGGTCGTTGCCGTTTTTGCTCGGTCTAATCATCGTCATGCCGGTCCTCGGCCACGCCACCTGGCACCTCTATCGGCGGGTAGTCCCGCGTTGAACCGGGCGCCCTCAGGCACCGGGCTCGACCGCAAATTACGCGAACGGGCGAAACCCGCGTACCCCCGCTTGCGTTTCTTTCCGCAGCGGGAAGTGACGGCAGGAGGACGAGATGAGCGAGGAAAGCAAGCTGGCTGGACCCGACTTTTTGCAAGGGGTGTCTCTCAAGGATATCGCTGAAGTCGGCACGCTGCTCGGGCACGCCGCCGGTGAGCCGGTATTGCTCGCCCGCAGCGGCGGGGAGGTATTCGCGATCGGCGCCGAGTGCACGCACTACCACGGCCCGCTGGCCGAAGGGCTGCGCATCGGAGATACCGTGCGCTGCCCTTGGCACCATGCCTGTTTCAGCCTGCGCACGGGCGAGGCGCTGCACGCGCCGGCGCTCGATCCGGTCGCGCGCTGGCGGATCGAGCAGCGCGACGGGACGATCTTTGTCCACGACAAGCTCGCGCCGGCACAGGGCGCAGCGCGGGCGGCAACGCGCGGGCAGCCGGAGTTGGTGGTTATCATCGGCGGCGGGGCGGCGGGGCAAGCGGCGGCCGAGATGCTGCGGCGCGAAGGTTATGTTGGACCAGTGACGGTTTTGAGCGCCGAGAACGAGCGGCCTTATGACCGGCCGAATCTGTCAAAGGATTATCTCGCCGGCAACGCACCCGAGGAATGGCTTCCGCTGCGCCCGACCGAATTTTACCCCGAACACGGGATCGTGCTCGCCCTCGGCGCGCGCGCTGTGGCCATTGATGCCAAGGCCCGCGAAGTACAGCTGGCCGATGGAACCCGGCATCCTTGGGGCGCGCTGCTGCTGGCCACCGGCGCCGAGCCGATCCGCCTCGGTATCCCTGGGGCCGAGCTCCCGCACGTCCACACCCTGCGCAGCGTAAACGATTGCCGCGCACTTATCGCCGGGGCGCGGGCGGCGCGGCGCGCGGTCGTGATCGGCGCCAGCTTTATCGGGCTCGAAGTCGCGGCATCGTTGCGGGCGCGTGGACTCGACGTCAACATCGTGGCCCCCGAGGCGCGCCCGATGGAAGCCGTGTTCGGGGCCGAGATTGGCGAGCTGGTACGCCGGGTCCATGAGCAGCACGGCGTCCGGTTTCATCTCGGTACGACCGCCGCGACGATCGACGCGCGGGGTGTCAGCCTCCATAGCGGCGAGCGCCTCAACGCCGATCTCGTCGTCGTCGGCATCGGCGTGCGGCCATTGACCGCGCTCGCCGAAACCGCCGGAATAGCCGTCGACCGCGGCGTCACGGTCGACGGCTATTTGAAAACCAGTGTTCCGGGCATCTGGGCAGCCGGCGACATCGCTCGCTGGCCCGACCCGCTGATCGGCGAGGCTGTACGTATCGAGCATTGGGTTGTTGCCGAACTACAGGGCCAGACGGCGGCCCGCAATATCCTGGGCAGCCGCGAACGGTTCGACGCGGTTCCTTTCTTTTGGACGCAGCAGCACGATTTGACCCTGCGCTATGTCGGTCATGCGCGGCAATGGGACCGGGTCGAGATCGACGGCAGCATCGGCGACCGCGACGCGACGGTAAGCTATTGGCGGGGCGGCCGCAAGCTCGCCGCGCTGACCATCGGGCGCGACCTCGAGAGCCTCGGCGCGGAACTCGAACTCGAGCGAACGATCGCAGCTGGCCGGTGACCAGCGCTGTCCCGACGCCGTCTTCCGAGGCGGCGAGGCATCAATCCCGGGCGCGACGCGCTCAGATGCGGATGGGATTCAGGATCTACGCGTCACGGGGATATTAGGCCTTTTTTCAGCTTACTTTCTGGCGAGCAACCCGAAAATCGGCTTTCTCATTTCGAGATGCACGCTGGCCTTTGACGCACGCTGGCCTTTAATGGGGGGCATGAAAAAATATGTGTGGCCAAAGCCCGATAAGACCGATCAGAATTAGGTAAATCGCGACGACGTAATTGAGTATTCGGGGCACCAGCAAGATCAGAATGCCAGCGATCAGCGCGACGAGCGGTTGGATCGCGACAACATCGATAGTCATTGGGCAGGCTTTCTGTTGACGATTAAGTTGAAGAAACGCGTGGCTTGCACCGTGAGTTTCGGTGCCAAAGCGGAGACCAAACGATGGACGAGATTGTGACCGGAGGCTGCCTGTGTGGCGACATACGCTATCGTATCGACTCTACTCCCGTCGAGGCACTCTATTGCCATTGCAAAATGTGCCGAAGCGCCCATGGCGCCCCGGTTGTCGCATGGCTGACTGTGGCGCGCAGCGGCTTTTCCATTACCACGGGCGATCCCGTCGCCTACAACTCCTCGGCAAAGGCGATCCGCTGCTTTTGCGGCCGGTGCGGCACGCCGTTGACCTGGCAAGCGGTCGACAATCCCCGCCTGATCGATGTCGGAATCGCCACGCTCGATGATCCTGCCGCGGTAGAGCCGAGCCTGCATATCTGGACCGAGAGCCGGGTCACGTGGTTCGAGACCGCCGACCACTTGCTGCGCTATCCTACAAATGAGCGGCCCAGTTCGGCGCCGTAAGTTTGTGGGGTTTCGGCTCTCTGCCCTTACCGCTGCAAGAGGTCCACGCCGGTGATACAGTACGGCGCGGCAGGCCACATCTCTTCGCCAACTGATAATTTGGATTGAGTGCGCCGGATGCCGGACGCGAACCAGTCGAACCCGTCCCTAGACGATGGGGGCGCAGCCGTTCAGGCGCGGCCGCCGGGACCTTCGCCGGCGGTGCTGCGTGCGATCCCCGATCAGGTCGTCCCCGACCCAAAAGCCACGGCAGTAGCGCGCTATCGTTGGCGCGTGCTGCTGGTGCTGGCCGGTCTGGTGTTGGCGTTCGGCCTCTATTGGGGGTCGAGCTACGTCTTTGCCTATACCGACGACGCCTACGTCACCTCTGATCTCGTCGGTGTCGCTCCACAGATCACCGGCCGCATCATTGCCGTACCGATCGTCGACAATCAGACGGTGGCCAAGGGCACCTTGCTCGCCGAGATCGACCCGACGCCGTTTCGGCTGGAGCTCGCAAAGCAAATCGCCAAGCGGAGCGAAGCCGAGGCCCAGCTTGCCGTCGATCACGACCTCGTAAAATCGGCCAAGGCGGCGCGCGACGAGGCCGCCGCAAAGGCGCGGCTCGCGAGCGACAATCTGCATCGCGACCAACCAATCGCCGCCGCGGGATTCCTGTCTCGTCAGGCGCTCGACACGGCGACGGCCACGGCGCAGGAAGCCGCAGCGGCACTTGCCAGCGCCGAGACGACGGTCGCCAAACAGCGCCAGATGGAGGCATTGCACGAAGCGACGATCAAGGCGATCACCGCCGAGATCGCCTACCTGCAGTGGCAGCTGGATCAGACCAGGGTGCTGGCGCCGACCGATGGCACGATTACCAATCTGACCTTGCGTATCGGCGACCAAGCGGTGGCGAACCAGCCGCTGCTCGGCTTGGTCGACGCCCATGCCTGGCGGATCCTGGCAAACTACAAGGAAAGCGTAATCCGCCATATGCAGATCGGGCGTCCTGCATGGGTGTGGCTCGATGCTTACCCTTGGCATGTCCATCGGGCGGTAATTCAGGGCATCGCGCGAGGCATCAGCCGCCGAAAGACCCCTAACACTTTGCTCCCCTATGTCGAGCCGACGACCGACTGGATCCGCTTGGAGCGGCGCTTTCCGGTAACTCTCCTCCTGCAGAATCCGAATACCGAGGTCATCCTGCATATGGGGTCCGACGCGCGCACTCTGATGTTTTACTGAGCGGGCCCGGTGCTGCGCGAGATACCCGATGCGCTCGCCGGCGAACTGCGCTCGCTCGAGTGGCGTGGCCGGCGCGGCTTGGAGGCGGCGGAGGCGGCGGCAGCGGTGACTTTGGCGGTACTCGCCGCGCTGGCGCTGCATTCCGACGAGCCCTGGTGGGCGGCGATTACAGCCTTCATGGTGACCCGGGCCTCGCCGGCGGAAGCGGTCTTACGCGGCGCCATGCGCGTTGTCGGCAGTATCTTTGGCGCGCTCGTCGCGCTCGTCGTGCTGCGGTTGTTTGTTTACCAGTCGCTACCGTTTTTGCTTAGTCTTTTCCTGTTGTCGTGCATCGGCTTATTCGGTTTCGTGGGCTCGCGCTTCGGCTATGCCTGGCTAGTCGGCACAGTGACCGCGTGCCTCATCATGCTGATGTCGTTCGACCAGCCCGACGCGGCATTCAACACCGCTGTCAACCGCGTCATCGACGTTATGATTGGAACCGCGGCGTCTTTAGCGGTTTGCGCGCTGAGCCCGGTTCCGCCTGGTGGAGTTGCGCCCCCCGCCCGCCTGCTGGAACCGCCGCCACTGGCCTTCTGGCGGCGCCGCTATGGCGACGAACTGATGCGCTGGCTCCCCGGCAACGGGCCGTTGCTGGTGCACGCCTGCCGCGGCGGGCTGACCGTCATGCTGATGCCGGCGCTGGCGGAGTGGCTGGCTCCGGAGAGCCCGGTCACGATGGGCGTCACCGTGGTCATGGTCATGTCGATCCCGACGACCGCTATTCTCCACTCCGACAGCCGCACGATCATCGAGCGAGCAGCGCACCGGTTGATCGGTTGCCTGATAGGTGCGCTTGTCGGCCTCGCCTTTCTTGCCCTTGTCGGGGACGATTTTCTGCTTTGGATAGCGCTGATCCCTCCCGGGATTTGGCTGTGTTCGCAGATCCAGACGGGCACAACTGGAATCAGCTACATCGGGACGCAAGCAATGTTTGCGTATCTGATGAGCATGCTGCAGGGGCAGGGCCCGCCAGATACGATCGCCCCGGGCTTCAATCGGCTGGTCGGTGTCATGGGCGGGCTGTCGATTTTGTTCGTCGTTACTCTGATCCTATCGCTGATCCCGCTGTCACGCCCCGCTCCGGCTCCGGCCTCCGGCGATTGACAAGGCGTCCCTGCAACGGTCTGATCGGGCCCGCGAGTTTGCGGGAAAATGGGAGGGCGCATTGGCCAAGTTCAGGATCGCGACACCGGCGGGGGCAAGTTTCACGGTCGCCGGCGGCGGCTACGGCTACGAGATGGAGGCACTGGCGCCGATCGACGCCGAGATCTATGAGGTCCCGGCCGGATCCGAGGACGAATTCGTCGCGGCCGCGAAAGACGCCGACGCCCTCTACGCCAAGGGCCGGCGCATTACCAAGAAGATGATCGATGGGCTGCAGTGCTGCAAAATCATCTCGCTGGGCAGCGTCGGGGTCGACAGCGTCGATGTCGATGCGGCGACGATAAAGGGCATACCCGTCACCAATTGTCCCGACACCTTTATCGAAGAAGTCGCTGATCACGCGATGACCCTGATCCTCGCGACCCATCGCCGCCTGATCGAGCAGGACCGGATGGTCCGCGATGGGCGCTGGGCAGAGGGGCGGCCGGCGCTGCTCAAGATCCCACGCCTTCGGGGCATGACCTTGGGCCTCATCGCGTTCGGTCACGTCGCCCGTGCGGTCGCCGAAAGGGCCAAGCCATTTGGCCTCCACGTCATCGCCTACGACCCGTATATCGAAGAGATCGTCATGGTCGAGCGCGGGGTGGAGCCCGTCAGCTTGACCGAGTTGCTGGCCCGCGCCGATATCCTCTCGATGCACACGCCGGCGACGGAAAGCGCCAACCGGCTGATTCGCGAAGAGCATTTCCACCAGATGAAGAAGACCGCGATCTATGTCAGCACCGGGCGCGGACCGACCACCGACGAGACGGCGCTGATCAAGGCGCTCGACGAGGGGATGATCGCCGCCGCCGGCCTCGACGTGCTCGAGCAAGAGCCCCCGGGGGGCAACAACCCGCTGCTGCGTATGGACAACGTGATCTTGACCGCGCATGTCGCCTCGGCCACGGCCCGGTTCGATCCAGCACGCCGGCGGCGGGTGGGTCTCGAATTGTCGCTGGCGCTGTCCGGCAAATGGCCAATGTCGTGCGTCAACCCGTCGGTGCTCGCCGATAGCGGCCTCAAGCGCTGGCAGCCAGTGTCGATGGAACGCGGCCCGAATTCCTGAGCCAGGGAGGAGGCAGATGACGGCCTCGGCGATCGTGCGCTACCCCGATCCCAGCATCAAGATCCTCGATCCGCGGTTTTCGGCGCTGGTCCTCGGCAATGCCGCGATCGAGCGGATCGCCAGCGATTGCCGCTTTACCGAGGGCCCGGTGTGGTTTGGCGACGGCCGGTTTTTGTTGTGGAGCGACATCCCCAACGACCGGATTATGAAATGGGAGGAGGAAACCGGCGCGGTCAGCGTGTTCCGCAAGCCGTCGCATTATGCCAACGGCAATACCCGCGACCGCCAGGGCCGGCTGGTGACCTGCGAGATGGACGCGCAACGACTGACCCGCACCGAATATGACGGCACGATTACGGTGCTGGCCGACAGCTTCGACGGCAAGCGGCTGACCGGGCCGAACGACGTCGTCGTCAAGTCCGATGGCTCGATCTGGTTCAGCGACAACGGCGCCGGCACCCGCGGCAATTATCTCGGCCATACCGCGCCATGGGAATTGCCGCTGCGCGTCTATCGGCTCGATCCCACCACCGGTGAAATGACGGTCGCGATCGGCGACATGAAACGGCCGAATGGTCTCGCTTTTTCTCCCGACGAGAAATTGCTCTATGTCGTTGATACGCCAGGAGCGCTGGGACCGAGAACGGTCCAGGTCTACGACATTGTCGACAACGGCACGAGCGCCGTTAGCGGGCGCCTGTTCTTTAACGCCGAGCCCGGCGGCACCGATGGCATCCGCGTCGATGTCCACGGCAATATTTGGTGCGCCTTCTCCGGCGGCGAGGCCGAGGACGGTGTCGCCGTGTTCGCGCCCGACGGCAAGATGATCGGTCGCATCATGCTACCGGAGCGCTGCGCCAACGTCTGTTTCGGCGGGATCAAGCGCAACCGCCTGTTCATGGCGGCGAGCCAGTCGATTTATTCGCTATACGTCGAAACCCAGGGCGCTCCCGGCGGCTGAGCATTTACAATAGTGTCAGGGCGGGTGTCGATCCGCGGGCGTCCGCGTTCCGAGGCAAAAGCCTAGCTCGGGAATGACCGGCTAGCTTTGCAGCCAGCCACCCGACGGAGTTGCCGAGACCATGTTGCCCCAGCGGTCGACGACATCGATATGGCAGGTGTCGCCGGCGACGACGCCTTGCCGGGTCGTCGTCGGCTCGCCGATACCGCCAATCGTGGGCTCGCCTATGCCGACCGCGGCAATGGCGGCTTCGCGGCCCCCGACCAGTAGCCGCGGCACGCGGCCGTCTGGACTCCCCGGGCGCAGCTCCAACGAGGCGCGGTCGCCGACCAGCTTGCGCCGTGCATCGCTGTAGGCGGCGCTCAAGAGGGTCCGCATGGGCACGCCGACAAAATCGGAATCGCCGTACCAAGCCTCGCGGTCCGCAAAGGCCAGTTTCAAGCATTCGGCGACGATGTGGACGAAATCCGGCCTGAGCGAATTGAGATCGTCGAGAGCGAATCCCTGAAGCAGAGCCAAGGTCTGCAGCAGAACCGGTCCCTGGCTCCACGGCCTGCCCTTCATCACGGTCCGGTCACGGTAATCGAAGCAGACGGCGCCTCGACCGGGGCCTCCCAACGCGCAAGGTCATCGTCGGTCAACAGCCCGGCATGGCGCCGTCCCGAGGAGGAATTGAGCACCTTTTCGTGCCGGCAGGACCGGTCGATCGCGTCGGCCACAAATCCGCGATACCAGGCGGCGCGGGCGCGCTCAATCTGGACTTCGCGACTCCTGTCGCCGGCTTCGGCCAGAACCCGGGGATAGGTCGCGGCGAGAGCCGGGTTGCGAAACAGCCGCCCGGGTGCCGGCGGCTTACCGAGCGGCAAATAGACCGCGGCCGAGCTCGGCCAGTCGCGACGGAACATCTCGGCCATCACTGTGATCGCCTCGCTGATTCGGTCGACCACCGGGTAGCCGTTATCGGCATAGCCGATCGCAGGCGCTAGGATTTCGCTGAGCGGCAGCTTCCCCCAATCGCGCAGCAGCCGCATCCAGGCGTCGAACGCGCCGGGGACGGGGGCAGCGAGCAGCCCGGTGCCGGGGATCAGGTCGAGACCGAGCTTGCGAAATGGCCGATCGTCGCAGCAGCGGGCGCCACTCCCTGACCGCAGATCATGTCGCAGCGGCGACCGGTCTCGCTCCACACTAGAATCGGTGCCTCGCCGAGAGGGCCATTCAGATGCGGTTCGACCACTTGCAACGTGAAACCGGCCGCAGCCGCGGCGTCAAAGGCGTTCCCGCCCTTTTCCAGGATGCTCATGCCGACCGCAGAGGCCAGCCAATTCGTCGAGGCTACGGCGCCAAAAGTGCCTCGGATCTCCGGTCGAGTGGTAAAGGCCGCCATCGCTTCCTCCGCGTCGTCGCTTCGCTCAGGTTAGAGCACGTTGCCCGTCAGCAAAACGTCCGCCCATCGCAATCGGTGCATGGCGCGCCTATCTATCGGCGGTTCTGCCTCCCGCGGCGTATGCCGATCGCCTTTCAACAGTCGAAGGGACACGAAACTGTCCGCGACGCTATCCCTCGCCGAACCCTCCGAGCCGACACCCCGGACTAGCGGGGAAGAGTTCTTCCGCACTGATGGCGCTTATGCCGGCCTGGGTGCGCCGATCCACGGCGGACAGATTTCGCGCTGGTTGCTGGTCGAGGGGCCGCACATCGACAGCGGAGTCGAACTATTCGACGAGTTGTGCTGGCGGCTCGTTGGCGACGGTGTGCCGCTGTGGCGTGCCACATATCATGTGGGCGTACTGCACCCGCAAATTCGCGGCATCGGCGTGCGCTGGTTGCGCGACCGCAAGATCGTCGAGCAATACAGCATCCTGCATGGTTCTGACGACACCGACGAATATCGTCTGAGCCCGATCCGGGCGACGATCGAACGCGGGACGCCGTTCCGCCGCCGCCTCGACCAGCCCGCGCCGGAGTTCCCGCTGCTGGAGAGAATTCGCAAGGCGGGCGGGACCGATTATTTTGCGTTGCCGTTGAACCGCACCTTTCGCCGTTTTCCCGTGGTGACCTGGGCGACCGATCGGCCGGACGGGTTCAGGGACGCCGATATCGCGGCACTCGAGGACATCAACCCGGCTTTGGCCTCGATCGCCGAGACGCGCGCGGAGCGCCGCATCAGCACCAGTCTCCTCGATACCTATCTTGGGCCACAGGCCGGGCGGCGCATCCTCGCCGGCCAGATCCTGCGGGCGCAGGGCGAGCGGATGCGCGCGGTCATCATGATGACCGATATGCGCAACTTCACTGGTTTATCGGACCGCTTGCCGGGCGATGCGGTTATCGAACTGCTCGACGACTATTTCGACGCGATCGGGTCGCCGATCCAGGAGAACAAGGGCGAAATCCTGAAATTCATGGGTGATGGGGTGCTGGCGATCTTCCCGACCGACGACGACGAGGATTTCACGCCGTCGAGCTTGCGCGCGCTCGACGCCGCCACCCAAGGGCTCGATCGCCTCGCGGCCATCAATCGGGAACGCCGGGAAAGCGCGCGCAGCGAGGTGCGCGTCGGCATCGGGCTGCATTTGGGCGAGGTGATCTACGGCAATGTCGGCTCAGCCGACCGGCTCGACTTCACCGTGATCGGGCCGGCGGTCAACTTAGCCTCGCGCATCGAGGGCCTGACCAAGCGTCTCTCACGCCCACTGTTGACCTCTTCCGCCTTCGCCGAGATCTGCCCGCGCCCACTGGTCTCGCTGGGCTTTCAGCCGGTCCGCGGCCTCTACCAGCCGGAGGAGGTCTTCGGGCTGCCGGATTAACCCTCCCCGGCCTCGCTAAGGCGGCGCGGCGTCACGCGTCCGCAGGCCCGCGTCGAAGTCCTCCGCCACTCGGGCATCGTTTTCCAATAACGCGCCGGCATCAACCTCGGCGAACTCGATTGCCCCCATCGCCGCGAATGCCTCCTGCACTTGTGGCCCCCACAGCCCGATATCCTTAACCGTTGGGACCATGCGGCTGAAGATGCGGCTACGAAACACTTTCATCGACCCGGATTGATCGACGATCTTCAGGCATTTCTCGACCGGGGGGCCAAGCTGTTCCCAAACCTCCCGCTGATTAAACCAGCCGCGCATGTGCCAGTACGCGGTGACAACGAAATCTTCGCGTTCCTTGCGCTCGGCCTCGCTGAGTTGCGGATAGAAGTCCCGCAAAGCGAGCCGGCCAAACGCGACGTGCCGCGCCTCGTCCTGTACACATAGGCGTTGACCGTAGCCGCGAGCGGGTTCTTCGACTGGTCGCGGATGCGTTGGAACGCGGCCAATGCCAAACCCTCGATCAGGATCTGCACGGTCAGATAGGTCATGTCCCAGCGGCGGTCGGTCAGCCCGTCATCGAGCAACGCTTTCAGTCCCAGGGTGATCGGATAGGCGGCTCGAATTTTTCATGCAGCAGCCGAATAGGCTTCGACAT
>CAWAVV010000062.1:0-8407 GCA_963785565.1 uncultured Alphaproteobacteria bacterium | reverse complement strand
CAGCTCATTTGCTGGAAATTCGGCTTGATCGCATCCTCGAGCCGGCCCTCGCTGGGCCGTTTCGATGATATCTATGGGAAACCGCAACCCGTTGAACCCAATGGAATGCCGTGGTTCATCGAAAGTCTCGATTTCTGCACGAGGATAGCGCGCATTGAGCGAAAGTTGCCATTGCCCTAGCCTTTCACGCTAATGGGACATGATAGGGTGAAAAATGGCAGATTCGACAGTTATCAATCTGGCTACGATGCCGCCCGAAACCGCTCGCATCCTAATAATAGGGGCTGCCACAGCCCTTTCTGTCGGTATAGTTGCCGCTGCTGCCGCGTTTATTGTAGTCGGCTTAGCGGCCTTTCGTTCCGGCTCGCACCCTCAAGGTCCTCAGTCCTTTGGACTCCTGATCCTTGCTTTTCCGGCGGTAACTACTATCGTTCTTATTGTTATCGCCACCGCGACGTTGACGGCGATGGGCATCATCAACGCCAGCGGATGTGTCGCCATTTTCAGCAGCGTAGCTTCCTTTGTTCTCGGAGCTGAATTTCAAAAGCGAAAGAATGCGCCGGATTAGTAGAGGGAAGGGCGACTTCGCCCACGCTGGCCCTCTGCTCCGATTGAAATCGGTGACAAAATCCACTCCGGCTGATTGATTAGGAAATTCGAGGGGGGTCCAATGCCGGGCTGGGATCCTGACGCTGTAGCAACGCTCGTTGCTGGTGCAGCAACGCTCGTTGCTGGTGCTTTTGCCGTAGGCGCGGCGGTCTGGACACTCCGAGATACCCGCAGATCAGCCTGGGTCAACGCGTTGGAGAATAAACTGGCGGTTGCGAAGCGCACGATGGTTGTCTTTGAGGTTGCACGCGACGGAATTGATGCTATCCTGAATAAGCCGGAACGATACAGCACGACACTTCCTTGGAATGCCTTTGTCGCTCTCGCGAGTGATATTGGCGCTCTAGATATTCAACAGATTCATTTATATGTGGACATTAAGTCGTGCGCGCGACAAGCAGAAGCCGCAATAAAAAGTCGCGCGGACAAGACCCCGACACATGAAGAGCTATCCGCAATTCGGGGACTATGCGAGACACTACGTCTATCCAGCGCTCGGCTGGTCGAAAATCTCGAACACCAGCTCCTCGCCTACTATGAAAGCCCGGCATTCGGCAGACTTCCTAGGCCATTCGAAGAGACCGATACTTAAAATACCGAGAGTTCTTTCATGAGGATTGCCCACAAATCTTAACTTTCACTGGCTTGACTTTGATCTCGCCTTCATGCTGGCGGGCTTGCGCTAGGTCGTAGGCCATTTGCAGCCGCAGCCACGTTTCCGCGCCGCCGCCGAACGCCTTGTCGAGACGGATTGCCATATCCGCCGAAATTCCGCTCTTGCCGTTGACCAGATTGTTGAGGGTCTGCCGCCGTACGCCCAAAATTTCGGCCGCTGCCGTGATTGTCAGGTCGAGCGGTTCGATGCAGTCGTGCCGCACCGAAAGGCCGGGGTGGGGCGGGTTTTTCATCGTCATGGTGCTGCCTCCTGTGTCCGCTAGTGGTAATCGACTAAATCGACATCCGTCGCGCCGCCCTGCTCAAAGCGGAAGATGATCCGCCAGTTCGCGCGAACGGTGATGCTCCAGTTGCCGGCGAGGTCGCCCCTCAACGGGTGCAGGCGGAAACCCGGCAAGTCGAGTTGTTCCGGCCGCATCGCCTGATCGAGCCGCGCCAGCATGCGGGCGATCTTGTCGGCATGCTCCGGGTTGACTTCGCGGCGGTCGTCGTCTTCGTAGAGGCGGCGCAAGCCGCGATGTCGAAACCGCCGGATCATCCATCGGATAATATATGGTGACAATTGTCTCTGGTCACCATGCCGTGCGCTCCGGACCCAGCGTTTATCAAAACAACGCCTGGGATGGGGAGGCTGAAGCGCGTCCCGATTTCGGAAGGTTGCCCGTCAAATCCAATCCAAATGCGGGGCGTTCCACCGCCACAGGAAAAAAGCCCAGTCGTGACGCGGGGCCGATATCGGGTTTCCCGCTTTCGCGAGCCGCACCCGGCGATCCTTGCTCATGGTCCTTTGGCGCCGCGTTCGATGGTGACGGCCGCGGCCAGCGCTATTCCGCTGATCATGATGAAAATGTCTCGGCTCGGCGGCTGGTGCAGCCGCAACGCCGCTTCGATCTGACCCGAAGCCGCCTCGGCACTGATCGGAAGGGTTTTTGTTCCTTCGCCAAGCACCTGGGCGACGATCCCGGCCGAGCGATAAATCGGCTCGCTGGCCGGGTGCGGGTCGGGACTATACGGCGGCATGCTCAGTGCTCGTGTCGGCTCGGAGCCAGGCTGAACCCGGCACCGCGCCGGTTCCGCCATCCCGCGGCGGCGCCTCCGGCCATGCCCGGCGGCAGAAGTTCCGCCGGTGAGTTTCCACCAAACACGACGCCGCGATGCTTCTCGCACCAACTCTCGCCCGATCGCACGGGAGAGCCGCAAAACATGCCGGGCTGCAGCGGCGATGGATCGCCTTCGATCCATCTGCAGCCACGGAAGTCGGCATCTGTCAGCGTGCCGTCACGGACCGCACTGACGACTGAGGCTTTGCGCTGCGGGCGAACACTCGCATGCAGAACCGGCGTTACCATCACCCTCTTAGTCCTCTATTGAGACCGGGTATTCGCCTGCTGCGATGCTTCCGGCTCAGCGGAACATAGTAAGAGAGGGTGACAGCAATCTTTCGCGCAGATGAACTCGCTGTAAGACTTCACTGACCGATGTCGATGGCTCAGCCGCGGCGGACGTATGGGCGCACGGCGTCGAGTAGCGCGGCGGACGGGGCGAGGCGCGGTCCCTCGCCCTCGTCGACCGGCGGGACGATCGTCACGCCCCAGCCCGGCAGCGTTTTCAGCGAGGCCTGGGCCTGCGGGTGGATCAGCAGGGGCGCGTTCAAGGATGGGCCGACGATGACCGGCGTGCCCCGCCCGATGGCCTCGGCAACCACCGATAGCGCCAGGCTGTCGGCGATGCCGTGCGCGAGCTTGTTCAGCGAGTTGAAGCTGCACGGCGCGAACAGCACCACCCCGCGCGGCGGCCGCGGGCGGATCGCCAGATCGAAATACGATTGGACGACCTGCGCCCCCTCGACATCGGCGAGCTCGCGCGATGCCACCACGCGCGAGGCGTTCGGCGTCGGCAGCGCGATGACGGTCGCAAAGCCGAGCCCGACCAGGCCACGCAAAAGTTCGGGACAGCGCGCCGCCGTCGTCGTGCCGCTCAGCACCAGATAGGCTACGTCAAATCGTTCACCCGCCACGGCGTCAAGGCTCATCATGTTCCCGTTGAAACTGCGTCGGATTAGAACGTCGCCTCGCGACCGTCGTCCGACGCCCGTTTGATGGCGTCGACGAGACGGTGCAGGTCGACTGCGGTCTCGAAATCCGGCTGATGGCTTGCGCGTTCACGTATGGCGCGCGCGAACAGCGTATACATTTGGCCTACGTTTTTTGCTTCGCCAGACGGCGTACTGGCTGCTGCGACGGTGAACCGGTCCGGTATGGGGATCGGCGCCTGCTTGTTGCCGCCCTTCGCCCCGTGCAGGGAAATCTCGTTCAACTGCGGCGAGTCCTCGCCGGATACGACCAAGGTCCCGTCGCAGCCGTAGATTTCCATGCGATAGCCGCTGCCCGCGAACGGGATGGCGCCGATATGGACCGACGCCACCGCGCCGCTCGCCAACCTGCCGCTTACCAGTACGTTGTCGGGCGAGGTTACGTCGAGCCACGTGTTGGCGCCGGTGTCGAGCCACTGCTTGGCCTGGGTCGCCACTACCGCGGATAGCCGCCGGAAATCGCCGGTGACAAAGCGCATCGCGTCAACCGTGTGACCGTTGGCGATGGTCAAGGTGTTGGCGCCGAGTTCGGCGTCGCGCTGCCAGGTGCGGTTCGACGGTCGGGTCAACACACCCTCGCGCATCAGGCTGACATGAACCGCCATTACCTCGCCGACATAGCCGGCCTCGACCAGTTCCTTGATGTGCATCACGGCGGGATTGACGCGGGCCTGCAGCCCAACCGCGGTTACGAGTCCCTTGGCCTTGGCCAATGCCGCCAGTTCCACCGCCTCCGCTGTCGTCCGCCCGAGCGGCCATTCGCAATAAACGTGCTTGCCCGCCTCGAGCGCGGCCTTGGTCGGCGCGTAGTGCGACGGCACGCGAACGACGACGGCAATGGCGTCGATCTCCGGCGAGGCGACCATCTTGCGGTAGTCGTCAAAGGCCAACCGGGCGCCCCAGGCCTGGCGCGCCGCCTCGGCGCTGTCGGCTCTGGTGGTGCACACCGCCGTCAGCTCCACTTCCGAACTGGCCTGTACCGCCGGCAGGTGGGAGCGGGACGACCAGGTGCCCCTGACGCTGGCGCCGATCAGGCCCAGCCGAATCTTGTCTGCCATATCGCTTCCTCCCTGGAAAATCCCTCGGCCGGAACGTGACCGGCCCTCACCCCGATTGCGGGGCGAGGGCCAAGTACGGGTCAAAGCCGTTGGCGAACTCGCCCAGGCCTAATCCGGCGTGCGGGTCGACTGCCAGGTCACCATCTGCCACTGGCCGCCCTTGTTGGCCCAGACGTCGGTGAAGCGGACGCCGAAGCTGTTGGGGCGGCCTTGCGACATGACGCTGATTTTGCACGATCCGGTCAGCACCACGGTATCGCCGAGGTCTTGGGCCTTGACGTCGGACGGCACCACCGAAGTGTAGACCGTCGATCCGGATTCCATGTTTCCGATCAGTGTCTTCTTGGTATCGAGCCGCGCGCTCGAGTGGGTGTAGACAAGATCGTCGGAAATCAGTTTGTTCAGGGCGGCGAGGTCTTTTTTCGCCATCGCGTCCATGCGCTGCTTGTCGAGGTCGATGACCTTTTGTCCGTTGCCTGCCATTTGTCTCTCCTCCTGTTTTGTCGAAGTCCACGCTGCGCGCGCGCGTCCTCGCGCGCAAGCCGCCTCTCGCCATTCAGGGCGTGAGGTCGAGCGCCGCTTTGCCCGTCTCCAGGTTCGCTGGCACGGATACGTGTTCGTGAACCACGCGCCACTGGCCGCCGATCTTGCGATAGACGTCGGTGACCCGGAGCCAAAATGCCGCTTTGCGACCGCCTTTCAGTGTCCCGCTGACCCGTTGGAGCTCGTGGCTATAACCAAAGGTCCCGTCGGCGTCGATGACGAGATCGCGGAACTCGATCTCGATCGGCCCGTCATACTGATCGAAGAAAGCCTTATAATCGGCCCGATAAGCGTCCCAGCCTTTGTATTGCAACGGCGGAACAATGTCATAGGCGACAAGAGACGGCCCGCGCTGGTAGATCGACATCACGCCGTCCAGATTTTTCTCCTGCGCCGCCTTCGTCCAACGGTCAATCAGGGCGCGGATTGCCGCCTGCTCGCGCGATCCCGCATACGCCGGATGCCAGCCGACACAGGAAAGGACAGAGACGAACAAAGTCAGAACCAGGGCCTTCCTCAACATGGCGCCTCCTTTGCCGGATCTCACATCCTAAGTTCGTGCCGATCTCTTTAGGTCCGTCGCCACCGCGAAAGCGGGGTCCAGGGGCATATGCCGCGGTTGCTGATCATTGGCTTCCCGCTCCCGCGGCAATGTGCAGAAGGTTGGGGATTAACGCACCTCCAGCACCAGCTTGCCTTGCAGGTGGCGTCCCTCGCTGACCCGGTGCGCCTCGGCCGCGTCGGCGAGCTTATAGCGGGTGATCTCGGGCGGCCACACCGCGCCCTGTGCGTAGAGCGCCAGCATGCGTTCGAGATGCGCGCGGTCGCGGGCGACGTTCGGGCGCAACACCTGCACATCCTTGCGGCTCGGCTGAAACCCGGCGGGTGCTGCGGCGATCCACACCAGCCGCCCGCCCGGCTTCAGCACGTCGTAGGAGCGCACCTGCACGTCGCCGCCGACGGTGTCGAACACGACGTCGCAATCGCCCGCCGCCTTGGTGAAATCCTGCGCGTTGTAGTCGATCGCCCGATCGGCGCCGAGGCTCTTGACGTAACCGTGGTTGCGCGCGCTAGCGGTAGTGATCACGGTGGCGCCCAGATGCTTGGCCAGCTGGATCCCAAACCCGGCCACGCCTCCGGCGCCGCCCTGGATCAGGATGGTCTCGCCGGCTTTGAGCTTCGCCGTGTCCTCGACCGCCCACAACGCTGTCAGGCTGGTCAGCCCCATCGCCGCCGCCTCGGCATGACCGAGCCGCTCCGGCTTTTTCGCGATGATCGCGGCCTTGATCGCGAGCTTTTCGGCATAGCAGCCCTCGATCCCCTGGTCGGTGACCCCGAACACCAGATCGCCGACTTTGAAATCGATCACGCCCGGCCCGAGCGCGCTGACCACCCCGGAAAAGTCCCGTCCGAGAATATGCGGCAGTTTGAGGTTGCCGGACCCCCCGCTGCCGAGCCGGACCTTGTAATCGGCCGCGTTGATGCTGGCCGCGTGTACATCGACGACGACCTCGCCCGGACCGGCAACCGGGTCCGGCGCCTCGCCCAGCCGCAGCATCTCCGGCCCGCCATGCGCCGCGAACAGCACCGCCTTCATCGTCCCCTCCATCGTCGGTTCATTGCGCGCGTCGGTCTTCGTCCCTCGCCATCGGCTTGCTGTCAAGCAAACCGGCATGCCGGCCACGCGTCGCGGCCCGATTGCCGGCGGCCATCACACTCGCTAGCCTAGCAAAACATCCCTGGGCGATAACGGCAATCCGATCAATTGTGCCGGTCGGGCCGCCAGACGGGAGGAAGAAATGAAGGCTGATTACGTGATCATCGGCGCGGGATCGGCGGGCTGCGTTCTCGCCAACCGCCTAACCGAAGATCCGAATGTCAGGGTCTGCCTGATCGAGGCCGGCGGGCGCGACTGGAGCCCGTACATCCATGTCCCCGCCGGCTTTATGAAAATGCTCGATCACCCGACCTTGACCTGGGGCTATCACGCCGAGCCCGACCCCGGCACCGCCGGGCGCGCGATCCTCTATCCGCGCGGCCGGGTGCTCGGCGGCTCGTCGTCGATCAACGGGCTGATCTATGTCCGCGGCCAGCCCGAGGATTTCGACCATTGGGCGCAGCTCGGCAATCGCGGCTGGGGCTGGGACGACATCTTGCCCTATTTCAGGCAAGCCGAGAACTGGGAGGGGGATGAAACCAAAGTCCGCGGCAAAGGCGGCCCGCTGTTTACCTCGAAGATGGACCGGTCGCCGCTGTGCGCGGCGGTAATCGAGGCGGGCCGGGAGATCGGCCTCGAATACCGCGATGACGTAAACGACCTGCCCGCCGGCGCCGGCGACGGCATCGGCTGGTGCCAGCAGACCCGCGGCGGCCGATGGCGCGGCAGCACCGCGCGCACGTATTTGCGCCCGGCGATGAAGCGGCCCAATCTCGAAATCGTCCTCAACGCGCAGGTAAACCGCATCCTGTTCGACGGCGCCCGCGCGATCGCCGTCGAGTACGAGCGCGGCGGCTCCGTGCAGCATGCCGATGCCGCCCGCGAGGTGATCCTCTCCGCCGGCGCGGTCAACTCGCCGCATATCCTGCAATTGTCCGGGGTCGGCGCGCCCGAGCATCTCTCCCGCGTCGGCATCCCGGTCCACCACGCATTGCCGGGGGTCGGGCAGAACCTTCAGGACCACTACATCGCCCGCATCAGCTACCCGGTGTCGGGCACGCAGACGGTCAACGAGCGCTCGCGCGGCGTGGCGTTGGCCGGCGAGATCCTGCGCTACCTGGTCACCGGCAAGGGCATGCTGACCTACAGCGCCTCGTTGTGCGCGGCCTCGGTCAAGGTGCTCGAGGAATCGGCGACCCCCGACGTGCAGTGCAGCATCGCACCCGGCAGCTTCAAGGACGGTCAGATCGGCGAGCTCGACGATTTCCCCGGCATCACCGCCGGGGCTTGGCAGATGCGGCCTTTATCGCGCGGCTATGTCGAGGCCAAGTCCAATGACCCAAAACAAGCCCCGGCGATCAACCCCCGTTATCTGAGCGACCAGACCGACCGCCGCGCCATTGTCGGCGGCCTCAAATTCGTCCGGCGGCTCTTCGCCGCCCCGGCGCTGGCCAAATATTGCGGCGCCGAAATCCTCCCCGGCGCCCATGTCGAGACCGACGACGAATTGCTCGATTATGCCCGGCAAAAAGGCTCGACCGTCTATCATGCGACCTGCACCTGCAAGATGGGCAGCGACCAGATGGCGGTGGTCGACGACCGGCTGCGCGTCCACGGGCTTGAAGGCCTGCGGGTCATCGACGCCTCGGTGATGCCGACGGTGACCTCGACCAATACCAACGCGCCGACGATCATGATCGCCGAGCGCGGCGCCGATTTGATCCGCCGCGCCGCCCGCAAAGTCGACTGCCCGCGGCCCCGCCGCCAAAGCCG
>CAWAVV010000061.1:0-19270 GCA_963785565.1 uncultured Alphaproteobacteria bacterium | reverse complement strand
TATTCCTCTGCCGCCATTTCCCCTGGGGCGGCCATCATCGCCTCGGCAACGAGGCCGGCATTGGCGCGGATCGCACGCTCGATCGCCTCGCCGACCTCGCCGTGCTCGCGCAGATAAGCCTTGGCATTCTCGCGGCCCTGGCCGACGCGCTGGCCCTCATAGGAGAACCACGAGCCCGATTTTTCGACGACGCCGGCCTGAACCCCGAGATCTATCAGTTCGCCGCGCTTCGACACGCCTTCGCCGTACATGATGTCGAAATCGATGACTTTGAACGGCGGCGCCAGCTTGTTCTTGACGACCTTGACCCTCGTTTGATTGCCGATCACCTGATCGCGTTCCTTGATCGCGCCGATCCGGCGGATGTCGAGCCGGACCGAGGCGTAGAATTTGAGCGCGTTGCCGCCGGTCGTGGTCTCCGGATTGCCGAACATGACGCCGATCTTGTGGCGGATCTGGTTGATGAAGATGACCATCGCGCGCGAGCGTGAGATCGAACCGGTCAGCTTACGCAGGGCCTGGCTCATCAGCCGGGCGTGCAGCCCCATATGGCTGTCGCCCATCTCGCCTTCGAGCTCGGCCCGCGGCACCAGAGCGGCGACCGAATCGATGACCAGGACATCGATCGCTCCCGAGCGGACTAAGGTATCGGTGATTTCGAGCGCCTGCTCACCGGCATCGGGCTGGGAAATCAACAGATCGTCGACATTGACACCAAGCTTGCGGGCATAGCCCGGATCGAGTGCGTGCTCGGCATCGATAAAGGCGCAGGTGCCGCCGGCGCGCTGGGCCTCGGCGATGACATGCAATGCCAAAGTGGTTTTGCCCGAACTCTCAGGGCCATAGATCTCGACGACGCGGCCGCGCGGCAGTCCGCCGATGCCGAGGGCGATGTCGAGGCCGAGCGAGCCGGTCGAGATTACCTCGATGTCACCGGCCGTCTCATGCGAGCCGAGCTTCATGATCGAGCCTTTGCCGAAGGCGCGCTCGATCTGCCCGAGCGCCGCATCCAAAGCCCGCTGCTTGTCCATCGCTTCCTTGTCCAAAAGGCGCAATGCCGCCTGCATACCGAGGCCCTCCTTTATTTCACAGCCGGCGCCGCCGTTCAACGCGAGCCGGAGGAAGCACGTGTACTCGTTTTGTTCGGATATGCAATCAAAAAGTTCACGGCACCATCGCAGTTTCGCCAATAACCTCTTTAACCTTAATGGCGAGCTGCTTCAAGCTGAACGGCTTTGCCAGAAAATGAATGTCGCTGTCGCTGCCGAGCCGCTGACGGAACGCATCCTCGGTATAGCCGGAGATGAAAATGACCTTGATGTCGGGATCGATCCGGCGAACTTCGCGGATCAGCTCCGGTCCGTCCATTTGCGGCATCACCACGTCGGTGATCAGCAAATTGATCCTGCCGCTCGCGTGCCGAACCAGGTCAAGCGCGGTCTCGCCGCTTTTTGCCTCGATCACCCGGTAACCCTTGTTGCGCAACGCGCGCCCACCGAAGGTGCGGACCGCGTCGTCGTCCTCGACCAAGATCACGGTGCCGGTGCCGGTCAGATCCCTGGGGACGGGCGGTTCGGCGGCATCGGTGCGCTCGGCCGCCACGACTTCGCTGGCGTGATGCCGCGGCAGATAGATTTCGAACGCTGTGCCCGTACCGGGATTGCTGTCGACAAAGACAAAACCGCCGGTCTGCTTGACGATGCCGTACACCGTCGACAAGCCGAGGCCGGTCCCCGACCCCACCTCCTTGGTCGAGAAGAACGGCTCGAATATCCGCGCCAGATTGTCGGGCGCGATCCCGATCCCGGTGTCCTTTACCTCGATCAGCACGTAATCTCCGGGCGGCATGACCTCGTGCCCGCGCCGCAGCGCCTGCGCCGGGCGAGCGTTCGCTGTACGGATTGTCAACCGTCCGCCGTTCGGCATCGCATCGCGGGCGTTGACCGCAAGATTGATGACAACCTGTTCGAGCTGGCCCTGATCGACTTTGACGAGACCGAGATCGCGCCCGTGCCCGAATTCGAGTTCGATGTTCTCGCCGATCAGCCGGCGCAGCAGATGGGAGAGCTCGACCAGAACATCGGTGATGTCGATGATCCGCGGCTGCAAAGTCTGCTGCCGCGAGAACGCCAGCAGCTGGCGCACCAGATTGGCGGCGCGGTTGGCGTTCTGCTTGATCTGCATGATGTCGGCAAAGGCCGGGTCGCCGGGCCGCGAGCGCAGCAGCAACAGATCGCAAAATCCGATTATCGCGGTCAGCAGATTATTAAAATCGTGCGCGACGCCACCGGCGAGCTGGCCGACCGCCTGCATCTTCTGCGATTGCACAAACTGAGCTTCGAGATTTTTCTGCTCGGTGACGTCGATCAGAAAAAGCATGAGGCCCGCCGGATCGGCATTGCCGCGGATGTCTGTTGCAAGGGAATCTGCGGAAGCGGTCGGCAAAGGAGAGCTTTCGCCCCCTTGAGCAACGAACCGGCTGAGCAGCAAGACTATGGTCCTCTCGCGCGGGCGTTCCAGGCGAATTTCGATCGGCTCGCGATCGACCTCGCCGTCCGCCGCCGCCGCGAGCCTGGCGGTGATTGCGACGCGCTCGCCTTCGTTCAAAAGACTGATCAGCTCACCGCCGACCAGGTCGTGCGGCGCGGCGCAGAAGAGTTCGCCGGCGGAGCGATTGGCCTCAATAAACCGGCCAAACCGATCGACCACCGCGATGCCAACCGGTGCATTGGCGAACAGCCGCTGGAAGAGTTCGCGCGACACGGGCGCCGCGGCATCGAGACGCTCGTCGCCGGGCGGCGCCGCGGTTTGCTTGGAGTCGCTGACGGCGCGGAGGCTCCATAAGCGATATCCCGGTCGCCCGGCGAGCTGGGCCGCCGACCATCGGAAGCCTCCGGCGACCCCGGCGCGAGCGTCGCACACGGGTGTCGTTGCTTCGGCCTGGGCATCTTCCGCCAACCGGCTAGGCAGATGGCGAAACGCGTCCACGGTTGCCGGATCGGTGGCCAAAATCCGCTCAATGTGCTCGAGCGTGGCTTCGCCCTTGTCAGGGAATAATCGGTGAAAGGCGATGTTGGCAAAGACCGCGCGCCCGTCCGCGGCGACGACGAGCTGCGCTTCAGGCACGGCATCGAGCACTCCGGCGAGAATATCGAGCCGGGCCGCGAGCGCGGTGCAGGCTCGCACTCCGGAAAAGCCGAGGATCCCGAGCGTGGCGAGGCCGATCGCCGCGAGCTCCCCCGTGTGGCCCGCGGAGCCGGCGAGTATCTGGACGAGACAGAGGGTAGCCAGAACAAACGCGCTGACCGCGATGATCGGGATCGTCCGCGCGGTCCGTCGGATCCGTCCGATAAGCCCGAGAGCAGGCTCGGAAAACCCGCTACGGTCGACCCAACAACCCAATTCGCTGGGCTTTGGCCCCGCCCGCGCCGTTTCAACCTCGCCCGCCATAATTTTCGCCCTTAGCGGTTGCTCACGGATCCCACACTATCACAGATAAACGACAATATGAAACATTTAGTGAACATTACAGCTACGATTACGGAACTTATCTGGCGCGGCCACCCGACCGCCGCCCGTTACCCTCGGGACCGCCGGGTCCGGCCATCAGTCATCGCGGTGAGTCCGCTCCATGCGCTCGTGGCGTTCCTGCGCCTCGATGCTGAGGGTGGCGATCGGCCGGGCTTCGAGACGGCGAATGCCGATCGGCTCGTCGGTCTCCTCGCAATAGCCGTAGGTGCCGTGGTCGATCCGGCCGAGCGCCGCATCGATCTTCGAGATCAGCTTGCGCTCGCGGGCGCGGGTGCGCAGCTCGATCGCGCGTTCGGCTTCGAGCGATGCGCGGTCGGTCAGATCCGGCTTCAGCAGGCTCTCCTCCTTCAGGTGCTGCAGTGTGTCGGAGGTTTCGGCCAACAGAGCAGCCCGCCACAGCAACAGCTTCTGTCGAAAATATTCGACCTGCAGCGGGCTCATAAACTCCTCGTCGTCGGACGGACGATAATCTGGCGGCAGCGGCGGACGCATCGGTATCCCCGAACCTCCGTAAACGAAGCGGCGGAGTATATGAATCGCGCTGGCCCGCTTCAAGCGCGAGAATCGCATGGAGCATATTGATTCCGCAGGCGTTTCCACGGCATCGCGCAACGTCCACGCTCGATTGGGTTGCCAGTGGGTCCGACCCGACTATCGCGGAGCGAAAGCACGCGGGATTTGCCGTCGCGGCCGACGACCGGTCATGTCGGCATTCGCCACTCGCCCGTCATCGATTTCTTGATTTGATCAAGCATCGGTAGTCGTTCGCGGGCTGCCAGCGGCTTCCTGTAGGAATTTTTTAATGCGTCGGCGTCTAATCTGCGTCCATGGACCAGCACCAAACGGATCGTGATTTGCCGGGCGAAAATAACTTGCCGGCGCCGGACACTAAGCGGTGGGTCGCGCGGCGCAAAGCGGTCATCGTCAACGCAGTGCGCTGCGGCGCCCTGAGCCTCGACGAGGCGTGCCGCCGTTACCAGCTGTCGGTGGAAGAGTTCCGTGCTTGGCAGCAAGCGATCGAGGCCCATGGCGTCGCCGGCTTGCGGGTCACCCGGTTACAGATCTATCGAGACGCCCCGCCGGCGCGCCCGGTCAAGCCGCGCTACTGACCGAACCCCGCCGAGCCCGGCGCGTTCACCGGAGGCTGCCGGGATCGCGCGGCGATGAGGGCGGTGACTGACCGGCATCCGGGCCATCGCTCGGGTCCAGCTGGAGATCAAAGCGCGGGGCGCGAGCGGATTTCGTCGCTGATCTTGCGCGGCAGAAACTGTCCGTCGCCCGGCGCGGCCAGAAACCGGCCGTTGTCGACCACGACCTTGCCGCGCAGGATCGTCATGCTCGGCCAGGCGGCGACCTCGTGCCCCTCCCACGGGGTGTAGTCAGTCTCGTGCAGATCCTCTTTGCGGATCACCCGCCGGGCGCGCGGATCGAGCAATACGATATCTGCATCCGAGCCGATCGCCAGCGCCCCTTTCCGCGGGTAGAGGCCCATGATCCGCGCCGCGTTCGCCGCGACAAGGCCGACAAAATCGGCGAGGCTGTAGCCACGCTTTTCGACCATGTGCGTGTACATCAAGGATAGCCGCGGCTCGACCCCGGAATTGCCGCCGGTGGTGTCGTCGATCCGCCGGCCCTGGAGCTTGACCTGAAGCGGGCAGCATACCTCGTCGGTGGCGATCGCCTGGATCGCCCCATGATCGGTCGCCGCCCACAGCGCCTGTTGGTCCTTGGCGAATTTGAGCGACGGATAGGTGTGGAACATTTGCCCGCCCGGCCGCTTGTAGTCCTCGGCGGAGTACAGCAGGTATTGGTGCAGGGTTTCGCCATAAATCGGGAAACCCCGCGCCCGTGAACCCGCGATCGCCGCGGCGCCGGTCGCGGCCGAAACGTGGACCATGTAGAGCGCTGCCCCGGCAACATTCTCGGCCAGCCGAATCACCCGGTTGAACGACAGGTCCTCGCTGAGGGTGTTGTGCACCTCGGCCATATTCTCGAAGCCGACCCGGTCTTCGCGGATCAGCTTTTCGTACATGTGCATGACGATGTCGTTGTCTTCGGCGTGGATCGCGGCGATGCCGCCGGCCTGCGCAAGCAGCTTCAACACCTCCCAGATGTCGCCAAACTGAACCATTCGGCCCAGCCGGTTGGGCCGGATATCCGTGGTGAACATCTTGACCGAGGCATGACCGCTCTGGATCGCTTCCGGCAGGGCGCCGAGCACGCCCTGTGACAGCTTGCCGTGCAGCAGCAGATGAAACCCGTAGTCGCAATAGCAGGCGCCGGCCCATTCGCGCTGGCGCATCTCGATCGATCGCGGCAATGGCTGATCAGGTGGGCACGGGGCGAAGTCGAGCAAGGTGGTTGTGCCGCCATGGAGGGCGGCGCGGCTGACCTGTTCCGGCGGCGCGCTCAGCATGTCCTCGTTGCGGCCGGGAAACGGGATCGGCGAACTGCAGTGGATATGCGGATCGACCCCGCCCGGAATGACGATCTGGCCGTTGGCGTCGACGGTGCGCGCTGCACCGGCGGCGGCGAGGCTGCCAGGAGCGCCGATGGCCGCGATCTTGCCGCCGGCGACGCCGATATCGGCGGCCTCGGTGCCGGCCGGCATCACCGTCAATCCTCCGGAAACGATCAGGTCGAACATTCGGCGCCCCCATTCGATTGAGCCGGACCGGGCCTCAGTTTCGGTGCTTCACCCGCCCCCGTCCAGCGAATTGCTCCCGCGGCGCGGCCGGCACCAATCATCACGGCCCTCGAACGGCACCGCGACCGCGAGGCGGCTGCGCCATTGCGCGGCATAGGCCGCCGCCAGCGCGCGCGAGGCGACGAGGTTCAAATCCTCCGAGTTCCGCGCCGCGTTGCGGGTCCAGTTGTAGGACCCCATTAGAGTTAGAGCGCTGTCGATCACCATGATCTTGGCATGGGCGATCGGCACCGCGCGGTCGATCCAGATCGGGGTCCCGGCTAGCGCCAGCGCATCGATGCCGGGATTGCGCTCACAGGGTGTGCGCTTGTCGGCGATCAGGCGGACGTCGACGCCGCGCTCGCGCGCGCGGACCAGCGCCTCGACGATGCCCGAACCGGTCGTCAGATTGTAGGCGCTGACCAGGATCTGCCGTCGCGCCCGCTCGATCGCCTGGACCGCGAAAGCGGCGCAATCCTCCTCCGGCGCAAAGCACACCGCGACTGTCGCCCCCGGCACGGTCGCCGCTGCCGGCAATGCCGCCGAGCCCACGTTGAACGCCAAGAACAAAGCCGTCGAAATCACATATCGGAGTGTAGGCGGCAGAAATTAAAGGGCGGTTTCCTAGGTACAGCGCTCGGTTTGCGATGGTCTATCGTTGGGCGTGGTTAGCGTTACTGCCCGCCGGCCCGCGCCTCTGCCAATTGCCGCAGGCGCTGCTCGAAATCGATGGCGTCGATCGCGGGCAGAAAGGTCTCGATCGTGGTTCGCCCCTAAGGCGGCGCCAAGCTCCGGAAAGCTGCGCGCCGGTCAGGCGTGCTCCTGGGAGATGTCTCGACCGGTGTAATCGGGCATCATGATCGTCGCGATCAGGCTGATGACCGCGGTGATAGCGATGTAGATGGCGATCACGTAACCCGAACCGTACGCCGCCAGCAGCGCCGTCGCGATCAGCGGCGCCGGACCGCCGGCGGTCACTGACGCAAGCTGATAGCCGATCGAGGCGCCGCTATAACGCAGCCGCGGCGTAAAGCACTCCGCGATCAGCGCCCCCTGCGGCCCGTACATTATATCGTGCGGGACGAACGACAGGACGATCCCGAGAAAGATCCAGCCGGGCACCATCGTGTTGAGCATCGCGAAATAGATGAAGCCGAAAATCCCGGTCAAAACCGTCCCGATGATATAGATGCGCTTGCGGCCAAAACGGTCGGAGAGCGCCCCTGCAACAGGGATCGTGACAAAGGAAATCAGCCCCGCCGTGATCAGCGCCGTCAGCAGGAAGTCGCGTGGCTGGTGCAGCACCTGTGTGCCATAGGCGAAGATGAAGGCGAGATAGATATAGGCTGGGCCTTGCTCCGCGGTGCGCGCCAACGCCGCCAAAATGACCTGTTTGGGCTGGCGCTTGAGCACCTCGATCGCCGGCGCCCGCTCGACCCGTTCTTCGGCAAGGATCCGGCGAAAGATCGGGGTCTCGAGGATGCCGAGCCGAATGTAGAGGCCGATCCCGACCATGACGATGCTCAGCATGAACGGGATGCGCCACCCCCAGACGAGAAATTTGTCGCCCGAGATCGCGCTTCCAACCAACACCGCCATATTTGCCAGAAACAGTCCGGCCGGGCCGCCGAATTGCGGCCAGGATGAGATGAAGCCGCGATGCCTGTTGGTGCGCGCCCATTCCATCGCCAGCAGCACCGAACCGCCCCATTCGCCGCCGACGCCGACCCCCTGGATAAAGCGGATGATCGTCAGGATGACAGCGCCCCAGATGCCGGCGGTTGCGTAGGTCGGGACAAAGCCGACCGCAAAGGTGGCCAGCCCGGTGATCAGCAAAGTGGCGATCAGCGCGGCCTTGCGCCCGATGCGGTCGCCGTAATGGCCGAAGATGAAGGCGCCGATCGGGCGAGCGATAAAACCGACGGTATAGATCGCGAATGCTTGCAGCACGCCCATCAGGGGATCGGAATTCGGAAAGAACAGTTTGCCGAAAACCAGGCCGGTGACGATGCTGTAAAGCAGGAAATCGTACCACTCGATGGTCGTGCCGACCGTGCTGGCGATTACTGCCTTGCGCAGCTGCGTGCGGTGCTCGGATTCGGACAGTGG
This sequence comes from uncultured Alphaproteobacteria bacterium, assembly GCA_963785565.1. Classification (GTDB taxonomy): domain Bacteria; phylum Pseudomonadota; class Alphaproteobacteria; order ATCC43930; family CGMCC-115725; genus AP-15. Next base: position 10,944 of record CAWAVV010000061.1, on the reverse strand, counting down.
TCCGGCGAGGACATCGGTCGTCGCCATAGCATCACCTCCCATCATTTGCTTCCTCAATCTGAGGTTATACACCCTCCCCTCGCCGCAAACCAATAGGTCCGCGCGCGACAGGTTCCGGAGCGGAGCATCCGACCCACCCGGTCTGAGATCAAAAGGAAAGCCTTGTGTTGAAAGCGTAGCAACGCCGTCGATCAAGGCCCGCGCGAAGTCTTAACCAAGTTTCGCTCGAAAAATGACGGTAAATTTTATCAAACTATCTCAGGGCTTGACCGGGACCGTTGATGACGAAACAATGACACTTCCGATTGGCCTTTGCTTCCCGCTAATCGAGTCCGCAAAGACGGAGCCCGGGTAAACCCCATTCGCGCGAAAGCGGAGATACGATTGCAACTGGCGGAGGGCAAATCAGAGGTTTCGGGGCAATTCTACGCCGAGATGCCGACACTTCCCGTTTATGCAGCGAGCGAAAGGCTGCGGCCCGCGCTGATCGCTGCGGTCGCGCCGTCGATATCGAGGGCGCCGCGCCGCGGCCTCGGATCTTCGATTGCCGGCTCTCTCTACCTCGTCTCGATCGCTCTCCTTGCCGCGGCGACGGTCGGGGTGTTCTTCGGCATCGCCTTCTTTCTGGTGCGGCAATCCGCCGATGCGATGGTCTCCGTCCGGCCGGTTGCCGGGCAGATCAGCGATGTTGGGGCCCCGCCACAGGGCGGTTTGCCGCGCGGCGGGGCCGCCGCGCCCGTCGCGCCCAAGGCCTTGACCGCGATTGCAACAACGGTGCGGCCATTGCGTCCCGACGCCGCGGCGGCAACGCCGGGCCCGGCGCAGAAGGCGTTGGCGAGCGTGACGACCAAGGCGGGTGCGCAGCCCTCCGCCGCTCTGCGCCTGCCCGATCGACAGCTCGCCGAACTGGTGGCCCGCGGTGATGTATTCCTGCGCGCCGGCGACATCGCCTCGGCGCGGCTATTTTACGAACGGGCGGCTGATGCCGGTGACGGGCAGGCGGCGCTGCGGATGGGCGTCACATTCGATCCGGCTTTTCTCGCCAGCGGCGGTTTGCGCAACCTGCGTGGCGATCCGGCGAAGGCGCGTTTGTGGTACCATCGAGCCCTCGGGCTCGGCGCGAGCGAAGCCCAACCTCATCTGAACAACCTTGAGACGAAGTAAAATGGCAGGCGCAGTGACCAGGAAGATCCTTACAGCCGGATTTATCGCCGCGCTGTTCTGTTCCGGCCCGTTTGCGGGTGCGGCGCGCTACGTCGCGCCGCCACCACCCGAGGTTGCAGTCAACCGCGGCGTTGTCGAGCTCGAGACCGGCCGCGGCGCCGGGATCTCGGTCCGCATCGCCGAGGACCTCGCCAATGTCATCGACGACGGCGCCACCCGGCGGGTCTTGCCGGTTGTCGGCAAGGGCGCGCTGCAAAACATTTCCGACCTCGATCTACTGCACGGCATCGACCTGGCCATTCTGCAGGACGACGTCCTCAATTACGCGCGGCAGCCAAACGTCTTTCCCGGCCTAGAAAACCGCATCACTTATATCGCCAAGCTCTATAACGAGGAATTCCATCTGCTGGCGCGGCGCGACATCAAGACCGTCGCCGACCTCGCCAACCAAAAAGTCAACGTCGACCTGCGCGGCGCCGGCACCGAGATCACGGCGACACGCCTGTTCAATCTGCTCAATGTTCCGATCGTCGCCACCAATGATGATCAGCAGGTAGCGCTGGAGAAGCTGCAGCGCGGGGAAATCGCCGCTCTGGCTTTTGTCGCGGGCAAGCCGGCGCCGATCTTCAGCGATCTGATCAGCGCGAACGGCCTCCACTTTCTGCCCATTCCGCTCAATCCGGCGGTCACTGCGGCCTACGTGCCGGCCCGCCTCACGGCCGACGATTATCCGGCGCTGATCCAATATAACCAGCCGGTCGATACGATCGCCGTCGGTGCGGTGTTGGCAGCGGCAAACCTGCAGCCGTTATCCGAGCGCTATCGCAGCGTGGTCAATTTCGTCGATGCGTTCTTCACCGGGTTTCAGTCGCTGCTTACGCCCGGACATCATCCGAAATGGCGCGAGGTCAATATCGCGGCCGAACTGCCGGGCTGGCGGCGCTTTCCGCCGGCGGCCGCATGGCTGCAGAGCAACGCGCAAGTCGCCGCCGCGCCCAACGAGCAGGATTTGAAGTCGATCTTTGCCCGCTTTATCGACGAACGGCAGCAGGCGACCGGCGGAGCGCCGCTGACCCAGAAGCAAAAAGACGAGCTGTTCGGACAGTTCCAGCAGTGGCAAAAGGGGCAAGCTACAGTAAGACGCAACTGCGCGGTTCCGAACTAATTTATTCGACGGGGGGCAGCTGCTGATGGATCCGCGCGGCACGTTTTATGCTCGGGGCGCCTTGACACGCGCAGCGCGGCGACCGGCGGCCTTCGCGGCCGTGATGCTCGTCCTCGCCTTGGTTTGCGGCGGCGCCTACGCCCAGCCCGCCCCGAAGCATGGCGGCATCCTCGAATTCGCGGTGCTGGTCGAGCCTGTAAGCTACGACTGCTATGCCAACACGTCCTTCGCCTTTCTGCATCCGATAGCGCCCCATTACTCGACCTTGCTCAAGTTCGATGCGGCCGACTATCCGCAGAATCGTCGGCGACTTGGCCCAGTCGTGGAGCGCGTCACCCGATCGGATCACCTATACCTTTAAGCTGTGGCCGAACGTCTTGTTCCATGACGGATCGCCGCTGACCTCGGCCGATATCAAGGCGAGCTATCAGCGCCTGATCCATCCGCCGCCCGGCGTGGTTTCGGCGCGTCGCGTAGATTACGCCGCGATATCGAGCATCGAGACGCCCGATGCGCTGACCGTCGTGTTTCACTTGCAATGGCCGGACGCGGCAATGCTGGCGAACTTCGCCTCGCCGTGGAACTGCATCTACAGCGCCGCCAAACTGGCTCAGGATCCCCAGTTCCCCAAGACCCACATACTCGGCAGCGGGGCATTCGTTTTTGTCGAGCACGTCAAAGGACAGTATTGGCGCGGTAAGCGCTTCGACCGGTATTTTGAGCCGGGCAAGCCTTATCTCGACGGCTTTCAGGCTGATTTCATGACTGGCCCAGCAGTCATGACGGCCTACAAAAGCGGCCGGATCGCCGCCGAGTTCCGCGGCGTGACCCCGCCGCAGCGCGACGCGCTGGTCCCGGCGCTGGGCGATCGCGTCACGGTCAGCGAGAGCCCGTGGCTGGCCAATCTTTCGGTCGTCTTCAATACCAAGCGCCCGCCCTTTGACGACGCGCGGGTCCGGCGCGCGCTGTCGCTCGCGGTCGACCGCTGGGGCGCTGCCGAGAAGTTGCAAAAAACCACTTTTCTCAAATATGTCGGCGGCGTCATGCGACCCGGATCGAGCATGGCGACGCCCGAATCCGAGCTGGTCGGCCTACCCGGCTTCGGGCGCGATATTGGCGCCGCTCGGGCCGAGGCTCGACGGCTGCTCGCCGAGGCGGGGGTGCGCGATCTGAAACTCACCCTCCTCGTCCGCGACATCCCGATGCCGCATTATGCCGGCGCCGACCTGCTCGTGGACAGCTGGCGCCAGATCGGCGTCGCGGCCACCGAAAAAAAACTGGGCATCTTCGACTGGCAAAAGGAAGTCGATGCCGGGGATTTTGACGTGGCGCTCGATTTCTCCGGCGATTTCTATGACGACCCGACGATCCAACTGACCAAATACGTCTCGCACGATTTGTCGCCGGTCAACAATTCCGGCTCGACCGACCGCTTTCTCGACGCCCTCTATATCGGCCAGGCGGTGACCAGCGACCCACAGCAGCGCGCCCGTATGGTCCGCGATTTCGAGCGGCATGCGCTGACCGAGGCCTATACCGTGCCGCTGTTATGGTGGAACCGCATCGTCGTTACGTCGGCAAAGCTCAAGGGCTGGAGCATCACCCCGAGCCATTTCATCGGACAGGATCTGACGGACGTCTGGCTCGAGGAGTGACCGACGCGGCGGGGAACGGGACGGCGAGAAGGAGGGGGTAACATGGTGGATACGAGAGCCTTGCGTCGCACCCTGGCCGCGCCGGGGCCGACGCCGCGCCGCCCGCTCCTGCGCAGGCTTTATGTCCAGGTGCTGATCGCGATCGCCGCGGGCATCCTGCTCGGGCATTTCTATCCGAGCCTCGGGGTCAAGATGAAGCCGTTCAGCGACGGGTTCATCACGTTGATCCGCGCGGTGGTGCCGCCGATCATCTTTGCCACCGTCGCCGTCGGGATCGCCAAGATGGGGGACATGCGCCGGGTCGGAATCGTCGGATTGCGCGCGCTCATCTATTTCGAGGTCGTCTCGACCCTGGCGCTGTTCATCGGGCTCGCGGTCGGCAATCTGCTGCAGCCGGGCGCCGGTCTGCACATCAACCCCGCCACCCTCGATGACAAGGCGATCTCGGGTTACGTCGCCGGCGCCAAATCGCTGACCATCGTCGAGTTGTTGATGAAGATGATCCCGCACAACATGGTCGGCGCGGTCGCCGAGGGCGAGATCCTGCCGGTGCTGGTGATGGGCGTGCTGTTCGGTTTTGCGCTGTGCCATATGGGGGCGCGCGCCGAGCGTCTGGTGTCGCTAATCGACGATTTCACCCACGCGCTGTTCGGCATCGTTCGGATCATCATGTATGTGGCGCCGCTCGCTGCCTTTGGGGCGATGGCGTTCACCGTCGGCAAGTTCGGCTTTCATGCGCTGACCAGTCTCGGTCAGCTGCTGTTGAGCGTCTATGTGACCTCGATCCTGTTCGTACTGGTCGGGTTCGGGCTGATCGCCCGGCTGTTCGGCCTGCGCGTGCTGAAGATCCTGCGCTACTTCAAGGACGAGCTATTGATCGCCTTCAGCGCCACCTCGGGCGAGGCGATGATCCCGCGTTCGATGGTCAAGCTCGAGCAGATGGGCTGTTCGCAGGAAGTGGTCGGGTTGGTCTTGCCGACCGGGTTCTCGTTCAACACCGACGGCACGGCGATCTACATGACGATGGCGGTGCTGTTCATCGCGCAGGCGACGGATATACATCTGAGCTTCGGCCAGCAGCTGACGATGCTGTTCGTCATGCTGTTTACCTCCAAGGGTGCGGCCGGGGTGGCCGGGGCCGGGTTTGTGGCGTTGGCGGCGACGATGCCGGCTTTGGGGATACTCCCGGTCGGCGGTCTGGCCTTGTTGCTCGGGGTCGAGCGCTTCATGTCCGAGATCCGCGCCGTCACCAATTTGTTCAGCAACATCTTCGCGACCGTGGTGATCGCGAAATGGATGGGCGAACTCGACGATCGCCGACTACGCGCCGTCCTTGACGGCGACAGCGATGCCGATATCGAGACGTTCGAAGAGCCGGCGCGTTCGTAAAGAAATCCGCTGGGATGATTCGCATCAAGCAAGCAGACCACCTCGTGGGAAGGACCCGGCTGCGCATTCTCGAGCCTCGGATCGCAGCCGGCGAAACCGAGTTCATCATAGCTGTCGGGTTCGACCCGACGCATGGCCATCTCGCCGTCGAAGGTATTCGGCCTCAACCAGCGCTAGAATAGCTGGTCATCTCCGATCAACCATGGTATTCGCGGCGGGTTAACAAGGCTGACCCAAGACCAGGCCGGCGCAAAGCAGCATACCGGTGTAGCGAATGCCTTTCTCGAACAAGTTTGACGGGATGTGTCGTGCGGCGCCGATTATCGGGCGCCGCCTCCGATCGATGCTGCTGCTGTCGTCGATCCTCCTCCTTGCCGCATGCGGCCAGCAGGGTGGATCCGGCTATGTCGAGTACGGCGCTCCGCCTCCGTCTGCACCGCTGCATTATTACCCGCCGCCGGGCCCGCCGGGGGACCCATGGGGCCCTTATATCCGCGAAGCCGCCACCCGATACGGCGTGCCCGAGCAGTGGATTCGGGCGGTGATGCAGCAGGAATCAGGAGGACAGGAACAGGCCGTCTCGCCGGTCGGGGCGATGGGTCTGATGCAGGTCATGCCCGCGACATATGAGGGGTTGCGCGAGCGCTACGGGCTCGGCGATGACCCCTATGACCCGCACAACAATATTCCGGCCGGCGCCGCTTATATCCGCGAGATGTATGACAAATACGGCGCTCCGGGCTTCCTGGCGGCCTACAATGCCGGGCCGGATCGGGTCGACGGTTATCTTGCCGGCGCCTCCAATCTGCCGGACGAGACGGTGAATTACCTCGCCGCGGTTACGCCCAACCTCGGCGACACGGTGCCCTTTTCGGGGCCGCTGGCGACCTATGCCGCGGCCCATCCCGGTCGCGCGATCGGGGCCACCCCGGACGTGGCCAGTTTGGCAGCCGGATGCGATCTGAACCGAGCCTATGATCCAAACCATCCATGCAGCTCGCTGATGCGGGTGGCGTCAGCGCCGGCCCCGGTGCAGCCGGCTTTCGTTCCACAAACCGGAGTAGGGGGGTGCGACCTCAGCGCTGCGTACGATCCCAATCATCCTTGCAGCTCGGTCGGACAGGCGGCGGCACCGGTGCAGCTGGCTTTCGCGGCGCAAACCGGAGCAGGGGGTTGCGACCTCGGTGCGGCCTACGATCCGAACCATCCCTGCACCTCAGTCGGGCAAGCGACAAGCGCATCGGCCTCGCCGGCTGTGCAGCCGCAGCTGGCTGTGGCCCGACAAGCCACGATCGGGGGCTGCGATCCGAACATCGCTTATGATCCGGACAGACCATGCCAGGCGGCCTCAGCCGCCAGCCCCGCCGTGTCCCCGCCGATGGAGGCCCAGCGGGTATCCGCGGTGACAGCCCTCGCCTCATATCAACCGGCGATGCCGATCCCATCCGCCGAGCCGGGCAACGCACAATCCCATGCGCTGGCAATCCCCGTCCGCGACTGGGCAATCCAAGTGGGCGCCTTCGCGAACCCAAATCTTGCGCGCGCCGTCGCGGAAGGCGCCCGCGCCCAGGCGCCGAACCAGCTTCGCTCCGCTGCCCTGGCGCTGCCGCCGACCCCCTATGGCGGCTCGGTCCTCTATCGCGCGCGCCTGGTCCACTTGTCGGCGAGCGCCGCGTCCGACGCCTGTTGGCAGCTCAACCAGCGCCAACTCCCCTGCGTCGTCGTCCAGCCGAATCGCTCCTGATCTTGGAGCGCGACTGGCGAGGCTATCGGGCTGCCGCTTTTATTCAGCTGGGGCGGGCACGAGCGGACGGCGGAATCGGATGCGCGCGCCGCCGGCGCACAGCAGGCTCGCCATCAACAGCGCCGCGACGACGACCAGCACCAGCCGCGGCCGGCCTGCGTCGATGATCATGCCGTAGGGCACCGGCATGATCGCGCCACCCAGCGACATGCCCGAGCTGACAAAGCCGAACACCTTGCCGATCTGGCCCGGCGGAGCAGCGTCCTTGACCATCACGTCGCGCGGGGTGCGGCTCGCCCCGGTCATCAGACCACCGACGAACAGCACGGCGACCGTCATCAGCTGCGCCATCGGGACGATCCCGACCCACAGCAGGATCGCCGCGGCAGCCGTGGTCAGGATCACGACGAACGGCAGATGGCGATCGGTGCGGTCGGCGACCCAGCCGCCCAGCAGGACGCCGCAGATCGAACCGACCATCCAGCCGGTCAATGCCGAGGAGGCCGCGGCAATCGGCATCTCGTAGGCCCGATGCAGTATCGTGATCAGCCAGGACTGGATGCCGGCGCCGGCCATCGACGACACCATGAAGAAGGCGAAGAACATCATTACCGACCGGCCGAGCAACAGCCGCGTACCGGAGACCGCGGGCTCGGCCCGGCTGCGCGGCTCGCGGCGCTGATCGATCAGGATGCGGCTCTGCCACAGAATCGTCAGCACCACCGGAACACCCAACAGGCCGACGAGGGTCAGTGCTCCGCGCCAGCCGAGCAGCAAAGTCAGGGCGGCCGTGGCCGGCGGCGCGACCGCAAATCCGATACTGCCGACAAAGGTATGAAAGGCGAAGGACCGGCCGAGCTTGGTTCGGTCCACCGATCCGCTGAGGATCGAATAGTCCGCCGGGTGAATGACCGAGTTGCCGACCCCCGACAGCAAGGCTAACGCCACGATCTGCCAATACGAGGTGGCGAACCCCATCGCCGACACCGACAAGGCCATCGTCAGGGTGCCGCCGACCAGGAACGGCCGCGCGCCATAGCGGTCGACGAGGAACCCCATCGGCGTCTGCAGCAAGGCCGCCGCCGCCGACATCACCGCCATCGCCAAACCGAGCTCGGCAAAGGACACGTCGAAGGTTTTCTGCCAGGCGACGAACACCGGCGGCAAGCAGAGCTGATAGTAATGCGACAGGAAGTGGCCGGCGCCGAGCAGCGCGTTGACCTTAGCTGTCGCGGCCAAATGCTGGAAATTTAGGCATTTGGCGATGCTCCTATAAACAGAGCGCGCAGTCGAGAGCAAAACTGCGGGTTGCTCTACCCAACGCGGGAAGCTGGTTTGCCGAAATTGCGGAACCGGCGCCATTTGCGGGCGCGCTCGACGTTTCGGGATGGGGTGATCGCTTGACTCCTTTCTCGTGCTCGGAATACGTTTTCGCATGCCGAAATCGGCGGAGCGGCCCTGTTTTTCGAGGGCGGACAGAACACTCGGCAGCATCGGAGGAGGTCATAATGGCGGCGTACCAGCTGATCTCGGCGGATTCCCACATCGTCGAGCCACCGGACATGTACACGTCCCGCATCGCGCCAAAATTCCGCGACCGCGCGCCGCGGATGGAGCGGCGCAAGACCCCGGCCGGCCGCGAATACGACGCCTGGATGCTCGACGGAACGCAGGTCGGCACCTTGGGGGCGGTGATGCAGGCCGGGCAGCGTTTCGAGGACCCCTCGCAGATCGATTTCCTCGGCCTTTGGGAGGATGTCCGCAAGGGCGCCTACGACGCCGACGCGATGCTGGTCGAGAACGAAGAAGACGGCATCTGGGGCTCGGTGCTGCAGCCGAGTCAGGGCCTGTTCTGGTACCGCATCCCGGATTCGGAGCTCTTTTCGGACATCTGCCGCTGCTACAACGATTGGATCGCCGATTTCTGCAAACCCCATCCGCGGCGCCTCAAGGGCATCGCGATGCTGAACGTCGACGACCCCGATGCCGGCGCCAAGGAGCTTGAGCGCTGCGCGAAAATGGGCCTGGTCGGCTCGTTCATCCCGGTCGTCGCCGCGGCCGGACAAGCCTTACAGCAGCCCGATCTACGACCGTTTCTGGGCGACGGCGCAGGAACTAAGCACCCGTTGCTAATGCATATCGCGACACCGCGCGACGGAATCCCGGCCAACGAATTCACGATGGACGTGACCGAATTGACCGGCGCGGGGCGTTCGACCACCGATTACTGGGTTCGCTATTCGCTGGGCTCGATGCTGTTCGCCGGCGTGTTCGACCGGTTCCCGGGCTTGAAGATCGGCTCGGTCGAGCACGAAGCGTCGTGGATCCCGCATTGGCTGCAGCAGATGGATTTCACCTATGTCGAGCGGCCGGTGTTCACCAAGGGCTGGAAGTCGGCCGAAGGGCTGATGCCGAGCGACTACTGGAAGCGCAACATGTTCGTCGAGTTCATGGAGGACGGTCTCGGCGTGCAATTGCGCGACCGTATCGGCGTCGAGAACATGCTGTGGGGCAGCGACTACCCGCATGCCGAGGCGACCTTCCCGCGCTCGCAGCAATTCCTCCAGCGCATGTTCGCCGGCGTGCCCGAGGACGACCTGCGCAAGATCACGTCCGGCAACGCCGCGAAAATGTTCGGCTTCGAGCTGAACTAGCCGGCGACAGGCAGACACAGAGGCCAGATTGCTTCGCTGCGCTCGCAATGACAGGACATTCGCTGTCATTGCGAGGCGCCGGAAGCAATCTCGGCACAAGGGAACGCCAGTAGCAGCAATCAGACAGTTGACCCCGTTCTCGTCGTCCTGGCGAAGGAGCGTGTGAAGGAATTGGTCTCGAAACGACATCAGCCGGGTGCGGCACTGTCGCTGTGCGTGGTTCGAGACGCGCCTTCGGCGCTCCTCACCATGACATACATTATTGATGGCATTGAGAAACTACTTCATCCTGAGGAAGCCGCAACGCGGCTGTCTCGAAGGACGCACCGTGCTGATCCAGCCATCCTTCAATTCTTCACACGCTCGAAAGCCGGGACCCATTTCTGCCGTGGATACCGGCCTTCGCCGGTATGACCGGTAGGTGGGTGCGATCCGTCAGCTGGTATCCACTAGGAAATTCAACGCATGCCGGAAGGCTTCGTCGCCGTCGCCAAGGTGAGTGACCTCGCGCCGGGCGAGATGAAATTTGCCGCGGTCGAGGGCGAGCGGATCGTGCTGGCCAATGTCGAGGGCAGCTTTTATGCCCTGCGCGACGTCTGCGGCCACCGTAACGCGCCGTTGTCGCGCGGCAAGCTGGAGGGCTGCGTGATCGAGTGCCCGCTGCATTTCGCGCAGTTCGACATTCGCACCGGCAAGTTTATCGACGGCCCTCTCGCCACAGACGTGCCGGCCTATGAGGTCATAGTCGAAGGCGACACCGTTTACGCCAGGCGATAAGGCAATGTCGGCGATCGAAGACCGGCTGGCGATCAACGATTTGTTTGTGCGTTACACGACCGCGCTGGACGCCGGCGATGTCGAGACGGTTGTCGGCTGCTTCACCGCCGATGCCGTGCTCGAAAGCCCGGCGATCGGAGTGATCGCGGGACGCGAGGCGATCCGCGCCTTTGCGAGCCGGTTTGCCGCGCTGCGGGAGGGTGGCACGCAGTTCCGCCACATGATCAGCAACCTTGCTGCCGAGATCGAGGGCGAGCGGGCCCGCGCCACCTGCTACCTGCTGGTATTGATTACCCGCGACGGCAAGAGCCGACAGCTTCCACCCGGCCGCTATGAATGCGAGCTGGTAAAGGACGACGGCCGATGGCGCTTCCGCCGCCGCGTGGTGTTCCACGA
>CAWAVV010000060.1:0-20433 GCA_963785565.1 uncultured Alphaproteobacteria bacterium | reverse complement strand
GATGGTGGGCACCTAAGGTAAGGTCATTGCGAGGAGCGAAGCGACGAAGTAATCCCGCGATAATAAGGACAGGCGGGGCGAGATTGCTTCGCTCCGCTCGCAATGACAGTTTGACGATTGGGCAGTGCGTTTTGGGATTTTCGATCATCTCGATTTACGGTTACATTTTACTAAATCAGCCCACGCAGTGCGGGCGCGCGACGCGCGATCTGTCGAAGAGGGGCCCGGTCAGGCTGTAGGTGATTTGCGCTGCAGGTCCTCAAAACCCAGGTTGAGCCGGACCGCGGCCGCGCGTAGCCTCAAGGTATTATGCCCACTACTTCATGATCAATTCGTTCAACCCGAGATCGGCCTGGCGCCAGGGGCTGACCACGGGGACGAGGTTCTTGGCGGAGCCGCCGGTGTTGCGGGAGACGACGGTCAGGCAATCACTCAGCGCGAATTGCCGCGAAGATCAGCAGACGTAGAGCGGGTGAAACGGCAAGCGCAACCCGCTGCTGCCGTACCACACAAGGCGGGTAGCGCCCACCATACTCCTCCGCTCGCTGTTCGGCATTGCCGCCGCGCATGCGGCGCTCGGTTAAAAATGTTGATCCCCCGCTCCTAAGAGGATAGCCTTATGCCGTAACGTTTCTTCCTGAACCTAGGTTTCGGGTCAAATTAAACATCTCAAACCGGAGGGGACGCAACAATGCTCGGATTATCCTTCAGAAATCGGATCGCCGAGCGAGGGGATGATGAAGAAGAGACAAAGATCAAGGCGGCCCTCAAAAAGCGTTGCCCTATGGTGTCTCATCATATCACTCGTGCTTACTGTGGCAATGCCATCAAGTTTCGAAAACATCGGCTACCATGGGCTACACGTTGGCCGTATCCTCGAGGAAGCAAAAACTGCCCTTTTGATAGGAGCCTTGCTGGCGGTCACACTCGAAACTTCATCCAAAAGAGAACAATTTCGCTCGTTCCGAAAATATCTGTTACAATCAGAGATGTCGGCTGCTCGTTCGATCAAATCTCTATCTGGGGGCTTGAATCTGCTTCATTTTTCTGAGTCTCTCGAGAACTCGAGGGTACCAGATATCGTCAAGGATGTCGGAAGAACGGTATTTTCCCAGTACGTGAACGGATTAGATTTCAAAGATGGCGTCAAAATTATATCTAAGAATTGGGCATTAGAAAGTAACCGGGTGTTCTACGACCTCCTTCTACGGTCTGGCATTGGCGATCTCGACGTCAGGGTTACTCATGTTGGCCCTCCAGATTTTTGGTCGGGGGCGGAAGCTGAGCAAGCATTACAAAAGCAAAGAGAGTTAGTGACGCGTAAGACTGGGACGAGTTCAATCACTCGTATTTTTATCGGCACCCTGTCGAAGGAAGAAGTTGAAAGAGATTCAAAATACAGAGCCGCAATGGAGCAAATGAACAATTATAATATACAAACAGGATACGTTCAGAAGCCGGACCCAAGGCTGATCATTGACATGACCTGGATTCCAAAACTAGAAATTTTGATGCTGTGGCAGGTGGAGAGAGAGGGGGTGGAGTCGATCGAAATCATGGATCATCATCAGCGGAGTGATCTTGAGACTACATGGAAAGATCTCCGTCGAGACGCCGCCATCTGGCCTGATTTGCGCGCATGGGAGGTGTGCCCGGTGACGCGGCGGGCCAGTTAGGCTGACCAATGAGTTGAACTTGCAACGGACTTTGCAATTGCGGTGTACTGACAGTTTATTGAATTTGTGGGTTACGGGAGAGGTTACGGGGGACAGTTCACGAAATCGTTTCTAAAACCGGTTGATCCGTGATCGTGAGCGCTCACCGTGGTTACGAACCGAGTTATCCGAGATCGGCCTGACGCTACGGGTTGAGTACCGGGACGCGGGCCTTGGCGAAGTCGCTGGCGTCGTGCGAGACGACCGTCAATCCATTGCACAGCACACTCACGGCGACGATCAGATCGGGTTGCGAAAACGTGTGCCCGAACTTGTATCCGTTCTCGACCAGCAATCGCCACGCGATCCTCGAACCGATCGCGCTTGGCCTCGGCGGCGGCTCGCCAGTAGGATGCCCCACGCGAGAGGGAGGCGTAGATGCGTTTTGGGATTTTCGACCATTTGGACGACAGCGGGCAGCCGCTGACCCGGCATTTTGAGGACCGGCTGAAACTGGTCGAGGCATACGATCGGGCCGGGTTTTACGGCTACCATCTGGCCGAGCACCACAACACGCCGCTCGGCTACGCGCCGTCGCCGGGTGTGTTTCTGGCCGCCGTGGCGCAACGGACCCGGCAGTTGCGCTTCGGGCCGATGGTCTACCTGCTGCCGCTCTATCATCCGCTGCGGCTGATCGACGAGATCTGCATGCTCGACCAGATGAGCGGCGGGCGCTTTATGTATGGGGTCGGGCGCGGCATCTCGCCGGTCGAGGTCGGGTTTTACGGCATCGATTTCGCCACCGGGGCGGCGCAATTCCGCGAAGCCTTTGATGCGATCCGGATCGGGCTGACCGAGGACGAGCTGACCTTTCACGGAAAATTCTACGATTTCGACCATGTGCCGATGGCGATGAAGCCGTTCCAGAAGCCTTATCCGGAGCTGTGGTATGGGCTCGGCAACCCGGCGAGCGTTCCTTGGGCGGCGGCCAACGCCGCCAATACGGTGACAAGGCGGCCGCCGGAGCAGGTGCGCGCGATCACCGACAGCTATCGCGCCGAGTGGAAGAAACTGGGCCGCGCCGATGCCGATCTGCCGCTGCTCGGCGTCAACCGCCACATCATCATTGCGGACACTGAGGCCGCGGCGCTCGACACTGCGCGGCGCGGCTACCCGGCGTGGCGGCATCATATGGGCCAGCTGTGGCATAAATATAACGTGCCGTTCCCGCTCGACGCGGCGTTGCCCGAGGATTTTGCCGTATTGCAGAAACATGGCGACGCGATCGCCGGCACGCCGGCCCAAGTGCGCGATTACATCGCGCGCGAGATCGCGGCGACCGGCGTCAATTACTATGTCTGCGACTTCGCCTTTGGCACGATCAGCCATGACGAGGCGATGCGCTCGATCTCGCTGTTTACGCGGGAGGTGATGCCGGCCTTTGCCGACGCCTGATCAGGAGGAATATCCCATGGGCACGATGATCGATTTCGCCCGCCCCGACGGCGGGGCGACCAAGGGCTATCTGGCGATGGCGGGGCAGGGGCGCCCTGGCATCGTGGTGATCCAGGAGTGGTGGGGCCTCAACGACCAGATCTGCGGGGTCGCCGACCGTTTCGCGCGCGCCGGGTACAACGCGCTGGCGCCCGATCTATACAAGGGCCGGGTCACCACGACGCCCGACGAGGCCAACCATCTGATGAGCGGCCTCGATTTCCCCGGCGCGACACACCAGGATCTGCGCGGCGCGGCGCATCATCTTAAAGGCCAGAGCGGCAAGGTTGCGGTCATCGGCTTCTGCATGGGCGGGGCGCTGACCATCGCGGCGGCGGTACATATCCCCGAGGTCAACGCCGGCGTTTGCTTCTACGGTATTCCGCCCAAGGATTTCGCTGACCCGGCCAAGATTGGGACGCCGTTCCAAGGCCATTTCGCTAACCAGGACGATTGGTGCACGCCGGCCGCGGTCGACGACCTCGAAAAGGTGCTGAAAACAGCCGGCGTCCGCCACGAGATCTACCGCTACGACGCCGCCCACGCCTTTGCCAACGAGCGCAGCGCCGCCTACGACGTCGCCTGCGCCAACCAAGCCTGGGACCGCATGTCCGCGTTCCTGAAGGCACAGCTCGGGGGTTAGCCCGCGAGGTTGTTTACCTGTCATACCGGCGAAGGCCGGTATCTACGGCAGAAATGGGTCCCGGCCTCCGCCGGGACGACGAGAACTTGATCGCGCCACTAAAAGGTTGTCGCCCGCCGCGGCTCACACCATGACGGCAATTTGACGATCCCCGATCAGAGTCTATTCGGTGAACGCATCCCGGATGGAGATTCAATGGAACCAATGGACGAAGAAGCTGCCAGCGGGTTAGGCAGAAAGATCATCTCCAAGATCAATGACTTGATCGAGGCGATTAGTGGAGATCGAAAGGCTGACGTGGCCTGGAAAGAGGAAGCGGAACGACGGTTTGCTACATTAGAGGAGGAGGTAGCCTATCTTAAAACGCGTAATCACGGTCTGAAGATAGCGAGGGGGAAGGCAATTGCTGCCCAGGAGAGAGTGGAAGCAAAATTGGAAGAGGCTCGTCGGCTACTCAATTAATCAATCCCGCCACTTCACGCCTTCCCGCCGCACTTCGTCGACGTGCGCGAGATCGGCTTGCCGTAGATCGACGAGATCGACATCGTAGGGGATCGTGCTTTCCTCGATATCCGCTTCCAGCTCGCCGAAGAAGCCGGAAGGAAGCTCGTCACGCGGGAGGATAGCAATGTCGATGTCGCCGCGCTGCCGTGGCTCGCCGCGGGCGCAGGACCCAAACAGCCACACCGCCGCATGATGCTCGCCGAGTGCGGTCAGCACCATCCGCCGCAACTCCTCGATCGCCTCCGTCAGAACCGGATTCATCTCGGAACCACCGTCCCTCTACCCAGCCCTTCGGCGGCGGGCCGGCGGGCGGCGGGCGAGGTAGGGGCGGAGGTAATCGCCGGTGTAGCTCGTGCTGCTGGCGGCGATGTCCTCGGGGGTGCCTGACGCGACGATATGGCCGCCGGCGTCGCCGCCTTCCGGGCCGAGATCGATGATCCAGTCGGCGGTCTTGATGACTTCGAGATTGTGCTCGATGACGAGGACCGTGTTGCCGGTCTCGACCAGCGCGTGCAGCACTTCGAGCAATTTGCGCACGTCGTCGAAATGCAGCCCGGTGGTCGGCTCGTCGAGGATGTAGAGGGTGCGGCCGGTGGCGCGCCGCGAGAGTTCCTTGGCGAGCTTGACCCGCTGCGCCTCGCCGCCCGACAGGGTCGTCGCCGGCTGGCCGACATGGATATAGCCGAGCCCGACCTGCTGCAGGGTCAACAGCTTGTCGCGGATCGCCGGCACCGCGCGGAAGAAATCCACGCCCTCGTCGACGGTCATGTCGAGCACATCGGCGATGCTCTTGCCGCGGAACAATACCTCCAGGGTCTCGCGGTTGTAGCGCCGGCCCTTGCACACATCGCACTGGACGTAGACGTCGGGCAGGAAGTGCATCTCGATCTTGATGACGCCGTCGCCCTGGCAGGCCTCGCAGCGCCCGCCCTTGACGTTGAACGAGAAGCGGCCGGGCAGATAGCCGCGCGACTTGGCCTCGGGCAGCCCGGCGAACCAGTCGCGGATCGGGGTAAAGCAGCCGGTATAGGTCGCCGGGTTCGAGCGCGGGGTGCGGCCGATCGGCGACTGGTCGA
Organism: uncultured Alphaproteobacteria bacterium; assembly: GCA_963785565.1. Lineage (GTDB taxonomy): Bacteria > Pseudomonadota > Alphaproteobacteria > ATCC43930 > CGMCC-115725 > AP-15. The sequence goes on along the minus strand of CAWAVV010000060.1, from coordinate 15,061 downwards.
TATCGACAATCTTGTCGAGGAATTCGACGCCTTCTAGCCGATCGTGCGAGGCCGGCTGCTCGCGCGCGTTGTTCAGCCGTTTGGCGAGCGCCTTGTACAGCGTCTCGATGATCAGGGTCGATTTGCCGCCGCCCGAGACGCCGGTGACGACGCAGAAGGTGCCGAGCGGGAACTCGGCGGTGATGTTCTTCAGATTGTTGCCCGATGCTCCGACGACGCGCAGGATTTGCCCCGGATGGCCGGCGCGCCGGACCATCGGCACCGGTATCTGGCGCATGCCGGTCAGATATTGGCCGGTGATGCTGTCGGGGCTGGCCATGATGTCGTCTGGCGTGCCCTCGGCGACCACATGGCCGCCGTGCACCCCAGCGCCCGGCCCCATGTCGACGACCCAGTCGGCGGTGCGAATCGCCTCCTCGTCGTGTTCGACAACGATGACCGTGTTGCCGAGGTCGCGCAGCCGCCTCAATGTCGCCAACAGGCGCGCGTTGTCGCGTTGGTGCAACCCGATCGACGGCTCATCGAGCACATAGAGCACGCCTGTCAGCCCCGAACCGATCTGCGAGGCGAGGCGGATGCGCTGGCTCTCGCCGCCCGACAACGTGCCTGAGGCCCGCGACAGGGTCAGGTATTCAAGGCCGACATTCTGTAAAAAGCCGAGCCGCTCGTTGATCTCCTTGAGGATGCGCTGGGCGATCTCGCTTTGGCTCGGGGTCAGCTCCGCGTCGATGCCGGAGAACCAGTGCAACGCCTCGGCGATCGACAGGCGCGCGACTTCGCTGATGTTCCGGCCGCCGATCTTGACCGCCAACGCCTCGGGTTTGAGCCGGTCGCCCTGGCATACTTCGCAGGTTCGGGCGCTCTGGTAGCGGCCGAGTTCTTCCTTGACCCAGGCGCTGTCGGTCTCGCGAAAGCGCCGCTCCATATTCGGCAAAACGCCCTCGAACGGCCGCTCGGTTGTGTATTTACGCAGCCCGTCGTCGTAGGTCATCTTGATCGGCTCGCCGTCGGAGCCCTGGAGTATGGTCCGCCGCATCTTTTCCGGCAGGTCGAGCCACGGCATGTGCATGCTCTGCCGGAAGTGTCGGGCGATGCTTTCCAAGGTCTGCGTGTAATATTGCGACGAAGAATGCGACCACGGGCTGACCGCGCCCTCGGCGAGGCTGCGGCGCTCGTCATGGACGACGAGGCCGGGATCGAAATAGAGCTTGGTGCCGAGCCCGTCGCAGGCCGGGCAGGCGCCGAACGGATTGTTGAACGAGAACAGCCGCGGTTCGATCTCGGGGATCGTGAAACCCGAGACCGGGCAGGCGAACTTCGCCGAAAAGATCGTCTCCTCGCCCGAATCGGCGTTCTCGCTGATCGCGATCCCATCGGCGAGGTCGAGCGCCGTTTCGAACGAATCGGCGAGCCGGTTGCCGAGATCGGGCGAGACGACGATGCGGTCGACCACCACGGCGATGTCGTGTTTCAAGTTCTTGTTGAGCGGCCGGACCTCGTCGAGTTCGACCATCTTGCCGTCGATCTTGACCCGCTGAAAGCCGCGCTTTTTCAGATCGATGAACTCTTTGCGGTACTCGCCCTTGCGCCCGCGCGCGATCGGAGCCAGCAGATAAAGCCGCGTTCCCTCCGGCATCGCCAATACTCGGTCGACCATCTGCGACACGGTCTGGCTGACGATCGGCAACCCGGTCGCCGGCGAATAGGGGATGCCGACCCGCGCCCATAACAAGCGCATGTAATCGTAGATCTCGGTTACCGTGGCGACCGTCGAGCGCGGGTTGCGCGAGGTCGTCTTCTGCTCGATCGAGATCGCCGGCGACAATCCCTCGATCGATTCGACCTCGGGCTTCTGCATCAATTCGAGAAACTGGCGGGCATAGGCCGACAAACTCTCGACATAGCGGCGCTGGCCCTCGGCATAGATCGTGTCGAAGGCGAGCGAGGACTTGCCGGAGCCCGACAGGCCGGTCATCACCACCAGGCTGTCGCGCGGCAAATCGACATCGACGTTCTTCAGATTGTGCTCGCGCGCGCCGCGGATCCGGATGTGCTGCATGGCGCCGAACTTAGCGCGGGACCGCCGCCGACGCTACCGCGAGCCTCACCCCTTTTCCTCTTCCCGCAAGCGGGGCGTGGGAGGAGCCCGCGTGCAGGAAGATGGGGCAATCGGCGGAGACCTCCCCGCCGGCGGGGGCAGGGTTTCGCGCGGAGGGTCATCGTGATGGTGGTCGGCGATTTGACGTGCGATACGGGTTCGCTCAAGAATGCCGGCTCGGTAGCGCGCTAGGGAGGATAAGGCGATGCCTGACAATCAGAAATGGGTCGGCACCTGGACGATGGCGCCGGCGCCGGCGGAGACTGGCGCATTCAACAACCAGACCTTGCGCATGACCATGCGCGCCAGCCTCGGCGGCAATAAGGTGCGGGTCCGGATCTCGAACGCCTATGGCCGACGCCCGCTGGATATTGGCGGCGTGCACATCGCGCTGCGCGAGACGGCGGCGGCGATCGTCGCCGGCTCCGACCGCAAACTGAGCTTCGGCGGCGCGGCGACGGCGACAATCGCTGCGGGGGCAGTGGCGTTCAGCGATCCGGTGGCACTCGACCTGCCGCCGCTCGCCGATCTCGCGGTCAGCCTCTATCTGCCCGGCGAGGTCCTGAACGATTTCCAGATCACCGGGCGCTATGCGCGGCAGACCAACTATGTCTCGCCGCCGGGCGATTTCACCGCGGCGCAGGTGATGCCGATCGCCAGCCTGACCAGCGACTGGTTCTTTGTCTGCGGCGTCGACGTGCTCGCCAGCGCCGACACCGGCGGCGTCGTCACGCTCGGCGACTCGCTGACCGACGGCAACATCTCGACGATGGACGCGTTTTGCCGCTGGCCCGACCAGCTCGCCCGTCGCCTGATGGCGCGTCCGCGCGGCCGGCCGATGGCGGTGATGAACCAGGGGCTCGGCGGCAATCGCATCCTGTTCGACATTCGCGGCGACAGCGGGCTGCGCCGCTTCGACCGAGATGTGCTGTCCCAGCCCGGGGTGTCGCATGTGATCGTCATGCTCGGCACCAACGATTTGCGCAACCGGTGGAAGAAGCCGGAAGAGGAGCCCACCGCGGCGCAGATGATCGCCGGGCTGAAGCAGATGGCGGTGCGCGCCCACAGCGCCGGCATCAAGATCCTCGGCGCCACGCTGACGCCGTTCGGCAACGAGACCTATATGGCCAATGCGTGGAACCCGCAGCGCGAAGAGGTCCGCGCCGCGGTCAATGGTTGGATCCGCGACGGCGGCACCTTCGACGGGGTCGCCGATTTCGACCGGGCGTTGCGCGACCCCGAACATTCGACCCAGATGCGGCCGAGCGACGATTGCGGCGACGGCCTGCATCCGAGCGATCTCGGCTACAACAAGATGGGCGACGCGATCGACCTGGCGCTGTTCGAATAGCGGCGACGCCGCCGGCCAGCTCGACCGGCGCCTGCTCGCGGTGTCTGGGTCAGCGCACCGCGAATTGGGTCTTGCCGAAATAGACCTCACGCTCGGCGTCGGTGATTGCCTTCTGCTCCCGGGCTTTCGCCAGCACCGCAAGGCCGCGCTGCACCGCCGGCCGAACCATCATCTCATCGTGCCAGCGCTTCACCCCAGGATACTCGCCGAGGTCGATATAGCCGCGCTCGTCGAACCGGGTAGAGGGCTCGGAAGCGGTGCGCAGCCATGGAAAGGTGATGATGTCGGCCATCGAGTACTCCTCGCCCGCGAGCCAGTGCGCCTCCGATAGCCGCTGGTTCAATACCCCGGTCAGCCGCTTCACTTCGTTGCCGTACCGCTCGATCGCATACGGGATTTTCTCCGGCGCATAGGCGCCGAAATGGTTCCATTGGCCAAACATCGGACCGACGCCACCCATCTGGAACATCATCCATTCGAAGCATTTGTAGCGGCCGATCGGGTCTTTTGGGATCAGCTTGCCGCCGTTCTTTTCCGACAAGTAAACTAGAATCGCGGCTGATTTCGAACAGGGTGAACGGCTTGCCGCCCGGCCCGTCGGAATCGACGATCGCCGGTATGCGGTGGTTCGGGGTGATCTTCAGAAATTCAGGCTTGAACTGGTCGCCAGCGCCGATATTGACCGGCGTTATCTTGTACTGCACTCCCAGCTCTTCGAGCGCAATATGCACCTTGTGGCCGTTCGGCGTCGGCCAGCTCCATACTTCCAACATTGGATACCCTTGGGTTGTGTTGTGCCAGTCACAACGATGTCATTGCGAGCGCAGCGAGGCAACCTCGTCGCGGTTCGCACCTCACGCAGCGTGATTGCTTCGTCGCCGCGCTCTACCGCTCAGGGATCGCTGGCATCCTCCGCGGCGAGGCGGCGCAGGGCATTGCCGTCGGCGCCATAGCGCAGCCAACCGCTGACATGTTGCATTCCGAGACGGTGATAGAAATCGCGCGCCGGGTTCCAGTCGAGCACCTGAAAATCGATCCGGCCCCAGCCGCGTTCGACCGCGATCGCGGCGAGGCGAGCCATCAGTCGGCGGCCGACGCCGAGCCCGCGCGCCTCTTCGGCGACGTAGAGGTCTTCGAGATAAATCCCCGGCTGGCCGAGCCAGGTGGAGAATCTCGAATGGAACAGCGCCAGGCCCGCCGGTTCATCGTCGACAAAGGCGAGGATCGCCTCGAATTGCGGGTCTGGCCCGAAACCGTAGCGAACAAGGTCGGCTTCCGTCGCGACCACGGCCTCGGGCGCCTTTTCATAGACGGCGAGTGCCCGGATCAGCCGCAGCACCAGGCCGGCATCTTTGGGCGCGGCAAAGCGGATCGTGATCGCCCGGGTCATCGATATTTCCCTAAAAGGTACTCGCGAGCTACCTTAACGCTCTGCCATGGGGCCGGACAATCACGGCTCGGACCAGAAGCAATGTGCAAGGAGGGGACGATGGCAAACGAGACCAATCCGGCAGCAATCGAGGCGACGGCGGCCCCGACGGCGCGGCCGGGGCGCGGGTATCCCGAGCCCTTCGCTACGCGGGTGGCGGGGCGGGTGCGGCGTCCGCTCGGCGACTTATTCGGGCTGACGAATTTTGGGGTCAACCTGACGCGGCTGCCGCCGGGCTGTATGTCGGCGCTGCGTCACACGCACGCGCGCGAGGACGAGTTCATCTATGTCCTCGACGGCGAACCCGTGCTCGTGACCAACGCCGGCGAGACCCAACTCCGCCCCGGCATGTGCGCCGGCTTTAAGGCTGGATCGGGCGACGGGCACCATCTGCTGAACCGCACGACCCACGATGTGGTTTATCTCGAGATCGGCGACCGCAACCCAGGCGACACGGTGGTCTATCCGGACGATGACATCGGCCGCGCCTTGGCGCCGGATGGGTCACGGCAATTCGTCCATAAGGACGGCCGGGCTTATTGAACAGGAGTGAGGGGCGGCCCCGTCGAGGGGCCTGAAAGGTCAAGCGAAACGCGCCGGAGCGAACGGCGCGATGTCGATCGAGGCCGGCCGGCCGGCGACCAGATCGGCGACGACCTTCCCGGTCATCGGCGCCGAGGTCATACCGACATGGCCGTGACCAAAGGCGTAGATCACATCCGGCGTTGCCCGCGACGGCCCCAGCGCCGGCAGCGAATTGGGCAGGCTCGGCCGATGGCCCATCCACACCGAGATGCGCTCTTCGGGATGGTCGGCGGCGAGGCCCGGCAGCATCCTGCGGCCTTGCTCCAGCAAGATCCGGGCGCGTCGCCAATCAGGGGGTGCAGTAAGGCCGGCTAGTTCGACGGTGCCGGCAAAGCGCAAGCCGGTGTCCATCGGCGTGGCGACGAACTTACCGTCGGCATCGGCGGTCGGGATGCGCGGCATGATTTCCGGATCGCGGATCATCAGGTGATAGCCCCGCTCGGTTTCGAGCGGGATATGGTCGCCTAGCGATGCGGCGAGCGGCTTTGACCAGGCGCCGGCGCAGACGATCGCGGCATCGGCCGCGAGCTCGCCCCGGTCGGTCCGGATCGCGGCGAGCTTGCGGCCATCGAGGCGGAAGCCCAACGCCCGCGCCTGTTCGAGTTCACCGCCATTGCGCAGGAAATGGTCGAGGAGCCGCCGGACCAATCCCAACGGGTTCGACGTATGCCCGTTTCCGCGCACCAGGATGCCGCGCACGTATTCGCGCGACAAGGCGGGTTCGAGCTGGCGCAGCTCGTCGGCGTCGAATTCGTCGATCTCGACCCCGTTCTCACGGCGCAATTGCCAGGCCAGCCGGTCCTTTTCCAGGCTTTGCGCGGAGCGGTAGACATAAAGATGGCCGAGCCGGTGGACGAGGTCCTCGGCGCCGGCGTCGCGCACCAGCGGCGCCAGCGCTTCGAGCGTCGCGCCGACCAATGGACGCAACGCCCGCGCCTGGGCGTGGACCTTTTCAGGGGCGCCGGCGCGAATAAAGCGAACGAGCCACGGGGCGATCGCCGGCAAATAGGACCAGCGCAACGACAACGGCCCGAGCGGGTCGGCCAGCCAGCGCGGCACGTTCCACATCACCCCCGGCATCGACACCGGCGTCACCGAGGAGGCGTTGAACGCGCCGGCATTGCCGAAAGAAGCGCCGTGACCGGGCTCGCCGGCCTCGACGATAAAGACGCTGTGGCCGTCGCGCTGCAGCCAGCTCGCGGCGCATACACCGACTATGCCGGCGCCAACTACGCCGACCCGCCTTGCTCCGGTTGCTGGCATCCGACGCGGCGATAGCGCCGCACCCTCAGACGACGCGGGCGGGCCAGACCGGCTGGTGGTGGCCGAGCGGGGCAGAGGGACGGGCCCAATAGGGCGCCGTCTCGGACATGCGCACGGTCGGGCCAAGATGGCGCAGCCGTCCAACCGGCGTGTCGCTCTCGATCGACCAACGCGCGATCTCGGCGGGATAGAGCTCCTTGTCGACGTCTTTGAGCGCGGCTTGCGGCACCTCGCCGCGATCGACCAGCCAGCGTCCGGTCTGGGCCAGGGAGATCCGCACGAGCCAGCTGCCGCCTTCGCGCGCCCGCCGCGCCAGCGCCACCATCGCGCCGAACGCCATCAGATAGCCGGTCAAGTAGTCGATAGCCGATACCGGGTAGAATTGCGGGCCGGGGTTGGCGCCGGGGAACAGTTCGGCTTGGCGCGTCGTGATCCCGCTCACCGTCTGCACCACAGTGTCGAAACCGCGGCGAGAAGCCCAAGGTCCGACATGGCTGAACGCGCACATCGACACATAGACGAGGCCCGGCCGCAGCTGTGACAGCGCCTCAGGCGACAGGCCACGGTTGCCGAGCGTGCCCGGCCGGTAGCCCTGGGTAAACACATCGGCCTCCCGCACCAGTCCGCGCAGGGTCTCGACATCCTGGGGTTGGCGCAGATCGAGATGAGCCTGCAATTTGCCGTGTCCGGTGTCGTATTCCTGGTAGCCGATATTCGGTAGATGCGGCGCCGTGATCTTCATCACGTCGGCGCCATGCTCGGCCAGGGTGCGGGCCGAGGTCGGCCCGGCCAACACCCGGGTCAGGTCAAGCACGCGAATGCCCGACAGCGGACGCTCGGCCTCGGGCAGGGGTTCGGGTGGGCTGTCGCCGATCTTCAGGATTTCCATCAGCGGCAACGAGGCGATCGCCGCAGCCTGCGGATGCTTCGCCCACTCGGCCATGCTGCGCGCCATTCCGCCCGCGCCCTTGGCGGCAAGGATCGCCTCTTCGAGCTCGAGCGCGTCCCATTTGGCCACGGCCTGCCGCACCGCGTCGCGTTCTTCCGGCACCCCGAGCACGCTCATCGCGGCGGCGCGGTGGTTCGGAAAATTGGCGTGGATATAGCTCCACCGGCCGTTCTTCGCCGGATAGACGCCCATGACCGGATTGCGGTCGGTCGACACCGCGGCGCCATTGACCTGCAGGTAATGCCCGCTGCGCAGCGAAGCGACCGCCTGGCGCACATCGACCGAGACTTCCTGGCGCCGGCCGCCGCGCAACTCCCAGAGATCGGCGGCGGCGAGCCCGGTCGCGGCAAGCGCCGCGGCGCCCGCGGCGCCGATGCGAAACGGGGTCGGCAATACCGGGTCGGCGCCGCCGGTGATCTCGACCTCGCGGGCCCGCTCATCGGGCCAGCCGGCGATCGGCATAATCGTGCGCAGGGCGTCGTAAGCCATGGTTGAATCTCCCGCAAGTCTTGGAACGCGCGCTTGCCTCGGCGCGGCAGTTGAGGCAATGATGCCCCAAAATCATGCGGAAAGGGAACGCCGATGAGTCAGGTCATGATCGTCGTCGATTTCGAGGTGAAACCAGCGCACCGCAGTCAGTTCATCGAGCTGATGCGCGGGCATGCGCAGCGCTCTCGGCGCGACGATGGCTGCCTACAATTCGATTTGATGCTGCCGAAAGACGACGACAAGCATGTCTTTTTGGTCGAGAAGTGGCGCGACCAGGGGGCGCTCGATGAGCATTCTAAGGGACCGATGCCCGGCAACACCTACAAAGATTGGATCGTCGGCCGCAAGGTCGCGCGCGGCACACCAGCCGATTAGACGGACCGCGGTCGGGCGTGCACTGCGGGCCGTTGTTATTTCGCTTGCGGCGCTTCTGATCGGCGCAGCGACGCTATCGGCCTCCTACGCCGCCAGCGGGACGGCGTCCGCCACCAAATCGGCGAAGGCCTCGGCCGAGACGGCAAGTCCGGCGGAAATCGATGCGCTCCTGAGCCTGCTGGCTGATGCCAAGGTGCAGGCCTGGCTAAAGCAGCAGCATGCAACCGAGGCTGCTGACCCGGCGCCGGCCAAGCCCAAGGATGATTCCCCGGCGGAGATGATGTCTTCGCGCGTCGACGCGGTACGCGCACACTTAGCCGACATGATCGAAGCGCTGCCCGGCATACCGGCGGAGTTCGCGCGTGCGGCCGATGTATTCCAAGAACGCCTCGGAGGCCGGAGGCCGGCGCGCATTCTGACCCTACTGGCTGCTTTCGTGGGTCTCGGCTTTGGCTTCGAAGCGCTGTTTAGCCGCGTTACGCGGCGCATACGCGAGAACCTGGACCAGCATCCGGTCGACACAGTCGGCGATCGCGTGCGTGTCGTCGCCGAGCGTGCGGCCTTTGTCTTGGGGTCGGTCGTGGCTTTTGCCATCGGCAGCATCGGCGCATTCCTCGTATTCCACTGGCCGGGGCTGCTGCGCCAGATCGTTTTAGGCTTTCTGATCGTCTTTCTGGCGATCCGCATCACCGCGGTGCTCCTCCGATTTCTGTTGGCGCCGTACAACGAACAATTCCGTGTCATCCCGATGGATACGGCGGCGGCGCGGTACTGGTATTTGCGACTGCGCATAATCGTCGGCTGGTTGGTGCTCGGCTTGGTAGCCCGCGGCTTGGAGGAGGTTGTCGGCATTGCGCCGGCGGTAATCAACGTCATAGGGGCCCTCTTTGGCCTCAGCTGGATAGCGATCGTGACGGACGCCTTGTGGCGCCGGCCGCTCGCGAGCAGCAACGAAGCCGGGTTCGAACCCGTACCCGAAACCCGCCACTTGAGCCACGTCAAGGCGAATGCGCTGCTGACCGCAGGCCTCGTCCTGCTGTGGGGGCTGCGCGTTGCCGGAGCGATGCCGGCTTTCTGGTTGCTCGTGGTGATCATTGTCTGGCCTCTCGCCGATCGGTTGACCCGCCGTGCGGTGGAGCATCTGCTGCGACCGCCGGGTACGGCCGAAGTTACCGGCGCGCCGACCCTCACCGCCGTCTTTCTTGAGCGCGGCCTGCGCGCGGCATTGATCATCGGCGCGCTGGCACTGCTCGCCTGGGGCTGGGGCGTCGACATGGAAAGCCTGGCCGGGCGGGAGACCATGATGACCCGCATTGCGCACGGCGCCCTGAGCGCCATCGCCATTGCTCTGATCGCCGATTTCGTGTGGCATGTCGCAAAAGCCGCGATCGATCGCAAGCTCGCGGAGACTGACGATCCGGGTCTTCCAAGCACCGACGACGCACGACGGCGAGCGCGGCTCCGTACGTTGCTACCGATCTTCCGCAATATTCTGTTCGTCGTCGTCGTTGCCGCCGCCGCCCTGATGGCGCTGGCGGCAATGGGCGTTGAGATCGGCCCGCTGATCGCCGCTCTCAGCGTCCTCGGCGTCGCGATCGGCTTTGGCGCGCAGACATTTGTCCGCGACATCATCGCGGGAATGTTCTACCTGCTCGACGACGCCTTCCGGATCGGCGAATACATCCAGAGCGGCAATTACAAGGGCACGGTCGAAGGCTTCAGCATCCGCTCGGTCCGGCTCCGGCATCAACGCGGCCCAGTCTACACGGTGCCGTTCAGCCTATTGGGCGCTGTCCAGAACATGAGCCGCGACTGGGTGATCGACAAGCTGACGGTCGGCATCACCTATGACAGTGATATCGAGCTCGCCAGAAAGTTGATCAAGCAGATCGGGCTAGATCTGGCCAAGGATCCCGAATTCGCGCCGGTGATCCTCGAGCCGCTGAAGATGCAGGGTGTCGACGCGTTCGGCGATTACGCGGTCCAGATCCGGATGAAGATGATGACATTGCCCGGCGAGAATTTCGTTGTCCGGCGGCAGGCTCTTTTCAGAATCAAGAAAGCGTTCGACGCCAACGGCATCAAATTCGCTTTCCCGACCGTCCAGCTCGCCGGCGACGGCGAACAATCCACAGCGGCGAGCGCCGCCATCGCCCAGCAGGCGATCCAGCTGACCCATCCGGCCGCAGCCGCCGCGGAGTAGCCAGGAGAACCGACGCCGTCTAGGTCGCGCCGCCTCACCCGGGCCCTCCCCGAAGCACAGCGCGACGGTTGAGGCGTCCGACCTGTGGCGATCCGAGCGGCAACTTTTAGGTGTCGACGCGCCGCCACTGGCCAGAAATTCTGGAGCCAGCAGCTGAGCGGCGCGATCGGCGGCGCGCTACGCGCGAATGATCGACAGCGGCAAGAGAGCCATATCGGCTTCCGCACGTCATCAGAACCTGACGTCAGGCGGAGGGGAAGAGTGCAATGACCGGTGCTGAGCCACGAAAGCTGGGCCTCTTGGCGAAATTGGTCGTAGCCTCCATCCTCGTGATGATCGTCGCCGGCATCGTATGGCACGGCGTTTCGATCGAAACCTTCAAACGCATCTGGCACCAGCTCATCGAGCGGACGGACGCGCCAATGAGATTCCGCTTCATCCTGCAACCGTTGATGGCGGCGATCGCCGCCATCCTGGATGGCCTCAAGGACGCGCGGGCCGGCCGCTCACCGTATTTTTGGACCCTGCTGCGCAACCCGCGCGAGCGCATCGAACGGCTCGAGGAGGGATTGAACGCGACCGCCAGGATCATCCTTCTCGGCCTCGTGATGGACGCGATTTACCAGATCATCGTGCTGAAGCGGTTCTATCCGGCCGAGGCGGTTATTGTCGCTTTGCTGTTCGCGTTTGTCCCGTATGTGATCATCCGCGGGCCGGTCTTGCGCATCGAGCGCTGGTGGCTGGGCGGCTCCTCTCCAAACCGGGTCTCGTGAAGGCTCAGACAGGAACCGTAGGCAAAAGGGCATCGAGCATGGCAGATCCACCCACCACCACAAGCCCGGGCAGGTTCGAAGTAAGGGTGACGGCGGACAGCCATTTTGCCTGGGTCCGCACTCGCTTGAGCCTCGAGCGCACGATGATGTCGTGGCTGCGCACCGCGGTGGCGCTGATCGGCTTCGGCTTTGCCCTCGTCCAGTATCTCAACCACCTGCAACAAATCCCCGGAGCCCGCTCCGCCTATCTTCCAACAGCGCCAGAATTTCTCGGGCTCGCGCTGATTTCGTGCGGTGTCCTGGCACTTGTGATCTCAATTTGGCAGTACTGGTGGACGGTACGTTATATGTGGGGCGAACCGTTCGCGCCGCTCGCCGGACTGACAAAGGAGGGAATGCAATCGCCGGTCTTGGCGGTCGCCATTCTCCTGATCTTCATCGGCCTGTTCGCCTTCGGTTCGGTTCTGTGGCGCCTCACCTAGCCAGACAGCCCGAGTAGCGAGACTACTTAGCACTTGCGAAACCAGCCGACCAACGAAAGGAGATCGAGATGGCTAGATCCAGAGCAGCCGCCAAGCCGAACATCGTCGTGATCTGGGGCGATGACATCGGCATGGCTAATTTGAGTTGCTACACCCACGGGTTGATGGGCTACCAGACCCCCAACATCGACCGTATCGCCCAGGAAGGAATGCGTTTCACCGATCTCTACGCCGAGCAGAGCTGCACCGCCGGGCGGGCGTCGTTCATCACCGGCCAGCACGGTTTGCGCACCGGGATGACCAAAGTCGGCCTGCCGGGGTCGCCGCTCGGTCTGCAGAAGGAAGACCCGACGATCGCCGCGCTGTTGAAGCCGCTGGGCTACGCGACCGCGCAGTTCGGCAAGAACCACCTCGGCGACCGCAACGAATTTCTGCCAACCGTGCACGGTTTCGACGAGTTTTACGGGAATTTGTATCATCTGAACGCGGAGGAAGAACCGGAGCTGGCGGATTACCCGAAGGGCTCCGATTTTCCGCACTTTCACGAGAGGTTCGGCCCGCGCGGCGTGTTGGACTGCAAGGCCACCGACGTCGACGACGCGACGGTCGACCCGCGCTTTGGCAGGGTCGGCAAGCAGTCGATCCGCGACACCGGCCCGCTGACCAAGAAGCGAATGGAAACGATCGACGACGACATCGCCGGCCGGGCCGAGGAGTACATCAACCGGCAGGCGCAGGCCGGCGCACCCTTTTTCCTCTGGGTGAACTTCACGCATATGCATTTCCGCACGCACGTGAAGCCGGAGAGCCGGGGCCAGTCGGGCCGCTGGCAAAGCGAATACCACGACGTGATGATCGATCACGACAAGAACGTCGGCCAAGTGCTCAAGGCGCTCGACGACGCCGGCATCGCCGACAATACCTTTGTGCTGTACAGCACCGATAACGGCCCGCACATGAACTCATGGCCGGATGGCGGCATGACGCCGTTCCGGAACGAGAAGAACTCCAACTGGGAGGGCGCCTACCGGGTGCCGTGCGTGGTCCGCTGGCCCGGCAAGATCAAGCCCGGCACCGTGTCGAACGAGATCGTCGCTCATCACGACTGGCTGCCGACAATCCTCGCCATGGCCGGCGATACGGAGGTCACCGACAAGCTGTTGAAGGGCTACACGGTCGGTGACATGACCTACAAGGTCCACCTCGACGGTTGTAATCTGGTGCCATACCTGACCGGCCAAGCGCAGAAGAGCCCGCGGGTCTCGTTCATCTATTGCAACGACGACCAGCAGGTCGTGGCACTGCGCTACGACAATTGGAAGATCGTTTTCGAGGAACAGCGGGTGCCCGGCACCTTGCGGATCTGGGCCGAGCCCTTCACCACCCTGCGCGTACCGAAGATCTTCAATCTCCGCACCGATCCGTTCGAGCGCGCTGACATTACCTCGAACACCTATTACGATTGGATGATCGAGCACGTCTATCTGTTGGTGCCGGCGCAGGCCTATATCGGCGAATTCCTCCAGACCTTCAGGGAGTATCCGCAGCGGCAAAAGGCCGCCAGCTTCAACCTCGACGACGTGCTCCGCAAGCTACAGGACAGCACCCACCACTAACCCGCCGGGCCGGATCGGAGGGCGTCGGCCGGGGTTCCGGTCGGCGCCCAGCGCGGCAGCGGGGAGGGACGATGGCTCGGGAGGAGAGGAGAACGCCAGCGCCCACCGATCCAGCGGACGAGGTGCGCGCTTTTTACGAGAGCCATCCCTATCCGACGCCGATCACCAACCTGGATCGGCACCGCGAGCTATACAGAAACCCGGATCGGCGTCGGGCATTGTCGCTTCTGCTGTGGCCGGCGGAGAGGCAACGGGCAAACCGGGAGATCCTGATCGCCGGCTGCGGGACCTCCCAGGCTGCCATCCTATGCGCTGCGCGAGCCTGATGCTCGCGTGACGGCTATCGACATCAGCGAAACGAGTCTGCGCCGCACCCGAGATCTTCAGCGAAAATACGGCTTGCGAAACCTCGATCTCCATCGGCTCGCGATCGAGGATGTCGAGGACCTCGGAGGCAAATTCGACCTGATCGTTTGTACCGGCGTGCTCCATCACTTGCCCGATCCGGATACCGGCCTTCGGGCATTGCGCAATGTCCTTTTGCCCAACGGCGCGATGCATTTGATGGTTTACGCGACCTATGGGCGCGCCGGCATCTACATGATGCAGGAGTACTGCCGCCTGCTCGGGGTCAGCACAACGGCGGCAGAGCTGCGCGAGCTCGGCGCGACGGTCGCGGCACTGCCCTCCGATCATCCGATCGCCGGTGTGGCGAGGCGGGCGAAGGATTTCACACAGCCGGACGCGCTGGCCGACGCACTGCTTCACCCTCAAGACCGCGCCTACACCGTGCCGCAGCTCTATACGTGGCTCGAGGGCTGCGGCCTGTCGTTCGGGCGCTGGTTCGAGCAAGCTCCCTATCTCCCGCAATGCGGGGCCTTAGCGAGCATGCCAAACGCCAAGCGTCTCCTCTTGCTTCCGCCGCCATTGCAGCACGCCGCGGTCGAGCTGCTGCGCGGGACGATGGCCAAACACAACCTCATCGCCTATCGCGACGATCGCGCCGGCGAGAGCCAGCCGATCTCATTCGAGGGTGATTTCTGGCGGGGCTATGTTCCTCTGCGTCTGCCATGGACCTTGTGCATCCGGGACCGGACGCCTCCCGGGTCAGTGGCCGTCCTGATCAATCGGGCCCACACCTACCCCGACCTCGCCCTGCCGATCGATGCAGCACAGGAGCGGCTATTCGCGGCAATCGATGGCAACCGCTCTATCGATCAGATCCTGCGGATGGCCGCGGGGGCGGGCGACGAGGCGGATGCCTGTAGGTTTTTCGAGCAGCTCTGGCAGTACGATCAGATCGTGTTCGACGCGAGAGCCGCGCGCTGACTCGCATGCTCACGGGACCAGGAACCGACTCGCGGCTGCCCCGGAGCATCGCCAACCGGGGAACTGGGATGGGAGGATAACAATGCGCCAATATCGTCTGATCGCGGCACGATGGTTGT
>CAWAVV010000059.1:0-34371 GCA_963785565.1 uncultured Alphaproteobacteria bacterium | reverse complement strand
CTGCTTCAGCACCTCGCCCTTTTTTGCCTCTACCGATTTCTCGGCGGTCGGGTCGACCCACCAAGTGTCGAAGCCGACCGCATATTTGGGCGAGATCGCCGGGCGGCGGAACTTGTCCCAATAGGCCACCCGAAATGCGCCAAGATGAAACTGCGGTATTACGTAGTATCCATACTGCAGAACGCGGTCGAGCGCGCGGGTATGGGCGATGAGGCTTACACGGTCGGGCGAGTTGATCAACCCATCGATCAGTTGATCGATGACCGGGCTTTTGATCCCCAGAACATTCTGACTGCCTCGCTGGTCGGCTGCGGCCGAGCCGAAGAAATCGCGCTGCTCGTTCCCGGGCGATAAGGACTGCAGAAACAACACCACCGCCATGTCGTAATCGAAGGTCTCCATTCGCCGCTCATACTGCGCGGTGTCGACGGTGCGCACCCTCGCGGTGATGCCCATTCGGGCGAGGTTTTGGGTGAACGGCAGGACAATGCGCTCGTATATGGGATCGTTGAGCAAGATCTCGAACTCGAACGGCTCTCCTGTCTTGGCATTGACCAGCTGTTCACCCTTAAAGGTCCAGCCCGCCGCCGTCAGCAGTTTGATTGCCTTGCGCAGCCCGTCGCGGATATTTCCGGAACCGTCGTATTTCGGCGGATCGTATTCGGTCGTAAATACGGCATCGGGGATTTGCCCGTGGAATTTGTTCAGGACGTCGAGCTCCTGCCCCTGCGGCACGCGGGTCGCGGCCAATTCGGAGTTGTCGAAATAGCTGCGGGTGCGATGATAGGCGCCGTAAAACAAATTCTTGTTCGACCATTCGAAGTCAAACGCATAGGCCAACGCTTCGCGCACTCGCGGATCCTGAAACAGCGGCCGCCGCAAATTGTAGCCCAGCCCCTGCATTCCGCTCGGCAGCCCGTTTGGGATCTGCTCTTTTTTGATCAGGCCCGCGCGCAGCGCCGGGCTGTCATAGCCGGTCGCCCAAGCCTTCGAGGAATTCTCCTGCCGAACGTCGTATTGGCCGGCCTTGAACGCTTCTAGCGCGATCGTGGCATCGCGATAATAATCGTAGCGAATCGTGTCGACATTATAGCGACCTTTGTTGACCGGGAGATCGGCGGCCCAATAATCCTTGACCCGGCGATAGGTGATCGAGCGTCCGGGATCGAGCGACTCGATCGTGTAGGGGCCGCTGCCGAGCGGCGGGTCCAGCGTGGTCTTCTCGAAATCGCGACCCGACCAATAGGCCTTTGACAAAACCGGCATCTCGCCGAGGATCTGCGGCAATTCACGGTTTTTCGTCGATTTGAAATAGAAGCGGACGCCGCGATCGCCTTCCTGCACGACCTTGGTCACGTCGCCATAATAGGAGCGGTACAAGGGCTGGCCTTTGCTGCGCAAAGCATCGAAGGTCCAGATCACGTCGGCGGGGGTCATCGGGGCGCCGTCATGAAAGCGCGCTTCCTGGCGCAAGGTGTAGAGCACCGATAATTTGTCCGGCGCGAGATCGATGGTCTTGGCAACGAGGCCGTATTCGCTCGCCGGTTCGTCGGCGGCAACGGCCGACAACGTGTCGAAGATCAGGCCGATCCCTGCCGCTGGCACGCCCTTGATCACGAATGGGTTCAAGGTGTCGAAGGTGCCGATCGCCGAATAGCGGATGGTACCTCCCTTCGGCGCCTGCGGATTGGCGTAGTCGAAATGAGTAAAGCCGGGCCCGTATTTGAGATCGCCGAACAGCGACATGCCCTCGCTCGGCGCGGCCGTGGCGCCGCCGGCCGAAAGCAATAGGAAGACGCCGACGACGATTGCCGATACTTTGCCCATGCCCATTATCCCTGCGATCGGCTCACACGTCGAGGAGCGCCAGCGCCGCCTCGTGCGCATGGTGGTCGCCGGCGACCAGGACCCGCCCGTCCGAGGCCAGGCCAAGCCTTGCTCCGCGCCAGTCGGTGGCCACGCCTCCGGCTCCCTCGACGATCGGGATCATCGCGCAGAAATCGTAGGGCTTGAGGCTGGCTTCAAGGACGAGATCAACAAAGCCCGCGGCGAGGAGCCCGTAGGCATAGCAATCGGCGCCGAACCGAGTGAGCTTGACCGCGCCCGAAACTCGGGCGAAAGCGGCGGCATCCGACCCGTGGAACATCTCGGGCGTGGTGGCGAACAGCGTCGCGGCGCCAAGCCCCGCACAAGCCCGGCAGCGGATCGCGGCGCCGTTCAACGTTGTCGGCCGCCCGGCCGCCCCGATCCAGCGCTCGCGCGAGATCGGCTGGTCGATGACGCCGAGGATCGGATGCCCGCCATGGGTCAACGCGATCAGGGTCCCGAACAGCGGCACCCCGCTGATAAAGGATTTTGTCCCGTCGATCGGGTCCAGAACCCAGACGAATTCGGCATTCTCGCGTACCCGGCCGAACTCTTCGCCGACGATACCGTGATCCGGAAAGCTGTTCTCGATCAGCCTGCGCATCGCCAGCTCGGCGGCGCGGTCGGCGGCGGTCACCGGGGTCAGGTCGGATTTATCCTCGACCGCGAGGCGCTGGCGGAAACGCGGCCGGATCTCTGCTCCCGCCGCGTCGGCCAATTCAGATGCGAGCGCGAGAAACCTGTCGAGCTCCAAAAGGCGCACGGTCTATTTCAAGGTCTGCAAGTAAGCGATGACGTCAGCACGGTTCTCGGCCTTGGGGAATCCGGCAAAGGTCATCTTGGTTCCTGGTATAAAGTGCTGTGGATTGTACAACCATTCATTGAGTTCCTCCGCGGTCCACTTTTCTCCTTTGTGCGCTTCCATTGCGGCGGAAAATTGATAGTTCGGGACCTCGGCCATGCTCTCGGTAGTTATACCCCACAAATTTGGTCCGATCCGGTTCGGCCCGCCTTTGTCGAAGGTGTGACATGCCTGGCATACCGCAGTCAGCTGCTGGCCCTTTTTCGGGTCGGCCTTGGCCAGCAACGGCGCAATCGGTTCGAGCTTGGGGGCAGCCGCGGCTTGCTCGGTCGACGCAGTTGCAGTCGGCGCGGCGCCGGCGATGACAAAGACCGGCTTTTCGAGCGGCTTTGGCCGGACGAGCATATTCGAGAGAATCCCGGCCACCATCGCGACGATCAGCGCGGTGAGTACCGAGGCAATGATCTTGTTCCACTCGAAAGACGACATCGACGACCCTTCCGACCGTGTCGGGCGGGCAGCAGATCCAATTCCCCCCGGCGACTCAAATGAATTATCACGCTTCCGGCGATCGCACGAACCGGGCATGTTGTCGCTGCCCGATCGCTGGCGAGAGTTGTGGACAACGCGCTGCCGAAGAACCCGATCATTCTGATCCCCGCCCGTTTGGCGGCGACACGCCTTCCCGGAAAGCCGCTCGCCGACATCGCAGGAACCCCGATGATCATCCATGTCTGGCGCCGCGCGCTCGCGGCCGAGGCAGGACCGGTCGTCGTTGCCTGCGGCGACCGGGAGATCGCCGATGTCGTCAAGGCAGCGGGCGGCCGCGCGGTGTTGACCGATCCGCAGCTCCCGACCGGCTCGGACCGCATCCACCAAGCGATCACGCGCATCGATCCCGGCAGCGCGCACGACGCGGTCATCAATGTGCAGGGCGACCTGCCGATGCTGGACCCTTCAGCGGTGCGGATCGCAGTCGCCGGGCTCGGCGATCCGGAAATCGATATCGCGACTCTCGCCGCCGTGATCGAAAATTACGCGGCACTCGCCGACACCAGCGTCAACAAGGTCGTCGCCGGTTTCGTCGACACGGCCCGACCGGCGCGAGCGCTCTATTTCAGCAAGGCGGCAGTGCCGTGGGGCGAAGGACCGCATTACGAGCATATCGGGCTTTACGCTTATCGCCGCGCGGCGCTCGAACGCTTTGTCGGGCTGCCGCGCGGCATCCTCGAACAGCGTGAGCGCCTCGAGCAATTGCGCGCGCTCGAAGCCGGAATGCGGATCTCCGTCAGCCTGATCGAGGCTGCCCGCCTCGGCGTGCAGGTCGACACCCCCGCCGATCTTCAGCGCGCCCGCCAATTGATGCAACAGCCAATTGTGCAACAGATGAAAACAGGATGACGGAACCGCAGCGGACGATCTCGTTCCAGGGAGCGTTCGGAGCCTATTCCGACCTCGCCTGCCGCCGGGTCTTTCCCGAGATGGAGACCCTACCCTGCGCCCAGTTCGAGGACGCCTTTGCCGCCGTGCGCGAAGGCCGGGCCCGGTTGGCGATGATCCCGATCGAGAATTCGGTCGCGGGCCGGGTCGCCGACATCCACCACCTGATGCCCGAGTTGGGATTGCACATCATCGGCGAGCATTTCGAGAGGGTGAACCATTATCTGCTGGCCGTACCAGGCGCGAGCTTGGAAAAAATCCGTACGGTCAAAAGCCACGTCCACGCGCTGTCGCAGTGCCGCAATATCATCCGCGCGCTCGGCGTCACACCGGTCGTCGCCGCCGATACCGCCGGAGCCGCAGCGGAACTCGCCAAACACCGCGATCCTACCGTCGCCGTCATCGCCTCCGAGCTCGCCGGGCAAATCTACGGCCTCGTCTCATTGAAGGAGAATATCGAGGACGCCGAACACAACACCACCCGATTTTTGATCATGTCGCGCGAGCCGCTGCGGCCGGCGCGCGGGGCGCCGAGCGTGACCACCTTTCTGTTTCGGGTGCGCAACGTGCCGGCGGCGCTCTACAAGGCGATGGGCGGGTTCGCGACCAATGGCGTCAACATGACCAAGCTCGAAAGCTACATGGTCGGCGGCGCGTTCGCGGCGACGCAGTTCTACGCCGATGTCGAGGCCCATCCCGAGGATCGGCCGTTGGCGCTGGCGCTTGAGGAACTCGCCTTTTTTTCGCGCGAAGTGAAGATCCTCGGCGTCTACCCCGCCCATCCGCTGCGCATCGCCGCCTCGGCCGGTACGGAATAAACGCGCCTTCTGAGCAGTCGTTGATTCGGAAGCGGACGGGGCGGATGATGCCAGCGCGAAGCATCCCCGATCCGTGCATCAGCGACGGAGGATTTCATGAGAACTGAGGCATTCTTTGCGGCGGCGTTTGGACTTTGCTTGATCGCAGCCGGTCCGGCTCTCGCGGACGGCGGCGGAAGCGGAAACGACAATTCGAACTCGTGGACCTGCGAGAAAGGCAAGGTATGGGACAGCAGAAGCCAGAAATGCGTCAAGGCGGAGAACGGGGTGCTGCCCGATAAGGCGCTGACCGACTACGCCTACGCGCTGGTCAAGACCGGACGCTACCGCGAGGCGCTCGACGTGCTCGACCTGCTGAAGGACCCGAATACCGCGGTCGCCCTCAATTACCGCGGCTACGCGACGCGCAAAATGGGACGGGTCGACGAGGGAATCGGCTACTATCTGAAATCGGTGGCGCTCGATCCGCATTATGCGCAGGTCCGCGAATACCTCGGCGAGGCCTATCTCATCAAAGGCGACCTCGCGAGCGCGAAGGCCCAATTGCGCGCAATCAAGGGGATCTGCGGGACCGTCTGCGAATCCTACGAACATCTCGCAGTGGCCATCGCCGACCCCGCGGATATCTAATGGGGGAAACGCCGTGGCCAATCGAGCCGAAGCTACGATCACGCTGACCGATGCACCGCGCGACGACGAGGGCGCGGTGATCGCGGAGGGGTTGCGCGCCTACAACGAGGCGCAGGCGGGATACTCGGACAGTCGTGCGCTCGCCGTCCTCGTCCGCGATCCCGAAACCAAGAAGGTCG
This sequence comes from uncultured Alphaproteobacteria bacterium, assembly GCA_963785565.1. Classification (GTDB taxonomy): domain Bacteria; phylum Pseudomonadota; class Alphaproteobacteria; order ATCC43930; family CGMCC-115725; genus AP-15. The sequence goes on along the minus strand of CAWAVV010000059.1, from coordinate 28,636 downwards.
TCGGCGGCCTGCACGGCCGCACGTCACTGGGCCTCTTGCGGGTAGAGCGGTTTTTTCTGCCGGAGGATTTGCGGCGCGGCCGGCTTGGCAGCCGGATCCTCGCCATGGCAGAGGAAGAAGGGCGGCGACGCGGCTGTACCCGCGCGGTGTTGTCCACCGTCCACTTTCAGGCACCGGGCTTCTACCTGAAGCAGGGTTGGGAGGTCGCTGCCCGGATCGAATGTGAGCCGCCCGGCCATACGCGGTTTTATATGACCAAGAAGCTGTTCTAACTAATACCTCTGACGATTTGGCGGCAGCGAAAGGGGGCCGCTGCCGCGGCATCTAAAATCGGGTCAGGCAGCGCGGCGGTGGCGGCTGCGCACCCGGGTCTGGTCGCCTTCCTCCGCGAACAGTTCGGACAGCTTGTCGAGCATGACGCCGCCCAATTGCTCGGCATCGACGATGGTGACCGCGCGGCGGTAATAGCGGGTGACGTCGTGGCCGATGCCGATCGCGGTGAGTTCCACCTCGGCCAGCCGCTCGATGTCGTGGATCACCTCGCGCAGATGCTTTTCGAGGTAGTTGCCCGGGTTGACCGACAGGGTTGAATCATCGACCGGGGCGCCGTCGGAAATCACCATCAGGATGCGGCGCTGCTCGGTGCGCTCGCGCAGCCGGTTGTGCGCCCAGGCGAGCGCCTCGCCGTCGATGTTCTCCTTGAGGATGCCCTCGCGCAGCATCAGCCCGAGATTGCGCCGCGCGCGGCGCCAGGGCGCGTCGGCCGGCTTGTAGACGATGTGGCGCAGATCGTTGAGCCGTCCCGGGTTGGCCGGCTTGCCGGCGGCGATCCACCGCTCGCGCGACTGTCCGCCCTTCCAGGCGCGGGTGGTAAATCCGAGGATCTCGACCTTGACCGCGCAGCGTTCCAAGGTTCGCGCCAGGATATCGGCGCTCATCGCCGCGACCGTGATCGGGCGGCCGCGCATCGAGCCCGAATTGTCGATCAACAAGGTGACGACGGTGTCGCGGAAATCCATTTCACGCTCGCGCTTGTAGGCGAGCGGCAGGATTGGGTTGGCGACGACGCGCGACAGCCGCGCGGCGTCGAGCAATCCCTCGTCGAGATCGAATTCCCAGGCTCGGGTTTGCTTGGCCAAGAGCTTGCGCTGCAGACGGTTGGCGAGCCGGGCGATCACGCTCTGCAAATGCGAGAGCTGCTGGTCGAGCAATTGCCGCAGCCGCGTCAACTCATCGGCGTCGCACAGCTCGTGGGCCTCGACGATCTCGTCCGACAGGGTGCTGAAGGCGCGGTAGATCGCGGTGTCGTCGGGGCGGCCGCGTGGCATCGTGCCGGGCCGGCCCGGCCGGCCGGGGTCGTCATCGCTCGAACCCGGCATCATTTCGCCGTCGCCGGCTTCGGCCGCGTCCTGCGCGTCGTCGGCCTCGCCATCGGCAGGCGAGCCGTCGGGCGAAGCCTGCGCACCTGACGTGGCGCCCTCGCCTTCGCTCTGATTTTCGCCCTCGGCCTCCTCGCCCTCCTGCTGCTCGTTGTTTTCGGAATCCTCAGCCTCGCCAAGATCGATGTCGAGATCCTGCAGCATCCGGCGGGTCACCCGGGCATAGTCGTCCTGATCCAGGATGGTGCGGTCGAGCTCGCCGAGATCCTTGGCGATCCGCGCTTCGAGCCACGGGCGCCACAGATCGACAACGCGCCGCGCCGCGGGCGGCGGGCGTTCCTTGGTCAGAGCCTCGCGGGTTAAGAGGCGCACCGCCTCGGCCATCGTGCTCTCGGTGCGCTCGGTGATGCGCTCAAAGCCCTGCCGGCGATACTGCTCGTCGAGCATCGCGGCGAGATTGCTGGCGACCCCGGTCATGCGCCGCGCGCCCAAGGCTTCGACCCGCGCCTGTTCGACCGCTTCGAAGACCGCTCGCGCCAACGGGCTGCCGGGGACGCGCCGGCTGTGCACCGCGTCGTCATGATAGCGCAGCCGCAACGCCATGCTGTCGGCGGCGCCGCGCAATTGCGCCGCCTCCTCGGCCGGCAGGTCGCGCGGCGGGTTCGGCAGCCGCACCCTGGTGCCGCTGAGACCGGCTGCTTCCGGCCCGAAGGCGACAGCCAGGTCGTCGCGCTCGGCGATCGCCCGCAGGGTCGCCGCGGTCGCCCGCTTAAAGATTTCGGTCGGGGAGAATTCCTGTGCCATCAGGGCTGCCGGGGCTGGATCTCAAGACCTACATCAGCGTCGCATTGACGCCGGTCTCGGCCAGTTCGGTGCCAAAGCAGCGCTGGTAGTATTCGGCCACCGCCGGGCGTTCGGTCTCATCGCATTTGTTCAGAAAGGTCAGGCGGAAGCCAAACGACAGATCGCCGAAGATCGCGGCGTTTTCGGCCCAGGTCATGACCGTGCGCGGCGACATCACCGTCGAGATGTCGCCGTTGATAAAGCCGGCGCGGGTCAGATCGGCGAGGGCCACCATGGCGCTGATCGTGCGCCGCCCGTCCTCGGTGTCGTAAGTCGGCACCTTGGCCAGCACGATCTCGACCTCGGCGTCGTGCGGCAGGTAGTTCAAGGTCGCGACGATGTTCCAGCGGTCCATCTGGCCCTGATTGATCTGCTGGGTGCCGTGATAGAGGCCGGTGGTGTCGCCGAGACCGACCGTGTTCGCGGTCGAGAACAGCCGAAACCCCGAATGCGGCCGAATGACGCGGTTCTGGTCCAGCAGGGTCAGCTTGCCCTCGACTTCGAGCACCCGCTGGATCACGAACATGACGTCCGGACGGCCGGCGTCGTATTCGTCAAAGCACAACGCCACCGGATGCTGCAACGCCCAGGGCAGCAACCCCTCGCGGAACTCGGTGACCTGCTTGTTGTCGCGCAGCACGATCGCATCCTTGCCCACAAGATCGATGCGACTGATATGGCTGTCGAGATTGACCCGGATGCAGGGCCAGTTGAGCCGGGCCGCGACCTGCTCGACATGGGTCGATTTGCCGGTGCCGTGATAGCCCTGGATCATCACCCGGCGGTTGAAGGCGAAACCGGCGAGGATCGCCAGCGTGGTATCGCGGTCGAAGCGATAGGCGTCATCGAAATCGGGGACGTGCTCGCTCGCCTGGCTGAAGGCGGGAACCTGAAGATCACTGTCGATCCCAAAGCTCTGACGGACCGAGATCGTGATGTCGGGTTTATCCAGTGGGAACGCGCTGTCGGGCGCCGTTGGCTGAACGGATGGCATTCTTGTCTTCTATCCTGTGGTGAAGCAGTGAGAAATTTGAACGCCGCATCCCGATTGTTCAACCGAAATAGCTGGCTTTCAGGGTGGCATAGGCCTGGTTGATGATCTTCAACTTCTCCTCGGCCGCTTTGTCCCCGCCATGGGCGTCGGGGTGATGGAGCTTGACCAGCGCCTTGTAGCGGGCCTTGAGACGCACCGGGGTGAACGGCGGCTCGATTTCGAATACCGCGAGCGCCTGTTCCTGAGCAGAGAGCGCCCGCCGCACCGCCTCGCGGTTCGGCCGATCTCGTTGTCCTGCGCCGCGTCGTTGGCCGTGCGCGTCGCCGGAGAACACGCCGAGCGGGTCGCGCACCCGGGCCGCGTAACCGGGGCCGTGTCGATCGCCGAGCCGCCAGCTCGGCCGCTGCCACACTGTGTCGCTGCGGATCTCGGCCTCGATTTCGGTGTCGCTCATCCCGGAATAATAGTTCCACGCCGCATTGTAAGCGCGCACGTGATCGAGACAGAACCAGTAATAATCGCGCAGGTCGAGACGCGATTTAGGCGCACGAAAATCACCGCCGGCCTCGCAGTCCGGGTGATCGCAAACCCGCAGCAACGGCTCGGCCGCCGCGAAAACGGGATCCAGCATGGGGCGCCGCATAGGGGTCAGTATGGGTGGAGCACTGCCGGCTGGCAAGCGCGCGCGGCTGCGATCGAGCCGGGGCGGCGGCCGGCAAAGCAAGGCAGGGTTGCGCCACGCGCAATCGAAGCGCGCGGATCAATGCGCGTTGCGGATCGAGCCGGTCGCCGAATTTGCCCCTTCGGGTCGAGCCACGCCTTAGCCTTAATAGAAAGGGCCGCCTGCCCGCGGTTCGGCGCGGACGGGCGGCCCTTGCAGGGCAAATCTTTGGGGGCGGCTTAGAAGTCCATGCCGCCCATGCCGCCCATGCCGCCGCCCGGCGGCATCGCCGGCGGTGTCCTGGGCTCGGGCTTTTCGGCCACCATCGCTTCGGTGGTGATCAGCAGACCGGCGATCGAGGCCGCATCCTGCAGTGCGTGGCGCACGACCTTGGTCGGGTCGATGATGCCGGCCCGGATCATGTCGGTGAACTCGCCCTTTTGCGCGTCGTAGCCGTAATTCGAGTCCTTGCTCTCGAGCAATTTGCCGACCACGATCGAGCCGTCGGTGCCCGAATTTTCGGCAATCTGCCGGGCCGGGTAGAGGATCGCCTTTTTGACGATGTCGACGCCGACCTTCTGGTCGCTGTTCGACGGCTTCAGATTATCGAGGGCGCGGGCGGCATAGAGCAGCGCGGCGCCGCCGCCGGCGACGACACCCTCTTCGACCGCTGCGCGGGTCGCGTGCATCGCGTCGTCGACCCGGTCCTTGCGCTCCTTGACCTCGACCTCGGTCGACCCGCCGACCCGGATCACCGCGACGCCGCCGGCGAGCTTGGCCAGCCGCTCCTGCAGTTTTTCGCGGTCGTAGTCCGAGGTCGTTTCCTCGATCTGCTGGCGGATCTGCGCGATGCGGCCCTGGATATCCTCGGGCTTGCCGGAACCGTCGATGATCGTCGTGTTCTCTTTCTCGATGCTGACCCGTTTGGCCTGACCCAGCATGTCGAGGGTGACGTTTTCGAGCTTGATGCCGAGGTCCTCGCTGATCACTTGGCCGCCGGACAGCATGGCGATGTCTTCGAGCATGGCCTTGCGCCGGTCGCCGAAGCCCGGCGCCTTGACCGCCGCGACCTTGAGACCGCCGCGCAGTTTGTTGACCACGAGCGTCGCGAGCGCCTCGCCTTCGACATCCTCGGCGACGATCAACAGCGGCCTGCTGCTCTGCACCACCGCCTCCAGGACCGGCAGCATCGCCTGCAGCCCGGACAGCTTCTTCTCGAACAGCAGGATGTACGGATTTTCGAGCTCGGCGACCATCTTCTCGGCGTTGGTCACGAAATAGGGCGACAGGTAGCCGCGGTCGAACTGCATGCCCTCGACGACGTCGAGCTCGGTCTCCAGAGACTTGGCCTCTTCGACCGTGATCACGCCCTCGTTGCCGACCTTCTGCATCGCTTCGGCGATCATTTCGCCGATCTCACGCTCGCCATTGGCCGAAATCGTGCCGACCTGGGCGATCTCCTCATTGGTCGAGATTTTCTTCGACCGCTTCTTGATATCCTCGACCACGGCTTCGACCGCGAGATCGACGCCGCGCTTCAGATCCATCGGGTTCATGCCCGCGGCCACCGCCTTGGACCCTTCGCGCACGATCGCCTGCGCCAACAGGGTCGCGGTCGTGGTGCCGTCGCCGGCCTGGTCGCTGGTCTTCGAGGCGACCTCCTTGACCATCTGCGCGCCCATGTTCTCGAACTTGTCGGCGAGCTCGATCTCCTTGGCGACGGTGACGCCGTCCTTGGTGATCCGCGGCGCGCCAAACGATTTGTCGAGAACGACGTTGCGGCCCTTCGGACCCAAGGTCACCTTGACCGCGTTAGCAAGAATATCGACGCCGCGCAGCATCCGCTCGCGGGCGTCGGCATGAAATTTGACGTCTTTGGCAGCCATTTCCAGATTCTCCTCAAGCGACCTTTCTCGCGGCGGCGGCGGGCTCGATTACGCCCATGATGTCGCTTTCTTTCATGATGATCAGCTCTTCGCCATCCAGCTTGACCTCGGTGCCGGACCATTTCCCGAACAGCACGCGGTCGCCCGCCTTGACATCCATCGGCTGGATCTTGCCGTCCTCGCCGCGCGCGCCCGGACCGGCAGCCACCACCTCGCCTTCCATCGGCTTCTCTTTCGCCGTGTCCGGAATGATGATGCCGCCTCTGCTCTTCTCTTCCTCCTCGACGCGCCGTATCACGACACGGTCGTGCAGCGGACGAAATTTCATGAATACCTCCTCGACCTCGATTTCGAATCAGCGATTGGCACTCTCTGCCCGAGAGTGCTGCCTAGATAGATGGGGCATACCGCCTTGTCAAGCGGCCGGGCGAGGCGGACCGGAGGCATCGCCGCCTCCGGCAACGCGGCGGTTTTGACAAGAGCGCGCGGGCGGCGCACTCTTTGCCGGTTACGATTGAACCCGAAGCGATTGAAGAGCCGCTGCGATGCCACGAAACGTAGACTGGGAAATCCCGGGCGAGATCCAGCCGAAGCCCGGCGATTGCAGCTTTGACCTGGACCGTGCGCTCGGCGCGGTGCTGGGCCTGCGAGCGACGGTTCCGGAAGACGCCTTCACCGCCGGTTCGCTCGGCACCGAGCGCGCCGGCAGCGCCGTTCTGATCCGCGGCGACGGTCTCGTCCTGACGATCGGCTATCTCGTCACCGAAGCCGAGACGATCTGGCTCACCTCGGCCAATGGCGGCGCCGTGCCCGGGCACGTTCTCGCCTATGACCAGGAGACCGGATTCGGGCTCGTCCAGACGCTGGGCAAACTGAACGTCGCGCCGCTCGAACTCGGTGTCGGCATGCGCGTCGGCGCCGGCGACCATGCGATCATGGCCGCAGAGGGCGGCCGTCGTCATGCCATCTCTGCTCGCGTCGTCGCGCGCCAGGAATTCGCCGGGTATTGGGAGTACGTGCTCGACCACGCGATCTTTACCGCTCCGGCGCATCCGTTTTGGGGCGGCGCGGCGCTGATCGGCGCCGATGGAAGGCTGATCGGCATCGGCTCCTTGCATGTCCAGCATTCGAGCGGCCGCGAGCTGCGACGCGATGTCAATATGGTCGTACCGATAGACCTGTTGCCGCCGATCCTCGACGACATGCTGACCTATGGGCGTCCGAACCGTCCGATGCGCCCATGGCTCGGCCTATACGCCGCCGAGGTCGAGGACGCGATCGTCGTTGCCGGTCTCCACGAGCAAGGGCCCGCCAACAAGGCCGGGTTGCGGCCCGGAGACCGCATCCTCGCAGTCCGGGATGATGCGGTGGCGAGCCTCGCCGGCTTCTGGCGAAAGGTCTGGGCGAGCGGCCCAGCCGGCAGCGAGATCCAGCTGCAGGTGGTGCGTGACGGCGAGGCCTTGACGGTGCGTGTCCTATCCGCCGACCGCACGCGGTTCCACAAAGCGCCGAAGCTGCATTGATCGGCGCAAACCGCTGAGTGTGCGGCTTAACCGGGTGTAGAGGGTCGGCCCCCGATAATCACCGGATCGAAAGGTGCGATATCCTGGCGCGGGGATTGGCGTGCGGTTGACAGCGCTTGCACCGGTCTCTAACGGGGATAGCCGCCCTCAGCCTCACGCGTAAACCTCACGAAAGGGCATCCGTGTCCGCCGTAGCCGAAGCTTCGCCGATCCTGCGTGTGTTGCCGGGCCATCTGCGTCGTCTCGAAGCCGAGGCGATCGGGATCATGCGCGAGGTCGCGGCCGAATTCCGCAAGCCGGTTCTGCTCTACTCGATCGGCAAAGATTTCGAGCGTCATGCTGCATTTGGCGCGCAAGGCATTCTTTCCCGGCAAGCCGCCCTTTCCGCTGCTGCATATCGATACGCGGTGGAAATTCCGCGAGATGATCGCCTTTCGCGACGCAACCGCGCGCCGGCTCGATCTCGAGCTGATCGTCCACACCAACGAAGACGGCGTCCAGCGCGGCATCAACCCGATAGCCTCGGGATCGGCGTTGCACACCGCGGTAATGAAGACCGAGGCGTTGAAGCAGGCGCTTGATCGCCACGGCTTCGATGCCGCGCTCGGCGGCGCGCGGCGCGACGAGGAAAAGAGCCGGGCGAAAGAGCGCGTCTTCTCGCTGCGTGGCGCCAACCACGACTGGAACCCGAAGAACCAGCGCCCCGAGCTGTGGCGGGTCTACAACACGCGGCTTTCCGAGCGCGAGACGATGCGGGTCTTTCCGCTGTCGAACTGGACCGAGCACGACGTCTGGGAATACATCGCCGCCGAAGAGATCCCAGTGGTGCCACTGTATTTCGCCGCATTGCGGCCGGTGGTCGAGCGCAGCGGGACCTGGATCATGGTCGATGACGACCGCTTTCCGCTGAACCCGGGCGAAGAGCCGGAACACCGCCGGGTCCGTTTTCGCACCCTGGGCTGCTACCCGTTGACCGGGGCGATCGCCTCGGCGGCAACGACGCCCGCCGAGATTATCGCCGAATTACGCGACTCGCGGCGCTCCGAGCGGCAGGGCCGTCTGATCGACGGCGACGAAGACGCCGCGATGGAGCGCAAAAAGCGCGAGGGCTACTTTTGATGCCGGCTTCCTGTCAGGCGGCTCTCCCGCGTGACCGGGATCTGTTGCGCTTTCTGACCTGCGGATCGGTCGACGACGGCAAATCGACCCTGATCGGCAGGCTGCTGCACGACTGCGCGCTGATCTTCGACGATCAACTGGAGGCGCTCGCGCACGAGTTGCGACGGTTCGGCACCACCGGCGAGGCCATCGATTTTTCGCTGCTGCTCGACGGGCTCGAAGACGAGCGGCAGCAACGCATCACGATCGACGTCGCCTACCGCTTTTTTGCCACCCCTGCGCGCGCCTTCATCGTCGCCGATACCCCGGGGCACGAGCAATACACCCGCAACATGGCAACCGGCGCCTCGACTTGCGATCTGGCCGTGATCCTGGTGGACGCCCGCAACGGCATTGTTTCCCAGACCAAGCGGCATGCCTTTATCTGCTCGCTGCTCGGGATCCGTCACCTGGTGCTGGCGGTCAACAAGATGGATCTCGTCGGCTATGACGAGGGCCGGTTCGCCGAAATCGCCGCCAGCTTCTCGGGGTTTGCCGCGGGGCTGGGTCAAGCGGAGATTACGGCGATCCCGCTCTCGGCCTTGTCGGGCGAGAACATCATCCGGCCATCGCAACGGATGCCCTGGTATCGGGGCCCGAGCTTGCTCGATCATCTCGAATTGGTCGAGGTGACGGGTGATGGCGAACGGCCGTTCCGCTTTCCGGTGCAATGGGTCAACCGACCGAATGCCTCGTTCCGCGGCTTCTCGGGGACGGTTGTCTCGGGTTCGATCGCACCCGGCGATATGGTTCTCCTCGCTGGCTCGGGCCGGTCGACCCGGGTCCGCGAGATCGCCACCTTCGATGGCGCGCTCGAACGCGCCGGGGCCGGTGACGCCATCACCCTAACCCTCGCCGACGAGATCGACATTGCTCGCGGCGATCTCCTCGCCGACCCGCGCAATCCGCCCGATTTCGTCGATCAGTTTGCCGCCCAGGTGATCTGGATGAGCGAGCACCAGCTTGTCCCCGGGCGTTCCTACCTTCTGAAAATCGGCACCCGTACAGTGCCGGCTACCGTCACCGCACTTAAGCATCGCATTGATGTCGAAACCCTTGCGCATCTCGCCGACAGGACCCTAGGCCTCAACGAGATCGGGTTCTGCAATCTGTCGACCGCTGCGCCGGTGGCGTTCGATCCCTACACCGACAATCGCGACACCGGCGCCTTTATCCTGATCGACCGCTTCAGCAACGAGACGGCCGGGGCCGGGATGATCGCCTTTGGCTTGCGTCGCGCCAGCAATATCCACTGGCAGGCGCTGACCGTCGGCCGCGGCGAGCGCGCCGCGCTCAAGGGCCAAACCCCCGCGGTGCTGTGGCTGACCGGTTTGTCCGGCGCTGGAAAATCAACGATCGCGGATCTCGTCGAAAAGCAGCTGCTGGCTTTCGGCCGCCACACGATGCTGCTCGATGGCGACAATGTGCGGCACGGGCTCAACCGCGATCTCGGTTTCACCGACGCCGACCGGGTCGAGAACGTCCGCCGCGTCGGCGAGGTCGCCAAGCTGATGGCCGAGGCCGGGCTGATCGTGATCTGCTCGTTCATCTCGCCATTCCGCGCCGAGCGACGCATGGTGCGCGAGCTGGCCGGCCCCACCGCGTTTCTAGAGGTCTTCGTCGACACGCCGATCGAGGAATGCATCCGGCGCGATCCCAAGGGCCTCTACGCCAAGGCCAAGGCCGGCGGGATCGAGCATTTTACCGGCCTCGACTCGCCCTACGAAGTGCCGGAAGCCCCGGAGCTGCGGGTGACCACGGTCGGTACGGCCGAAGAGGCTGCGACACAGATCATCGACGAGCTGCAGCGTCGGCGGATTATTTGATCGGCAGCGGCGCCGGACGCACCGCGCGCCGGCCAAGCGTAGGGCCGCGCTGCGACAGCAGTTTTTCGAAATAGGCGATGGTGCGGGTGAGGCCGGCGTTGAGTTCAGTGCGCGGTTGCCAGCCGAGCACCGCATGTGCCTGGTCGATTTCGGGGCAACGCTGGACCGGGTCGTCTACCGGAAGCGGGCGCCGAGCGATCGTCGATCGCGAGCCGGTCAGCGCGATGACGCGGTCAGCGAGCTCGGCGACGGAGGTTTCGACCGGGTTTCCGAGATTGATCGGCCCGGTAACGTCGTCGGGAGCGGCCATCAGCGCGACAAACCCATCGATCAGATCGTCGACATAGCAAAAAGCGCGGGTCTGCGTGCCCTCACCGTACAGCGTGATCGGTTCGTTCCGCAGCGCCTGTATGATGAAGTTGGAAACGACGCGGCCGTCGTTGGGGTGCATGCGCGGACCGTAGGTGTTGAAGATGCGGGCTACGCGGATCTTTAGATTGTGCTGACGGTAATAATCGAAAAACAAGGTCTCGGCGCAGCGCTTGCCCTCGTCATAGCAGGCGCGCGGCCCGATCGGGTTGACGTTGCCGCGATAGCCTTCGGGCTGCGGGTGCACCGTCGGGTCGCCATAGACCTCGGAGGTCGAGGCTTGGAATATCTTGGCCTTAAGCCGTTTTGCCAGCCCCAGCATGTTGATTGCGCCGATGACGCTGGTCTTGGTCGTCTGCACCGGGTCGAACTGGTAATGGATCGGCGAGGCCGGGCAGGCAAGATTGTAGATCTCGTCGACCTCGACAAACAGCGGATGGGTGATGTCGTGGCGCATCGCCTCGAAATGCGGGTCGGCCAGCAGATGAGCGACGTTGTCCTTGCGCCCGGTGAAATAATTGTCGACGCAGAGCACGTCGTCGCCTTGGGCCAGCAGGCGCTCGCACAGATGAGAGCCGAGAAAACCGGCGCCGCCGGTGACGAGAACACGTTTGGCGACAATGCTCATCGGACGATCTCTCCTGGCGGTCACGCTAGCACTCGCAATTCGGGGCGCACGATCCGCGGCGGGCGGCCGACGCTGACATAGGAAAGGCCCGCGGCGGTCATTTCCTCAGGCTGATAGATGTTGCGCAGATCGATCACGAGGGGGGCCGCGAGCAAGCTTCTGACGCGGCCGAGATCAAGCGCTCGGAAGGCGTTCCATTCAGTCAGGATGACCAGCGCATCGGCCCCAACCATCGTCTCATAGGCATCCCCGCAGTAGGTCAGGTCAGGCAGCAGCTTTTCGGCCTCGACCATCCCTCCCGGATCGTAACCGCGGATGGCTGCTCCGGCGGCCATCAACGCCGGCAGGATCGCCAGGCTCGGGCTGTCGCGCATATCGTCGGTGTTCGGCTTGAAAGTCAGACCGAGCACGGCGAGGGTCTTGCCCGCAAGCGTACCGCCGCAGGCGGCGGCGATCTTGTCGGCCATGCGCTCTTTGCGCGCATTATTGACCTGCACCACGGTTTCGACGATCGCCAACGGCGTCTCGACCTCGCGGGCGGTGCGCACCAGCGCAGTGCAGTCCTTCGGAAAACACGAACCGCCAAACCCCGGGCCGGCATGCAGAAATTTGCTGCCGATGCGTCCATCCAGGCCGATCCCCTTGGCCACGTCCTGAACATCGGCGCCCACCCGTTCGCACAGATCGGCGATCTCGTTGATAAAGGTGATCTTGGTCGCGAGAAACGCGTTGGCCGCATATTTGATTAGCTCGGCGGTCTCGATGTCGGTGAACAGCATTGGCGTTTCGAGCAAATAGAGCGGGCGATAGAGCGCCCGCATGACCGTGCGGGCACGCTCGCTGTCGGCGCCGATCACGACCCGGTCGGGCCGCATGAAATCCTCGATCGCCGAGCCCTCGCGCAGAAATTCCGGATTGGAGGCCACGTCGAACCGGCCCTGTGGCCGTATCCGGCGCAGGATCTCGGCAACCTCGCGGCCAGTGCCGACCGGCACCGTCGACTTGGTCACCACGACCGCATAATCGGTCAAGGCCCGTCCGGTCTCCTCGGCCGCGGCAAAGACGTACGAAAGATCGGCATGCCCGTCGCCCCGCCGCGAGGGCGTGCCGACGGCGATGAACACGGCATCGGCCCCGGCAACTGCCGCCGGGAGATCGACCGTGAAGGAAAGCCTGCCCGCCGCCGCGTTATTGGCCACGAGCGCCTCGAGGCCCGGCTCGAAGATCGGCATTTCACCCTGCTGCAGGCGCGCGATCTTGCCCCCATCCTGGTCGACGCATGTGACCTCGACGCCGAACTCGGAGAAGCACGCCCCCGAGACCAGCCCGACATACCCGGTACCGACTATCGCAATGCGCATCTCGGCCGACCCTCACTCGAATGCAGCAAAAAACGGCAACCCCGCCGGCTTATTCCACCAGAAGCGGCCCGCGGCAAGCCGCCGCGCCCGGAAAAACCACCAAGTGGGGAAGAGCCGGCGGACATGGCGCGTTGTGCTGCCGTCGTTACGGTCTGATCCAGCAGGCGATATGTCACAGGCGATCCTGGTAACCGGCGGCGCGGGATACGTCGGGTCGCATGCCTGCAAGGCGCTGGCGCGCGCCGGATATCTGCCGGTCGTGTTCGACAATTTATCGCGCGGGCGGCGCGAGGCGGTGCGCTGGGGGCCACTGGTCGAGGGGGACCTTGCGGACATGGCGCGGCTCTCCGCCGCACTCGCCGAGCATCGTGTGGCGGCGGTCATGCATTTCGCCGCTTACGCTTATGTAGGCGAGTCCGCGGTCGATCCGGCGCTCTACTATCGCAATAATTTGGGCGGCACCCTGTCGTTGTTGGAGGCAATGCGCCATGCAGGCGTCGGCGAAATAGTCTTCTCCTCGACCTGCGCAACCTATGGTACGCCCGATGCGGTCCCCATACGTGAGGACTCGCCGCAGCGTCCGGTCAACCCATACGGTGAGACCAAGCTCGCAATCGAGCGGGCCTTGCATTGGTATGGTGAAGCCTATGGAGTGCGCTCGGCGGCGCTGCGCTATTTCAACGCCGCCGGAGCCGATCCGGAGGGCGAGATCGGCGAGTGCCACGAGCCTGAAACCCACCTGGTTCCGCTGGTGTTGCAGGCGGCACTCGGGCAACGCCCGCAGATCGATATCTACGGCACCGATTACCCGACGCCCGATGGCACCGCGATCCGCGATTACGTGCACGTCCAGGACCTGGCTGTCGCGCATCTGCGCGCGCTGGAGCGCCTGCGCGGGGGCGGCGGCAACATCGCGGTCAATCTCGGCACCGGCCGCGGTCGGTCGGTGCGGGAGGTGATCGCCGCCGCCGAAGCGGCCACCGGCCGGAAGGTCCCGGCGCAAGCCGCACTGAGGCGGCCGGGTGATCCTCCGGCGCTGGTCGCCGATCCCAGCCTTGCCGCCGAAATTCTTGGCTGGCGCCCGCAGCATTCGGACCTCGACACGATTATCCGCACCGCGCTCGCTTGGCAGACGCGCCAGTCGCGGTGAATACGCCCGTATTCTCATTCGTGCGGCCGGCGCCGACCCGGTTCCCGGAATGAATCCCGCGGTGGCCCGTTGTGCGAGCGCTGCCGCTGCCGGGAAGGGGGCCGGCGCGGCATCGGTCCCGGGAGCTTCCAAGATGACCTTGGTCGATGTCGACGAGGTTGCACGGCGTGCTTCGATCCCGATGGAGCGGGTCCTATCGCCCGCTCCGATTCGCGTGAGCGGCAAGTTCTTTTTCGCCGGCGAGCACAAGCATTTCGTCAAAGGCGTCACTTACGGCCCGTTCCCGATCGGCAAGCATGGCGCGCCCTTCCCCGAACCGGCGACTGTCGACAAAGATTTCGCGCTGATGGGTGAAGCCGGGATTAACACGGTCCGGGTTTTCACCGTGCCGCCGGCTTGGCTCTTGGACGCCGCTCAGGAGGCGGGTTTGAGGGTTCTCGTCGGGCTTCCTTGGCCCCAGCACGTCACCTTTCTCGATAGCCCGGCGATCCAGGCGGATATCCGCGAAGCGGTCGCCGCCGGCGTGCGCGCCTGCGGCCGCCATCCCGCGGTCTTCGCCTACCTGGTCGGCAACGAGATCCCGCCGGACATGGTCCGTTGGCACGGCGCCGAGCCGGTGCGGCGTTTTTTGCGCGGTCTCGTCGCCTTGGTCAAGGAAGAGCACCCCGAGGCGCTAGTCAGCTACGCCAATTTTCCGTCGACCGAATACCTGACCGTCGACTTCACCGATTTCGTTTGTTTCAACGTTTATCTTCACGATGAAACCGCGTTTCGGCGTTATATCGCGCGGCTGCATAATCTCGCCGTCGACCAGCCGCTGGTGCTGACCGAATTCGGCGTCGACTCGATCCGCGAAGGAGAACAGGGGCAGCAGCGCGTTCTGTCGTGGCAGGTTCGCACCGCCTTCGAGGCGGGGGTTGCCGGGACTTGTGTGTTTTCCTGGACCGACGAGTGGTTCACCGGTGGTCACCTGGTCAAGGACTGGGCGTTCGGCCTTGTCGACGGAAAGCGCCGGCCCAAGCTCGCCCTGGCTGAGGTCGAACGCTCCTATAGCGGCCCATTGCCGCCACCTCTGCCGCGCTATCCGAGGGTCTCGGTGGTTGTTTGCGCCTACAATGCCGAACGCACGATAGATGCGTGTCTGGCCTCGCTCGCACTGCTGAATTATCCCGATTACGAGGTCATCGTCGTTAATGACGGTTCGCGCGATCGCACCCTGGAGATCGCCGAGAGTTATCCGTACTGCCGGATCATCAGCCAGCCGAATAAGGGCTTGAGCGTCGCCCGCAATATCGGCTCGGAGGCCGCCACCGGCGAGATCGTCGCCTATACCGACAGCGATTGCGTCGCCGATCCCGACTGGCTGACCTATCTTGTCGCCAAGATGGAAGCGGGCGGCCTTTCGGCCTGCGGCGGACCCAATTTCCCGCCGCCCGAAGACAGCCTTGTTCCGGCCGCGGTAGCGGTGGCGCCGGGCGGCCCGACCCATGTTTTGCTAAGTGACGAGGTGGCCGAGCACATCGCCGGCTGCAACATGGCGTTCCGCCGCGAGACCCTGATGGGTCTCGGCGGCTTCGATCCGGTCTATCGCGCCGCCGGCGACGATGTCGACATCTGCTGGCGCTTTCAGGATGCCGGCCATGTCATCGGCTTTAGCCCGGCGGCCATCGTCTGGCATTTCCGCCGCAACACGGTCAAAGCCTATTGCAATCAGCAGCGCGGCTACGGCAAGGCCGAAGCCCTGGTCTATTCCAAGCATCCCTTCCGCTTCAACCTCTTCGGACAGGCAAAGTGGCTGGGGCGCATCTATGGCGACCTCTCGACCTCGCTGCTGCTGTCGCGCCGGCCGGTGATCTATTCGGGTGTGTTCGGACGCGGCCTGTTCCAAACCCTGTACGAGCCGCCATCGTCGCTGACCGCATTTCTGCCGCTGACCTTCGAATGGAGTGCCGCGGCCCTGGTCTTGGCCCTAGCCGCGACCGTTGGCGGCGGGTGGTGGTGGCTACTCGCGGTGCCGCTGCTCGCGACCTGGGCGATGTGCGTCAACGGCGCGCTCAAGGCGCAGATCGACAGGCGTTTCACCGGGGCAAAAGCCCGGGCGCTGGTGGCGCTGCTGATCTATCTAGGCCCGCTGCTGCGCGGTTGGGAGCGGATCAGGTGGCGCATCCGTGAGATGCGCGCACAGCCGCACGTCGCCCCCGCCGAGACTGAGCAGCGCGCCCGGATCTCCTGGCGCCGGCGAGCCTTCCAACTTGCCTATTGGAGCGAGGCCGGAACCGAAAAAGAAGCACTGATCGGCGGGCTGATGGAGTTCCTGGTGCGGCAGAAATATTTCGTCGTGCCCGACACCGGGTGGAGCAGCTGGGACCTCAACATCGCCCGTGGCCTATGCAGCCGATCCCAGGTCACGGTCTGCGTCGAAAATCATGGTGGTCCCAAACGGCTGTTGCGCGTGCGTTGCACGATGCGCCTGTCGCGTTTCGCCTCGGTCCTGCTGCGCAGCTATGCGGGATTGACCGCGTTCGCGCTGATCCTCGGCTGGCCGCTGGCGGCAGCGGTGATCGGCGCGGCCGGGCTCGTCAATTTCGCGGTGATGAGCTGCAAGCTCGCCGGCTTTGCTCGGTTGATGCACCGTGTCGTCGAGGCCGTCGCCAAACCGGTGGGGCTCATTCCGGTCGAGCGGCTCGCGCGTCCTCAGATAGCGGTCGTCGCGACCCAGACTGCCTAAGAATGCGGGGTCGGCTCGACGGCGCCCTGAGGTTGCAACGGAACCCAGCGCGATGCTGAAAAAACTGCTGCCGTATTTGCGGCCCTATCGCGGTCCGGTCACCTGGGCATTGGCACAGGTCTTTCTGATCACCGCCTTCGAGCTGCTGAAGCCATGGCCGCTGCAGGTGGTGATCGACAATGTGTTGGGTGGCAAGCCATTCCCGATTGCAGCGCTGCAGGCGGTGCCGGCGAGTTGGTTGCTACTGCTCGCTTGTCTCGGGATCGTGCTCGTTCATCTCGGCAGTGGCGGGCTGACCCTGCTGCATTACTACACGACGATCCGCGTCGGGCAGAACATGGTCAACGACCTGCGCGGCGCTCTCTACGCCCATCTCCAGGGTCTGTCGCTGGCCTTCCACAATCGGCAGCGGGTCGGCGACCTGCTCTACAGAGTCACTTCGGACAGCTTTGCCGTCCAGACGATGATCATGAACGGGGCCCTGCCGATCTTGTCGGCTGTGGTCCTGCTTATCGGCATGTTGGTGATCCTGTTTCCGCTCGATCCGACACTGACCTTGCTGGCGCTGACCGTCGTGCCGGTGCTGTTTGCACTGATCGCCGGGTTCAACCGTAAGATCATCGACGTCGCCACCGAGGTGCGCACGACCGAGAGCCGGGTCTATTCGCTGGTCCAATGGGCGATGTCGTCGATCAAGGTGGTGCAGGCCTTCACCAGGGAGGAAGACGAGCAGCACCGTTTCATGGGAGCGAGCCGGGAAAGCCTGCGCGCGACCCTGCGGCTCTACAGCTGGCAGACGTTCTATTCCGGGACGGTCAACGTCGTGATCGCCGGCGGCACCGCGCTCGTCGTTTATGCCGGGGCGCGTGCGGTGATCTCGGGTGCGTTGACGGTCGGCCAGCTGATCGTCTTCATCTCGTATCTGGCCCAGCTTTACGCGCCGATCAACCAGATCACCCAGAGCTGGGGGTTAATCGCCGGGGCCCGGGTCGGCGCGCGTCGGATCTTCGAAATACTCGACACCGAGCCCGACCTCGCTGATGGAAGCTGCAGCTTTCCGGCAGAAGGCGCGCACGGTGCCGTCGCCTGGCGCAAGGTCGACTTCCGTTATCGTCCGCAGACCCCGGTCCTAAAGGACATCGATTTGGTGGTCCCCGCCGGCGCTAAGATCGCGGTCGTCGGTCCCACCGGGGCCGGCAAATCGACCTTGCTCGGCCTGTTGCCGCGCTTCTATGACCCGACGGCAGGGATGGTGGAGATCGACGGCGTCGATCTGCGCGAATATCGGTTGAGTTCCTTGCGCAGCCAGATCGCGCTGGTATTGCAGCCGCCGCTGATCTTTCCGCTCTCGGTACGCGACAACATCGCCTACGGCCGGCCGGGGGCCGATGACGCGGCAATCGAGCGCGCGGCGCGACTGGCGCATATCGACGATCTGATCACCTCGCTGCCGGCGGGCTACGACACGGTTATCGGCGAATTGGGCGTTGCGTTGTCCGAGGGCGAAAAACAGCGAGTGACGATCGCCAGGGCGCTGCTGCGTGACGCGCCGATCCTGATCCTCGACGAGCCGACCTCGGCGCTCGATGTCGCCACCGAGGCATTGGTAATGGCCGGGATCGAGCGCCTGATGGAGGGGCGCACGACCTTCATCATCGCCCACCGGCTGTCGACGGTGCAACGCTGTGACCGGATCGTTGTATTGCATGCGGGCGGCATCGTTGAACAGGGCAGCTTGGCCGAACTATTGCGGCGCGACGGCGTTTTTGCGGGCTATTACCGCAGCCAGTTCGCCCCGGAGCACGCCCGTTCGGACCGAGATCGTGCCCGTTGACTGAGCGGCAGCCTACCCCCGGCTTAGTCCAAAGGCAGCGCCACCAACAGGAAATAGCCGTTGATCATCAGCAAGGTAGCGAGCACGGCGAGAACCCCGCTCAGCTTTACGAGCGGGCGCGAAGCCGCGACAATGCTGACCGAACCCAACACGATCGCAATCTGAAACAAGGCCTCGGCAAAGTCGAAATTTGGGTCCCGTCGGGCGGCGCGGTCGCGCTTGGCCTGCCATTCCTTTGCCGTGGCGAGAAGTTCTTGCTTGCCCTGGCCGCTCACCGGGTCGGTCTCATAGCGGTCGGCGGTTGTCCGCCAGCGCTTGATGTGCTCCTCGATCTTCGTCTTGGCCGCTTCGGGCATCGCCGGGTTGGCGGCGGCCAACACTTCGAGCTGGTCGGCGGCGAGCCGATAGGAAGTCTGGCGGGCGTATTTCGATTGGTAAAAGCCATAGATGTCGGAAGCTTGAATGTTGGCGTTGACCATTACCTTGGTCGCGTTCGAACCGCCGAGCGAGGTGATCGCCAGCAGCATCGCGATGATTCCGAGATAGATGGCGGTGAACCTGCGGAAAGTGACGTCCGCCTCGGCCCTGCGCTCTTCATCTTCCCCGCGTATCGTTTCGGCGATCTCGCTTGCTTCCACCCGTCCCTCCGTAGGCAAAAACAGGCAAACGACATTCGCTGATTCGAAGGCGGGGTCAAGCTCGATGCGCCCCAAGGCGCGCCCGACCTCCCGCAAGAGAGGCCGGGCCGCGATCGTTGTGCGGCGCGCCGGCCGCCGAATGGGGATTATTGGTAATTGTAGGGCGGGTAGCTGTAAGCCGCCGAGCCGTAATAGGGTTGTGGCGCGTTATAATAAGACGGCGCCGGAGTGTTGTAGTAGTAGCCCTGCTGCGGATAATAATAGTAAGAAGGTGGCGCAGCATAAACTGGGGGTGTTGTCGCCGCGATCGCCGCGCCGGCGATGACCCCGCCCAGGATGCCGAGACCAATCGCGGCACCCGTGCCCGGACCGTTCGCACGAGCCGTCGCCGGCGCTGCGGTCAGCGCAACCGCGGCGAGCACCCCCGCGACCGCGACCCCGCGGCCGAGTTGCTTGGCGCGGGTAATCATCGAGGGCTGCGGATCGGATTGGGGGTTTGGCCGGGTCTGCATTTGCTTGGTCGACATGACGCTCTCCAGCTTGGCCGATCCCAGCGCGGTTGTGCGTCGGTGATCGGAACTCTCAAAGCGTCAAATCGGTGCGCCGGAACCGGACTGCCACGTCGCAGAATCCGCCGCCAGCCTCACCCATAATGTTTCAACCAGGCTGGTCCACGCGCCCGCATCAAGGCTCGTGCACGTCCCCGATATGTTCGCGTCCAGCCAAGCAGGAAACCGGTGCGGCGTCGTCGATTGCCAGCTGTACCGCGTCGCCGCCGCGCCAGGCATCGCGGCGCAGATGACCGGTAATATGGATTGCAGCGCCGCGCGTCTCGGCGAGGAAGCGGCCGAGCGGCGCCTCGGCGACCTGGAAAGCGATGGCCGGCAGCCGGGCGCCGTCGAACGGGTCGGCCAAGCTACAGCGCAGATGGGCGCCGCCGACCATCTCGGTATGGAGGACGCGCAGCGCCGGAAAGACAAAGCGCGGCTCCGGATTTGCCGCCCCAAACGGCGCCAGCCGGTCGATGTGGCCGATCAACTCGCTCTGCGCCGCGGCGGCCGAGAGCGCGCCGTCGACGATGAGTTCAGGAACCAGGCTCAGTTGGTCGAGCCCGTTCCCCAGCCGCTCGACCAGAAATTCGCGCAGCGCGTCAAGCTTATCCACCGCGACCGTAAAGCCGGCCGCCATCGCGTGGCCCCCGCCGTTGATCAGGAGCCCGGTCTGGCGCGCCGCGATCACCGCCGGGCCGAGCGCGACACCGGGGATCGAGCGGCCCGAGCCGCGGCCAATCCCACCGTCCAATGCGATGACAAGAGCCGGGCGCTCATAGCGCTCCCGGAGTCGGGAGGCAACGATCCCGATCACACCGGGATGCCAGCCGGCCGCCGCGGCAAACGTCAGCACCGCGGCTTGCGGCGCGGCTTCGACCATCGCGATCGCCGCCGCCAAGGTCCGTGCTTCGATTTCCCGGCGCTCGCGGTTGTGGGCGTCGAGGCGCTGCGCCAGCTCGGCGGCCAGCGCCGGATCATCGGTGGCCAGCAATCGCGCCCCGAGATCCGACGCGCCAACCCGGCCGCCGGCGTTGACCCGCGGCCCGAGAACAAACCCCAGATGGTAGGCGTCGACCGGCTCCTTGATCCCGGCGATTGCGCCCAGCGCAGCCATGCCCGGATTGGTGTTGCGCCGCGCCACCCTGATCCCCTGCGCGACCAAAGCCCGGTTCAATCCGGTCAGCGGGACGACATCGCACACCGTACCCAGCGCGACGAGGTCGAGCCACCCAAGGAGGTCGGGCTCGGTGCGGCCGGCCCCGTACCAACCGGCCCGGCGCAGGGCGCGATTGACCGCGACGACGAGCAAAAAGGCCACGCCGACGGCCGCCAGACCGCCGTGCGGGCTCGCCTCGTCCAGTCGGTTCGGGTTGACCACCGCAGCCGCACGCGGCAGCAGCGGCTCGGCGACATGATGATCGACGACGATGACGTCGAGCCCGCTTTCCGCGGCTTCGGCCAACGGCAGATGCGCCGTCGTGCCGCAATCGACGGTGACGACGATCCGTATCCCCTCCGCCCGCAGGCGCAGCAGGGCGGCGCTGTTGGGGCCGTAGCCCTCACGCAGGCGGTCGGGGACATAGATTCGGGTACCCGCCCCGATCGCCACGAAGAACCGGGCCAGCAGCGCCGCCGAGGTGGCGCCGTCGACATCGTAATCGCCCAGAATGGCGATCGTTTCGCCGTCACGAACGCCGCGGACGAGCCGTGCGGCGGCGGCCTCCATGTCGCGCAGATGCGCGGGATCGGGCAGTTGCTCGCGTAGCCGCGGCAACAGGAAACCCGGGGCGTGATCGAGATCGACGCCGCGCTGGGAGAGCAGCCGCCCGACGATTTCCGGCAACGCCAGCCGCTCGGCGATCTCCCGCCCGACCTGCGCATCGCCGCCGCACCAGCGCCAGCGCCGACCACAGACCGATTGCTCGACCCCTAAAACGCTGGCGGGAAAGGCGGCGCCCCCCGCGCCGTCCATCATCCTGCCTCAGCGCGCCAGCGCGGCGAAGCTTTGCTTGCGGGTAAAATCGTGGCTGGCCTCGACATAACGCACGGTGCCGGTTTTCGACCGCATCACCACCGAGTGGGTGAAGGCCCCGCCGGCAAAGCGCCGCACCCCTTTGAGCATCGTGCCATTGGTGACCCCGGTCGCGGCGAACATCACGTCGCCCGAGGCCAAGTCCAGCAGCTTGTATTTGCGGTTGAGGTCGGCGATCCCGATTTTTTGGGCCCGGCCGCGTTCGTCATCATTGCGAAACAACAGCCGTCCCTGCATCTGCCCGCCGATGCAGCGCAACGCCGCCGCCGCCAGCACGCCTTCGGGCGCGCCGCCCGATCCGACATACATGTCGATCCCGGTCTCGGGGCTCGAGGTGGCGATGACGCCGCTGACATCGCCGTCCGAAATCAAGGCGATGCGGGCGCCGGCCTCGCGCACCTTGGCGATCAGATCGGCATGACGCGGGCGGTCGAGGATGCAGACGACGAGGTCGGCGATCTCGGCCTTTTTCGCGCGCGCCAGGTTTCTTAGATTGACTGCCGGCGCCTCGTCGAGATCGACGAGATCATCGGGCAGTCCGCCACCGACCGCGATCTTGTCCATATAGACGTCGGGAGCGTTGAGAAAGCCGCCGGCATCGGCCATCGCGATGACGGCGAGCGCATTGGCGCTGCCCTTGGCGGTGATCGTCGTCCCTTCGAGCGGATCAAGGGCAATATCGATCGGCGGGCCGTTTCCGGTGCCGACCTTTTCGCCGATGTAAAGCATCGGCGCCTCGTCGCGTTCGCCCTCGCCGATCACGACGGTGCCGTCGATCGCTAGGCTGTTCAGCGCCGCGCGCATCGCATCGACCGCGGCCTGATCGGCGGCTTTCTCGTCGCCGCGCCCCATCAGGCGCGAGGCCGAGAGCGCCGCAGCCTCGGTCACCCGGACGGCTTCCAATGCCAGATTGCGGTCCATCCGCGACGTCTCAGGCATGACGTTCCTCCTTGGCGTTCGTGAGCAGATGATTGTCAGAGCCAGATCGATAATCAAACCTATCGGCTCAACCTGTTGCCTCAGCACACCACCAGCGGGTCGGCCGAGCGGAGCGCCCAGGCCGGGGCATCCGATCGATTCGGCGACGCTTGCAAATCCGGCTCAGCACAAGCGGGCGCCGCGGCGTCGAAGCTAAGCGTCGGGTCCGACCGCGTCAATGCGCCGCCGCTTAAGCTTGGAATGAACAAGCAGGCGATGAGCCTGTATGATGGTTAATCTGTCCCAGGGAAGGGGCGGACAAAACCCGAGGGAGGAATTGAAATGAGGACGATCTTCGCTGCGGGTCTGTTTATCGTCGGGGCGGCCGCCGCGATCGGGGTCATCGGCCCGGCCGCAGCCGCGGAGCCCTGCAATCCTGCAGGTAAGCTGGATTTCGTTTGCGGTCCGCTGAACTCGGAGGATCTGGTCGAGGTGCCGGGGACGCGGTGGATCGTGGCCAGCGGCATGGATGGCGGCGCCGCCGGCTCACGCGGCAGCCTCCATCTGGTCGATACCCGTGACAAATCGTGGAAGGTGCTGTTTCCCGGCAGCAACACGCAGGTCGAGCCCGACAAAACGACCTATGGCGATTGCCCGGGCGCGCCCGATCTCAGCAAATTCGGGGCGCACGGTCTCAATCTGCGTCCCGGCAAGGATGGCATGGACACGCTCTATGTTGTTAATCACGGCGGCCGTGAATTGATCGAAATCTTCATGCTCGACCCCAAGGGAGCCGAACCCACCGTTACCTGGATCGGTTGCGCGGTAATGCCGAGCCACACCTGGCCGAATTCGGTGGCGCCCTTACCCGACGGCGGCATGGTGGTCACCGACATGTTCGATCCGAAGGACCCTAAAGCCCCGGATAAGATGGCTGCGGGCGAGAACACCGGCGCGGTCTATGAGTGGCAACCACACAAGGGCTTCGCATTGGTTCCTGGTAGTCGGATGTCTGGCAACAACGGCATCGAGGTCTCGCGCGACGGCAAATGGATCTATGTCGCGGCCTGGGGGAACAAGGCGGTAGTTCGCTTGTCTCGAAGCGGCGCGCCTGCTAGGCGGCTGCCGGTGGGCTTTCTCGCTGACAATTTGCGCTGGGCGCCCGATGGCGAGCTGATGGTCGCTGGCCAGGACGTTTCAGCGAAACTTGTCTTCAGCTGCTTCCAAAGTCACAACACACGCTGCATCCAGCCCTGGCGTATCGTCAAATGGGATACCGCGGCGATGACGATAAAGCCGGTGGTCAGCGAAAAGGGCAAACCGGAGTTCGGCGATGCCACCGTCGGGTTGGAGATCGGCGATGATATGTTCGTCGGCACCTTCCGCGGCGACCGGATCGCCTATTTTTCGTTGAAATAAGGTGCGATGAACTCGCCGTCGCGTTCAGAAATCTTCGATGCGGATCATTCGCGGCGGCTCGAGCACGGTGTCGAGCGCTTCGATTTTTGCCAACGCCCGGCGCATCGCCGCCTCGACGGTGACATGGGTGGTCAGCACCACCGGCACCGCCTCGCCCGGCGCACGCCCGCGCTGGATCATCGATTCCATCGACGCCTCCTCGTCGCGCAGCGCCGCGGCGACATCGGCGATGACCCCCGGCTGGTCGACCACCATCAGCCTGATGTAATAGGCGCTCTGGTGCTGTTCGATCGGCACGCCGGGAAGCGCGCGCAAATCAGCGGCCGGAATTCCGAGCGGAAAGACCCGGCGACCGGCGGCAATATCGACGAGGTCGGCGGCGACCGCGGAGGCAGTCGGAAAGGCGCCCGCACCGCGCCCTTGCAGAACCACCCGGCCGACGAAGTCACCCTCGGCCACAACGGCGTTATAGACGCCCTCGACCGCCGCGATCGGGGTCGCCCGCGGCACCATGCAAGGGTGGACGCGTTGCTCGAGCCCATCCTCGGTTCGCCGCGCGATGCCGAGCAGCTTGATGCGATAGCCAAGCTCTTCGGCAAAATCGATGTCGAGCCGCGAGACGTGGCGGATACCTTCGGTGTAGACCCCGGCGAGATCAACCGGGCGGCCGAAGCCGACGCTCGCCAAGATCGCCAGCTTGTGGGCGGCGTCGACGCCGTCGATGTCGAAGCTCGGATCGGCCTCGGCATAGCCGAGCTTCTGCGCTTCGGCGAGCACTTCGGCGAACTCGCGGCCGGTCTCGCGCATCGTCGTCAAGATGTAGTTAGAGGTGCCGTTGAGGATGCCGTAGACGCGTTCGAGCCGGTTTCCGGCGAGTCCCTCGCGCAGCGCCTTGATCACCGGGATGCCGCCGGCGACCGCGGCCTCGAACGACAGCGCCAGGCCGTGCTCTTCGGCGCGCGCGGCGAGCCTCGTCCCGTGATGCGCCATCAGCGCCTTGTTGGCGGTAACCACGTGCTTGCCGTGATCGAGCGCGGCATCGACGACCTGCCGGGCAATCCCGTCGGCGCCGCCGATCAATTCGACGACGACGTCGATTTCGGGATCGGCCGCCATCGCCGTCGCATCCTCGTACCAGCGCACCGCCGACAGCTCGACGCCGCGGTCGCGACGCCGGTCACGGGCCGAAACCGCAGTCACGACGATGCAGCGGCCGCCGCGTTCGGCCAACAGCTCCGCCTGGTCCTGCAGCAATTTGAGAGTCCCGGCACCAACCGTGCCGAGACCCGCGACGGCGATCTTCAACGGCGGCTTCACGACCCCGGCGACCCCAATGCGTTATGCCCGAACAGCGTCCGAGCAGGTTAGGGCGGCCTCGCGCACGGCGCCCCCGATCCCGCGTTTTATCGTGCGTATCACTAATTTTCGATGATTTTCGATTCCGCCGCCATTCGCAATGCGCGGCGGCGGTCGCCGCAAATATCCGAACTCAGTGCTCGAGCAGCACCTCGGCGCGGCTCTGCCCCGAATCTTCACCGACCGGCGCTGCTTCTACCAGTATCTTGTCCCGCGGTATTCCAGCCTTGGCCAAGGCGGCGGCGACCGCCTGCGCCCGGTCGAGAGCGGCTTGGAAGCTGTTCAGCTGCTGGCTGGCGCTATCGCCGACCCCGGTGTAGCCGACCACCCGCACCTTGCCGGGGTCGCGCCGGTAAAGCGGCACGACCGCGCCGAGACTCTGCCGGTCGGCATCGCTGAGGGTTGTCGAATCGGCGGCGAAGTTTATCTGTGCGACCGGCATGTCGACGGGCGCCGGCGGCGGCTGTTTTCCGCTCTTGCCGGGACCCGTCGCCGCGGCGGTACGGGTTGCGGCGGCGGGTGGAAGCACCGGCGGCGGCGGTGGCGGCTGGAACTCGGCCGAAGCGATCGCGGCCGGCATCGGCGCCGGGGCCGGGGACGCCGGGAGATGTGCCGCCGCCGTTTTGCCGGCCCCGGCCGACGCCGCTGGCATCCGCAGCAGCGGCGGCGGCGGTGGTGGCGGCTGGCTCTGCTGCGGCTCGGGCAGCGAGGAAATCTGCGGCGACTGCAAGCTCGATTCCGTCGGTCCGGGTTCGGGCGGCTCGCCGCTCTTGCGCGGCCCCTTTTCCGCGGCTGCTGGTGTCGCGCTCGCCACCTGACCCGGGGCCGGTGGCGTTCCAGCGCCGGGAGGCGCGGTCGCTGCTTTTGGCCCGCCAGTCGGTGCCGCCGGTGGCTCCCCGGCGCCGGAAGGCGCGGTCCCCGCGGGAGGAGCCGGCGGTGGCGGCGGCGGGGGTGGGGCCCCCGCCCCTTCGTCGAAACCGGCCTGCAGCTGCTCGCTAGTGTACTTGGCATTCTTCCGGTCGGCGATCAGGCTCTGCGTCAATTTATCGAGCTCGGCCGTGGTCAGCGCCTGGGTGGGCGGCGGCGGAACCGTCGCCAGGTTCGGGTAAGGGGACTTCTCTCCGGCGGCCAGATTCTGGGTATTCGGCGTCGTCGCCGGATCGGGGTCGTTCTTGCTCGCGCCGGTCAGGTGGCGATACCCTTCGATCGGGTTACAGGCGCCGAGCCCGAGCAGCACCGCCGCGACGACCGCCTGCAGCGCCCGCCGCCCCAACTTTCGACCGGAGCCGCGACCGCGATAACGGGCTTTGCCTAGCGCCATGACCACATACCCGCCGTACCGGCCGCGGTGCCGCGCGGGCGGCAAATCCCCGGCCGCTGCCAATTCGATGGGCGCTGGTCTATTCGATCCAGGCCGCCGCGTCACCACATTTGATCCGGCGAACAAGCGGCCGACGACGATCCGACAAACGATCGATCGCAGGCGTTCCGGCCCGTTGGTCCGGGTCGCGGACCTCCGATGTTGGCGAGGAAGCGGTGATGAACGACAGTGACCGGCCGATACCCGGAGAGGGGGCCGCCTCAGCTGCAAACGCTCGGGCGAGCGGCGCTTTCGCCGACGCCGACGAACTGGCGCGGCAGCTCGCCGACGTCGCCAAAAAGAGCCAGCACCTCGTCGCTGATTTCCTCACGCGGCAATCGCCCGAGGAAGGCATCGGGATGGCCAGCCCGCTCGCCATCGGCGCCGCCTTTTTCGAGATGACGGCGCGGATGATGTCGGACCCCTCGCGCCTGGTCCAAGCGCAGCTGTCGCTGTGGAACGACTATATGACCTTGTGGCAGCGTACCGCCCAGCGGTTTCTCGGCGGCAACCCCGAGCCGGTGATCCAGCCGCCGCAAGGCGACCGCCGCTTCAGCGACGCCGCCTGGAACGACAACACGCTCTTCGACTTCATCAAGCAGAGCTATCTGCTGACCGCCCGCTGGCTGCAAACGACCGTGCGCGATGCCGAGGGCATCGACGACAAGACCGCGCGCAAGGTCGATTTCTACACCCGGCAATTCGTCGATGCGATGGCGCCGTCGAATTTCCTGCTGACCAATCCGGAAGTGCTGCGCGCGACGATCGAAAGCGGCGGCGAGAACCTGCTCAACGGGCTCGAGCACCTGCTCGAGGACCTCGAGCGCGGCAAGGGCCAGCTGTCGATCCGGATGACCGATCTGGCGGCGTTCAAGATCGGCGAGAACATCGCGGTCACGCCGGGCAAGGTCGTCTACCAGAACGACCTGATGCAGCTCATCCAATACGCGCCGACGACCGAGAAGGTCAAGCGCCGGCCGCTGCTGATCATCCCGCCCTGGATCAACAAATTCTACATCCTCGATCTGCGGCCCGACAATTCCTTCATCCGCTGGGCGGTGGCGCAGGGCCACACCGTCTTCGTGGTCTCCTGGGTCAATCCCGACGAGCATCTCGCCGGCAAGACATTCGAGGATTACATGCGCGAGGGGCCGCTCGCGGCGCTCGACGCGATCGAGCAGGCGACCGGCGAGCGCGAGGCCAACGTCATCGGCTATTGCCTCGGCGGCACGCTGCTGGCGGCGACGCTCGCCTATATGGCGGTCAAGCGCGACGACCGGATCAAAAGCGCGACCTTTTTCGCCACCATGGCCGATTTCGCCGAGGCCGGCGAGCTTTCGGTGTTCATCGACGAGGAGCAGCTCGCGGCGCTCGAAGAGCGCATGAAGGCCAAGGGCTATCTCGAAGGCCGCGACATGGCGACGACCTTCAACATGCTGCGCGCCAACGATCTGATCTGGTCGTTCGTCGTCAACAACTACCTGCTCGGCAAGGAGCCGTTCCCGTTCGACCTGCTCTACTGGAATACCGATTCGACGCGCATGCCGGCGGCGATGCACAGCTTTTACCTGCGCAACATGTATCAGGAGAACAAGCTGGTCAAGCCGGGCGGGATCACGCTCGACGGCGTGCCGATCGATCTCGGCAAGATCAAGACGCCGGCCTTCCTGCTGTCGACCCGGGAGGACCACATCGCGCCGTGGCGGTCGACCTATGCCGCGACGCAGATTTACAAGGGGCCGGTCAAATTCGTGCTGTCGGCCTCGGGCCATATCGCCGGCGTGGTCAACCCGCCCGGCAGCAAATACGGGCATTGGGAGAACGCGAAGAAGCCGCCGACGCCCGACGAATGGCTCGCCGGCGCAACCAGTATCCCGGATTCGTGGTGGCCGGTCTGGGAGCAATGGATCGCGAAATATGCCGGCGGCGAGGTGCCGGCGCGCAAACCCGGCGACGGCAAGCTCAAGCCGATCGAGGACGCGCCGGGCTCCTACGTGAAGGTGCGGGCCGAGGATTGATCCC
>CAWAVV010000058.1:0-16627 GCA_963785565.1 uncultured Alphaproteobacteria bacterium | reverse complement strand
GCCGGCGATCGGTCAGTCGGGCTCGTCGTCGAGATGCGCGATCGGGTCCTCGTCCATCCAGGCCTGCAACAGGGTGTAGGCCACCGCGAGCACGACCGGGCCGAGGAAGATGCCGACGAGCCCAAACGCGATCAGGCCGCCGATCACCCCGGCCAACAGCAGGATCATCGGCAGGTGGGCGCCTTTGCGGATCAGCATCGGACGCACGATATTGTCGAGGCTGACAACGATGATCGACCAGACCAGCAGGAACGTGCCCCAGCCCGGGCCTCCAGTCCAATACTGCCACACCACCGCCGGGATCAGCACCAGGCCGGGTCCAAGTTGGGCGATGCACATCATGAACATGACCGCGGTGAGCACGGTCGCGAAGGGTACCCCGGCAATCGCCAGGCCGATGCCGCCCAGCACCGATTGCAGCAATGCGGTCACGACCACACCCAGGGCCACGCCGCGGATCGCCTGACCCGCCAGCAGCACCGATTGCAGGCCCCGCTCGCCGGCGAGCCGATGACCGAACAACTGGACGATGGCCGCCGCCCGCTCGCCCCCGGCATACATGACCGCGGCGATGGCGACGGTCAGGACTACCTGCACGAGGACGATGCCAACCCCGCCCAACGCCCCGACGAACCAGCCGGCCGCGCTGCCGGCGTAAGGCGCGGCCTTGCCCAGCAAATCGGTGATGCCGCTCGCCTGCAAGCGCTGCCACAGCGAAATAATCTGCTCGCCGAACAACGGAATATCGTCCAGCCACAGCGGCGGCGGCGGCAATTTGAACGAAGAAAGGGCGGTCACCCAGCTGACTATCCGGTCGAAGTTTTGCGAGATCGTCGCAATCGCGAGCCAGAACGGCGCGACAAACACCAGCAGCAGGGCCACGGTCATGACCACCACGGCGAGCCAGCGCCGGTGCCACAGCTGCTGCTGCACGCGCAGCATCAGCGGCCAGGTCGTGACCACCAGGGTCGTCGCCCAGATCGTCGCCGGCAAAAACGGCCAAACTATCCAAACCGAGGCCGCGATCAGCCCGGTGACAAACAGAATCGCGAGGATTATGCGGACGAGATCGCGTTCGCCTTCCAGGACCAGGCGGCAGTTCGCCAATGTTTTCGCTCGGCCGGGACGGCGGCGGCGCCCCCTGGATTTGGCTCAGACCCTGCGACAGCGGGATTTCGCCGCGCATCAGCGGTCGCGGGGGCGGAGCACAGTCACGCCGAACCCGTCGATCGAACCATGGCGGCTCGGCTGCCGGACGATCGGCGGTCGCCGATCAAGGCCGCGGCCACGGTCAACAGCATGAAGACGGCGCTGGCGCCGAAGATCCAGTGCGGCGCCCCGCGGTCCATGATCCAGCCGAACAGCATCGGCCCGATCATGCCGCCGACGCTGAAGCCGATCGTGACGACGCCAAAGGCCCGTCCCATGGCGCCGGCAGGCGCCGCCGCGCGCACCAGCATGTCCCGCGACGGCATGATCATGCCCGACAGAAATCCCGCTAGACCCATGACCAATACCAGCAATGCTGGGCCGAGGCCGATCGTGCCGATCAGCAAAACCAGCACCGCGTTCACCCCGAAGCCGATGGCGGCGACTTCGCCGTGGCGGCGCGTCATATCGGCGACGAACCCGCCGCCCAACACGCCGAACGCGCTCGCCGTCAGATACGCGGTCAATGCCAAATTAGCCGCGGCGAACGGCAGGTGAAATGCGCCCATCAACGCCGGGACCGAAAAGTTTGTGATGCCGCTGCTCGACAGGCTGAGCAGGGCGAAAAAGACCATCAGGCCCAAGATCGCCGGGGTAAAGACGGTGCCGGTTCGGCCGGGTTTCGATGCCTTCCTGCGCGAGCCTTCCGCCCGGTTCGCGAGCGCATCCCCTTCGACCGTGGGCGCACAGATCAGCGGGATGGCGACCAACGGGCCGACCAGCCCGGCGACGATCAGCGCTCCCCGCAAACCCACCGTCGGTGCCAGCACCAGCATCGTCAGCGGCGCCACCGCGTTACCGAGCATGCCGGAGAAGGTGTGGATGGAAAAGGCGCGGCCGATACGCGCCGGCGTGATCCTCGCCGACAGGATCGTATAATCGGCCGGATGGTAGACGGCGTTGGCGATGCCCGATACTCCGGCAGCGACCAAGAGCCAGGCATAACGGTCGACGACGCCGACCGAGGCGAGCGCCAAGCCGCCGAGGCACAGGGCCCCGATCAGCAGCTTGCGCGAGCCGAAACGGTCGGCGAGATAGCCCATCGGCAATTGCGCCGCCACCGACGCGATGGCGTAGACGGTCAGCGCCAAGCCCAGTTCGATAAAACCTACACCCCAGCGCGCCCGCAGCAGCGGAAACAACGGCGGCAGCACGAGCGACTGGAAATGGGAGACGAAGTGGGCCGCCGAAACCAGCCCCAAGGCTTGAACCTCGCCGCCCTTGACGATCCGCGGGGCGGCGATCGACTCGCTCGCCATTCTCGTACCTTTGACCGGTTTCGTGATAACGCGAACATAAGCGCGCCGGGGTCGCCGCGGCAATCGCTGCCGCCCTCTATTTCGGCATTTCCCTCATGCGCCGGCAGTGCGCGGCGATCTTACGGCGCGCCGCGCCGCTTCCCTCGGTCGGTCGGCGAAGGGTTGTCGCCCGCGTCCCGGCCGATCAGCGCTTGGAGAACTGGAAGCTGCGGCGGGCTTTGGCCTTACCGTATTTCTTGCGTTCGACGACGCGGCTGTCGCGGGTCAAGAACCCTTGGCTCTTGAGGAGTGGATGCAGGCCCGGCTCGTAATAGGTCAAGGCCTTGCTGATGCCGTGGCGCACCGCGCCGGCTTGACCGGAGAGCCCGCCGCCCTTGACCGTGCAGATGACGTCGAATTGGCCGAACCGGTTGGTGGCGACGAACGGCTGATTGATGATCATGCGCAGCACCGGGCGCGCGAAATAGACCGGGCTCTCCCGATTATTGACCTTGATCGCCCCGTTCCCGGGCTTGATCCACACCCGGGCGACCGCGTTTTTGCGCTTGCCGGTGGCGTAGGAGCGGCCCAACGCATCGATGCGCGGCTGCACATCGACCGGCGCCACCGCGACCGGAACCGCTGCCGCCGAAGGAACGGTCCGCGCCGCCTGCATAGCCTGGCGCAGGCTCGCCAAGCCCTGAAAGGTCTGGCCGGCCCCCCTTTGTCCGCTAGGCTGGCCAGCCGGTGGGCCTGCCGGCGGATTGGTCGGTTGATCGTCCTCAGCCATTGTCCTCACGCCCTCGCATTCTTGCGGTTCATCGCACGGACATCGAGCGGTGTCGGCTGCTGCGCCGCATGCGGATGTTCAGGTCCGGCAAAGACCCGCAAATTCTTCATGATCCGGCGCCCGAGCGGGCCGCGCGGCACCATGCGCTCGACCGCCTTTTCGACGACGCGTTCGGGATGCTTGCCGTCGAGGATGGCGCCTTTGCTGCGCCCCTTGATGCCGCCCGGGTAACCCGTGTGCCAGTAGAAAATGTCGTCTTTGCGCTTGTTGCCGGTCAGCTCGACCTTTTCGGCGTTCACCACGATGATGTTGTCGCCGCAATCCATATGAGGCGTGTAGGACGGCTTGTGCTTGCCGCGCAGGCGGGTGGCGAGGATCGCGGCGAGGCGGCCCAGCACCAGACCCTCGGCGTCGACCAACAGCCACTTTTTCTCGATATCGGACGGTTTCGCGGAAAAGGTTTTCATCGCCATGGCCGAAAAGGCCGGCGCCCGCATTCTCGCGCGCCGGCAAGGGCGCCCATTTAGGCGATCGGCGGGCCGAGGTCAAGGCGCGCAGTCAAAACGGCGCCGCGCCCCGCGCTGCCGGTGCTAGTCTGCGGCGATGAGCGACAAGTCGAAACCGGGCGGCGCCGAGACCGCGTTGGCGCTGTTGCGCTGGTATGTCGAGATGGGGGTGGACGAGACGATCGGCGACGAACCGGTGAACCGGCTGGCGCCCCGCGCGCCGCCGCGCGCCGCCGCTATTCGGCCGACCGAGCCCGAAGCGGCGCCGCCGCCGTCGGTGCGCGCGGTCGCGGCGACGCCGCCCGCCGCCTTTGCCGAACTCGCTGGGTGAAGCGGCGCAATCGGCGCGGCTTTTGGCGGCGCGCGCCGATACGCTCGCCGCGCTCGAAGCCGCGATCGCCGGGTTCGACGGCTGCGCGCTGAAGCGGACCGCGACCAATACGGTCATCGCCGACGGCAACCCGGCCGCGCCGCTCATGATCATCGGCGAGGCGCCGGGGGCCGATGAGGACCGGATCGGGCGCCCCTTTGTCGGGCGCGCCGGCCAGCTTCTCGACCGCATGCTAGCGGCGATCGGCCTCGATCGCGAAGGCGTGCTGATCACCAACGTCATCTATTGGCGCCCGCCCGGCAACCGCACGCCAACCACGGACGAGATCGCCGCCTGTGTGCCGTTTGTATTGCGGCATGTGGCGCTGGTCCGGCCCAAGGTGCTGGTGCTCGCCGGCGGCACCGCGGCCCGGGCATTGCTGCCGCCCGGCCCTGGCATCACTCGGTTGCGCGGGCGCTGGTTCGACCTCGCCATTCCCGGGCTCGACCAGCCGGTGCCGACCTTGCCGATGTTTCATCCGTCCTTTCTGCTTCGCGCCCCCGAGCGCAAGCGCGAGGCCTGGCGCGACCTGCTGGCCTTGCGCGCCCGTCTCGACGAGCTGCTCCGCGCCGAACCAGCTGCCGGGTAGCCGCCGCGGCCCTGCCGGGATATCCTGACAGCATCGACAGTGGGAGCGATCGCCATGCCCGGCCGGCTCGATGAAACCCGACCTTTTCTGCCCGTCAACATCGCGCTGCTGACGGTTTCGGACACCCGCGACGCGGCGCAGGACCGCTCCGGCGACACGCTCGCCGATCTCGCCACCACCGCCGGGCACCGGATTGCCGCGCGGCGCATCGTGCGCGATGAGCAGGCGGCGATCGTGGCGCAGCTCGAAGCCTGGATCGCCGACCCGCAGATCGACGTCGTGATCGCTACCGGCGGCACCGGCGTCACCGGGCGCGACGTGACGCCCGAGGCCTTTCACAGCGTCTATGAGAAGGAAATCGCCGGCTTTGGTGAGCTGTTCCGCTGGCTCAGCTTTGAGAAAATCGGGACTTCGACGATCCAGAGCCGGGCGACGGCCGGTGTCGCGGGCGGCACCTACCTGTTTGCGCTGCCGGGCTCCCCCGGTGCCTGCCGCGACGCCTGGGAAGGCATCCTCGTGCACCAGCTCGACAATCGTTTCCGTCCCTGCAATTTCGTCGAGCTGATGCCGCGACTGCAGGAACACTTGAAGCGCTAGGCCACGGACCACCGGGTGCTCGACTTCACCCGCCCTGCTGCCGAGGCCAGCCGGCGAACTACCGAGCTCCGCGGCCAGACGGCGAATTAAAGTAGAATGAGACCCATCATCCGAAGCTCCGCAATCCCGCTGGTGATGTTCTGTTTGTGCGGCGCTATTGCCGTCTCGCGACCCGCCACGGCTCAACAAGAAACCATAAAGAAAGTCGATCAAGCGGCGCCGGAAGACCCGGCACGGCGGAAGGCCCTGGAGGACCTCAACAAATTGGGGGTCTCGGGTGCGGCGATTGCGGGCGCGAAGGTGGACATTCAATCCCCTCTCCTGCGCCCTGCGCAATCTAAGAATGCCGTCCCCTATGAGCCCGCCAAACGGAACGGCGGTCTCTCCGGCAAAATCGGTCTCGAACACCGCCTAAAAACCGGGAGCCACTACAACTTCCTCAAAGGCCAAGAAGAGCCCGCTCATCAGCCGGCGCCATCGAGCGGTTTGAATCGCCGGCCGGTCACGGAGAAACCTGCGCCTGGCGACGGACCACCGGGGAAGCGAGAACTGGCGCGCGAACATTCCGAGGAGCGCGAGCTCGAGGTGCACGAACTCTTGCGAAGAGCTTTACCAGCCGGCCGCGGTCGAGGCCTGTAAGAAGAAACGCGAGCAATCGAGATCTGCGCAGTGACTGAAGCAAATGGTGGCATGCCGGGAGGATGATCCGCGGCCGGATTGCGCGACCCACCCGTGACGGCGAGGTTTGTGCCGTAGTCTCGACTTGGACGCCACAACTCTGCCCTAATCGAACCGTTCAGCAATGATGGAAGCCTCGTACGGGTGTCATTATGCGCCTTCTGTTCAACCTCGTCCTGCTGAGCCTTGCTGCTGCCCCGCCAGCGCTGGCGCAGGCGCCGGAGCCGCCCTCCCGCGTCGGCCAGGTCAGCTATTTTTCGGGCAACCTCGCTTTCCGCGCCGCCGGCGACACTCAATGGTCGACGGCCGGGGTCAACTTTCCGGTCGCGGCCGGAGGTTCGTTCTGGGCCGATCCGCAAGCCCGCGCGCAACTCCAGATCGGCCCGACCACGATCGGCATGGCGGGCGGGACCGAACTCGACGTCACCAATTTGAACGATCAGGCGTCCCAGTTCAGCCTGCCGCAGGGGCGCATCAACCTCCATCTGCGTCAGCTCGATAACGGCCAGAGCTTTGAGGTCGACCTGCCGCAGGGTGCGGTCTGGCTGCTGCAGCCCGGTTCCTACGACATCGACGCGGCGACCGCGGACCAGCCGGCGCGCGTCGCGGTGTTCGCCGGCAGCGCCCGTTTTGTCGGCGGCGGCGCCGATATCGGCGTCAACCGCGGCGACGCGGCGGTGCTGACCGGGGCGAACCCGGTTGTTGCCCGCATCGAGCACGCCTCGCCCGATGCATTCGTCGAATGGTGCGCCGCACGCGACTATCATGCAGAGAAGCTGGCGGCGGCCCATTACGTTTCGCCGCAGATGACCGGCTACTCGGATCTCGACCAATACGGCGGCTGGCAAGGAAGTCCGCAATACGGCGAGGTC
The DNA here is from genome assembly GCA_963785565.1 of uncultured Alphaproteobacteria bacterium. GTDB lineage: Bacteria > Pseudomonadota > Alphaproteobacteria > ATCC43930 > CGMCC-115725 > AP-15. The sequence continues at coordinate 9,778 of CAWAVV010000058.1, read as the reverse complement.
TGGTATCCGAACCAGGTGCCGGCGGATTGGGCGCCCTATCGCGACGGCCGCTGGATCTGGGTCCAGCCCTGGGGCTGGACCTGGGTCGACCAGCAGCCCTGGGGGTTTGCGCCATTTCATTACGGCCGCTGGGCCTATATGGACGATCGCTGGGGCTGGGTCCCCGGCAGCTACGTGGCGCAGCCGGTCTATGCACCGGCGCTCGTCGCCTTTGTCGGCGCGGTCGCGGGCATTGGCCTTGCCGCAGGCGTCGGACCCCCTGTCGGCTGGTTTCCACTCGCTCCCGGTGAGACCTATTGGCCGAGTTACACCCACAACGTATACTATATTCGCAACGTCAACATTACCAACGTCAAGAATATCAATAATATTGTAGTGCAATCGAACGGAGCGCCACCGTCGCAGGTCGCGACCGCGACTTTCGCCAATCGGCGGTTTGCGACGGTCGTTCCGCAGCGGGTCTTCGCTAACGCCGATCCGGTTGCGCCGGCGGCGATCCATGTGTCACCCGCAGCGTTGGAGAAGGCGCCGGTGGTGCTCCATCCGCCGCAGGTCAAGCCCTCGCCGCCATCCGCCGCCGCAGCGGTGCAGGGGCCGCAGCATTCGCGGCCGGTGCCGGTTGGCCCTGGCCTCGCGCCGCCCGCCCGTCCGGCAGGGGTGGTTTCGACTGCGCCGGCTGGTCAGCCGCACCCGCCGTCGGCACCGCCGGAGCATGCCGCCACGCCGGGCCGCCCGGGCACGGTACCCAACGTGGCATCCATTCCACCGCATCCCGGGGTGGCCAACCCGCCCGAGCGCGGTCCGCATATTTCCCCAGCCGCGGGGCCCGCGAAGATGCTCGCGCCAGGCTCGCCCGAACCCGGCGTTCCTCACCCGGCTGCGGCGCCGAACACGGCGGTGCTGCCGCCGCCGCACCCCGGTGCTGCCCCACCGGCTGCCGAAGCGCGGCCGGTGATCGCCGCGCCGGTGCATGCTCCTGCTGCGGCTGGCATTCGCCGCGAGGCGCCCCTGCGTCCGGCTGTTCCGCCGGCCCCTCGGCCGGCGGCAGTGACCGAAGCCCGCCCCGTCGCGCCACCGCACCCCGCGGCGCAGGCGCAAGTCTTTCGCCCGCCGGCCCCGGCCGTTGTCCACGCCGTCGCGCCACCGCGCCCGGCAGCGCAGGCGCAAGCCTCTCGCCCACCGGCACCGGCCGTTGCCCGCCCGGCCCCAGCAGTCGCCCGCCCGGCTCCGGCCGTTGCGCGCCCCGTCCCGCCGCCGCATCCCCAGCCGGTACATGCTCCCCCGGCCGCCCATGGCGGCGGCAAGCCGGCGCCAAAGGAAAAGGGGAAGGAGGGCGACAACCGCCCCTAGACCATGACCGTATCGGATCGAAGCGCGTCGCGATCCTGCTCTAGTCTAATTCCCGACCGCACGGAGCGGCTGACGGGCGCCTTCGATCTGGCGGCGGATCAGGCGGGCGTAGAGGCCGTTGCGGGCGAGGAGTTCGGCGTGGCTGCCGGTTTCGACCAGGCGTCCGTGGTCGAGCACCGCCAGCAGATCGGCGTTGCGCACGGTCGAGAGCCGATGGGCAATGACGATCGTCGTGCGGTCGCGCATCAGCACGTCGAGCGCGCCGCGCACCTGCGCCTCGCTCACCGCGTCGAGATGCGAGGTCGCCTCGTCGAGCACCAGGGTCGGCGCGTTCTTCAGAAAGGCGCGGGCGATCGCCACCCGCTGGCGCTGGCCGCCCGAAAGCTGGACGCCGCGCTCGCCGACCGGGGTGTCGAGCCCCTCGGGCAGGCTCTCGACAAACTCGGCGAGGGCGGCCTGGTCGAGCGCACGGTGGATCGCCGTCTCGTCGGACTCGGGCCGGGCCAGCGCCACATTGGCGCGCAAGGTATCGTTGAACAGATAGGTGTCCTGTGAGACCAAGGAGACCCGGCGGCGCAGATGGTCGAGCTCGAACTCGCGCAGATCGACGCCGTCGATCAAAATCCGCCCGGCGCTCGGGTCCCAGAAGCGCAACAACAAATTGGCGATCGTGGTCTTGCCGGCGCCCGACGGCCCCACCAGCGCCAATGTCGCGCCCGCCGGCACATTCAGCCGGATGTCGGTGAGCGCCGCGCGCCGCGCGCCCGGATAGGTAAAGCTCGTCCCTTCGAAGCGGATCGCCGAGCCGCCGTCGGGCTCGGGCGGGCATAGTGGGCCATCGACGACCGCGGGTTGCTCGCGATGCACGGCATAGAGCCGCCGTGTCGATGCGATCGTGTCGGCCAGCTGACGGCTGACCTGAGCGATCTCGGAGATCGGCAGAAACGACGACAAAGATAGCAGGATCAGCAGCGGCAACATCGTCGGGGCGAGATGATGCTCGGCGGCGAGCCGCGCGCCGACGACCGCGACCGCGAGCCCGCCGAGCCCGGTCACGGTTTCGAGCCGGGCGGTCTGGGCCGACAAATCGCCGAGCAGTTCGAGACGGATCTTCTGATAGCCGCGCACCAGCTCCATAAAGCCGCGGCGCCGGCCGGCAACCGCCTGAAACGCGACCAGGTCGTTGAGACCCTGGATCGTCTCGGTCACATACGCGCCCAACAGCCCGAGCGCGTCCCGCGCCGCGGCGCCGAGGCGGTCGATCCGCGCCCGCGTCACTACCGGCGCCAGCGCCGCGAACAGCACGAACGGCAGCAAGGCGAGGGCGATCGGCCAGGCGGCAACGGCCAGAACGATCAGCACGGTCGACGGCACCAGCACCGCCACCAGCGCCGGCGCCACCGTGTGGGCGAAGAAATATTCGACAGTCTCGACATCCTGGCTGGCGAGCGCGATCAGATCGCCCGAGCGTCGGCGCATCAGATAGGCCGGCGCCAGGGCGTCGAGCTTGGCGAACAGCGCGATCCGCATTTCCGCCAAGAGGCGATAGGCAATGTCGTGCGCGAGCCAGGATTCGAGCCAATGGAGCAGCCCGGCCAGCGGCGCGGCGAGGGCCAGCAATATCAAGAGGTAGCCAAACGGCGATGCGGTCTTAACCGCGGCGACGGCCAGAGCGCCGATGATGCCGACGCCGATAAACGCGGCTACGCGCGCGATGCCCGAGCCGACGACGATCGCGAACCGCCGCCGCCACGGCTTGATGATCTCGACCAGGGCGCCGAGCGTCGCCCCCCAGCCAACCGACGCGGCTTCGGCTGCGACCGCCTCCGGCGCCGTCGCGGCAGCCATTTCGATCTGCTCGCGCTCGCCGGCGGCCCCCGGCGCGCGGCTGTCCTCGACCACCGCGATATCGTCCTCGCGCTCCTCGGCCTGGGCCCCCATCAGCCGGCGATAGGGACCGTCGCGGCGGATCAGCTCGGCATGCCGGCCGGATTCGACGACGCGGCCCTTGTCGAGGACGAGGATGCGGTCGGTCCCGATCACGCTCGACAGCCGGTGCGCCAGGATCAAGGTCGTGCGCCCGGCCGAAAGCTGGTCGAGGGCCTGCTGGATCACTGCCTCGTTTTCGGCGTCGACCGAGGACAATGCCTCGTCGAGGATCAAGATCGGCGCGTCGCGCAGCAGGGCGCGCGCGATCGCCAGCCGCTGGCGCTGTCCGCCCGACAGCATGACCCCGCGCTCGCCGATCATCGTCTGATAGCCCTGCGGCAGAGCCGAGATGAACGCGTGGGCGTTGGCGTCGCGGGCCGCGGCTTCCAGTTCCTCGCGGTCGGCGTCGGGCTTGCCGAGCCGCAGGTTCTCTTCAACGGTGCCGTAGAACAGATAGGTATCCTGATGAACGACGGCGATCATCCGACGCACCGCCTCCGGATCGAGCGTCTTTAGATCGCGCCCGCCGATCAGCACTTTGCCTCGTTGCGGGTCGAACAGGCGCAGCAACAGGCGGGCGACCGAGGATTTTCCCGATCCGCTGGGGCCGACGATGCCGATCTTCTCGCCCGCGGCGACGGTAAAGGAGAGCCCGTCATGGGCGGCGCCGCGACCGCCGGGATAGCCGAAATGAACATCTTCGAAAGCGATCGTGGGCATTAGCGGGACGACCGTCTGCAAATTCGGCGGGTGCGGCTGCACCAGCGGCTCGGCGGCCAACAGCACGTTGATGCCGGCTGCGGCCGATTGCCCGACCATCCCTTGATGCAGCACCGTGCGCAGGTCGCGCAGTGGTCGGAACACCTCGGTTCCGGCCATCAGCACGATCAACAATGCCTGGATGCTCATCAATCCATGCGACACCCGCCACACACCGAGCGCCAGTGCGGCGGCGGCGCCGACCGCCACCCCGCAATCGGTGATTCCGCGGGTCATCACTCCGGTCGACAGCACGCGCAGGGTGCTGTCGCACAGCTCGCGCGCCTTGTCGGCGAGCCGCATGCCAAAGGCCCGGCTCTGACCGAACGCCTTCAACGTCGGCAGGCCCTGGACGCCGTCGAGAAACTCCGAACCGAAAGCCTTGAGGGCCCGTTGGCGACCGTGGCTGGAACGCTGTTCGAGGTGCACGAAGACGGTCGGCGCAAGCAGGGTCACGAGCGCGAAGACCAGCATCACCGTCGCTACCGGGACGTCCCAGAAGGCGATGAAGACGAAGATCGCAACCGGCGTCAGGACGGCGATCGACAGCTGCGGCACGTATTGGCCGAAAAAGGTCTGCAATTGTTCGACGCCGTCGACGATCGACAGCATGACCCCGCCGGTGCGCTCGCCGGCGAACCAGGCCGGCCCGAGGGCGGCGATCTTGTCATAGAGGCGGCCGCGCAAGGTCTCCTGCACCCGCGTCGCGGTGCGGTGCGAGACCATCGCCCGGTGGTGCTCGATCGATCCGCGCAGCAGCACCGCGGCGGCGACCCCCACGGCCGGGATCGCCACGCCGAGAAACCCGGCGCCGTTGAAGACGTGCGACAACAGCACGCCGAGCATCGCAAAGCGGGCGATGCCGACGACCGCGGCGACGAGCCCGAGCAGGATCGCGAAGACGATCCACCCGCGCAACCCGCGCGTCAGCTCCCACAGCCGTCGGTCGAAGTACATCGGCGCTACTCCCTCGCACGGCCGTGATGATAGCCGACAATCCTGGTTCTTCGGGCGAATTATCGATGCGCACGGCCGATGCCGATATAATGCGGCGATCGGATCCGCTCCATCGGCCCAAGGCGGGCGTGCGCAATGATGGCGACCGGGGACCGCCCGAGGATCGTCGACACGGCCGCGCCGTCATCCGCGGCGCTGCTGCCGCGTTCTACTGGACGGCCGGTCTCTTTGCTGATATTATACTCGTGTGTTATGGGCGGCGCCGTCGCGACTCGGACGGTTAACGACATTGGAAATCTCCAATTAGCAATGCAGCTCAGACTGTTCAGACATTTTATCCCTATTTCGGTCGTGGTGCTGGCGTCGTCGGATGCTCTGCTGATAACTGGCGCGCTCTACCAGATGTTGTCTCAGTCGAACGAGAGTACGCCGCTAATCTTTGGCGTCGCGAGCTTCCCTGCCCAATTCGCTGCGGGCTTCTCGATTGCAGCGGTCGGCGCGATGGTTTCCATCGGTCTCTATGGGGAACAGACTTTTGTCGATTTTCGGCTGCTGATCGGCAAGATCGCGGTCGCCTTTGTGCTGGTGCTGATACTCGTCCTGGTCTCGGCATCTTTTTGGCGCGAAGGGTTCGAGCAGTTGTCGGACACTGGAAATCTGCCGTTGAAGGCAGCCTTGGTCTGGCTCGGCTGCATATCGGTGACGCGGGGAACCTTTCTGGTGACCCTGGGCCGTGGGCTGCTGAAGCGGCGGATCATCGTCCTCGGCAACGGAACCCAAGCTGCGCGCATCGCCAAATTGGTCGAGGCCGGCGAGAACCAGCATTTCGCGCCGGTGTCTTTTGTGCGGACGCCGGACGAGCGCGCAGCGGTCGGGGCCGACGCGCCGGGCTGGTCGGAGGGCGGTCCCAACTCACTTGCCGATCTCGCCTACCGACTAGGCGCCAGCGAGGTCGTGGTCGCGACCGACGACCGCCGCGGCCTGCCCGTCCGTCAACTTCTGCATTGCAAGCTCGCCGGTATCAGAGTGACCGATTTCCTGGACTTCTGGGAGCGCGAGACGAGAACGGTCGACCTCGAGGCCTTGCGCCCCAGCTGGCTGTTCTATTCCGACGGGTTCCGCTGCGGCGTTGTCGACGAGGGGCTGAAGCGCGCTTTCGACATCGCGGTCAGCCTGGCGCTGCTGATTTTCTCGCTGCCGCTGCTGGCGGCAACCGCCTGCCTGATCAAGCTCGACAGCCCAGGGCCGATCCTCTACCGCCAGGACCGGGTTGGATCGCGCGGCAAGGTTTTCACGATCTTCAAATTCCGCAGCATGCGGGTGGATGCCGAACTGGACGGCAGCCCCAAATGGGCGGCGAAAGGCGATCCGCGGGTCACCCAACTCGGGGCGATCATCCGTAAGTTGCGCATCGACGAGCTTCCGCAAATTCTCAACGTCCTGCGCGGCGACATGAGCTTTGTCGGGCCGCGCCCGGAGCGCCCCTTTTTTGTCGCCGATCTGACCGAGGCCGTTCCCTACTATGCCGAGCGGCATTGGGCTCGGCCCGGCATCACCGGTTGGGCGCAGATCAATTATCCCTATGGCGCCTCGATCGAGGATGCCCGGCGTAAGCTTTCTTTCGACCTATACTACGTAAAAAATCAAAGCATTTTCTTGGATTTTTTAATATTGTTGCAGACGGCGCGGGTGATCTTCTGGAATCACGGCGCAAGATAGGACAACGAAGCTGGCAAGAACCGTCTTCGAAACGGTTTTTTCAGGATGTGCGCTAGCGTTCGTCCTGATCATCATGCTGATGGTCTTGCGGGGCCGAACCAGTAGAACCGGCATCGCGATCATCGGCTGCTGCGTGGCCTCAGCCGCCTGGGCGGCGGCGGTGGCGGCCACCGGGGTCCTTCCGTCCAGCGCCCCAGCGCTGGTTGACGGTATCAGGCTCTCCGCGTGGCTGCTGTTCGCAGTCGGCCTCGTTACCTCGCACGCCGGCGACGGCTCGGAGGTCGAGCGGCGCTACTGGGTCGCGGCGCTGATATTCTGCGCCGCCGCCATTGCGATCGACCTGTGGACCTTGATCCGCGGTGAGTATCTCTTCTCTATCTACACACAGGTGCTGGTCCGCGTGGGTTTTGGCGTCTTCGGGCTGCTGACGATAGAAAACCTATGGCGCAACACCGCAGCCTCCCGGCGCTGGCACGTGTGGCCGATCTGCCTGGCTCTTGGCCTCCTTTTCGCCTATGAGCTGTTTTTCTTCTCGGACGTGTTCATCACCCGCGGCCGGATCAATCCGGGCCTGGCGCTAGGGCGGGCGCTCGCCGCGGCGTTCATGACGCCTCTGCTGGCGCTGGCAATGGTGCGCAACCGCGAGTGGCGGGTCGACATTCACGTCTCCCGGCAGGTCGTGCTGCACACGGTCACCCTGCTGGCGAGCGGGTGCTTTCTGTTGGCCGTGGCCATCGTGGGAATGCTGCTGCGCGGGTTCGGCGGCGACTGGGGCCTTGTGCTGCAGCTGGCAATGCTGTTCGGCAGCATCGTCGTGCTGGTCACGGTGCTGTCTTCGGGGAGCTTGCGCCAGCGTCTGAAATTGCTGATCTCGCGAAATTTCTTCACTCATCGCTACGATTATCGCGTCGAGTGGCTCAAATTCATCGACCTGGTTTCGGCGCCACGAGAGGCCGAAGAGCTGCAAGTCAGGATCATTCGCGCACTCGCCGAATTCGTCGACAGCCCGAGCGGGATGCTGTGGTCGTTGGGGCCGGGGACCGGTTACAGCCCGACCGCGACATGGAAGCTTCGCGCCGACCAAGGGGCGAAGGTGGCGGCCGACGATCCGTTCGTCGCAGGCTTTCGCAACGGCGGTTGGATTCAGGAACATTCGCCAGACGCGGCAGGCGAGGCTTGGCTGTTCGCCTCGCCTCGGGCCTGGCTGGCCGTCCCGTTGGCGCATCGCCACGAAATTGTCGGCTTTGTCGTGCTCGATCGTGCGACCCACCCGGTGGGGCTCGATTGGGAGGCGTTCGATCTGCTGCGCGCGGCCGGCCGCCAAGCCGCCAGCTATCTCGCCGAGGAACGCTCGACGAAAGGTTTGCGCGACGCCGAGCTGTTGACCGAATACAGCAAGCGGTTCGCCTTCGTCGTGCACGACATCAAGAATCTCGCAAGCCAGCTCGGTCTGATCGTGTCTAATGCCCGCCGCTACATTGACGATCCCGACTTCCAGCGCGACATGCTCCAGACGGTCGAGGATTCGGTGGCGCGCATGAACAAGCTGCTCAGCCAGCTCAAGGCCAATGCCGCTGCGCGGCCGACCCCGCTCGCCAACCCCGAGGCCATCGTGGCCGCGGTCGCAGGCGAGTTCGCTTCCGGGTCGGTCATCGTCGAGACCAGCGGTGATGATCCGGACCCGGACACAGTGGTGGCGATCGATCCCGAACGGCTGCGCTCGGCGCTTGGCCATCTGGTCCAAAACGCCCTCGACGCCTCACCGCCGGACGGTCCAGTCATTATCTCGACGCGCCGCCTGGGCAGCCAATTCACCATCGCCGTCGTCGACCGTGGCGCCGGTATGAACGAAACCTTCATCCGCGATGAGCTATTCCTGCCGTTCCGTTCGACAAAATCGGGCGGCTACGGCATCGGCGCCTTTCAAACTCGCGAGCTGATCCGCATGGCCGGGGGCGACATCGAAGTGATTTCCAAGCCGGGAGCGGGCACGACCATGCGCATTGCCTTGCCCGTGGTCCTCGACCACGAGACGGCGACCCCCTCTGCCGCGGCCTGAGGCCATGCCGCCCACCACGAAATCGCTGCTTATCGTCGATGACGACAGCGGGCTGTTGCGCCAGCTTCGCTGGGCTTTTTCCGACCACAAGGTGTACCCGGCCGCTAGCCGCCACGAAGCGATCGAGATCATTGGGGCGGCCCCGGTTCCGGTAGCCATCCTCGATCTCGGGCTTCCCCCGGATCCGGACGGCGCCTCGGAGGGCTTGGCGACATTGATGGAAATTCGAGAAATCGCTCCGGCGACCAAGGTCATCATCGCCACCGGCAACGAGACCCGCGAGCACGCGCTGCGCGCGATTGCGCTCGGCGCTTACGATTTCTATCAGAAACCGATCGACATCGATGTGTTGCGAATGATCGTCGGCCGTGCCGAGCAGATGTTCGAGCTCGAGGCTGAAAACCGCAGGCTCAATGAAGCCGCGATAGCATCGCCGATCGATGGCATCATTGCCAACAGCCCCGAAATGCTGCAGGTGCTGCGCAACATCGAAAAGCTTGCGCCGACCGACGTAGCTGTCTTGATCCTGGGTGAAAGCGGCACCGGGAAAGAGTTGCTCGCCCACGCACTTCATAAGCTGAGCCGGCGCGCACAAGCGCCGTTCGTCCCGATCAATTGCGCGGCCATTCCCGAGACATTGCTCGAAAGCGAGCTGTTCGGCCATGAAAAAGGCGCCTTTACCGGTGCGGTTAGGCAAAACATTGGCCGGATCGAGAGCGCGCATCGCGGCACGCTTTTCCTCGACGAGATCGGCGATTTGCCGCTGCCCATGCAGGTAAAGCTGCTGCGCTTTCTGCAGGATCAGGTCGTCGAGCGCATCGGCGGCCGCAAGCCCGTTCAGGTGGATGTGCGGATCGTGTGCGCGACGAACCAGGACCTCGATCGAATGCTGGTCGAAGGCAGCTTCCGCGAAGATTTGTTCTATCGGCTCAACGAGGTCGCGGTGAAGGTTCCGCCGCTGCGCGAACGGCCAGCCGATGCGGTGGTCCTGGCCAGCTTATTCCT
>CAWAVV010000057.1:0-19101 GCA_963785565.1 uncultured Alphaproteobacteria bacterium | reverse complement strand
TGCGCAGGATTGCGCCGTAAAGGTTCGGATTATTGTTCTTCGCGCGCTCCCAGGTGCCGCCGGGAAACTCGATCGAGCCGGGAGCGATGCAGTTGACGCGAATGCCCTTGCGGGCGAATTGGGCCGCCGTCGTCTGGGTGTATTCGAGGATCGCGGCCTTGACGGCACCGTAGGGCGGAGTGCGTGCCGAGGCGCGAAACCCCGAGATCGACGAGATGTTGAGGATCGACCCAGCCTCGGATTGTTCAAGAAAAGGCAGCGCCGCCCGCGTCGCCCGAACCGTCGCCATCAGATCGACCGAGACGCTGACGGCCCAGCCGGCCTCGTCGTCGCTGGTGCCGAAGCCCGAGGCATTGTTGACCAGGATGTCTATTCCCCCGAGCGCGCCGGCTGCTTCCCCGATATAATTTGCGACCGCGGCTGCGTCGGCGAGGTCGCAAACCGCGGCATGCGCGACGCCGCCATTCCCGGCGATGTCCTCGCGCGTTTTGGCGAGGGCCTCGGCGCCCCGTGCGCAGATTGACACGCCGACCCCGGCCCCGGCGAAAGCGAGCGCGATGGCCCGCCCGATGCCCCGGCTGCCGCCGGCCACCACCGCCCGCTTACCGGCCAGATCGATATTCATATTCCCTCCACTCCTCGTAGCAGACCCTGGTCTTGGTCCCTGCTGCTCCTCGGGTCACCGGCCAAATCTCGACGCCATCGTATCAGTTTTCGGAGTAGTAGCGGATGCTTGGCTCCAAGATCATGCCCAGGAATAAGGATCTGATGCGTGCACACGCCGTGTTCGACCGAACGCGCCCGTTGGCTCGATTTTCTCCAGAAGCCTCCCTCTTCAGCGTGCCGGCGCAGGACTGGACCCATGTTCCCCTTTAGCGCCGGCCTTCGCAGGCGTGACTAACAACGGATTGCAACAATCCCGGAACGAGCGGATAGCTACTACCAGGTTCAGGGCCGAAGTGACGTTGCCATGATCGGCTGGCCGAGCGAAGAAAGAGTCGACTGAGGAAAACTGCTCGTCTCTCGGCGTGATGCGATTGAATCTTAACCACGAAGACGGTATATTTCGATGTCAGTTTGGCGGTGAGTGTAGTGACGTCTCTCGACGATGCGACCAAGCAGCTGCTCACGGAACACTGGCTGCCGCGGCTTCGCGAATTAAGAGAGCAGCGCAAGCCGATGATCCAACTCATGATTGGCACGCTGCTGGCGCCTCTTGCGATAGCATTGCTGATCGTCGCCTCCCTGATAATCAACCAAGATCTGGCGATCTTTAAGGCAGGGGTTTCAAGTATCCTGTTAGGCCTATCCGCGATTGCGTTTGTGTATCTAGGCAAGATACAGAACTGTAATGACATTATCGTTGTCATCGAGTGCTCTGTATACCTGGGCGACAGGGATCAGCTCATAAAATCTATAAGCAATATTTCTTGCCTTGGAAGAATGCAAGATCTACTTCGGGACAGTCGTCCATTTCTGAGGGCTAGTTCTTCATGATCTCGATCGACGAGGCAATCCTAAGCTCCGAACGTCGGGCAAAACGAGTCTGGCTGATCAGTATTCTCTGGATAATTATAATGTTGGCGACTGCCTCGATAATTGGTGTTTCGCTATACCAGTTTAGTAAAACGCAGCGTGAGATAAATACGCTAAAAGATACCGCGAACCGATTGGTTACAGAACTTGAGAAAACCAAAGAGGAGTTGACGCAACTTCGGAAGACCGGAAGTGCCCAGAGCAGACAAATCTACGCGCTCTCGCTGCTGACGCTCGGGACGGATAAGTTGACCCCGGAACAAAAGGAATTTATCAAACATCAGGCAGACGAAGCATCGAGCCAGCAACCTACCCCAGCCAGCCTGACGGTGGAAGCATACTCCGATTTTATAGACAAGAAGTATCAGGCGTCCTACGACACCTATACAGAAGCCTTAATTCTGGAAGGAGATCTGAGCCAAGCTTTTGCGGGTCGAGGCTTAGTTGATCTGGCGCTTGAGAACTTTGCGAAAGCGAACGACGATTTAACCCATGCACTTAAACTCGATAAGGACGTCACTCATCGACCTTTTCTACTTCTCAAGAGGTCCCACGCACTGACCAGGCTTGGTAAGATCGAGGAAGCCGGGCAGGACGCAACTGAAGCCAGCCAAGGAGGCGACCCAGGGATCAGATCGGATGCCCTGAACAGTCGCGGTCTCGTGAAGCTGAAGGAAAGAGACTGGAAGGGAGCGGAGGCAGATTTTCGCGCTTCGGCTGATCTCATGCCCGACTGGGCGCGAGGGAGGCTCGAGAACATCGGCGTCATCTACTTGTTCGAAAAGAATTGGACGGCCGCATACGAATGGAGCATGAAAACCTCAAAAATGACCGGCAAAACCGGCGGATGGATGTGGATAATCGAGGCGCTTGCTGCGGAAAAACTGGGCAAGCCTCAGGAGAGGCAGGCGGCTGTCGGGGCATATATCTCGAAAGTTCCTGAACCGAAGCAAGATCTGGACGAGTTGAGCTTTTACCTGCCCGATGACCTCGCGCAGCTTGCCAAGAGCTGGGTGTCGCAGGCGGCAAAGTAGACTGCTGCCGAACATACTCCGCCGCGGTGCGGGGACGTTCCGGGCTAACCGACAAGTGCCTTCGCGGCGGCGAATGATGTGCGTGTCCGTGATTCGGTACCCTCTTCAAGCTTCGTGCCATAAGGAGACCGGCGCGCGTGGTGCGCCGATGCTCTGGGGCGGTGCGCCACACCCGGCCGATCCTATCGGCGCCCTGCAATCCGGGCGATCAGCAGCCGTAGCGGCGTTGGCGCTCTTGAAAGGATCGGATCGCGCGCAAGAAATCGATCTTGCGCAGCGCCGGCCACAACACGTCGGTAAAATAGAATTCGCTGTGCACGCTCTGCCACATCAGAAAACCGGAGAGGCGGACCTCACCCGAGGTGCGGATGATCAGGTCGGGGTCGGGGAGTCCGGCGGTGTAGAGATGGCGGGCGATGGCCTCCGGCGTGACGTGGTCGATCGCCTCGACCAATGTTGTCTGCTCGGCGGCCAGGCAAGTGAGCAGCGCGCGCACGGCGTCGGCGATTTCCTGGCGGCCGCCATAGGCGACGGCGATGTTCAGCTCGAGCCCGTCATATCCCGCGGTGGCGCGCTCGGCCGCGGCGATCGCCGCCAGAACCGGCGCCGGCAGCATTGCGAGGCAACCGATCGCGCGGACGCGTACCCGCCGGCGGTGGATCGCGGGATCGTCAGCAAGCGCGGTCAGCTTGGCCTCGACCGAGGCCAGGATGCCGGACACCTCGGCCGCCGGCCGGTGGAAATTTTCGGTCGAGAACACCCATAGGGTGACGGTCGGAATGCCCAGCTCGGCGCACCACTCCAAGACCTCGTCGAGCTTTTCGGCGCCGAGATCGTAGACCGCCCGCGGCTCGGTGATGCCGAGCGCACGGCCGTGACGGCGGTTGCCGTCGAGAATGATGCCAATATGGCGCGGCCGCGGCTGCCGCCGCACGCCGCGAACCAGCCGCCGGGCGTAGAGATAATAGAGGAGCCGGAGCATCAGCCGCAGCGCAGCGTCCCCCAGCGCCGGAGCGCGGGCAAGCCCGCCGCGTAACGGCAGCCGATCGGTGAATTCGCTCAAATTACCGCAAACCCATGACGAATCCGTTAAATTGACCCAGCGCGCTGGCCGGCCTGAGCCTGCGGCGGGAATCCGCGGCGCGACGGTGGCCGACAACGCCGAAAAACTCGGGGATCGGGCTCAGCGGCAAGCCGCGCATGCCATCATTCGAGAAACGATGCCCGGAGAAAGAGCCGCCGCCATTCCCGGGCACGCCGGCGAGCCAGCTCTGCTCGGCGACTTCCGGAAAACCCGGTCCTGCCGGGGTCACGGCGCCTCCTCAAGTAGAAGAGCCGAAATAGCCCATTGCCGCGACCCCTGCGTTCCCGCCGACCAGCCTCAGCGGACGTGGTGCAAGGTGATCGCGCCGATGCCGGCCGCGACGTTGAGCCCGGTATTACCTTCAATGCTCAACGGCTGCAGCGAAATCGACTGATTCGAACCGCCAATCAGCACATTGGCGCCGACCCCGACCCCGACTGTCGCGCTGGCCGTGGCGCCGGCAAAATTCCCGGCTAGCGCGCCCGGAGCGACATTGGTGGTCGGCGCCAGCACTGCCCAGACCAGCACGCCGCCTTGAGTGTAGCCGATGTCGACGCCAAATTTTGAAATGCTGCCGGTATAGTGCTCGGGAGGACGACCGGCCCCCGAAAAGACGCAGCGAAGCGCTCTTGACGAGCCGAGCACGAAGCCCCATCCGCTGGCGACGTTGCAGTTCAATGTCCCGACCCGAACTCCCGATTGGGCTTGCGCCGGCGTCCCCTGCGCGGCGAGGCCGGCCGCCAGGCCCATTGCGCCGATTGCCAAACCAACTTTTTTGAACATTCCAATGACCCCCAATTCGCGGGAAAATCCCCGCCGGCCGGATTTTGCCTGCTTCCGCGCCGATTTGCTATGGGCAGCGCGCCGCACCCATGCGGTTTTCTGCGCCGAATTCCAGCGCTTTCTTACGTCGATCCAAACTTTGTCACCTTGACTCCGTCGCACCGCCCAGCCAACTCCTGCGTCAGCGCGTGAGGCGATAGCCAGCAACTGATCTGCTTGCTCGCTCCGACAATTCTGATAGGAGATCGTTATAACATTTCACGCCTCGCGATTTCCGATATGCGCCATCTCATCGTCGGCGGATTCACAGCCTTTATCATGATGGCGTCCACGGCCGTGGCAGCCCCGATCACGGTGGTCGCCGCCGAGAATTTCTATGGCGACATCGCCCGGCAGATCGGCGGCGCCCAGGTTGCGGTCACCAGCATCCTGACCAACCCGGACCAGGACCCGCACGAATTCGAGGCGAGCCCGTCGACAGCCCGGGCGTTCGCCGATGCCGCGGTCGTCATCGTCAACGGCGCCGGATATGACGGGTGGGCGGAAAAGCTTCTCTCCGCATCACCCGTCGGGTCGCGCGCGGTCGTCGCCGTGGCGGCGCTGATCCACAAGGCGGCCGGCGACAATCCGCATGTCTGGTACGACCCCGCCGCGATGCCGGCCTTGGCCGAGGCCCTCCGCGACCTGTTCGTGAAACTCGATCCGGTTCACCAGGCCGATTACGCCCGGCGTCTCACGATGTTCCGGACGTCGATCAGGCCGCTCGAGGACCGAATCGCCGAGATGCGCACAAAATATTCAGGTAAGCCGGTGACCGCGACGGAACCGGTGTTCGGCTATATGGCCGCGGCCCTGGGTCTCGACATGCGCAACGCCGGGTTCCAGCTTGCGGTCATGAACGACACCGAGCCCAGCGCCGGCACCGTTGCGGCCTTTGAAAGGGATCTTCGCACGCGGGCCGTCAAAGTCTTGCTTTACAACCGCCAAACCAGCGAGGCGCTGACCCGGCGGATGCAGAAAATCGCGACGCAAGCCGGCGTGCCCGTGGTCGGCGTGACCGAGACCGAGCCGCGAGGGAAGGATTACCAGGAGTGGATGCTGTCGCAGCTCAACGCGCTCGACCGCGCGCTGGCTCGCTAGAGGGGTTTGCGATCGAGCTCGACCGAGTGACGATCACCCGGGGCGCGCGCACCGTTCTCGCCGATGTCAGCGCGGCGATAAGGCCCGGCGAGTTCATCGCCATCCTCGGTCCGAACGGCGCCGGCAAAACCACATTGCTGCAAGCCATCCTCGGTCTGCTGCCGCCCGCCGCCGGCGAGATCAGGATCTTCGGGACAAAGCCGCGGCGCGGCGATCGCGCGGCCGGATATTTGCCCCAGCAGCGCACCGCCGTGGCGGACCTTCCGCTGCGCGGCTGGGATTTTGTGGCCAGCGCGGTGAACGGCGAGCGTTGGGGGCTGCCGCTGATCGCTCGCGACGGCCGGCGGGAGGTCGACCAGGCGCTCGAAACCGTCGCCGCGGAAAGCCTCGCTCGCCGGCCCTTGCGCGAACTTTCGGGTGGCGAACTGCAGCGGCTGCTGCTCGCCCAGGCTCTGCTCGGACAGCCAAGGCTGCTGCTGCTCGACGAGCCGCTGATCAGCCTCGATCCGCATTTCCAGCAGACGGTCGTCGCGCTGGTCAAACAAATCCAGCAAGACCGCGGCATCACCGTCCTCTTTACCGCGCATGATTTGAACCCGCTGCTTAGCGTTGTCGATCGGGTGCTCTATCTGGGGCACGGGCATGCCGCGCTCGGCACGGTAGACGAAGTGATCACCGACGCGGTGTTGTCCGGCCTTTACCAGACGCCGATCGAGGTGTTGCGGGTGAACGGCCGCATCGTGGTCGTCGCGGGGCATGGCCCGGTCGAGGCCGAAGCCCATCGCCACGATGCCCGCCACGGCAATGCCCATCGCCACGATGTTTGAGTACGATTTCATGCGCACCGCCTTTATGGCGGGAGGCGTCGTCGCGATCGTCGCCGGGACGGTCGGGTATTTCCTGGTGCTGCGCAATCTGACCTTTGCCGGTCATGCGCTGTCGCATGTCGGCTTCGCCGGCGCGACCGGCTCGGTGCTGCTCGGCATCGGCGCGCTGTGGGGGCTGCTCGCCTTTACCTTGGCGGCGGCGGTCGCGATGGGATTGCTCGGCGATCGGCTGCGCAATCGCGATGTCGCGGTCGGCATCATCCTGTCGCTGGCTCTCGGCCTTGGTGTTTTATTTTTGTATCTTTACACCACCAGCGCGAGCGAGGCGACGGCGATCCTGTTCGGCAATTTGCTCGGGGTCGGCGTCGAGACGTTGTGGGGTCTGCTGGGCTTGAGTGTTGTCGGCATGTTGGCGCTCGCGGTGATTTCGCGGCCTCTGCTGTTCGCCACCTTGGCGCCCGAGCTGGCCGAAGCCAAGGGCGTGCCGCTCCGCCTCGTTTCGGTGCTGTTTCTGGCGATCGTCGCCGTCGCCGTCGCCGAGGCGGCGCAGGTCGTCGGCGTGCTGCTGGTCTTTGCGCTGATGGTCGGGCCGGCGGCCGCTTCGCTGCGCCTGGCCTCGCGGCTGCGCGCGGGCCTCGCCCTCTCGATCGCTCTCGCCCTCGCCGAGACCTGGGGCGGTATTGTCTTGGCCTATGTCACCGACTGGCCGACCACATTCTGGATCGTGCTGGTGAGCTGCCTCGTCTATTTCCTAAGCTTTGCGAAAAGCCCCACCGCCTCGTTCGCGGGGTGATGGCCGCGCGGTACGCACCAGCGATCGAGGAATTGCCCTTGTGGGCTGGCCGGGTAGGATCGGGCTTGACGTTACCGCATTCGAAACTCATATTCACTGTTTGTTCCTATCGACGTGCAGATGTTCAAGCTCGCGGAAAGCCCAGGCGCCAGCCGGGGCGTATATTGCGGACGCGAGGGGCTGTATCTCGGGCCGTCGGCGCTGATCGAGCGCGACAACAACGGTTATCGCCTGCGGACGGAAGACCAGATCGCGGCTTTGCTCGCTGCTGCCTATGACCCGGCACCTGATCTCGCCGGTCTTCTTTCGGGGCTGCGCGCCGTCGCCGCTCATCTGGAAGCGGGCGATCTCGGTCGAGCGATGATTTCGGCGGTGCTGCTCGGGCTCGCCGAACTCTCGGACGTGGCGCTCGCACGCCTGGCGCGAACCGAAGCGCTGCTGAAGTACAACTTCAACCCGGCTGAACCGCGCGACGAGAGGGGAAGGTGGACGGCGGACGAGAGCAACGATCCGATCTCACCCATTCGGGCCGGTGGCCCCTCGCCGCGCGGCACGGGCAATGGCCGCGACTGGGAGCGCTTCCCCAACGCCGAGTTCCGCAATCGTCTCGCCATCGCCGAACAAAGCGCCGACAAGCCCGATTTCGGCTATGGTGAGGTGCGCCGAAGCAACAACGCCCTCGGCCGCTACCAGATGACTCGTGCCGGTCTTCTCGCCGCCGGGATGATCGACGGCGACGGGAACTGGACCGGAAAGTATGGCATCTATTCCCGTGCGCAGTTTCTCGCCGATCACGACGCTCAAGAGCGGGCGCTGACCGATTTTCTGGGCGAGACCGAGCGGCAGCTGCACGCAAACGGCGCCTCCGATTATATCGGCAGGACCATCAATGGCCTGGTTGCCCCGTTCACGATCACCCGCGCTGGCCTGATCGCCGCCGGGCATGAGGCAGGGGCCCGCACCACAAGAGATTACCTGCGGACGATCGAGCAAAACGGCTTTACGAGCCACGGGCTCAACCTGACAAGGCAGCAGCGTGCGATCGAAACCCGCCTCCGGAAGTTTGCAGATGCGCCGTATGAATAGGCACCTCACGAGCCATCGGTCGGGGTTCGCCGTCGCCATTTTCCTGGGCGGATTTTTGAACTCTGGCGCCGAGGCGGCGAAATTGCCCCTGTCAAAGACGCTCGACGGCGATGAAGCGCGTTGTTTGAACCAGTTGTTTCCGCTCAGCAGTTATTATCGTGCTCCACTCGAAGAACAGCGACAGTTGGCTGAGGTCGCAAAGGTCGGTCGAGCCGACCTCGGCGGCAATGGTCGCAAGGATTATTTCTACCTTTTTGACGACATCGGCTGGTGTGGCAGCGGTGGCTGCCTGTTGATGATCGGCGAACGGCGAAAGGACGGAGCTTGTCATCTGCTTTACGAAGGTGCCGGCGACAACATCACGATACTACGACCACGCGATAACGGGTATCACCGGGTCTATGCACCTTGCGAACTTCGCTTCGACGGCCGGGAGTATCAGCAGATCCATCCCGACTGTCCGACCCTCGACATCCAACACTGAGCCGGCGTAGACCCATCAGGCGCGCTGATCGGGGGGGAGTTGCAGGCGGTAGCCGACGCCGAGCTCGGTCAGGATATGGGTCGGCCGGGTCGGGTCGGGTTCGAGCTTTTGCCGCAGCCCGCGGATGAACACCCGCAGATACTGCACCTCGTCGGCCTGAGCCGGCCCCCACACCTCGCGCAACAGCTGGCGATGGGTCAACACCTTGCCGGCATGCATGACCAGATGGCGCAAGAGGTCAAACTCCTTGGGTGACAATTTGATCTCGTGGCCGGCGCGGGTGACGTGGCGGCGCACCAGGTCGACCGCCAGATCGCCCGAGGCAAAGACCGGCAATTCGCCCTGCGCCTGAAACGCGTGGCGCAAGGCCGCGCGCAGCCGCGCCATCAGCTCGGCCATGCCGAACGGCTTGGCGACATAGTCGTCGGCGCCGAGATCGAGTGCGGCGACCTTTGCGCGCTCGTCGTGGCGCGCCGACAGCACCACGATCGGCACCCGCGAGACCTTGCGGATCTCGGCGATCAGCTCGATCCCACTATGGTCCGGCAGGCCGAGATCGAGGATCACCAGATCGGGCTTCTCTGCGGCCAGGGAGCGCAAACCGGCGACGGCGGTTTCGGCTTCGGCGACGCGATATCCGGCGGCGGTCAGGGTGGTGCGCAACAGCCGGCGGATCGGCGGCTCGTCGTCGACAACGAGGACGGTCGGGTCCCTAGCCATGAGCCAAGGCGGATTGCCGCTCGGCGCCGATTTCGGGCACCACCGGCATGCGGATCGTCAGGACGGCGCCGGAGCGGTCGCGGCGGTTGCGGGCGACGATCCATCCGCCCAGCGCCTCGACAAAGCCGCGGCAGATCGCCAGCCCCAGCCCGGTTCCGGCGCGGCGCCGATCCTGCGCCTGCACCCGATAAAATTTATCGAAGATGCGCTCGAAATCGTCGGGCGGTATTCCCGGTCCCTCGTCGACAACCTCGATCTCAACCAATTCGCCGTCGCGGCTCGCCCGGATCTCGATGCGGCTGCCGACCGGTGAATATTTCGCGGCGTTGTCGAGCAGGTTGAACAGCACCTGTTCGAACAGCACCAGGTCGAGCCTCAGCATCGGCAAATCGGGTTCGACCGCAACTTCGACATGGTGTCGAGCAACAACATTGCCGGCCCGCTGCAACGCCGCGCCGATGATCTCGCCGACATCGATCAGATCGAGCTTGAGCTCGATCGCGCCCGAATTCGAGCCGGGTCATGTCGAGCAGGTTGGAAACGAAGCGGTTCAACCGTTCGGCCTCGTCCTGCAACGTCGCCAGCAATTCCTCGCGTTCCGCGGCGCCGTATTTCTCCGGGTAGCTGCGCAGGCTCGAAACGGCACCCAGAATCGAGGCCAGCGGGGTGCGCAGATCGTGCGAGATCGAGGTCAACAGGGCGGCACGCAGCCGCTCGGTCTCGGCTAGCACCCGCGCCTGGTCGAGCCCCTTGGCCAGCGAGATGCGCTCGATCGCCACCGCCGCCTGATCGGCGAGCGCGTCGAGCAGGCGGCGCTCGTCGGGGGTCAGCAGCGGCCCCGGCGTTTCGCGGTCGATGCCGAGCACGCCGACCGGGCCGCTGCCGGTGCGCAACGGGAGAAACAGCCGCTTGCCGCCCGGCAAGGTGTCGGCGCCGCGCCCGGCCGGGCGGTTGTGCTCCCAGGTCCAGCGCGCCGCCGCCATGTCGGCGGCGTCAAGCCGGTCCTCGGGTGGATAGCCCGAGGCGACATCGAGGCCCTCCCCGTCCCCGACCGGCATCAGCAGCATGGTGCGCACGTTCAGCATCGAGGCGATCTGAAAGGCCGTCGCCCACAACAGATCGTCGAGCGCGCCGATCCCGGCGACCTTGCGGCTGAAAGCGTAAAGCTCGGCCGTCGTTTTGGCCCGCGCCCGCGCGGTCACCACCTGTCGGCGGGTCGCAGCGGTCAGATTGCTGACAATGACTGCAACAATCAGAAAAAAGAACAGCGCGACGACGTTTTCCGGGTCGGCGACGGTAAACGTGTACAGTGGCGGCAGAAAGAAAAAATTGTAGCCCAGCACGCTGAGCACGCAGGCGAACAGCGAGGGCAGCAGGCCCCAGGCGACGGCCGAGGCCAAGACTGCGGTCAGGAACACCAGGGAGATGCTTTGCACCGCGACGAACGCCTTGAGCAACAGTCCGATGCCGAGGGCGATCGCAACGGCCCCGGCGCTGCCGAGATAGGGGCCGACGCGCACGGTCTCCGCTGTCGGGTGGGTCGCCACAGATTTCGCGGGCACCGGTTCCTCGGCATCGGCCGAAATAACGTGCAGGCTGATCTGGCCGCTCTTGCGCATCAACTCACGGACCACCGAGCCGTGCACCATCTCGAACCAGCGCGAGCGGGCCGATTTACCGATGACGATCTGGGTGATGTTGTTGGCGCCGGCATAGGCGACGAGTTCGTCGGCGATATTGCGCCCGGGGATTGTAATCGTCGATGCACCCAGGCGCTCGGCCAGCCGCAGATGGTCGGCGACGCGGTCGCGCTCGACATCGCTGAGCCGCTGGGTCCGCGCGGTCTCGACATAGATCGCGGTCCACGGCACGCGCAGGCGATCGGCGACCCGCCTTGCATAGCGAATTAGCCCCGCCGTGCTCGGCGCCTCGCTGATGCAGACCAGCACCCGCTCGCCGGCCGGCCACGGGCCGGAAATCGCATGCTCGCGCATATGCGACAACAATTGCTCGTCGACCCGCTGGGCGGTGCGCCGCAGCGCCAGCTCGCGCAGCGCCGTCAGATTGCCGGTCGAGAAAAAGTGGCGAACCGCGCGCTCGGCCTGCTGCGGCACATAGACCTTACCCTCGTGCAGGCGCTTGATCAGATCCTCGGGCGAGAGGTCGATGACTTCGATGTCGTCGGCTTGGTCGAGCACGCTGTCGGGCACGGTCTCACGCACGCGGATTCGGGTGATCCGGGCGATCACGTCGTTGAGGCTCTCGACATGTTGGATATTCAAAGTCGCGAACACGTCGATGCCGGCGGCGATCAGCTCGTCGACATCGAGATAGCGCTTGGGGTGGCGGCTGCCCGGAGCATTGGTGTGCGCCAATTCATCGACAAGAACGAGCTGCGGGCGGCGCTTCAAAATCGCGTCGAGATCCATTTCGGCCAGGAGGTGGCCCTTGTACTCGACCTGCTGCCGGGGGATGGTCTCGAGACCGTCGAGCAGCGCCTCGGTCTCGCGCCGGCCATGCGGCTCGACGATGCCGACGACGACGTCCACCCCATCGCGCCGCTTGGCCTGGGCCGACAGCAGCATCTCATAGGTCTTGCCGACCCCGGGCGCGGCGCCGAGAAAGATCTTCAGCCGGCCGCGGCCTTCGTGCTTCGCCGCCGCCAGCAGCGCCTCGGGGGACGGTCTTCCCTCACGCTCGGACATCAGTACAGTCTAGCGCTTTTCGCGCTGGCCAGCGATCCGCCGATGGCGCGCACCGTGCGCTAACTGCCCCGCGCCGGGGCCGCTTCCGGCCGTATCCGCAGCAACGACAGCGCGCCCAAGGCGGCGAGGCTGAGCCCGGCCGAGACGACCAGCGCGCCCAGTCCCATCCGGCTCATCAACAGGCCGAAGAGCAACGGGGCCGCGGCGGTCGTCACGCGCGCCGGGGCGACAATGATGCCGGTACGCCGGCCGTAGCCGACCGGGCCATAGAGCGCCAGGGGCAGGGTCCCGCGCGAGATAGTCAGCAATCCGTTGCCGCCGCCATGCAGCATGGCGAAAGCCGCCGCCGCCGGGGTGCCGAACAGGCCCAACAACGCCGCGCCGAGCGGGTGCAACACTAGCGCTATCCGGGTCGAGACCAGCGGATGCAGCCGCTTTAGAACGCCGAACTCGAACAGCCGGGCTGCGACCTGTGCCGGACCCATCAAGGCCGAAGCGGCTATCGCCGCGGTCGTCGAGGCGCCGGCCATTTCCAGCAGATATGGCAGATGCGCCGCCATCGCGCCGGTGACAAAGCCGACCGCGCCGAATACAAAGGCTAGCAATATCATTCCATTAGCCGGCGCCGGTGCGGGCGATTGCGGCGCGGCAATTGTTGCCGGGGCGTCCGGCCTGGGGATCAGAAACCAGTTGATCGGCAGACAGACCAAAAGATTGAGCGCCGCCCAGCCAAAGCAGGCGCCACGCCAGCCGAAGCTGCCATTGAGCCAGGCCGAGAGTGGCCAGCCGACCGTGCTGGCGAACCCGGCGATCAGAGTGATGCCGGTAATCGCGCTGCGCGCCTCGCGGCCATAGATCGCGGTCAGTGCGGCAAAGGCCGGGTCGTAGAGCCCCAGCGCCATGCCGAAACCGAGCACTGCCCAGGCGCCGGCCAGCGCGATCACCCCACCAGCGATGCCCAACCAGGCGAGCCCGGCCGCGAGCACCAGGTTCGACAGCATCAACACGCCGCGCCCGCCATTGCGGTCGATCGCCCGCCCGATCGCCGGCCCGAGCGCGGCCTGCAGCAGCAGGGACGCGGAAAAAAGGGCGAAGAACAGCGACTTCGAAACGTTGAGACCGGCCGCGATCGGCCCTGCCAGGATCGCCGGCAGATAATAGCTCGACGCCCAGGCCAGGGTCTGCGTCGTTCCGAGCGCCGCGACGGTCAGGGTCTTGCGCGTCGGGCGGACCCGTATCACCGCTTTTTGGCGTCCTCTTCCTTCAGCACCTCGGCTGCGATGCGGAAGCTTTCGAGCGCCGCCGGGACCCCGCAATAGACCGTCGTGTGCAGCAGCACCTCCTGAATTTCCTCGCGAGTGACGCCGTTGTTGAGTGCGCCGCGCACATGCAGCCGCACCTCGTTCGGCCGGTTGAGCGCAGTCAGCATCGCCAGATTGATGATGCTGCGCGTCTTCTTGTCGAGCCCGGGCCGGTTCCACACCTCGCCCCAGCACCATTCGGTGACGAGCTTTTGAAAGGGCTGGGTGAACGCGTCGGCATTGGCGATCGAGCGGTCGACATATTCGGCGCCGAGCACCGCCCGCCGCATCGCCAGACCCTTGTCGAACAATTCGCCTTGCCCGCCATCGTCAGCCATGTGGTTCCTCCATTTTGGATGGGCGTCACTATGCGGCGGCGCAGCCCGAGTGAAAACCCGAAAGCGCCGTCCATTCGAGGACAGCTTGCCAAGCAATGTCGTCAAACGCTTGGCGATCTCGGTTGGGAAGCCGGCAGCCGGTTCGTGCCCGATCGCACCGGCCGAATGAATTCAACCCGCATTCTCCGGATGAGTAGCGATGTTGAGGGCGGTGGATGCAATTCTGATCTAAAATTCAGTATCTTGTGGGAAACCAACTGGGGCGGTGATGGCGGACCCGGCGGGTGAAGCGGATCGGGGCGCGCTGAGGCTCGATTTTGATCGCCGGCTGCGGCTACAATTTTGCCATTCCGCGATCACCTCCGGTTTGATGCCCTATCGCGAGTTGGATGGCGCTCTCGGCCTGATCGACACTGCCGGTGACCTTCTCGCCGATGCGCGCACCGGCAAGAACGGCCGCCACCGGCTGAAGGGCTTGCTGCGGCAATCGGTGTTCGGGCGGCTCGCCGGCTGCGAGGACGCGAACGACGCCGAGAGGTTGTGCCGCGATCCCGCGATGCGCCGGATGGTCGGCGACCGGGCGATCACCGGGTCTGCCGCTTCGGCAAGCCAAATGGGCTGATTCGAGACGAAGTGGCTGAGCCGGCCCGAGAACCTGATCGCACTCGCCGATCTGCCCGGCCGGCGGATCGACAAGGTGCACCAGCAGCGACTTCCGAAGACCATTGTGCTCGACATGGATTCGAGCGAAAGCCCAACCTCTGCCGAGCAGGAAGGCAACGCCTACAACCAGCGCGGCACCTGCGAGCAGTTCATCAAGGAGAGCAAGGGTGCGATCAAGTGGACGCGACTGTCATGCCGCACATTCGCCGCCAACGCAGTTCGCCTCCTGTTGCATGCGCTGGCCTATAACCCGGCAACTTCGTACGGACCCTGGCGATGTTGAAGGCGGCGGAGCCGTGGTCGCTGACCAGCGTGCACGAGAAGCTGATCAAGATCGGCGCCAAGATGGTCAGCCACGGCCGCTACGTGACGTTCCAGATGGCTGAAGTCGCGGTGTCACGACAGATGTTCCAGGATATCCTGATGCTCATCGCCCGGCTGCGGGCACGCCCGCTCCAGCATGAGGAGCGCCGGGGTTGGGGACGACGTGCGACCATGGCGGAGGTGCGTCTTGATACAGGCAAAGCAAGGCGTTTCACCGCCTCAGCGCAGTGAACTGGCGGTTTCGACCGCCTCACGCCCCACACCGAAGGCGATTGCCGTTGTCCAAGACGCTCAAAAAGGCGATCCTGGCCTCTCGACCACCCGGAATCTGGGGAATGTTGGATTAGATCCAGCATAGAGGCCGACAGTAAGAGAGGAGGGCGTTAGGTGTCCGACAATATCGAGCGCGTCTGCAGCGGCCCGGCTCTCTTGGCGATGATTATACGCGCCGGATTTTGTCGACACGGCATCCATTTTTTTACACCGAACGAATTTTCACAGCAACTCGCGTTTATGCGACACCCAGCCGGCAAGCTAATCGAGCCTCATATCCATAATGCGGCGCCGCGGGAAGTACAGTTTACGCAGGAGGTCCTCTTCGTCCGAAAGGGGGAGCTCCGCGTCGATTTCTACGACGTGAATCGGCGCTATCTCGAAAGCCGTATCCTGGGTCCCGGCGATGTGATCTTGCTGATCCAGGGAGGGCACGGCTTCGAGGTGCTCGAAGAGATCGAAATGATCGAGGTGAAGCAGGGCCCCTATGTCGGCGAGCACGACAAGACTTGGTTTAACGGCATCGAGCGAAGTCGGGTTAAGCTCCCAAATCGATGGTTTGGGGGCAATGATACCTGTGAGTGAGCCGCTCCTCGACGGGAACGAGGAGCGCTATCTTGCCGAATGTGTGAGGACCGGTTGGATTTCGTCCGAAGGCCCGTTTGTCGGCAAATTCGAGGAGGGCTTTGCGGCGAGGCTGGGCCGCAGACATGGCGTCGCGGTGTGCAACGGGTCGGCGGCGCTCGATGTGGCCGTCGCTGCGCTCGGCATTGGCCCGGGAGACGAGGTCATCCTGCCGACCTTTACGATCATCTCCTGTGCGGCGGCCGTTGTGCGCGCGGGCGCCACCCCGGTGCTTGTTGATTGCGAGACCGATACCTGTAACACCACCGCCGATCGCATTGCCGACAGGATCACCCCGCGAACCAAGGCGATCATGATCGTCCACATCTATGGCTTGCCGGTCGACATGGATCCCGTGTTCGCGCTCGCGCAGCGGCATGGACTAAAGATCATCGAGGATGCGGCGGAGATGCACGGGCAGACCTATAAGGATCGGCCGTGCGGCAGCCTTGGCGACATCAGCACCTTTAGCTTTTATCCGAACAAGTTGGTGACCACCGGCGAAGGCGGAATGGTCCTGACCGACGACGGCGCGGTCGCAGAGCGGTGCCGGTCTTTGCGCAACCTTTGTTTCCAGCCGGAGAAGCGGTTTGTGCACGAGGAGCTCGGCTGGAATTTCCGGACTAGCAATCTGCAGGCAGCGGTAGGTGTCGCCCAGCTGGAGCGGCTCGACGAGTTCGTCGCCCGCAAGCGACGCATCGGCGCCCTCTACCAGAGTCGTCTCCGCGACATTCGCGGCCTGCAGCTGCCGCTCGCGCGCACCGCGTATTCCGAGAATATTTACTGGGTGTTTGGCGTGCTGCTCGAACACCACATACCCCTCGATGCCGCCGAAGCGATGAAGCGGCTGGCCGAGCGCGGGATCGGGACCCGGCCGTTTTTTTGGCCGATGCACGAGCAGCCGGTATTCCGCCGGAGGGGGCTGTTCGCGGGCGAGGTCTATCCCAATGCAGAACGGCTGGCGCGCCGCGGCTTTTATGTGCCGAGCGGTCTGGCGCTGACCGAGCCGCAGATCGACGAGGTCGCAGCCGCGTTGCGGGAGCTGATGCAGTGACGATATTCGGTGAATTGGCACGCTATTACGACAGCCTATATGCGGACAAGAATTATGCCGCCGAGGTCGATTACGTCGACAGGCTCGTTCGACGCTACGCTCCCGGCGCGCAGACGGCTCTCGACCTTGGCTGCGGGACCGGCCGGCACGCGATCGAACTTGCCGAACACGGCTATTCCGTTCTGGGCGTCGACCGCAGCGCCGACATGTTGGAACGGGCACAAGGACGAAAGGCGCAACTTGCGCCGCTTTTGCGCGACCACCTCGCCTTTACGCATGACGACATCCGCAGGTTTCGGGTCGAGCGCCGCTTCGATTGTGTCCTCGCTCTGTTCCACGTAGTCAGCTATCAAACGTCGAACGAGGATGTTCTTGCCACGTTCGCCACCGCGGACAGCCACCTTAAGAGTGGCGGCGTTTTCGTGTTTGACTGCTGGTACGGCCCGGGTGTGCTGACCGACCCCCCGGCCGCGCGGACAAAGCAAGTGGAGCAGCGTGCGCAGCTGCTGCGTCGCATTGCTGAACCGACCTTGCACGTCAACGCGAACCTGGTCGAGGTACACTACCGTTTCGTCGTGGAGGGTCCTCCACTTCTTGCACCTGCCGAATTCTGTGAGACGCACACGATGCGCTATTTTTTTGCGCCCGAACTGGCTCTGGCATTGCAGATGACCGGGTTCAAACTCGCGGCCCTCAGCGAATGGATGACCGACCGAGAACCCGATTGTCGAACGTGGGGCGTGTCGGTCGTCGCGCAGCGCACCGTATAAGGCGGATGTCGCCGAGGTAGGCACCGTCGTCGGCTCTTCGTCCCCTATGAAGGCACAGAGGAAGCGCGCAGCCATCTTCTTTGTGGAGGGCTATCTAAGCGTTCAGCCCAGCGTCGTAGGCGCCGCGACGGAATTGGCCGAGCGGGGGTACGATATCGACCTGTTCTATATTCGGCCCGCGTTCTCGGTCCCCGCTTTGAACCTGCCAGCCGCAATCCACATGAGAGAATATTCCCGGCGAAAGCTCAATTTTGCGAAGGTGACCCGACGGA
Source organism: uncultured Alphaproteobacteria bacterium (assembly GCA_963785565.1). Lineage (GTDB taxonomy): Bacteria > Pseudomonadota > Alphaproteobacteria > ATCC43930 > CGMCC-115725 > AP-15. The sequence continues at coordinate 1,290 of CAWAVV010000057.1, read as the reverse complement.
TATTGCGCGATCCTGGCGGGTTAGTGAACTTGTTCGCAAGAGCGAACCCCTGATCAACGACTTTGTTAAATTCGTCGGTTTTGTTCGGTTTTGCCGTCGACGAGCTCGGGATGTCGATGTTGCAATTGCTTTCGATATGACGGGCTTAGCCGCGATGACGATAACCGTGCCACGGAAAGTTCCTTTCATATATTGGTCGCTAAATGGTGCGCCTCAGAACTCAGCACTCTCGGGTCTATTTTGAAAAAACAACTCGAGATGCGCGACTCGACGTGGCGCGCGCGATTGTGGTGCAGAGTTGCGAGCGCGCTAAACTTCTTTCCCTGGACAGTGGATGTGCCAAAGAGCGATTTACCATTGTTCCAAACAGTCCTCCCGGTCCACGGCCGGGGGTTTGCCTCGAGACTTTTTTACCCGGCGCTTCAATATTCCGTCGACTGCGACCATCGTGCTTTGCGCGGGCATGATCGGACCCCTCGCCCACAGCCGCGAAATAGCCGCAGCGTCGACTTCCTGGTCACCAAATTTTGTGCTGGTCTTTCATGAGCGCCTGAGGAATCCATCCGGATACCTACAATCAGTTCAGGCCGCCGGCGGAAACCGCGTCTTTCTTTCATTGGATCCCGTTCCATTCAACGCCGTTGATGTTGTATTCGCCGCAGCGCATATCGGCATCGTTTCATACAAGCCTGTTCATTCTAACTATGCGACTACTCTGATGTCGTCTGGAAAACTTAGTTATTATCTCCGCAATGGGCTTCCAGTTGTAGTTGTAACACATTCGCCTCCGCCGTTTATGAAGGAATGGATGTGCGGCTTGTGGGTGGCCGAAATCGGCGAAATCGGCCAAGCGTTGATTGAGATTACAGCCGACTTGTGGCTGGTTTCAGAACAAGCAAAGCGATGTTAAGACGAAATCTTCGATTTCGGTAAAGCATTTGATCGACTAGTAGAACGGGCTAACCTGGATTTCCCTTTGAAGCGTTTGCATGGCGACGGCACCACGACAACATCGTCGGGTGCCACCCATTGTCGGTGCGGCTAATTCCGCGCGCAGAAGATGGCTTCGTAAAGCTCAGGATTAAGGGATGTCGTTCTTAAATACACCATTTGGGATGGCCCCCATGGACACCTCGAATTACTCGATCTGAGGATGATTAGGGGGCTTGATAGTGCGGTTGCGACGATGGTGCCGTCTGAGCGGGCCATAGCGCGGGTCGGTTGACCGGCGCGGCGGTGGTGACTTCGCGCTAATAGAGATCGCTGTGGAAGTCATTGGAGCCTTGGTGG
>CAWAVV010000056.1:0-18993 GCA_963785565.1 uncultured Alphaproteobacteria bacterium | reverse complement strand
GCGTCGAGGAGGGCCTGGATGTACCCGTAGCAATAGGCGAAGGCGACGCCCGAGGGATCGCGGCCGTCGATCTGCGGCACGTGGTCCGGCATCAGCATGTATGGGTAGCCGACATCGCGATAACAGGCGATCGCGCGGGCCATATCCATGTCGCCCTCATCCGGGAACGCCTCCATGAAGTCGAGCTTTCGGCCTTTGATATTGCGGAAATGCACGTTGAACAATTTGCCCCGCTCGCCAAACCAGCGGATCACGTCGTAGATCTCGCGCGCCGGATCATCGAGCATCTCGGCAACGGTGCCCTGGCAGAAATTGAGCCCGTGATAGGGGCTCTCATACATCGTCACGAACCGCTTCAGCCCCTCGACCGTGCCGAGCACGCTGGTTACGCCACGATAGCCGGACGGTGTGTAGGGATCCTGCGGATGGCAGGCGAGGCGTACCTTGGCCGCGGTCGCCACCGGCACGACCGCAGCGAGGAAATGGTCGATCCGCTCCCAGTATTCGTCCTCAGAGACGATGCCGGCCTGGCCCGGCGCCGCGGTCCGGTCGGCGCGGCTCCAGCGAAAGGCGGCATTGCGCGAGCCGCCGCGGCCCGGCTCCCTTTCGGTGCGGGGGATGCCGATGATGGTCATGTTGTATTTCGCCGCCGGGATGCCGGCCGCGGCGAGTTGTTCGATCAGGCCACAGATGTTGTCGATTTCGCGCTGCCGCTCCGGTTCTTTCGCCAACAGGATGTGCGGGCTCTCCTGCTCCTCGATCGGCCGCGACGACATCGGCAATTGCACCATGTCGAGCGACAGGCCGAACGATTCCACATGTTCGCGGTGGCGCTGCAGATCGTCGAGGCTCCAATGATGCGGATTGCCCGGCGGATCGACGCAGACATGGGTGACGCCGAGCTGCGCCCAGACCTTGTAGTCGGAATCATCCCGCGGCCTGATCTGCGTCCCCACATACATGACCATTTCTCCACCTGCCGTCCCGGCCAGGATACACCCCCGGCTCGCCACGGAGATCGGTAATGATCACCGGCATCAGCGCCATAACCCTTGCCACCCACGACATGCGCCGCGCCGTTCGCTTCTATCGGCTGCTGGGGTTCGAGACGCTTTACGGCGGCGAGGATGCCCGCTTCACCAGCTTCAAGGCCGGCGGCGCGTTTCTGAACCTGATCGCCCAGCCGGCGGAACGGCGCTGGTCGTGGTGGGGGCGGGTCATCTTCTATGATTTCGATGTGGACGCGCTCCACGCCCGTCTCCTCGCCGCCGGCTGCCGGCCGGACACCGCGCCGCGCGACGCCGAATGGGGCGAGCGGTTTTTCCATATAACGGACCCCGACGGGCACGAGCTCAGCTTCGCCAGGCCGCTGCAGCGCTAGGCCTCCTATCCACCTGAATACGCCGCGACCGCTGGCGACGTGAACGGCAGCGAGCAATCGTCAGGAATTGCGGGCTGACGTAGCTCGGCAGTGAGAAGCGGAATGCGCAACCTGCAAGTAAATGGCGCGCGGCTGTGGGCGAGCTTGATGGCGTTGGCAGAAATCGGCGCCACGCCGAAGGGCGGCGTGTGCCAGCTCGCCGCCAGCGAGCTTGACGGCGAGGCGCGCGGGCTGGAGCCGCGCCGCTAAGTTTCCTCTACGACCGTGATCGTATTGGGATCGTCCAGAATCACCTCAATCCCCAGACTGTCGAGGTTTTCGGCGATGGATTTTGCCAGAAGAGAACGCCAATTCGCAGGAGCACTGTCAATAAATAGCACAATACCCCAGCGAAGATGCTCTCTGTCCACCAACGCCTTGAGCTGCTCGGAAACGGGCCGGACCGCGTTCAGCAAATAACGAAGGTGATCATTTATGTCATCGCTAACGATGCTACGATAGGTCGAATAGCTTATCCCGCCCCGGCGAGCCAGCGGCGTCGGACGGCCGGGGCGAGGACGGGCCATCGGTTCGCCCCTCTTCTTCGAGGAGGACGGCTTTAGACCGATCAGGCTCGATATGCTTTCAGGATCGAGATCCTCACCCGAGAACTGCATCAGCGTACTGCAATGCGTGCCAACAGCGTCATCGTGAGTCATCTGATTTCAACTATTCCTTCAGATTGCCGATATGCTCTGAACCATAGTAGACATCGCCCGACGGGATCATTATCCTCACGTCGTCATCCCCGGCAAAACCTGCGTGGTCTTTAATTTCATGAAGTCTCTCGCCGAGGACGGTCCGGTCCAGCCGCAATGCACGAGCGGCGTAATTGGGGTTGCTGGTACTGCGCTCGGCGACCGGCAGTATCGGTGACGGGCTCCCGCTGGCGTTATCGGCAACTGGCAGGGTCGGATGGGGCATTCCCCTCGGCGCGCGTTCATCCTCTTCGTGCTCTTGCGCCGAGCCCGCTGCGCTCGATCCGGCGGTCGGGGCGAACCAGCCCGGGTTGGGCGGTGTGCCGGCGCGCGGGTGCTTGTCCGGGTCCCAGCCGGCGCGCGCCAGAACATCGCCGCCGCGCTCGGTTTTGATCAGCAGGTCCTCGGTTTCGAGCGCGGCGCGGGCGCGAAAGTCCGGCAGGTCCGGTATGCGCAGCTGAACCGCAGCGATCTGCGCCAGACAGAGGTTGTTCCCGTCTAATGCGAATTTGACAACGGTGAGCCCGCGCATCAGCCGGTCGAGGTCGGCTCCGTCGAACGAGCGCTTGAAAAGCCGTTCGAGATCGGACTGCGGACGGAGAACATAGCACCCGGCACGGCGCTCGATCAGCGGGGTGCGCCCTAAGAACAGCCCCTCCTGATTGCAGCAGAGCCCGAGATTGCCGTCGCCGGCGATGCTCAAACGCCACAAATGCACGCCGGCTGGCAGCAACTCGTCTCCCGGCCCGAAACCCGAAATGGATGCGGATCCTATCCGATGAGTGCTGAATTGTCAATAGCGATTGCGGGACACATTAGCAATCACGCAACGTATAACGTCTCGTTTTGGATCACCGCCCGCCCAGCTATTATCGAACAGTTAAATCGGCGAGGACATGATGCGCAACCTTCAGGTCAATGGCGAGCGGCGGTGGGCGGACCTGATGGAGCTGGCGCGGATCGGCGCCACGGCGAGGGGCGGGGTGTGCCGGCTCGCTGCCAGCGAGCTTAACGGCGAGTTGCGCGGGCAGGAGCCGCGCCGCTAAGTTTCCTCTACGACCGTGATCGTATTGGGATCGTCCAGAATCACCTCGATCCCAAGATTGTCGAGGTTTTCGGCGATGGATCTTTCCAGAAGAGAGCGCCAATCCACCGGAGTGTCGTCAATAAATAGCACAATACCCCAGCGGAGATGCTCTCTATCCACCAAGGCCTTAAGCTGAGAAGAAACCGGCAGGACCGCCTTTAGAAAATAACGAAGGTGATCATTGATATCATCACTTACGACCATACGATAAGTCGAATAGCTTACCCCGCCTCGGCGAGCCAGCGGCGTCGGGCGTCCGGGGCGAGGCGGGCCCATGCGTTCGCCTCTCTTCTTCGAGGAAAACGGCGTTAGAGCGATCAGGCGCAATATGCGCTCCGGATCGAGATCCTCACCCGAGAACTGCATGAATGCATGGCACTGTATGCCGTAAGCGTTACAGTCGGCCATCTGATATCACTACTCCCTCAAATTGCCGATATACTCATAACCATAGTAAACATCGCCCGACGGGATCATTATCCTCACATCGTCGTCGCCGGCAAGGCCGGCGTGGTCTTTAATATCATGAAGTCTCTGGCTGAGGGCATTCCGGTCGATTTGCAACGCGCGAGCGGCGTAGCTGGGGTTGGTGGTGCTGCGCTCCGCGGCCGGCAAGATCGGCGTCTCGCGGTCGTGCGCCGCGCCTTGCGCGTCCGAGCCGTCGGTCGGGCGAACCAGCCGGGATTGGGCGGCGTGCCGGTGCGCGGGTGCTCGTCCGGGTCCCAGCCGGCGCGCGCCAGAACATCGCCGCCGCGTTCGAATTTGATCAGCCGGTCCTCGGTTTCGAGTTCGGTGCGGGCCAAGAAATCGGTCAGGTCAGGAACCCGCAGCTGCACCGCCGCTATCTGCGCCAGGCACAGGTTTTGAAGGATCCGGAGATCAACATCGCGATCATTTTGGACGCGGCTCGCCGGACTAAGGCTTTCTGCGCGGCTTCATCATCGACGGCGGCAATGGACGCCTTTGTCCGCTTTATAGAACGGCCGAACGATACGAGCGGCGCCATCGCCACGCGAATGCACATCGCCAACCTATTATAATCGTTCGCAATAGCTCGAAGAGCAATTTGTGAGCGATTTCGGAGATCTGCTGTGCCACCGATAGTCTTTGATTGGGATGATTCCAGGTCTCGGTCAACCGCTCGACTGCCTCCATACCCTTCGACCTAGAGATGAAATTGACCAAGGCGGTAACATCTATCGGATTGCAGCGAAAGAGACTTACCGGAGTGTAGGAAATGCCCTCGCGTGTTGCGATCGGTGGGTTCGGAGCGATCGGCAAGGTGATTGCAGTGCGGCTTGACCGGGGGATCGAGGGGCTGGCGTTGGCGGCGGTGGCGGCGCGTGACGTGGCGCGGGCCGAGGCGGCGATGGCAGGGTTCGCTCGCCAAGTGCCAGTCGTGCCGCTGGCAAGGCTGTGCGAGCATGCTGACATTGTCATCGAATGTGCGCCCGCCCATCTCTTGCGAGAGATCGCCGAGCCTGCGCTGGTTCATGGCCGGCTGGTGATGGTGCTCAGCTGCGGCGCTCTGCTGGACAATTTCGATCTCGTCGAGCTGGCGCGGGCACACGGCGGACGCATCTTGCTGCCGACAGGGGCGTTGCTCGGCCTAGACGCGGTGGCCGCTGCCGCCGAAGGCGGGATATCGACCGTGCACATGATCACGCGAAAGCCACCGCGGGGCCTGATCGGCGCACCCTATCTTTTAGAACACAATATCGACGTCGAAAAATTGTCAGAGCCCAAACGGGTTTTCAGCGGAAATGCACGCGAGGCGGCGCGGGGTTTTCCGGCCAACGTCAACGTTGTCGCGGCATTGGCGCTCGCCGGGATCGGCCCCGAGCGCACTACGATCGAGATCTGGGCCGATCCCAGCGTTGACCGCAACATCCACAAGATCGAGGTCGAGGCCGAGGCGGCCCGCTTTTCGATGCAGATCGAGAATGTGCCCTCGGCGGAAAATCCGAAGACCGGGCGTCTGACGCCGCTTTCGGTTGTCGCCGCGCTCAAAAAGCTGACAAGCCCGCTCGCGGTCGGGACCTGATCGACGGCCGTCACTTCGGAATGAGCAATAAATTGTGCGCGTCGCCGAAGCGGAACGGCCGATCGACTGCGACATAGGCCGGCCAACCGGCCTCAGCCATCCCGAAATCGAGCAGCAGGCCCAGAATGCGATAGCCGAGACCACCGAGGAGGTCATGGATCGCCTGGCGGTCGCCGTCCGCCTCATGCCCGGTTTCCAAGACGAGCACCGGGCGAAAACGCGCGAGAGACGCGCGAGCGCCATCAAGCACCTGCCGCTCGTGGCCTTCTACATCGATCTTGATCAAATCGATCCGGTCGAGGCGGCGCTCTGGGGCCAGAGAATCGAAGCTGCGCAATGCCACCTTCAGCGCTTCGTGCCCAGCCGCGGCGGGCCCGATGCGGGCGGTCCCGGTGTCGACTTGTACCGAAGTTACGATTGGCACGGCAAATTCCACCGTTCCATCGTGGTCGCCGACGGCGCAACGAATGACCTCCGCCTGAGCGAGGGCGTTGGCCACGAGGGTCTTGTCGAGGGCGGTGGCGGCGCGGGGCGCCGGCTCGATCGCTAGCAACCGCCCAGCCGGACCGACCCTGCGGGCGAGCGGCACTGCCCATTCGCCAAGATTAGCCCCAATGTCGACCGCAACCCTACCCGGACCCAAAAAGGCGAGCACTGAGGGATGGACCGCCGGCGGATGCAGCAGTGCGTGCCGGCCGCGCGCGTCAACCGGGTGCGGTACATAGACGAGGTCGCCGTTGCGGTGGAGCGCAAAACCGCCGGGCCATTCCTGCTCCAGCTGCGCAAGCAGGCGCTTTTCGCGCCAGCGCCGCACCAGCCGAGCGCCGGTTGGTTCGGGCCCGCCGGGCGGGCGCAACTTCCACAGCGCCTTCAACAGCGCCATCAACGGGCGAAGATCGCCGGTATCGGCGGCGCGCACGATGCCCTCCCGCTTGCGCAATCAAGTGCCGATATGAGTGTTATCGGTCGGAGAGAGATCCGCGAGGAATAAATGAACCGAAACTCCGGCGCTCGGACGGCGGGCGATGGCGACGTTCTGGTGATCGTCGATGTGCAAAACGATTTCTGTCCCGGCGGGGCGCTCGCGGTGCCGGACGGCGACGCGGTCGTCCCGGCGATCAACCGGCTCGCCGCTCAGTTCGCCGATGTCGTCCTGACCCAGGACTGGCATCCGCCGGGACATATGTCGTTTGCCGGCTTGCAACTCGGCAAGCAGCCCTTTGAGACGATCGAGGTGGTTTACGGCCGCAGGTCCTGTGGCCGGACCATTGCGTGCAAGGGACCGAGGGAGCGGCCTTCCACCCCGGTCTTGCGGTCAGGCATGCCGAGCTGGTGCTGCGCAAAGGCTTTCGGCCGGAGATCGACTCCTATTCGGCGTTTCGCGAGAACGACCGGCGTACGCCCACCGGGCTCGCGGCCTGTTTGCGCGAGCGCGGCTTTGAGCGACTGACCCTGTGCGGACTCGCGACCGATTACTGTGTGTTGTATTCGGCGCTCGACGCTCGCGAGCTCGGTTTCGCGGTCCAACTTGCAGCCAGTGCTTGCCGCGGGATTGATCTTGACGGCTCGCTTGCCCGCGCGATGCGCTCGATGACTGAGGCTGGGGTCACCGTTTGTGATTAAAATCGGCGTGGCAGAGATCGACGTTCGACCTGGAAGGTAGGCTGCCGCCTCGGGGCCACGTGGGGGGTGAAGGGGCCGTCCGACTCCTGATCCTCAGTGTTCTGGCGCGGCGCTGATCGCGGCGGCGCGTTGCCTGCGACGGGGCGCGGCTTCGCCAGCTTTTTTGCCGAGCTCGGGTGCTCGCTGATCCGCACGTCTAGATTATGACCTTCGATCGCGGTGCCGTTCATGGCCGCGACCGCGAGCTTGGCGGCACGCTCGGTCGCGATGTCGACAAAGCCGTAGCGCAGCCGCTTTCCGGTCGCCGGGTCGCGGGCGACGAAAGCGCTCAACACCATCCCGAACGGATCAAAAGCCTCGGCCAGTTGATCGTCGGTAAAATCCGGCGGCAGGTTCGCTACGAACACATTACCCCGGAAATATTGCAGTCTCATCGGCGCCATCCCTCGGCTCGGCCATCCCGCCCGCAAACGTGAGCGGAGGATGGATGGCGTCACCGCGACGGGGGAATGTTGACTTTGCAGTGCTGCATTGCACAAGGAGCGCCCGGCTTGCAATACGGACGCGACGACAAAGGCTTGCCGAGTGAGGAATTGGGGGCGAGACTGATCTGTCATTTGCACCTTAGAAATCGGAGTTGGGATGATCCCCCGCAAACGCAGCACCTTCTCGGCGATCGTCGACCGGCCACCGCTCAAACTGCCGGACCGCGCTCGGATCGTCGTGTGGACGATCGTCAACCTCGAATTCTGGTCGATCTCGCGGCCGATGGCACGGCAGGTGCTACCGGCGCCGACCGGCCAGTTGCTGCTGCCCGACGTGCCCAACTGGACTTGGCATGAATACGGGATGCGGGTCGGGGTTTGGCGCTTTTTCGAACTTTTCAGGCGCCTCGGCATTCGCCCGACCCTGTCGATCAATGCGCGGGTGTGCGAGGAATACGAGCGCGTGGCGCATGCGGCGCGCGAGGCGGGCTGGGAATTTATGGGCCACGCCTGGGAACAGATGCCGATCCACAAGGTCGACGACCAGGCGGCGATGATCGCCAAATCCTTGGATGTGCTCGGACGCTTCGCCGGCGTCAGACCCAAGGGATGGCTCGGGCCGGGGCTGACCGAAACCTACGAGACACCCGAGTTGCTGGCCGCCGCCGGCATCCAATATATTGGCGACTGGGTCTATGACGACGAACCGACCGAGATCCGCACCAAGTACGGCCCGCTCGTCACCTTGCCTTACTCGGTCGAGCTGAACGACATCCCGATGATGCTCGTCCAGCACCACGAGTCGGGATATTTCACCCGGCGCTGCATCGACAGCTTCGAGCGGCTCTATCAGGAAGGGGCGGAGCGGGCCAAGATCATGGCGATCGCGATTCATCCTTATATCAGCGGCCAGCCGCACCGCATCAAATACCTCGAAGCCGTCTACGACTATATCGCTCGCCATGCCGGGGTGCTGCACTGGAACGGGATCGAGATCCTCGACTGGTACAAACGGACGCGGGCCGGCGGATGACTGAGGTAGTGGAGGCGAACGAGACGAAGCCCGGTCCGCTTGCCGGGATTAAGATCATCGATCTGACGACGGTCGTGTTGGGGCCTCTGGCGACGCAGATCCTCGGCGATCTCGGCGCCGAGGTGATCAAGATCGAAGCGCCGGAGGGCGACATCATGCGCTATGCCGGCCCGGCGCGCCACAGCGGGATGGGCCATGTTTTTCTGAACCTCAATCGTAACAAGCGCTCTCTGTGCCTTGATTTGAAGCGCGGCGAGGCGGCCGACGTATTGCTGGCGCTGGTGCGGCAGAGCGATGTCTTTATGCACAACATGCGCCCGCAGGCGATGGCGCGGCTCGGCTTTGCTTACGAACGACTGCGTGGCGTCAATCCACGGCTGGTCTATTGCTCGGCGCACGGCTACGGGCAAGTCGGGCCGCTGGCCGACCGGCCGGCTTTCGATGACATCATCCAGGGTGCGAGCGGATTTGTCGCATTGGAACAAGCGACTGGTGGCGAGGCGCGCTTTGTCCCAACTCTGGTCGGCGACAAGACCGTCGGGCTGACTATGGTCTATGCGGTCATGGCGGCGCTGCTGCAGCGCGAGCGCTCGGGCGAGGGCCAGGCGGTCGAGGTGCCAATGCTCGAAACTATGACCGCCTTTGTCATGGCCGAGCATATGGGCGGACTGACCTTCGACCCGCCGATGGGGCCGCCCGGCTATTCGCGCATGCTGGCGCCCGACCGGCGCCCACACCGCACCGCCGACGGGTACATCTGCATCCTGCCGTACAGCGACCGGCATTGGCGGGATTTCTTCAGCATCGCCGGGCGGCCCGAACTTGCCGATGATCCGCGCCTCGCCGATGCGCAAAGTCGCAGCCGGCATGTTGCAGAGCTGTATGCGCTGATCGCCGAATGCGTGCGCGGCAACACAACCGCGTATTGGCTCGCTAAGCTTAAATCGGCCGATATCCCGTGCGGGCCGGTCAACCCGTTGGCCGAACTGCCGCGAGACGAGCAGCTCGCTGCCGTCGACTTTTTCCCGCTGACCGACCATCCTTCGGAAGGCCGCATCCGAATGGTTCGGGCGCCGGTACGGTTCGGCGATGCCGATTGTGCCTTGCGCCATCACGCGCCGCGCCTCGGCGAGCATTCGCGCGAGATCCTGCGCGAGGCCGGGTTCGGTGAGAACGAGATCGAGAATCTGATCTCCCATGGGATCGCGATTGCCGCGCCAGAGTAACACGCGATGCGGCTGACTGACGAAGAGCGGGCGATGCTGGCCGGCGAGCTTGGCGAGCCAAGGCGCTGGGCGATCGCACACCAGATCGCCGTCGGCGGGTTCTTCGACGCCGCCGACTTCGTCCCGGTCTCGCAAGCGCACATCATGGCCGACACCGAATCCCTGGGCGAGGTCGGAGTGCGGTTTCTCGAAGGCCTCGCGGGAGCCCCAAAAACGAGCGGCGAGTACGGATCCCGACGATCACCGATCCGCGCGGCATCGATTTCAGGGTCTATCGCCAGCTTGGGCAAGGCGATTGGATGGTGGCGCTCGAACGGCGGGCGATCGACGCCCTGCGCGCGTTCGGCGTACTGATGCCCGATACCTGCATCAACTATCAGACCATCATGGCGCCGGTGCGTGGTGACCATGTCGCCTATGGCGACACCGGGGTCGTGATCTATTCGAACAGCGTCTCGGGCGCACGCAGCAATTTTGAGGGCGGGCCTTCGGCGCTGGCCGCGGCGTTAACCGGCCGGACCCCCCGCTATGGCTATCATCTCGATAAATGCCGCCGCTCCACCGGGCGGTTCCGGCTGACCGACACGCCCTGCGATTTCAGCGAATGGGGGGCTGTCGGTGGCATCGTCGGCGAGGCCTGCGGCTCGTATTGGCAAGTGCCGGTCATCGAGGGTGTCGCCGAAATCCCGAGCTCCGACGCCTTGAAGCATTTCGGCACGGCGCTAGCGAGCTTCGGCTCGGTGGCGTTGTTTCACATGCCCAGCATCACCGCCGAGGACGCCGATTTTGCCGGGCCGACGCCCGAGGCAGTGGCCATCGGGCGCGTCGAGATCGACGCCTTTGTCGCTCGCTATGCCGCGACGGGCGACAAGCTCGATGTCGTCGTGTTCGGCGCGCCGCAATTGTCGTTGTTCGAAATCGAGGCAGTGGCGCAAGCCCTAGACGGGCGTCGCGTCCATCCCAACACAACGGTGCTCGTTACCACCTCGCCCGAGATCAAGCACGCTGCTGATCGCATGGGCCTAACCCGCCGGATCGAGGCCGCCGGCGCGATCGTCGCCGAAGGGATCTGCTTTTACCAGAGCTACGCCCGCGAAATGGCCGAGGCGAATGGCTGGACCCGGCTGATGACTAATTCGGCCAAGCTCGTCAACATCATCGGCGGCTACGGCTACCGGCCGAGTATGGCGAGCCTCGAGCGCTGCATCGACTCGGCGGTGGCCGGCCGTATTCAGTGATGCCGATCCTGTTGCGCTGCCACAAGGGCATCGGCCCGGCGGTCGTCGGCCTCGCGCTCGTCGCTTCCGACAATTTCAGTGCGCGCTACGATCTCGACCGCGCCCGAGGGGTGTTCTCGCGCCCGAGCCACAAGTTGTCCGGCGAGAGCTATGTTGACCGGATCCTGGTTCTCGACAACGCCAAAGGGGGGGTCGCTACCGCCTGGATGCTGCACGAAATGGCGGCGCGCACGATCGTGCCGCGGGCATTTATCTTCAACCGTGTCAATCCGATCCTGGCACAGGGTGCCGCTTTCGCCAACGTCGCCCTGGTCGACCGCTTCGCCGACGGCGACGTGACTAGGCTATTCCGCACCGGCGACGAATTGTGCGTCGATCCCACCGCCGGCATCGTTGAAATCCTGAACCGCGACGAGTGAGGATTTTTGCTCCGAAGCCCCATATCTGACCGGATGGCGTGAGCCTGGAGGCAGCACGATGTCGACGACGTACCGCTATACACTTCCGGTCGAGCAGACCGAGTGGAAGTTCGACGGCAATACCGAAACCTGCTTCACCTGGGAATACGACGAGCCGCGCGAGGCGCTGCTCCAGCTCTATTCAAAGGGCAAAAGCAGCAATGGGACGCGGCCGATCGGATCGACTGGTCGCAGGACCTCGATTCGGAAAATCCAATGATGCTCGACGACCGGGTCGTCCACATCTTCGGCACCGACCTTTGGGACCGGATGACCGATAAAGAGCGCAGTCGGGTTCGCCACCATCTGCAGGCATCGCAGATCTCGCAATTTATGCACGGCGAGCAGGGCGCGCTGATCGCGACGGCCAAGATCGTGCAAACGGTCCCGGACCTCGATGCGAAATTCTGTGCCGCGACCCAGGTGATGGACGAGGCAAGGCATGTCGAAGCCTATTCGGCTGCTGCATGAAAAATTCGAGCCGCCTATCCGATCACCCTGGGACTGAAAGCGTTGCTCGATGACGGGCTGACCGACCGCCGCTGGGACATGACCTATCTGACCGTGCAGATCCTGATCGAGGGTTTGGCATTGGCCGCGTTCCAACGCATCCGCGACCAGTCGAAGAACCCGCTCGCGGCTACGGTCAACGCCTATGTGTACAGGACGAGGCGCGGCACGTCGCGTTTGGCCGGCTCGCTTTGCGGGACTTCTATCCGCAACTCAGCGAGGCCGAGCGCAAGGAACGCGAAGATTTCGTTGTCACCGCGTACTGGCACATGCGCGGCTGGTTTAATCAGCGGGAGGTTTGGGAACAGCTTGGCCCCCCGGTCGAGAAATGCCTGAAGATCGTCGATCAATCCGGGTCGATGAAAGTGTTTCGTAGCCGCATCTTCAGCCGCATGGTCCCAACGGTTAAGGATATCGGGCTGTGGGGGCCACAAGTGCAGGAGGCATTCGCGGCGATGGGGGCAATCGAGTTCGCCGAGGTTGATGCCGGCGCGTTATTGGAAAACGATGCCCGAGTGGCGGAGGACTTCGACGCGGGCCTGCGGACGCGTGACGCCGCGCCGCCTTAGCGAGGCCGGGGAGGGTTAATCCGGCAGCCCGAAGACCTCCTCCGGCTGGTAGAGGCCGCGGACCGGCTGAAAGCCCAGCGAGACCAGTGGGCGCGGGCAGATCTCGGCGAAGGCGGAAGAGGTCAACAGTGGGCGTGAGAGACGCTTGGTCAGGCCCTCGATGCGCGAGGCTAAGTTGACCGCCGGCCCGATCACGGTGAAGTCGAGCCGGTCGGCTGAGCCGACATTGCCGTAGATCACCTCGCCCAAATGCAGCCCGATGCCGACGCGCACCTCGCTGCGCGCGCTTTCCCGGCGTTCCCGATTGATGGCCGCGAGGCGATCGAGCCCTTGGGTGGCGGCGTCGAGCGCGCGCAAGCTCGACGGCGTGAAATCCTCGTCGTCGTCGGTCGGGAAGATCGCCAGCACCCCATCACCCATGAATTTCAGGATTTCGCCCTTGTTCTCCTGGATCGGCGACCCGATCGCGTCGAAATAGTCGTCGAGCAGTTCGATAACCGCATCGCCCGGCAAGCGGTCCGATAAACCAGTGAAGTTGCGCATATCGGTCATCATGATGACCGCGCGCATCCGCTCGCCCTGCGCCCGCAGGATCTGGCCGGCGAGGATGCGCCGCCCGGCCTGTGGCCCAAGATAGGTATCGAGGAGACTGGTGCTGATGCGGCGCTCCGCGCGCGTCTCGGCGATCGAGGCCAAAGCCGGGTTGATGTCCTCGAGTGCCGCGATATCGGCGTCCCTGAACCCGTCCGGCCGATCGGTCGCCCAGGTCACCACGGGAAAACGGCGAAAGGTGCGGTTCAACGGCAACGCAAAATAATCGGTCCCGCCCGCCTTGCGAATTCTCTCCAGCAGCGGGAACTCCGGCGCGGGCTGGTCGAGGCGGCGGCGGAACGGCGTCCCGCGTTCGATCGTCGCCCGGATCGGGCTCAGACGATATTCGTCGGTGTCGTCAGAACCATGCAGGATGCTGTATTGCTCGACGATCTTGCGGTCGCGCAACCAGCGCACGCCGATGCCGCGAATTTGCGGGTGCAGTACGCCCACATGATATGTGGCACGCCACAGCGGCACACCGTCGCCAACGAGCCGCCAGCACAACTCGTCGAATAGTTCGACTCCGCTGTCGATGTGCGGCCCCTCGACCAGCAACCAGCGCGAAATCTGTCCGCCGTGGATCGGCGCACCCAGGCCGGCATAAGCGCCATCAGTGCGGAAGAACTCTTCCCCGCTAGTCCGGGGTGTCGGCTCGGAGGGTTCGGCGAGGGATAGCGTCGCGGACAGTTTCGTGTCCCTTCGACTGTTGAAAGGCGATCGGCATACGCCGCGGGAGGCAGAACCGCCGATAGATAGGCGCGCCATGCACCGATTGCGATGGGCGGACGTTTTGCTGACGGGCAACGTGCTCTAACCTGAGCGAAGCGACGACGCGGAGGAAGCGATGGCGGCCTTTACCACTCGACCGGAGATCCGAGGCACTTTTGGCGCCGTAGCCTCGACGAATTGGCTGGCCTCTGCGGTCGGCATGAGCATCCTGGAAAAGGGCGGGAACGCCTTTGACGCCGCGGCTGCGGCCGGTTTCACGTTGCAAGTGGTCGAACCGCATCTGAATGGCCCTCTCGGCGAGGCACCGATTCTAGTGTGGAGCGAGACCGGTCGCCGCTGCGACATGATCTGCGGTCAGGGAGTGGCGCCCGCTGCTGCGACGATCGGCCATTTCGCAAGCTCGGTCTCGACCTGATCCCCGGCACCGGGCTGCTCGCTGCCCCCGTCCCCGGCGCGTTCGACGCCTGGATGCGGCTGCTGCGCGATTGGGGGAAGCTGCCGCTCAGCGAAATCCTAGCGCCTGCGATCGGCTATGCCGATAACGGCTACCCGGTGGTCGACCGAATCAGCGAGGCGATCACAGTGATGGCCGAGATGTTCCGTCGCGACTGGCCGAGCTCGGCCGCGGTCTATTTGCCGCTCGGTAAGCCGCCGGCACCCGGGCGGCTGTTTCGCAACCCGGCTCTCGCCGCGACCTATCCCCGGGTTCTGGCCGAAGCCGGCGACAGGAGTTGCGAAGTCCAGATTGAGCGCGCCCGCGCCGCCTGGTATCGCGGATTTGTGGCCGACGCGATCGACCGGTCCTGCCGGCACGAAAAGGTGCTCGATTCCTCCTCGGGACGGCGCCATGCCGGGCTGTTGACCGACGATGACCTTGCGCGTTGGGAGGCCCCGGTCGAGGCGCCGTCTGCTTCGATTACCGTGACCGGACCGTGATGAAGGGCAGGCCGTGGAGCCAGGGACCGGTTCTGCTGCAGACCTTGGCTCTGCTTCAGGGATTCGCTCTCGACGATCTCGATTCGCTCAGGCCGGATTTCGTCCACATCGTCGCCGAATGCTTGAAACTGGCCTTTGCGGACCGCGAGGCTTGGTACGGCGATTCCGATTTTGTCGGCGTGCCCATGCGGACCCTCTTGAGCGCCGCCTACAGCGATGCACGGCGCAAGCTGGTCGGCGACCGCGCCTCGTTGGAGCTGCGCCCGGGGAGTCCAGACGGCCGCGTGCCGCGGCTACTGGTCGGGGGCCGCGAAGCCGCCATTGCCGCGGTCGGCATAGGCGAGCCCACGATTGGCGGTATCGGCGAGCCGACGACGACCCGGCAAGGCGTCGTCGCCGGCGACACCTGCCATATCGATGTCGTCGACCGCTGGGGCAACATGGTCTCGGCGACTCCGTCGGGTGGCTGGCTGCAAAGCTAGCCGGTCATTCCCGAGCTAGGCTTTTGCCTCGGAACGCGGACGCCCGCGGATCGACACCCGCCCTGACACTATTGTAAATGCTCAGCCGCCGGGAGCGCCCTGGGTTTCGACGTATAGCGAATAAATCGACTGGCTCGCCGCCATGAACAGGCGGTTGCGCTTGATCCCGCCGAAACAGACGTTGGCGCAGCGCTCCGGTAGCATGATGCGACCGATCATCTTGCCGTCGGGCGCGAACACGGCGACACCGTCCTCGGCCTCGCCGCCGGAGAAGGCGCACCAAATATTGCCGTGGACATCGACGCGGATGCCATCGGTGCCGCCGGGCTCGGCGTTAAAGAACAGGCGCCCGCTAACGGCGCTCGTGCCGTTGTCGACAATGTCGTAGACCTGGACCGTTCTCGGTCCCAGCGCTCCTGGCGTATCAACGACATAGAGCAATTTCTCGTCGGGAGAAAAAGCGAGACCATTCGGCCGTTTCATGTCGCCGATCGCGACCGTCATTTCACCGGTGGTGGGATCGAGCCGATAGACGCGCAGCGGCAATTCCCATGGCGCGGTATGGCCGAGATAATTGCCGCGGGTGCCGGCGCCGTTGTCGCTGAACCAGATCGAGCCATCGGACTTGACGACGACGTCGTTCGGCCCGGTCAGCCGCTTGCCGTCGAAGCTGTCGGCCAGCACCGTAATCGTGCCGTCATATTCGGTGCGGGTCAGTCGTTGCGCGTCCATCTCGCAGGTCACCAGCCGGCCCTGGCGGTCGCGGGTATTGCCGTTGGCATAATGCGACGGCTTGCGGAACACGCTGACCGCGCCGGTTTCCTCCTCCCATTTCATAATCCGGTCGTTGGGGATGTCGCTCCACAACAAAAACCGGCCGTCGCCAAACCACACCGGGCCCTCGGTAAAGCGGCAATCGCTGGCGATCCGCTCGATCGCGGCATTGCCGAGGACCAGCGCCGAAAACCGCGGATCGAGGATCTTGATGCTGGGATCGGGGTAGCGCACGATCGCCGAGGCCGTCATCTGCCTCCTCCCTGGCTCAGGAATTCGGGCCGCGTTCCATCGACACTGGCTGCCAGCGCTTGAGGCCGCTATCGGCGAGCACCGACGGGTTGACGCACGACATTGGCCATTTGCCGGACAGCGCCAGCGACAATTCGAGACCCACCCGCCGCCGGCGTGCTGGATCGAACCGGGCCGTGGCCGAGGCGACATGCGCGGTCAAGATCACGTTGTCCATACGCAGCAGCGGGTTGTTGCCCCCCGGGGGCTCTTGCTCGAGCACGTCGAGGCCGGCGGCGGCGATCATCCCCTCGTCGAGCGCCTTGATCAGCGCCGTCTCGTCGGTGGTCGGTCCGCGCCCGGTGCTGACATAGATCGCGGTCTTCTTCATCTGGTGGAAATGCTCTTCGCGAATCAGCCGGTTGGCGCTTTCCGTCGCCGGCGTGTGCATCGAGAGGATATCGGCGCGGGCCAGCAACTCGGTCAAGCTGACGGGCTCCACCCCGCGCTCGACCATGACGATCTCTTCGATATACGGGTCGTAGGCGATGACGTGGAGGCCAAATGGCTTGGCCCTTTCGGCGACCGCACGGGCGACGTGACCGAACGCGATGAGGCCCAAGGTCATGCCCCGAAGGCGTGGGATCTTGAGCAGCGCCGGCCGCCCCTCTGCCCAGCGCCCATCGCGGACCATCCGGT
Organism: uncultured Alphaproteobacteria bacterium; assembly: GCA_963785565.1. Lineage (GTDB taxonomy): Bacteria > Pseudomonadota > Alphaproteobacteria > ATCC43930 > CGMCC-115725 > AP-15. Next base: position 2,157 of record CAWAVV010000056.1, on the reverse strand, counting down.
CCTGCTCGATCAGGCGGCGATGGGTCGCGAGGATCAGGGTCATCGCGTGATCAGCGACTTCTTCGATAAAGGTGTCGGGACAATTGGTGACGGGTATGCCCTTTATCGTCGCCGCATCGACATCGACGCTGTCGACCCCGACGCTGCCCAGCGAGATGATTTTGCAGCACTGCAGCCCATCGATCATCTTCTTGGTAATGCGCCGGCCCTTGGCGTAGAGGGCGTCGGCGTCTTTCGCGGCCGCGACGAATTCGTCCTCGGATCCGGCCGGGACCTCATAGATCTCGGCGTCGATCGGCGCCAGTGCCTCCATCTCGTAGCCGTAGCCGCCGCCGGCGACCGTGAAACTTGCCCCCGCCGGTGTCGCGATCCTGAACTTGGCCAATGCGCCCTCCCATTTTCCCGCAAACTCGCGGGCCCGATCAGACCGTTGCAGGGACGCCTTGTCAATCGCCGGAGGCCGGAGCCGGAGCGGGGCGTGACAGCGGGATCAGCGATAGGATCAGAGTAACGACGAACAAAATCGACAGCCCGCCCATGACACCGACCAGCCGATTGAAGCCCGGGGCGATCGTATCTGGCGGGCCCTGCCCCTGCAGCATGCTCATCAGATACGCAAACATTGCTTGCGTCCCGATGTAGCTGATTCCAGTTGTGCCCGTCTGGATCTGCGAACACAGCCAAATCCCGGGAGGGATCAGCGCTATCCAAAGCAGAAAATCGTCCCCGACAAGGGCAAGAAAGGCGAGGCCGACAAGCGCACCTATCAGGCAACCGATCAACCGGTGCGCTGCTCGCTCGATGATCGTGCGGCTGTCGGAGTGGAGAATAGCGGTCGTCGGGATCGACATGACCATGACCACGGTGACGCCCATCGTGACCGGGCTCTCCGGAGCCAGCCACTCCGCCAGCGCCGGCATCAGCATGACGGTCAGCCCGCCGCGGCAGGCGTGCACCAGCAACGGCCCGTTGCCGGGGAGCCAGCGCATCAGTTCGTCGCCATAGCGGCGCCGCCAGAAGGCCAGTGGCGGCGGTTCCAGCAGGCGGGCGGGGGGCGCAACTCCACCAGGCGGAACCGGGCTCAGCGCGCAAACCGCTAAAGACGCCGCGGTTCCAATCATAACGTCGATGACGCGGTTGACAGCGGTGTTGAATGCCGCGTCGGGCTGGTCGAACGACATCAGCATGATGAGGCACGCGGTCACTGTGCCGACTAGCCAGGCATAGCCGAAGCGCGAGCCCACGAAACCGAATAAGCCGATGCACGACAACAGGAAAAGACTAAGCAAAAACGGTAGCGACTGGTAAACAAACAACCGCAGCACGACGAGCGCGACGAGCGCGCCAAAGATACTGCCGACAACGCGCATGGCGCCGCGTAAGACCGCTTCCGCCGGCGAGGCCCGGGTCACCATGAAGGCTGTAATCGCCGCCCACCAGGGCTCGTCGGAATGCAGCGCCAGCGCGGCGAGTACCGCCAAAGTCACCGCGTCCGCCGCCTCCGCCGCCTCCAAGCCGCGCCGGCCACGCCACTCAGCGAGCGCAGTTCGCCGGCGAGCGCATCGGGTATCTCGCGCAGCACCGGGCCCGCTCAGTAAAACATCAGAGTGCGCGCGTCGGACCCCATATGCAGGATGACCTCGGTATTCGGATTCTGCAGGAGGAGAGTTACCGGAAAGCGCCGCTCCAAGCGGATCCAGTCGGTCGTCGGCTCGACATAGGGGAGCAAAGTGTTAGGGGTCTTTCGGCGGCTGATGCTTCGCGCGATGCCCTGAATTACCGCCCGATGGACATGCCAAGGGTAAGCATCGAGCCACACCCATGCAGGACGCCCGATCTGCATATGGCGGATTACGCTTTCCTTGTAGTTTGCCAGGATCCGCCAGGCATGGGCGTCGACCAAGCCGAGCAGCGGCTGGTTCGCCACCGCTTGGTCGCCGATACGCAAGGTCAGATTGGTAATCGTGCCATCGGTCGGCGCCAGCACCCTGGTCTGATCCAGCTGCCACTGCAGGTAGGCGATCTCGGCGGTGATCGCCTTGATCGTCGCTTCGTGCAATGCCTCCATCTGGCGCTGTTTGGCGACCGTCGTCTCGGCGCTGGCAAGTGCCGCTGCGGCTTCCTGCGCCGTGGCCGTCGCCGTGTCGAGCGCCTGAC
>CAWAVV010000055.1:0-62164 GCA_963785565.1 uncultured Alphaproteobacteria bacterium | reverse complement strand
TCTTTGCTCCGTGCGGAGGCGGCCGTCGTCGGAACCCTGCTCGAGGCGGTTCGGCCGGGAACCATGCTGGGCACGACAACGCCATCATCGGACCGAGCGGCTTCGGCATCGTGATCGCCACCACCTGCTCGTCCTTCCATAATCTGTCTTTGGCGATGCTCTGCTGGCTGACGGTCAGCAGGCTGCGCCGTGAGGACTGGCGGGCTCGAATTTTGTGATCGGAGGCGCGATCGGTGTAACCATGATCATGTTCAATATCGCCAGGCTCTGTTTGATGGCCTGGGACGTTCGTCTTTTTCACTATTGGCATGACGGCGCTGGAGCCGAGATCTTTGTGATTGGCGCATCACTCACAATTCTGTTGATGAGCCTCTACGGTTCGAGGCCCGCCGAGCGGCCGACATGAGGGCCTGGCCGCTGCACGTCGTCTTCGCGACCATTCTCGCCGGCTCGCTCGCCGCCAAGGAGCGCACCGCCGATGTGCTGGTCCGCAACGACAACATCGAACCGGTCGTGGCACGCGTTGCGCGCACGCACGGCTTGGCGTTCCAAGGCGACGTGACGCTTCCTGGTTCGCCTATTCGCGCGCTGGTCTTTGACGCTCCCGGCTGCCTCCGACCGGTGCTGGTGGTCGTGCTCTCGGCGGTCATCGACCTGGAGCCGGTCCTGCGCTCCGCCCGCGAACAGGGCGACGTGCTGCGCTATATCTACATCGGCCGCAGCTGGGACAAGCCCGACCGTCTGGCGGTGTTCGCCGAGCGGATGAAATACGCGGCGCTCGCGCCGTTCGGCCTGACCCGCTACGTGCCATCCCAGGACTTGCTGCTGGTCGAGTTGCCATCGCGGTGCCAAGCCGCCATTGCCGTCGATTGGCGAGATGTCTGGAACCGCGATTACGTCAACGCTACTCCGGCCCCGATCGAGGCTGCGACCAGATAGAACAGCGAAAGCCGGTCCGGGACCTGAAGCACGCGCGGTAAGCTGCAACCCTCCATTGAGACGCGGCTCAATTGTTTGCTGTCTCTGCAACAAATCTGCAGCAAAACTTCCCGCGCTGGTGGATCGTTCCGCCGGCCAGTGGCGGCTCGCCGATGCCGCAATCGCGCGGTTAGCGCCAGTGGGGCCAGCGGCGCGGCGCCTAAGCGCCGGAAGGGAAGCGCACCTGGCGCGACCCGCAAACGGGTATGGTCGAGCATCCCCCGGCCATCTTACGCTCGCGTCATGCCCGGCACAGGGCCAGGCATGACGCGACTAGGTTAGGGGGACTGATTATTTTTGCCGATCAGAGGGCGCGTCAGGCGGCGGCGTGCGTGATGGCGGCGGCGCCGAGCAGCCGGCGCTTCTTGCTGCGGTCCCAGGCCCACACGCCGAACAACATGCCGCCGACCGCCAGAGCGGCCGGGAGGCCGCCGCCGATCGGGGGAGCGGGTGCCGCAGGATCAAATCCCCCGCTGCAGGATGTCCCGGTGCCCATTAAACAGATATCCGCCGTCTTGACGTAGTTCGTCGAGTTTGTTTCGATCATCAGGAAATCTGTGTTACCTGAAGTGGTTATAGCGGGCGAAAAGTAAAAGTCGACCGTCGAGCCGTCAGAAGAGCGGCCGACGCCGGTCGGCGCACCTAATTGCCCTAATCCACATGTCGCCCCCGCCCCGCCGCAGTAGCCGGCATCGACATCGTACCCAGTAAAATCGGAGTACGAAGCTTCGGTTATGGCGGGGCTGCTGTGCCCCGGGTTGATCACGAAGACATAACTAAGGTCGCTGGCACCGTAGGTGTTTCCCTTATAAACATAGTCTGTGTAGCTCGCGCCATCGGACAGCGCTCCAGAACCCGTGCTTTTGAGATCCGTGCCGAGGCTGGAGAAAACGTCCGGCGCGACGCCTGGTGCCGTATCGCCCTGACCATCCGTGAGCGTAGTGGCTGACGCGGAATGCACCAGAGCCAGCGAGAACAGAACCGCGAGAACGACCGTGGCGGCCGTTGACGACCACACCCAATAGCGAAAATTCATGACCCTTACCCCTCTCTTCGCGGCGACGCTGCTGAACTGTCCTAACTTCATGCCCAGTCTCCCCGCTGAAAGTTCTGCCACGATCCAGATGGTCAATCGGCCGCCATTATGCATTGGGGACGCCAAGCCCGGCACAACACTGCGCAAGGCCGGGCATGACGCGACTAGTGAAGCAATTCTGACAGATCACACCCAAAGCTCTGCCACACCGGCGTAGGCCGGGAAGGCGGCGAAAGGACGCCGCAGGTTACAAGCGTCAGTTGTCCCACTGGGTTAGGGGACTGATTATTTTTGCCGATTATACGGCGCGTCAGGCGGCAGCGTGCGCGATGGCGGCGGCGCCGAGCAGCCGGCGCTTCTTGCAGCGGTCCCAGGCCCACGCGCCGAACAACAGGAAACCGACCGCAATCACGGCCGGGAGACCCTGCCCAATTGGCGGAGCCGGTACGACCGACACCCCTACGAGAAGCACGTCCGAGGGCGGAGTGCCGGCAAGGTCCACAACGCCGATTTCAGATAGGGGGGTCGTAAGGAAGTATTGGCATTCGGATGCGGTACCAACCTGGTTGCACGCTGTTGATCCATTCCCGCCGTTTAATGACAGGATCCCGCTGAGATCAGACCACGACGTGCCGTTGAACCCCCAAACTTGAAATTGCTCAAAGCCCGATTGTACCGAGCCGATCAGTACGTCCGAAATCGGGATGCTGCTCGTGAGCCCAACGGAAGCGCCGACGCCGATCTCGCACGGGGTCGCGGGATTGCTACCGCCCGGATTGTCCGTGCAAGCAGTCCCCGGGGCGGTGCCGTTCTCGCCCAAACCGGTCTCGTCACCGATGCCTGTCTTCTGCGTAAGGTAGGTTGCCGCCGAGAAGTTGCTGCCGTCGCTGTAGCCCGTAGCAGTAAAGGTAGTTGCGTCCTCGGTAAACGTTTGATTGGGGCAAATAGTACCCTCGTCGCCCGATCCCGTGCCCGTCACGCATCCTGTCAACGTTGCTCCACCGAAGTCGATTTCGACGTCGGCTCTTGCCGATCCGGAGCCGGCGATGAGCGCCGCCACGGCGAGCGTGCCGAGCAGCGGAAGGAATTTGAATTTCGGCATGTTCAGCCCCCTTCGAAACGTTCTGACCGTAGCATCGGCGCGCCGCGCGCGCGCTCCAGGTTCAACAGTGCAAATCTCGGGCCAATGCCCGGTCAGCTTCGACCTAGATGGTTAATAACATTGCTACTTTGGCAATGGATCAGCGCATTGTAAAGGATTCCGACGGCGACTTTGGAAAGCCAGGCGACGACGGCAATGTCGCGATTAACAATACCAAAGGGTTAGGTTTGCAGCGCCGGGCTCCTCTTTCGCCCGCAAGTGTAAGAAAAGTCGACAGGTATCCAAGCACATCCGCACGAGCCTGCCGCGATAGTCACATTCGAAATGCAAAGACGGCCGATAGCGCCGCCGCATATGCTACAAAACCGGCCCGGTCCAAAGGCTTAGCCGCTGGCGTCGTTCGGAGCAACTCGGTGCGGGACCGTCGAAGCGAGCAGGGCCATGGGTCGGAGTTTTTTACACCGAGTTCTACGCAGAGCCACAGCGGCGCACGGGACCAAAGGCCGGGCCGGGCGCACCCTGACGCCCTGTGAGCCTTTGAGCCAGGCCGCGACCAGATAGATCCACGCAAAAGAATATGAGATGAGAGTTGTATTAGTGTCCTGGTTCTTAAGTTTATTTCATAATTTTGATATATATATCATTGCGAGGAGGCTGTAGGCTGACGAAGCAATCTAGAGTACAGGTAGTGTTATGCGCCCGAAATTGCTTCACTTCGCTCGCAATGACGGCAACTAATTAAATTATAATTTTGTGGATCAGGATACTAGTGGTATGAACTAGCCAGATGGTTCCCGGTTTCTCTTTCTCGTCGCCCCCGCGAAAGCGAGACCCGAGCGCTCGTAAATCAGTTCCTGGATCCCTTCGGCGTCCGAGCGGCCCGCCGAGGTCTCAATTACTGAGAACTTGAGGCTGACGAGCCAGCATTGACGACGAGGATCGGCTCGAGCATCGCCGTCACCCTATACGGGCCGCGGCCTTGCGCCGCGCTTTAACTTAGAGAGACGCGACCGCGCTGCTTGTGCATTGTCGAAGGCGAGCAGGCCTTGAGGACGCCGCCGGTAATCCGGACGCAGCGACGGACGCCGAGACACTGGTTGTAGATCGACATGAAGTGCCTTTGAGCAAATGCGGGTTCGGCTCGGGAATAACTGCTGCTCGCCAGCACCCCCGCGCCAGCGAGCGCGATCAGGAGCTCGCCGTCGCCCCGAAGACCGAGCCCCCAGCTGTTTTTCGGAACAGCCGCGTGCCCGACCCGGTTGAGGTCGGCGAAGCCTCGATCGATGGCGGCTATCAAAGAATTTAGTCCTTTTGTGCCCGCCGTCAGGCGGCTCGGGCCGAGGAAAACTCGTCCGTCCCGAACGACGATACCCGGTCGGTTCGGCAATCGTCCTGCATCGGCAGCCACCCTGCCGGCAAGGCGCCGGTCAAAGCTCCGTCTGATAAGGAGCTCGTTGTCCGAAGGAGCCTTGGGCTGCTGAAGCGCCGCTCCCCGTCGAAAGAATCAGCCTCGATACCGGCCGCGGCCATCAGCGACGGCGGGTCAATGATTTCGAGAGTTCTGATTGGCAAATCTAACGACCTTTTGCTCGCGAAGGATATGCAGAGTGCGGCTGACGTGAACGTAAGTTAGCCCCAGGGCTTGGCCGATATGGCCTTGGCTCAACGGCAGATGGAGGGTCTCGCCCGGCTTGTTGGGCAGGTGCCGTTGAAGCCTGACGTAGATCTCGAGCAGGAAATGGGCGATCCGTTCCCTGGCGCCCCGCAATCCGAGGTTAGCCAAATGATCGTGGGCACGCGCCTCGTCCGATGCGATTTGCCGGCAGAGCAGGACGGCGAGACGCGGGTTATTCTCGACAATCGTGTCGAGCTTGTGACGGGGGAAAGCAAAAACCCGGGCAATCGAAAGACAACGCGCGGAATGATACATCGGGGTGTTCTGTGTCGATTGAAGCCCGAGGACGGCGCAGGGGAGCGCGAAATCGAGGATCTGGCAGGAACCATCGTCGAGCAGCACGGAAAGAGCGATCCAGCAGCTCAGAACGACAAAATATGTGGAACAGATGTCACCCTGCCGATAGAGATCGGTCGCGGCCGCGACGAACCCGAGCGCCGGCCTCCAGATCGGTGATGGCATGGAGTTCTTTTCTGATCGGCATTCTCTTGCTCCCGAGCGTCGCTGGTGAACCTCTATGTCGAACGCGAGTTCGCTGTTCCGCGGGCCCGATGCGGTGTTGCACCGCCTCAAGGAGGCAGGCGAAATCGTCACCATGTCCGCCGCCGCCCAGCGAGTTGACCGGATCAAACCGGCTGCCGGGCAGCACAAGCGTAGTTAGAGTACGTCACCCAGAGGGTCGAGTGAGCCTCTGTGAGTTTGGGTCAGTTGTGGTGAGGCGAGTGAGGTTTGGCCGCGCCCCCCCCGGCGACACCCGGATCGGCAGCCGCTTAGATCTCTGCTCCGACGGAATGCAAAACTACTTTACGCGGTGAGGAAGGGTAATGGCTCTGTCAGCTCAGAAACTTCAAACAATCTGGTTGCGCAATTGCGCTTCGCCGAGCCACAGACGCCCGAGATTATCGAGCAGGATCTCGATGACGTTGTCCTCATAACGTCGGGTCTCGCCCGCGGTATGGGGCGTGATCAGGACTTGCTCCATTGCCCAAAGCGGCGAACTCGGCATCAGCGGTTCCTCCGCCGTGACGTCGATGCCGGCACCCGCAATGCGACGCGTCGTGAGCGCCTCGATCAGCGCGGCCTCATCGACGATCCGTCCGCGAGCGACGTTCACGAGGTGGGCGGTCGGTTTCATCCGGCTGATCGCCCCGGCGTCGATCAGGTTCTTGGTTTCGGCGGTCAGCGGGCAGGTAAGGGCCACGAAATCGGCGTCGGGCAACAACGAGTTGAGCTCGTCCACGGCGTACACCGCGTCGGCAGCACCTCGGCCGAAAGCCGGATGGCGCCGCAGCCCGACGACGTGCATCTCGAAGGCCTGGGCCAGCCGGGCCAGTCGTCCGCCGATGTCCCCCAGGCCGACGACAAGAAGCGTCTTGCCGCCGAGCTCGTCCTCGCGTCGGGAAAGATCGCCGATCATGCCCCGCCACACGCGCTTTTGTTGGTTGTCACGGGCCTCGGCAAGGCGGCGGCTCAACGCCAGCATCAGCGCCATCGCGTGCTCGGCAACCGCGCGAGCATTGACGCCGCGGGCGCTGGCGAGCCGAATGCCGCGCCTCGCCAGCTCTTCCCGCGGGAATTGGTCGGTGCCGGCGCCGATCGACTGAATGAAGCGGAGCCGTTTCGTCTGATCGAGGAGCAGATTCTGCCACAGCCCGGAGACCACCAGAACGTCGGCCTCGCCCACGCGCTTCTCCAAGGTCTCGGGGTCGCGGACCGCAAAGCTGTTGATGCCGGTCTCGAGCGCCGAGAACCGCTCATGGAGCTGATAGGCGACGTGGGCGAAGCAAATGACGATTTTATCGTTCGCAGGGCTCATGGCGTATTACTCTCACCGAAGCGGACTCGCGCAGCCGGCGAGCCGATCAACCTGGCCGATCTCGCAGACGAGGAACAAATGATCAGCAATCCGGCCTTCAAATTCGACCATGTTCACATCATCAGCCAAGATCCAGAAGCATCGGCGAACTGGTACGCCGAGATGTTCGGGGCCACGATCGCCGCCAATACAATGGCACGGGGCGCGCCGCAGATCTTTGTTGATCTCGGCGGCATAACGATTCTCGTTCGCGGGCAACGCCCGGGCGAGGCGCCGGTCGCCGCCAGGCCGATCCGCAAATTCGCCGACTTTTCCAGCCACGACGCGCGGGGGATCGACCATTTTGGCTTCATGTACCGGGGTGACCTCACAGCCTTCTGCGACAAGCTGCGGGCAAAAGGCGTGAGCTTCCCGGTCGAGTTGAAAAAAGGGGTTGGCGGGAGCTTGCTGTGCTATGTCGCAGCGCCCGACGGCGTGAGCATCGAGTTGATGCAGTGCTGACCGAAATGCCGCCTCCTTCCTCGCTGTCATTAGACTGAAACACGAAGGACGGGCATAGCCGTTCGGCCCGGAGAACGTGATGTACTGGCATACTCGGCTAACTGCGCTCCTGATCATGCTGGTGCTCTTTGGATGCGCCACGAGCCAGCCCCGTTACCCGCTCTATTCCCCGGAGAACAGCGGCGATGTTCTCGAACATGGCAGTGGCGATGGTGGAGGCGGCAACGGGAGCATGTAGCCCGCGACATGTTTGCGCGCTGCTAATTCGCGGCACGGACGCAGCAGATCTTCGTCCAAACCGGGCCCGCGTCGCCATGGTAATCTCATCGGCGGCTGTGTCCGTCGTCAGATCGGCCCGGACCGTGAGAGCAGCTCGGCGGCCTTTCCATGCTCACATGCGCTCGCCGCAAGCGCTTCCAACGGATCTCGGTCGCGATCGACCCCGGCGACCTGGATGCCCGCCGCCAGCAAGCCTCGCACCATCGCCCTGCCGATGCCGCCCGCCGCACCGGTCACGATCGCCACTCTTTGGGTCTCACTCATGGCGTGCTTCCTCGGGCTCTGCCAGTCTTCATCCTACTTCCAATTCCGGCCCAAAAGTTGGAGACGTCCCTCAACCTCGAACTTGGACGGCGCCAGTTCTCCTCAGGCTCGGGATGGAGCGTCTAAGATCCTCTTTTGAAATCCACCCACATCTAAGAAAGGGGCGAGGGTATATTTGTCGGTAGATGCCCGAGGTAACTTCCTATGATATTGATATAACGATAGACACTGGCGTTAAATGGCGGAGAGGGAGGGATTCGAACCCTCGGTCCCCCGCAAAGGGGACAACGGTTTTCGAGACCGCCCCGTTCGACCGCTCCGGCACCTCTCCCGCGCTGATCGCCGGCGCACTTAAAGCGCCGATACGCGATCCGGGAAGCCGACGACACTATCCCAGGGTCGGCACTTCGGCAACCGCATCAAAAAGCGGCCGCGGGGCGTGCCACCCAATCCCAGTCTGGTCTCGCGCCGATCCACCGCGATGCGCTAGCCTGCTCCGTCTTGTTACTCCCGGGAGGGGCAGATGAGCGCGCTAACGGATTATGCGAACAAATACCAGAGCGCACGGTTGGAGCGCAGGGATGGCATCCTGCTGGTAACTCTCCACACCGAAGGCCAGTCTTTGCGCTGGGGCTTTCTGCCGCATGGCGAGCTGCCCGAACTGTTTCACGACATCGGCGCCGACCGGGACAACCGGGTTGTGATCCTGACCGGGACCGGCGCTGAATTCTCCGGCCCGCGGGCGACCCCTGGAACCTCGTCCTTCCCGTCGCGGCCGTCGATCGAGCGTATCGATCGCATCCATTGGGAGGGCCGCCACCTGCTGATGAACCTGCTCAACATCGAGGTGCCGGTGATCAGCGCGATCAACGGCCCGGCTTGGCGCCATTCGGAGATCCCCTTGCTGTGCGACATCGTTCTCGCGGCCGACACCGCCCAGTTTCAGGATTCGGCGCATTTCATGTCGGACGTGGTGCCGGGGGACGGCATGCACATCGTCTATCCGTTGCTGTTGGGCATGAACCGAGGCCGCTATTTCCTGATGACCGGGCAGACGCTGGACGCTGCCGAGGCATTGCGGCTGGGGCTCGTCGCCGAGGTATTGCCGCCCGACAAGCTGCTGGCGCGCGCCTGGGAACTGGCCCAGGGGCTGACCAGGAAGCCGACCTTGCTGTTGCGCTACACTCGGCTTCTCTTCACCGAATATCTGCGCCGCCAGATGCACGACCTCCTCGGCTACGGCCTCGCGATGGAAAGCCTGGCGCTGATCGAAAAGCCCGAAGCGCCCAGCGGCACATGATGATCCGCAGCCAATGAGCGAAGACGCCTTGCGCCGCTGGATGGAGGCGAACCGGCTGAATTGGGACGACCGCACCGCGATACATCTGCGCAACAGGTCGGGCTTCTACGCGATCGACCGCGTCAAGGCCGGCGACGACCTGTTTCACGGATGCGAGGACGCCGAACTTGGCGAGGTCACGGGTAAGCGCCTCATTCATCTGCAATGCCATTTCGGCCTCGACACGATACGCCTGGCCAGGCGGGGAGCCACCGCCACCGGGCTCGATTTCTCCGCTCCCGCGCTCGCGGCAGCCCGCGCGCTGGCGGCCGAACTCAACGTCGCCGCACGCTTTGTCGAGGGGAATGTCTACGACGCACCGTCATTGCTTGAAGGTGAAGCGTACGAGATCGCCTTTGTCACCTGGGGCGCGATCATCTGGCTACCCGACATCCGCCGATGGGCGCAGATCGTCGCCGGGTTGCTCGCGCCGGGTGGATGGCTCTACCTCGCCGAGGGACACCCTTCGACCTTGTCGCTCGAAGAGGTCGACGACCGGCTGGTAGCCTCCCGGTCCTGGCGCACCCAACCGGCCGCACCCTTCGTCTATGACGAGCCGACGACCTACACCGGCGATTCCACCCCGATCGCGCATCCGCGCAGCTACGAGTGGTGCCACCCGCTGAGCGACATCATCGGGGCATTGCTGGAGAGCGGGCTTCGTCTCGACTTCTTGCATGAGCACGAGACCTTGCCGTGGCGCCACTTTCCGATGATGGTCTCGGCCGGCGAGCGGCTTTACCGCCTGCCTGACGGCCATCCGGCCCTGCCGCTGGCATTCTCATTACGCGCCACGAAGCCGGTTGATCAGGGCCGGCTGTAGCTTCCTTCTGCGGCTTCGGCGAGGCGGCGGTAGCGCGCGCGGCTGCTGGCAAGGTGGCGACGCATGGCCTCGCTCGCCGCGGCCGCATCCCTTGTCTGAATCGCAGCGCAAATCGCGCGGTGTTCGCCCTGGATCATTTCGAGATAGGCGCGCTGCCCCTCGGCCCGATGGGCGGCGACGCGAATACTTTGGCGCGGAATAATGTAATGGCCGAGATATTCGAGAAAATGCGGGAATTGCGAGTTGCCGGTGGCGGCCGCGATAGCGCAGTGAAACGCAAAATCCTCGTCAACCGCGCTCTCGCCGCGTCCTATTGCAAGGTCGATCGCAGTGAGCGCGGCAGCAATCTCGCGCCGCGCCGACGCGGGTGCCCGTGCCGCCGCGAGCCCGGCGGCCTCGACCTCGACGCTTTGTCGCAATTCCATGATATCGAGCGCTTCGGCGATCGACGGCAACCCGCCCAAGGCGAGCCGAAATGGCCGGCGCCCGGCATCATCAGAAACGAAGGCCCCCACGCCTTGCCGGGTCGTCACCAGCCCCTCCGCGCGCAATGCCGCCACCGCCTCGCGCACGACGGTCCTGCTGACCCCCATCGCGGCCACCATTTCTTGCTCAGTCGGCAGCCTGGCGCCGGGCGAGAGTTTGCCGCTCAAGATCTCGCCGGCGATGCGCTCGGCGATCTCATGGGTCAATTTTCGCGCGGGGCCGACCGGATGCAGCAGCGAGGGCTTGTCGGGCCGATCGAGCAACGCTATGGTCGTTTAGTTGTCATATCACCAGACAACTATCACGATCGCGGATAAAGGGACAAGGGGAGGCCGACATGATCGACAGACGCTTGGCATTGCGCCTCGGGATCACCGCGCCGCTGCTCGGCCTCTTGGGGGGCCGCATCGCGTCGGCAGCCGAAGACAAGATGGTCTTGAAGGCGTCCGACGTGCATCCCGAAGGCTATCCGACCGTCCAAGCGGTCGAGGACATGGGCAAAAAGCTGTCGGACGCAACCGGCGGGCGGCTCAGCATCCAGATGTACGCCTCGATGCAGCTCGGCGGCGAGAAGGAGGCGATCGAGCAGGCGCAGGTCGGTGCGATCCAGCTCGCCCGCGTCAGCGTCGGCGCCCTCGGCCCAGTGGTCCCTGACCTCAACGTCTTTAACCTCCCGTTCCTGTTCCGCAACACCGCGCAAATGGAAAAAGTCATCGATGGCCCGATCGGGCAGGCGTTGCTCGACAAAGTGACCGACAACCCGAACACGCATCTCGTCGGGCTCGCCTGGATGGATGCCGGTGCGCGCAACTTTTACGACACCAAGAAGCCGATCAAGAGCATCGACGATTTGAAGGGCCTGAAGATCCGGGTAATCGGCAACCCGATGTTCATCGACATGATGACCGCGCTCGGCGGCAACGGCGTCGCGATGGGCTATGACCAGGTATTCAGCGCCCTTCAGACCGGGGTTGTCGACGGCGCCGAGAACAACCCGCCCAGCTTCTACTTCGACAACCATTACCAGGCGGCCAAATACTACACCCTGACCGAGCACCTGATCGTGCCCGAGATCCTCGTCTTTTCCCGGTCGAGCTGGGACAAACTATCAAAGGATGACCAGGCGCTGATCACCAAGCTCGCGCGCGAGGCGCAAGCCGACGAGCGGCAGCTATGGAAAAAGAAAGAAGCCGATGCGATGGAGAAGATGAAGGCTGCCGGAATCGAGATCATCGCGATCTCCGACAAGACGCCGTTCCAACAGGCGGTCAAGCCTGTTTGGGACAAATACGGCGCCAATTACGCCGCGCTGATCAAAGAGATCCAGGCGGTAAATTAAGCCGGGGTGGGCGACGGCGATGCCAGAGATCGATGGGTCGGCAGCCGCTTTCGTCGTCCCGGCCTGCGCCGGTATGACCGGTTTCTGGCACGCAATGCAGTGCTAGACCGGCGCGACAGCGTAGCGACAAGGGGTCTGCGCCGGTCCATGGACGCACTCTACCGTTTGTGCGTGTTTGTCGCGAGCGCCGCTCTGGTACTGATCTCGGCGGTGATTCCCTGGGGCGTCTATACCCGCTATGTCCTGAACCGCGCCGCCTCGTGGCCCGAACCAATGGCGATCCTTTTGACCATCGTATTGACCTTCATAGGTGCGGCCTCGTGCTATCGCCTCGAGGCGCATATGCGCGTGGCGGTCCTGGTCCGGATGCTGCCGCAGCCGTCGCGGCGCGCCGCGGAACTCGCCGCCGAGGCGCTGACCGGGCTCCTCGCCCTGTTCATGGTAATCTGGGGGGCTGGCCTGGTGGAGACCACCTGGCACCAGTCGATCGCTGAATTTCCCGAGCTTTCGGTCGGGGTGACCTATCTGCCAATCCCGATCGGCGGCGCCATCACCTTGCTCTTCGTTGCCGAGCGCCTGCTGATCGGGCCGCCGCCCGCACGCACCGCCGCGGAATCGCGGCACTGACATGGAAATGCTGGTGGTTCTCGGCGCCTTGGCGTTGGGTATCGCCATCGGCGTGCCGATCGCGTACGCACTGGGTCTGGCCGCGCTCGCCGGCGCGTGGTGGATCGGCATCCCGCTCGAGGCGGTGATGCTGCAAGTTTCGAGCGGCGTCAGCAAATTCGCGATGCTGACGATCCCGTTCTTTGTGCTCGCAGGAGCGATCATGGCGGAGGGCGGCATGGCGCGCCGTCTGGTCGCCTTCGCCAATGCCCTGGTCGGGCTGGTGCGGGTGCGCGGCGGATTGTCGGCAGTCAACGTCTTGGCCACGACTTTCTTGAGCGGGATCTCGGGCTCGGCGGTGGCCGACACTTCGGCGATCGGCTCGGTTATGATCCCGCAGATGGAAGAGACCGGCTACCCGCGGGTTTTCGCCACCAACGTAACGATCAGCGCCTCGGTGCAGGCGCTTCTCGTTCCGCCCAGCCACAACGCCGTCATCTATTCATTGGCGACCGGGGGCACGATCTCGATCATCAGCCTGTTCATGGCCGGGGTGGTCCCGGGCCTGTTGCTTGGTGCCTCGCTGATCGTGCTGTGCCTGGTGCTGGCCTACCGCAACGGCCACCCACGCGGCGAACGTATCGCCTGGCGGCAGGCGGCCAGGGTTGCGCTCGACGCGTTCTGGGGACTCGTCACCCTGGCGATCATTCTTGGCGGAATTCTCGGCGGCGTCTTTACCGCGGTCGAGGCGGGCGCGGTCGCCTGCCTATGGGCCTTTTTCGTCACGATGTTTATCTATCGCGACTATCGCTGGCGCGAACTGCCGCTGTTGGTCGAGCGCACGATGCGCACGGTGGCGATGGTGCTGACCCTGATCGCCTTTGCCGCCAGCGTCGGCTATGTGATGGCGTTGATGCAGGTGCCGGCACGGGTCACCGCGCTATTACTGAAGCTGTCGAGCGACAAATACGTCATCCTGTTCCTAATCAATATTCTCCTGTTGGTGCTCGGCTGCGTGCTCGACATGGCGCCGTCGATCCTGATCGTGACTCCGATCCTCTTACCGGTGGTCATGAAGTTCGGTGTGGATCCAGTTCATTTCGGCATGATTCTACTTTTGAATCTCGGTATCGGGCTATGCCACCCGCCGGTCGGATCGATCCTGTTCGTCGGCTGCGCTGTCGGGCGAGTGACGATCGAGCAGGTCGTCCGCGAGATCTGGCCGTTCTATGGCGTCATGTTCGCGGTGTTGATGGTGGTCACTTACATTCCCGCGATTTCGCTGTGGCTGCCTCGTATGCTATCCCTTTGAGCTAACGCCGGGAAAGGCCGATGCCTGCGCCGAGAAACATCCTGTTTATCATGTGCGACCAGCTGCGCTTCGATTATTTGGGCTGCTACGGCCACCCACGCCTCGCGACTCCGAACATCGACGCGCTGGCGGCGCGTGGCGTGCGCTTCACCCGTGCCTATGTCCAGTCGCCGATCTGCGGCCCTTCGCGCATGAGCTTTTACACCGGCCGCTATATGCGATCACACGGCTCGAACTGGAACGGCTTTCCCTTGCGTGTCGGCGAGCCGACCCTGGGAGATCACCTAAGCGAGATCGGCGTGCGCAATGTACTGGTCGGCAAAACCCATATGGCCGCGGACATCGAGGGCATGGCGCGGCTTGGGATCGACCCCCTCTCGGCAAACGGCGTTCACCTCGCGCAGTGCGGCTTCGAGGCCTACGAGCGCGACGACGGTTTGCACCCCACGGGCCGCCCCCGGCCTCCGTACGAGACTTATCTGAGAGCACAAGGTTTTGAGGCTCCCAACCCATGGGAGGAATGGGCTAATTCTGCCGAGGGCGACGATGGGGCGATCCTAAACGGCTGGCTGTTGGCCCAAGCCGACAAGCCGGCGCGTATCCCCGAAGAGCACTCGGAAACACCATATACCACGCGGCGCGCGATGGCGTTCATTGACGAAGCATCGCGCGACGGCCGGCCTTGGTGCCTGCACCTCTCCTACATCAAACCGCACTGGCCCTATATCGCGCCGGCGCCCTATCACGCGATGTACCGCGAAGGCGACGTTCTGCCTGCACTGCGTACAGAGGATGAACGCGCCGATCCCCACCCGGTTTACCGCGCCCTGATGGCGATGCGGCCGTCGCGCAACTTTGCTCGCGCCGAGGTGCGCGCGCGGGTGATCCCGACCTATATGGGCCTCATCAAACAGATCGACGATCAGTTGGGCGTGCTGTTCCGCTTTCTCGACGAGCGTGACCTCGCCAACGACACAATGATTGTCTTCACCTCCGACCATGGCGACTATCTCGGCGATCATTGGCTGGGCGAGAAGGATTTCTTTCACGATTGTGCGGTCAAGGTGCCGCTGATCGTTGCCGACCCGCGCCCGCAGGCCGATCCTGCACGCGGCACGGTGTGCGAGGCATTGGCCGAGGCGATCGACCTGATCCCGACCTTTCTCGAATATTTCGGGAATGAGGCAAAGCCGCATGTCGTTGAAGGACGATCGCTGCTGCCGTTCCTGCGCGGCGAGACGCCGGCCAAATGGCGGCAATGCGCGTTTTCCGAATACGACTACGCAATGCTGGAGGCGCGGCTGACCTTAAACCAGCCGATCGGCGACTGCCGGCTGTTTATGGTGTTCGACGGACGTTGGAAATACATCCACGCCACCGGATTTCGGCCGCTGCTGTACGATCTTGCAACAGATCCGAGGGAATTTCACGATCTCGGCGCCGACCCGCGGCATGCAAGACAAAGAGCGCGACTGCGCGAGGCGCTGTTCGATTGGGCCCTGCGCGACCACACCCGGATTACAATGCCGGATCGCAAAATCGCTGCCTACGCCGGCGGCCAACAGCTTAAATCCGGAATTCTGATCGGCTACTGGGACGAGATGGAAGTCTCCGACGCCAGAGCGAAGATTGGACCCGGCTAACGCGCCCACGCGGAGGTCGGCGTCGTGTCACTCCTATTCGTGGTTAAGTTCTCAAATATCAATTGCAAGGGGGATCGAAACACCGCAATATGTTGCCGGCATCGTTATGTCCCCCCAACGATGCATTCGCGCCTGTCGGCAGGGCAAACCGGCAGACGAGCAGAAGCCCCGGTCTCCCCCGACCGGGGCTTTTCTGCTGCTGCCCGCGAGCAACACGAAACATCATTCTCTGGCGCCAACCATTCGGTGATCTCTACAATGGCTGGCGACATCTTGTCAGATAAGGAATCGACAATGGCGCTCGATCCGGATGCCGAGCGGGTTCTCGAAATGGTGCGTCAGTCCGGCAGGCCGCCCTATGATCAGGTGACGCCTGCCGAAGCACGGGCCCTGTTTCGCGCAGCCCGAGACGTGCTTTGCCCAACACCGGCGCCGGTGGCCGAAATCCGCGACCTCGCCGCACCGGGACTGGATGGCGGAAGAGTTCCGCTGCGGCTCTATCGCGGAGCGGGTACCGCGGCAGCGGAATTATTACCGGCCCTCGTCTATTTTCATGGCGGCGGCTGGGTTGTCGGCGACCTGGATTGCTATGACAGTCTGTGCCGCCACCTCGCCAACGCCGCACGCTGCGCGGTCGTTGCGGTCGATTACCGCCTGGCGCCCGAGCACAAATTCCCGGCGGCCGTCGACGATTGCGTCGCCGTCACCCGATGGGTCGCCGAAACGGGCGCCGCGATAGGCGTCGACAGCCATCGGCTCGCGGTCGGTGGCGACAGCGCCGGCGGAAACCTCGCGGCCGTGGTCAGTCTTTTAGCGCGCGATTGCGGCATGCCGACGTTGCGCACCCAGCTGCTGCTCTACCCGGCGGTCGATTTCGCCATGAACCGCGCTTCAATTCAGCAGTTTGCCGAAGGCCATCTATTGACCTTGGCGACGATGCGGTGGTTCGCCGCGCACTATCTGCGCGGAACCGAAGACATCACCGACTGGCGCGCTTCGCCGTTGCGCGCCCCCGATCTTTCGCAAGTGGCGCCGGCCTTCGTGTTGACTGCGGGTCACGATCCGCTGTGCGACGAGGGGCAGGCCTACGCCCGACGCTTGCAGGACGACGGGGTCGCGGTCAGGCAGCTGCATATTCCTGACCAGATCCACGGCTTTCTGACGATGGGTAGGATCATTCGCGCCTCCGAGCCGGCGCTCGACGCGATCGGAGCTGCATTGAAGGCCTCATTCGACGAGAGTTGAAGCAGGTCCCGCCAGACGATCGCCTTCGCGCATTTGCCGATCGCCGGCAGCGGCGTTCCCAACCCGGCGCGGCCGCAAATGACCGCTCGGCAATGGCTGCGCCTGGCGCTGGTGGGGCTGGGGGCCTCGATCGTTCCACTCGATACCGCGGTCAATATCGGCTTTCCCGATATCACTCAGAGTTTCGGCCTGCCGATCCGGATGATCCAGTGGGTCGTGATCTGCTATGTCCTGACCTACGCGAGCCTGATGCTGGCCTTCGGCCGGGTCGGCGACATTTTTGGCCACGCCCGGGTGTTTCGCGCCGGCCTTGCCTGGAGCGTCGCGGCATTCCTGCTGTGCGCCGCCGCTCCGGCCTATGGCTGGCTGCTGTTCTTTCGCTTTCTGCAAGGGATCGGCGCCGGCTTGGTGATCAGCGTGGCACCGGCCCTGGTGACCGGGATGTTTCCCGAGCAGCGGCGAAGCCGTGCGGTCGCCGCGTTCACGATGATCTTCGCGATGAGTTCTGCGGCCGGTCCGCTGCTCGGCGGAGCGCTGGTCGGCATTTGGGGCTGGCCCGCGGTTTTCTGGTTTCGCGCGCCGATTGCGCTAGCGGCGCTGCTGTTTGTCAGAGGATTGCCGCCGCCGTCGCGCGCCAGTGCGCGCGAGCCGCTCGACCTGATCGGGGCCGGTTTGCTGGCGCTGGCAATCAGCACGCTGCTGCTGCTGGTCAACGCACTGCAGCGGATTGGCCAGGGCGACTACCTGGCTGTTCCGCTCTTGGCGCTCGCTCTTGCCAGTTTTTTCGCATTTCTCCGCCGGGAGGCCCGCATTGCTGCGCCGGTCATCAATCTCGAGTTTTTTCGCAGCCGCGGCTTCGTAATGGTCAATCTCGCCAGCGTGCTGATTTATCTGGTCAGCTTTTCGGTGCTGCTGTTCGCGCCCTATTACCTTGTCCGCTATACGGGGCTGTCGTTGCCGCTGGCCGGGGCCGTGCTGGCGGTTTCTTTTGCGGGAAGCATCGCCGCATCACCGCTGGCTGGTCGGATGATCGAGCGTCTTCCAGCCGAGCGCGTTGCCCTGCTCGGCGCCGTATTGGGCGGCGCCGGGCTATTTCTGATCGGCAACTGGAACGCCGCACCGATATTGTCGGTGATCCTGGTGGGTCTCGCGCTCCAAGGGTTCGGCGTGGGCCTGTTCCAGGTCGCCTATATGGACGTCGTGATCGCGACGATCCCGCGGCAGCATCGCGGGGTCGCCGGCAGCGTGGCGATGCTGACCCGCACACTCGGGATCGTGTCGGGGGCAACGCTTGCTCACGCTGGTCTTCCACGCTATCGAGACCTCGGCGCTTGCCGGCGGGCGCGGCGCAGCCGACGCTTTTCTCGATGCTTTTCGCACCACTTTTCGCCTCGCCGGCCTGTGTTCGGCGTTGACCGGCGTTGCAATGGCGCTGGCGGCCCGGGCGCGCTGAGCGCCGTTATGGATCACTCGTCTTCGAGCGTGAACCCGACTTTCAAGATCACCTGGTAATGCGCGACCTTTCCGTCCTCGACATGGCCGCGAGTCTGTAAGACCTCGAACCAGCCGACCTGCCGCAAGGTGCGCGATGCCCGGCCGACGGCGTTCTGGATGGCGTCCTCGATGCTCTTCTCCGAGGAGCCGGCGACTTCAATGATCCGGTACACATGGTCAGGCATCTGCGTCCTCCTTTGGGGTGCGCCTCGGTTGATCCCGAGGTAACGCCCGCGCGTCTACTTCGTCCCGCCGAGGCCGAATTTAAAGCCCTGCAGCCCGGCCATCAGCGCGCTATCCTGCCGGGGCGCTTCGACACCAAAAGCGATGGAGGACCGAAATGGCGGTGACGATGTATCACAACCCGCGCTGCAACACCTCGCGCAAGACGCTGGCGTTGCTGCGCGAAAAGGGGGTCGAGCCGGTCATCGTCGAGTATTTGAAGACGCCGCCCTCGGCCTCTGAGCTGAAGAAAATCCTCGGCCAGCTGAAAATGCCCGCGGCCAAGCTTGTGCGCAAAAAGGAAGCTGCCGCCGCCGGCATCGACCCGAAGGCGTTGTCCGAAGACGCGCTGATCGCGGCGATGGTCAAGAACCCGATCGTCATCGAGCGGCCGATCGTGATCTCGGGCGCCAAGGCCGCCCTCGGCCGCCCGCCCGAAGCGGTGCTGTCGGTGCTCTGAGCGCCTTTAATCGCGCCGCGTCTTCGCCGTGTATTCGGCCGCGGGGAAGGCGCCGCCCTGGTAGTGCTCGGCGATCGGGTCGGCCGGCTGGCCAGCTTCGGCCGCCAGCACCGCTTCGGCGTAGGGCTCGGAATCGTCCTGCGGCTTGTAGCCGAGACGATAGGCGTTTGAATTGTCGTACCACGAGCGCCGGTTGTTCGAGACGCCATAGACGATCTCGTAGCGGACCTCGGGGTGTTCGAGCCCGATGCGCACGAGCTGGGTCAGGTCGCGCGGGCTGATCCAGATCGACAGCCGCCGCTTGTCGATCGGCCGCGTCCCGAAATTGCCGATCCGCACGCACAGAAACCCGATCCCGTGCTTATCGGAATAGAGGCTGGCGATCGCCTCTGAAAACGCTTTGCTGAGCCCGTAGCGGCTGTCCGGCCGCGGCACGACCCGGTGGTCGATTGTCTGCGCGCGCGGGTAAAAGCCGACCGCGTGATTGCTGGTCGCCATGACGATGCGCTGTACGCCCGCGCGCCGCGCCGCCTCGAACACGTTGTACACGCCGACGATGTTCGATTGGAGGATTACATCCCAGGTGTTCTCGCCGGAATTGCCGCCGAGATGGATGATGCCGTCGACCCCCTCGACCATGCGCTCGACCGCCGCCATGTCGGAAATCTCGGTCTGGTCGACCTCCTCGCCGTCGCGCGCCGGCGCCAGCGCCACCCGGTCGGACAGCCGCAGCACCGGATAAACCCCGCGCAAGGTCTCGCGCAAGGACCGCCCAATCCCGCCGCCCGCCCCGGTTATTAATACCCGATGCATTTCACCCTCCGTTGACCGCAACACCTTGCCTTTACTCGTGCCCCGTATTCGGCCAGTTGTCTGCCGCTGTTGACAATCCGCTCTTTGCTCCCATTTTGAGAACAGCACAAGAGCGGCGAGATCGATCCGACCATTGCGGATAATCGCGGTGAGCACATTGCGCGAATTCTGGGGTCGGCCGGGAAGAGCCGATGCGGAACAGCCTCTGAGGGTCTGGGTGAGCGTAGTCAAGGCGGCGGACTGGCCGCGCCCGGCCGATATAAAAGCGATGTTTCGCAGCGCCGATATCCTCGCTGATGACCGTGTGGTGTTCAATATCGGAGGGAACAAGTATCGGCTTGTCGTGGCGGTCCACTACCGCGGGCGACGCGTTTTCATTCGATTTATCGGGACCCACGCGGAGTATGACAGGATCGACGCAACAACCGTATGAGACCCAGCGCCATGGAAATTCGCCCGATCAAATCAGACGCCGATTATCGCGCCGCTTTGGAAGAGGCCGAGCGGCTGTGGGATGCCGAACCCGGCACGCCGGACGGCGACCGCGTCGAGTTGCTTTCGACCCTGATCGAAGCTTACGAAGCGCAGCACCACCCGATCCCCGCTCCGGACCCGATCGCCGCGATCGCTTTTATGATGGAACAGAAAGGGCTCTCGCGCCGCGATCTCGAACCAGCCATCGGGAGTCGTGGCCGTGTCTCGGAAATCCTCACCCGCAAACGGCCGCTGACCTTGCCGATGGTGCGCGCGCTGAGCGCGCTCCTGAATATCCCGACGGACGTGCTCGTCCAACCCTACGCAACACGATCGGCAGCATAGCGGTGGGTTAACTCCGGTCCGACCGCGGGTCCAGCAAGCGATACGCCTGACGAAATCGTCAAGCGCCCTTTGCCACGATAGTAACACGAGCTGCGACTTGTTCTCGCTCTCTGATTGTCGCCTCGCGCTCTGAAATTGTTCTCTCCAAAGAAGCGATGCGTATCTCTCGTCGAAGTAACCACTCATCACGCTCAGCGACCATTCGCGAGAGCCTCTTAGCACGTCCCCACATCGGATTCGCCCTCGGCCATTATTTCGACCGTTGCGTTGGTTGGATAGATATCATCGCCGAAAGATCGGGCAACGCCCCCGCTGCTACCGCGCCGTGCGCACTGGTGGCACCTCGCGGGGGATGAGCAGGTTGCAGCCGGTTGTGGACTTGATCTCTTCGACGGTGACGCCAGGGGCGATTTCCTTCAGCGCCATCCCCTCCTTGGTGATTTCGAACAAGCCGAAATTGGTGACAACGAGGTTGACGACGCCGCGCGCGGTCGCTGGGATCGCACAGCGTTCGACGAGCCGCGGACTGCCGTTACGCGTCTGGTGCTCCATCGCGACAAACACATGCTTGGCGCACGCCGCCAGATCCATTGCTCCGCCGATACCGCCGCCCTGCTGCCCTGCCGATATCTTCCAGTTCGCGAAATCGCCGTTTTCGGCGACTTCGTAGGCGCCGAGCACGGTCACGTCGATCCGCCCGGCGCGGATCATCGCAAACGAATCGGCGTGATGGACGATCGCCGCCCCCGGCCGCAGGGTCACGTGCTGGCCGCCGGCATTGACGAGGTGCAGATCCTCGCTGCCCGCGGCGGCGAGCGGGCCGTAGCCGATCACCCCGTTCTCGGAATGGAAGATGATCTCCTTGTCGCCGAAATCGCAATTCGAGCACAGGGTCGGGATGCCGATGCCGAGATTGACAATCCATCCGTCGCCGAATTCCATCGCCAGCCGGTCGCACATCTGCTGGCGGGTAAGCCCCTTCGCCCGTTCGCTCATCGCGCAATGCTCCCCGGCGGTTGCGGCCACCAGCCCTCGGGCGGCGGCGGGATCTTGACGATGCGGTGCACAAACACCCCCGCCGTGTGCACATCGTCGGGATCGATGGTGCCCACCGGCAGGATGTCCTCCTCGACCTCGACGATCGTGACCCGCGCCGCCATCGCCATGATCGGGTTGAAATTGCGCTGCGAGCGGCGGAACCGCAGATTGCCGGCGGCGTCGGCCTGGTACGCGCGGATCATCGCGTAATCGAGCGGCAGGGCGTGCTCCAGCAGATATTCGCGGCCGTTGAACACCCGCGTCTCGCGCCCCTCGGCGAGCTCGGTACCGACCGCCGCCGGCGTGTAAAACGCCGGGATGCCGGCGCCGGCGGCGCGCATGCGCTCGGCCAGGGTCCCTTGCGGCGTCAGTTCGGCCTCGATCAGCCCCTTTGCGACATATTCCGTCAGGATCAGCCGCTGCGACGCGCGGGTCGGCGCGGTAAAGGCGCAGACCACCTTTTTGACCTGCCCGTTCTGGATCATCTGACCCATATCGGGGGCCTCGGGCGGCAGGGTGGCGCCGCCGCGCGTCGAATTGGACACACAGGTCAGCCCCTTGGCGCCCTGCGCCGCCACCGCCCCGTAGAGGTTGATCGGCATGCCGACCACCGCGAACCCGCCAAAGCCGATCGTCGCCCCGTCCGGGATGTCGCGAACCGCCTCGGCAAAGCTCGAAAAGATCTTGCTACTGGCGCCCATTCCCCCGTCCGCTCTTGGTTTCCCGATCACATCATGCGGCAGGCGGGGGCGCTCGGCAACAAACACCGAGGGTGCGATGATGCGTGCGTCGGCTCGCGGTCGCGGCCGCTATGCCGGCCGATTAGCCGCCTTGATTTCATCTTGGTGTAGTCCGCGAAAACCGGGACAATGTCCCACCGGCTCGCGAGCAGGATGACGCAGCAATCGATGGATGCGCCCAGGAGACCTTATGACCGCCGACAGCCTCGCCCTACCCGTTGCCCGCCCCAGAGCCAGCCTGACCCGGGTCATCGTCGCCGCTTCGCTCGGCAACGCGATCGAATGGTTCGATTTTTTGATCTACGGCTATTTCGCGGTGACGATCGCGAAGGTGTTTTTCCCGAGCGGCAATGAGACCGCCTCGCTGCTGGCCGCACTCGGCACGTTTGGTGTCGCCTATCTGATGCGCCCGATCGGGGCCACCGTGATCGGCGCCTACACCGACCGCCGCGGCCGGCGGGCCGGACTGACATTGTCGATCCTGCTGATGGTTATCGGCACGACGATGACGGCGTTGACGCCGGGCTACGCGTCGATCGGGATTGCTGCGCCGATCCTGATCCTGGTCGCGCGCCTGCTGCAGGGATTTTCAGTCGGCGGCGAGTTCGGCAGTGCGGTCACCTTCCTCGCCGAGCAAACCCAATCGCGCAAAGGCTTTGTCGCAAGCTGGCAATGGGCCAGCACCGGGATCACAAACTTCCTCGCCTCGGGTTTTGGGCTCATCCTGGCAAGCACATTGTCGCCGGCACAGCTCAATGGGTGGGGCTGGCGCATCCCATTCCTGTTCGGCCTCCTGGTCGGCCCGGCCGGTCTCTATATTCGCCGCCGCCTCGACGAGACGCCGGAATATGTCGAGATCAAGCCGACCCCCACCCCGGTACGCGACATGCTGCGCGCCCACCCGCTCGAAGCGCTGCTGGCGATCGGCATCTCGGCGATCTCGAACAGCTCGGCCTACATCATCCTCTACATCCCGACCTATGCGATCAAGGAATTGCACCTGCCGCAGACCACCGGCTTTACCGCGACCCTGGTCGGCGCCGTCATCCTTGGCCTCGCCTCACCGCTTGCCGGGCACCTCTCCGATAAGTTTGGGCGCGGTGGGCTGCTGCAGGGTACCGCCTGGCTGTTTTTGCTCTCGACCTGGCCGGTGTTTTACCTGATGGTCGCCTTCCCGTCGTTGGCGACGGCGATCCTTGCCGCGGGCTGGCTCAGCCTCGTCAAAGCCGGCTTCAGCGGGGTCCTGCCCTCACAGCTGGCGGAACTCTTTCCGACGCCGGTGCGCGGGATCGGCGTGTCGTTGAGCTTCGCGATCGCGGTGACGATCTTTGGCGGCTTCACCCCGTTCATCTCGACCTCGCTGATCGCGATGACCGGCAACCGCCTGTCGCCGAGCTTCTACATCATGTTCACCGCAGCGGTCAGCATCATCGCTCTCGTCTTCGTGCGGCGCCGTCGCTACCCGCGCGAATACTCGATCAGCCGAGAGGTCGGCAGCGTCCAACAAAGAAGCGCCAATTAGCCGACAGCATCAGCGCAAATCCTGCCCGGCGGCGTCGCCGGCGAGGAAGATGTTCGGCTTTAGGAAAAACGACAGCACCAGCGCGCCATTAGGCGAGCGTGCCATATGGCGGTTGCCTTTCGGACGCCAGACATAATTGCCGGCCGTGACCTCGCCTTCATCGTCGACGAGGCTGCCCTCGACGACAAAGGTCTGCTCGATTTCGACATGCTCGTGGAGCGCCAGCTCGGCGCCGGGCTGCCAGCGGAACAGCGCGGTTAAAAGGCCGGTTTCGGGCTCCTCCATCAGCACCTTCATCTCGATCCCGGGGCACGGTGTCGGCTTCCACGGCAGGCCCTCGACCTCGACATAGCGCGAGGCCAGCGGCCCCAGCATTTCCGCATGTTTCAAAAACGGTGTGGTGGCGGTCATCGTCTCTCCCTGGGGTCCGAATAAGAGTTGATCATAGCACGAGACCCGGCGGGCATCGCAGACAGAACCATTTCGGTACGTCGGCAAGATTCCGCAAATGATGTTTCTGTGGCGGTTCGGAACGTTAAGGATGCTTTGACGTTTTATCGATTCAGACGCCCTGCCGGAACTCGCCCAATATAGCAGACGAGAACCTAAAATATCAGGCAAGGGACGAGATGCCACGAGCACAACAGTCGATGAGCCACGGAATCAGCAAGCTGTTGATCGCCGCGGCGGCGGCTCTAGCAATGGCGGCGGGTCACCTAGCCGAGGCAAAGCCCGGCGAAGGAGGCGGGGCCGGCCACGGCGCTGGTGGCTGGCACGGCGCTGGTGGCTGGCATGGAGGCGGCGGTTGGCGCGGCGCTGGTGGCTGGCGCGGCGCTGGTGGCTGGCGCGGCGCCGGCGGCTGGCATGGAGGCGGCGGCTGGCACGGCGCCGGCGGCTGGCACGGCGCCGGCAGCTGGCATGGCGGCAGGGGGCACGGGTCCCTTGCCTCGGCGGAAGTCTGGCATGGCGGATGGGACCGATCGGGCTTCGTCGCCGGGGGCGGGGCGGATTGGTTCCACGCTTGGGGTTGGGGCGGCTGGGGCTGGGGCGGCTGGGGTTGGGGCGCGGACATTTGGCCGTGGCCCGGTCTGCTGGTCGGTGCGTCGTTCGGCGTAATCGTCGCACCGCCGCTGATCATCGCACCGCCGCTGATTTACGCGGCGCCGCCGCCGATCATCCTCGGACTGCCGGCGATAGCTCCAGCGCCGTTCGTATCGGCCGCACCGCCGGTGGTGGCTGCCGCTCCAGCACGCCCAGCCCCACCACCGCCATCGACTGGCGCGCTGATAGGTGCGGCGGTGCCGCCTCCGATCGTGGTCCTGCCGCCGCCTGTCGTCATCGCGGCAGTCGCACCGCCACCGGTAATCTTTGCGCCGCCCGCCCTCGCTATCGTGATCAGCCCTCCAGTCTTGGCGTTCGCAGCGATCGAACCCTTCTGGTGGGCGCCGGGCTTCATCGGTGGCGGCTGGCATGGAGTTGGCTGGCACGGGTTCGGCTGGCGCGGCGGCTGGCACGGGGTCGGCTGGCGCGGCGGTGGTTGGCATCAGGAGGGAGACTGGCGCGGGGGAGCAGCTTGGCATGGCGGTGGCTGGTACGGGGCCGGCGGCTGGCATGGCGGCGGGCGCCAGGCTTGGCGCGGTGCTGGCTTTGGTGGCTGGCGCGAGGCGCGGCAGGGCCGCGGTCCTGGCGGCTGGCAGGGTCACGGCCGCTAACCAATCGAGAGGTCGACATGTTCTCGCCATCGGTATCGCACGCCGTCGTCTTGGCGATTTTGCTGGCGCCGGCCATCTGCTTTGCGCAGACGGGGTCGACGACGGCCGCAATCCCGCCGGCCCCGGCGGCCGCTTCTCCGACTGCTCCGCCTCCAGCCGGGGCCGTCGCTCCAGCCGCTGCGCCATCGGCGCCGCCGGAAATGTCCGCCGCGACCAGAGCCGCCGTCGACCAGCGGATCCGCACCTTGCAATCGCAGCTCGGCATCACCGAGGCGCAGATGCCGCTCTGGTCCGCCTTCGCCCAGACGATGCGCGACAACGCGGCAAGCACGGATGCGCTCTTTGCCCGGCGCGCCGGCGACGTGTCAGAGATGAACGCGGTCGACAACATGCATTCCTACGCGCAGATCGCGCGCGCTTATGCCGACAACACCGAGCATCTCGCGACCGCCTTCGACAGCCTTTACGCGAGCCTGTCGGACGTCCAGAAACGGGCTGCCGACGCGTTGTTTCGACAGCCGGCGATCGCCGCCTCCAAACGGCAGCCCCGTCGCTGACGCACGGACCGGCCTGGCAATCGGGTGCGGTCTCGGCGATGATGCAGCGGGATTTCCGGAGGAAACGATGGCAAAGGGCATCCTGATCGCGGCAATGGATTTCTCGGCGGCGCCCGAGGACGAGTTTCACGACTGGTACGATCTCGAACACGTGCCGGAACGGCTGGGAGTGCCAGGGTTCATCAACGCGGATCGCTGGATCGGCATCGAGAATCCGAAGGTCTCGATCGCGACCTATGACCTCGACAATATCGGCGTCCTGCACAGTCCTGCCTATCTCGCGGTCGGCGGCGAGAACGGCTCGCCCTGGACCAAGCGCACCGCCAAATTCCGCAAGAGCATCCTACGCTACGAAGGCGAGCAGCTATTCCCCGGCGACAAAACCGCGCCGCCCAACGCCGCGGCTTTGATGATGATCGGGATGAACGTCGCCCCCGAACACGAGCACGAGTTCAACGAATGGTACAATACCGAGCACGTCCCGGCCTTGGGCTCGGTCCCCGGCGTCCTGTGCGCCCGGCGCTATCGCGGCACCGGCGGTACCCAGCGCTATGTCGCGCTCTACCACCTGGAGGCGCCCGATACCGTGCGCTCGGATGCATGGCGAAAAGCCGCCGACACCCCTTGGACGCAGAAGCTGCGCCCGCATTTCCGCGACCATTTGCGCTTCGACTGCCGCCGCTACGTGCGCGCGGCGTAACGCAGCACTCGCCCGCCCCCCGCTCGCGGAGAGAAGGTCGGGGTGAGGGACGCCGTCGGCCTTTCGCACAGCTGAAATACGGGGCAACCGCCACAACCCTGCGTTCCGCGGTCGCCCTTGACGACTACATCAAAAACACGCCTTTGCCGGTGGTCTGGGTGTCGAACAGGCGATAGGCCTCCTCGGCCTGATCGAGCTTCCATTGGTGGGTGAACAGGCGGTCGACATCGACTTTGCGATCGACGACGAACTGCGCGCACTCGGCTTGGCCGATCGACGAAAAGGTCCATGAGGCGACGATCGTCAGCTGCTTGCGCAGCATGTCGGGGCTGACGTCGATCGTCACGTTGTTGCGTTCGCCGACAAAGCACACCGTGCCCCACACCTTGGCGCTGCGCACCGCGGCGATCCGGCCCTCGGGCTGGCTCGACGTGTCGAGGGTGTAATCGGCGCCGCCGTGGGTTAGATCCTTGATCGCGCCGATCGGGTCGTTCGAGCGCGGGTTTACGGTCTCCCAGGCGCCGAATTCCTTGGCCCGCTCCAGCCGCTCGGGGCTGACATCCAGCGCGATCACGCGCGCCCCCATCGCGGCGGCGAGCTGGGTCGCAGACAGCCCGACCGGCCCCTGGCCGAACAATGCGATCGTGTCGTTGCCGGAGAGCTTCAACCGCCGCAAAGCGCCATAGGCGGTGCCGGTGCCGCATGAGATCGCCGCCCCCGCGGCAAACGACAGCTCGCCATGCAGCGGGACGATCGTAAAGGCCGGGACCTTCAGATAGCGCGCGTGCCCGCCATGCGCGTTGTTGCCGTAAACCAGCACCGGCTCCTCCTGGCACAATTGCGACCAGCCCGAGCGGCAGTGATTGCACACAGTGCAGCCCTTGTAATGGTGCACCATCACCCGCTGGCCCACCTTCGCCAGCTTGTCGCTGACCCCGGACCCGATCGCGGCGACGATGCCGCAGGGCTCATGCCCGCCGATGACCGGGTCGGGATTGACCGGCAAGCCGCCGATCGAGGCTCCACCGGATTTCGGGCGGCGGTACTGATGCAGATCGCTGCCGCACATGCCGGACGCCTTCATTTCGACGACGACCTCACCCGGCCCCGGCGTCGGGTCCGGGAAATCCATAAATTCGATTTCACGCTCACCTGTGAAGACTACGCCGCGCATCGCTCCCTCCGCCTACTTGCTGCCAAGCTCGATGCCGAGCCTACGCCCTTTCGCCGTCGTCTGGTATCGTGGGTTAGGCACGTCTGAGGTCCGCCCGGGACGCGAGCTATGCCGAAATCCGATGGCCGCGGGAGGAGCAATGAGCAGCGACGATGATCTCGTCTATGCCTCGGCGGTTGCGCTGATCGAGAGCTACCGCGCCGGCGCCCTATCGCCGGTCGAGACGACCAGGGTGCTGCTCGACCGTCTCGACAGGTTGCAGCCCAGGCTCAACGCCTTCTGCGTCGTCGACCGCGCCGGCGCATTGTCGGCGGCGCGCCGATCCGAGGAGCGCTGGCGACGCGGAGATCCCGCGGGGCCGCTCGACGGCGTGCCGGTAACGGTCAAGGATCTGATGCTGATGCGCGGGTTTCCGACCCTGCGCGGCTCGCATCTCGTAGACCGCGACCAGGATTGGGCGGAGGACGCGCCGGCGGTAGCCCGGCTGCGCGAGGCCGGGGCGGTCATCCTGGGCAAGACCACGACCCCCGAATTCGGCTGGAAGGCATTGGGCGACAGCCCGCTGACCGGCGTCACCCACAACCCGTGGGATTTGTCGCGCACCTCCGGCGGCAGCAGCGCCGGAGCCGCCGCAGCGGCCGCGGCCGGCATCGCGCCGTTGCATCTCGGCAGCGACGGCGCCGGGTCGATCCGCACCCCGTCGGCGTTTTGCGGGATCTTCGGGCTCAAACCGAGCTTTGGCCGAGTGCCGGCCTATCCGCTCTCCTCGCTCGGCCTGCTGGCGCATTTGGGGCCGATGACGCGAACCGTGGCCGATGCGGCATTGCTGCTCGGCGTGCTCGGCCGCCCCGACCACCGAGATCCCTACGCGCTGCCGCCCGACGACCGCGATTGGCGCGAGGGGCTCGACAGCGCCGTAAAGGGTTGGCGCATCGCCTTCAGCCCAAACCTCGGCTACGCTCGGGTCGACGGCGAGATCGCCGCCGCGGTCGCCGCCGCGGCGCGCCAGTTCGAAGCGCTTGGCGCGATCGTCGAGCAGGTCGACAAGATCTTCGAGTTGCCGCGCGATGCGTTGTTCACCTTGTGGGCGGCCGGGCTTGCCAGCCTGATGCGAGCGTTCCCAGACGGGCGCAAGAGATCGTCCGATCCGGGACTCCTGGCCACAGCGGCGGCGGGCGAAAGATTGAGCGCGGTCGACTGGCTCGCCGCCGACCTCGTCCGCAACGCGCTCGGCCGGACGATGGGCGCCTTTCACCAGCGCTATGATCTGCTGCTGACCCCGACAATGCCGGTCCCCGCATTGCCGGCCGGACAGGATCTGAACGATCCGGCGACCGAACGGCACTGGATCGACTGGTCGCCATTCAGCTATCCGTTCAACATGACCCGCCAGCCGGCGGCGAGCATACCCTGCGGGCTGACCGCTGCCGGATTGCCGATCGGCCTGCAGATCGTCGGCCCGCTCTATGCCGATGCGCGGGTCTTGCGCGCCGCTCGCGCGTTTGAGGCAACGCAACCCGAACGTCGATCGCCGCTCCTCTAGCCGTCTTGAAGAGCTTGCCCCCGCGAACACGCTGGAAGGCGGAGATTAGCCCAACCGGGCTGCCGCCGCGGCATCATGCTAAACTGCGCCGATGCCGAGCGACGTCATCGATCTGCGGGATTTCTACCTGACCGGCCTGGGGCAAGTCGCGCGCCGCATGATCCGCCGGGCGATCCGCCGCATTTGGCCCGATTTGCGCGGCCTGCGGCTGCTCGGCATCGGTTATGCGACGCCGTTTCTGTCCGCGGTTTCGGCCGAGACCGAACGCACCGTAGCGTTGATGCCGGCCTCGCAGGGCGTGCTCGGCTGGTCGCCCGACGGCCGCAACGTTGTCGCGCTGGCCGATGAGGGCGAATTACCCTTTGCCGATTATTCGATCGACCGGGTGCTGCTGGTGCACGCTCTCGAATTGAGCGAGCCCGCCGGACCGATGATGAAAGAGATCTGGCGGGTGCTGGCAGGCGGAGGGCGGCTGTTGATCGTCGCCCCCAATCGCCGTGGCATCTGGGCGCGGCTCGACCTCACGCCGTTCGGCTCCGGTCGCCCCTACACGATGTCGCAACTGTCGCATTTGCTGCGCGAAGAGATGTTCACCCCGGTCGAGACCGACACTGCGCTGTTCATCCCACCCGCCGGCAGGCGAATGATCCTGCGCTCGGCCCCGGCCTGGGAGCGGATTGGCAAGCGCTGGTTCCCGCGCTTTGCCGGGGTCGTGCTGATCGAGGCGACCAAGCAGATTTACGCCAAGCCGGCGGCGGCGCGCGCTCCCCGCCGGCTCGTCTACGCCCCGGCGACCCCCGGGCTGTCACACCGCGAAGGACTGTAGGCGGCGCCCTAATCGCTCCGCCTGCCGGACAAGACAAAGACCCCTTGCTCGGCCAGCAGATTGGCGAGGCTGCCATGGGGGTGTAGCGCATAGGGCCGCCCGTGCCGGTCCAACGTCACGCTGCGCTCGACCGTGACGCCGAGCTGGTCGCACAGCGTGGCAAAGTCGCGGATCGTGCAGAGGTGGATGTTCGGGGTTTCGTACCAGGGATGCGCGAGCAGGTGCGACATCGGCATCCGGCCACGCAGCATCAGATGCAGGCGAATCCGCCAGAACCCGAAATTCGGGAACGAGACGATCGCGCGCCGGCCGATGCGGACTAGAGCCTCGAGCACCCGTCGCGGCTCCCGCGTCGCCTGAAGGGTTTGGCTCAGCACGACGACGTCGAAGGCGTCGGTAGGATAGGCGACGAGGTCGCGGTCGGCGTCGCCCTGAATGACCGACAGGCCGTGGCCGACGCAGGAATTGACGCCGGACTGGCTCAGCTCGATGCCGCGCCCGTCGACCCGCTTGTGCCGCGCCAGATAGGCGAGCAGCGCCCCGTCGCCACAGCCGATGTCGAGCACCCGCGCGCC
Organism: uncultured Alphaproteobacteria bacterium; assembly: GCA_963785565.1. GTDB lineage: Bacteria > Pseudomonadota > Alphaproteobacteria > ATCC43930 > CGMCC-115725 > AP-15. The sequence continues at coordinate 31,525 of CAWAVV010000055.1, read as the reverse complement.
GGGCTCGATCATCTCGGCGATCAGCCGCAAATCGTGGCGCAATTCGCCGGCTTCTGCTGCTTCGGCCGCCGGCCGTGCCGTGGTCCCGTCCAGGCTCAGAGACGCCGCCATCGCTCCACCATTACCGCTGGCCCGGCGCCACTAGCGAGTGAGGCCGCGATGCTCGGCGCACCCGTTCAAAAAGCCGCGCAAGGTCTCGAACAGTTCGGGTTCGTGCAGCAGAAAGGCGTCATGGCCGTTTTCGGTTGCGATCTCGACGAAGCTGACATTGGCCGCAACGGCGTTCAGCGCATGGACCAGCTCGCGGCTCTCGGAGGTTGGGAACAGCCAATCGCTGGTGAACGAGATCACGCAAAAGCGCGAGCGCGTCCCGGTGAAGGCGCTCGGCAGAGAGCCGCCTTGCTCGGCTGCAAGATCGAAATAATCCATCGCCCGGGTGATGTAGAGATAGGAATTGGCATCGAACCGGTCGACAAAAGTACTGCCTTGATGCCGCAGATAGCTCTCAACCTGAAAATCAGCGTCGAAGCCGTAAGTAACCGCGCGGCGGTCTTGCAAATTACGTCCGAACTTGTGGTGCAGCGCCGTTTCGGAAAGATAGGTGATGTGAGCCGCCATACGGGCGACGGCGAGGCCGCGTGCGGGTTTGCGGCCGAGGCTCAGATAGCGCCCGCCGCACCAATCCGGATCGGCGATGATCGCCTGGCGTCCGACCTCGTGAAAGGCGATGTTCTGCGCCGAATGGCGCGACGCGGCAGCGATCGGCACCGCGGCAAAGACGCGCTCGGGATAGCTCGCCGCCCATTGCAATACTTGCATGCCGCCCATCGAGCCGCCGATCACGCAGAACAGGCTGTCGATGCCGAGATGATCGAGCAGCAGTTTCTGCGCGCGCACCATGTCGCGAACGGTGATCACCGGAAACGACAATGCCCAGGGCTCGCCGGTCGCAGGATCGATATCCTGCGGTCCGGTCGTCCCCATGCACCCGCCCAGCACATTGGCGCAGATCAGGAAATAGCGGTCGGTGTCGAGCACCCCGCCGGGGCCGATCAAGGTCTCCCACCAACCGGGCTTGCCGGTGATCGGGTGCGGGTCGGCGGCGTACTGGTCGCCGGTCAGCGCATGGCAGACGAGGATCGCGTTCGACCGATCGGGATTGAGGGCGCCGTAGGTCTGGTATGCGATCGTAAACGGGCCGAAGTCGATCCCGCAATCGAGCCGCAGCGGGTCGTGCACGAGCAATCGGTAGCCGGGCCATTCCTGGTCCGAACGCGAACGCGGGCGGGGCGATGTTATGGTCGGCACAAGATTTCTCAGCAACCCGGTTGCGCGGCAGCCGGCCCGCATTCGAGGCAGGCCATCTGCGGTTGTCGATTCGGGGGCGCTAGCTAGGGATCGGAGATAGGGCCTGTCAACGTTTTCTTTGATTTCGCTCGACCGGACTTCTACTACTACCGCCCCTCGACCATGAATGAGACCATGTCCCTCATCCCGTCCGATCTGGCAGATTTGCGCCGGCACATCGACGAGATCGACGACCGGCTGCACGATTTGCTGATCGAACGGGCCGCGATCGTCGGCAGGGTCGCGGCGAGCAAGAAGAACGGCGATGTGGCCTTCTACCAGCCCGCGCGCGAGGCCGAGATTCTTCGCCGCCTCGCGGCGCGGCACAGCGGTGCACTGCCCTTTGCGAGCGTTGTGCGAATCTGGCGCGAGATGCTGGCGGCGACCGTCAGAATCGAGACGCCCTTTGCGGTGGCAGTGTTGGCCCCGGCCGAAGCGCAAGGTTTCTGGGATCTCGCCCGCGACCATTTCGGCAGCCACACGCCGATGTCGGCCCATCGCTCGATCGGCCAGGTAATCCGTGCCGTGACCAAGGGGCAAGCTTCGGTGGGCATTCTGCCGATGCCGCAAGAGGGCGACCGCGACCCGTGGTGGCGCCATCTGCTGTCGGAGGACGACAATGCCCCGCGGGTCATCGCCCGCCTGCCGTTCGGCGCGCGCGGCAACGCCCGCAGCGACGGCGCCGACGCGCTGGCGATCGGCCCCGGCAAGCAGCTGGAGACCGGCGCCGACCGCACTTTCTTCGCCGCCGAGTCGGCGGCCGAAATCAGCCGGGCGCGGTTTCTTGGAATGCTGTCGTCGCTGGATCTGATCTGCACATTTTTCGCCTCTTGGGAGCATGCCGAAGGTGCTGTCAATCTGATCGAGATCGACGGCTTTGTGCTGCCTTCCGATCCCCGTCTCGCCGCTTTCCGTGCGCGGCTTGGGAAGGCGCTTTATCGCCTATTGCCGTTTGGCGGTTATGCCGTTCCGCTCCCCGCGGCGCGGCTCGGGCCCGGTTCAGGGAAAGGCTGACCCCGATGGCTTCTACCAACGGACCGGTCCCGCGCCCGGGCATCCTCGACATCGCTCCCTATGTGGGCGGCGAAGCCATGATTCCCGGGGTCGAACGGCCGATCCGGCTCGCCTCGAACGAAAGCGCGCTTGGACCGAGCCCAAAGGCGATGGCCGCCTTTCGGGCGCTCGCCGAGGAGATCCATCGCTACCCCGAAGGCAGTGCCGAAGCATTACGCGAGGCGATCGGGCGACGTCACGGTCTCGATCCGGCGCGAATTGTCTGCGGCGCCGGCTCGGACGAGCTGATCGCGCTGTTGTTGCGCTGCTATGCCGGGTTCGGCGATGAGGTCCTGTATAGCCGCCACGGGTTTCTGATGTACCCGATCGGCGCGCAGTCGGTTGGCGCGACGCCGGTCGCCGCCCCTGAGCGGTCCTTGACCGCCGATGTCGATGCCCTCCTGGACCGCGTCACCCCCCGCACCCGGATGGTATTTATCGCCAATCCGAACAACCCGACTGGCACCTATCTCGGCGCGGAGGCATTGGCTCGGCTGCATGCCGGATTGCCGTCCTCGGTCGTGTTGGCGATCGACGCCGCCTATGCCGAATTCGTCAACCGCAATGATTACGAAGCCGGGGCTGCGCTGGTCGACCGCGCCGACAATGTCGTGATGCTGCGCACCTTCTCAAAGATTTATGCGCTAGCCGGGCTGCGCCTCGGCTGGGGTTATTTTCCGCCAGCTATTGCCGACGTCCTCAATCGCGTGCGTGGGCCGTTCAACGTGTCGACTCCAGCGGTTGCGGCGGGCATCGCGGCGATCGAGGACACGGTTTCACTAGACCGGGCCCGCGCCCACAACGACCGCTGGCTGCCGTGGTTTTCAAACCGGCTCGCCGCACTCGGGCTGCCGCTGACGCCAAGCGTCGGCAATTTCGTGCTGCCGCGCTTTCCAGACGAGCCCGGCCGCAACGCCGAAGCGGCCTTCGCCTTTTTGCAATCCCGCGGCATCCTGACCCGCAAGATGAGCGGCTACGGGCTGCCTCAATATCTGAGAATAACCATCGGCACCGGCGAGGAGATGGAAAAAGTGGCGGCGGCACTCGGCGAATTCATCGGTACGCGATGAGCGAGAAACTGTTCGATCGGGTGGCGTTGATTGGGATTGGGCTGATCGGCTCGTCGCTGGCCAGGGTCCTGCGCCGGGACAGCCCCGGTACGACCATCGTCGCCTGCGCGCGGCGGTCCGAGACCCTGGCCGCGGTGGAACGCCTCGAACTCGCGGACGAAACGACGCACGACCCGGTGGAAGCGGTAGCGGACGCCGATCTGGTGGTAATCGCGACCCCGATTTCCGCCTATGCCGAAATCGGCCGCCGGATCGCTCCAGCGCTGAAACAGGGCGCCATTCTGACCGATGTCGGCTCGGTCAAGGCAGCGGCGATCCGCGACCTCGGCCCACATGTTCCGCCGGGGGTCAATTTCGTTCCCGGCCACCCGGTCGCCGGCACCGAGCATTCCGGCCCCGAATCAGGCTTTGCCGAACTGTTTCGCGACCGCTGGTGCATCCTGATCCCGCTGCCCGAGACCAACATCGATGCGGTGACAAAGGTCGGCCGGATGTGGGAGCAGGCCGGCATGCGCGTCGTCACGATGAACGCCGCGCATCACGACCGGGTGTTGGCGATGACCTCGCATCTGCCGCATCTGATCGCCTATACGATCGTCGGCACTGCAACCAACCTCGAGGAGAGCCTCAAATCCGAGGTCATCGCATTTTCGGCCAGCGGTTTTCGCGACTTCACCCGCATAGCCGCCTCGGACCCCGTTATGTGGCGCGATATTTTTCTGAACAATCGCGAGGCCGTGCTCGAAATCCTGCAGCGTTTCAGCGAGGATCTGACGGCATTGCAGCGTGCGATCCGTTGGGGCGAAGGCGATGCCTTGCAAGAGCTTTTCACCCGCACGCGGGCAATCCGCCGCTCGATCATCGAGGCGAAGCAAGCGTAGGAGGCGACTTCGGCACGCGCGCCATCCTTGTTTCTTCCCCGCGAAGGGCCGTGAAAGAATCGAAATTGACGCATTCTTCTGCCTTCTGGTCGTCTTCCCGGCGAAGGCCGGAACCCATTGCCCCACCAACTCCAACTTTTCAAGTGTAAGCAATAACGTGCCGATTCGGACTGGCTCGTACCCCGGTGGCATGGCCCCGGCCTCCGCCGGCGAGACGATCAACGATCGGGATTATCGGGGATCATTCACAAGCTCGAAGGCCGGGACCCACTTTTGCCATGGGCGCCGGTGTTCACCGATATGACAACTTAGATGCTGTCGTTCCTGATCTCTGCGATCTGCGCGGCAGCTCTCTTTACCCTCGCGGCTTCGCCGGCGGTGGCGGCCCCACCCGTTGTGGTGGCGTCGAAGATCGACACCGAGGGAGCACTGCTGGGCAACATGATCCTGTCCGTGCTCGCCGCTCACGACATCCCGGTGCGCAACCGGCTGCAGCTCGGGCCGACCAACATTGTGCGCGCCGCAATTCTCGCCGGGCAGATCGACATCTATCCCGAATACACCGGAAACGGCTCACTGTTCTTTCATATGGAAAACGACCCGGTGTGGAAAAACCGGGAGCGCGGCTCTGCCGAGGTCGCCAGGCTCGACCGGGAGCGCAATCACCTCGTTTGGCTCGCCCCGGCGCCGGCCAACAACACCTGGGTCATCGCAATGCGCAAAGATCTGGCCCAGCGCGAGCACCTGGCAACCATGAGCGATTTCGCCCGATACGTTGATCGCGGCGGTAACATCAAGCTCGCTGCCTCGGCCGAGTTCGTCGAAAGCCCTTCGGCCTTGCCGGCGTTCGAGGCGAGTTATGGTTTTCGCCTGACCGACCGGCAATTACTGACTCTATCGGGCGGCAACACTTCGGCCACCTTGCGCGCAGCCGCAGAGGGGATGTCTGGGGTAAACGCCGCGATGGCCTACGGCACCGACGGCGCCATCGCCGCCCTCGGCCTCGTCGCACTCGATGACGACAAGCGGGCGCAGATCGTCTACGCGCCGGCCCCGGTCATTCGCGAAGCGGTGCTCAGGCAATTTCCACAGATCGCCGGCCTACTCGACCCGGTCTTCGCCAGCTTGACCCTCGCGACGTTGCAGCGGCTAAACGCAGAGATCGCCATCGACGGCAAGGATGCCGGCGCCGTCGCGGTATACTACCTGAAGTCAAAGCATTTTCTGCCGTGACCTCGCCCGCCGGTCCGGCCACACAGCGCCCTTCCCTTCCCTTCCCGATCATCGTCCGCAACCAGGTGCTGTTGGTCTTGGCGATCATTGCGGCGGTTGCGACATCGACGTCAGGATTTGTCGTATTGGCGCCAAACCGGTTGATCTCCGGGCGGTCGATTGCGCTGTGGTCCGCCGTTGGCGGCGGCTGGACTATCGGGTTCGCGGTGCTGGGCGCGCTGCTTTTGGCCGCTTCGTTGTCCCCGCCGGCGAGGACGCTGCATTTCGGCGTAGCGCTGATTGCCGGGCTGCTGTTGCTGCTGACATTGGCCGCGGCGGGACATGCCGCAAGGGCGCTCGCGGCGGGCGCCGGCCCGGCCGCGCGGATCTCGCTCGGCGCGGCGTTCTGGCTGATCGCCGGCTGCGCCGCACTTGCCGTCGTCGACGCGTTGCAGCGCCTCGGCGCCGGCCCCGCCGGACGGGTGCTGGCTGTCGTCGCGATCGGCGGCGGCATCGCGGCTTTGGCGGTGGCCGGGGTTTTTGACGAGTTGTCGATCGTGCGCGAATATGCGGGTCGCCGCCAGCTCTTCGCCGAGGCTCTGCTGCGTCACGTCGCCCTGGTCGCCGGGTCGGTCGGACCGGCACTTGCGATCGGCTTTCCGCTGGGGATCGCCGCGGTAAGGGTTCCGCGCTTGCAAGGGCTACTGTTCGCGGTGCTCAACATGTTGCAGACGATCCCATCGATCGCGCTCTTCGGGCTTCTGATCGTGCCGCTTTCCGCGCTGGCGACAGCCGTTCCGCGGCTTGCCGCACTCGGCGTCGGCGGCATCGGTGCGGCGCCGGCAGTCGTCGCGCTGGTGCTCTACGCACTCCTGCCGATCGTGCGCAATACCGCGGCGGGGCTCGCCGGCGTCGACCGGGCGGTTATCGACGCCGCGCGCGGGATGGGGCTGACCGGTCATCAGCTTTTTTGGCAAATCGAGCTGCCGCTGGCGCTGCCGGTATTGCTGGCCGGGCTGCGCATCGTCGTCGTGCAGACGATCGGGCTCGCAGTCGTCGCGGCGCTGATCGGCGCCGGCGGGCTCGGCACCTTTGTTTTCGAAGGGCTCGGGCAGTATGCGCTCGATCTGGTGTTGCTCGGCGCATTGCCAGCGATCTTCCTCGCGCTCGCAGCCGATTTTGTACTGCAAACTCTTGCCGCCATGCGGCCCCGCCTGATGCCCGGATGATTGAGCTCGACCACGTCATCAAGCGTTACGATCACCGTGCGGTCGTCGATGACCTCTCGCTCGACATCCCCGCGGGCGCGTTCTGCGTATTGCTCGGCTCCTCGGGCTGCGGCAAGTCGACGACGTTGCGCATGATCAACCGGCTGGTCGCTGCCGATGGCGGCACGATCCGAGTCGGCGGCGAGGACGTGACGCGGATCCCGGCGGAGGCGTTGCGTCGGCGCATCGGTTACGCGATCCAATCGACCGGTCTCTTTCCGCATTGGAACGTCGAGGACAACATCGCCACCGTCCCGCGCCTGCTCAAATGGCCGGAAGCCCGGGTTGGTGCGCGAGTGAGCGAGCTTCTGGAGCTGTTTCGGCTTGATCCCGGCAGCTACCGCAGCAAATTCCCGCACCAGCTGTCGGGCGGCGAGCAGCAACGCGTCGGCGTCGCCCGCGCCCTCGCCGCGGATCCCGAGCTGCTGCTGATGGACGAACCCTTTGCCGCGGTCGACCCGATCACCCGCGACGCGCTGCAAGCCGAACTGGCGCATATCCACCGGGCGACGCAAAAGACGATTGTCTTCGTGACTCACGACATCGAGGAGGCGCTGCGGTTGGCAACCTCGATCGCGATCATGGACAAGGGTCGCATCGCCCAGCTCGGCGCCCCGCTCGATCTTCTCGAACATCCGGCGAGCGAGTTCGTCAGCGATTTCATCGGCCAACAGGGTCTTGGTCTGAAACTGCTTTCGGTGCGGACGGTCGGCGACCGCGTGCGCCTTGGCGAGAGCGCCGAGGGCGAACCGCTGCGGGTCGACGCCCCGCTGCGCGACGCTCTCTCGGCGATGACCGCACGCCGCATCGAGCGCGTACCGGTCGCCGATACCGAGGGCCGCGCAATCGGGGTCATCACCCTGTCGGATTTGGTGCGGTGAGCCTCGCACGCAGCGGCAGGTTGCTGGCGAGCCCGATTTTTTGGGTCGGCTTGCTGTTTGCCGTGCTGTTGCTGCGGATGGAATTGTTGCGGCCGCTCCTAGGCTGGGCTTTTCCGGGGGTCGAGCCGGTCGTCTACGACCGTGCCAGCTTTGTCGAGCTGTTTTTGTCGCATCTGCAGCTGGTTATGGCGGCGAGCCTCGCCGCCACCGCAGTGGGCGTGTCGCTCGCGGTCTTCGTCACCCGCCCGGCCGGCCGCGACTTTCACACGATGGTCGATGCACTCGCAGCGGTCGGACAGACCTTTCCGCCGGTCGCAGTGCTGGCGATCGCGGTGCCGCTGATCGGCTTTGGCGCCCGCCCGACCGTCATCGCGCTGTTCATCTATGGCCTGCTGCCGATCATTGAAAATGCGGTCGCCGGCTTGGAAGGCGTGCCGCAAGCCGTGCGCGAAGCCGCGGAGGGCATGGGCCTGTCGCCGTGGCAGCGGCTGCGGAGGGTGGAGCTGCCGCTGGCCGCGCCGGTCATCCTCGCGGGGATCCGGGTTTCGGTCACGATCGCCATCGGCACCGCGACGATCGGGTCGACCGTCGGCGCATTGACCTTAGGCACGCCGATTTTCGACGGCTTGGTCGCCGACAAGCTGCCGTTCGTCATCGAAGGTGCCGTGCTCGTCGCCCTGTTCGCGATTCTGACCGATATGCTGTTCGCCCGCCTCGAGCTTTGGCTGAGGCGCAGTGCGGCCGGATAGGTGCGGGACGCGCCGGCCTATGTGCTCCCGGGCGCCATTGTGCGAGCCGCCAGCGCCGTCATGACCAGCGACAGCCCGACAAACACCATGTTGATGCCGACAAGCAATCCGATCGCCCAGCCGGCGGAGCTCGGCCAGCCATCCCAGATCAGGTAGGCGAGCAACAGATCGACAAGGCCGCTGAGCAATACCCAGCCCCAGCTCGGCAGATGGCGGCGGTGCTCGACCGCCAGAAATATCGCGGCGATCCCTTCGATGATAAAGAACACGATCAGCCAGATCGTCAGGGTCAGCACCCCGGCAATCGGCCGGAGAATCAGGATGAGGCCGAGCAGGATCGCCAGCACGGCGATCAACAACGACCAGGCGAAGCCGGGCATCGCTCGATGCTGCAGCACTGATATCGTGCGAAAGATTCCGCCGATAAAAAACAGCCAGCCGATAAAAATGGTAATTGCCAGGGTCGCGACTTCCGGTACGGCGATCGCCAGCAAGCCGAGGACCATCATGACGATGCCTTCGGCGAGGAAAAGTTTCCAATGGGCATGGATCGCCACGCCCAACCGGCGCCGGATCCCGTCGAGATCGGGAAGGGCCTGGTTGCTCATCCTGGTTCACCTTAGAGTTGTTTGCTCAGCTGTCGTTCCCGGCCGCTCGCGCCGCGGCCCTGGTGAGCAAATCGATCCGTCGTTGATCGGACCCGCTGTTGCCGCCGACCGCGCTGCTCCCGACCACGGCAAATACCACAAAACCGCCTTTGCCGCGCGGGGTAATGAAATATTCCGCGCTGCGCTGCTCGTTCGATTCGGTGCACGACAACACGGCGCTGAATACCACGGCGTTGTCGATGTCGGCACGCGATCGCGCCGAGGCAAAATCCCCTTTGCACATCCGCGGGTCGACGGCGATCAGATTGGAGGCGATGCCGACGCCGCTGACCTCGGGACCCGGGGCGATGATCTTGACGGCGCCGGCAGCATTATCGGACCGCCATACGGCGGTGAAGCTGGCAAGCGCCGCCGGCTTGTCGATTACGACGAGACGCGCATTCGGCAGCTGCGCCATCGTGAAGAAAGCCTGCGCGAGCCTAACCTCCTCGAGATTGGTCCCGGTCGCGGGCGGCGCCGCCTCGGTAGTCGATGGCGCCGGCAACAGCGTCGGCGCGGGCGCGGTGACCGGCGGTTTCCGCATATCGAGCGCTGCCGAGGCCGATGAAGCCGCGACCGACGGCGCGGCGGGGGCCGTCGGCGGTATCTGTGGAACCGGAGACACAGCGGCGGCGGGCGAAGGCGGCGTTTTTGGCGTCTGAGACTCGACGCTGGCTGGCGATGGGGCCGGCGAGGGCGCAGCCTGCAGCGGCGTGGTCTCAGGCGGCGCTGGCTTCGCGTTTACCCCCGCCGCCGGAGTTGTAGCGGTCGAGAGTGCGGCGGCGGTGGTGGTCGTCGGCGCAGTCGCCTGGAGTGCTAGCGATTTCTGCACGCAAGTCTTCAATTCGGCCGTCACCGCGGGTGTGCCGCTCAACTGAAAAAAGAAAGATCGCCCTTCGGCGGCCAGAACCAGCTCCGCGCTGCGGCCGAGCCGATCGATCAGCCGGGGGTCGCTCGGCAACGGGACGAGCACGATCAGACGGCTGGGAACCGTAGCGGTCATAGCCAGGCGAGGTCCTCCGTCGAACCGCAGCTCGACCGGCATCTTCTCGTTTGGGGCAAACGACCATTGCGGATTGATAAACCCGAGCCACCAACGATGGTCGCCGGTGACCAGGATGAACATGTTGATCCCGCTGTCGTAGGCAACGCCGGCGGAACAATGGGTAAAGTCGCCGGTGCGGTCGTCGGTATAGGCGCCGCCGGTCCAAAGGCCGGTTTGAAAGCCTCGAATTGGCCCGGCAGCGCTCGCCGAGCCGCCCCACAACACCGATGCCACGGCAACGATCGCCGCGATCCGAGCGAAAGACATCGCACCTCCTTCAGTCTTTCGCAAAACTATCCCATATTCGGGAGTATAACCCTTTTTGGGGATAGTTAACGGGGGATGACGCCGGTCCGAAGATCCCGCTCCGTATCACGACGATCCTGCACGGCCCTTAATGCGAGAACAATTTGGATGGGAATTTCATGTAGTCGGCGGTGTTGACGACCGAGAAGGGCGTCCGAGAGACCCTGGGCGCCCGTATGTCCTGGAGGAACAGATGAGGCATACAATCCTCATGGCCGGCATTTCCTTGCTGGCAATCAGCGGCTCATCCCTCGCCGCAAGCCCAATTCCGCCGAATAGCGCCGATCTTGCAGCGCCGAAGGTCCAGCTCGCGCAAGTTCAGGTGCAGGTGCCAGCGCAACCATCGCCGTCGGCTACCATCGTCACCACGCCCAGCACGCCGCCGGCTGCTGTGGTCACCACGCCGGGTTCACAACCCTCTGCTGTGATCACCACGCCGGGCTCACAACCATCTACGGTCACGAGCACGCCGAGTACGAATCCGGCGTCGACGACGATCGTCGTCGCACCGACAGCGCCCCCGCCGCCACAGGCCGAAAATCCGCCCCCGGCGCCTGGCCCCAGTTATGTCTGGGCCCCAGGGCACTGGTGGTGGGACGGCACGCAATACGCATGGAAGCCCGGCAGCTATGTCGTTCCGCCGACGACGGTAGCGCGCTGGACTCCGGGATATTGGCAACAGGGTCCGACCGGCTGGGTTTGGATCGACGGCAACTGGAACTAAGCCGCCGAGGAACGGGTTCAGACGGCCGGCCGCGTCCGGACCTCGTCCGGCACCTTGCGGGGGAGGAATTGGCCGTCCTTGAGGTCGCCGGAGAAGGCGTCGTTGTCGACCACGGTCTTGCCGCGCAGCATGACGAGTGACGGCCACGCGGCAAGGTCGCGGTCTTCCCACGGGCTGTAGTCGGCCTCGTGCATTTCGGCGGCGCGCACGATGTGGCGGCGCCGTGGGTCGAGCACGACGATGTCGGCATCGGAGCCGACCGCCAGAGCGCCCTTCTTCGGGTAAAGCCCCATGATCTTGGCGGCGTTGGCCGAAACCAGGCCGACGAAATCCGATAAGCCGTAGCCGCGCTTCTCGACCGTCTCGGTGTAGATCAGCGACACCCGCGGCTCGACGCCGGCATTGCCGCCGGTGGTGTCGTCGATGCGCCGCCCTTGCAATTTGATGCGCAGCGGACAGCAGATCTCGTCGGTGGCGACGGTCTGGATGGCGCCGTGATCGGTCGCCGCCCACAACGCCTGCTGATCCGCCGGGAATTTCAGCGATGGATAGGTATGGTAGATCTGGCCGTTCGGCCGTTTATAGTCATCGGAATTGTACATCAAGTATTGGTGCAAGGTCTCGCCATAGATCGGCACGCCGTTCGCCCGCGCCACCGCGATCGCGGCCACGCCGGTCGCCGCCGAGGTATGCATCATGTAAAGCGCGGCGCCCTCGATATTGGCGGCGAGCCGGATCACCCGGTTGAACGCCAGATCCTCTGACAGGGTGTTGTGCACCTCCGCCATGTTTTCGAAGCCGATCCGGTCCTCGCGGATCAGCTTTTCATACATGTGCATGACGAGGTCGTTGTCTTCTGCGTGGATCGCGGCGATGCCGCCGGCCTGCGCGAGGACTTTCAGCACCTCCCAAATGTCGCCGAAATCGACCATTCGGCCCTTGCGGCTCGGGGTAATGTCGGTCGTGAAGATCTTGACGCTTGGGTGCCCGGCCTGGACCGCCTCGGCTAGCTGCGGCAGCAACTCGTGCGGCAGCTTACCCTGCACCATCGTGTGAAACGCATAGTCACAGTGGCAATCGCCGGCCCATTCCTTCTGCCGCCGCTCGATCGCCTGTTGCACGGTGTCGCCGTCGCCGACCAGCGCGAAATCGAGGATCGTCGTTGTCCCGCCATGGAGCGCCGCCTGGCTGACCCGCGCCGGCCCATCGGTCATCTGATGCTGGGTGGTGCCGGGAACCACGATCGGCCAGCGGCAATGGACATGCGGATCGATCCCGCCGGGAATGACGATCTGCCCCGACGCGTCGACGACCCGCCCGGCTCCAAGAGCCGCGAGACTCCCAGGCGCGCCAATGGCTACGATCTTACCGTCGGCGACACCGAGATCGGCCGGCTCCGGCCCCGAAGGAAGAACCGCGAGCCCGTTGGCGACGACGATATCCAGCATCCGCTTACCCTCCCCCGATGTTAGATTCGTGCGAGCACTTTCGCTTCCTTGTCTCACCGGCGAAGGCCGGTGCCCACGGCCGAGGTGGGTCCCGGCCTACGAGCGTGTGAAGAAATTGTTTCCAAGAAACGTCATTCCGGGGCGGCCCGAAGGGCCGAGCCCGGAGCCCAAGAACACCTGAATTTCCAAAATGTTCGACGTCCTGTGTTCATGGGTTCCGGGCTCGCGGGCAGTGCCCGCGCCGCGGAATGACGACGTTTGGCATTTTTTCACACGCTCCTACACCGGGAAAGCAAACCCCACAGCACATGGTCAAACCAAAAGCGGTTGGCCGGCAAGATCGCGCGGTCAGGCGACACGGTAGCGGTCGATCGTCGCCTGGTTGAATTTGAGCCCGAGGCCGGGCGCCGTCGGCATCACCAGCTCGCCGTTTTGCTGCTCTGGGACTTCTTCGAACAGCGGCGCCAGCCAAGGCATGTATTCGACCGTCAGCCCATTCGGGATCGCGCCGATCAGATGAACGTGAACCTCCGGGATCAGGTGGCTGACGACCGGCAGGTTGAACGCCTCGGCCATGCCGGCGACCTTGAGCCATTGGGTGATGCCGCCCACCCGCACCAGATCGATCATCACGACATCGACCGAGCGCGCCTCGACCATATGACGGAACGGCACGATCCCCCAGACATACTCGCCACCGGCGACCGGGGTCGAAAGCGCGGCGGTGACGCGGGCCAGGCCGGCAAAATCATCGGCGGTCGTCACGTCTTCGAGCCAGAACAGCCCGACCCCGGCATCCTCGACCCGTTTGCCGATATCGATCGCCTGCTCCGGGCGCCAGCGCTGATTGATGTCGCACATCAATTTAATGTCGGGGCCGATCGCCTCGCGCACCCGCCGCATGCGCTCGACCTCTTTCGCAGGCGTGGTCTCGCCGGGCAATGCCATTTGCGTCTTCATCTCGCGCCAGCCGCGGTCCTTGAGCGTCGCCGCCGCCTGCACCACCCGGTCGAGCGTCAGGCCGCGCATCAACGCGCCGCTGGCATAGGTCGGCACCCGATCCCGCGCCCCGCCGAGCAGTTTCCACAATGGCAGGTTCATCGCCTTGGCGCGCAAATCCCACAGCGCGGTGTCGAGCGCGGAGTGAGCCAGGTTGAAGATGCCGCCCGGCCCGGCCGAGCCCGCCGCCGCCCGTAGTTTGGCGGTAACCGCCTCGACCCGCACCGGGTCCTCGCCGACGCACAGCGCGCCCAATTCCTCGACCGCGCTTTTGAGGGTCCCGGTCAGCGCGCCACCGAAATATGTCGCCCCGACCCCGACCGCCCCGTCATCGGTCTGGACTTCGAGGGTTACGATCGGACGCTTGCCGTTCGGGTTTTCCGCGGCGCCGGCGAGCGGCTCGTCGGCCGGGAGCGCCACGATATTGGCGTGGATGCCAGTAACTTTCATCGGATCAAGCCTTTCGCCCAAAAACCGGCTCGCGAGCGAAACGAGTCGTCCAAATAAGCCATCGTCGCCCCGCGTGCCTTCAGCCCAGGGGTTGATGGGACGTCCAGGGGGCCATCGTGACAAATCGCGAAAATTACTTGGGCAAATCCGCGATTCGATTACCATCTCTTTCGTGGGAACGACGAAGTTTCGTCGGCGCGCTGATTTCGCAAGAAATGATGACGGCCGCTTACCTAATCCGCCGCCTCTTTGATCTTGGCGGGGAGCGGCTCGGCCCCTGCCCAGCCGTGCTCGGCGATGTCGAACAGGACGCCTTCCGGGCCGAAGAACTTCTTCTCGAAATAGCCGGCCTGGTGCCCGCCCTGGCCCTGATCGATGTAGTGCTTGGCGCCGAGGCTTTCGAGCTTCTTCGAGAACTCGTCGACATCCTCGACCAGCACGCCGAAATGGTGGATGCCGCGATAATCCATGCCCTTGCCGAGCTGATCGGTCTTGAATTTGAGGATCGCCATGTTGAGCGTGCCGTCGCTCAAGAAGACGCCGTCGGCGAGCACGCCGTTCGGCCGGCCGACTTCCTCGAAATCAAAGGCCTTCTTGTAGAATTCGGCCATCGCTTCGGGGTCTTCGGCGGCGATGGCGATATGGCGCAATTTGGGCATGGCGACCTCCTGATTGCTGATGGCGCCACCCTATCACGACCCCCACGTCATTTCGAAGCGCCGTGTGGGATAGACGATAAAACCCGCGCCATGCTTTTGCCGACCCGACTTAGCGCTTCGTCCCACGAAAACAGGCCAAAGCGGTCGAATTCGGGCAACAGCGTGCCGTTGGGCAATGCAAACTGCGAGGTGCAGACCAGATCCTTCGGATCGGGCAACAGCCGCGGCGTCCAAGCAAACAGCGCCAAATCCTTGCCACGCAGATAAGCATGCACCCCGAGGACCGTCAGTTCGGCAACCGGAACGACGATCCCGGTTTCCTCCTGCAGTTCCCGCGCCGCGGCGGCGGCGAAATCCTCACCCGGCTCGGCCTCGCCCTTGGGGATGTCCCAGCGCGGCGAGCGGGTGGCGTGTCCGAGCAGAATGCGCTCCCCGTCGCCGACGATGACCCCACAGCTCGTCTTCACCGCGTTCACGGATGGCTCCATCCGCCCGACACACCGCTGTAGAAACCGCTGTTTTTGGCATCGGCCGAATTATTGCCGCTGTTGCCGTCGGCGCACCCGGCGACCAGCAGCAGGCCTATGAGGGCGAACCACGCCGCGATCTTCATCCTCAAACGCTTTCCCATCTCCAACCCGTTTCTCCGATAGTATGCCATGGCTGGCAACGCAGGAGACAGGAAGTGGCTATCGCGATGCGTTCCTATCGGCCGCTCGCCATCGGACGGCGCGGCGCCGTCGCGGCGAACCATCCCTTGGCCGCCCAGGCCGGCCTCTTGGCGTTGCGGGCCGGCGGCAACGCGGTCGATGCGGCGGTGGCGACGGCCATGGCCCTCGCCGTGGTCGAGCCGATGATGTCGGGGCTCGGCGGCGACGGGTTTTATCACGTCTATCAGCAATCGACCGGGCACGCGGTCGTGTTCAACGGCACCGGACCCGCCCCCGTTGCCGCGACCCCCGAGCGCTATGCCGGCGGCATTCCCCGGATCGGGCCGCTGTCGGTCTCGGTTCCCGGCACGCTCGCCGGGCTCGGCCTGATGCACCGAAGGTTTGGCCGGCTGCCGTGGCGCGACCTGTTCGCCGAGGCGATCGGCTTCGCCCGCGACGGCTTTGCCGCCACCCGCGCCTACAGTCATTTTGCCGCGGAATACCTTGCGACTCTGACGATCGACCCGCAAACCACCGCGATCTTCCTCGCCGATGGCAAAGCGCCTGCACTGGGCGCACCAATCGTCCAACCCGATCTCGCCCGCTCCCTCGAAGAGATCGCCGCCGACGGAGCCGAAACCTTTTACCGCGGCCGACTGGCGCGGCGGCTTGCGGCTGGTCTCGACGCGGCCGGAAGCCTGGTCCGTGCGGGTGACCTCGAAGCCTTTACGGCGGAGGAGCAGGCGCCGATCGCGGTCGATTATCGCGGCTATACTGTCCTCGAAGCGCCGCCAAATTCGACCGGCTTCGTGTTGCTCGAAGAGCTGAAGATCCTCGAGCATTTCGATCTGACGCGGATGGGCCTCCTATCCGCGGATGCGGTCCACGTCATGGTCGAAGCGAAAAAGCTGGCCTTTGCCGACCGCGAGCGCTGGGGCGCCGATCCCCGCTCGCTCGACCCGCCCTTCGCGGAGCTGCTGTCCGCCGAGTACGCCGCCGGGCTCGCCGCCCGGATCGATATGCGCCGCGCCGCGCCGACCGGCGTCGCGCACCAGGCGGCGGCGGGCGACACGACATATTTCTGCACCGCGGACGGCGAGGGAAATGCGGTATCGGGGGTTCAGAGCATCAACAGCGGCTTCGGCTCGGGCATCATCGCCGGCGATACCGGCATCCTGCTGAACAACCGTATGGCCTATTGGCACCTCGAACCGGGACATCCAAACCGGCTCGCCCCCGGGCGGCGGGTGCGCCATACGATGAACCCGCCGATCGTGCTCAAGGACGGCGCATTGTGGTGCGTCTTCGGCACCCCCGGCGCCGACAATCAGGTGCAGGTCAATCTGCAGGTATTGACGGCGATGACCGATTTCGGGTTGGACCCGCAGCAAGCCGCCGAGATGCCGCGCTGGAGCTCGAACGTACCCGGCCAATACGCGAACTGGCCGCATGACGGCGAGGATGCTCTGACGATCGAGCAGCGCTTTCCGGAGGCGGTGCGCAACGATCTCGCGCGCCGCGGCCATCCGGTCCATGTCGTCGGCGACCTCGACGGCCCGTGCAGCGTCGAGATCATTCGTCGCGACCCGGCGACCGGCATGCTGCTCGCCGGCTCCGACCCGCGCCGCGACGGCTGGGCGCTGGCGTGGTGATGTGGCCTTGCGTCGCCCAGCGCAAAAGCACAATCTTCGTTCGATGAGCAAAAAGAGAGCGGCAGTCAGAATCCGGGCGGAGTGGGATGAAGAAGCCCAGGTGTGGGTTGCCGAGAGCGCAAATCTGCCGGGTCTCGTCACTGAGTCAGAGACTGTAGAGCTGCTGCTCGAAAAGCTCCGCATGATGGTGCCGGAGCTGCTGTCCTACAGTCCGGAGCTTGCACGCGGTTTTCTGCCGGAAATTCGCGTCACCTTACTGCGCCGCGACCGGGTGGACCTAGCCGCGGCATAATGGCCGATTACGCCGATCCGGTGCGCGAAGCATTGCGCCGGGCGGGTTGCCGCTTCGACCGTCACGGCAAGGGCGATCACGAAATTTGGCTCTGTCCGAAGTCGCGTCGGCCGATCGTCGTCGACAATCGGATCAAGTCGCGTCACACCGCCAACGCGATCCTAAAGCAAGCCGGCTTGCTCAAGCAGTTCTAAACCGAATAGGAGGAGCGAGGGCATGAAAATCCGCGACATCGAAAGCTTCCAGGTCGCCTGGGCGCCGGCGGACAAGCCGGAGCAGCGCAGCGCATGGGTCACAATCCGGTGCGATGACGGTCTCTTCGGCATCGGCGAGGCGTCGCCGATGCAGGGCGGGCTCGCCTCGCTCGGCATCGTCGCCCGCAATCTGGCGTCGCGGCTGATCGGCGCGGACCCGCTCGACCATGCGGTGCTGCTCGATTCTCTGCTGCACGAATTCGTCAAGCTCGGGCCGGAGGGCGCCCTGACCGGTGCCTTGGCCGCGCTCGACATCGCGCTTTGGGATTTGAAGGGAAAGCTGTTCGGCCAGCCGATCTACAAATTGCTCGGCGGCGCCTGGCGCACAGCCTTGCCGTTCTACGCCTCGATCGGCGGCAATGGCGAGCGAACCGCCGACGAAGTGCTGCGCGTCGTCGAGGCGCGGCTGAAGGACCAGCCCGCGGCGGTCAAGATCCGCTTCGACGCCGACCGCACCAAGCCCGACAATGACATCCCCGGCGATATCGCCAAGGCCCGCGCGGTGCGGCGATTGGTCGGCGACGGTTTCCCATTGGCTTTCGACGCCAATAATGGCTACTCGGTCGGCGGTGCTGTCCGCGTCGGGCGGGCGCTCGAAGAACTGGGCTATTGGTGGTTCGAAGAGCCGGTCCAGCATTACCATGTCAAAGCGATGGGCGAGGTCGCGCGCCGGCTCGACATTACCGTCTCGGCCGGTGAGCAGACCTATACATTGTCGGGCTTGGCGGATTTGATCGACGCGGGGGTCCGCATGGTCCAGCCCGACATCGTCAAGATGGGCGGCATCACCGGGCTAATGCGCTGCGCCGCGCTCGCCCAGGCGCATGGCGTCGAACTGGTCCCCCATCAGACCCAGCCGATGATCGGTCACATGGCCAGTCTGCATCTGGCGGCAAGCCAATTTCAGGCAACCAAGCCGTGCGAGCTGAACGATCCCTCGCCGCGCCAGCATGCGGTGTTCGAAAATCCGCCAAAACCGGTCGATGGCCTCTTCCGCTTACCGGCTGAACCCGGCCTCGGTCTGCGGATCAACGAGACGGAACTCGCGAAGCGGCGCGTTCCGATCGGATGATCCGATCCTCACCGATCGGTAGGCTCGCGCAGACGGCGTCCGAGATAAAGCGGCAGGGTCAATGCCGGGCGCCCGTCATGCAGCACCGTGGCCGGCGCCAGGGTGTCGATCGAATCGAAAAGTCCCCCAAAGCGGGCGGCGATTGCGGCCGGCGAGGTACCCGGCGCAACGATCAGGACGTCCGCGCCGGCATAGTCGGCAACCGGTGCGATGATCCCGTATTCCCGCGGATCGCTGCCGAGGCAGATGACTGGCGCCCGGCCGCCTAAGGCATAATCGATCTTTCCGGCATCGAGCCACCGGGTCGCCGCAATCACCACTCCCGGCCGGTCGAGCAGGCCCCGCTTGTCGAGCTGTTGGCGCAGCGAAATCCAGTCGACCGCGGCGACGCCGGGGTCCTCGCCGAGCCGGAATTCGCCGATCGCCAGCGGCGGCCAGTTGAACCGTACCTCGCTGCCGACGAACGCCGCGCCGATGACGACAACGGCCGCGGTCGCCGCGAGCCACCGTTGGCTCCGATGGCGTCGGGCGATCGCTTCGCCGAGCAGCGGCAGCAGCATCAGATAGCCGGGCGCCGCCCAGTGAAACAGCACCCGGCTCCACAACGAGATCAGCGTGAAGAAGATGATCGGCGGTGCCGCCAAGCATAGGAGGAGCCAGCGCTCTTTGTCGGCCGGTCCCCGGCGCAGCGCGTCGAACCCGCACACGACCAGCGGCAGCCAGATCCACGGCAACAGGAAGAGCGCGCCGCCGGCGACGGTCAAAACCGGCCCCAGCGGGTTGAAGCGGCCCTCCGCTCGACCGCCCTGGAACAGAAACGACACCCAGCCGTGCCGCGCATTCCAGATCAGGACCGGGGTGAACACCACCAGCGCGGCGAGACCGGCGACATAGGGATGCGGTCGCAACAGCCAGCGGCGGCTTTCCCGCTCGGTCAACAGAAAACCGATCGCGCCGAGGATCGTCAGAGCCGCCGAGTATTTGGAGGACAGCGCCAGACCCGCGCAGACGCCGGCGCCCAGCCACCAGCCCCACGCCCCCCTTCCCTCGGTGGGTAACGCCGCGATCAGGCAAAGGGTCGCGCCGAGCAAGGCGGCAAATAGGGGGCCATCGGGCAGCACCCAGCTACCGGCGGTGACGCCGATGACCGGGCACAAATTCGCCAGTACCGCCGCCCACAGCCCCGCCCGTGCGCCGAACAGCGCCGCCGTCACCCGGTACATCAACCATGTCGTCAGCGCGAACAGCGCGATAAAGGGCAGCCGCACGACGATCGGACTGTAGATGCCGGCCAGATGCGCCGCCGTCCAGGCTAGCCACCAGGCGATCGGCGGATGATCGAAATACCCGAGCCGGAGCTGACGCCCGGCCGCCACCATATAGCTCTCGTCGATCCCGAGACCGAGAGCGGCCGCGAACAGCAACCGAGCCGGGAACGTCCCCAATATCAATAGGGTGACGGCCCCCACTGGCGTCTTGGCCCAAATGACGACGGCGCGCATGTGCCGAAAAAAATAAGAGCCCGGAACGAGGTCGTGCAACGTGGCCAATTTACCGCCAAACCCGCATCGCAAGGTTCCAGGACTGTTCCAGTTGCAATAGGCAATTCGGGCAATGTCGCCCTGCCCGCCCGAGATTGCTTCGCTTTCGCTCGCAATGACGGTTTGGGATCGTCATTGCGAGGAGCCGACAGGCGACGAAGCAATCCCGACGAAAATCAGGTGCTTGCCGTGGGCCTCTATATCTTGGGCCCCCACTACCGCGTCACTACCGCGGGCGAAAATATTCCTCGTAGGGGGTGTCGTTCTTGATCAGCAGGCCGCCATCCACGGTCAGCGCGACGCCGGTGATCATCCGCGCGGCATCACCCGCCAGGAACAGGATCGGGTCGGCGATGTCCTCGGGTTCGCACATGCGGCCGAGCGGGATCTTGCGCGCGCGCTCAGCCTTGCTTTCGGCGGTCGGCATCGCTCCGCCAAACGCTGTCGCCGTAGCACCCGGACAGACGGCGTTGACCCGGATATGATCTGGGGCAAGCTCATAGGCGGCATGGCGGGTCAACCCTAAGAGCCCCGCCTTCGATGCCGAATAATTCGCGGTCCCGCCAAACGAAATCCGCTGCCCGGCGATCGAGGCGATGTTGACGATGGCGCCGCCGCCGCGCGCCCGCATATGGGGCAGCACCGCCTGGATGCCGTTGAACGCGCCGGTCAGGTTGACGGCGATGACCCGGTCCCAATCCTCCGCGCCCATCTCGCCGATCATGCGGCGCACGGTCACGCCGGCGCCATTGACGAGAATGTCGATGCCGCCCGCGGCTTCGGTGATCCCCGCGGCAAGACGGGTGAAACCCTCGCGGTCGCTGACATCGAGCCCATAAGCTTCGGCCTTGCCGTTGCGTCCAGTGATTTCGGCCGCGACCCGTTCGGCCGCCGCCGCATCGCGATCGAGGACAACCACCCGTGCGCCGGCCACAGCGAAGGCGCGGCATGTCGCGGCGCCGATCCCGTTCCCCCCGCCCGTGACCAGAGCGACCTTTCCGGAAAAATCTTCGGCCATTTTCGTCAACCTCCGTTCACCTCAGTTCCTCGAGCAGCGCCTTTGCCTCTTTAAGATCGGCGGTGTCGAACCCTTCGGTAAACCAGCTGTAGACCGGCGCGAGGAGATCGCGGGCTTCTGCCCGGCGGCACCGCTCGCCCCACAGTCGCGCGAGGCTCGTCGCGGCGCGTAGTTCCCAGAGTTTGGCCTGCTGTTCCTGGGCAATGCTCAGGGCTTTGCGATACAGTTCCTCGGCGGCTTCGAGATGCCCCTGCCGCAGCAGCAGTTGGCCTTTGTGCCTGTTTAGCTCCGCCTCCAGCCATCGCTCCCCTGTCCTTTCCACTATCTGCAGAGCATCGTCCAACAGCGTCGCGGCCTCGTCAATTTGCCCTGCTATCTCGTATGCCCTGGCCAAGAGGGCGGTATGCTGGGGCATCCATACCTCCGCCCCGGTGGCGCGGAAAGCGGTCGAACCGCTGCGCAGAAGCGCGATCCCTTCTGTCAGATCACCATTTTTGGCCTTGGCCCAGCCGCGAAAGATGTCTCCCGTCGCACCCCAGTGCGGGAAACCCTGCTCAGTCGTCACCGCAACCAGCTGGTCCGCCCGCGCATCCGAGGCTGCGTTGTCTCCAACAAGCGAAAACAGTCTGGCGCCGAGTGCCAAGCTCACAGCCAAAGACGGCGGATGAGCCAGCCTCCGAGCCTCGGCGATTGCCGCGCCGCTCCGTGCTAGTGCCTGGTCGGGAAAGCCGAGACAGAACAAGGCAAGCCCCAAATATCCCAGCACTCCTACGTGAGGGCTGAATCCGGCCTGACCGACGAGCGAGCGCTGGGAGATTGGATTGTAAAGGGTAAGCGCCTCTTCCTGATGCGACCGTGATGACGCAAACCTTCCACGATAAAACAGGGTTCGACCGGAGGAGTGGTGACCCAGAACTAGTCCGGAGGAATCGTTTCGTTGATGGCTCAGACGCAGCAAATTTTCGTCAAAAAGCTCCGCCAGATCGAGCTCGCCCCGGACCACGTGATAGAATGATTGCCCAAAGGGAAGGTGAAGAAACTCCGTGGGAGAACCCAGCTTCTCCCACAGCTCTTGTGCACGGGCATAGACATGCCCCGTTTCCGGTGCGGCGAAGCCTTTGACGGCGATCAAGACGGCGCCCAAGGCACTGTGAAGTTCAAGCTCCTGCCACTTGCGTTCAGGGTTGTCCGGTAACAGCTTTAGCTGGTCCAACCCCTTTTGAAATTGCGCAGCGGCTTCTGCCATCGCCGAGCGGGCGGCGGACCGTCGGCCGGCTTTGCCCCAGCAGGCGATGGATTTTTCAACGAGCCCGGCCTCGGCGTAATGCTGGGCGAAGAGTTCGGGCTGAGTGTCCATCAGGTCGGGGGATTGAGTTTCGAGCGCTTCGGCGATCCGGGCATGGAGTTGCCGTCGCGGCCCGCGCAAAAGCGTGCCGTAGGCGGTGTCCTGGACCAGGGCGTGCTTGAACAGGTATTCGGCGGTGGGCGGCGCTCCGCGCTGAAATACCAAACCGGCATCGACGAGGCGCTGGAGCGCGTCCTGTAACCTTTCTTCGGGGAGTTCACCCACCGAAGCTGCCAGCTCGTAGGAGAATTCGCGGCCGATTGCAGCGCCGATCTGGGCAACCCCCTTTGCCGCTGCGCCGAGCCGGTCGAGCCGCGCCATCAGCGACGCCTGCAAAGTCGCCGGCACGCCCAGCCTGGTAGAGGGAACCGACGCGGCAATCTCCCGGCCGCGCTCGGCGCCGGCTTCGAGCACGGCCTTGGTCATCTCCTCGACAAAAAGCGGCACCCCGTCGGTGCGTTCGACGATCTCGGCGATCACATCAGGCGGCAGCAAGGCGGCGTTGCCGATAAGCCGTCGGACCATCGCCGCGCCGTCGCTACGCCCGAGCCGGTTCAACGCGATCACCGTGACAGATGGCTGGCCGGTCCAGGGCGGCTGGAACTCGGGACGGAAGGTGGCGACCAGCAGGACCGGCAGGTGGTCGATCCGCGCGAGAACGAGATCGAGCAACTCGCGCGACGTCGGATCGATCCAGTGCAGATCCTCGAAAATCATCAGCACCGCTTGCGTTCGGGCCAGCCCTTCGAGCTGTCGCAGCAACGCCGCCAGAGTGCGCTCCTTCTTGCGCTGCGGGCTCAATGCGAGTGGCTTGAAACGATCGTCGCCGGGCAAGGACAACAGCTCCACCAATAGGGAGATGTCGTCAGTGTCGGCCGCCGGTCCGAGCAGCGTCGCCAACTTGCCGAGCTTCTCTTCGACCGTATCGTCGCGCGCGAAACCGGCGGCGCGTTCGAGCTGGGCGATGAACGGATGGAGCGCGCTGTCCTGGTGGTGCGGCGAGCAGAAATATCGCAGGCGCGTATGCGGCTCGGTTCCGATGTGCTCGGAGAGCGCCGCCGTCAGCCGCGACTTGCCGATGCCCGGCTCGCCGGAGATCAGTACCACGCGTCCTTCGCCGCTCTTCGCCTGTTGCCAGCGGCGGACGAGCAGCTCGACTTCCTCATCGCGCCCGACGAGCGGCGTCTCCCCCGAGCGCAATGCCTCGAAGCGGCTCAACATCCCGCTCTCGCCGATGACCCTCCACGCCCGCTGCGCCTCGCCGAAGCCGGCGAGTTGTTGCGGTCCGAGGTCTTCCAGATCGAACAACCCGCCGATCTGCCGCCGGGTAGCTTCGCCAATGACCAGCGTGTTCGGCATGGCCAGCGCCTGCAGCCTTGCGGCGAGGTTCGGGGTCTCGCCGACGACGCCGCGCTCCTGTGCGGCACCCTCGCCGATCAAATCGCCGACCACGGCGAGCCCGGTGGCGATGCCGAGCCGCACGCGCAAATCCTCCCGCGCCGGCAATTTGCCGACCGCATCGATGACCGCGAGCCCGGCGCGCACCGCCCGCTCGGCATCGTCCTCATGCGCCTGCGGGTAGCCGAAATAGATCAGCACCCCATCGCCCATGTATTTGGCGACAAAGCCGTCGAAGCGGCCGACCGTCTCGGCGACCGCGCGGTGGTAGCCGCCGATCAGCTCGCGCAGATCCTCCGGGTCATGACGGGTCGACAGCGCCGTCGAGCCGACCAGATCGCAGAACATCACCGTCAGCTGGCGCCGCTCCGCCTCCATCCCCACCCTTCCCTCCCCCGCAGGCGGGGGAGGGTTGGGGAGCGGGCTACCGTCGATGGCGAGGCTGGGACGAAGAGCCGGGGTCTCAGCGCCGAGCGTGGCGATGGCATCGAGCAATCGCCGGCGATGCCCGACCAAGGTGACGCCGAGATCCTTTAGATCCTCGGCCGTCAGGCTCGGCAATACCGCTGCATCGATCTCGTTCGTGCGGAAGGCCGGCTCGTACTGCTCGAGCCCGAGCCCCCGCAGCCATTCCGCGACATCCATTGCCGAAACGCGTCAGTGATATCGACGACCGTAGTGTCTTACGCTTTCTCCGGGATAGCCACAGAGGAAATCCGGAGCCGCGCTTCTTTTACGAGCAGGAAGAATTCGGCGATGGCGTCATCAGCGCCATCGACTTTGACATGGCGATCGAGCGCCAGCCCGATCCAAAGGGCGACCGCGTCAAGCTGACCCTGAGCGGCAAGTTCCTGCAGTACAGGGAGTATTAATAAAACAGCGTGCGGCGGCCGGGGACATCACGGCCCCGATGCAGCGTCCTCACCGAGAACGTAGATGCTGTTGTTATTGTCGTCGACGAAGGCGAATACCCCGTGATTCCGATTTGGGCCGGGCTCCGTACCGGATACGGCCAGGCCGAACGCGCCGCCTTCGGCAGCATCGACATTGAACTGACCGACAAACTTACCCGATGTCGTGAATTCAACGATCTCGCTCGGCTGGGTTGGGTCTGCACTGGCTAGTAGTGCATCGCCATTGGCGGTCAGCAAATGACCATTCGGCGCGAAAGCCAGAGCGAGCGGCCCGCGCAAATGCTGATCCTGAAAGACGATCGTGCCCGGACCCGAGGAGCCCGTCCTCCCCTCGGCGCGGGAGACCGCAAAGATCGTATTGTCCGTCGTCGAGGCGACGAACAGAACGTCGTCCCTTGCGTCATAGGCGAGGCCGGTCGGCCCCGTTACCAGCGCCGCCATATTAGGCAGAACCGTATAACCTGTGGCGATTACCGTCGCCCGGGTTACGGTTATGGACGAAGCCGCCACCCTTAGATCAAGGCGCGTCACCGTACCGTTCAGCACGTTCGAGACAAACACGTGGGCGTGGTCGAACTCGTCGTCGATCGCCAGATCCCAAGGGCCGTCGAGCCCGTTGGTATAGGGCGACGGCGCTACCTGGTTGCCGTTTCTGTCGAGGAACAACAAGGGCCCAGCTTGGATCGTGCCGAACTTCCCGTCGGTGGTCGACACGCTGCCGACCAGCACAAAGCCGCGCTGCAACACCCCGAGAGCGGTAGTAAGGCCTAGCCCCGATCCTTGAAAAAACGTCGTCGCGCTTCCCGACGGCGCGACAATTCCGTTTGGTGTCAATTGGATAATCGTAGTACCGGTCCCCTGAAGACCCATGCTGTTATTGAAGTTGGAAACGAGAATATCGCCGGGCTTGATCTTGCCGCCGGACGGGAAACCCGACGGCACTATCGCGACGCCGTAGGGATTGCCGTCGCCGTTCAACGGAGTTGTCGAGGATACGATCTGATTGGGGATGAACGCCTTCTGCTGCCCCGACGAAAATGAGTCCGCGCCGGCGCTACCCGCCGAGAGCAGCATGCTGAAGGCAACTACAAGGCCACGAGGGCAAAGTTTGGCGCCGCGTCCTCGGCGGGGCCGATTCGGCATCCGTCCATTCCGATTTTGGTCGATAAGCCGCATTGATCCCCCCGTTGTTTTCTGCTGCCTGCGCTGCCGTTGAGGGCGATCCGCTTGCTTCGCCCTCCGATCCCTACGACTCGCGACTACCCGTCTTTATTCCGCGAGATTCCGCGAGAGAGGTCGCTTGCCAAGCCATCCGCCCAGGCCGCGCCCGTCAGTGGAGCTGGTCGAGCGCGAGGTTGAGTGCGAGGACGTTGACCCGCTTTTCGCCGAGAATGCCGAGAGCCCGGTCATGGGTTAGCTCGGCGACGAGCGCGCGTAGTTTTTCGGGGGCCAGATTGCGCGCCTTTGCCACGCGCGGCACCTGGAACAAGGCCGCCGCCGGGGTGATGTCGGGGTCAAGACCGCTCGCCGAGGTGGTCACCAGATCGACTGGGATCGGCGTCGACGGGTTCTCCTTGGCGAGCTTGGCGGCGTCGCCCTTGACCCGGTCGACCAATGCCTGATTTGTCGGGCCGAGGTTCGAGCCGCCCGAATTGTCGGCGGCATAGGGCACGGAAATCGTCTTGGTCGGGTCCTTGGGGTCGGGCTCGGTCGTCGCCGAGGGACGGCCGTGGAAATACTTGTCGGACGCGAAGTTCTGGCCGATCAACTCAGAGCCGATCACCTTGCCGTCCTTCTCGATCAGGCTGCCATTGGCCTGATGCGGAAATAACAGCTGCGCGAGCCCGGTCATCCCGAGCGGATAGATGAGGCCGGTGATGACCGTCATGACGACGATCATCATGATCGCGGGGCGAATTTGCTTAAGCATGGGTCAATACCTCAGTAGACGCTATGCAAGACACGTTCGCGCGCTGCCCCTCACCCTCCCGCGATGCGGGCCCTCCCTCCCCCCGCGAGCGGCAGGGCTGTCAGGGGAAAACAGGCGGTGACCACGAAGGTTGAATTGCAGCCTTATTTTTCGTCTTGGCCGGGCTTGTCCCGGCCATCCACGTCTTCCGGCGCCAGGAGTGAAGGCGTGGATGCCCGGCACAAGGCCGGACAAGATGATCTTAGGTTGTCTTTAGCGTCGGGTGAAACACTGAAAAATCGTACCATAACTTTCCCACGGGCAGCCCTGCCGCGAGCGGGGAGAGGGTTGGGGTGAGGGGTTTTCCGGCTCACGCGAGACTGATGGCGGTGACGGCGAGATCGATCAGCTTGATGCCAATAAACGGCACGATCAACCCGCCGACCCCGTAGATCAGCAGGTTGCGGCGCAGCAGATTGGCCGCACCGGTCGGACGATATTGCACGCCTCGCAGCGCCAGCGGGATCAACGCGACGATGATCAGCGCGTTGAAGATGATCGCCGCGAGGATCGCGCTCTCGGGGCTATGCAGGCGCATGATGTTGAGCACCCCGAGCTGCGGATAGAACGCAGCAAACATTGCCGGGATGATCGCGAAGTATTTGGCGACGTCGTTGGCGATCGAGAAGGTGGTCAGCGCGCCGCGGGTGATCAGCAGCTGCTTGCCGATCTCGACGATCTCGATCAGCTTTGTCGGGTCGCTGTCGAGATCGACCATGTTGCCGGCCTCGCGCGCCGCCATTGTGCCGGTGTTCATCGCCACGCCGACATCCGACTGGGCCAATGCCGGCGCGTCGTTGGTGCCGTCGCCGCACATCGCGACCAATTTGCCCTTGGCCTGTTCCTCGCGGATCAGTGCGAGCTTGTCTTCCGGCGTCGCTTGGGCGAGAAAATCGTCGACTCCGGACTCCGCGGCGATTGCGGCGGCAGTCAACGGGTTGTCGCCGGTGATCATCACCGTGCGGATGCCCATCCGGCGCAATTCGGCAAAGCGCTCGCGGATGCCGCCCTTGACGATGTCCTTGAGGTGTACCACGCCCAAGAGCCGCTGGTCCTTGGCGACCGCGAGCGGGGTGCCGCCCTCCTTGGCGATGCGCTCGGCGATCAGGGTGGTCTGGCGCACCGCATCGGAGACTGGCGCGGCGCGCAGGGCCGCCTGCGCCCCCGATGCGGCGCCGCGCCACATCGGGCCGGTGCTGCCGCCCTCGGCGAACGCGATGATCGAGTTCGACCGCACCCTTGCGGATCGAGACCCCGTCGACATCGATGCCGCTCATCCGGGTCTGCGCTGAGAACGGCACGAAACGGGCGTCGAGCGGCGCCATTTCGCGCCCGCGCAGCCCGTATTTCTCCTTGGCCAGGACCACGATCGAGCGTCCCTCGGGGGTCTCGTCCGACAGCGAGGCGAATTGCGCCGCATCGGCCAACTCGGCTTCGTCGATCTCCGGCAACGCGAGAAACTCGGTCGCTTGCCGGTTGCCGAGGGTGATCGTGCCGGTCTTGTCGAGCAACAGGGTGTCGACGTCGCCCGCGGCCTCGACCGCGCGGCCCGACATCGCCAGCACGTTGAAGCGCACCAGCCGGTCCATGCCGGCGATGCCGATCGCCGATAAGAGGGCGCCGATCGTCGTCGGGATCAGGCAGACGAACAATGCGATCAGCACGACGACCGACACCGCACCCCCGGCATACGCGGCGAAGCTCGGGATCGTCACGGTGGCGAAGACAAAGATCAGGGTCATCCCGGCGAGCAGGATGTTCAGCGCGATCTCGTTCGGCGTCTTCTGCCGCACCGCCCCCTCGACCAGCGCTATCATGCGGTCGAGAAAGGTCGAGCCCTGCGCCGCGGTGATCCGCACCTTGAGCCAGTCCGAGGTCACCCGGGTGCCGCCGGTCACTGCCGAGCGGTCGCCGCCGCTCTCGCGGATGACCGGCGCCGATTCGCCGGTGATTGCCGATTCATCGACCGAGGCGACGCCCTCGATGACTTCGCCGTCACTCGGAATCAGATCGCCGGTCTCGACCAGGACGAGGTCGCCGGGCTTGAGCGCCGCGGCGTCGACCAGATCGAAAGCGCGAGACTGAGCTGCCTCGATACGCTTCGCTTTGGTCTCGGTCCTGGTGCGGCGCAGGGTGTCGGCCTGGGCCTTGCCGCGACCCTCGGCCACCGCCTCGGCGAAATTGGCGAACAGTACCGTGAACCACAGCCAGATGGTGATCTGGCCGGAAAAAAGCGCGCTGCTGCCGACTATCTTGCCGCCGCCGACAAACAAGTCGCGCAGGAAGAACACGGTCGTCAGCACCGAGACGATCTCGACGCAGAACATGACCGGGTTCTTGACCAGGGTACGCGGGTCGAGTTTGCGGAACGAGTTCCAGATTGCCGGCACGATCAGCGATCGGTCGAACAGCGCCATCGCCCGCCGATCGCGCTTGTAGAGCCCGGTCGGCGGAATGCCGATAATGGGAGATATGTCGGTCATGGTGATAATCCTCGAGGATTTCGGCAGCTCACGGACCGGCGAAGAGCTTGCCCTGGTTCATCGCGACCTGCTCGACCGCCGGCCCCAGCGAGATCGCCGGGAAATATGTCAGCCCGCCGATGATCAGGACGACGCCGACGAGCAGGCCGACAAACAGCGGTCGGTTGGTTGGGAAGGTGCCAGCCGACGGCGCCAACAGCTTTTTCTGCGCCAATGAACCGGCGACGGCCAATAGCGGGATAACAAAAATGAACCGGCCGATCAGCATCGCCGCAGCGATTGTCGTATTGTAGAAGAGCGTATTGGCCGAAAGCCCGGCAAAAGCGCTGCCGTTATTTGCGGTGCCCTCGGTGTAGGCGTAGAGGATCTCGCTGAAACCGTGCGGACCGGCATTGGCGATGCCCGCGAGCCCGGCCGGCAAGACCACGGCCAGCGCCGTCCAGCCGAGGATCGACAAGGGCAGGCTAAGGAGTGCGAGGATGGTCATCTTGACCTCCTTCGACTCGAGCTTCTTGCCGAGATATTCGGGGGTGCGTCCGACCATCAGCCCGGCGACGAACATCGCGACGATGGCGAAGGCGAGCATGCCGTAGAGGCCCGAGCCGACCCCGCCAAAGATCACCTCGCCGAGCTGCATATTGACGAGCGGCACCATGCCGCCGATCGGCAGGTAGCTGTCGTGCATCGAATTGACGCAGCCGCACGACGTGTCGGTCGTCTCCGTGGCGTATAAAGCCGACAGCGCCGGGCCGAACCGCACCTCCTTGCCTTCCATGTTGCCGCCCGGTTGCGCTGCGCTCGGCGCCGAATCGACATTAAACGCGGCAAAGGCCGGGTTACCGTGCGATTCGGCCCAATAGGCGGTGGTCACGCCAGCCAGAAACAGCAGGCCCATCGCGGCGAAGATCGCCCAGCCCTGGCGCTCGTCACGGACCATCCGACCCAGCACATTGGTCAGCGCCGCGCCGATCGCGAAGATCGAGACCAGCTGGATCAGATTGGTCAGCGCGTTCGGGTTCTCATAGGGATGCGCCGAGTTGGCGTTCAGGAACCCACCGCCATTGGTGCCCAGGATCTTGATCGCTTCCTGCGAGGCGACCGGGCCTTGCGCGATCGTCTGCTTGGCCCCTTCCAGCGTCGTCGCATCGACATAGGCGCCGAGATTCTGCGGGATGCCCTGCCAGACGTAAACGAGAGCAATGACGATCGAAATAGGCAACAGGATGTACAGTGTGCCGCGGGTCAGATCGACCCAGAAATTGCCGATTGTCTTGGCTTCGCGCCGTACAAAGCCGCGGATCAGCGCCAATGCCAGCGCAATGCCGGTCGCCGCCGAAACGAAATTGTGCACGGTGAGCCCGGCCATCTGCACGAGGTAGCTCATCGTGGTTTCGGGTACGTAGGACTGCCAATTGGTGTTGGTGACGAAGCTGACCGAGGTGTTCAGCGCGGAACTCTGTTCGACCGCGGTCTGACCTTGCGGGTTGAACGGCAGATACCACTGCAGCCGCTGCAACGCGTAGAGCGTCACAAAGCCGACGACGCTGAACAGCAGCATCGCCACCGCATAGGTCAACCAGTGCTGCTCCTCCTTTTCGTCAACCCCACAGCACCAATAGACGGCGCGTTCAACCGGCCTCAGCAACGGCCAAAGGAATGTCCGCTCGCCGGCGAAGACCCGATTCATGTAGCCGCCGAACGGCCGCGTGATGGCGATGATGATCGCACCGAACAGCGCGATCTGGACCCATCCGTCGATGGTCATCGAAGGCTCCTAGAAGCGCTCTGGATTGATCAGGGCGTAGACGAGATAGACCATGATCACGATCGTCACGATCCCGCCGAGGACGTAGTCGAACAGCATGTGTGTCTCACATTCTCTCGCAAGCGAGCACATAAAGGATCGCGGCGGCGAAGAAGCCGACGCCGTATGCGATCATCAGGAAATCGAGCATGGCAATGACCTCACAGGTTCCCGGCAGGCCTGACCGCGTATCAAGTGCAGGGGATCGCATTAAGATTCGAGACGCGTCGGTCCCGCCGGGTATAAACGTCCCATAAAGATTTTCCGAGCGAGCTCCGGCCGGCCGTCTCACCAGAGTCACCACGACCGTGTTGCTGCGAGACGTCTTTGATTTAGATTAAATAGTCTTCGAGAAATCTCGGCTCGCCGCTCACGCGCATTTGGCCCGCCCGCC
>CAWAVV010000054.1:0-37593 GCA_963785565.1 uncultured Alphaproteobacteria bacterium | reverse complement strand
GGTCTCGGGACGAGCGCCGACATGGCTGATTATTTCGGCAGCGCACAAACTGCCGATCTTGCCGCAGGTGGGGAGCGGCAGACCGTGGGTCAAGCCGTAGAGAAAGCCGCTGGCGTAGAGATCGCCCGCGCCGGTGGTGTCGACGACCCGTGCGACCGGCGCCGCCGCGACCCGATGCTCGGCTCCGTCCGAAAGAATGACGCTGCCGGCGGCGCTCCGGGTCAGGGCCGCGATCGCCACATGACCACGCACCGCCGCGGCCGCCGCGGCGAAATCCGCGGTTTCGTAGAGCGAGCAGATCTCCACCTCGTTGGCGAACAGGATATCGACATGACCGTCGACGAGCTCACGAAACGCCGCGCGATGGCGTTCGACGCAAAACGGGTCGGACAGCGACAGCGCGACCTGATGCCCGGCGGCGTGGGCGACCGCGGCGGCCTTGCGAAACGCTTGCTGCGCCAATGGCGGGTCGAACAGATAGCCTTCGAGATAGGTCACCTGCGCTGCGCCGAGGAGGTCGGCGTCGATGTCGTCGGGCCCGAGCGCTACGCAGGCGCCCAAATAGGTGTTCAAGGTGCGTTGCCCGTCCGGCGTGACCAGTATCAAGCAGCGCGCGGTGCCGGGGCCGCTGGTCGCAGCGGGCGTGTCGAAACGCACCCCCTGCGCGGTCAGATCGTGGTGAAACACCTCGCCCAACAGATCGTCGCGCACCTTGCCGATATAGGCGCCGTTGCCGCCGAGCGAGGCGATCCCGGCCATCGTGTTGCCGGCCGATCCCCCCGACGCCTCGATCGCCGGTGCCATCATCCGGTAAAGTGCATCGGCGCGCTCGGCATCGATCAGCGCCATCGTTCCCTTGACCAGCGCCTCTTTCTCCAGAAACGCTTCATCGGCACGCGCGATCACATCGACGATCGCATTGCCGATCCCGACAACATCAATACCAGCCTGCGCCATTTGCGGATGAATTACCTAAACGAGGAGTTGTGGGCCGCGGAGTATAGGGGCAATTCGCCAGCCGGCAAGCGCCGGCGGGCCGCTCTTTTATTCCGATTATTGTTCTAGGCTATTCACACTTCGCGTACGGGTTTTGCCCCCGCGGGTGACCCGGCGAGGCCCTATTCCGCGGCCTCGCGGGCGGGCTCGGGGGTAGGCGTTGCGGCGGGCAGACGCGGCACGACCTCGTTGGCCATCAGGCGGATGCCTTTTTCGGCTTCCTGGTGGTCGAGAAAGCCCGAGCGTCCGATAAAGATGAAATTGGCGAAGCCGCCGACCTTGTCGTAGATGTCCATGATCTGCCTGTAGACCGTGTCGGGGTTGCCGGCGCACAGGATGCCGCGAGCGATCGCCTGCTCCGCGGTGATGCCGATCAGGCTTTGGCCCGGACGCATATTGGCTTGGCTCCCTGGCCGCGGTTCGCTGCGGTAATTCTGCGCGGCGAACTCGGGCGGCGTGCGTCCCGGCAGGAATTTCGACATCTGCGGCGACTGCTTGAGGCTGGTGTTCAGGAACCACAGCAATTTGCTTCCGATCCGGATGCCTTCCTCGTCGGTGTCGCCGACATAGACGAGCGCGGCATAGGCGAAGCGGTCGGTGCCGGGCGCCGGCAGCCCGGCCTCGCTGCGCGCGGCGCGATAGGCGTCGAAGGCGCGCTTGCTGGCCTCCGGCCCGCGCAAGACCAGCGCGTTGACCATGCCGCGCCGGCCGAGCTCGGCCGAGGTCTCGGGATCGCCGGTCGCGGCCCACATCGGCGGGTGCGGCCGCTGGTAGACCGGCGGCCAGATGTTGACGTGGCGATGGGTGTAGTGCTTGCCCTCCCAGCTGAACGGGCCGTCATGCGAGGTCAGGGTCTTTTGAATAAGGTCGATCGCCTCCCAGAAGCGGTCCACGTAGCCGACCGGGTTAGCGTTGCCGGACACCATCTCGCTGTCGCCCGATTTGACGAAGCCGATGTCGAGCCGCCCGCGCGAGATCACATCCGCGGTCGCGTATTCCTCGGCGATGCGCACCGGGTCGGGGCGGATCGTGATCAGCGTGCCGAGGCTGAGGATGCGAACCTTCCTGGTCTGCCGGGCGAGGATGCCGAGGATCATCGGGCTCGCGCCGTAGAGACTGTTGATGCCGGAATGATGCTCGATCGAAACCACGTTGACGCCGAGATCGTCGCACAGCAGGTGCTCGTCGAGGCATTCCTCGAACAGATCAGCACTGATCTTCGGATCGCAGTATCTGTTCGGCAGGCTGGCGCGGACCGATGGCGCCGCGTCGAGAACCGCGTGGGGCACAAAGGGGTACACGTTCTCGCAGTGATACCAGGCTCGCATCTTTCGAATCCGATTATCGGTCAAGGAACAGGGTGACGTGGTCGACGAACGCCGCGGGCTGCTCGATTTCGGGATGGTGGCCGGCGCGCTCGATCAGCTCGAAGCGGGAGCCGGGGATCATTCCGGCATAGGCGCGGCCGTAATCGGGACTGACCACTCCGTCGCTCGCCCCCCACAACAACAGGGTCGGCGCATTGATCCGCCCGAGCCAACGCGGCAGCTGCGGGTTGTACATATACGGGTGCCAGGCATAAAGACACAGCGCCTCGCGGTTGCGCGCGTGGACAACCAGAGCCTCATCCGACATCGCGTTGAAATCGGGCGCGAACGTATCGGGGTCGTGCCAGCTGCGCCGGCGAACCTCGTCGGGCGATTTGTTGAAGATGTCGAGGATGTCTGGGGTCTCGCGGTCGCTGATCTTGATGCCGACCGGATTAACAAGAACGAGCTTGTCGAGCCGATGGCTGCATGCCGCAGCGATCTCGGCCGCGAGCCAGCCGCCGAACGAAAAGCCGATCAGGCTCACCTTGTCGCCGGGCAGCGCATCGAGAACAGCAAGGTAGAGATGGACGAGATCATAGACCGTGTCGAAATCTGGCGGCCGCGGCGAATGCCCGAACCCGGGCGAGGAGGGCGCGACGATCTCGATGTGACGGCCGAGCAGGTCGAGAAAGGGCGCCTCGGCGTCGACGGTATCGAAGCCGTGCAGCAACAGCGCCGCCTGCCCCGCCCCGCGGCGCAGCACTTCGAGCTCAATCCCTTGCACCGTCAGCCGATCCGCGGCCGATCTCCCGCTCGCCATCGCATTCCTTCCCTGCGCTCGAGCCCATTGGCGCGCGGGTATATAGCCTCGATCGCGCCCAGGTGGGAACCAATGTTGGGTGCGGCGAACCCGCAGATTTCCGTCGCCGCCGCGATCACCGCAAGGGGGCTTACCGTGATGCCCAGCGTCATCGATGAGGAGCGCCCCTGGAACGCTGCCTGCGGAAGACTACATTTCGGCGACCGGAGAGCGGCTCTGCCACGCGCTACGGCGGCGGCGCAGGATCGTCCGGAACCGATTTCCCGACCCGTCGATGACGGGTCGTTTGCCGCGAAGGCTTCGATGATTGCGACTTCACGCCTGCACCGTTCGGCCGTCAGGGCCACTGCCGCCGCCCTGATGGCGCTCACCCTGTACGGCTGCGACAGCGCCGGAGCCGGCACCGCCGCCGCATCCCGCGATCCCGCCGATTTCACCCTGCTGCAACAAGTCGCTCGACAAGTCCAAAAAAGCTATGTCGAGCCGGTGACCAGCGACGAGCTGACCGAAGATGCCCTAAAAGGCATGCTGACCCGGCTCGACCCGCATTCCGATTACATGGACCAGGACCAATACCAGCAGATGTCCGCGGTGACGCGCGGCGAGTTCGGCGGCATCGGCATCGAGCTGACATTGGAAGGAAAGGTGCCCGAAGTCATCGCGCCGATCGACGGCACCCCGGCCGCCAATGCCGGGGTCGAACCCGGTGACCGCATCGTCAAGATCGACGGGCAGCCGACGACGGGCATGGATGTCGAGGCGATCGTCAAGCGGCTGCGCGGCTCTGCGGGCTCCAAGGTGACGCTTCAGATCGCGCGTACCGACCGGCCGCCCTTCGATCTGACTTTGACCCGGAACATCATCCACGTCGTCTCAGTCAAGTCGGCGCTCAAGTCGGACAGGATCGGCTATGTCCGCATCACCACCTTCTCCGAGAACACGGCGGCCGAACTCGCCGATGCCATCGCCCAGCTCAAGCAGCAGGCGCAGGGCCGGCTGAACGGCCTTGTCGTCGATTTGCGTAACGATCCCGGCGGGCTGCTCGACGCCTCGGTCGATGTGACCGGCGAGTTTATCGACGGCGGCGTCGTGGTCACGACCAAGGGCCGCAACAGCGACGACGACCGCGTCTACCGCGCGCCGGTCGCCGGCGACCTGATCCAGGGGGTCCCGGTCGTCGTGCTGATCAACAGCGCGACGGCTTCCGCCGCGGAAATCGTCGCCGGAGCGCTGCAGGACGATCACCGCGCGACAATCATGGGCACCCGCAGCTTCGGCAAGGGCTCAGTGCAGACGATCATTCCGCTCGACGGCGGACACGGCGCCTTGCGCTTGACGACCGCGCTCTACTACACGCCATCCGGCCGCTCGATCCAGGGCCAGGGGATCAATCCGGATGTCGTCGTCAGCCTGCCAAAGAGCGAGCAGGTGGCCAACGCCGTCCTCAGTCACGAAAGCGACCTCTACCGGGCGCTGAAGAATGGCGGCTCGCTCAACCCCACCGCCGCCGGGGAACCGGCCGCCGCTTCGCTGAGCGGTGCCGAGACCGCCGAGCATCCGATCAAGCCGTTGATCATCGGCACCGCCAAGGACGCCCAGCTCGAAGCGGCGGTGGACTATCTGCAGCGGGCGGTGCGCCGTGACGCCGGCGCCCGCCCCGGCTGATCGTCGGTCAACGGGTTGCCGGCCCGCGGGGCGGCGCAGGAAGGCGCGGGACGAGGAAGGTCCAATTGCATCACCTCCGGGCGCGCAGGATGCGCGCTGCGGCGTCGGCGAAGATCTGGGCGCCGAGGACGATGTCCTCTTCCTGGGTGTCTTCGGACCAGTGATGGCTGATGCCGCCGAGACTGGGGATGAACATCATCCCGGCGGGCATGCGTTCGGACAGGATGGCAGCATCATGGCCGGCCGCACTCGGCATGCGCATGTGCATGCCCGGCGCATGGTCCTCGGCCGCCGCCTCGATCAGCGCCTGAAATCCCTTATCCATCGGCCGCGGCTCGGTCCGCCCGATCGGCTCGAGCGCGCACTGGCAGGGCCCGGCGCGGTGGGCTTCGTCCACGAGCTCGCGCAATTTCTTCTCGAACAGGTCGAGGCGCTCGGGATCGGCATCACGGAACTGAACCTGCATTTCGGCATGGCCGGGGACGACCGAGGGCGCATTCGGCTCCAGTAGCATGCGGCCGATCGTCCACACCGTGCGCGGGCCGGCGATCTCGGGGAAACGAACGTGGATGCGCGTCGCCAGCCGCACCATGGCCACCCCGGCATCCTTGCGTCGGATCATGCGCGTCGTGCCGGCATGGTTCTGCTCGCCGATCAAGGAGAGCCGGAAGTTGCGGATGCCCACGATCGCCTCGACGATACCGATACGCAGCCCGGTCGTGTCGAGCGTGTCGCCCTGCTCGATGTGCGCTTCGAGATAGCCGATATGGCGGCCGGGTTCGAAATGTTCGCGCCGCCAGCCGGCGAACCCGGCCCGCGCCAGCGCCTCGCGCAGCGGCGTTCCCTGGTCACGGCCTCGCGCCTGGTCGATCTCGTCCTCGTCGAGCGCGCCGATGAATGAGCGGCTGCCAAGATAACCGCCGTAATGGCCTTCCTCGTCGGCCCAGGCGGCGACCTCGATACCGAGCCCGGCGCAATCCGGGTCGGCGGCGAAGGCGCGGGCCAGTTCCAGCCCGTAAATCACCCCCAAGGCGCCGTCGAGCCAGCCGCCATAGGGCTGGGTCTCGCTGTGCGAGCCGACCAGCAGCAGCAGCCGCGCCCGGGGATTGCGGCCGATCACATTGCCGATGCCGTCGATCACCGGCTCGAGCCCGGCCTCGCGCAGCTTGCCGGCGAGCCAATGCCGCGACTCGACATCGACCGGCGAATAAGTCGGGCGATGGACACCGGTCTTATAGCGGCCGAATTCAGCAAGCCGATGGAGCTCGGCGACGACGCGCTGCCCGTCGATGGCCGGCATGTTGTTTGCCCTCACCCGTGGCGGTCGGCCGAAGACTAGCCTAGGATCGCGACAGACGGAAACCACTCCCGGCGCCTGGCATGCCCGATCCTCCCTCACCCGCTTCACCCCTACCCTCCCCTCCCCCGCAAGCGGTGGAGGGGAGGGTGCCCCGCGTGGCGCTGCTCGGCTTTTCGATCGAGTGCAACAAATTCGCGCCGGTCGCAACCAAGGCACACTTCACCGCGCGCACCTATCTCGAAGGCGATGCGATCGTCGCCGAGGCGCGCGCGCCGGCGCCGGTCATGCTGCCTGAAACACCTGGTTTCATCGCGGCAATGGATGCCTCGGGTCCCTGGACGCCGGTCGGCATCGCGCTGGCGATGACCGAGCCCAACGGGCCGGTCGAGCATAGTTTCTTTGTCGAACTGCTCGATACGATCGAGCACCGGCTGAAAGCGGCGTTGCCGGTCGAGGCGGTATACATCTGCTCGCACGGTGCGGCGCTGACAACCGAAGAGGACGATCCTGACGGGGTGCTGTTCGCAAAGGTGAGGGACATTGTCGGGCCGGACGTTCCGATGGCAGCGACGCTCGACCTGCACGCCAATGTTTCCGAGCGCATGGTGCGGTCGCTCGACGCCTTTATCGGCTATCGCACCAACCCGCATCTCGACATGCGCGAGCGCGGCGCCGAGGCGGCCGCGGCGATCCGCGAGATGCTGGCCGGACTCCGCCCCCAGGCGGCCTTCATCCGCCTGCCGATCGTGCCGCCGACTGTGACGATGCTGACCGCCGCCGGCCCTTATGCCGAGATGATCGATCTCGGCCAGCGCCGCATGAACCCGGAGATCATGAACGTGTCGGTCATGGGCGGCTTCGCCTTTGCCGATACCGCCGACAACGGACTCTGCGTGGTCGTGACCGCGCGCCACGACAAGCGCGCCGCCGAGATGCTCGCCCGCGAAATCGCGGCACTCGGGTGGGCCAACCGGGCGCGCTTTTATCCACATCTCACCTCGCTCGACGGCGCGGTGGCAAAGGCGCTCGCGGGCGGGCGCGATCCCTCGATGCCAGCGCTCGCTTTTGCCGATGTCGCTGACAATCCGGGCGGCGGCGGGCGCGGCAATACGGTCTTTCTGCTGCGCGCCCTTTACGAGGCCGGGGTCCGCGATGCGCTGCTCGGCGTGTTTTATGACCCGCCACTTGCTGCCGAGGCGCACCGCTACGGGCGGCATTACCAGTTCGACGCGCGTTTCAACCGACAGGAACCTACCAAATTCTCCGAGCCCTGGTCGGCTCCGGCCCGGGTCATGTCGCTGACCGATGGCAGCTGCGTCGGCCGGCGCGGCATTTATGCCGGCATGCGACTCGAGCTCGGACCGTGCGCGGCGTTGCGGGTCGGGGGCGTCACGGTCGTCGTCATCTCGCACCGGGTGCAGTGCGCCGACCCGATTTTTTTCGAGATGATGGGGCTCGACATCGGTCGGGCGCGTTCGGTGGTGGTCAAGTCACGCGGCCATTTCCGCGGCGGCTTCGACGAGTTTTTTGGCCCGGACCAGATCGTCGAGGTCGACCTGCCCGGCCTCACCTCGCCTGTTCTGAGCCGCTTCGACTGGAAGCGGCTGCCGCGCCCGGTCATCCCGCTCGACGACAACGTCGAGTGGCGCGCCCCTTAATTCACACCCCATAACGGAGGAGACGCATGCCGGTAACCCCGCCCTCACCAGCGCGCGAACAGGTTCGGCCAATTGTGCCGAAACTGATCGATCTCGCTGACAAGGTTGTCTATGGCGATGTCTGGGAGCGCCCAGGCTTATCGAAACGCGACCGCAGCCTGATCACGGTAGCGACCCTGGTCGCACTCGGACGCGAAAGGCAACTGGTCGGGCATCTCGGCCGAGCGCTCGACAATGGGCTCAGCAAAGATGAGTTGGGTGAGGTGATCACCCATCTCGCCTTCTACGCCGGGTGGCCGGCAGCGATGACCGCGGCATTGGTGGCAAAGGACGTGTTGCGGGGCGGTAACCCGCCATCCTCGACGCGCAACACCAGGATGCGATGAAGCGCTTCTCGCACGCGATCGGCGTGGCGGCACTGCTGGTTCTGCTGTCGCCAGGGCTTTCCGCCCGCGACATGGCGCCAG
Organism: uncultured Alphaproteobacteria bacterium; assembly: GCA_963785565.1. GTDB lineage: Bacteria > Pseudomonadota > Alphaproteobacteria > ATCC43930 > CGMCC-115725 > AP-15. The sequence continues at coordinate 29,377 of CAWAVV010000054.1, read as the reverse complement.
CGGGCCAATGGACGGCAACCGATCCACCGATCAATATTGCCCATATTCAGACCGGCGCAATCAACCGGCGGGGCGAGGCGGTCGGCTATCATCATCGATCGAACGGGGTTGATCCGCCGAGCGCGCGCGTGCTGAAGATCCTGCAGCCGGCGGACACGAACGGCGTTTATCGCGCCCGTGTCGCCCTGCGCGATCCGGAGACCGGCGCGTGGATCGACAAGCGGGCTTCCTCGACCTTTTTCCCGGACGCGATGTCCGATGCCGAGGTCACCGAGGCGGTGCTCGCCGCCTTCCATCACGGGCAAATGCGCGGCGATGGCGAGTTTTCGGGTGATTCGGGGCACGGCTTTGCGATCGAGGGCTGGTATCAACGCGGCCGGATCAACGCGGCCTACCCGCTGCGCGGCCCGTAATGTCACAGCCCGCTCTGATCACCGTGCGGCAGCGCCAGGCGGGACACCTCGAAGGCTGCGCATGTCCGGGCAGCGGGCGCCACGGCGAAATTCTGGCGAGCTTTCTGCAAAGCGACGTGCAAGGGGACCTCGGGGCTGCGCAGGCGTTGCTCGCTGAAATAGGTGCCGCTGAACGCGGCGAAGCGCCGCAGCCGGCGGCGGTCGGCAATGCCTATTCGATCGCGATCTCCCCCGATCGAGTTACGATCCGCAACGCCGTTATCGAGGATTCGCGTCCGGAGCATTACGGCTTCGACGAGCTGCGCCGGGCGATCGAAACCTGGATCGCCGCGATCGAGCGCGCCGGCCGTAACCCTGGGTGAGGCAATCGCTGGAGCCGCCGGCGCTAATTCGCGCATAGTGCAGTGATGAACGATGCGCCGGTCCAGGAACTTCGAGCGTCGACGCCGGAACACAAATCGGCGGTGCGGCCGCGCGACGCCGCCTCGCTGATCCTGCTGCGCGGCGCGGGCGCCACGCTCGAAGTCCTGGTCGGCCGGCGTCCGCTCGCCGCGCGGTTCATGCCTGGCGTCTACGTCTTTCCCGGCGGCGCCATCGACCCGCCGGATCGGCGTCCCTGGATGGTCGAAACTGAGACCGGTTCGCTGGCTCCGAGGCTCGCGCGAGCGGCCAGGGCGGCGCTGCGGGAGACCTGGGAGGAAGTGGGCGTGCTGGTTGGCCGCCCAGCCGAGGCCACGCCGTCGGATTTGGGCACGCCGACGGAGGGTGCCGTCGAACGGGCCTACCGCCGGCGCGGCCTCGCGGCGGCGATGGATCTGCTGGCGTATGTGGGCCGGGCGATCACCCCGTCGCATTCGAGCCGACGTTTCAACACCCGTTTCTTTCTGGCTGACGGTGAAAGCGTTTTCGGCGAGCCGATGGCGAGCACGGAACTCGAAGACGTGCGCTGGCATCCCTTGGGCGCCGGCGATCTGGAGGACGGGCTGCGCGACGTTACGCGCTTCATGCTGGCGCGCGCCGTAGCGCTGCGCAGCGGCATCGCTGCCGGCGAGCCGCCGCTCTTCTATTGGGGCAAGAACGCACGCCGCATCGGCATCTGCCGCGAAGCCGCGCGCTGAAGTCTGCTCACCAACTCAAGTCGCGGCCCTGGTCGACCGCGGTTGCGCAGGCGACTGTTCGTCAGCGACGAGCGCTATGACCTTGCCATGCGTCTCGACGCCGAGAATCAGGAATGACAACCCGACCAGCGCCATGCAGAAGGCCAAGAACAGAAACGCGGGGAACACCGCCGCCGCCGTGGCCTTGGGTGAGACGAGGTTGCTGGTGCCGGCGATCAGCGCGAGGCTCAACGGCCCGAGGATCTTACCGAACCCGTTCGCAGTCTGGCCGAGACCGGACGAGCGCGCGCCGAGGCTTACCCCGTAACTTTCGACGGTGTAGGGCGCCAGGTTCGAAAAGCCGCCTTCGATGCAGAAGGTCGAGCACATCAGCAAGATCACCAGCAGAGGCAGCCCGCTGACAAACTCAGCATTGTAATAGCCGGCGGCCGCGAGCGCGACCGTGCCGCCGAAACCCCACAGCACGCCCAGCACGCGCCGGCCGATCAGCGGCGCGATCAAGGTGACGACGATCTTGCCAAAAACTCCGGCTGCCGAGACCAGGACAAAGTATTTTGCGGCTTGCGGGACCGGCACCTTGAGCAGCAGCGCGACGATCGTCGGCCCCCACAGATAGACGCCGTAGCCTGCCGTCGACGAGCCGCCCCAGATCAGGATCGTCTCCCAGAACATCCGCGGATGGGCGAGGAGGTCGAGCAGATTGCCGCGCGGGACCGTCTGGGGTGGCGTGGTTGGCAGCGGCACCTCCCGAAGCGGCAGGCCGAGTTGCTTGGCGACCCCGGCGCGGGCTTCGGCGAACCGGCCCTTGGCAGCGAGCCAGCGGACCGATTCGGGCGTGAACAGCCAGACCAGCACGCCGATGATCGCGGCGACGAAGCCCAGCAATGCGACCCGGCGCCAGCCGTAAGGCCCCATGATTGCCGCCGAGACCAAGGGTGCGAGAAAGCCGCCGGCAGAGGCGAAGACGACGTAAAAGCTGGTGGCCATCGTGCGATGCCGGGTCGGGGTCAATTCGACGACGACCGTCAGGGAAGGCGTCACCGCCGCCGTCAATCCGACGCCGACGAAGAAACGCAAAATCGCAAACAGCCACCACGCACCGTCGGGAATGAATGCGATCAGCCCTGAACTGACGGCGCAGATAAAGGTGCCGATGACCATCTGCGGCTTGCGCCCCCAGGCGTCGGAGAAGGCGCCGAAAACCAGCGCACCCAAGATCGCACCGACACCGCCGCTGTAAAGAATCACCGCCGATTGGCCGTAGGTCAGATGCCACTCGGGCGCAACCGCCGCCAGCAGGTAGCCGACCACCAGGAAATCGAAAAAGTCGAATACGAAGACCGCGGACATCAAGATGAACGTCCACCAGTAGCGGGCGTTGAGCGCCGCGGTGTCGTACAGCGCCAGCAGGTCTTCGGAAGTCTGGCCGCGCATGTTTCCTCCTGTTCGGCGACAAGTCCCTGTTATCGGCTCGTCGTCTCCGCTTTGATGTTTATGCCGCTAGGCTCGGCGCCGTCAACCGCGGCTCGCGCCGCCGGGTCGCCCGCGATCTACGACGTTCAACGCGTCTCGGCGCCGAACACGATGGGCCGTCTAACCGCCGGCTCGTCCGCGCCGAGCGACATCGGCCGCCCGTGAGTCTCGCGGCCGAGAATGGCGAAGGACAGGCCGACCAGAAGCATCCCAATGGCCAGGAACAAAAAGGCCGGGACCAATGCCCCTTCGGTCGCTTTGGGCGAGACGATGTTGCTGGTGCCTGCGATCAGCGCCAGGCTCAGCGGTCCGAGGATTTTGCCGACGCCGTTCGCGGTCTGGCCGAGGCCGGAGGCCCGCGCGCCCATGCGCACGCCATAGCTCTCGACCGTGTAAGGCGCCAGGTTCGAAAAGCTGCCGTCGATACAGAAGCTTGACGCCGCCAGAGCCACGACGATCAGCGGCACGCTGCCGATCAGGGTGCTGCCGCAATAGCCGACGGCGGCGAGCGCCGCGACACCGCCAAAGCCCCACAATACGCCGAGGAGCCGCCGGCCGAGCACCGGCGCCAGAAACGAGACGATAATCTTGCCCGCGATCCCGGCCCCCGCGACCCATATGAAATATTTGGCCGCCTGCGGCACCGGGACCTTCAGCAGCAGCGAGATCACCGTCGGTCCCCACAGATAAACACCGTAGGCCGCCGTCGCCGCACCGCCCCAGATCATCAGGGTTTCCCAGAACTGACGCGGCTGCTGCAAAAGCTCCGACAACCGGCCTCGCGGCACCGCCGCCGGCATTATCGTCGGTAACGGCACTGATCGGAGCGGGACGCCGAGCTGTCTGGCGACCTCGGCGCGAGCCTCGGCGAACCGGCCTTTGGCGGTGAGCCAGCGCACCGATTCGGGTACGAACAGCAGCGCCAACACACCGACCGCTGCGACCGAGATGCCGAGCATGGCCATGCCGCGCCAGCCGATCGACGCCAGCAATGCCGCCGAGGTGATTGAGGAAAGCAGCCCACCAGCGGTCGCGAACGCCACGTAAAAGCTCGTGACGAATGTGCGATGGCGGGTCGGCGTCAGCTCGACGACGATCGTCAGGCATGGCACCACCGCCGCCGTCAAACCCAGGCCGACGACAAAGCGCAGCAGCGCAAAGAGCTGCCAGGCGCCGTCCGGCACGAAGCCGATCAGCGCCGCGGCGATCCCGCAGATGAAGGTGCCGATGACCATCTGCGCCTTGCGCCCCCAGGCATCGGCAAGGCTGCCGAAGATAAGGGCTCCGGCGATCGCCCCGAGGCCGCCGCTATAGAGGATCAAGGCCGATTGGCCATAAGTCAGATGCCATTGCGGCCCGACCACGGCGAGCAGGAACGCAACCACGGAAAAATCGAAGAATTCCAGGACGGTGATCGCCGACAGGATCGCAAACGCGACCCAATAACGACGGTTGAGCGATGCGCCGTCATATAGCGCCAGCAGATCCTCGGAGGTTTGGCCGGGCATTTCTACTCCCCTCTCGGTACCGCCGCAGCGGCCCGTTCGTTGTCTCGCGGCAAACGAATAGGCGCTACCCGACGGGATCGTCAACCGAGCACGGCCTCATTCGCCGGGGACAGCTGAGCGACCGCGTCGGCCAGCAGACGATATTTGATCTGGGCGACGTTGACGTCGCGAAAGTAATTGACCAGATCGCCCCACGGATCGTTCAGCCGCCCAATCCCGGAAATGAATGCAACCACGCCGCCGATCTCGAGCCGGCTGGTGTAGACCCACCAGCCGCCGACCAGCAGCGCCGAGACGATTTGCAGGTGATTGCAGACATTCATCAAGAAATTCATCGAAAACTTGAGCTTAAAGATTCCCATGTCGAGCGCGAAGGCTTGGTCAATCCGCCGATCGTCGGCGCGGTTGCTCTGTTCGTCGGCGCCATCATTTCCGCCAATCATCGCGGCGCCAAGCTGGCGTAGCACCTGGATGCGGGCTCCGGTGCGCCGGTTGACCGCAGATTGCAACAGCGGAACAAAGACGAGTTGGGGGATGAAGAGCCCGAATGCGGCGAGTGCCATCCACGGATCGATGTGGATCAGATAGGCCAGCACCGAAAGCATGATGCCGGCCTGCAACAGCGGCTCCGAGATGCTCTCGCCGACAAAGCCGCCGATCGGCTCGACTTCGGCGACGATCATCGAAACCGCGATCCCCTGCTCTTCGATAGCGGGCGAGGCCGCGCCAGGGGTCTCGACAAAGGTGTGAACCCGCTGCCGCAAGTCGCGCTTGGCCCGCTCGCCGACCCAACCGCGATAAATATTGAGCGCGAGCTTGATCCCGCCCTGGACGAGCACGGTGCTGGCATAGACCGCGCACAGGCCCACCACCCAGGAATAGGGGCGGTGCTTGACCAGATCGTTGACAATCCGGCGTTGCAGTTCGAGCGGAACGACTTCGAGCAGGGCGACCACAGCCGTCAGCGCCAGCAGCGCCAGCTGGTGCAGCGCGCTGGTGGTGAGCACATAGCGATAGACATTCCGCGGCAATGCACCCGCCGGGGCCGCATTGAATTGATGGAACCACGTGGCGACGCTCATCGGCCGAAGACTATCAGGCCTTCGGGCCGCTCCGGCAAATGACTCAAGCCATGGAAGGGCGCCGCTGACGGCCTTTTTCGCCGACCACTTCTCGTCCCCGGCTGTAGGTTGGCCGCGCCGATGCTATCATCGCGGAAGCCGAAGACACACCGGACCAACGGGCTGCCGGCGTCGCGATCAAATGGGTGACCGCGGAAACGGCCGCTCCGGGAGAGCGGGACAATGAAGGTTGGAATTCATCTGCCGCAGATCGGGCGCAAGGCGGGGCCGGACGCGATCCGGCGCGCGGCGATCCAGGCCGAGGAGCTGGGCTTTGCCGACGCCTGGACCAGCGAGCACATCATCGTGCCGAAGGACGCGCCCTACCCACCCTCGGCATTGTTCTACGATCCGGTACTGACCCTGACCTGGGCGGCGGCCTATACCAAAAGGATCGGGCTCGGCACCAGCGTCCTGGTGTTGCCGATGCGCCATCCGGTGCCGCTCGCCAAGGAATTGGCGACGTTGCAGAATCTGTCGGAGGGCCGGCTGATACTCGGCGCCGGGGTCGGCTGGCTGGAAGCTGAATTCGCCGCGCTCGGCGTGCCGTTTCGCGAGCGCGGCCGGCGCATGGACGAGGGCATAGCAATGATGCGGGCGGTGTGGAGCCAGGACCCGGTTACATTCCGCACCAAATACATCCCGGCGGTCATCGAGGAAATGCGCAGCCTGCCGCGGCCGGTCAAGCCGATCCCGATCTGGATCGGCGGCGGCTCGGAGCCCGCATTGAAGCGCGCGCTGAGGCTCGATGGTTGGCACGGCTCGCGGGTCTCGCCGGAGCAGGCCGGGCCGATCGTCAAGCGCCTGCGCGCAGCGCGGCCAGAGCCTGAATTCGTCATCTCGGTGCGCAATGGCTGGGACGGCAAGGACGAGGGCGCGCTTAGCGCACGGCTCGCCGGCTACAGCGAGGCCGGGGTCGGGCATGTGCTGGTCGAACCCGCCGAGCGTGAGCTCGACGATTGGCTGCGCGCCGTCGAACGCGTCGCCCGCGCGGTGGAGCACATTCAATGAAGCTGGCCATGACCCTCAGGGTGTCTCCTACCGCCGGGATCGATCTGGATCTCGTGCTCGAGGCCGAACGGCTCGGTTACGAGGCGGTGTGGTGCGGCGAGGCCTATGGCACCGACGCGGTGTCGCCGGTCGCCTGGGTGCTGGCGCAGACCAAACGCATCAAGGCCGGCACCGCCATCATGCAGATGCCGGCGCGCACCCCGGCCTGCGCGGCGATGACGGCGATGACCTTGCAGGCGCTCTCCGGCAACCGCTTTTTGTGCGGCATCGGGCCGTCGGGGCCGCAGGTGGTCGAGGGCTGGCACGGCGTGCCGTTCGGCAAGCCGCTCGCCCGCACCCGCGAATACATCGCGATCATCCGCCAGATCCTCGAGCGCAAGGCGCCGCTCGAATTTCATGGCGAGCACTATCAGATCCCGTTTACCGGCGCCTGGTTCGACCGGGCTTGGCAAGGCGCTGCGCAGCACCATTCACGGCGACCCCAGTCTGAAGATTTATAATGCGGCTATTGCTCCGGCGGGATTGCGAGTGGCCGGCGAGGTGGCGGACGGAACCCTGCCGTTTTTCATGTCGCCCGAAAAGGCAGAGGCGATCACCGCGCCGGTGCTACAAGGCATGGCCAAGGCCGGCAACGGGAAAACCCTCGCCGATTTCGATCTCGCTCCCTATATCCGCGTCTGTATCGGCGATGATATCGCGGCGTGCCGCGACGCGATCAGGCCCAATCTCGCGCTTTACATCGGCGGCATGGGCGCGCGCTCGAAGAATTTCTACAACGATCTGGCGAAACGTATGGGCTACGAGGCGGCGGCGTCAACGATCCAGGACCATTACCTTGCCGGACGGCGCAAGGAGGCTGAAACGGCGGTGCCCGACGCGCTGATCGACGAGACCTCGTTGATCGGGCCGAAGGAGCGGGTCCGCGACCGGCTGCAAGCGTGGAAAGAGATTGCCAAGGATCATCGGGTCGGCTCGCTGGTGCTGGCAGGCGCGGACGCGGCGGCGTTGCGGGTGATCGCCGAAGCGGTCTTGTGAGAGAGTGGTGATGGGCGAGTCGCTAGGAAAGCTTGCCGGCGCGATCGAGCAGGACGGCTTTGCCTTTGTCCGGGCGCCGCAGATGCGCGCATTGCTGGGCGAGCCCGAATTGCGCGGTTGGGAATCCTTTGCCGCGAGCTGGAATGATCTCGGCGTCGATACTTACATGGCCGATGGCGGGCGGTATCGCCGCCGCCGCTTTGCCGCTTTGCGCGCGACCCCGATGGGGATCGTCCGCAAGCCGCACCAGCCGCATTATCAGAGCCAGGACTACAACGCGCTGAACGGCGGCATCGAGCGTTGGTTCGACCCGGTAACCGATGCCGTCGCCGGTCATCCGGTGCTGAACGCGATCTTGCACACCAGCCACGAACTGTTCGATCGAATGACCCCGGCGGCGGTCAGGCCCGAGGCCTGGCACCTCGAGCTGCACCAGTTCCGCATCGAAGCGCAAGTCGGGCAAAAGGGCCACCCGACCCCGGAGGGTATGCACCGCGACGGGGTCGATTGGGTGCTGGTGCTGATGATCAGGCGCGAGAATATCGCCAGCGGCAAGACCACGATCTACGACCCGGCAAAGCGACCGCTCGGAAGCTTCACCTTGACCCAGCCGCTCGATTCGGCATTGGTCGACGACAGCCGGGTTTTTCACGGCGTCACCGCGGTCGTGCCGCTCGATCCGCTGCTCCCGGCCTATCGCGACGTGCTGGTGGTGACGTTCCGTCGGGAATAGAGCTGGACCGGCTGGTTTCGGAGCCCCTTACCGGCGGAGGCCGGTATCCACGTCAGCGCTGGGTCCCGGCCTGCGCCGGGAGGGCGGGTCAGAAAGCAGCGAACTCCCTATGTCGCGCCGGCAGGGAAAATACCTGCACAGGACGATAACAGCATTTAAGATTGCCGCGGTCGAACGAACCCAGGGAGATTGCCGATGTCGCAGCATCATGTCTTGCGGGCCAGCCCCGAGACCTGTCACTGGGGGTATTTCGATGCCGGGTTGAAGCCGGTGCTGAATGTCGCCTCGGGCGACACCGTGACCATCGACGCCGTTTCGGGCGGCCCCGACGTGCTGCCGCCAGACGGCCGGTTTGACATTCTGCCCGATCATGTCGCGATCCATCGCGGACTGGAGCCAAAGCTCGGCGCGCACATCCTGACCGGGCCGATCGCGGTCGCGGGGGCGGAGCCCGGCGACACCCTGGCGATCGAGATCCTGGCGATCGATCCCCGGCAGAATTGGGGCTACACCCGCATCCGGCCGTTATCGGGCACATTGCCGGAGGATTTCCCGGTGCGCCGGATCTGGCATACCGCGATCGACCGCCAACGCGGCATCGCCACCGTGCCGTGGGGCGCCGAGATCGAGCTCGCTCCGTTTTTTGGAGTGATGGGGGTGGCGCCGCCGCCGACTTACGGCGCGGTGACCTCGATCGTGCCGCGCGAGTTCGGCGGCAATATGGATCTGAAGGAATTGACCGCCGGTACAACCTTGCATCTGCCGGTGTGGACGCCGGGCGCCTTGTTCTCGGCCGGCGATGGGCACGGCGTGCAGGGCGACGGCGAGGTCTGCGTGACCGCGCTCGAAACCGCGCTGACCGGCACCTTCCGGCTGACCCTGCGCAAAGACATGAAGATCGACCTTCCCCGCGCCGAAACGCCGACGCACCTGATCACGATGGGGTTTGACGAAGACCTCGACGACGCCGCCAAAACCGCATTGCGCCAGATGATCATCTTGATCGGTGAGCGCATGGGCCTCGGCCGCGAGGACGCCTACATGTTCTGCAGCCTCGCCGTCGACATGCGGGTGACCCAACTGGTGGACGGCAACAAGGGCATCCACGCGATGCTGCCTAAACGTTACGTCGGCGCCAGGAATTAAAAAGCAATCGCCGGATAGAGCCCAAAGCAGCTCCGCGCCATCTTCCTCATATCGATGATGCGCAGGAGATGACGATGCTCGATTTCGACAAGTGCTGGGCGGCGGTGGAAGGCCGCGACGCCGGCGCAGACGGCAGCTTTTACTATGGGGTGCGCACGACCGGCGTCTATTGCCGGCCGGGTTGCGCGTCACGGCGGCCATTGCGCTCGAACACGGCGTTTTTCGAAACGACGGCAGAGGCTGAGGCGGCCGGGTTCCGGGCGTGCAAGCGCTGCCGCCCAACCGACGCCTCGACCGCCTCGCGCCACATCGCGGCGATCGAGAAGGCTTGTGCGCTGCTGCGGACCAGCGAGACGATGCCGAGCTTGGCCGAACTAGCCGACGCCGCCGCGATCAGCCGCTTTCACTTTCACCGGGTGTTCAAGCAGATCACCGGCGCCACCCCGCGCGATTATGCCCGCACCCACCGGATCTCCCGTCTCGCTCAGCGACTCGATGCGGGGGAGAAGGTGGCCGAGGCGATCTACGCCTCGGGGTTCGGATCGAGTTCGCGCGCCTACGAGGCGGCGCCGGCGGCGCTGGGGATGACCCCCGGAGCGCGGCGTCGCTCCGGCGGCGGCGAGACGATCCGCTTTGTGACCGTGGCGACGCCGCTCGGCTGGGCGCTGGTGGCCACGACGACGCGTGGGATCTGCATGACGGCGCTCGGCGACGATCGCGAGCGCCTCGCTGCAATGGTTCGGGAACGCTTCCCGGCGGCGTCGGTGGTTGCCGACGACACCAGCCTCACGGAATGGGCCAACCAAGTCGTGCGCTTCATCACCGCGCCTGGACATACCCTAGACCTGCCGCTCGACATCCGCGGCACGGCGTTCCAGACGCGGGTATGGCGCGCGCTGCAGAAGATCCCGCTCGGCCGGACCGCGACCTATTCCGAGATCGCGCGCGCGTTGGGCCAGCCGAGGGCTGTCCGGGCGGTGGCGCAGGCCTGTGCCGCGAACAATCTGGCGTTGCTGGTGCCGTGCCACCGGGTAATCCGCGAGGACGGCGATCTCGCCGGGTATCGCTGGGGCTTGGAGCGCAAGCGCGCATTGATCGAACGCGAGCGGCAAGCGGCGGCCGATGAAGCCGCCTGACGCGGCGGCCGACCGCGTAGCCGCAGTCGATTGGCCGGCGGTGGCGGCAGCGCTCGACGAGCACGGCTATGCCACCGTCCCGGCGCTGCTCACCGGCGAGAAATGCCGTGAACTCGCCGCGCTCTACGGCGACGACGACAGCTTTCGCCGCAGAATTGTCATGCAGCATCACGCCTATGGTCGCGGCGAATACAAATACTTTCGCTATCCGCTACCTGGGTTGGTCGCGGCGCTGCGCCGGACGATTTACCCGCGCCTGGCGCCGATCGCCAATCTCTGGCATCAGCGGCTGCGCGAAGAGGGAAAGTTTCCGGCGGCGCTCGATGCCTATCTCGCCGAGTGCCACCGTGCGGGCCAGGAGCGGCCGACGCCGCTGATCCTCAAATATGGCGCCGGCGACTACAACTGCCTGCACCAGGATCTTTATGGCGCGCTGGTCTTCCCGTTGCAGCTGACCGTGCTGCTCAGCGATCCGGCGGCGGATTTTACCGGCGGCGAATTTCTACTGGTCGAGCAGCGGCCGCGGGTGCAGTCGCGCGGCGAGGTGGTGCCCTTGCACCAGGGCGAGGCGGTGATCTTTCCGGTGCATCATCGCCCGGTCGACGGCGCCCGCGGGCCCTATCGCGTGACCATGCGCCACGGCGTCAGCCGGATCCGCAGCGGCGAGCGCTATACCCTCGGCATCATCTTTCACGACGCCGCGTAAAAGGCGCGTTTGGCCGAGATCCAACAATTACGCCGGAACAATTCGCTCGGCCGCGTCGTCAGGCCGGACACGAAGGCCTCGCCGAGTTTTGCGGGGCGGGTGCGCGCCTCCTATAGTGCCGGGCTCATGCAGGGAGCCGTTTGCGACACCGCGTTCCGGCACCGCCACCTCCTCGGCATCGAGGGATTGTCGCCGGCGGAGATCGAACAGTTTCTCGACCTCGCCGACGGCTATGTCGAACTGAACCGACAGGCCGAAAAAAAACGTTCGCTGTTGCGCGGGCGGACGATAATCAACTGTTTTTTCGAGAATTCGACCCGCACCCGCACCTCGTTCGAGGTCGCCGGCAAAAGGCTCGGCGCCGACGTCATCAACATGGCGGTGGCGGTCAGTTCGATGGTCAAGGGCGAGACCTTGATCGACACGGCGATGACCCTGAACGCGATGCACCCCGACGTGCTGGTCGTGCGCCATCCCGAATTGGGGGCGGTACAGTTGCTGTCGGAAAAGGTCGACTGCGCCGTCGTCAATGCCGGCGACGGCAGCCACGAGCACCCGACCCAGGCGTTGCTCGACGCGCTGACGATTCGCCGGCGCAAGGGGCGGCTCGGCGGCCTGACCGTCGCGATCTGCGGCGATGTTCTGCACAGCCGTGTCGCGCGCTCGAACATCGCGCTGCTGAATATCATGGGCGCGCGGGTGCGGGTGGTGGCGCCGCGTACCCTATTGCCGACGGAGATCGAGCGGCTCGGCGTCGAGGTGTTTCACGACATGGCCAAGGGACTGGCCGATGTCGACATCGTGATGATGCTGCGCCTGCAGAGCGAGCGCATGCACGGCTCGTTCGTGCCCTCTACCCGTGAATATTTTCATTTCTTCGGGCTCGACTACGACAAATTGCGCGCGGCCAAGCACGACGCGCTGATCATGCACCCGGGGCCGATGAACCGCGGCGTAGAGATCGGCAGTGAGGTCGCCGACGACATCGATCGCAGCCTGATCCGCCATCAGGTCGAGATGGGGGTCGCCGTCCGTATGGCCTGCCTCGAGATCCTGATCCCGCGATCTCGGCAACGGCCCGCCGCTGCCGTGAACGCTGCCACGGCGGGCGCTCCCCGCGTGTTGATTCGCGGCGCCCGGCTGCTCGATCCCGCGAGCGGGCTCGACGCGGTCGGCGACCTGCTCGTCGAGGGCGAACGAATCCGAGCCGTCGGGGGAAATCTCTCCGCCTGCGAGGGGGATTTCGAGACGGTAATGGCCGAGGGGCTGTGCCTGGCTCCGGGCCTTGTCGATATGCGCGTGCAGTTGCGCGAGCCCGGCGCCGAGCACATGGAATTGATCGAGAGCGGCGGGCACGCCGCCGCGGCCGGCGGGGTGACGACGATGGTCGCGCTGCCCAATACCGACCCGCCGGTTGACGACATTTCGGTCGTCGAGTTCCTGGCCCGCCGGGCGCGCGAGGTCAAGCTCGCCAAGGTCCACACCTACGCCGCAGCGACCAAGGGGTTGGGGGGGCATCAGCTGACCGAAATGGGCTTGCTCGCCGCCAACGGCGCGCTCGGCTTTACCGATGGGGTCAAGGCGGTTGCCGATGCGCTCGTCATGCGCCGCGCGCTGTCCTACGCACGCAGCTTCGACCTGCTGGTGCTGCAACATCCCGAAGAACCGAGCCTTGCCGGAGCGGGCGAGGTCAACGAAGGCGAGATCGCCACCCGCTTGGGCTTGTCGGCAATAACGCCCGCGGCCGAGATCATCATGATCGAGCGCGACCTCAGGCTCGTCGAGATCACCGGCGCACGCTACCACGCCGCCCATCTGTCGACCGCGGCCGGGGTCGACGCGATCCGACGCGCCAAGGCGCAGGGGCTGCCGGTGACCTGCGATACGGCGCCCCCCTATTTCGTGTTGAACGAGACGGCGATCGGCGAGTATCGGACGTTCGCCAAGCTGTCGCCCCCGTTGCGCAGCGAAGGAGACCGGCGCGCCATCGTCGAGGGGCTGCGCGACGGCGCCATTGATGCAATCGCCAGCGACCATGCGCCGTGGGACCAGGATTCCAAGCGGCTGCCGTTCAGCTCGGCCGCCTACGGGGCCGTCGGGCTCGAAACCTTGCTGGCATTGTCGCTCGAGCTTTATCACAATCGCCATCTCGGCCTGCTTGAACTGATGGCGCGGCTGAGCTGGAACGCGGCCCGCATCCTGCGCCTCCCGGTCGGGCAGCTCAGGCCCGGGTCGCCCGCGGATCTGGTGTTGTTCGACCCGGATCAGAGCTGGCAGATCTGCACCGACGAGTTCCGCTCGAAATCAAAAAACGCCCCGTTCGACGGCCACTCGGTTCAGGGTCGGGTAAAGCGCACGATCGTCGACGGGCGCACGATCTTCCAGCGCCGGGACTGAGCGCCGATGACGGTTTTTCTCGCTGCCGCCATTCTCGGTTACCTGCTGGGCTCGATCCCTTTCGGCCTGGTGCTGACGAGGCTCGCCGGCCAGGGCGACATTCGCCGCATGGGCTCCGGCAACATCGGCGCGACCAATGTGTTGCGCACCGGCAGCAAGGGTCTGGCAGCGGTGACCCTGCTGTTCGATGTGGGCAAGGGGCTGGCGGCGGCGGCGATTGCTCAGCGCTGGGCGCCACAAGCGGCGCTGGTCGCCGGGCTGTGTGCGGTTCTCGGCCATATGTTCCCGCTGTGGCTCGGTTTTCGCGGCGGTAAAGGTGTTGCGACCGCGCTCGGCGTGTTGATGGCGTTGGCGTGGCCGGTGGCGCTCGTGGCCTCGTTGATCTGGCTCGCTGTCGCCTTCTGCTCCCGCTATTCCTCACTCGCAGCGCTGATCGCCGCGGTCGTCAGTGCAGCGATAGCGCCGTTCCTCGCCGATCGGGCGACGGCCCTCCTGATCGCAGCGATCGCACTGCTGCTCATCCTGCGGCACCAGGCCAATATCCGGCGCCTGATTGCCGGCAGGGAAAGCCGGATCTCCTTTAGGAAAAGCTGAGGTCGGCTTGGCCGCGCGCGAGCTCGATCCCGAGGAGCGCCTCGACTGGCTGCGGCTATGCCGCACCGAATTGGTCGGCCCGATCAGTTTTTACGCAATGCTGCGCCGCTTCGGTTCGGCCCGGGCCGCGCTCGATGCATTGCCTCGACTGGCGCGCCGCAGCGAGCGGGCCAAGACGGTGACCGCGCCGACGCGCGCGGCGACCGAGGCCGAGCTTACCGCGCTGCATCGCATCGGCGCGCGGCTCGTTTGCTGGGGCGAACCCGCTTACCCGAGCGCGCTGAGCGCTATTGAAGACGCGCCGCCGATCCTGAGCGTGCTCGGACAGGTCGAACTGCTGGATCGGCCGATGATAGCGGTGGTCGGCGCGCGCAACGCCTCGGCGAACGGCCGGCGCCTCGCCCGTGAACTCGCCGCCGGCCTCGGGCAGGGCGGGCTCGTCGTCGTTTCCGGGCTGGCCCGCGGCATCGACGCCGCCGCCCATTTGGGCGGGATCGAGACCGGCACTGTGGCGGTCGTCGCCGGCGGCGTCGATATCGTCTATCCCGAGGAGAATCGCGGGCTCTACGACGCGCTGCGCCGGCAGGGCGCGATCGTCGCCGAGCTGCCGCTCGGCAGCGAGCCGCAGGCCCGCCATTTTCCGCGCCGCAACCGGATCATCTCCGGGATGGCGCTCGGCGTCCTGGTCGTCGAGGCCGCAGCCCGCTCGGGCTCGCTGATCACGGCGCGCTACGCGCTCGAGCAGGGCCGCGAGGTTTTTGCCGTGCCGGGATCGCCGCTCGACCCGCGCTGTCGCGGCGCGAATGACCTGTTGCGCCGGGGCGCTACCTTGACCGAGACGGCAGAGGATGTGCTGTCGCAACTCGGGCCGCTGGCGCGGGCCGCGCCGCCCCGACAGCGGACACAGCTGCCGCTGCCGGCCGAAGAAAGCTGGCCGGCGAACTGGCCCCAGGGCGGCGCTGGAGAGCCGGCCGACGACGAGGACGCGTTGAACATGATCCTCGAAAGCCTGGGGCCGACACCGGTCGCGGTTGACGAACTGGTGCGCCAATGCCAATTGACAGCCTCCGCGGTCGCCACTCTTCTCCTTGAGCTGGAACTGGCCGGGCGGGTCGAGCGCCATCCAGGCAATCTCGTCTCGCTGCGCTGAGTATCGCCTTGACCAGTTGACGATGTGAGGACCACAGGCGCGCGATCAACACCGAACGGGCTCATGAAAGTCGTCGTCGTCGAATCGCCGGCAAAGGCGAAAACCATCAACAGATATCTCGGCAACGACTACAGGGTCGTCGCCAGTTATGGCCATGTGCGCGACCTACCGGCCAAAGACGGCTCGGTTCTGCCCGACGCGGATTTCGCCATGTCGTGGGAGGTCGACGGCAAATCCGAAAAGCATATGAAGAATATCGTTCAGGCGATGCGGGGAGCCGACGGCCTGTTCCTCGCCACCGATCCCGACCGTGAGGGTGAGGCGATCTCGTGGCACGTCCAGGAGGTGCTCAAATCGCGCCGGGCGCTGAAGGACGTCGACGTCAAGCGCGTCGTCTTCAACGAGGTGACCAAGAACGCCGTCGTCGAGGCGTTTCGGCGCCCGCGCGAGATCGACCGCGAGCTGGTCGACGCCTATCTGGCGCGCCGCGCGCTCGACTATCTCGTCGGCTTCACCCTGTCGCCGGTGCTGTGGCGCAAGCTGCCGGGCAGCCGCTCGGCCGGCCGCGTCCAATCCGTCGCGCTGCGCCTGATCTGCGAACGCGAAGCCGAGATCGAGGCGTTCAAGTCGCGTGAGTATTGGACGGTCGAGGTCACCTTCACGACCGAGGCAGGACAGAGCTTCACTGCGCGCCTGACCCATCTCGACGGCAGGCGCCTCGAGCGCTTCGATCTCGACACCGAAGAAAAGGCGCGCGCCGTCGCCGCCGCGATCTTACAGGCCGCCGGCTTTGCCGTCGCCGAGATCGAGAGCCGGCAGGTCCGTCGCAACCCATTTCCGCCGTTTACGACCTCGACCCTGCAACAGGAGGCTTCGCGCAAGCTCGGCCTGTCGGCCAGCCGCACGATGCAGATCGCCCAGCGGCTTTACGAGGGGGTCGATCTCGGCGGTGAGACGGTCGGGTTGATCACCTATATGCGCACCGATGGCGTCGCCATCTCCGGCGAGGCCATCGCCGCCGCTCGCCAGCTGATCGGCAATGAATTCGGGGCGAAATACGTGCCCGACGCGCTGCGGATTTATCGCAGCCAAGCCAAGAACGCGCAGGAGGCGCACGAGGCGATCCGCCCGACCGATCTCGGCCGCAGGCCCGCCGATGTCGCGGCTTACCTCGACCGCGACCAGCGCCGGCTCTACGAACTGATCTGGAAGCGGACGTTGGCGAGCCAGATGGCTTCGGCGCTGCTCGAACAGGTCACTGTCGACATCGCCGATTCGAGCGGGCGGCTGCGTCTGCGGGCGACCGGCTCGGTCGTGCTGTTCGACGGGTTTCTGGCGCTCTACCAGGAGGATCGCGACGACAGCGCGGAAGAGGAGGGCGAAAGCGCCAGACTGCCGCAAATGCGCAAGAGCGAACGCCTTGCTCGCGGCGAGGTCGCGCCGATCCAACACTTCACTCAACCGCCGCCGCGTTACACCGAGGCGAGCCTGGTCAAAAAGCTCGAGGAACTCGGCATCGGCCGCCCCTCGACCTATGCCTCGATCCTGCAGGTCCTGCAGGACCGCGCTTATGTCCGGCTCGAAAAACGGCGGTTTCTGCCGGAGGACCGGGGACGGCTCGTCACCGCCTTTCTGACGAACTTTTTCGAACGCTATGTCGAATACAATTTCACCGCCGATCTCGAGAATCAGCTCGATGAAGTCTCCGGCGGGCGGGTCGATTGGAAAGAACTGCTGCGCAATTTCTGGCGAGATTTTTCGACCGCGGTCGACGGGACCAAGGAGTTGACGATCAGCCAAGTGCTGACCGCACTCGATGCCGATCTCGGGCGGCATTTCTTTCCGATCGACGACTCGGGACGCGATCCGCGCCTGTGCCCGGTCTGCGGCGCGGGCAGGCTCAGTCTGAAGCTCGGCAAGTTCGGCGCCTTTATCGGCTGCGCGAACTATCCGAACTGCCGCTATACCCGCCCGCTCGCGATCGAGGATGGGGCCGAAAACGACGCCGCTGACGCCGAACTCGGCACCGACCCGGCGAGCGGGTCGGAGGTGACCTTGAAGAAAGGCCCCTTCGGTCATTACATCCAGCTCGGCGCCGGCAACGGGGGTGAGAAGCCCAAGCGGGTCGCCCTGCCGCGTCCGCTCAAACCGGCCGATGTCGATCTCGATACCGCGCTGCGTCTTTTGGCGCTGCCGCGCGAGCTCGGGCGCCATCCCGAGACCGGCCAGGTGATCACGGCCGGGATCGGGCGGTTCGGCCCCTACATCAAGCATGGTGCGACCTTCAAATCTCTGGCGCCCGATGACGACGTGCTGACGATCGGAGCCAATCGCGCGGTCGTCCTGTTGGCCGAGCCGGCGGCGGAGCGGCGGCGCAACGCGCCACAACCGTTGCGCGAGCTTGGAACGCATCCTGATGGCGGCGTCGTGGCGCTCTATCAAGGGCGCTACGGCCCCTATGTCAGCCATGACGGCGTCTTCGCGTCGTTGCCGAAAACTGCGAATGCGGAGATTTTCGCGCTCGATGAGGCGATACGACTGCTCGCGGAGCGACGCGATAAAAGCAAATCGCGCCAACGCAAACCGGCCAAGCCTACCGCTACCAAGGCGCCCCCGCCAAAGGCGAGAAAGGCATCCGCCGCATCACAGCGGGGAGCAGCACCTCAGCGGGCGGTCGCGGCTAAAAACAAGGCTGCCAGCCTCAAAGCCGCCAAGAAACCGCGTCCGCGCTCAGGGGCGCAGCCGCGTTAGATGCCGCGACCCCCGTCGACGACTTCCAAGCGGAGGCAACAGCGTAATCCCGGGGTGTTGCCGTCGGAACAAGAGGTGGCCGAGTTCATCCGCGAAAGCCCGTCGGCGGTCGGCAAGCGCGAGATTGCCCGCGCATTTGGCGTCCTTCCCGCCGATCGGCCGGCGCTGCGCGACATGTTGCGACAGATCGAGCGGTCGGGATCAGTGACCCGTGCCGCCAACCGGCGCCTGGTCGGAGGTCCGCCAATCCCGGAGGTCAGCGTCGTCGAACGGTTCGGCACCGACGAGGACGGCGTTCCGATAGCCCGACCGGTGGCCTGGCCAGGAGCCGATCCGGCGCCGGTGGTTAGACTTGCGGAGGAGGGCGGCGAGGCGATCCCAGTCGGTGGCCGCGCGGCGGCGCGGCTGATTTTGCTCGAAACCGGCGAGATCGAGGCGCGGGTCATGCGCCGGCTCGATTCCGGCGGCGAACGGATCGTCGGCGTCTTTCAGAAAGACCGCGAGGGCGGGCGGGTGGTGCCGGCCGACCGCCGCAACAAAACTGAATATCGGGTCGCCGAGCGCGATACCGGCGGAGCCGATGACGGCGAGCTCGTCGTCGCCGAGGAACTTGCGGTCCGCCGATTGGGGTTGCCGCGCGCACGCGTCGTCGAGCGGCTGGGCGCGCCTTCGGATCCCGGTGCGGTTCAGCCTTTTGGCGATCGCGTCGTTCGACATCCCGACCGAGTTTCCGGATGCCGCCATCGCAGAGGCCGAAGCCGCGCTGCCGCTAAGCCCGGTCGGGCGTACCGATCTGCGGGACCTGCCGTTGGTCACGATCGACGGCAGCGATGCCCGCGATTTTGACGACGCCGTGTGGGCCGAACCCGATTCCAACTCGGCCAACTCCGGCGGTTGGCACCTTGTCGTCGCCATCGCCGACGTCGCCTGGTATGTCCGTCCCGGCAGCGCGCTGGATCGCGAGGCCGAGCGGCGCGGCAATTCGGTGTATTTTCCCGATCGGGTCGTCCCGATGTTGCCCGAGGCATTGTCGAACGAGCTGTGCTCCTTGAAGCCCGGCGTCGATCGCGCCTGCCTCGCCGTTGATCTGCGGATCGATGTTGCCGGCCGCAAGCGCCGACACCGCTTCCTGCGCGGGGTCATGCGCTCGGTCGCACGCCTCACCTATGAGGAGATCCAGGCGGCCCGGGACGGGCGCGGGAATTTACCCTCGACCGTTTCGCCCGAGACGATGGCTGCACTCTATGGCGCCTTCGACGCCCTCGCCCGGGCCCGCGCCGTGCGTGGCGCCATCGAGCTCGACATCCGCGAGGATCGGGTCGTGCTCGACGCCGAAAGGCGTCCGGTCGCGGTCGTTCCGGCCCTGCGGCTCGACAGCCATCGGCTGATCGAGGAATTCATGATCCTCGCCAATGTCGCCGCCGCGGAAGAACTCGAGGCGCGGCGGCAACCTTGCATGTACCGGATCCACGATGCGCCCGACCCGGCAAAGGTCACGGCATTGCGCGACTTTCTCGACGAACTCGGCATTCCCGGCCTCGCCCTTGCCAAGGGCCAGGCGCCAAGGCCCGAGTTGTTCAACCGGCTGTTGCGCCGGGCGGAGGCGACCCCGGAAGCGGCGCTGGTCAATGACCTCGTGCTGCGTTGCCAGGCGCAGGCTGCCTACAGCCCGGACAATATCGGCCATTTCGGTCTGGGGCTGCGGCGCTATGCGCATTTCACCTCGCCGATCCGGCGCTATGCCGATCTTCTCGTCCATCGCGCATTGATCGCCAGCGCCAACGCGGCGGGAAGCGATTTCGGCGCCGGCGCGCTGCCCTCCGATGTCGGCCACGACCGGTTGGCGGTCGTCGGCGAGCATATTTCGGCGACAGAGCGCCGTGCCGCTGCGGCCGAGCGCGCCGCAATCGAGCGCTATCGCACGATTCTCGTCGCCGACGCGATCGGCGGCCTCTTCTCCGCCCGCATTAGTGGTGTCGCCGAGTTTGGGCTGTTCGTCACCCTGGCCGAGAGCGGCGCCACCGGGCTGGTGCCGATATCGACATTGCCGGGCGATTATTACGACCGGAGCGAGAAGGTGCCGCGGCTCGTCGGCCGGCGCTACGGGCGGATCTTCCGGCTGGGTGACACGGCCATAGTGCGGCTTGTCGAGGCGGATGCGATCGGCGGGCGCTTGCTGTTTCGGATCGAGGACGAGAGAACGGCCGCGCGCCGCGGTCGCGCCGGCCGGCGCGGTTGATTGCGGACCCGCACCAATCTAGCATGGGCGCCCCAGCGACGGGGATTTAGGCCGAGGCTGGTGGATCATCGGGCGGGTTGCCGCGAGGATTTCGGGGGTTCCTCGATGCCGATGTCGTTGCGTCAAGCTGCTGGGCTTGCACCGGCGGGCTTCTTCGTCCTGGTCGTCCTGCTTACCGCCTGCTCGGAGCTTCAGCCGTTGCCGGCCGATCCGACTGGACGGTTGTTCGGGCGCGGCCTCGATAAAATCGCCGAACTCTACATTGTGCCGGTTTCAAGCCGTAAGCTTTCTCTCGCCGCCGCGGCCCGCCTCTCCCAGCTCGACCCCAAATTCGCGGTGCTGGAGACGCCCGGGCCCCAGGACAGTACTGAGATCGCGCTCGATTACGGCGGACGCGAAATCGCGACCTATCCAAGCCCGTCCGGCGATGACCCGCATCTTTGGGGCGGATGGCTGGGCCATCTGGTTGCCGATGCCAAGAAAACGTCGCCGTCTCTGGCGGCGTTGTCGGAGGACACGATCGACGAGACCCTGTTCTACGGGATTACCTACTTGCTCGACCGCTTTTCCCGCTATGCCTCACCCGAGGCCGCCCGCGATCAGCGCGCTGCCCGGGATGGCTTCGGCGGAATCGGCGTAACTCTCGATCCGGCTCCCGACCGGTTCCGGATCGTCCAAGTCGTGCCGGGTGGACCCGCCGATCTGGCCGGCATCCGTGCCGGCGACACTATCATAGCGATCAACGGTAAGCCGACTGCCGGCCGCTCACGGAGCGACGTGATCCACGTGCTTCGCGGCACGGTATTAAGCACCGTGGAGGTTGGCATCGATCGCCCCGGCACGGCCGGAAGCCGTTATTACCGGCTTCAGCGTACACTGATGGTCGAGCCCACCGTGACGCTGTCGCGCGATAACGGCGTCGCCATCTTTCGACATATCCAGCTTCAACCAGAACACGACGCAGCAGCTGGTCGAGGATCTCGACGCGGTAAAGCGCGAAATGGGGCCGCAACTGCGCGGTATCGTGCTCGATCTGCGCGGCGATACCGGCGGGCTGCTCGATCAGGCGGTAAGCCTCTCCGACGTGTTCATCGCCAAGGGCCCGATCGTGGCGACCATCGGGCGCAACCCCGCGAGCCGCCAGTTTTTCGAGGCTTCAGGCGACAGCATCGCGCCGCGGATACCGATCGTCGTATTGGTCAATGCCGGGTCCGCCTCGGCCTCCGAAATCGTTGCGGCGGCGCTACAGGATGCCGGACGGGCGGTCGTCGTCGGCACCGCCTCCTATGGCAAGGGCACGGTGCAAACCGTCCTGCGACTGCCCAATAATGGCGAGCTGACCCTGACCTGGGCTCAGTTGGTCGCACCCGCCGGTTATTTGTTGAACGCGCGCGGAGTAGTGCCCACCGTATGCACCAGCGATCTCGGCAACGACGACCAATCGGTTCAGATCGCATTGCAGCGTGCCGGCGGATTGTCGGCAGTCTCGCCGCTGACCGCCGAGCCACGCGCTTCGCTCGACGAAAGCGGCTGGAGCCAATTGCGCCGCTCGTGTCCACCCCGCGACGGCGACCGGGCAATCGACCTCGCGGTGGCTAAGCGTCTTCTGGCCGACCCCGTCCTTTACAGGCAGGCGGCGCACGTCATCGGCGCGGCCCCGAACCTGGCGGCGCGGTCTATCGGTACGGCGCCGGTCTCGGCCGAGCCCTTCTTGACAGGAGTCGACGGATCGCTATCTTCCGGACCACACAATCCCTGAACCTAGGGTTTCGCCATGGCCAAGACCAGCACCGTCCTGATCAAGCTCGTAAGCAGCGCCGATACCGGCTTTTACTATGTAACAAAGAAAAACCCGCGGACCAAGACCGCCAAACTGGAATTGAAGAAGTTCGACCCTGTGGCGCGCAAGCACGTAGTGTTCAAAGAGGCGAAGATCAAATAACCCCTGCGGCGCACCGCCCGAGCTTATTCTTGCGCTCCGATAAATAGTGGGTTGCGGGTGCATTGGTTCGCGCCGGCGCAATCCGTAGCATGTCCAAGGTGACACGGTCGGAGGCAGGGCGCGTACCGCGCACCGTGCCAGGACCGTAAATTTGGCCCTCGTGTGTCAGCGAGGCACAGTTTCTGCATGGATAATCAGGCATCCCTCGAGCCGGCGATGGAAAAGAGGAGGCGATGTCGCTACCCAACGCATTCGACGCCGAAGACAAGGACCTGCCGCTGCGCGACGACATCCGGCTGCTCGGCAGGATCCTTGGCGATACGGTGCGCGAGCAGAATGGCGAGCAAGTTTTCGAAACCGTTGAATATATTCGCCAAAATTCGGTCCGCTTCCGCCGCAACGAGGATGTTTCCGCACGACGCGCCCTGGAAACGACCCTGAACAATCTGCCGCCGGGGGAAGCGCTTCAGATCATTCGCGCCTTCGGCTACTTCTCGCATCTCGCCAATATCGCGGAAGACCAGCACCATATCCGCCGCACCCGTGCCCATGCCTTGAGCAGCCTGGCGCCGCGTGAAGGTACCATGGCCCTCGCGCTCGCCCGCGCCGGCGAGGCCGGTGTCCCGCGCGAACGCCTTCTCGCCTTCTTCGCCAATGCCATGGTCGTGCCGGTGTTAACCGCGCACCCGACCGAGGTCCGGCGCAAGAGCACGATCGACCGCGAGATGGAGGTCGCCGATCTCCTGGCCGAACGCGACCGGCTGTCGCTGACCGCGGCCGAGCTCGCCGCCAACGAAGGGGCATTGCGCCGCGCGGTGCTGACCTTATGGCAAACAAGCCTGCTCCGCCGAACCCGCCTTCGCGTGATCGACGAGGTGGCTAACGGCCTCTCCTATTACGATTATACCTTCCTGTACGAATTGCCGCGATTTTACGCCGATCTCGAAGAGGAGCTGGCCGGCCAGGGCATCGCGCTCGCCGACAGCCTGCCCTCATTCCTGCGCGTGGGCAGCTGGATCGGTGGCGATCGCGACGGCAACCCGTTTGTGACCGAGGAAGTGCTGCGTGCGGCGCTGCGGGCGCAGAGCAGCCGCGCCCTCAAATACTACCTCGACGAACTGCATCTGCTTGGGGGCGAGCTGTCGCTCGACAGCAGGCTGATCGGCGTTACCAATGCACTCGAACAACTCGCCGCCCGGTCCCCCGACCGCTCAGCCAACCGGCAGGACGAGCCATACCGGCGCGCGATCACCGGGATCTATGCGCGGCTGGCGGCGACGGCTCGGGTGCTCGACCATCTCGACGCTCCCCAGCACGCCGTCGGTGACGCTCCGCCCTACGCCGACGGCAGCGAGTTGCTCGCCGATCTCCAGATTCTCGACAACTCGCTCTACGCCAACGGCTCCGGGACCCTGGCGAAGGGTCGGCTAAGGCATCTACGCCGGGCGGTCGATGCCTTCGGCTTTCATCTCGCGGCGCTCGATTTGCGCCAGAACTCGGATGTGCACGAGCGTACGGTCGGCGAAATGCTGGGACTTGTACAGCCCGGCCTCGACTACGCCGGTCTTGCCGAACCCGAGCGCATCCGGTTGCTGCTGACGGAGCTGCGTACAGCTCGCCCGTTGGCTTCAGCCTATCTCTGCCTATTCCGACGAGACCGCGAGTGAACTAGCGATCCTGCGCGCGACCACCGAGGCACACCGCCGCTACGGGCCGGCGTCGGTGCCGCATTATGTGATTTCGAAAACCACCGGAGTCTCCGACATTCTGGAGACCGCGATATTGCTGAAAGAAGCGGGCCTGCTGCGGCCGCGCGAGGGCGCGCTCGATGTCGATATCGTCCCATTATTTGAAACTATCGAGGATCTGCGCAACTGCGGGCAGGTGATGAATGAACTGCTCGGCCTGCCCGAATACATGCGCCTGCTCGAAAGCCGCGGCCGCTTGCAGGAGGTCATGCTCGGCTACTCCGACAGCAACAAGGATGGCGGCTTCCTGACCTCGGGCTGGGAGTTGTATAAAGCTGAGGTGGCGCTCGTCGAAGTATTCCGGCGCCATGATGTCGGCCTGCGCCTGTTTCATGGACGCGGCGGTTCGGTCGGCCGTGGCGGCGGACCGAGCTATCAGGCGATCCTCGCCCAGCCCGCGGGCGCTGTTCAGGGCGCCATTCGCATTACCGAGCAGGGCGAAGTCATCGCCAGCAAATATTCGAATCCCGAGCTCGGCCGGCGCAATCTCGAAACCCTCGCCGCGGCCACGCTCGAAGCGACCTTGCTGCAACCGGAGACGGCCGAGCCGTTGCCCGGAATATCTGGCCGCGATGGAGTATCTCTCCACCGAGGCCTATCGCGCCTATCGCGACCTCGTCTACGAAACCGACGGCTTTGAAGATTTCTTCCGCGAATCGACTGTGATCGGCGAGATCGCCAATCTCAATATCGGCAGCCGTCCATCATCGCGCAGAGCCTCGGCGCGCATCGAGGATCTGCGCGCGATCCCCTGGGTGTTCAGTTGGGCGCAATGCCGGCTGATGCTGCCCGGGCTGGTACGGGTTCGGCAGCGCGGTCAGAGCCTGGCTCGATACGCAGCCCGAGCGGCGGCATGGCTCTGTTGCAGGCGATGTACCGTGAGTGGCCGTTCTTCCAGATGCTGTTGTCCAACATGGACATGGTGCTGGCCAAGAGCGACATCGCGATCGCCTCGCGCTATGCCGAGCTGGTCGCCGACTCCGAATTGCGCGACCCTGTCTTTTCCCGATTGCGGGCCGAATGGCAGAGCGCGGTCGATGCATTGCTGACGATCATCGGCCAGACAGAGTTTGCTCGAAAGCAATCCGCTCTTGGCGCGCTCGATCCGCAACCGTTTCCTCTATCTCGATCCGCTCAATCACATGCAGATTGAGTTGTTGGAGCGCTATTGCGCCGGCAACACCGATGACGGACGTCGTCACCGGCATCCACCTGACGATCAAGATCGCTGCCGGGCTGCGCAACAGCGGCTAGCCGAAGTTCCCGTGCCCCCAACCGCGCAGCATCCGCGCTCGATGGTCAGGTAGCGCAGCATAAACCGCTTTTTCGAACCGGTCGAATATCGCCAACGCCTTGGCGTCGGCGAACGGGAGCAGCTGCATCAGGATCACCCCGGCGACGCCCTTGGCCGGGTCGATCCAGAAATATGTGTTGGCCAACCCGGCCCAGGCGAGGCTGCCGGGGCTGCGTCCGCCCGCCACCTGCGCGGTCGAGATCATGAAACCGAGACCCCATTTCTTGACCATGCCGGGGAAGAACTCGGCGTCGTTCGAATAGGCCGGGGCGGCGGTCTTCAACAGCTGCACGTTGAGTTCGCCGATCGCGTTTTGCGCCATCAGCCTTACGGTCTCGGGCTTCAGCACCTGAGCGCCACCGGCGGCGCGCCCTTCGTCGAGGAACAGCCGCTCAAACGTCAGATAATCCGCCGCGGTGCCGTAAAGCCCGCCGCCGCCCATCTCGAATTCGGGTTCCTGCGGCATCTCGAACGGGATCGGCGCCAGCGTCCCGTCCTCGCCGCGGGCATGCATGCCGGTCAAGCCGGGCGCGGCGATCCGGGGTCAGCTTGAAGCCGGTATCCTTCATCCCGATCGGAGCAAACAGGTGCTCGGCGAAATAATCGCCGAGTTTCTGACCGCTCACCCGCTCGACCGCCTTGCCGACCCAGTCGATGTTGATGCCGTAATCCCATTTGTCGCCCGGATCGAAGATCAGCGGCAGTGCGAGCGCCGCGTTCTCGCAGGTGATAATCCCTGGTATTCCCCTCTTCTCCATGTAGCGGCCCAAATCAGCGTTCCAGATGTCGTAGACAAACCCGGCGGTGTGGGTGATCAGGTGGCGCAGGGTGATCGGCCGCCGCGCCGGACGCAGCCGCGGCTCGCCGGCGGCGTCGAAGCCTTCGAGCACCTCAGGTGCGGCGAGTTCGGGAAGCACCCCCGCGATCGGCCCATCGAGCGCGAGCTTTCCCTGCTCGACGAGCTGCATCGCCGCCGTCGAGGTGATCGCCTTGGTCATCGAGGCGATCCAGAACACTGTGTCCGCGGTCATCGCCGCGCCGTCGGGCAGCGCGCGCCGGCCAAAGGCGCCCTGATAGACCGGACCCTCACGAGTCGCCGCCATCGCCACGACCCCCGGCACATCCCCCCGTTCGGCCGCGGTCTTCAGCAATCCATCGATTTGCGACAGTTGAGGCATGACGATGCTCCTTCGATAGGGTGTTTCAGTCAAAGTCACCGGCGCTGCTCGTCGCCGGTCTCCCATGCGGTCACCGCCTCATTACGCGGCTTCGCAAAACGCCACGATGGCACTATTCTGTCGCGGAACAAGGGCGGATGAGCCGTCCATGTGGGAAATGTCCGGCAGAATTCCCTGTCGGTGCGCTGGCATATCACCTCGCCAACCCCTGTCACTTGGAGGATGCGTCGATGATCTATGAAGTCCGTACCTATACCCTGCGCCCCGGGACCGTGCCCGAATTTGAAGAGCGCTATGCCAAGCGGCTCCCCGCTCGGGAAAAGCACTCCAAATTGGGGGGGTTCTGGCACACCGAGTTCGGTCCGCTCAATCAGGTGATCCACGTCTATCCCTACGACGATTTGCGCCACCGCACGTCGGTACGCGCAGCGATGGCGCAGGACGCCGAGCGCAACGCGCTTCCCGGCGGGGGCGAGTTCATCGTGGCGCAGGAGGCCGAGATCATGAACCCGGCGCCGTTTATGCACGCGCTCGGCAGCCGGAACTACGGCACCGGAAACGTGTATGAGATGCGCACCTACACCTACGCCCCGGGCGACCTCCCGAAGGTGCTGGAGGCGTGGGCCAAGGCCGTTCCCGATCGGGAGAAGCTCTCCCCCTTGGCCGCCTGCTGGACGAGCGAGCTCGGCGGGCTCAACAAATTCGTCCACACTTGGGTGTACAAGGATCTCAACGAGCGCGCCCGGATCCGCGAGGAATCGCGCCGGCCCGGCCAAGCATGGCCGCCGCAGGCCGGGGTGCGGCCGATCCGGCAGGAAAACAAGCTGCTGGTCCCGGCGGCCTTCTCACCTGTGCGGTAGTCTTAAACCGATCAATTCCGGTCCGGCGGTTACAGCAGGCTGCCGCCGTCGACCGGAATGACCGTGCCGTTGACAAAGGTCATCGTCGTCGCCAGCCCGAGGATCACCGCTGCCACTTCTTCGGGCTGACCGATCCGCTTGAGCGGGTTGTTCGCGATCCGTTGGGCGCGCTGCTCCGGCGTCCACATATCGGTCATCGGCGTCTCCATCAGGCTCGGGGCGACGGCGACCACGCGGATCGCCGGCGCCAGGGCCCGCGCCAACGACATCGTCATCGCGTGAAGCCCGGCCTTGGCCGCGGCATAGGCGATGTTGCTGCCGCCGCCGCGCACCCCGGACACCGAACCGACATTGACGACAAGGCCATGCCCGCTCGCCTCGAGCAACGGCTGGCAGGCGCGCACCGTGGCGAATGGTCCGCGCAGATTGACCGCCAGTACGAAGTCGAAAAACGCGTCGTCGAGCGCGCGCAGATCGGCATGCGGGATGACCCGGGTGCTGCCGGCATTGTTGACCAGGATGTCGAGCCGGCCCTCGGTCGCCTCGATCGAGGCAGCGAGACTTTCGATGGCGTGCGTCTCCTGCGCCGGCGTATGGCTGGCCCGGTGGCCGGTGCCGGGCAGGCTCGCGATCAGCTGGTCGGCCGCCTCGACGTCATTGCCGAAGGTGACCACGACCCTCGCGCCCGCCTCCGCGAACAGCCGCGCGGTCGCCGCACCCAGGCCCTTGCTACCGCCGGTCACCAGCGCCACTTGGCCGTCGAGCAGCCCCATGATCGGTGATCCCCCTCAACCCCGCCGCGTCTATTCGGCCGCCGCCTGCAGCGGGGCGCCAAGGGTTTTCATGAACTCGATCAGATAGGGCTTCCACAGCTCGGCGTAGAAATGGCTGAAGTGCCCGTGGGTGTTCGGGCCCGCCGGGATCAGCACATAGCGGCCGTGGCGCACCCGCTTCATCGCCCGCTCGACGGTGCCGAGCTCGGGCGGATTGGCGTGATCCTCGGCATCGTTGATCAGCATCACCTTGGCCTTGATCTTGTCGAGATCGGGCTCCGGGTTGTAGTCCATGATCGCCTCGATCGCCCATAGCGAGTCGTTGGCGTCGCCCTTGGCGGCCTGGGCGAGGCGCTGCTCGTAGAGCGAGTTGGCGGCGGCGAGGGTCGGCGCCATTTCCTGAATCCGAGTCGGGCTCTCGGTGCCGAAATTCCCGGCGGCGGCGTAGATGTAGTGGCGCGGGTTCGTCTCGTAGAAGCCGTTGTTCCAGTCCGGATCGTGGCGGATCGCTTCAGCCTGGGCGCGGCGGCCGAGCCAGTTGCGGCCGCTGATCTCGACCGGCTGGCACGAGATCGGCACCACCCCGTCCATCAAATCGGGGTACATCTCGGCCCACATCCAGGCATGCATGCCGCCCATCGAGCTGCCGATCACAAGGCGCAGATGGGCGACATCGAGGCCTTCGGTGATCAGCCGATAGCCGGACTCGACCATGTCATGATAGCGGTAGCGAGGAAATTTCCCCTTGAGCCCGTCCGAAGGCTTGCTCGACCCGCCGCGCCCGATCGCGTCCGGCATGATCATGAAATACTCCGCCGCATCGAGCGGCTGCCCGGGCATAAACAGCTCGTCGGCGAGGCTCGGGCGCAGCCAATTGGCGCCGGTGCCGGTATTGCCCTGCAACAGCAGCACGCCGTTGATGATCTTGCCCGCGGCGTTGCGCTTTGCCGTCCCAAGGGTGCGGTAGTGGAGCTTCAGCTCGGGCAGCCTCTCGCCGCTGCGGAACACATAATTCCGGATGACGAAGTCGCCCTCCCGATAATTCGGCCAC
>CAWAVV010000053.1:0-22075 GCA_963785565.1 uncultured Alphaproteobacteria bacterium | reverse complement strand
CGGCGCGAGCCGAAGAGACCGGGAGAGCGGGTGGAAGACTGCATCTCATTCGGCCTTTTCGAGATCGACCAGGATGGCGTTCGCGAACAGAAACGCGATCATGATCAACACGAAATAGGCGAGGTCGCGGATATCGAGAACCCCGCGGGTGATGGCGCTGAAATGGTCGAGAAAGCTGATCTGGGTGACGGCGCCGATCAACCATTCGGGCGCCCAGCCC
This sequence comes from uncultured Alphaproteobacteria bacterium, assembly GCA_963785565.1. Lineage (GTDB taxonomy): Bacteria > Pseudomonadota > Alphaproteobacteria > ATCC43930 > CGMCC-115725 > AP-15. The sequence goes on along the minus strand of CAWAVV010000053.1, from coordinate 21,855 downwards.
TGCAGCAGCCCCAGCACCACCGGCGAGCCCGCGACAGTGAAGATGAAAGCGATGGCCGCGGTCACGACAAAGGCGATCACCTGGTTCTTGGTCGCCGCCGACACGCAGGCGCCGATCGCCAGCAGCGCGCCGGCCATCAGCCAGCTGCCGATGTAGCTCGCCACGATCACCCCGTTGTCGGGCCGGCCGAGCAGGTTGACCGTGATCCAGAACGGAAAGGTCAGAGCCAGCGCGATCCCGGCAAAACACCAGGCGGCGAGGAATTTTCCAACGACCGCCTCGGTCATGCGGATCGGCAGGGTCAGGAACAGCTCGATCGTCCCGCTCTTGCGCTCTTCGGCCCACAGCCGCATCGACAATGCCGGGATCAGTACGAGGTAGAGCCAGGGATGAAAGGCAAAGAAGGGTTGCAGATCGGCCTGCCCGCGATCGAAAAAATTACCGATGAAAAAAGTCAGCATCCCCGCCATTACCAGAAAAATGACGATGAACACGTAGGCGAGCGGCGTGGTGAAATAGCTGACGAACTCGCGGCGAAAAATGGTCAGGACGTTGCGCATCGGGGGTCAGGCCGCATTTGCGAGCGCGGCGGGTTCCACCGGCGCCGTAGTAATCGCGCGGAAGACGTCGTCGAGCCGACCGTGCTCGACCCGCAACAGAGTGACCTGCCAGCGGTGGGCGCGGGCGAGATCGGCGACATCGGCGACGACATCCTGGCCGTCCCGCGGGAAGACCAGCAGCCCCGCGCCCTCGCCGTCCTCAACCGTTTCGGCCGCGGCCACCGCGGGCAGGCGCAGCAGCTCGGCCTGGATTTGGGCCACGTCGCCGCCGGTGACGGCGAGGCGCACTGCATTATGGCGACGCGAGCGCCGGGCGAGCTCCGTCGGCGTCGCATCTGCGAGAAGCCGGCCATGAGCGATGATGATCGCCCGGCTGCACACCGCCTCGACTTCCTCGAGCAGATGGGTCGAGATCACGATCGCCTTGTCGGGCCGCATCGCCGCGATGATCTTGCGCATCTCGTATTTCTGGTTGGGGTCGAGCCCGTCGGTCGGCTCGTCGAGGATCAGCACCTGAGGATCGTGCAGCAGCGCCTGTGCGACCCCAACGCGGCGCCGGTAGCCCTTCGACAAGGTCTCGATCGGCTGGTGCAGAACTTCGGCGATGTGGATCATCTCCACCACGCGGCCGATGCGCAGCTGGGCTTCGCGGCCGGCAAAGCCCCGGATGCGGGCGATAAAGCCGAGAAACTCGGCGGGGGTCATGTCGGGATAGGCGGGCGCGCCCTCGGGCAGATAGCCGATGCAGCGCTTGGCCGCGATAGCCTCCTTGGCGATGTCATGGCCGCAGATGATTGCCGTACCGGCGGTCGGGGCGACAAAGCCGGTGATCATCTTCATCGTCGTCGATTTGCCGGCGCCGTTCGGCCCGAGAAAGCCCAACACTTCGCCGCGCGGGACGACGAACGAGACGTCATCGACCGCAACCAGCGGGCCGAAATGTTTGACCAGATGACGGATCTCCAGCATAGAGCAAACCCCTAGCATGGCAGCGCGGTTTTGCCACTCTCCGGCGGTTCGCGCAGTGCGGCGCAAGCGCGCAGCAGCGCAAAGGGTAGGCGTGCCGGCGTTCGAGGTTGCGACCGCGCGCCATTCCTCGCGGGCGCTTCAATGATCCGCCGAGTACGGCTTTTTTCGGGCCTGGTGATGCTCGCCTATGTGACGATGCATCTGCTCAACCACGCCGTGGGCCTGGTCTCGCTGCCGGCGATGGAAATGGTGCTGGCCAAGGTCTTTCTGATCTGGTCGAACCCGCCGGCGCAGGCGCTGCTCTATGGCAGCTTTCTGGTCCATTACATTCTGGCGCTATGGGCCCTGTGGGAGCGGCGCACGTTGCGTCTGCAAGCCGGCGAGCTGACCCAAGTGGTGCTCGGCTTCGCGATCCCGATCTTGCTTGCCCGTCACGTCGCCGCGACTCGAATTTCCGAAGATTTCTTCGGCGCCAACATCGGCTATTACACGTTCATCTTGTGGGTCTATTTCGTTCGCGCGCCCGAGCTGGGTGTGCTGCAGATGGTGACCCTGGTGGTCGCCTGGACGCACGCGATGTTCGGCCTGCATTTCTGGCTCCGGGTCAGACCGTGGTATGCGCGGGTGCATCCCGCCGCCGTCGGCGTGGCCATGCTGGTGCCGGTCCTGTCGTTGCTCGGCGCGATCGAAGCCGGAAGGCAGGTCGCAGCACTCGCAGCCGATCCGGCCTGGACCCGCGACGTCTTCGCCCATATGCAGTTGCCGGCGCCGGCGGTCGTGGATGAACTCGATCTGATCAGCACGATCCTGGGTTGGTTCTTCGCCGGCACGGTCGCCGCGGTGCTGCTGGCGCGTCTGGTGCGCCGATTGTGGCAACGCCGCCATGGTCTGGTCCGTATCGGTTATCCCGACGGCCGCTTTATCGACGTAGTCCGCGGCACCAGCGTACTCGAGGCGAGCCGGCTCGCCGGCATTCCGCACGCCCATGTGTGCGGCGGCCGCGGGCGCTGCTCGACCTGCCGGGTGCGGGTGCGCGGCGAAATCGGCAGCATCGACCCTCCCGCCGACGCCGAGCAGCGGGTGCTCCGCCGCATCGGCGCCAACCCCAATGTGCGCCTGGCCTGCCAGTTGCGGCCGAAGGGCACGGTTGACGTGACGCCGTTGCTGCCGCCTTTCGCCTATGCCGTGGACGGGCGGCGGCGGGTCGATTTCGCGCAGGGCAGCGAGCGCGAGATCGCGATCCTGTTCGCCGACATCCGCGGCTTTACCGCCCTTTCCGAGGGCCGTCTCCCGTACGACGTGGTGTTCATCCTCAACCGTTATTTCGCGGCGGTCGGGCGCGCGGTCGAGAGCGCCGGCGGACGCGTCGACAAATTCCTCGGCGATGGGGTGATGGCGCTGTTCGGCATCGAGAGCGGCGCGCAACAGGGCTGCCGCGAGGCATTGACCGCGGCCCGGCTGATGTCCGAGCGCATGGGCGAGCTGAACGCTTCGTTGCGGGGCGAGATCGAGCGCCCGCTGCGGATCGGCATCGGCATCCACACCGGACCGATCATCATCGGCGAGATGGGTTACGGCGGGGCGACGGCAATGACCGCGATCGGCGACGCGGTCAATACCGCGAGCCGGCTCGAAGAGCTGACTAAGGAATACACAGTCGAACTTGTCGTTTCGGAGGCGGTGGTGTCGCGCGCCGGGTTTGATCTGTCCGGGTTTCCACGCCAGGAGGTCGAGATCCGCGGCAAGACCGAGACCTTGGCGGTCAGAACCCTCACCAGCGCCGCCGAGCTGCCGGCATCGGCCGCCGCGCCGGCTCCCCGCACCGAGAGCGCTAGTGCTTAATGAGCCTGAGCCTGTCTCTTGCCGAAGAGCGGCGACCCACCGGCTGAGGCGGCTCGCGTTCCTGGTGAAGGTCGCGTTTCTTCGGAAACTGCTCGATGCTAACCCGCGGTCTGAGGCAGCATCCGGTCGATTTCGGAAGTGATCCGAGGGTCGGTGGGCGGGATCTGCGCGGGCCAGGCGCCGGCCAGTTCGCCGTCGGGGGCGATCAGGAATTTGTGAAAGTTCCAGCGCGGGGTTCCGGCTTCGCCCAAGGTTTCGGCGATCCAGCGGTAGAACGGATGGGCTTGGGCGCCGATAACCCGGCATTTCTGCGCCAGCGGAAAGTCGACGGCGTAATTGGTCTGGCAGAATCGCTTAATCTCCGACGCCGATCCCGGCTCCTGCCCGCCGAAATCGTTGGACGGCACGCCAAGCACGACGAGCCCCCGGTCGCGGTAGCCCTGCCATAGCGATTCGAGACCGCGGTATTGCGGCGTGTATCCGCAGAACGAGGCGGTGTTGACCACCAGCACAGGCCGGCCCCGCCAAGCGTCGAGCGGCAGCTTTTCACCGTCGATCGAAACAAATTCGAATTGGTGCGCATTATCGGCGGCGGTCATAGGCAACCTCCGTGCGGCAAGAATTCGGCCTGGCGGCCAGCATAGCGCGAGTTGCGCCGCGGGAAAGCCACCGCATTTCGCATTGCGTCGCCTCGACCGTTACCGGAGACTGAGCCCGGTTTCCGCCCGGGCAGCTCGGCGATGCTTTTGGTGTTTTTTTTGAAGGGCATCGTGGTCGGTGCGGTGATCGCGGTTCCGGTCGGCCCGGTCGGCATCCTGTGTCTGCACCGGACGATTTTCGACGGCCGGCTGTCGGGATTGGTATCGGGGCTCGGCGCAGCAACTGCCGACGCGCTGTTCGGGGCGATCGCCGCCTTTGGCCTCACTTTCGTTTCCGACTGGCTGTTCGGCTACGAAACTTGGCTGCGCGCCGCCGGCGGCGTTTATCTGGTCTATATCGGCGGCTCCGCCCTGACGATCGAGGTGCGGGGCAAGATCGCCGAGCAATCCAGTCCGGAGACCTTGTTCCGCGACTTCGCCTCCGCTTTTGCGCTGACCATCACCAATCCGGTAACGATCCTCATGTTCCTCGCAATTTTTGCCGCGCTCGCCCTGGGCGGCTCGCAGCCGACCTTGGTCCGCGCGGGGTTCCTGGTGCTCGGGGTGTGGGTCGGATCGTTCGTGTGGTGGCTGGGGCTGAGCCTGGGCATCGGATTATTTCGCCGCGCGATCGAGCCGCGCCATCTGGGCTGGATCAGCCGGGCCTCGGGCATCATCCTGTTCGCAACCGGGGCAGCCTTGTTGGCCACGGTCGTGCTAGAGCATCTTCCCTGACCGCAAAGATAAGGTGGTTTCGTGGTTTACCTGCCCCCAGCTTTTACCGAGGCCCGACCCGAGGTGCTGATCGCGCATATCGAGCGCCATGATTTCGGTCTTCTGATCAGCCACGGCCCGGCGGGGCTGGTGGCGAGCCACATCCCATTTCTGGTCAAGCGCGAGGACGACGGATTACACCTCGTTGGCCACCTCGCCCGCCCGAACCCACAGGTCGCGGAGCTGTCTGACGGCGGCGCGGTGCTGTCAATCTTCAGCGGCCCGCATGCCTATATCTCGCCTGGATGGTATGCGAGCGGCCCGGCGGTGCCGACCTGGAACTATGTCGATGTCCATGCCTATGGAACCTTGCGCCTGATCGACGACGTTGACTGGCTACGGATGGTATTGCGCCGGTTGTCCGACCGGCATGAGGCGCGCAGCGCGGAGCCCTGGAAGGTGCAGGACCTGCCCGAGCCCTATTTGAGCGGAATGATGAAGGGGATCATCGGGCTTGACATCGCGGTGACGCGGCTCGAGGGCAAATACAAGCTCAGTCAGAACCGCCCCGCTGCCGACCGGCCGCGCATCGCTGCTGCGCTCGAGCTGCGGGGCGACGCCGATGCGGTTGGAATCGCCCGGTTGATGCGGGAGCGCGAGACCGGCGCGGACTGAGGCGGGGGATGTTCGGCACCGGCGCTCTCCAGATGCGAGGCTCAGCCGCGAAGCGCCGAAGAGGACAGAGACTGCGAGCGGGTTGGCTGGCGCTGTTTTTTGTTGCCGCCGCCTGGTCGTCCGCCGCGTCCGCCGCGACGCCCGCACCGAAACCGGCGACGCCGCCAGCGCCGGTTTCGGTCGACGAGCTGCAGCGGCTCGTCGACACGCTTCAGGACGGCTCGGAGCGGGCGAGGCTCGTAAACGAATTGCGCGCGCTGATCGCCGCCCAGCGCCATACCGAGCCGAAAAAGCCCGAGGGCATGGAGTTGCTCGGCCGGCTGTCACGCCAGATCGACGCTTTCACCGGCGATATCCTGACCGGCGCTGCGATCGTCATCGACGCGCCGCGGCTGATCCGCTGGGCGCGCGAACAGGTGCATGACCCAGCCGCCCGCCAGCGCTGGATCGACGCGGCCACCGCTTTTGTCCTCGTCTTTGGCGCTGCCGGCGTGGCCGAATGGGCATTGCGCTCGATTATTTCCCGAGCGCGGCCAAAGTTTCCGGTGCGGCGGCGCGACACGCGCGCCGTCAGAGGTCTGTTTGCACTGTTGGGGTTGGTCTTCGACCTGGCGCCGTTGCTGGTGTTCGCCGCGATCGCCTATGGCACGGTGGCGATGGCGTTCGACCCCTTGACGCCGACGCGCATCACGCTCTCGGTACTCGCCGTGGCGACAATCGAGGCGCGTCTGATTTTGTGCCTCGCCAGGGCCGTGCTGCTCCCGGTCGATGAGGGCGCGCTGTTCCTTCCGATCGTCGCCGAGACCCGCAACTATCTCTACATCTGGGTCAAGCGGTTCACGTTTTGGGGAATCTACGGCTTTGCCGTGCCCGAGGCGGCGTGGTGGCTCGGCATTCCCGGCCCGCTCTACACTTTGATGCTGAACCTAGTCGGGCTGGTGCTGGCGCTGCTCGCGATCATCTTTCTGTTGCAGAATTGGTCGTCGATTGCCGACTGGATCGGCGGCGACGGGTTGACGGCGTCGGGCTGGAGCCGGGTCCGCCGGACGGTTGCCGATATATGGCAGTTGCTGGCGATCTTCTACATCGTCGGCCTCTATGCGATTTACGCACTGCGCATCGAGGGCGGATTTGTCTATGTGGCCCGCGCCACCGCGCTAAGCGTCGTTGTGGTTGTCGCGGCACGGCTTATCGCGCGTTCTATTCGCAGCCTCAGCCGACGCGGCTTTGCGATCTCGCCGCAACTCAGGTCGCAGTTTCCGACATTGGAGCAGCGCGCCAACCGGTATGTCCCGATCTTCACGGGGCTGGCCGCCGGCGTGCTTTACGTTCTGGCGGGGCTGACCGTGCTGCAGGCTTGGGAGGTCAGCGCCTTCGCCTGGCTCGATTCGGACCTCGCCCGGAGATTGGGCGGCGACCTGTTGTCGATCGGCATGATCGTGCTGGCGTCACTGGCCGTTTGGGAGATATTTGCCTCGGCGATTGAGCACTATCTCGGCAAGATCGACGCTGGCGGAGTGCCACGGCGCACCCGCATCCGCACCCTGTTGCCGTTGTTGCGCACGGCAATGCTGTCGCTGATCGTGGTTATGAGCGCGCTGATCATCCTGTCGCATCTCGGCATCAACATCGCGCCGTTATTGGCCGGAGCCGGCGTTATCGGCGTGGCAATCGGCTTCGGTAGCCAGGCGTTGGTTAAGGACGTGATCACTGGCCTGTTCATCCTGGCCGAGGATCAGCTCGCAGTCGGCGACATCGTCGATGTCGGCAAGGACCATGCGGGCGTGGTCGAGGCGATATCGGTGCGCACGATCCGCCTGCGCGACCAAGCAGGCACCGTGCACACGGTGCCGTTCAGCGAGGTTACGACCGTCAAGAACATGACCCGCGACTTCGCTTTTGTCGTCGCCCGGGTCACGATCTCCTATGGCGAAGACATCGACCGCGTAGTCGAGATCCTGCGTGGCGTCAGCGCCGAATTGATGGAGGACGAGACGCTGCGGGAGGTTATCCTCGACCCGTTCGAATATCTCGGCGTCGATAAGCTCGATGAGTTTTCGGTCGTCCTGCTGGTCCGCATCCGCACCCTGCCATCGAACCAGTTTGCCGTCGGCCGCGCCTTCAACCGCCTGGTCACGATCGCTTTCGCCAAACACGGCGTCGTCACCCGCGACCCGGCCCCGATGCTGATGATGGCGCCGCCTGCCGCGCCCGCGGAAGATGATTCGGCGACGGTCGAAGGCGAGCGGCGGCGGGCGTGACTTGACACCTCAATCGGGCTCGGCGCGGGCCAGCGCCTCGACCGCGTCGATATCGGCGCAGGCGAGCACTCGCTCGGCGATCCGGCGGGTGAATCCGGCGCGGGCGAAGATGCCAAGCTCGCGCGCCAGGTCGGCGGCAGCGCGGCGATAGGGTCCGATTCGGCGGCGCCGGGCAAAAGCGCAGGCGGCGGCGAGATCGGGGTCGGCGGCTTCCGCGCGCAGCGTCTGCACCGCTTCCGCGGCAACCGAATTCTCGACCCCCTTGGCTGTGAGCCGGGCGCGGATCCTGGTCGTGGACTCGCCCCGCCGATGCAAGGATTGCGCGCGCGCGATCGCATAAGCCGCGTCGTCGAGCAACCCCGACAGGCGGTAGCGCTCGACCAGCGCATCGATCAGTCCCGCCACCTGCTGCGCCGCCTTTGGCGATGCCGGGGCACGGCTCCGGGCCCGCCGCAGCAGTACCCGCCGCAGATTCTCGGACGAGCTGGCGTACCGTCCGAGATAGGCCAGTGCCCAGCGTTCGAGAAGCTCGGGCCGGATTTCACCGTGGTCCACCTTTGCCGCCCCACCGACGGTTCATGATCGGCTATGGTCCGGCACGCGCGCGGTGTCAACGGATAGAGCGGGAGCGCGGATGAGCCATTGCTACCCGGACCACGGGGCCGGAAATGCTCGATCAACCTCGGCCGAGCCCCAGCCGGGACCGCGGCAGCGTTGAGCGAGACCAGCCTCTTTCCCGACCCGGCCCGGCAGCCGCGGCGGGCCATCGTCATCGCATTGATCGTCGGCTGCGCTTTTTTCATGGAGGGACTCGAACTCGACGATGATCGCCGTGTCGATCCCGGCAATGGCGAAGAGCCTCGGGCAGAACCCGCTGCGGCTCAATCTGGTGATCACGACGTATTTGTTGAGCCTTGCCGTGTTCATTCCGGTCAGTGGCTGGATCGCCGACCGGCTGGGGACGCGCATCGTGTTCTGTTCGGCGATCGCGATTTTCACCGCCGGATCGGCGCTGTGCGGGCTGGCGACAAACCTGCCGATGCTGTTGACGACGCGCGTGATCCAGGGTTTCGGCGGGGCGATGATGACACCGGTCGGCCGGCTGATTCTGCTGCGCAGCTTTCCGCGGACCGAACTTGTCTCGGCGATGAACTGGATGACCATACCGGCGATGATCGGTCCCACGGTCGGCCCGGTCGTCGGCGGTTTGATGACCAGCTGGCTTTCGTGGCGCGCGATTTTCTTTCTGAATCTGCCCATCGGCGTGCTCGGCTTGGTCTTGGCGCTGCGCCTGTTCGAGAATTTTCGCGCCCCGGCGCCGACTCGTTTCGACTTACGCGGGTTCTTCCTTTGCGGGCTCGGGCTGGCGTTGCTGCAGCTGACCGTCGAAAATCTCGGCCGGCCGATCTTTCCGGGTGCGCTGGGCGCGGCATTCTTCCCGGCTGCGCTGGCCATCCTCGCGATTTACGGGTGGCATGCGCGACAGCGCGAAGATCCGGTCCTCGATCTCCGCCTGTTGCGCATTCGCACCTTCCGGATCGGCACCGTAACCGGCGGATTTTGCCGGGTCGGGCTCGATGCGGCGCCGTTTTTGCTGCCATTGCTGTTTCAAGTCGGGTTCGGGCTGAGCCCGATTCGATCGGGCCTCTTGACCTTTTCATCGAGTGTCGGAGCGATGCTGGTGCGCACCCTCGCCGGATCGCTGTTGCGTTTATTTGGTTTTCGCCAGTTGCTGGTCGGCACCGCGTGTCTTGCCGCTGCGGTGACCGCGGGCTGCGGGTTGCTGGAGGCAGATACCCCGGCGTGGGTGATCGTGTTGCTGGTGCTGCTGTCGGGCTGCGTGCGCAGCGTTCAGTATCTGGCGCTCAACGCGGTCAGCTATGCCGACATGCCGGGACCGCTCTTGAGCAAAGGCACCAGCGCCGCCGGGGTAGCGCAACAGGTGGCGCGCGGCTTTGGCGTCGCTATCGGTGCGGCGTTGCTGGCGGTCATCGCCGGGCCGATGAAGGTCACCGTCGCGGATTTTCGGCTTGCATTTTTCCTGGTCGGGCTGATCCCGTTGCTTGCCGCTGGTGGCTTCCTCCGGCTGACGCCCGAGGATGGCGCCGCCGTCAGCGGGCATGTCCAGCCGCAGAGGCGCGCCGCATAATGGAAATATGGAGGGTGGCGTTTATGACAGGATACGCTGAGACCTACCGCCGGTCGATCGAGCGGCCCGAGGAATTCTGGGCCGAGGCGGCCGAAGGGATCGATTGGGAACGCCGCTGGGACCGGGTGCTCGACGCCAGCCGGCCGCCTTTTTCGCGTTGGTTTCCTGGCGCCCGGCTCAACACCTGCTGGAACGCGCTCGACCGCCATGTCGCCGGCGGGCGCGGCGAGCGCATCGCGCTGATCTGGGACAGCCCGGTCACCGGCGCAGTCGAGCGGTTCACCTATCGCCAGCTGCGCGATAAAGTGGCGCGCCTGGCCGGCGTCCTCGCCGGACTCGGCGTCGTCAAGGGAGACCGCGTACTGATCTACATGCCGATGGTGCCTGAGGCGGCGATGGCGATGCTGGCCTGCGCCCGCATTGGCGCTATTCATTCGGTGGTGTTCGGCGGGTTTGCCGCGCACGAGCTGGCGACCCGGATCGACGCCGCCAGGCCGCGGGTGATCCTGTCGGCCTCGTGCGGCATCGAGGTCAACCGCATCATTCCCTACAAGCCGCTGCTCGACGCGGCGATCGCCGAGGCACGCTCCAAGCCGGAGCATTGCGTGATCCTGCAGCGGCCGATGTGCCAGACCGATCTGGTCAAGGGCCGTGACCATGATTGGCACGAGCTTGCCGCCGCCGCGCGTCCGGCCGATTGCGTCCCGGTGCTGGCGACCGACCCGCTCTACATCCTCTATACATCGGGCACGACCGGCATTCCCAAGGGTGTCGTGCGCGACAATGGCGGCCATGCCGTGGCCTTGCGGTGGTCGTTGCCGGCAATCTACGGCGTGGCGCCCGACGAAGTGTTTTGGACCGCGTCGGATGTCGGCTGGGTGGTCGGCCATTCCTATATCGTCTACGCGCCGCTGCTGCTCGGCTGCACCACAATCATGTACGAGGGCAAGCCGGTCGGCACGCCCGATGCCGGCGCGTTCTGGCGGGTCATCGAAGAGCACGGGGTGCAGGTGTTTTTTACCGCGCCGACGGCATTCCGCGCGATCAAGCGCGAGGACCCAGAAGGACGCCTGATCCGGCAGCACGATCTCGCGCAGTTCCGCGCGCTGTTTCTGGCCGGCGAGCGCGCCGACCCGCCGACCGTCGCGTGGGCTGAGCAGCATCTCGGTGTCGCCGTCATCGACCATTGGTGGCAGACCGAGACCGGGTGGCCGATCGCCGCCAATTGCCTTGGCATCGAGCGGCTGCCGGTCAAGCACGGCTCCGCGACGCGCGCCGTCCCGGGCTGGGACGTCCGCGTGCTCGACGCCGAAAACGAGGGCGAAGCGCGTGAGATGAGGGCGGGCGAGATCGGCGCGCTCGCGGTCAAATTGCCGTTGCCGCCGGGCGCATTGCCGACCTTGTGGCAGGCCGACGACCATTTCGTGCAGACCTACATGTCTGAGTTCCCAGGCTTTTATCAGACCGCGGATGCCGGCTTCATTGACCAGGACGGCTATATCCACGTCATGACCCGCACCGACGACATCATCAATGTCGCCGGCCACCGGCTGTCGACTGGCGGGATCGAGGAGGTATTGGCGGCCCATCCCGATGTCGCCGAATGCGCCGTGGTCGGCGTCGCCGATGCGCTCAAAGGGCAGGTCCCGCTCGGCCTTTTGGTACTCAAAGCCGGCACGAAGCGGCCTGCCGAGGAAATCGAGCGCGAAGCCGTGGCGCTGGTGCGCGGGCGGGTCGGGCCAGTAGCGAGCTTTCACAAGGCGCTCGTCGTCGCCGGCTTGCCGAAGACCCGGTCGGGCAAGATCCTGCGCGGGACGATGCGCAAGATCGCCGATGGCGAGGTCTATCTGATGCCGGCGACGATCGACGACCCCGCGGTGCTCGCCGAAATCGGCGATGCGCTAGCGCGAGCCGGTTACGCGAAGCGGCAGCCGGGTTGAATAAGTCTCCGCCACGATCTGGTCTTCCATGGCTCCCCCGATAGCGGCTTACGACCGCGGGCTTTAGTCCGTCTGCTCTTGCCGCTTATAAAGCCGAAGTAGAACGCGTTACGGAAAAATCTCCGGCAATCGAAATTGGCCTCCGATGCCTACCGGCTCGAGGCCGTGTTCGCGGCGCGCCGGCCCGTGCTCTGTCTCATTCGCAAACGAGACACTTGCTACATTACAAACGAGACGATATGAGACGAATGAGACAGCTGGAGCGTCACGGCTAAGCATCACGTTCGGAGTTAACCTATTTATAAAGCCCACATTTCGGTGGCAGCTGCAGCTCTGGAATAGGGTTGGCACGCAGATTGCTGTCCTTCCTTCGAACCAGAGGAAAGGCCGGTAAGACAGATTGCGCGGCCAATGCGTGATCGGTTGCCGCCTCGAGCGGGGGCTCGAGATTCATGCGTCACAAAAAGCGGGTATGGAGGCTGGAGGATTACATGCTGGTGCTTATTGCGACTTCTAATGAGTTCATGTCCGCCAGCATCAAGATGATGCTGAGAAAGGAAAATTTCATCTGCGACACGACCGATCTCAGTGAGGACGGGCTGGAGATTGGCAAGCTCTACGACTACGACATGATCCTCCTCGATCTGATGCTGCCGGACATCGACGGCTACGAGGTGCTGCGGCGGTTGCGTGCGGCGCGGGTGCGCACGCCGATCCTGATCCTCTCCGGCCTGGCCGAGCTCGATCACAAGCTCAAGGGCCTGGGCTTTGGCGCGGACGACTTCCTGACCAAGCCGTTCGACCGCCGCGAGCTGGTGGCGCGCATCCATGCCATTGTCCGGCGCTCCAAGGGTCACGCCGAGTTGGTCATCCGCACCGGCAAGCTGGTCGTCAACCTCGACGCCCGGGTTGTCGAAGTCGACAACTGTCCGCTGCACTTGACCGGCAAGGAATACGGCATCCTCGAGCTGCTCAGCTTGCGCAAGGGCACCGCCTTGACCAAGGAAATGTTGCTCTTTCACCTCTACCGCGGGGTAGACGAGCCGGGACATAAAATCATCGACGTCTTCGTTTGCAAGCTGCGCAAAAAGCTGGCTCAGGCCACCGGCGGAAAACACTATATCGAGACGGTGTGGGGACGGGGCTACGTGCTGCGCGACGCGCCTGAGCCGCTCGCGGCCGCCAGCGCCGTGGCCCATGGGGCATCTCAGGACCGCATTGAGACTAGCCACGACAGCGCGGCGGCCTGAGAGCGATTTGTCACGGACGGCGAAAACCGGCCGGCGACCGCGGACCTTGCCAGAGCGGGCGTAGTGCCGACAGCGGGACTCGCACTGCACAGCGCCGCGTTCACGCACCGCTAGGTTTCGAGCACGCCGCTTTCCGCTTCGCTGCCGACGATCTCATCCGCAACCGGCATTTTCGCCCGAGCTCGGCCGACCGCCTCTTCGAGTTCTTCGAGGGTACATAGGCCGAGCCCGACCGGGTGCCGCGGCTTGATGTTAGGACTGTTCCAGTGGGTCCGGTCGCGCACCGCGGCGATCGTCGGCTTAGTGGTGCCGATCAACTTGGAGATTTGGCCGTCGGACAATTCCGGATAAGTCTTGAGCAGGAAGCTGATCGCATCGGGCTTGTCCTGGCGCTTGGCGATCGGCGTATAGCGCGGGCCCTTATGCCGAAACATCTGGGGCGCAACGGCCTGCGGCGAGAGCGCGAGCCGCGCATCGGGATCGGCTTGGCAGCGGGCGATCTCCTCGGCAGTGGTCTGACCGTTCGCCACCGGATCGAGGCCTTGCATCTGCGTTGCCACCTCGCCGTCGGCGATCGCCTGGATCTCGAGCGGATGCAGCGCGCAGAAATCGGCGATCTGCTCGAAGGTGAGAGAGGTATTTTCGACCAGCCATACGGCGGTCGCCTTTGGCATCAACGGAGCTGGCATGATGGAGTCCTGGTTTCGCCAACGCCCCGCCGCCACGGACAATCGGCGCGCGGGCGAGCGCAAAAAAGCAGATCTCATTATATAGTCTGGCGGCCAATCGAGGGAAGACGGCTGCGGGGATCGGAGGATCGATGGACGAAGTGGAGCTTGAACCGCGGGGCAAGCCAGCGGCGCCGAGAGATCTGAGCCCGATGGGGATCGCCGAGCTCGAGGACTATATCGCCGAGCTTGAGGCGGAAATTGCCCGTGTGCGGGTCGATATCGCGGCAAAGCTCGGCCAACGCCAAGGAGCGGAGGCATTATTCAAGCGTTGATCCCACAGGTAAAGCAGAGCCCGCTCCGGGCGGGGGTGGGATCGTTCGCGGGAATCGAAAATGGCCGGGATGCGCGTGGGTCCTGTCCACTGGGCACCGAGAACCGGATGGGGTCCGGCGCGGGCGGCATAAAAGGTTGATCTGCACAGCCTCGATGGTCAGGTTTACGAGATGGCTTCAGCCTGGAGTAACGCTCATGTCCGGCAGCGCCACGCGGCTTTACGAGGAGGATTTCGTCCGCTGGACCGAGCAGCAGGCGGCAGCGCTGCGCGATGCCGCCAGTCTGAGCACAAATCTCCCTCTCGATTGGGAGAACCTCGCCGAGGAGATCGACAGCTTGGGCCGTTCGCAGAAGCGCGAGCTGCGCAGCCGCATCGCGGTCATCATCGAGCACCTAATCAAGCTTGAGTGTTCTCCGGCAATCGACCCGCGGCCCGGGTGGATGGAGACCATCGGGCGAGAACGGTCCGATGTCGAGCTTTTGCTTGACGACAGTCCGAGCCTGAAGGGAGAGGTGGGCGGCATGGTCCCACGCGCAACGACTCTGGCGGCACGACGCATAATCCAGACGCTGCGCCGACGCGGCGAAATGCCCCAAGACTTGATCGGCAAAATCACCGCCGCCAAGTACACTGAGGCTCAGGTGCTCGGCGATTGGTTTCCGGGTGACGCCCCTCACCCCGGCCCTCTCCCCGCGAACGGGGAGAGGGAGTAGCGCGCCGGTGTAGATTAGGCGTGCGCCTCTTACCCGAGGTGCTTTTTGAAGAACGCGGTAATCGGGTCGTAAGAAGCGTTCGTCTGCCGCTTTTCGTTGTCGATATAGACGATTTCGATGTCGCCGCCGGCGTTGCGGTAATTCGAGATGAACCGCTCGGGCTCGTTGCCCGGGAAGCTCGAAATCATCGTCATGGTAGTCGTGGACGATGTCGGGCCTGCCCTGGACCCATAGCGCCGGCGGCATCGTTACCTTTTCGCCGCGTTCGAGCATCAGCATCGGGTTGCCCTCGGCCATCGCGGCCTCAGTCTTCCAGTAGAGATCGTGCTTTTCCTTCATGCCGATCGAAAAGGCCGGCGGGTTCGGCGTCTTCGCCGCCTTTTGCGCATTGCGATAGCGCGACAGCGGGTTGATCACCGGCCATGACATCGCGACCGCGCGCACTGTCGCGTCGACTGCCGGCGAGCCGGCCGGCAAGGGCGCCGAGGCGTAGCGCTGGTCATTGGGCCGCATCGCCGCCAACATCGCCAGATGGCCGCCGCTCGACGCGCCGCCGATGCCGATCCGGTTGGGATCGACCTTGAGATCGCGGGCATGGGCCTTGATCCAGCGGATCGCGTGGTTGATGTC
This sequence comes from uncultured Alphaproteobacteria bacterium, assembly GCA_963785565.1. Classification (GTDB taxonomy): domain Bacteria; phylum Pseudomonadota; class Alphaproteobacteria; order ATCC43930; family CGMCC-115725; genus AP-15. Next base: position 6,509 of record CAWAVV010000053.1, on the reverse strand, counting down.
GATCAGCGAGGTCGGATAGCCGTCGGCGTTATGGCGGAACTCGAGCGAGGCGATGACAAAGCCGTTCCTGGCGAGCGCTTCGTCGAGGCCCTGGGTCCCGGTCAAATCGCCGCTGGTCCACGCGCCGCCATGCAGGTCGACCACCGCCGCAAACGGCCCGTCGCCCTTCGGCTTGTAGAGGCGAGCGATCAGCTTCTTGTCGCCGTGGCGGAGATACTCGACATCTTCGGTCGTGATTTCATAGGTTGGCATCGTCACTCCCTCCCGGAGTTTGCATGCTGTTACGGCGCATCGGCGATCGTTCGCGAACCCCGAGGCCGGCGCGTCAGCGTACTCGCTCTTGGCGCCCCGGGAAAGGCGGCCGGCGGGCGAGCGACCGGAGCACGGCTGGCCATGGCGAATAATCATACCGCCGTCTTGACAGCGGATCCGGCGCCGGTGCGCGATCCGGTGTGCGGCATGACCGTCGATCCGGCTGCAACCCGGCATCACAGCCGGTATGCGGGAGATACCTACCATTTCTGCAGCAGCCGGTGCCGCGAGCGGTTCGACGCCGACCCGGCGCGTTATCTGAGCCCCGCCCCTTCAGCCGAAGCAATGGGGCCCGGTCAAGTCCAATGGACCTGCCCGATGCATCCGCAAATCCTCCGCAACGAGCCGGGCAGCTGCCCGATCTGCGGCATGGCGCTCGAGCCGATGACTCCCGCTGCCGGGGAGGCCGCCAACCCCGAGCTGCGCGACATGACGCGGCGGTTCTGGGTCGGGGTGGCGCTGGCGGTCCCGCTGGTGGCGATCGCGATGGGCGAGCACGTCGCTCACCTGCTCGCATCGCGCGGAATGGTGTGGCTTCAGCTCGCGCTGGCAACACCTGTTGTGCTGTGGTGCGGGTGGCCGTTTTTCCGCCGCGGCTGGGCCTCGGTGGTAAACCGTCGGCTCAACATGTTCAGCCTGATCGCGCTCGGCACTGGGATTGCCTATGGCTACAGCCTGGTCGCGGCGCTGCTGCCGGGAATATTCCCCGCCTCGTTCCGCATGCCGGACGGCGGGGTGCCGGTCTATTTCGAGCCGGCGGCGGTCATCGTCACCCTGGTCTTGCTCGGACAGGTTCTGGAACTGCGCGCCCGCGCTCAGACCGGCGGCGCGATCCGGGCATTGCTCGACCTCGCGCCCAAAGCCGCGCGCGTTATCGGCGACGACGGCCGCGAAGGCGATATCGCGCTCGAAGAGGTCGTCCCCGGCAACCGCCTGCGCGTGCGCCCGGGTGAGAAAGTGCCGGTCGACGGAGTCGTGCTCGAAGGTCGGAGCGCGGTCGACGAGGCGATGATCACCGGCGAACCGGTTCCAGCCGAGAAATCGCCCGGCGACAAGGTCACTGGCGGCACGGTCAACGGCGCCGGCTCATTCGTCATGCGCGCCGAGCGCGTCGGCAGCGACACCTTGCTGGCTCGGATTGTCCACATGGTTGCCGAAGCCCAGCGTTCGCGTGCGCCGATCCAGAGTCTGGCCGACACCGTTTCCGGATGGTTCGTGCCAGGAGTCATCGCCGCCGCGGTGGTGACGTTTATCGTCTGGTCGATATTCGGCCCGGCGCCGGCGATGGGCTTTGCGCTGGTCAACGCGGTTGCGGTGCTGATCATCGCCTGTCCCTGCGCGCTCGGATTGGCGACGCCGATGTCGATTATGGTCGGCGCCGGGCGAGGCGCACAGGCGGGGGTCCTCGTCAAGAACGCCGAAGCGCTCGAGTTGATGGAAAAGGTCGATATCCTCGTCGTCGACAAGACCGGGACTCTGACCGAGGGCAAGCCGCGCCTCGCCAGCGTCGTTGCGATCGGCGCCATCGACGAGAACGAGCTATTGCGGTTGGCCGCCAGCCTCGAACGGGGCAGCGAGCATCCCTTGGCCGCCGCGATCGTCAAAGGCGCCGAAGAACGTGGTTTGGAGCTCGGCGCCGTGGCTGATTTCAGGTCCGAAACCGGCAAGGGAGTGATCGGCGCCGTCGACGGCAAGCGTGTCGCCGTCGGCAACCAGGCGCTCTTTGCCGCGCTCGGGATCGACCCGGGCGGTTTGCCCGAGCGCGCGGACGCGCTGCGCAAAGATGGCCAAGGGGCGATGCTGATCGCGGTTGACGGCAGGGCGGCCGGGCTGGTCACGGTCGCCGATCCGATCAAGGACAGCGCGATCGGCGCGCTAACGGCCCTCCACCACGAGCGCATCCGAGTGGTGATGCTGACCGGCGACAGCCGCATTACCGCGCAAGCGGTCGGCCGCAAGCTCGGCATCGATGATGTCGTGGCCGAGGTATTGCCGGATCAGAAGGCCTCGGCCGTCAAGAAATTCCAGGACCAGCACCATTTCGTCGCGATGGCCGGCGACGGCATCAACGATGCCCCAGCCCTGGCCCAGGCGCAGGTCGGCATCGCGATGGGAACCGGCGCCGACGTAGCGATGGAGAGCGCTGCCGTCACACTCGTCAAAGGCGATCTGCAGGGGATCGTGCGGGCGCGCCGGCTATCGCGTGCGGTGATGCGCAATATCCGGCAGAATTTGTTTTTTGCCTTCGTCTTCAACGGGCTGGCGATCCCGATCGCGGCCGGCGTGCTCTATCCGGCGTTCGGCCTGTTGCTCAATCCAATGATCGCCAGCGCGGCGATGAGCATGAGTTCGGTGCTGGTCATCGGCAACGCGCTAAGGCTGCGCGCGACCCGCCTGTGACCCGGCGTCGAGTGGCGCAAATCTGATCGATAATTCCCCAAGCTCGGGACTTCGCCCGGGTGCCGAGCACGCTTCTTTGCCGCATGACGCCCTCGCGCCGTTTCCGGCCGTTACGTGACGACGAGGCTCGGGCCGGGCGGATCCTGAGCCGAGCTTGACGGCGATCGGCCGTGCTCGAAGCGAGAGGAGGAAGCGGCCAATATTGTCTGGGTGCGTCGCCTTTGGTCGACAATACGGCCTTACTCGAATGGGCGGCTCTATCTCAATTTCAGCTCAAACCGGCCCAGCTTACTGGCAAGGTAGCGGCTGGTCTTGGATAAGCAGTGGGCGGAGTTATTTGTCGCGTCTTTTGGTCAGGCATAGCGCCCCAGTAGGGGCTGTGCGCGGCATGGATGTTTTCTGTGGCTGCAACCAACTACCGGGCTGGTGACGCAACGCCCGTACTCAGCTCAACAGGGCTGGAAATGCGGCTCGCTCGCGACCCGGTGCAGCGCCCCGTCAGGGATAGACGCTTGTACACGCAATGCCACTCGCCAGTGTGCCGGTGCGACATGAGATCGAAGCAGTCTCAACGCAGTCAACCTGCCCTGGCTCCTCCTCTTCGCCGAATGGCCGCGATGCCGAGTACAGCGAATCCGATAGCCAAGATTGCGGCTGAGGACGGCTCCGATGTTTCAATCGGCGGATTATCACTCAGGATTACATAGGCCTGGCTATCGGTACTCGAGAAGCGATTCACAAAGATAGTGACGTCATTGACTCCAAACTGGGCGACGATATCGACCGGATTGTTGCCAAAGGGCGCTTTCCCGCCGGTGCGCTGGTCCATCAGGAACCCTTCCTGGATGGCGTTCACACGTCCCGAGGTCAACAGATCCATGAACGATTTATTGGCTGTGCCGGTCACGTTGCCTTTAAAGTCGTAGGTGGGAATGGGGAATGTGTTCGGGAACGGGTCGGAGAACATCAGGAACTGCTTGCCATTTGGCGGAAAGACGAGGATGTCGCTGACCAGGTCCGGCGTCAGTTCCGATATGTCCGAGGGAGGCGGTACAGGAATTCCTTCCAGCACGAGAAGGCTGCCGCCCGTTGGATTCAGTTGGCCGCCGTTTGGACCGAAACTGAACCCTGCCGGGACGGGCTGGGTCACGGGCGCTTCGGAGGCGCCGCCCGTTTCTGGATCGGAAAACTGGATTGCCGTTTTGTCCAGTTTCAGGCTGGTCAGTAACTGATCCAGTGTCATGGGAGCGGCGGTGCTCGGCATCGAAGGGACGAGCAGCCCCATAATTAGGACGGTAGCCAAAAAAGCCCAGCATCGCTGCATGGTGGACCTCCCTAAGGACCCTTTTTTGATAATTCTCTATTAATTAGCATTTCGTGGCTACTCTCCGCAAGGCTTTTTGTCCCTGTCCGTCGAGTGATGCGCCTGTCAAATCCTAGGCTCCAGCGGTCAATTTGGTGGGCTTGATCGAACCGTCGAAGTCTATCCCGTTAGCAGCCGTTCCAGCCACCGCGGAGGCGGGCTTCCCATCTCCCGATCGGTCGCGATGTGCTAGGGTTCCTGCAAATAGCAAGGGGGGCCCTCGGCCTCTCGGTGCTGCCATCGCTGCTCGCCCGCGCCGACAAGGTCATCGAATAACGATCGGAGCGAGTAATGAACGACGATGCGACAGAATTCGCCGGCAGCATCCCCGAAAATTACGACCGCGGTTGCCAAAGGTGCTGCCCGCGATCAAGAGTGACAGAAAGGAGATGCCGATGCTGCCTCTGGTTCTGTCGTCCGACTCTCACGTGTTCGAGCCGCCGGATCTGTGGCAGACCCGAATCGATGCGGCGTTCAGGGATCGGGCGCCGCGGATCGAGCGGATCGACGGCGGCGACCATGTCGTGGTCGAGAGGGATCAGATCCTCTCCGGGATCGGCCTGATCTCCAACGCCGGCGCGCGGTTCGAGGCCCCCGAGACGATCTCCGCCCAGGGGCGCTTCGAAGCCGTGCACCGCGGGGGGTACGACCCCGAGCAACATCTCAAAGACATGGCGCTCGATGGAGTGGCGGGCGAAGTCCTCTATCCGAGCCAAGGGCTCTTCTACTTCAAGGTGGCGGACCCGCTGCTGATGTCCGCGATCTTTCGCGCCTACAACGACTGGCTGGCCGAGTTCTGCCGCACCGATCCCACCCGCCTCAAGGGCATCGCGATGATCAACCTCGACGACGTCGAGGACGGGACCCGGGAGCTGGAGCGTGCCGCGCGCCTCGGCCTCTCCGGTGCGATGATCACCGAGTATCCGGCCGAAGACCGGCGCTACGACCAACCCGAGTACGAGCTGTTCTGGGCCGCCGCCGGGGCGCTCGATCTGCCGCTGAGCCTACACACCGCCACGCGACGCCAAGGCAAGATCCGCGGCGCCGGTCCCGGAACGTTGCGCGACGCCAGCAGCCGCGCAACCAAGGCGTTCTATCCGGCATTGTCGATGTGCGACATGATCTTCTCCGGCGTCTTCGAGCGCCATCCCCGCCTGACATTGGCGATCGTCGAGTTCGAGCTGTCCTGGGCGCCCAACGTGCTCACTTCCATGAACTACACCTATCGCGAGCGCCACGGCGAGGCGATCTACCGGTTCAAGGACGGCATGCTGCCGAGCGACTTCTTCCGCCGCAATGTCGTCTTGAGCTTCCAGGAAGACGCCATCGGCATTCGCCTGCGCGACGTGATCGGCGTCGACAACATGATGTGGGGTTCGGACTATCCGCACAGCGAGTCGACCTTTCCCCAGTCGCGGAAAATCCTGACGCAGATCCTGGCCGGCGTGCCCGACGACGAACAGGCCAAGATCGCCGCCCTCAACACCGCCCGCGTGTACCATTTCGACGTGGCGCGGCTGACGCCCCCTGCTTGAAGATCAGCGTATCGACGAGCTCCTTGCCGCGCCATATCTACTGGAACGCGGCGAAATCGGTAGCTCAGGAAGCCGGCGAACGACGGCGGTAGGCCTAACAACTTCATCAGCTCGTCGGTGTCGAGCGAGACGAGGACCGACCCCAGCACTGCCGTGACGGCACCGATGAAGACGGCGGTGTTCATCACCTCATAGTCATCGCACGCTAAAGGCAAATGAGGAACTCACTTTAAGCAATTCCTGCACGAGCGCCAACAAATTCTTAGCGGTATGCGGCTTGCGAGGCTCACGCCATCGGATGTAAAATAAAAATGCGGGTTCGAGAATATAAAGAGTCTGCTCGGTTGATCTCCATTCTAATAATTCGATTTTCCGTCTACGCTGAAAATCTCCAAGCGCTTTAAGCATCGATCCCACCGACGCCGATGGCGGTTTTTGCTGATTTGGGATATCGGAGTCACGGATCCGTTCCTCGATTTCTCGCCTTGATAGAGAAAATTTGAGAGGTTCTACTGCAAAGGTAGCCAAAACGAGTTCATACGGGACGTAGCCGGCCTCGGCGCCGAACGTCTCGAAGAAGTCGCGGGCGATGGCGCCGCCGGGGCTGCGGATCCTGACTCCGGCAAGATCGCTGGCGGTATTGATTGGCCGGGTGCTGGTCGTCAGATGATGAAATCCGTTCTGCAGGCAGTGGCGGAACGCGTGGACCCCGTTCCGCGCCAGTTCGCCGCGAATCCGGTCGCCAAGCGCGCCGTCGAGTGCGGCGAACACCGCTGTAGAATCCGCGAACGCGAAGGGGAGCAACGGCAGGGCGCTGGTCGGCGCCAGATCGCCGAGGGTGGCGCCGGCGACAAAGAATTCGAGCGTGCCCTCGCGTAGATCGGCGAGCATTTTGGGGT
>CAWAVV010000052.1:0-14034 GCA_963785565.1 uncultured Alphaproteobacteria bacterium | reverse complement strand
GCTGACGGTCCCCGACGAGCAGTTGCCGTCGCTGTTCCATCGGCTGCTGACCGCGCCCAATGTGCCCGAGCACTACAAGAACCCGGCCAACTGGCCAGCCGAGCTTGTCGCCGAACTCGGAAACGACGAAGGACTTTCTTCCGCCCAGCGCTATAGCGCACGAATGGCAGAAGGTTTCCGCGCTGTGCGCAAGTCGCTCGACGCGTTCAACCCGGATGTCGTGCTGGTGTGGGGCGACGACCAGTACGAGAATTTCCACGAGGACATCATCCCGGCCTTTTGCCTGCTCGGCTATGACGACGATTTCGCGGTCCAGCCATGGAAGAACGGCAATGGCGGCCGTACTAACCGTTGGGGCGAGCCCGGCGACTGGGCGTTAAAGCTTCATGGTCACCGCGAGGCCGCCAAACACCTCGCCACCGGGCTGATCGAGCGCGGCGTCGACATGGCCTATGCCTACAAGCCGCTGCACCATCCGCTGGCGCACGCCTTTACCAATACCTTCCTCTATCTCGATTGGGACCGCAAAGGCTTCCCCTACCCGGTCGTGCCGTTCGCGATCAATTGCTACGGCAGCAACCTCTTGCACGCCAAGGGCGGCACCGCGGCGTTGTTCATGCCGCCGCGCGATCCGTCGATCGCCGGCGACCCGCCCTCGCCGCATCCCTGGCGCTGCATGGAGGTCGGCAAGGCGGTGGCCGAGACCTTTGCGGCTTCGCCATGGCGGGTAGCGGTGATTGCCTCGTCGAGCTGGTCCCATTGCTTCCTGTCGCCGACCAACGGCTATATGTGGCCCGACCTGAAGGCCGACCGGCTGCTGTTCGACGCGCTGTCGCAGCGCGATTACGACACTTGGCGCAAGCGCCCGTTAAAGGCGATGGAGCAGGCCGGGCAGCACGAAATGCTGAACTGGTGCGCGCTGATGGGGGCGATGGAAAAGCTCGACCGGAAACCGGTCGTGCACGATTACATCGAGACGCACATCTTTGCGTCGGATAAGTGCTTCGTCTCCTACCCGACGTGAGCTCGCGGCGGGGCGGCGCGGCGGGCAAGCCCCTGCCGGCCGCCGCCCTTGCCAAGGCCGGTCCCCGTCTTTAACGCTTCCCGCGGGGACTGATGTTTGGAAAGCCGCCGATCCTCGAGGAGGGCGCGCGCAGTGCTGCGCTCGTATGGCGCTTGGTGCGCGATTTCATGCGCCCCCATGCGCCGCGGGTGGCATTTGCCTTTTTGCTGATGGGGCTGGCGGCCGGCAGCACGGCACTGCGCGCCTGGCTGATGCAGCCTGTTCTCGACCGCATCTTTGTCGGGCGCGACGGCTCGCTTTTGCTGCTGATCGCCGGCGGCGCACTGGCTATCGCCATCGTCAAGGGTCTCGCCGATTACGGCGAGGCGGTGCTGATGAACCGCGTCGGCCAGCGGGTCATCGCCGATGTGCAGATTGCGCTGTTCACGCGACTGATGCGTGCCGATCTCGCCTATTTTCACGCGCATCCGAGCGGGACTTTGATATCACGATTCACCAGCGACGCCGTGCTGCTGCGCAACGCCGCGGCGAACGTCCTCGGTGCGATCGGCAAGGATGCGCTGACCGTGGTGTTCCTGGTCGGGGTCATGTTCTATCAGGACTGGCTCTTGGCATTGGTCTCGTTCTTCGTCTTCCCGGTGGCGATCCGTCCGATCGTCGGCATCGGCCGCCGCATGCGCCGGGTTTCGGCCAACACCCAGGCCGAGATCGGCCAGCTGACGACGTTGCTGAATCAGACCTTTCAGGGCGCCCGCCTGGTCAAGGCGTACGGCATGGAGGATTACGAGGAGCGGCGCGCCGCCGACCTGTTCGAACGGCTGTTCGCGCTGATCGACCGGGCAACACGCACGCGCTCACGCGCCTCGCCGATGATGGAGACGTTGGGTGGAGCGGCAATCGCCATCGTCATCCTTTATGGCGGTCACCAGGTTATCGTCGGAACCCGGACGCCGGGCGCGTTCTTCTCGTTCATCACCGCGCTGCTGCTCGCCTATCAGCCGCTTAAGAGCCTCGCCAATCTGAACGCCTCGTTGCAGGAAGGCCTCGCCGCGGCCCAACGGATCTTTCAGGTGTTCGACGTCGAGCCAACGATTCGCGATATGCCCGCGGCTCGGCCGCTATGCGTTGCCGGCGGCGAAATCCGCTTCGACCGGGTGCGCTTTGGTTATGCCCCCGGAGCCGTTGCGCTCGACGATGTCTCGCTGACCGTCCCGGCCGGGCGTAGGGTCGCGCTGGTCGGCGCATCGGGGGCCGGCAAATCGACCATCCTCAACCTGATCCCCCGTTTTTTCGATGTCGAGGAAGGCAGCATCGCGATCGACGGGCAGGATATCCGCAGCGTGACCTTGGCCTCGCTGCGCGGTGCGGTGGCGCTCGTCACCCAGGAGGTAACTCTGTTCGACGACAGCCTGCGGGCCAACATCGCTTATGGTCGGTTCGGCGCCACAGCGGAAGCTATCGAAGCGGCGGCGCGCGCCGCCGGCGCTGACGAGTTCATCAGCGAGCTGCCGAACGGCTACGACACGCAAGTCGGAGAGCACGGTGTGCGCCTCTCCGGCGGGCAGCGCCAGCGCTTGGCGATTGCCCGGGCGATGCTCAAGGACGCACCGATCTTGCTGCTCGACGAGGCGACCTCGGCCCTCGACAGCGAGTCCGAACGCCAGGTGCAGGCTGCGTTGCGCACGTTGATCCGCGGGCGCACGACCCTGGTCATAGCCCACCGGCTGTCGACGGTCCAGGGTGCAGATCTGATCTGCGTCGTCGATCGCGGGCGTATCGCCGAGAGCGGCCGGCACACCGAGCTGCTCGCCCGCGGCGGTCTCTATGCGCGGCTCTATGCGATGCAGTTCGCCGATGAGCAAGACGTCGCCGCTGCCGCTCCCGCGCAATAGCGGCGTGGCGCTGATCTTTACCAAGCGTGTGACGTGGCGGCGCCTTCTTCGCAACGCTCGGCTGCGGCGGGCGGCATGTTGGGCGATGCACCGCTACATTCGCTTCGTCTATCGCACCAACCGCTGGACCGTGGAGGGCGGCGAGGCGCCACGCCGGCTGGTCGCCGAGGGGCAAGCTTTCATCGGCGCTTTCTGGCACGGGCGCATGATGATGATCCCGCTGGCGTGGCAGCGCATGGCGCCGATGCACATGCTGATTTCGGCGCATCGCGATGGACGGATCATCGCCGACGCCGTGTCGTATTTCGGCATCCAGGCGATTGCTGGCTCGACCCGCCGCGGCGGGTCGGCGGCATTGCGCAACATGCTGAAAAAGTTAAAGGAAGGGGACTGTGTGGCGATCACTCCGGATGGGCCGCGTGGCCCGGCGATGAGCGTCAGCATTGGCATCGTCAATGCTGCGAGGCTGGCCCAGGTGCCGATCGTGCCGATCACCTATGCCACGAGCCGGCGGTGGATACTTCCGAGCTGGGACCATTTCCATGTCGCGCTGCCGTTCGGGCGCGGCCTCTTTTTGTGGGGCAAGCCGATCGAAATCGCACTCGAGCTCGACGAGGATGGGCTCGAACGCACCCGATCCCAGATCGAGGCGCGCATGATCGAGATGGTTCACGAAGCCGACCGCCGTATCGGGCACGGGGTAAGAGCTCTTCAGCCACCCGACGCGAGGCTGTCTTCCTCTCCCCGCACACGGGGAAGTAGCCAGGGCGAGGCGCCGTCGCCGCGCCATGCCGTTCAACCGGAAAAGCCGCGCTGATGCTGCCGCTCGTCTATCGCATGCTGACCCGGCCGCTGGCGCCGCTGGTGCTGCTGTATCTGAAGCGGCGGCGGCGGCGCGGCAAGGAGGACGGGCGGCGCCTGAGAGAACGCCAAGGTTTTGCATGCAGCGCCCGACCGCCGGGGCCGCTGGTGTGGGTTCACGCCGCGAGCGTTGGCGAGGCGACGGCGACGCTGCGGCTGATCGAGCGGCTGACCGAGATGCGGCCCGCGCTCGAAATCCTTGTCACTACCGGCACGGTCGCCTCGGCCCGGCTGCTCGAAGGGCGGCTGCCGCCGCGGACGCGCCATCAATTCGTGCCGGTCGACCTGCCGGGCTGGATCGGGCGTTTTCTCGATCACTGGCGACCGGACCTGGCGCTCTGGGTCGAATCCGAGTTGTGGCCGAACTTGGTGCTGACGACGCATGCGCGCGAGATTCCGATGATGTTGGTCAGTGGCCGGCTATCGGCGCGCTCATACCGGCGCTGGCGCCGGTGGCCGGGACTAATCGGCCCGATGCTCGGCGCTTTCTCGCAATGCCTCGCTCAAGATGCGGACCAGGCCGATCGGCTGCACCGACTCGGCGCCCGCGATGTCGCCGCGGTCGGCGACCTCAAGGCTGCCGGCGCCACCCTGCCGGTCGACCAGGCGCAGCTGTGGCGGCTGCGCCGACAGATCGGCTCGCGCCCGCTATGGCTCGCCGCCAGCACTCACGCGGGCGAAGAGGAGATCGCCGCCGCCGCCCATCGATGTCTCGCTGCTGACCAGCCCGGCCTGTTGACGATCATCGCCCCCCGCCATCCGGTGCGCGGCGGCGCCATCGCCGCGATGCTCGCCGAGCACGGGCTACGGGTCGCCCGGCGCAGCCATAGTGAGCCGATCAGCGACGAGACCGCGGTCTACCTCGCGGATACGATTGGCGAACTCGGCCTGTTTTACCGTCTCGCCGGGATTGCCTTTATCGGGGGATCGCTGACGCGAAACGGCGGGCACAACCCGTTCGAGGCGGCGCGCCTCGACTGCGCCATATTGCACGGGCCGGACATGAGCAATTGCGTCGGGATGGCCTCGGCGCTGGCTGCGGCCGGGGCGGCAGAGGTTGTGACCGGCGCCGACGAGCTGACCCGGGCCGTGGCGGCGCTGCTCGCTGATCGGGGGCTGCGTGCGGCACGTTGCGCGGCCGCCGCGCGGGCGGCCGCCGCCGGCCAGGGCATTCTCGATGCCGTCCTCGCCCGTCTCGCCCCATGGCTCGACGGGCTCGCGCCGGTGCAAAACGGGCCGGCGGAAGGCGCACTGATCGAAGGCCGCCCCACGGGACAAGCCCGTGGGCTAAAGGCCCACGGGGCGCCGCATTCGCTGCGGGCCTGATGCGAACCGCCCCGGATTTTTGGGGGAGGGAGCCGGGGCTTGCGGCTGATCTGCTGCTGCCGATTGGCGCAGCCTGGGATGCTGCAGGCCGGCTCCGCCGCGCCTTGGCGCGGCCGTATTGTCCGCCGGTGCCGGTAATCTGCGTCGGCAATCTGGTGGCCGGCGGCGCCGGTAAGACCCCGGTCGCGCTGGCGCTCGCCACATACCTCTCGGCGCACGGCATCGCGGTTCATGTGGTAACGCGCGGCTATGGTGGTCGGCTCGCTGGTCCGGTTCGCGTCGATCCGGCGCGGCACGACGCCGCGGCAGTCGGCGACGAAGCATTGTTGCTGGCTTCACGCGCGCCGTGCTGGGTCGCCCGCGCGCGGGGCGCGGGGGTCGCCGCCGCGGTCGCCGCCGGAGCCAAAGCTATCCTGCTCGATGACGGATTCCAGAATCCGACCGTCGCCGCAACCCTGGCGCTGATCGTCGTCGACGCCGTTTATGGCTTTGGTAATCGGCGGGTGATGCCCGGCGGCCCATTGCGCGAGAGCCTGCGCCGCGGTCTCGCCCGCGCCGATGGCGTCGTGCTGCTCGCGACCGAAGGCGAGACGCGCCCGCACCGGCCGATCGCCGCAGACGCCAGTCGGCCGATCGTACCTGCGGTGCTGACGGCAGTGGACGGCGCCCGGCTCGCGGAGAGCCGCGCCGTCGCCTTTGCCGGGATCGCGCGGCCGGAAAAATTTTTCGCCACCTTGCGGGGACTCGGGGTCGAACTCGTCGACGCACGCCGCTTTCCAGATCACCACCCGTTCCGCTTCGATGAGATCGCCGAACTGCACCAGACGGCGGCGCACGAGAAAGCGCGGCTGGTGACGACGGCAAAGGACTATGTCAGGGTGCCGCCCGCGGCGCGGGCCGGGATCGAGGTCCTCGAGGTCGAAGTCCGCTGGCCCGATCTTGCCGCCCTCGATAGCCTTCTCGGCCCCGATGTGCTATCCGCCCAGGGCAATGGATACGGCGCAGGCGAATACCGTTGTTGAGGCGCCCCGGTTCGGCCAGCGCCTAGAGGCTTGGGGAGCAGCGGCCTTCTTCGGTGTGTTCGGATTGCTGCCGATCGATTTTGCATCCGCCCTCGGTGGCGCGTTGGGGCGGCGAATCGGCCCGTTTCTCGGCATTTCCAAACGCGCGCGGCTCAATCTTCGCCGCGCGTTTCCCGACCTTCCCGACGCTGAAATCGAACGGACCGTCATCGGCATGTGGGACAACCTCGGCCGCGTCGCGGCTGAGTATCCGCACCTCAGGAGATTCCGCGTTTTCGAGCCGGGCGGACGGATCGAGACCCACGGATTCGAGCATATCGACCAGGCGGTCGCTGCCGGGCGGCGGATGATCGTCTTCTCCGGCCATATCGCCAATTGGGAGATCGGCTCGCTCGCCGGCGTCCAGTACGGGATCTCGGTTGCCCAGATCTACCGCGCCGCCAACAATCCGTTGGTCGACCGCTTGATCGCGAAGTTGCGCGGCGATCGCGAGGAGTTCATCCCGAAGGGCGCCGTTGCGGCTCGGCGTGCGATTTTGGCGCTAAATCGCGGCGTGCATCTGGGCTTGCTCGCTGACCAGAAGATGAATGACGGAATCCCGGTTCCGTTCTTCGGGCGCCCCGCGATGACCAGTTCTGCCCTCGCTTTTCTGGCGCTCCGCTTCGACTGCGACGTATTTCCGCTTCGGGTCGAGCGGCTCGCGGGTGCACGCTTCCGGGTCACGGTCTCACCGCCGTTACCCCTGCCTCGAAGTGGTGATCGTCAGGCCGACGCCGCCGCCCTGATGACCGCGGTCAACGCGACCTTAGAAGCGTGGATTCGCGACCGACCCGAGCTGTGGCTCTGGGTGCATCGGCGCTGGCCGGATTAGTCGAGACGAATCGGCTCCAATGTAGCCGTCGGTCGTGGCCGCTGTCACGCCGCGGAGGCGTTGCGCTGGGTTTGGTCATGGAAAGATCTGTTGCGCGTGACGCAACTTTGTGCAGGCTAGTGTTGTAAACCGTCGAGTTGGGTTTACTCCGCCCAACTCGCCGGATCGAAGCGCGGGAGGGAAACCATGGACATGACGCGTCGTGCCACTGCGGAATTCTTCGGCACGCTCTGGTTGGTCTTCGGCGGATGCGGCGCCGCCGTGCTCGCCGCCGCATTTCCGGTACTCGGGATCGGCTTCCTTGGAGTAGCCTTCGCCTTCGGACTGACTGTGCTGACGATGGCCTATGCCGTCGGACACATCTCAGGCGGCCATTTCAACCCGGCGGTGACCATCGGGCTGTGGGCCGGCGGGCGGTTCAAGGCCGCGGACGTGCTGCCCTACATCATCGCCCAGGTGATCGGCGCGATCGTCGCTGCGGCAATCCTTTACGCGATTGCGTCTGGCAAACCGGGCTGGGTTGCGGGCGGTTTCGCCTCCAACGGCTATGGCGATCTAAGCCCGGGTAAATACGGGTTGGGCGCCTGCTTTATCGGTGAGGTGGTTGCCACCTTCTTCTTTATTTTTGTAATCATCGGCTCGACCTCGCGCGGTGCCGCGGTCGGCTTTGCCGGCATCCCGATCGGATTGTGCCTGACCCTGATCCATCTGGTCATGATCCCGGTCACCAATACTTCGGTCAACCCGGCGCGCAGCACCGGCCCCGCTTTGTTCGCCGGTGGGCACTATATATCGCAGCTGTGGCTGTTCTGGCTGGCCCCGATCATCGGCGCAGCGCTCGCCGGCTTTTTCACCCGTTGGCTCTATCACGACGAACCGGTGACAGTCGGCACCGTCGTGGTCGAAGAAACACGCATCGGCTGAGGAGCCAGTCGTAGCCCTATTCGTCGTCGCGGAATCGCGGCCAAGCCGCGCGGCGTTCGAGCCGCCGATCGATCCAGAACACGACCAATGTCACGAAGAGCGGCAGCGCGAAGACCAGAAACGCGACTGAATAAAGCAGGGTGTCGTTGCGGATGTCGATGATCGGCTTTTCGATCTCGTCGACCGGCACGGCGATCGCCAGCAACTGGTCGCGCCCATAGCGCGGCGGGATGTCGGTCACCCGGCCGATATAGGTTCGGCCGCCGACGTCATAGACGCGGGTGCCGGCCATTTGTTGGTTCTGATAGGCGGCGACGAGGCCATTGATCACCGGATCGTTCATATCGGCGATCTTGGGCAGCATCGCCTTGATGTCGCCGTTGGCGCGCACCGCTTTGGCGATCCGGTTCTGGTCGGGCAACGCCACGACCTCGCCCGCCTTGGTGAAGATGAAAGCCGTGCTGCCCGGTGTGATTCGCTGCTTTCCCAAAAAATTCGCCAAATCGACCGCGGCCAAATCGGCTCCCATCACACCCGGCGTCGGCCCGCCGAAGCGGCGGCTCAGGGTGAAACCAGCCTCGCCGCTTGAAGCAAACATGTAAAGTTCGCTGTGCTCGACCACGTCGCTGAGCTTGGCGGCCGCGTACCAAGGCCGTTTGCGGGGATCGAAGGGCGGCGCCTTATCGCGGCGGCCAACGATCGTGCCGTCGTCGGCGAGAAAGACCCAGCGCACGGTGCGCTGGCCTGCGGCATCGTCGGTGACGATCTCGTTGGCAAAGACCGCCTCGGGAGGTGCTTGCAGCGCCTTGCGCAACGCGGCGATCTTTTCTCCGGCGATATGCGTCACCATGAAGAACTCGCCATCGTCGAACCCGACATAGAGCGATAATATTTGGGGATAGATGCGCAACGCCCGCAACAGCAGGGCCAGGGCGCTAGGGTTGTCTTTGATCGCCGGAGTGGTCAATTCCGGCACCAGCGAGGCGATCCCGGCGATCGCATACATCGGGTCGTAAAGCAGTCTGATCCGATCGGTGACTTTGTCGTCCGCCTCTTGCATCAGTCGCTGTGCGGCCGCGATCGCCAACTCGCTCGACTTCTTCGAGTTGTACCAAATGATCCCACCGGCCAGCGCCACCAGAATGAACAAGAGGAGGCCGGTAATCCCGAGATAGGTCGGCCAGCGCCGGCTCTCGCGGGAGTGAAGGAAGTTCTCCGGCCGATTCCGTGAATAGTTTTGCGGGTTGGTCACGGCCTTCCATCCTCCCGGCGCGCGACCTGCTCGCGAGACCCGGAGAGCCGATGATAGAAGTCCGGTCTCAGTGATGTCTAGGCGCAGCCGGCGTCGAGGCGCGCTGCAGCTAAGATCAGCCGCCGGCTAGCGAGCGGCGCTCCTTTGGCACCGTCTCGCCTGCGGCAGCAGTCTCGGCGGTGACCTCGACCTCGACACTCATGCCGAGATGGTCCGCGGGGAAACCGGTCCAACTGCCGGAAATCGGCACCGCCTGGCGCGGATCTCGAACAACGGCGACGCGGACCAAATCGTGATTGCCGACGTTGCCGTTCGTGGGATCGAACTCGATCCAGCCTGCGCCCGGCAGATAAACTTCGAGCCAGGCATGGGTGGCGCCGCCGCCCACCAGGCTGCCGGCGCGGCCCTCGGGAACATAGAGATAGCCGCTGACAAACCGTGCGGCGAGCCCGAGCGAGCGCACTGCCTCCATCATCAGCACCGCGAAATCGCGGCAGCTCCCGCTGCCGATCCGCAAAGTCTTGACAGGATCTTGAATGCCGCTCTCTTCGCGCGCCTCATAAGTCAGATCGCGCCGGATAGCATGGGTCATCGCGGCCAATAGCTCAGTCGTGTCGCTGCGTCCGTCGTGGCGCAAGAACTGCCATGCCCAGCGGTCGATTTCGTGCTCGGGATCGAGGTACTGGCGCTCGATCAGCCGCAACAGATCCGGCATCTCCTCGGCGCCGTAGGCGAACGGGTAGCGCGTCGCATACTCTTCGATCTGGAAATCGAGAGTATTGGTCGCCGAGTGATCGAGCCGGATGACGCTTTCAAAGCGTAGCTCCGCCGCGCGGCCGGCGAATCGGGCGATCGCGACGCAATTGCCAAAGACATCATGGACCCAGCGAATATCGGCGGGTTGCGGCGTGATCACCAGCTTGCTGTCGAGCAACCTTTGGTCGTAGCTGTCGCGCGGCCGCAGCATCATGCGATGCTCGCCAAAGCCAACCGGTTGCTTGTAGCGGTAGGTCGTGACATGGCGCACGGTAATGATAGGCATTGCATCGGCCTATTGCGCGACCGCGGTCTGCATCTGCGAGGCCTCGGGCGTGTAGCCGAAAAAGGCGATCGACAGGTCGCGGCTGACAGCGATCAGCTGCCGTTGAATTAGATCGAGAAACTCGTGCAGACCCTCGCTCAGGATCGCCGTTATCGTGAGCGTGCCGAGAACGGCGCGCAAGCGATCGAGCTCCTCGGCGGCGTCATTGCCGCCCCGCAGCGAATAGCGCGACTTGACGTCGCCCAGAAGTCGCCCGACCTCGCGCACACAATGATGAACCGAACGCGGAAAGGCTTGATTGAGCAGTAGAAAGCCGGCAACCCGAGCCGGGGTCGTGCTGGCCGCGTGCAGCCGGCGATAAGCGTGATAGCCGGCAGCGGAACGCAACAAGGCGTTCCATTGGCTGACATCGGTCGGCGAGCCGACATCGGCGACGTCGGGCAACAGCAGGTGGTATTTGATGTCGAGCAGTCGCGTCGTCTGGTCGGCGCGCTCGATATAGCGGCCGAGCTGATAGAAGTACCATCCCTGGTCACGGAAGAAGGTGCCCTCTGTGATGCCGGTGTGGGTCTGGCAGGCTTCCTTTACCGTCGCGAACAACGCCGCCAGCCTGCCGGGAGCGAGGTCGGCGACCCTGAGTGCGGCGAGGCGGTTGTAGAAGACATTGAGCTGTACCCACATCTCGGTCGAGATCAATGGCCGCAGGGTGCGGGCGTTCTCGCGCGCGCCGCGGATGGTGCTGACGATCGAGGTCGGATTGTCGGCATCGACGACGTAGAACTCGATCACGCTTTGCGCCGAGACCTCGCGATCATCGGCGAAGAACTTCTCCTCGTCCGAATTCAGCTGGATGATCGAGCGCCAGTTCTGGCCGCCCAGGCTGTCGCGTGAGAAGGTTTCGTTGACGTCGAGGATGCGCGCCAAATTTTCGGCACGTTCGACGTAGCGCGCGAGCCAAAAGATGCAGTCCGCGTAACGCGCGAGCAGAACGTCAACCAAGGACCCAGGTATCCTTCGAACCGCCACCCTGCGAGGAATTGACGACGAGCGAGCCGCGGCGCAGCGCCACGCGGGTCAATCCGCCCGGTAAGACCCAGGTGCTCGACCCGGTCACGGCGAACGGCCGTAAATCGACATGGCGCGCCTCGATACGGCCATCGACCAAGGTTGGCGCAACCGACAGGTTTATGCAGGGTTGGCTGATGTAATTAGCCGGATCGGCGACCAGCTTCGCCCGGCAATCATCGAGCTCGGCTCGGCTCGCCTTGGGCCCGACCGTGATGCCGTAGCCGCCGGCTTCGCCGACCGGCTTGACCACCAGCTCGGGCAAATGGTCGAGCGTATAGCGCAAGGCTGCCGGCTCGCGGCAGATATGGGTCTCGACGTTATGCAGAATTGGTTCCTCGCCGAGATAATAGCGGATGATCCGAGGCATATAGGCATAAACCGCCTTGTCGTCGGCCACCCCGGTGCCGATCGCATTGGCGAGCGCGACCGTGCCGGCGCGATAGGCGCGCATCAGCCCGCGCACGCCCAGCATACTGTCCGGGAGGAACGCTTCGGGGTCGAGGTAATCATCGCTGATGCGGCGATAGATCACATCGACGCCCGCGAGCCCGCCGGTCGTGCGCATCCACACGCGTTCGTCCTCGACCACCAGGTCCGGCCCCTCGACCAAAGGGACGCCCATCTCTCGTGCGAGAAAGACATGTTCGAAATAGGCCGAATTGTAGGTGCCGGGCGACAGCAGCACGACTTGCGGGTCGGTGACCGCAGCGGGCGCAAGCTCCTGCAACGCAGCGATCAGCTTGGCGCCGTAATTGTCGATCGGGCGCAGGCTGATGTCGTCGAGCAGGTCGGGAAAGGCGCGCAGCATCATGTGCCGGTTCTCGACGACGTAGCTGACGCCCGACGGGGTGCGTGCGTTGTCTTCGAGCACGAGAAAGCCGCCCCTTTCATCGCGCACTATGTCGGTGCCGCAAATGTTGACATAGGCCTTGTGCGGCACGTCGATGCCACGCATCAGCGGGCGGTAGTTGTGGTTGCCAAGGATCAGATCGGGCGGAACGATGCCGTCGCTCAGCACAAGCTGGTCGTGGTAGATGTCGTCGAGCAGCAGGTTCAGCGCGGTGATGCGCTGGACGATGCCAGCTTCCAGATGCCGCCATTCCTCAGCTGAAAGCACCCGCGGCAACACATCGAACGGGAGAATCCGGTCGATCGTCTTGGCGTCGGAATAGACCGTAAAGGTGATCCCGAGATTGTACAGCTCGGCATTGGCGGCGGCGGCGCGTTCCTTGAGCGCGTCGATCGACAGGCCAGACAGCCGCTCCCTGACGGCCGTGCTCGCCGGGCTGCCGAGCATCTCGCAATAAAACCCATGCGGATCATACCCGTCGAGTATCGAGCGATCCATGCACCTGTCCAAGACAACCACCGACAGCAGCGTGACGCATATTTTGCGCCAATCCAAAAACACCGGCCCGGGGCAAAGTCGTCAATCGAAGACGATCAAACTTTAGGCATTCGCCACCACGGCGCTCACTTTCGCCGGCCGGTCAGCTCGCTGCGCGGCGCTGCCCTTCGGTCCGCCCCAGGCGGTTCACGGCGATCTCGCCGCCTTTGATCACCAGGGCGATATTCTCGGGGTTCTGCAATATCGCCACATCGCTGAGCGGATCGCCGGCAACCACGACGAGATCGGCGAGCTTTCCGTTCTCGATGGTGCCTAGATCCTGCTCCCGCCCGATGCATTCGGCGGCCCAGCCGGTCGCCGCGCGCAGGGCCTGAAGCGGCGTCATCCCGGCACGGACGAGACAGGCGATCTCGATCGCATTCGGCGGATGGCCGTGGCCCCCAGCGTCGGTCCCGGCGGCGATCTTGACCCCGGCGGCGAGCGCCCGGCGCAAGCTCGCGATGTGGTGCTCTTCGAGGTCGCGGGCGCGCTCGCGGACATGCGGCTGCGGCGACTTGCGGTGGAAGTCGTAGACCGCGAAGGTCGGCACGAAGAAGATCCCGCGGGCCGCCATCATGTCGAGCAGCTCGGGTTCCTGGTCGAGGTAACAGCCGTGGTCGATCGAGTCGACGCCGGCCTCGACCGCGACGCGCAAGCCGCGCCCGCCCAGCGCGTGGCAGATGACGCGGCGGTCGAGCGCATGCGCCTCCTCGACCAGGGCCTGCATCTCGTCGAGGTTGAAGGCTCCGTCATGTGGTCCGTGGCCCGGTCGCGAGCTGGCGCCGCCGGTGGTGGCGCATTTGATCACGTCGGCCCCGGCGCGCACCACCCGCCGCACAACGGGCCGAATGTCGGCTAGGCTATTGACGACGCCATCGGGCAGCAGTGGATCGTTCGGCACGCAGCAGGAAAATCCGGACGGGCTGACCCGGTCGCCGATGCCGCCGATCGGCGAGATGATGACGAGCGAAAGGACGAGCCTCGGGCCGGCGATCAAGCCCTCGTCGATCGCCCGCTTGAAACCGGCATCGAGCCCCGCCGCGTCGCGCACCGTCGTATAGCCGGCGGCCAAGGTGTCGGTGAGAACTTTTGCAGTGCGCAGGGTGCGCGTCGTCTGTGGCTCGTCGATGCCCCAGCGACGGGCCAAATCGTAGCCGTGCATCGCCAGGTGATCATGGGTATCGATCAATCCCGGCAGGACAGTCATGCCGGAAATGTCGATGATTTCGGCATTGGCCGGCCACTCGCGGTAAGCGCGGGTCTCGACCGCCTCGATCCGCTGGTCCTTGACGACGATCGTCGCGTCGACCGGCCCTGCGCCGGTCCCGTCGATCATTCTGCCGCCCGTCAGCACCCGCATCATCG
>CAWAVV010000051.1:0-21271 GCA_963785565.1 uncultured Alphaproteobacteria bacterium | reverse complement strand
CGATGATTTTCCGATCGCCGGGCGAGTCAAACGATTTCTCGCGGGCGTCCGCGCCGCTCGCTCAGGGGAGAGCCAATCGTGATCCAAGCCCGCATCGTCAAGGCGATCATGGTCGGATGTCTCGCCCTGTTCGTCTTGCTGGTAACCTTCGACAATCTGACCGACTACGATACGAACTACACCTTTGTGCGCCATGTGCTTACGATGGACACGACTTTCCCGGGCAACGCGCTGCTCTATCGCCGCATCATGTCCCCGGCTTTGTGGCAGGCGGGTTATGCGCTGATCATCGCCGGCGAAGGGCTGACCGGCGGCGTCTTGGCGGCCGCCGCGGTTCTCCTTTGCCGTCACCTGCGATCGGATGGCGCGGCCTTCAACCGGGCCAAGCGGCTGGTGCATCTCGGCGCCGGGCTCGGTTTTCTGGTGTGGTTCTTTGGCTTCATGATCGTCGGCGGCGAATGGTTTCAGATGTGGCAATCGGCGATGTGGAATGGCCAAGAGGCGGCGTTTCGCTGTTACATGACCATTCTTGCCGTGCTGATCTATCGTCAATCAGCCGGACGGCGACCTCGCAGTCGGTCTTGGTGGATCGCCCGACGCGAGTACGGCAGAGGGATAGTCATGTGGTCGCTTCGTTCGACGCTGCCACGGCTGGTTGCGGCAGTGGCCTGCCCGCGGGGCGGGTCCGGTGAATTCGCTTAACCCGTCTGGGATCCCGCTGCCGGTCCATGAACAGGCGATGCGGCTGGCGATCGCGGAAGCGCGCGCCAATCCCTTCTTTCCGTTCGGCGCCGTGATCGTGCGGGCAGCAGATCGCCAAGTGCTGGCGAAGGGCGTCAATAACGGCGCTGCCAATCCGACTTTTCATGGCGAAATCGTCACCATGAACGACTATGTCATGCAGCACGGCAATCGGGGGTGGGGTGAGGTCGTTCTCTATAGCACCGGCGAGCCCTGCCCGATGTGCATGAGCGCAATGATCTGGGCAGGGATCGGCGGCGTGGTCTACGGCACGTCGATAACGAAGCTGGCGCAGTACGGCATCAATCAAATCCTGATCCCGTCCACCACCGTGAGCGGCGCTTCACCTTTTTATCACGGCTTTGTTTTGGGCCGCGTTCTAGAGGCCGAAACCGACGCACTGTTCCGGAACCGCGAGCGCCTTTGACCGCGCCGGGTCCCGCGCCGCGGCTACGGCACGACCTGCCGGGCCAACGCGGTGGCGATCGGCAGCGCCACCCGTTGGGCCCGCGGACCCAGGGCGAGCGGCTTCAGCAGCATGCGCACGCTCATTTCAACGGGGAAATGCGGGCGCAGGACGGTCCGGCACTGGCGGTGCACGGCACGATACACCGCGGCGCCGAACGGCGCGTGCGGATGCCGCGCGCGATGAACGTGCTTGAGTACGATCAGTCTGTCCTCGCCCCCGGTCATTCGCAGCCGCCGCCACAATGCCGGGGCTATGTCGCCCCGGCCTGGGCGTTCGATATCTCGGTATTTGCGAAAATAGCGGTAGAAATGCTTGTAGTGGCGGACCTCGTCTTCGGCTATCCGGCGGGTCAACAGGGCCAGCACCGGGTCGGGGCTGGCGCGCGACAGGCCAGTGTAAAAGCTGGCGGTGCCCATCTCGACGACGCACCTTGACGCCATTTCCAGGCCGCGCGCGCGCTCGAGAGCCGCGTCGCAAAACGGTCGGAACTCCTCGACAAAGCGCTCACGCACCACTTCCCAGGGGAAATCCGGCCACGCCGACTCCACGTAGCGGCGTAATGCCCGGCCGTGCTGCAATTCCTCCGGAAGCCAGTACCGTTCCAGCCACGACGTGACCTCGTCGTCGCCGGCAAAGTAATCAATCAGATTGGCGGTATAGAGGTCGGTGGCGCTCTCCATCAGCGAGGCCGAGGCGATCAGGTAAAAAAGCGCCTCGTGACCGGCGACCAGGTCATGGCGGATCGCCTGCCAGGGAATATCGTCGAGCGCCCAGTGGCGACGGCCGGGAGTTCGATCAGCGGGGCCAGGTCGGCCCGCTCTGGCCCGGCTATCGTTTGCGGGGAGGGTCGGAGGCTCCATCTCGGTCAGTTGCCCATCGCCCCTAAAAGGTAAACATCGTACTCTCGGGCCCAAGGCCGAGCAAAACCTGGCCTACGGTCTCGAAATGGGCCTGGCGCCCCTGGTATTGCTGGACCACGGTGTGGATGTCGCGAAATCGCCGCTCGAACGGGTTTTCCTCAAAGATCGCGGTGGCCCCGGCGGCGTGGTAGAGGGTGTCGATCGCTTCGCGTGCCTGATGGATCGCCCAGGTCGAGGCGAGCCTGATCGTCGCGTTGTCGTCGAGGCTGAGCCGGCCGGTGTGGCCAGCCTCGCGCCAGATATCTTCGAGCGCACCAAATAGAAAGGCGCGCGCCGCGCTGATCCGCGCCTCGGACTGTGCGACCTGCGCCTGGATCACGTTGTTGTCGCGCAAGGTACGTTTGGCGCCGCGCGGAATCTTGTCGCGGGCAAGCTCGACAAAAGCGTCGAGTACAGCGCGGGCGATGCCGAGCGCCACGCCGGCGAACCCTGCGGAATAGACGTTGCTGCTGCTGAAGGCATAGAGCAGGCCCGGCTCGCGCGGTTTGGCGTCGGCGCTGCGCTCGACGGCGTGGTCTTCCGGCACGAACAGATCGTTGACCGTATAGCTGTCGCTGCCGGTGCCGCGCAGGCCGATGACGCGCCATATGTCGGTCATCGCCGCCTGCGGCTTTGGGAACAGCAAGGTGCGGAAGACCGGGCTGCCGTCGGGCCGCAGGCGTGGCGCGCCGTCCTCGGCGAAGACCGCGACATGAGCGCCGAGCCAGGTCGCGTGGTGGCTGCCGCTGGCAAAGCTCCACGTCCCGGTCAGGCGATAGCCGCCCGGCGCCATCCGCGCCTCGGCCGGGCCGGGCGGGCCCCAGGCGACGACCCCGCGCTCTCCACCGAAAATCTCCCGCGCCACCTCGGGCGCGAGATAAGCCGCCGTCATGGTGCAGCCGCAAGCCTGGCCGAGACACCAGGCGACGCTGGCGTCGTGCTTGGCGATCTCTTCGACGACCGGGACATAAGCGGCGGGCGGCAGCTCGGCGCCGCCCAACGAACGCGGCAGCAGCAGGCGGAACAGGCCGCGCTCGGCCAACGCCGCGACGATCGCCTCGGGCAGATCGCGGCGGCGCTCGATCTCATCTGCAGCCGCCTCGATCATCGGCCCGAGCTGCCGCGCGCGCTCGATATGATCCGCGCCGGGCGTTTCGCCGCTTCCCGAACCCGCAGGCCTTGACCTCATCGCTCACTCTCGTGGCTGCGCCACATTCCGGCGCCGGTTAATATTAGCGCACTCTGGTACGTGCCGGCACCTCCCCTTGTCCAGCGCGGCAAAGAGCCCGTCAGCAGGCGTGGAGTGCCCGAATCGGCCGCATCCGCATCGATGCGACAGGAAGACATTGCGCCACCCCAGCTGGGGTGTGAGAGTCTGGGCCGTTAACGACGCGGCGATATGGGAGCAAACGCGGATGGCGACACAAAGCACGGCAAATGCGGCGCAGCAGGAATATTGGAACACGGTTGCCGGCCCGCGCTGGGTCGGGCTCGAAGGCTTTGTCGAGCGCCGGGTCGGTGCGGTCAACGATCTGCTGCTGCGGCACTCGGCGGTCGCCGCCGGCGAGCGGGTGCTCGAAATCGGCTGCGGCACCGGAGCGTTCACCGTTCCGTTGGCCGAGGTGGTCGGCGAACGCGGGCACGTAGTCGGCGCCGACATCTCCGACGCGATGCTGGCTGGCGCGCACAAGCGGATCGCCGAGAGCGGGCGGCGCAACGTGTCGCTGATGCAGGCCGACGCGCAGACCCACGGGTTCGAGCCCGGTCGTTTCGACCTGATCGCCTCGCGTTTCGGCGTCATGTTCTTCAGCGATCCGGCGGCGGCATTCACCAATCTGCGTGCCGCGGCTCGCCCCGCTGGCCGGCTGTGTTTCGCCTGCTGGGGATCCCTCGCGGACAATCGGCATTGGCTGATCCCTTACGAGGTCGCATTGCGCCATCTGGGGCCGCCCGAGCCCAAGCCCGCCCGCGCGCCAGGGCCGATGGCGTTCGCCGACCCCGATTATGTGCGCTCGTTCCTCGGCGCGGCCGGGTTCGAGGGCATCGAGATCCACCGTGAGGCCCCCGGCATCTTAGCCTCGTCGCCGCAAGAGGAGGCTGAACACGCCTGCATCATGGGCCCCTCCGGTCGGCTGATCGATGAAAAGAAACCCGATGGGGCCACCCGTCATACAATCCAGCACGAAATCGAGGAAGCCTTCGCCGCCCACGCCAAGGACAACGGGATGGTGCTGCCGTCTACGGTGTTCCTGGTGACCGCGCGCAACCCACGATAGCGTCGCCGGCGGGTTCAGGCGCGCAGGAACTTGGCGTAGGCGGCAGGTAGAAGGCGCGCCAGGCGCTCGGACCAAGCGGCTTGGCCCGCGGGTTCCGTGATCAGATCCTGGCGAATCTCGATTTCGAGATAGGGCAGGCCGCGGCGCTCGCCATGTACCGGCACAGTATAGTCGGTCAGGTCGGTGACCCGGTAGGGCTCGTTCTCGCCGACCGTCAGATCGCCTTCAGCCCGCAACAGGCCGAGGAGCGGATGGGCGAGGCGGGCATCGCGATTGAACAGCACCCCGACATGCCACGGCCGCGGCACGCCTCTGAAGACCGGGGTGAAGCTGTGCAGGGCCACCAGCGCCGAGGCGCGGCCCTCACCCTGGCGACGGTCGAGCGCCGTCGCGATCCGGTCGTGATAGGGGCGAAAGACCGCTTCGACCCGCGCCGTGCGGCCGGCTGGCGTCAAGCTGCGGTTGCCCGGGATCTCGGTGTCCTCGCTGAGCTCGGGGATCGAGCTCGGCACCGCCGGGTCGCGGTTGCAGTCGATCACCAGCCGCGAATAGGTCTGCACGACCAACGCCGCGTCCAATAGCGGGGACAGAAGCCGGCCGACCCCGGCAATCCCGATGTCCCAGGCGATGTGGCGCATCGTATCGGGCTCGGCGAGACCGAGCCGGCCGAGACGCCGTGGAATCGCGCGGCCGCCATGGTCGCAGGTCAAAAAGAAAACCGATCGCCCAGCCTCGTTGTCGAAGGTGACCGGTCCCGGTTCGTCGGGGTCGAGGAGGGCTGCGCCGGTCATTGTTCCCTCGTCCCAACTTCCGTCATTCCGGGAGGCTCCGTAGGAGCAGGCCCAGAACCCGAGAAAACGGACCTATCCCTTGCGTTCTCCGGCCGGTGTTCATAGGTTCCGTGCCCGCGGTTTCGCCCGCTCCGGAATAGCCCGCCTGCAGCATCGGGTCAGTATATCTCGGCGTAGTGGGCGCACAGCGCGGCCGGCGATAGTGCCGCGACCTTTTCCGCCTCGACCCGCTTGAATCGCAGATAGGCGTCGCGATGGACAGAGCCGAACCATTGCGCGGCGAGCTTGCTGCCGGCGAGCATGTCGAGCGCCTGATCGAGCGAGGATGGCAGGGAGGGTGGCGCCGTCCCCGTCTCCGGCAATGGCAGGGCTCGGCGGATGCCGTCGACCCCGGCGAAGATTACTGCGCCCAGCGCCAGATACGGGCTGGCCGATGCGTCGCAAACGCGAAACTCGATGTTGAACTGGCGCGCGGTCTCGTCGGCGTTCGCAGCGGCGAAGACCGGGCAAATCCGTAGGCTGGCGCCGCGGTCCTGCCGCACCAGATCGATCACGGTTGGCGCCCAGGCATTGGGCGTCAGCCGCAAATAGGAGACCGGCGAGGGTGCGGTTATCGCGCAGATGGTCGGCATGTGGAGCAGGACGCCGGCAAAGAAATGCTGCGCCGGTTTGCTCAAATCCATTTTCTCGCCGGCTGCGCGGGTCGCCGGCCGATCCTCCGCATCCCACAGACTCATATGAATGTGCACGCCATTGCCGACCAGATCGGGGTCGGGCTTGGGCGAAAAAATCACCCGACGCCCGAGGCGGTGCGCCGCGGCGCGCGCCATCTCGCGGGTAATCACCGCATGGTCGGCGGCGGTCACGGCCGGCTGCGGGGCGACCGTCACCTCGAACTGCCGCGGCCCGTATTCGGGGAGAAAACTGTCCGGGACCGGTCCGGCGGCGCGCAAGGCGGCGATGAACGCCTCGCCGAAATTGCCTTGGCGGCGAAAGGCGCCGAGCGCATAGGCGTCGCCCGGGCGGTCATCGGTGCCGGTATAGACGAATTCCTGCTCGAAGGCGGCGACGAGATGCAGGCCGGCCGTCGCCTCGAGCTCGCGCGCGGCGCGGCGCAGGAAGTCGCGCGGGCAGCATTCCCACGCGGCGCCGTCGGTGGTGCGGATGTCGCCGAGAAAGAAATGCTCGACCGCCGAGCCGTCGGCAAAATCCACCCGCACCTCGGCCGCCGGGTCGGGAACGATCATCAGATCGCCGGCGGTGCCAAAGGGCGTGTCCCAGATCGGGCCGGCCGGCGACATCATCAGATTGCTGCCGGTCCAGCCGATGCCCTTTCTGAGCCGCCCTGGTAATTCGCGCGCCGGGAACCCCTTGCCGCGCACATGCCCCGAGATGTCGCAGGTGGCGACGAAGACGAGTTCTTCGCGGATCATATCCCCGCCCTTACCCGCGAGCGCCCTGCGCCGGTTCGGCGATGTCGATGCCGTAATCGGTCGGGAAATAGAAGACGTCAACCTGCATGTCGATTCCTCTCCGCGCCGGGGGGATATCGGCTAGGATGGCAGAATCGAGAATGTTCGACCATGGGGAGAGCCATGCCGGTCACCATCGTCCGTGGGGTCGACATCAATTACGAGGTGCTGGGCGAACGCGGGCCGTGGGTCGCGATGCAGCCGGGTGGGCGGCGCGGGCTCGTCGGGGTCAAGCCGCTGGCGGAGAAGATCGCCGAGGCCGGCGCCCGGGTGCTGATCTACGACCGGCGCAATTGCGGCGCCTCGGGCGTATCGTTCGACGGCGGCAATTCGGAGAACGAGATCTGGGCCGAGGATCTGCGCGAACTGCTGTTTCAGCTCGATGCGCTGCCGGCGTTTATCGGCGGCAGCTCGTCGGGATGCCGGTTGGCCTTGCTGTTGGCCTTGCGCCATCCGGCGGCGGTGCGCGGGCTGCTGCTGTGGCGGGTCACCGGCGGCGCCTACGCCGCCGAGCGCCTGGTGCAGAACTACTACACTCAGTTTATCGAGATGGCACAGGCGGGCGGTATGGAGGCGGTCTGCGCCAGCGAGCATTTCAGTGAAATCATCAGGGCGAACCCGGCCAACCGCGCGCGGCTGACGGAAATGGATGCCACGAGTTTCGTCGCGGTGATGGAGCGATGGCGCCGCAGCTTCAACGAGGGCGCCGAACATCCGGTCATCGGGCTGAGCCCGGCCGAGTTGCGGTCGATAATGGTGCCGGCCTGCATCGTTCCCGGCAACGACCGGGTGCATCCGCGGGCGCCGGCCCAAATCGCGCACCGGCTGATGCCAAACAGCGAATACCACGAGGTATTGACCGAGGACCGGCCCGACCAAGATGTCGCGCTCGAGGATTGGCAAAAGAAAGAGGGCCTGTTGGCGGCGATCTTTATCGACTTTTTGCGCCGGACGCAGCGCCATTACTGACGCGGGGCGTGCTTTTCGGGAGATCGTCGCCGCAGCCGGGGGCGCGCGCGGATGATCGGCGCGCCGGACGGGCCATTTGACTTGCTGACGCTCGGCGAGACGTTGATGCGTCTGTCGCCGCCGGGCGCGCAGCGGCTCGACCAGGCGCGCAATTTCGAGATCGGCGTCGGCGGCAGCGAGCTCAATGTCGGCTGTCTGCTGGCTCGGCTCGGGCGGCGGGTTGCCTGGGTGTCGCGGCTGCCCGAAGGGCCGCTCGGCCGGATCGTCGACGGTGAGGCGCGCCGCCACGGGGTCGACACGCGCTGGGTGCGCTGGATCGCCAATGCGCGCCTTGGCCTGATGTTCTACGAGCCAGGCCCCGAGCCACGCACCAGCCGCGTCATTTACGATCGTAAGTATTCGGCGGCCTCCGAGCTTGGCTTCGAAGACGCGCCGTGGGAAGCGCTGATCCGGTCGAGCGCGTGGCTGCACCTCTCCGGCATCACCCCGGCGCTGGGTCCGAGCTGCCGGGCATTGGTTATGCAACTCGCCGCCTTCGCCGCGGCGGCCGGGAAGCCGGTATCGTACGATCTGAATTATCGCGCCACCCTGACGACCCCGCACGAGGCCCGCGCCGTGCTCGATGCGGTGGCGCTGCATCTGCGTCTGCTGGTGCTCGCCGAGCGCGACGCGCAGAACGTGCTCGGGTTTGCCGAAGCCGGCGAACCGCTCGCTGAGGCCATCGCCCAGCGCTACGGCATTTCGCTGGTGGCGCTGACACGGCCGCCCGATGCCGAACCCGGCACCTTGCTTCTCGCTGAGGGCGTGTTCCGCTATGCGCCGCGCTACGCGGTCGATGTCGTCGATCGCATCGGCGCCGGCGATTCGTTTGTCGGCGGCTTGCTCCACGGGCTGCTCGACGGCGATCGCGATCTCGCAATACGGCTCGGCGGTTTTGCTGCGGCGATTGGGCTCGCCACCCCGGGCGACATCAATTTTTTCGGTCCCGAGGATTTGGCCCGCTTTCACGCCGGCACGATCGGCGGGCTCGTGCGTTAGCGTGCTGCCGTCAGGTGATCGCTCCAGGCGGCGACAGCATGGCCGATTTCCGACCTACGCGATGCCTTTGCCGCCCGACCCTGGCGGATTTTTGCGCGAGGGTCCATGCGTCGTGGCGCGGGCGGATGCTATTGTGACGCAAGGGCACGCCCGAACCATCATCAGAGGAGACCAGACATGCCGAAGCCGAGCTATCAATCCGCGCTGATCGTCGGCGCCGGCCGGGGCCTCAGCGCTTCCTTGGCGCGGCTCTTTGCCGGCGAAGGGATGCGCGTGGCGCTGGCCGCGCGCGACGCCGCGAAGCTGGCACCGCTCTGCACCGAAACCGGAGCCAAGGCCTTTGCCTGCGACGCGGTCGATCCGGCCCAGGTCGCCCAGATGTTCACCGCGGTCGAAACCGCGATCGGCGCGCCCGAGGTCGTGGTCTACAACGCCAGCGCCCGCGCCCGCGGCCCGGTCGCCGAGCTGGTGCCGTCCGAGGTCGAGCGCGCAATCATGGTCAGCGCGTTCGGCGGGTTTTTGGTCGCGCGCGAAGCCGTCGCCCGGATGATGCCGAAGGGCCACGGCGCGGTGCTGTTCACCGGCGCCTCGGCGAGCGTCAAGGGTTATCCGCTGTCGGCGGCGTTTGCGATGGGCAAGTTCGCGCTGCGCGGTCTTGCTCAGAGCATGGCGCGCGAGCTGTCGCCGCAGGGCGTTCATGTCGCCCACTTCGTCATCGACGGCGCGATCCGCAATCCCGGCCGGATCGAGCCGGCGGATAAGCCCGACAGCATGCTCGACCCCGACGCGATCGCCGCGACCTATCTCGGCGTGCTTCATCAGCCGCGCTCGGCCTGGACCTGGGAGGTCGAACTGCGGCCCTGGGTCGAGCGCTTTTGAGAGGGCGTCAGCAGGCGGCAGTCCCGGCACTTTGGCCCTGAGCCGCGGCCAGCCCGGCAGCAAACACCGTCTCGACTGAGAGGCGGGCGAGATCCGGCTCGATCAGCAAGCGCACCGCCGCACCCCGCGGCGCGCACAGGGCCGGGTCCGAAGCGCCGGAGAACAGCACGACGACGGGATTGCCGCCGGCGGCGGCAACGTGGGTGGCGCCGGTGTCGTTGCCGATCGTCAGCGCGGCTGCCTTCGCAAGGGCCGCCAGCCCGGCGACGTCGGTCTGGCCGATAAGGTCGACACACTCGGGGCAGATGGCGCGGATGGCCCCGCCGAGGGCGTCCTCACCGGCAACGCCACAGACGACCGGCAGCCAGCCGGCGCGCGACAGGCGGCGCGCCAGCTCGCCATAGCGCTCCGCGGGCCAGCGTTTTGCCGGGTGGCGCGGCGAAGAGCCTGGGATCAGCAGGGCGAACCGCCGGCCGGCCAACGCCGCAGGCAAAGGTCCCGCCGCTGGCAACCAAGGCATCAGCGGGACCGGGTGAATTCCCGCCATCAATAACTGCTCGGCCTGCCGGTCCATCGTGTGCTGGCGGTCGCGCCCGCGATTGGCGTGAGGATGTGAGCAGCGCCACGCGATCCCCGACCATTCGGGCGGCTGGCCCGGCCGCAACAGCCGGTAATAGAAATTGGACCGGTCGGAAGTCTGGAAATCGTAGACCCGGTCGAAGCGCTCGCGGCGCAGCATCCGGCGCAGCGCCAGCCAGCCCGGAACATCGAATGCATGCGGTCGACGATCGATCAGGACATCGTCGAACAGGCCGGTCCGCGCCGCCAGCGCGCCGTACCGCGCAGTCGTCAGCAAGGCGATATGGTCGCCGGCGTGATGCTGGCGAATTGCCGGCACTGGGGCGAGCGCCTGGACGAAATCGCCGAGGGCGCCGAGCTTGATGACCAGGATACGGCGCCGGCGCGACCCGGTCTCCGGCGCAATCCGCTGCGGCCGCAATCGGGCCAGCGCGTCGAGATCGACATGCCGGGCCAGCTCCTCGAACGCGCCGAAAACCGCCGCGTGCCGGTCCGGATCAAGCGCGCCGATGGCGGCCTGCAGCGAGTCGATCACCTGCTGCGCCGCCACTATTCTAGGGGTGCCGACGGACTCGGTGAGACGCCGTTGGGCGAGGGCCTGCGCCGCCGGGGCGACGACGATCCGCCCACCGGAGCGTCGCAACGCGATGGGCTGACCCGCGAGATGGGCGAGACAGATCTCGCTGCCGAAATCGCGCAGCATCGAATGGATGTCGCGGATGATCCGATAGCGGCGATCCTTTGCATAGCGTGCTTCGTTCCACGCCAGGAACACGTTGAGCGGGGTCGCCTCTGGAAAGGCGCCGGCGCTTAGCGGGAGCGGCGCGATCATCGTCACGCTAGGCATATTAGCGATCCGCCTGATAGTGCCGCCATGGCTCTGTGGGCGCTCTTTCGCGCCGTGGCGCGATTGGGCATGGTAGAATTCCCGGGGCGCGATCGAGAGCAGGATGTTCGAAACCGAGGCTCGCTGGCTATGCGCCGCGCTCGACAGGTATGCCCCCGAGCGGCTGTCGCCTTTGCTCAACCTGGGCAGCAGCACGGCGGCGTTCCGCGAACAGACCCAGCCCTGGACCGAGCAAAGCCTGTTCCGACCGCTGCGTGACCGCGGCGTCGAAATCGTGCATGTCGACACGCGTGACGAGGCGGGGATCGACCTCCGCGCCGATCTGACCGATCCCGCCGACCTGCCCCAGCTGCTCGCGCTCAGGCCGCGGGCGCTCCTATGCTGCAATCTGTTGGAGCATGTGACCGAGCCCGATCGGCTCGCCCGTCACTGCCTCGACATCTTACCGAAATCAGGGCTCGTTTTTGTCACGGCGCCGTTCAGCTACCCCTATCATCGCGACCCGATCGACACGATGTACCGGCCGAGCCCGGCCGAACTCGAGGCGTTGTTCGCCGGCGCCCGTCTGCTCGATGCCGCGATCATCGGCGCCGGTATGTCCTATCGCGACGATGTCCGCCGACGCCCGTGGATCCTGTTGCGTCATGTCGCGCGTTTCCCGGCGCCGTTTGTGTCGCTCGAAAAATGGAAGCGCTCGATGGCGAAGCTCTATTGGCTGGCGGCCGAATATCGCATCACCTGCGCCGTGTTCGCTCGAACCATCATCAGAGGAGACCAGACATGCCGAAGCCGAGCTATCAATCCGCGCTGATCGTCGGCGCCGGCCGGGGCCTCAGCGCTTCCTTGGCGCGGCTCTTTGCCGGCGAAGGGATGCGCGTGGCGCTGGCCGCGCGCGACGCCGCGAAGCTGGCACCGCTCTGCACCGAAACCGGAGCCAAGGCCTTTGCCTGCGACGCGGTCGATCCGGCCCAGGTCGCCCAGATGTTCACCGCGGTCGAAACCGCGATCGGCGCGCCCGAGGTCGTGTCTACAACGCCAGCGCCCGCGCCCGCGGCCCGTCGCCGAGCTGGTGCCGTCCGAGGTCGAGCGCGCAATCATGTCAGCGCGTTCGGCGGGTTTTGTCGCGCGCGAAGCCGTCGCCCGGATGATGCCGAAGGGCCACGGCGCGGTGCTGTTCACCGGCGCCTCGGCGAGCGTCAAGGGTTATCCGCTGTCGGCGGCGTTTGCGATGGGCAAGTTCGCGCTGCGCGGTCTTGCTCAGAGCATGGCGCGCGAGCTGTCGCCGCAGGGCGTTCATGTCGCCCACTTCGTCATCGACGGCGCGATCCGCAATCCCGGCCGGATCGAGCCGGCGGATAAGCCCGACAGCATGCTCGACCCCGACGCGATCGCCGCGACCTATCTCGGCGTGCTTCATCAGCCGCGCTCGGCCTGGACCTGGGAGGTCGAACTGCGGCCCTGGGTCGAGCGCTTTTGAGAGGGCGTCAGCAGGGCAGTCCCGGCACTTTGGCCCTGAGCCGCGGCCAGCCCGGCAGCAAACACCGTCTCGACTGAGAGGCGGGCGAGATCCGGCTCGATCAGCAAGCGCACCGCCGCTCCCCGCGGCGCGCACAGGGCCGGGTCCGAAGCGCCGGAGAACAGCACGACGACGGGATTGCCGCCGGCGGCGGCAACGTGGGTGGCGCCGGTGTCGTTGCCGATCGTCAGCGCGGCTGCCTTCGCAAGGGCCGCCAGCCCGGCGACGTCGGTCTGGCCGATAAGGTCGACACACTCGGGGCAGATGGCGCGGATGGCCCCGCCGAGGGCGTCCTCACCGGCAACGCCACAGACGACCGGCAGCCAGCCGGCGCGCGACAGGCGGCGCGCCAGCTCGCCATAGCGCTCCGCGGGCCAGCGTTTTGCCGGGTGGCGCGGCGAAGAGCCTGGGATCAGCAGGGCGAACCGCCGGCCGGCCAACGCCGCAGGCAAAGGTCCCGCCGCTGGCAACCAAGGCATCAGCGGGACCGGGTGAATTCCCGCCATCAATAACTGCTCGGCCTGCCGGTCCATCGTGTGCTGGCGGTCGCGCCCGCGATTGGCGTGAGGATGTGAGCAGCGCCACGCGATCCCCGACCATTCGGGCGGCTGGCCCGGCCGCAACATCCGGTAATAGAAATTGGACCGGTCGGAAGTCTGGAAATCGTAGACCCGGTCGAAGCGCTCGCGGCGCAGCATCCGGCGCAGCGCCAGCCAGCCCGGAACATCGAATGCATGCGGTCGACGATCGATCAGGACATCGTCGAACAGGCCGGTCCGCGCCGCCAGCGCGCCGTACCGCGCAGTCGTCAGCAAGGCGATATGGTCGCCGGCGTGATGCTGGCGAATTGCCGGCACTGGGGCGAGCGCCTGGACGAAATCGCCGAGGGCGCCGAGCTTGATGACCAGGATCCGGCGCCGGCGTGACCCGGTCTCCGGCGCAATCCGCTGCGGCCGCAATCGGGCCAGCGCGTCGAGATCGACATGCCGGGCCAGCTCCTCGAACGCGCCGAAAACCGCCGCGTGCCGGTCCGGATCAAGCGCGCCGATGGCGGCCTGCAGCGAGTCGATCACCTGCTGCGCCGCCACTATTCTAGGGGTGCCGACGGACTCGGTGAGACGCCGTTGGGCGAGGGCCTGCGCCGCCGGGGCGACGATGATCCGCTCACCGGAGCGTCGCAACGCGATGGGCTGACCCGCGAGATGGGCGAGACAGATCTCGCTGCCGAAATCGCGCAGCATCGAATGGATGTCGCGGATGATCCGATAGCGGCGATCCTTTGCATAGCGTGCTTCGTTCCACGCCAGGAACACGTTGAGCGGGGTCGCCTCTGGAAAGGCGCCGGCGCTTAGCGGGAGCGGCGCGATCATCGTCACGCTAGGCATATTAGCGGTCCGCCTGATAGTGCCGCCATGGCTCTGTGGGCGCTCTTTCGCGCCGTGGCGCGATTGTGCATGGTAGAATTCCCGGGGCGCTATCGAGAGCAGCATGTTCGAAACCGAGGCTCGCTGGCTATGCGCCGCGCTCGACAGGTATGCCCCCGAGCGGCTGTCGCCTTTACTCAACTTGGGCAGCAGCACGGCGGCGTTCCGCGAACAGACCCAGCCCTGGACCGAGCAAAGCCTGTTCCGACCGCTGCGTGACCGCGGCGTCGAAATCGTGCATGTCGACACGCGTGACGAGGCGGGGATCGACCTCCGCGCCGATCTGACCGATCCCGCCGGCCTGCCCCAGTTGCTCGCGCTCAGGCCGCGGGCGCTCTTATGCTGCAATCTGTTGGAGCATGTGACCGAGCCCGATCGGCTCGCCCATCACTGCCTCGACATCTTACCGAAATCAGGGCTCGTTTTTGTCACGGCGCCGTTCAGCTACCCCTATCATCGCGACCCGATCGACACGATGTACCGGCCGAGCCCGGCCGAGCTCGAGGCGTTGTTCGCCGGCGCCCGTCTGCTCGATGCCGCAATCATCGGCGCCGGTATGTCCTATCGCGACGATGTCCGCCGACGCCCGTGGATCCTTTTGCGTCATGTCGCGCGTTTCCCGGCGCCGTTTGTGTCGCTCGAAAAATGGAAGCGCTCGATGGCAAAGCTCTATTGGCTGGCGGCCGAATATCGCATCACCTGCGCCGTGTTCGAGAAGATATAGCTGCGGCCTGTTCTTTCACGCGGCACCCTGCGGGCGGTGGCGTTTGACGGCTTCGGGGTTGGTCGAGTCGGCGCCCATATAGATGCCGCGCTCCCATTGCCGCTTCAGCGGGTCGACGACCTTTAGTGACATCCGCCCGACATGCTGGACCTCGATCTCGACGGTCTCGCCATCTTGCAGGGCACCGAGGCCTTCGTGATTGGTGCCGCAGGCGATCAAATCGCCGGTGTTCAGGGTCATCACGGTCGAGGCGAACTCGATCAGCTCGGGCACCCGATGCTCCATGTCGTCGGTGTTGTAGTTGTGACGCAACTGGCCGTCGTTCCAAAAGCGCACGACCACGTCATTCGGCTCCGGGATCTCGTCTGATGTGGTGATGCACGGCCCGATCGGGGCGAAGGTGTCGAACGACTTGCCGAGCCAGCTGCCGGCCTTCCAGGTCCGCCGCCCTTCGCCGCGCGCCGACACATCGATCAGGCCGGTGTAGCCGAACACCGCGCTGCGCCAATTCGCCTGGCCGACCTTTTTTGCCGGGCCCTTGATGACCAGCGCCAATTCGGCCTCGTGCATAAAAATCCACGGCTCAGTGAACTCGGGCAGCCGGATCGTGTCGCCCGGCCCGACCACGGCTTCCGGGTTTTTTAGGAACATATTCAAGGGCCGCGCTTCGCGCTGCGCATGCTCCCAGTAATTGGCAATGCAGCACAGGATCTTGCCGGGCCGCGGCAGGGGCGGGCGCAGGCGGACCGAGGCAAGCGGCAACGCCTCGCCCTCCGCTGCAGCCTTTTCGAGCGTCGGCCGCAGGCGGTCGAACCCGTCGATCAGATTCTGCATCGTCATTTGCGGGGTGTAACCCCGCGCGACCACCCCGGCGAGGCCCACCACCCCGCGATCGGTCAGCAGTCCCGGCGCCGGCTCGCTCTGCCCCGAAGCCTCAAACATCACCAGCTTCATAATCGCCTCCCCAAAGCAGGCTGGAAGATTATCGGGTTCGGCGCATGGCAACCATCGCATTTCTCCCGGTTGACACCTCGCGAAGCGTGGGCGGACCGTGCACTATCGCCTACCGGAGGATTGAGCGATGGAAATTCGCCGCACGGGGCCGCAAATCGGCGTCGAGATCACCGGGGTCGACGTCAAGACGCTCGACGATGGGGGTTTTGCCCCGATCTATCAGGCTTGGCTCGACTACAATGTCATGGTGGTGCGCGACCAGGACCTGACGATCCCGGATTTTGTGCGCTACAGCCGCCGTTTTGGCCCGGTCGTGCCGCATCCGTCGAAATCGACGCGCCATCCGGACCATCCCGAGATCACGATGCTCGGGGTCAACAAGTTCGACGCCGACGGCAAGTTGCGCGACGAGATCTATCGCCGCGGCGCCGAAGGCTGGCACACCGACGGCGCTTATAACCAGGCCCCGTTCAAGGCGACGCAGCTTTACGCGCTGGCGGTGCCGAGCCGCGGCGGCAACACCCTGTTCGCCAACGGCTATGCCGCCTATGACGCGCTGCCTCAGCGGCTAAAGCATCGGCTCGACGGGGTGATCGGCGCCTTCTCCTATGGCGGCCGCCGCGGCAAGTCGAGGCTGCTGAACCGGGAAGACCAGGACTGGACCCCGGTGTTTCATCCGGTCATCCGTACTCATCCGGAGACCGGGCGCAAATCGCTGTATTTCGATCCGGGCAAGATCTGTTATCTCGTTGGAGTCGAGGAAAAGGAAAGCGACGAACTGATCGCCGAGTTGAAGGAGCGGATGATCACCCCGGACGCCGAATACCATCATGTCTGGCGCAAGGGCGACATTGTGATCTGGGACAACCGCTGCTCGTACCACAAGGCGGCCGGCGACTACCCGCCCGAGGAGGACCGCATCCATTGGCGGGTGTCGATCAACGATTTCGGCGTCGAAGCCCTCGATGCCGCGGGGTAATTGCCATGGATATCGAAGTCGTCCCGCAGCCGGGCTCGGCGCGGAAATCGGGGTGTCGATGATGCATCGCACTCAGCTTAAGGGCACCCGTCCCGTTTGAGGTACGCGCCTGCCACGGTATTCAGCGGGAACGCGAGCGGGCCACCGATTTGATGACGCCCGGCGAGCGTCCCGAGATTTCGGCGATCTTGCGGTCCTGAGCCTCGATATAGGGCTTCACGATTGCATCCCCGTCGATGCCGCCGAGTTCCGAATTTGGGATCTTGCGGTTCGAGCTGCGGGTCCCGTCCTCATAGATCACGTCAAAGAATACGAAGCCGCTGGCGTGGACCGTCTTCTCGCGTCTGGGCATCCCCACCTCGATGATCAACCGGCCCGGCCGCGCTCGAGCCGGTCGAGGAAACCTTGGAAATACGTCCACAGCTCGGCGGCGACGTCCCTCTCGGCGAGGGGCTTGCCCGGCCCCGCTTTGACCATTTCCTGCTGTTGGCGCGACGCCTCGCAGGCGAGCAGGGCGGCGGCGATCTTGTTCCCCTCTGACATAGGCGGTTTCCTTCGGCTCTGGCCGGTGGGCGGCCCGTCATGCTCGCGCATGTCAGCGTCGATGGCTAGACCACGAGGGTCCTGTCGACCACGCGATATGTCTTCAGCCCCAGGGCGCGTGCCAAATCCTTGGCTCGTTTCTTGGCCTCTTCCTTGCTATCGACCAGGAAAATCTCGGGCTGCCCGACAGGGCCCGTGCCCTCTTCTTGGCGTTTGGAGATCGTCGCGCGAAAGCCGGCTCCGGCCTGTTGTATCGTCAAGCGAATGATCATGGTTAGGCCCTGTCACCGGATGCGGGCTGGTCATTTGGCGCCGGATGATTTTCGGACCGCAATATCCGGTCTCGCGCGAGCGCGAGCCACGGCTCGCGTACCACCCGACCGCGTCTAACCCAAGGTGGGCCGTTCGGATCGCTCGCTTCATAGAGCGCTTGCGCCAATTCCTCGACGGAAAGTCGCGCCTCTGGTGCAGCCATTTTGTGTACCTCTCACAATGTTGAATTTTGTTCGACGCATGCGAAACACGGCCGGTGGACTAGCCCCTTCAATCTCGCGGCAGCCGGATCGTCCCCCACTATCAAACCGCCAAGCCTGACAACCGGGCGAGATCGTCGAGTACTGTCGCGATCAGTTCTTGGCGGCGGGGATCCTGCGCGTCCGGCGTGACGGCAAAAAGTTGGATCAGATACCGCGCCTTTGCAGAAGCCTCGGCCCAAGTCGCAGACGGCGCCGCAACGGCGTAGCGCTCGAATTCGTCTTGGCGGCCGCGCAACGCGGCCTGATCGGCTTGCACTTCGTGCAGACGTCGGCGAATTTCGGTCGACTTTTGGGCGGACATGCCGCGATGCTCGTCGAGGTCGACTGGGCGGTCCGTCATGGCCGATTATTCCTTTTGATTTGCGTCCTTCTCGCTCGGAAGTAGCCGCGCGGCCGCCAACTGTCGTATTCAGACTGGTTGCGACATCACCTGCTCTATCGAGGACAGCGACGCCAGCAAAATTGCACAAATATTCATACCGCACACCGATAACTTTTACTCTATATGGGATCGGCGAACACCGAATTCAATGATCGCTTCAGCACATTGTTTTCCGCTAAGTTTTGCCATGTCGGGATGTTGAAAGCAAGATTTATTGACCGCAGCCAAATTAGAGGCACGTCCAATACGCACCGAAGACGTGCCTGCGCGCTGATGACCCCGTCCACCGATCCCGATTCCGGCGAACCCGCAGTAGCCTCAGAGTCTTGTGGTGCGGGGTGGTCAAACCCGGCGACACGCCCATGCAACGAATTTATCTAAAGGTCTGATAACGTTGTATCAACAATAAATCGGCGATCACCTGGAACCTTCTAAATATTCCGCGTCCATTGTAAATAATAATTTTAGGCCCATGTAAAATGCCGACGACAAATCGTTGTCGTCTCAAACGCCTTCAATTGCTCCAGAACTTGCGGCTCGACGATCGTCGTCGGACGCGCATATTGCTGCGGGGAGAGTCTCGATGACATTGCGTCCGCTTCAGGATCTCGTCGTGATCCGGCGCGTCGCCGCGGAAGAGAAAACGGTAGGCGGCATCTTTATTCCCGACACGGCACAGGAGAAGCCCGTCGAGGGCGAGGTTGTCGCGGCCGGCCCCGGCGCCCGGTCGGAGGACGGCAAGATTTATCCATTGGATGTCGAAGTCGGCGACCGGGTGCTGTTCGGCAAGTGGTCCGGCACCGAGATCAAGCTCGACGGCGAAGAGCTCATCATCATCAAAGAATTGGACCTCTTGGGCGTGGTCGAGAAGACCGCGTCGCTGAAGGCCGCTTGAGGAGGCCATCATGACAGCGAAAGACATAAGATTTCATTCGGATGCGCGCGATCGGATGCAACGCGGCATCGATCTTCTTGCCGATACGGTCAAAGTGACGCTCGGTCCCAAGGGGCGCAACGTGGTGCTCGATAAGTCATGGGGCGCACCCCGCATCACCAAGGACGGGGTGACGGTCGCGAAGGAGATCGAACTTTCCGACAAGTTCGAGAACATGGGTGCGCAGATGGTCAAGGAGGTCGCCTCGAAGACCAGCGACCAGGCCGGCGACGGCACGACGACGGCAACCGTCCTAGCGCAGGCGATCGTGCGCGAGGGGGTCAAGGCGGTGGCCGCAGGCATGAACCCGATGGATCTGAAGCGCGGCGTCGATCTCGCGGTCGAAGCCGTGGTCGCCGATTTAAAGAACCGCTCGAAGAAGGTCTCGACCGATGCCGAAATCACGCAGATCGGCACGATCTCAGCCAATGGCGACAACGAGATCGGCGAGATGATCGCCGAGGCGATGCGCAAGGTCGGCAAAGAGGGTGTAATCACGATCGAAGAGGCAAAGTCTCTCGAGACCGAGCTTGAAGTCGTCGAGGGCATGCAGTTCGACCGCGGCTATCTTTCAGCCTACTTCGTGACCAATGCCGAGAAGATGTTCGCCGAACTCGATGACCCGTACATCCTCCTCTATGAAAAGAAGCTGCCCGGATTGCAGGCGATGCTTCCGTTGCTCGAAGCCGTGGTGCAGAGCGGCAAGCCGCTGTTGATCGTGGCGGAAGACATAGAGGGCGAAGCGCTCGCCACGCTCGTCGTCAACAAATTGCGCGGCGGTCTCAAGGTGGCCGCAGTCAAGGCGCCAGGCTTCGGCGACCGGCGCAAGGCGATGCTCGAAGACATCGCCGTCCTGACCGGCGGTCAGGTGATCAGCGATGATCTCGGCATCAAGTTCGAAAGCGTCACGCTCGAGATGCTCGGCCACGCCAAAAAGGTGCGCATCGACAAGGAAAACACGACGATCATCGACGGCGCCGGCAAGAAGGAGGAGATCCAGGGCCGCCTCGCGCAGCTGCGCGCCCAGATCGGAGAAGCGACCTCGGATTACGACAAGGAGAAGCTGCAAGAGCGGCTGGCGAAGCTGGCCGGCGGCGTCGCGATCATTCGCGTCGGCGGCTCCACCGAGACCGAGGTGAAAGAGCGCCGGGACCGTGTCGAAGACGCGATGCATGCGACCCGCGCTGCGGTCGAGGAAGGCGTCGTTGCCGGCGGCGGCGTCGCCCTCCTCTACAGCATCAAGGTCCTCACCAAGCTGAACCCGGAAAATGACGACCAGAAGGCTGGCATCGACATCGTACGCCGCGCGCTACAAGCGCCGGCTCGCCAGATCGTCGTGAATGCCGGTGAAGAGGGCTCGGTCGTCGCCGGCAAGCTTCTGGAAAAGGGAGACGCCAATTACGGATTCGATGCCCAAACTGGCCAGTTCACCGACATGATCAAGGCCGGGATCATCGACCCGACCAAGGTCGTGCGGTTGGCCTTGCAGGGCGCTGCGTCGGTTGCCTCGCTGCTGATCACCACGGAGGTGATGGTCGCCGAGAGGACCGACAAAACGTCATCGCCGTTGACGAACGGGGGCATGGCCGAAGCGGGATACTGAGATCGATGCTGCTTTGCTGCGATGAGCGCCGCCATTCGTCTTTAAGCACGGAACAGCGGTGGCGCTCATCGGCTTGGCAACAATGGGATTTCGCCGGACGGCTAGGAGGGTGCGATGGAAACCAGCACGATGAGGCACCTCCGGCTTGCTGCCGAAAGCGGCGAGGCTGCCGCACAATTCAATCTGGGGGTCCTCTATGACAGCCGCTTGGACGACAATGGGTATGCCATCGAGGGCAACCGGGCGGAGGCGATCAAGTGGCTGCTGGCGGCTGCCGAACAGGGCCTGCCGCGCGCACAAAGCCGGCTCGCCGAACTCTATGCCGACGGCCCCAACGCATCGGGAAACTACGTCAACGCTTGTGCCTGGTTTCTGCTGGCGACGACAAGCTCGCGCGGCATCCACCGCCATCAGGCACGGTCCGGGTACGAACGTGTGGCCTCTTATTTGACGCCAGCGCAGCTCTCAAAGGCGAAGCGCTTGGCCGGGCTCTGGAGGGCAGTGAAGCGCCGTAAGACTGCCCAGTTGGAACCACGGAAGATTTCTTAGCAAAAAGGCAACAGCCATGACATCTTGGTTTGTTCCACCCGTTGTCGTACCGATTTTTGTTGTCCTGATGGTCGTGGCATTCGCGAGCTATTTAGCCCTCCAATGAAATATAGATAAGGCACAACGCCACTGCTGTGGCCGTTAAGACCGCAGCTCTTCAATGAGAA
>CAWAVV010000050.1:0-46143 GCA_963785565.1 uncultured Alphaproteobacteria bacterium | reverse complement strand
GCTGCAAGTCAGGATCATTCGCGCACTCGCCGAATTCGTCGACAGCCCGAGCGGGATGCTGTGGTCGTTGGGGCCGGGGACCGGTTACAGCCCGACCGCGACATGGAAGCTTCGCGCCGACCAAGGGGCGAAGGTGGCGGCCGACGATCCGTTCGTCGCAGGCTTTCGCAACGGCGGTTGGATTCAGGAACATTCGCCAGACGCGGCAGGCGAGGCTTGGCTGTTCGCCTCGCCTCGGGCCTGGCTGGCCGTCCCGTTGGCGCATCGCCACGAAATTGTCGGCTTTGTCGTGCTCGATCGTGCGACCCACCCGGTGGGGCTCGATTGGGAGGCGTTCGATCTGCTGCGCGCGGCCGGCCGCCAAGCCGCCAGCTATCTCGCCGAGGAACGCTCGACGAAAGGTTTGCGCGACGCCGAGCTGTTGACCGAATACAGCAAGCGGTTCGCCTTCGTCGTGCACGACATCAAGAATCTCGCAAGCCAGCTCGGTCTGATCGTGTCTAATGCCCGCCGCTACATTGACGATCCCGACTTCCAGCGCGACATGCTCCAGACGGTCGAGGATTCGGTGGCGCGCATGAACAAGCTGCTCAGCCAGCTCAAGGCCAATGCCGCTGCGCGGCCGACCCCGCTCGCCAACCCCGAGGCCATCGTGGCCGCGGTCGCAGGCGAGTTCGCTTCCGGGTCGGTCATCGTCGAGACCAGCGGTGATGATCCGGACCCGGACACAGTGGTGGCGATCGATCCCGAACGGCTGCGCTCGGCGCTTGGCCATCTGGTCCAAAACGCCCTCGACGCCTCACCGCCGGACGGTCCAGTCATTATCTCGACGCGCCGCCTGGGCAGCCAATTCACCATCGCCGTCGTCGACCGTGGCGCCGGTATGAACGAAACCTTCATCCGCGATGAGCTATTCCTGCCGTTCCGTTCGACAAAATCGGGCGGCTACGGCATCGGCGCCTTTCAAACTCGCGAGCTGATCCGCATGGCCGGGGGCGACATCGAAGTGATTTCCAAGCCGGGAACGGGCACGACCATGCGCATTGCCTTGCCCGTGGTCCTCGACCACGAGACGGCGACCCCCTCTGCCGCGGCCTGAGGCCATGCCGCCCACCACGAAATCGCTGCTTATCGTCGATGACGACAGCGGGCTGTTGCGCCAGCTTCGCTGGGCTTTTTCCGACCACAAGGTGTACCCGGCCGCTAGCCGCCACGAAGCGATCGAGATCATTGGGGCGGCCCCGGTTCCGGTAGCCATCCTCGATCTCGGGCTTCCCCCGGATCCGGACGGCGCCTCGGAGGGCTTGGCGACATTGATGGAAATTCGAGAAATCGCTCCGGCGACCAAGGTCATCATCGCCACCGGCAACGAGACCCGCGAGCACGCGCTGCGCGCGATTGCGCTCGGCGCTTACGATTTCTATCAGAAACCGATCGACATCGATGTGTTGCGAATGATCGTCGGCCGTGCCGAGCAGATGTTCGAGCTCGAGGCTGAAAACCGCAGGCTCAATGAAGCCGCGATAGCATCGCCGATCGATGGCATCATTGCCAACAGTCCCGAAATGCTGCAGGTGCTGCGCAACATCGAAAAGCTTGCGCCGACCGACGTAGCTGTCTTGATCCTGGGTGAAAGCGGCACCGGGAAAGAGTTGCTCGCCCACGCACTTCATAAGCTGAGCCGGCGCGCACAAGCGCCGTTCGTCCCGATCAATTGCGCGGCCATTCCCGAGACATTGCTCGAAAGCGAGCTGTTCGGCCATGAAAAAGGCGCCTTTAC
Organism: uncultured Alphaproteobacteria bacterium; assembly: GCA_963785565.1. Classification (GTDB taxonomy): domain Bacteria; phylum Pseudomonadota; class Alphaproteobacteria; order ATCC43930; family CGMCC-115725; genus AP-15. The sequence goes on along the minus strand of CAWAVV010000050.1, from coordinate 44,363 downwards.
CGGTGCGGTTAGGCAAAACATTGGCCGGATCGAGAGCGCGCATCGCGGCACGCTTTTCCTCGACGAGATCGGCGATTTGCCGCTGCCCATGCAGGTAAAGCTGCTGCGCTTTCTGCAGGATCAGGTCGTCGAGCGCATCGGCGGCCGCAAGCCCGTTCAGGTGGATGTGCGGATCGTGTGCGCGACGAACCAGGACCTCGATCGAATGCTGGTCGAAGGCAGCTTCCGCGAAGATTTGTTCTATCGGCTCAACGAGGTCGCGGTGAAGGTTCCGCCGCTGCGCGAACGGCCAGCCGATGCGGTGGTCCTGGCCAGCTTATTCCTGCGCCGCTTTGCCGCCGAATATGGACATGTGACCCGCGGCATCAGTTCTTCGGCGCTCGCCGCGATCAAGGACCATCCCTGGCCCGGCAATGTGCGCGAACTTGAAAATCGCGTAAAGCGCGCCGTTGTGATGACCGACGGCGCGTTGGTCTCAGCCGCGGACCTCGACTTGTCGACCAGCGAGGACGAGATGAAGTCGCTCGACATCCGCTCGGCGCGGAGCCGGGCCGAGCGCGAGGTGATCCAGTTGGCCATGGCCCAGGCCGGCTCCAATCTGTCGAAGGCGGCCAAGCTACTCGGCATAAGCCGACCGACGCTCTACGATTTGATGCAGCAGCACCAGCTCGGCCTCGATGCCTGACGGCCGCAAGCGGGTGAAAGGAAATCCGATGCCCCAGGCTCGACGCCGTCTCTTATGGCACTGCGCCGCATTTGCCGCCGCCGTGCTTACCCTCGCAGGCCCCGCTTCCGGTGCGGCCGAGTCGCCGGCCTCGCCCAAAAATGCCGATCATCTTGTTGCCACCGGGAATCCCAAGGCGGCCGAGATCGAGTTGCGCAACGCGATCCAGGAATCGCCGCAGGATCCGTTGCTGCGCAGCCAACTCGCGCGGGTCTACCTGCAGCTCGGCGATCCCATCTCCGCCGAGCGCGAGGCGCGCGCCGCACGCGACCGGAATGGCAAGGAAGCAGACTATTTGCCAGTGTTGCTCGATTCGATGGTGCGGCAAGGCAAATTCGCCGACCTGGCCGAGCTGGTCAAACCGGGCAATCGCGCCCCGGCGCTCGAAAGCAAAGTGCGTTTGGCGCTCGGCATCGCGGCGGCAGGCCTCCATGATCGTGTCAAAGCCGAGGCGATGCTGACCGATGCGGTCCGCCTCGATCCCAGCGCGCTGCCGCCGAAGATCGCCTTGGCGCGAACACTGGCGGCGACCAACCCGGCCGGAGCGAGCAAGCTGCTCGACCAGGCGCTCGCCGTCGATCCGCGCTCGGTCGAGGCGCTCCTGGTCAAGGGAGAATTGGCGCGAGCTCATGGCGACGCCAAGGCGGCGATGAGCCAATTCGACGCGGCCCTCAAGATCGACCCCAAGAATGGCGCGGCGCTTCTGAGCCGCGCCAGCCTCAACATCGCCGAAGGTAATTACACGGCTGCGGACGCGGATCTCAATCCGCTCCTCAAAGACAATCCCAACAACTTTATGGCGAATTACCAGCGCGCGTTCGAGCTCGCAAAACAGCAAAAATATGCGGCGGCCGATCATTTGTTCGACCGTCTTTCGCCGTTTTTTTCGAAATTCCCGACCGGTTACTACCTGCAGGGAGCAACAAAGCTTGCTCTCGGACAATTTGCCCAGGCGGAAGACGTGCTCGAGCTATACCTCACCCAATTTCCCCGGGACGCCAGGGCAGCGCGCCTCGCGGCCATTGCCGCTCTGCGGCAGGGCGCTCCGACACGGGCGGTCGGATATCTTACGCCGTTTGTCAACCAATCGCCCCAGGATCCCCAGCTGCTGACGTTACTCGGCAATACCTATATGGCGAGCGGCAAGCCCGAACTGGCGCTTCAGCAGTTCGAAAAGGCGTCGGCTCTCGATCCGGGGAACTCGGCGATCAAGACCCGGGTTGCGATTTCGGAGATCGGCGCCGGTCAGGGCAAACAGGGATTGGCCGAACTCGAGCGGGTGTTCGACACCCAGTCCGGCGCGGCGGTCGCGGGTCCGACCCTGGTGTTGACCCAACTGCGCGCCGGGCAGGTCGACAAGGCCGCCCAAACCGCCGCAACCTTGCTCAAGCGCGATCCCAAGAGCGCGCTCTACCAGACCCTGACGGGCATGGTCAAAGCCGGGCAGCATGATTATCCGGCGGCCGAGGCCGCGTTCCAGGCGGCGCTGACCAGTCAGCCCGATTTCTCGCCGGCCAGACGCGATCTGGCGCAACTCTATCTGGCGACCGGAAAAGCCGAACAGGCCAAGAAGGTCTACAACGATGCGCTCGCCAAAAATCCGGATGACGAGGCCGCGCTCCTCGGTTTGGCGAACATCGCCATCGCCGACAAAAAATGGCCGGAGGCGACCGATTTGATCAACCGCGCCCGCACCGCCGCCCCCAACGATCCGGCGCCGGGGCTCACCTTGGTGCGCGCCTACGAGCTGCGGCAGGATTGGGCAAACGCCAAGTCGGTGGCGAGCGCACTGAGCGCTCAATTCCCTTCCAATGTCGAGGTGCTGGACGCGCAGGCGCGGGCCCAGCTCGCGGCAGGCGACACCAATGGCGCCGTCGCCAGCTATAAGCGGGCATACGAGTTGGCGCCCGATTCGGTCCCGCTCCTGTCTCGCTACCTCGCCTTGCTCACCTCTTCGGGCTATTACCGCGAGGCGAGCGGCGTCCTCGAGAGCGCAATCGGCCGCGATCCCAAAAACAGCGCCCTAAAGGCTGACCTCGTTCGGGTCACGGCCCAGCTCGATGGGGCCGATGCCGCAGTTTCCCAAGCACACCTCTATGCCAGGGATGACCCGAGCAATGACGTCTACCCTATCATGGCGAGCCAGGTCTACGAGAATGCGGGGCGCTGGGACGACGCCGAGGCCCTGCTCGAAAAGGCGATAGCGGCGCGGCCGGCCGCCGACGCACTGACAATAGCGCTGGCTCGCGAGTATATCCGCACCGGGCATTTCAGCAAAGCCGAGGGGGTGCTGACCAGCCGGTTGAAAGCCGATCCTAACAACGCGGCGGTAAGCGCGGTGCTCGGGCCGCTGTATCTCGAGACCCGACGCACCGTCGATGCGAGAAAAGTCTATGACGGCCTACTGGCGCAAAAGCCGAACGACGTCGCCGCGCTGCTCGGCCTCGCCGATGTCTCGATCGGGGAAAAGAAATGGGCGGAAGCGATTGACGAGATCAAGCGCGCGGGCGCGGCGGCTCCCCAAGACCCCGCCCCGGGGGTTAAGCTGATCGACCTTTACCTGGCGCGCCAGGATTGGAAGGGCGCCACATCCGCGGCGAGCGAACTCGCCGCCAAATTCCCGTCGAATGTCGAGGTGCTCGACGCGCAGGCCCGAGCCCAGATCGGCGCCGGCGACCTGCAAAGCGCGATAGCCACCTACAAACGGGCCTACCAACTCGCCCCGAATTCGACCGATATCCTGTCGCGTTATGTTTTCGCCCTGAACAAGGCGAAGGATTTTGTCGACGCCCAGTCGGTGCTGCGTGAGGCGCTCAACCGCGCCCCGCAGAATTTGACGGTCAAAGCCGACCTGATCCGGGTAGCCGGAGAAATCGGCGGCGTCGATGCCGGGTTGGCCGAAGCGCGCGATCTCGGGAAGAAGGATCCCGACAACACCATCTACGATCAGGTCTCGGCTGAGCTGTTGAATAAGGCGGGACGCAGCAAGGAGGCAATCGGACTACTCAAAAGCGACCTCGCGGCCAAACCGGCCAACGACGGTCTAATCAACGCCCTGGCCCAAACGTACAGCAACGCCGGCGACGCCGATAAGGCCGAGACGCTGCTGAGCGGACGCGTCGCCGCCGATCCGACCAATTACGTCCTCGCCTCGGCTCTGGCCTCGCTCTATCTGGAAAAGAAGAATTACGACGCCGCGATATCACAATACACAAAGATCCTCGACCAGCATCCCGTCGATCCTGGCGCGCTGAACAACCTCGCTTGGCTCTATCAGCAAAAGGGCGACCTGAACAAGGCGCAGGGGCTGGCGGAGCGGGCGGCGGCTGCCGCGCCGAATGCCCCGCAGATCGACGATACACTCGGATGGATTCTCTTGGCCCAAGGCGACGCCGGCAAAGCGGTGACCTACTTGACCGAAGCCAATGTCTCGGCCCCCACCGATCCGGCGATCGCGTATCACTTGGCCGTGGCGCTCAATCGATCCGGGCGCTCTGCCGACGCGCAGGCCATGCTCGAAAAGCTGCTCGGCTCTGGAGCCGCTTTTGCCGACAAGGCCCAGGCCGAAAAGCTGCTTGCCGAACTCAAGCACAGCTGATCGCGCGGCTGCGGCCGGCGGCCGTCTCAAAACAGCGCGGCGTGGCTGTTACGGGACGGTCCCGATCTCCTGCAGCAGCTGTTTCAGCTGGTCGGCGAGATCAGGCTGAGCCTCTCTCCGCTGAGTGGCGAGATCGGTGCCGGCCCCCATATCTCTGCCGGTGGCGGGTCCTGTCGGGATGCGCTCTAGCGCCGCGGTCAGGGCCACCATGGCTTGCCGGAGTTGTGATAACTCCGCCATGTCGGCCATTGCCGGCATGGCCGACATGGCCGGCAGCTGGCGTTGTTCGGCCGCGCGAAACGTGGTTTCGAGCGTTTCAATCGAAGATTGGGCGGTGGATGCGAGCCCGTCGGTCGTCGCCGATAGGCGCTCGATGGCATTGGACAACGCGCGATGTCCCTCTTCGAGGGCGCTGACCAACCGATCGGGAATCTGCGAGATCGAGGCAGGGTCACCAAGATCGCGGTCCCGGCGCGGCGTTGGGACAGCTTCGAGCAGCTCGACTGCGCGGCGGAGGAGCGAGACGTCCATCGACTCGGTCGGAAACCCGGAGATCGCCTCGATCAAAGGGTCGATCGTAACGTCGACGGCGAGGCGGGCGAGGGCTGCGAGCAGAATCAGCCCGACCAGAATCAATCCGGCGGGAACGGTTGGGATAAGTCCGGTGACAATCGGCAACAGCCCGTGTTGTTGCGCTGCTCCCAACGCCACCGCGCAAGCGAGTGCGAGCAATGCGCTAAAGAAATGCGTGCGCGCTGCCCAGATATAGTAAAGCCGCGCCACTTCCTTTCGTGCTTCCGCCGGATGAAACCGGCCTTGCAGTACGACCATGTCATCCGGGCTTGCCGAGCGCGGCTGGGGGTTAGCCGAAGGCGGGGCCAGCCGCCGCAGCCCGCTCTCGGCGAAGACCGCCCAGTCGGGGCGAGCCGGGCCTCGACGCGCCGGACTGGGAGCCAGATGGCGGCGCAGCCAGAGGCCGAGGACAACCAGATTGCCGGCTGCAAGTACAATCGCGCAGAGCGCATAGACGGCGAGCGCCGTCACCACCAGCGTCGGCACCAGCGGAATCAAGGCCGGCGCGATGGCGGCGGGAGGCGTCAGCGACACCGCAGGCCAGGCCATCGCGGCCGCGGCGGCGATCGCGGTAGTCGCGCTCGACAAGACGATCATCCATGGTCGCATCGCCGCTCCTTAAATCTGGACGGCAAGCCTGTGCGCTGTCGCGCGGCTTGCGTGTAATCGTTGGTCAAGGTGCTCGCAGCCTATGACATCGGAAGAACCGTAATTCACGGCGACTGTTGGTCGCCTTACCCTGATAGGGCAATGGCCCGAAATCCATGCTGACGCTACGTAAAGTTATTGTCTGCTTTTAAGTCGATAGCAACAGAAGCCGGTTAAAATTTCGTTAATTCGCCGCTGCGATCGCCTCGATGCATAGCGGGTCGGATCGGGGATCGCGATCGCTTTGCTCCCCGCGGATAGCGGCTGCCCCGCGTCGCCGCTGCCGGAGCGCCCGCGCCAGGATTTCGGTCAGAAGAAGATGCTGACGTTCTTGGCGAGCAGCACGTTCTGGTCGAGAGTGATCTTGCGGCCCGCGATCTTCCAGGCGCCGGCGACCCGCCGCAGAACATCCCGCCTGGCGCCGACATAGAAATCCTGCTCGGTCTCGGCTCGGCTCCGATAGACCATGAAATTCGAATAGACCTTGACCTCCGCTGCCGCATCGCCCTGTTCCACCTCGATATTGGTGATCAGATGGCGCGTGCGCGACGGCGGGTCCTCGGCCCAGGCCATGCCGGTATCCAGGCGCGCGATTCGCCCGCCGAGCGTCTGCTTGTTTTCGTCGAGGATGGCCAGCTCGTCCGCCTTGGTCAGATCGTCCTCGACGTAGCGCTCGGGATCGAGGATCGCGATCGCTTTGCTCGTCTTGGGATAGCGGTTGCTTCGCGAGCCCATCCAATAGTGGATATCGTCTGTCAACAGCTCCAGCCACTCGTGAAAGCGCCGCTCGTCTAAGAGCCGCGCCTCGCGATAGAGGAACTGCTCGACCTCGCGGGTGACGTCTTCATTCATGCCCGGCATGCCCGTTCCCCGCCCATCCGTTGCCGCGCGGCACCTCGGCCCAATTGTCCGCCTGCATCAGCTGCGCCCAGCGCCCATAAAACTGGCGATGGTTGCTCTCGCTCATCCGGAAATCGCTGGCCCAGGCGTTGAGGTCCTCGCGGAACCGCTCGTGCCCCAAACCCATCTGCGTGTTCGTCACCATGCGCCGCGATACGACGCCGCGGCAGGTGCGGGTGCATTCCTGCCAATTGTCCATGTCGTCCTGCTCAAAGGTGCCGGACGGGCTGAAGCCGCGCACCCCGGCCACCCGTATCGCTTCCTTGACGTGCGGCGGGGCCGCCTTGTCGGTGTAGACCCACGACCATACCTCGGTCCTGTCGGGACCGCGCGGGTGCCAGACGCGGAAGGTGCGCGAGGTGGCGCGCAGCATCGAAAAATTGGGAAAGGCAGTGCCGACGATCGGATTGATGCGACCCGAACGGGGTCCGAGACGCTTTTCGACCTCCGGGCGGATCTGCCTCTCGTATTCCAGAATCTCGGGCGTCGGAGGGTCAGCCACATCGTTGGGGCCGAAGCAAATCAGGACGTGGCCGTTGCCGGGAGACACCAGGCTTCCCTCGGTCTCCGGTTTGGTCGCCGCACCCGCGCTGAAATTGGTCTTAACGGCCGAGAGATGGCTCCACTGCACGTGGTAGGCATCGCCGCCAAAGTTTTCGGCGGGGAATTTCCAGTTGCACGGCATGACCCATTTGTGCATGCCGCCGATGACCTCGACGCCGCCTTCGCGGCGGTCGAAGAACGCATCCAAATACCAGGTCATCTCGCCGAGATACTCGCGCAAGGGCGGCGCCTCGGGGTCGAAGGTGGCGAACAGTAGGCCCTTGTAGTCGTCGAGCTGTGCTACCGGCTCGAGGCCCCAGCGCTCCCGCTCCAATTCGCCGTAATAGGCTTCCTTGAGCCACGGCACGCCGGTGAGCCGCCCGTCATTGCGGTAGGTCCAGCCATGATAGGCGCAGGTAAAACTGGCGGCATTACCGGTATCGGCGCGGCACAACCGGTTGCCGCGATGGCGGCAGACATTCAGGAATGCGTGAACCTGGCCGCTGCTGTCGCGCACCACCAGGACCGGATCTTCGCCCATATAGGTCGTGAAAAAATCGCCGGGCCGCGCGATCTGGCTTTCGTGGCACAGAAAGAGCCAGCAGCGAGCAAAGATCCGCCGCTGCTCCTCTTCGTAGATTTCGGGCTCGATGAAGATGCGGCGGCCGACCAGACCGCGATCGGCGTCGACCAGACCGGCAATATCAGTCGCCATAAAAGTCTCCTCACGCAGGTTGGGTGACTTCGGCCCAGCTGTCGGCCGCCATCAGCTGCGCCCAGCGGCGGTAGAATCCGCGGTGGTTGCTTTCGCTGTAGCGATAGTCGCTGGCGACGGCTCCAAAATCCGGCTCAAACCGCTCATGCCCCAGCCCCATGGCGTAGTTCAGCGCATGGCGCCGCGCGACGACGCCCCGGCCGGTCTGGGTGCAGCCTTGCCAATTGTCCATGTCGTCCTGCTCGAACGTGCCGCCAGGTCCGAACACCCGGGCCCCGGCGAGACGGATCGCCTCTTTGACCTCGGGCGGCGCCGCCTTGTCCGTATAGACAAAGGCCCAGCATTCGGTCTTGTCGGGACCACGCGGGTGCCAAACGCGCAAGGTGCGCGAGGTCGGCCGCAGGATCGACAGGTTCGGAAACACCGTGGCGGCGACCGGGTTGCCGCGGTCGATGCGCGGCCCCAGTCGCTGCTGCAACTCCGGACGGATCTGCGCCTCGTAGGCGAGCACGGCCGGATGCGGCATGTCCGCCGGCATGTCCGGGCCGGTCATCATCGCACTATGGCCGTTACCCGGCGACAAGGCCCGTCCGGCATTGTCCGGCCGGGTGCGGAAATCCCCGCCCGAGCCGGTCTGCACCGCCGACAGGTGGCTCCAGTGCACATGGTAGCCGTCACCGGCAAAGTTCTCGGCCGGGAACTTCCAGTTGCACGGCATGATCCATTTGTGCAGGCCGCCAATAATCTCGATACCGCCCTCGCGGCGATCGAAGAACATGTCGAGATACCACCGCATCTCGCCAAGATAGTCGTGCAGCGGCGGCGCTTCGGCGTCGAAGGTGGCGAACCACAGCCCTTTGTAATTGTCGAGCTGCGCCACCGGCACGAGGCCCCAGCGGTCGCGGTCGAACTCGTTATGGTAGGCTTCCTTCAAATGTGGCACCCCGACCAGCCGCCCGTCATTCCGATAGGTCCAGCCGTGATAGGCGCAGGTGAGGCTGGCGGCGTTGCCGGTATCGGCGCGGCAGAGGCGGTTGCCGCGATGGCGGCAGACGTTCAGGAAAGCATGCACCCGGCCGCTGTCGTCGCGTATCACCAGAACCGGGTCTTCGCCCATGTAAGTGGTGAAGAAGTCCCCCGGCCGCGGGATTTGGCTGTCATGGCACAGAAAGAGCCAGCTGCGGGCGAAGACCCGCTCCAATTCCTGCTCGTAGATATCCGGCTCGATAAAAATGCGGCGGCTGACGAGGCCGTTGTCGCTGTCCACCAACCCGTTCAGATCCCTCACCATCCCTGTCTCCTGATCGGCTCTCGCCGAGCTCGGCGCTTCGCTGGCGGTTTCGCCTCCCTACGCCCCGTGGCCGGGCTTGACCCGTGGGCCTTCAGCCCACGGACTTGATCCGTGGGCATCCACGTCTTTCTTGCCTCAACCCCGCCGCATCATCCGCAAGGTCGATCCGGCGTCGACCGAGACGACCGATCCGGTAATGCCGCGGGCGTTGGCCCGCGACGCCAGAAACACAAAAGCGCCGGCGAGATCGGCCGGGTCGAGCGCCAGTTGCAATGGGTTGCCCGCGGCGATCCGCTCCGCCGCGCCGGGAATGGCGAATTGCGAGCGATCTTCCAAGGACAATGCCGACACACTGCGCAGATCGGTGATCGTGCCGCCGGGGGCCACGCCATTGACCCGGATCTTCGGCCCCAATTCGACCGCCAATTGGCGGATGATCCCGACCACCGCATGCTTTGACGCCGTATAGATCACGCCGCCGCCGGCCGAGGTAAACCCCGCCCCCGACGCGGTGAAAATCATGCAGCCGGAGCTTTTGTTGAGCTCGCCGATCGCTGCCTTCGCGCCCAAAATACAGCCCCTGACATTGATCGCGAACAATTCGTCGCAGGCTGCGGCGAGCTTGTCCTCCGCCATGTCGGCAAGCGCGATGAAGCCGTCGAGCACGCCGGCATTGCCGACGAAGATGTCGAGCCGGCCGAACGCGGCGACGGTTTCCGCAACCGCCCGCTTGTTGTCGTCGAGCCGGCTTACGTCACCGCTGATCGCGGTCACCTGATCGCCGAGCCGCGCCCGCAGCTCCTCGCCGCGGCCGGAGACGCGGTCCATGACCGCGACCCGCGCGCCCTCCTCGACATAGCGTTCGACGACGGCGCGGCCGATGCCCGAGCCGCCGCCGGTGACCAGCGCTACCTGCCCGTCGAGCCAACCCATGACGCCCTCCCGCTGACGATGCCCCGCGCGCCTCAGCGGGTGCGCTTGTACTCGTAATCCTCGCGCTCGCCATTGCCGGCGCGCAGCCCCGAGGGCAACGGCGGCCGCGTGGCGCTGGCCTTGGCGTGAACGTCGAGCGCCGCCTGGTCGGTCCAGCGTTCGAGCAATGCGAGCTTGTCGGAGTTGACGACGCTCTGAAACACCTCGAACTGCTCGCAGCCCGGTTCCTTCATGACCTCCAAACAGCGTCCCCTATAGGCTTGCGCCAGTTCCCCGCCTTTGCCGGGCGCGGCGGTGATCGTAACCACCAGTCTGACCGACATTTCTTCCTCCCGACAAATTGCCGCCACGGAAGACGACCGGGGCGGCGCCGCGATATGCGCGACGCCGCCCCGTGCGCCTCAGTTCAGCCCGTACAAGCCCATGGCGCCGCCCGCCATGACCTGGTGCTTGGTCTCGGGCGAGAGGCCTTCCATGCGATCCATGATCATTTTCGGGGCGCCGGGGAAGAAGCCGTCCGGGTGCGGATAGTCGGTCGCCCACAAAATCTTGTGCGGCCCGATGTAATCGGCCAGCGCCTTGATGCTGCCCTCGACCGGTTCGAACGAGATCCAGCAATTGCGCTGGAACAATTCGCTCGGCCGCGTCGTCAGCCCGAAATCGTTAAAGCCCTGATCGTCGAAATGCCGGTCCATGCGGTCGAGCCAGGGCGCGATCCAGCCGCCGCCCAATTCGAGAAAGGCGATGCGAATTTTCGGATGGCGTTCGCACACGCCGCCCCAGATCACGCTCATGCAGGCCAGCATCATCTCCATCGTATGGCTGATGATGTGGCGGGCGCCGCGGCCCTCGAAGCGGTCGACGCCGACCGTTGGCATGCCGCTCGACGCGCCTTCGTGAAAGCCGATCGCGAAATCGAGATCCTCGGCAGCCTGCCAGAACGGCTCGTAACGCGCATCGTGGATCATCTTGTCGCTGTACGGGTTGGGGCGGATAAAGCCGCCGCGGAAACCCAGCTCCTTCTTGGCAAACTTCATCTCGTCGACCGCCAGATCGACCGATTGCAATGGCAGCATCGCGACCCCGAACAGCCGGTCAGGATAGGGCTTGCAGTAATCGGCGAGCCAGCGGTTATAGGCGCGGCACACCGCGGCCGCGAGCTCGGGGTCATGGATCGCGCCCGAGAACAACCCGAGACTCGGATAGAGGAAAGCCGCGTCGATGCCGTCGGCATCCATGTCGGGGATGCGCTTATGCGGGTCGAACCCGCCCGGCTTGCCGTCCTTGTAGTCCATCGTGTCGGCCGCGACCACGCCTTGGCGGGCGCCGACCGCGCCGATCCGGCCGATGCCGAGCTGGGCATTGCCGACGGTGTGTTCCTCGATGACGAGCCGCTCCTTGCCGTTCTCGCCCTTGACGATCTTCGGCGCCCGGTCGCGAAATTTCGGGTCGATATATTTGTCCCACAGATCGAGCGGCTCGAGGATATGACCGTCGGCATCGATGACGTTGTACGCGTTGCGCATGATCCGTCTCCTATCGGACACCAGAGAGCAACCAACCAAGTGCCATGTTACCAACCAAGCGTTTGGTAGTGAAAAACCTATCCTCCCGATCGGGATTTGTCAAAGCCGAGCAGCGCGGCGGCGGGCGCTCGCCTCAACACGGTCGAGCGTCGGGCGACTGCCGGCCGGCGCGCGGCGTGGTTTGGCGGCGGCGAGACCGGCGAGCGCCAAGGACGTGAATTGTTCGGCGACCTCTCGAACGCTCAGGCGACCCTGCGGGTCGTACCATTTGTACGCCCAGTTCAGCATCCCCAGCAGCCCATACGACGTCACCTGGATATCGAGCTCGGCGCGAAATTCCCCATTCTCGACCCCATCGCGCAAGATCCGCTGCCAGCACCCCTCATACTCTTTCGGCGAAAAGCCGATCATCTCGCGAAACCGGCGCTTTACCAACTCGCGCTCGCGCAGATAAACAAAAAGATGCGGGTAATGGCGATCGAACGCTTCGAGATGCGCCAAAATCGCCCGGCGCAATTTCTCGGTCGGCGCTAAATCCGCGTCGGCGATCGCGGCGATCGTCCGATACATTTGCGCGATCGGCTCTTTGACGACGAGATAGAGCAATGCCTCCTTGCTCTCGAAATGATGATAGAGGCTGCCCTTGAGGATGCCGACCTCGTCGGCGATGTCGCGCACCGTGGCGGCATGATAGCCCTTGGTCCGGAACACCTTCGCCGCCGCCGCAACGATCTCGTCGAGCGTGGCCATCAACCACCCTTCCCGCAGCCGCCCCAGGCTTCCGTTCCGCACGACAGGCTAAAGCAGGCCGCAACCTTGAACCGAGACGAACCATGAACACTCAAAGCCGTTACTACTCATACCATCAAGAGAGGCCTCATGACCATCGCGTTTGCCTGCGCCCACCGCCCGGTCCCACCGGACTTGCCTGCGACGATGACGGGGTGGCGCTCAGCCCGATGCGGCTGGTCGAGGCCCTCACCGACGCCGGCGGCTGCCGGCGCTATCGCCTGTGTCCCGCGCCAGACATAGCGGAGGCCCTGCGCCTGGCCTACGGGTCGGCATCCAACGAAATCGAGCGCTGCCAGCTTGCGACAGCACTTGGGGGTGCGTAATGGACAGAGCCTGAAGTTTATGGGCAACTCCGGCAAAGCGATCAAGTCACGGCGCATGATCCGGGAAGCGAGTGCAAAGCGCGAAGTCTTCACATTTAACGGCTCGACAGCCGAACGCGGCGAAACGTCGCAAAAGCCCTACTTGCGGGTATGCCCTCAGGGATGCACCCATCTCGCATGAGAGGCCAAATTTCTCTCGCTCGCAGCCCCGAAAGTCGCGGACGCGTGAAATCTTCCGTCGGTCGGAGGCCCCGAGAGTATCCTCAAACGCACCCGTGAGTTGTGTCCAGCACATGTCACATGTCCAGTCAACATGGTTGTTAGGGCACGAACGTTGAAGCAAGACTTGCCATTGCTTGCAAGCGTCGGTGTCGTCTGCTTTCAGAAAGGTGGGGGCCGCGCTGAACACCAGGGTCAGAACCAATGTCAAAATTGCCAGTTTCCGTTGGAACATTGTCCGATAATTCTGGCAGCAAAGGAGGTCGGGCACTGGCGGAAAGCATGAATGGTGTCAATCTGGGATGGGCTCGCTCTAGCTAGTCTTACTGAGTCACAAAACTCAACATAGGTATTTGAGTTGGATAGCGACCCCAAGATGTCGTATTTGGCGCGTTTTCCGGATATGGGGGGACCGGAATGGACGCAGAGGGGGTCAGTGAAGCGCGGACCGCCAATCACTCGGCGGACATCGGGTCGGGTTATTTCGATCGTGCGTGTGTATAAGGCGCGTTGCAGATGCCGGAGGGAGCGGCATGGGCTCATGGACGCTCGACGATATTCGCTGGGACCGGTTCGATCGCAGCAAGTTCGATCCGCAGATCGTCCCGATCATCAAGGCGGCGAGCCTGGTCGAATTGAATGGCGGTGCTTATGCGGGTCATTTGCGCCGCGTCTTTGCCGACGATCCGGGCTTCCAGGCGAGCGCGATGCGCTGGGGCGAGGACGAGATCCAGCACGGCCAGGCGCTCGGGCGATGGGCTGAACTCGCGGATCCCGCATTCGATTTCGCCGCCGCCTTCGACCGCTTCCAGGCCGGCTACCACGTCGATTTCGACAGCACCACCTCGCGCCGCGGCTCGCGCTCCGGGGAGATGATCGCGCGCTGCATCGTCGAGACCGGGACCAGCTCCTACTACTCGGCCTTGCGCGACGCCGTCGAGGAACCGGTGTTGAAGGAGATCTGCCGCAACATCGCGGCCGACGAGATCCGCCATTACAAGCTGTTTTCCCGGCAGCTGACCCGCTGTCTCGAACACGAGCGGATCGGTTTGTGGCGCCGAGTGCGCATCGCACTCGGACGGATCGCCGAATCCGAGGACGACGAACTCGCCTACGCCTACTACGCCGCCAACGAGACCGCGCGCCGTTACGATCGCCGGGAATGCAGCCGCGCCTACGCCCGCCGCGCCCTCGCCATCGTCCGCGCCCACCATGTCGAGCGCGGCGTCGCGATGGTCTTCAAAACAGTCGGCCTCACCCCCAACGGCCGCCTCGCCCGCGCCGCCGCCCGCCTCGCTTGGGCCGCAACGCGCCGCCGCGCCGCGCGGCTGGCGAAAATCGCGGCCTAACCGGCATAACAGTGAATACGGAAAAGCACTCGCTGCACTTTTATCGAGATCAACTGCCTTAAACTTCTCTATTGAGGGGAGCTGGGAATGAAAACGGTAGTAATAGTATTGTCATTTTTCGGTTCTAGCGGTAAGAATTTTACAGCTAATACTCGATCCATTCATGCGTCATTCCCTCGAAGGCGGCGCGAAAGCGGGAACCCAGAGCAACCAAAACCCTGTTTGCCGCCCTGGACCCCCGCTTTCGTGTTGGGTAGCGCGAGTTTAGCGAGGAGTTCGGCCGGTGCCTGGTAGCCGAGGCACCGCAAGCGGGTGAGATTGTAATCGGCCACAAAGGTGTGGAGACAGGCGTCGCATTCGGCATGGTCGCGAAAGCGGCGATGGGCACGCAGTTGCGGTCGGCGGTCGAGATGCTCGCCGAGGCGGCGGTTGAAGCGCTCGACCATGTCGTTGGTTTGCGGGCGAAACGGGCGGATCAGTCGGTGAGTAATCCGACGCTGGGTGCAGATGCGATCGAAGGCATGCTCGCCGGAGGGTTTGTCGTGCGGTTTGGTCTCTTTGTCGACGGCGAAGCGATCGGTAAATTCGGAGCCGTTGTCGGTCAGCACGGTATGAACAGCAAGCGGGAAGCTGGCGAGAAAGCGCTCGATAAACCCGGCCGCGGTGTCAGCCCGGCGATCGGTCAGGATTTCGAGGGAGACGAAGCGGGTGGCGCGGTCGATCGCGACCCCGGCTTAGCGCCGGGGCAGGCTCCGGCGTAGCTGCGCCGGCGGTCGAGCGGCGGCAGGGATTTGACATCGAGATGGATAAACCCCGCCGGCGCCTCGGTGTGAAAGGCGGCGGCCGGGACTTTCTGCGGGGTGAGGCGGGCGGAGACGCCGTGCCGCTGCAGACAGCGGTGAACCGCGCTGCGCGACAGCTCGGGGTTGATGCAGCGCCGCATCGCCTCGACGATGTCATCGAGCGGCAGCGCCAAGCTGCGGCGCAGCTCTCGCATCCGCACCCGCTGCTGCAGCATCGCGACAGCTTGCCACAACCGCGGACCGTCACGCCAATCTTGTGAGATAAACACTTTCGCGGGGGCGACGAAGGGATGCGCAATGGAACCATCTGTCTGGTTCACACCACGAGAGGCACGGCGGAACCTAAAAGCTGACGAGCTTGCCGGGGTTCATGATGTTGGCGGGGTCGAAGGCGTGTTTGACCCGGCGCATCAGTTCGATCTCGACTGCCGGCTTGTAGTGGGTAATCTCGTCGCGTTTCATGATGCCGACGCCGTGCTCGGCGCTGATCGACCCTGACAGATCGCGCACGACAGCATGGACGATGTCGTTGAATTCCTGCCAGCGCGCAAGATAAGCCGCCTTGTCCATGCCCTCGGGCT
Source organism: uncultured Alphaproteobacteria bacterium (assembly GCA_963785565.1). Lineage (GTDB taxonomy): Bacteria > Pseudomonadota > Alphaproteobacteria > ATCC43930 > CGMCC-115725 > AP-15. The sequence continues at coordinate 28,845 of CAWAVV010000050.1, read as the reverse complement.
GGGTCAGGTTGAAGTGAATGTTGCCGTCGCCGACATGGCCAAAGGCGATCGGCCGGATGCCTGGCAGTCGATCGCTGACTCCCGCGCTGGCGCGGGTGATGAACTCGGCGACCCGGCTGACCGGAACCGCGACATCGTGCTTGATCGAGCCCGAATAAAGCTGCGCCTCGACGATGGCTTCGCGGATCCGCCACAGCTCCTTGGCCTGCGCTCCGCTCTCAGCGATAACCCCATCGGCCACGAGCCCTTCGTCGAGCGCGGTTTCCAGCAATCGTTCCAATAATGCGCGGATCCCGCTGTCGGTCTGGCTCGACGACATTTCGAGCAACACGTACCAAGGCTGACGCGCGGCGAGCGGGTCGATCGTGCCGGGAATGTGGGCCAGCGCCAGGTCGAGCCCGGCGCGCGGGATCAGCTCGAACGCGGTCAGCTGGTCGGCGCTGGCGGCGCGGGCATGAGCGAACAGGCTCATCGCGTCCTCGACCCGGGCGAGGCCGAGAAATGCGGTCTCGACCTCGCGCGGCTTTGGAAATAGCTTGATCGTTGCCGCGGTGATGATGCCGAGCGTGCCCTCGCCGCCGATGAACAGCTGCTTCAGATCGTAGCCGGTGTTGTCCTTGCGCAACCCGCGCAGACCGTCCCAGACGCGCCCGTCGGGCAATACCACTTCGACCCCCAAGGTCAGCTCGCGGGTGTTGCCATACCGCAAGACGGCGATGCCGCCGGCGTTGGTCGACAGATTGCCGCCGATCTGACAGCTGCCCTCGGCGCCTAGGCTCAGCGGAAACAGCCGGTCGGCCTCGGACGCCGCCTGATGCAGATTGGCGAGGATGCAGCCGGCCTCGACCGTCATCGTGAAGTTGACCGGGTCGATCGCGCGGATCCGGTTCATGCGGCCGAGGGCGAGGACAATGTTGTCGCGGTCGTCGGGCGGGACCCCGCCGCCGACCAGACCGGTATTGCCGCCCTGCGGCACGATTGCCAGCTCCGCCTCGGCGCAAATCCGCACCACCGCCGCGACTTCCGCGGTCGAAGCCGGCCGCACGACGAGCCGTGTCGCGCCGCGATACAGCTGCCGCGCCTCGACCAGGTACGACTCCTGGTCCTGCGGATCGGCGATCCAGCCCGCGGGTCCAACCGCCTCTTTGATCCGATGTAAGGTCGCGACGAGATTCATCGTCAGATTCCGCGCTTTTTCCTTGATACTCAATCTTCCGTTTCATCCAGTTTTCCGAACCGGAAAGTCGGCGATACCTTCCGTAGCGCCATCCCGACGAAGGTCGGGATCCATTACACCCGTAGGTACCGGCCTTCGCCGGCATGACAAAGAGTATTGCGGCAGCAACATCCAACCGACATTTGGTTTGCGGCACTAGCTACGCCACAGATCGGCGAAGCGGGTGGCGACGACTTTTTCGTAGGGGATCTCGCCGGTCAGAATGCCGACGTCGCGGGCGAACTGGTTCATGCCGGCGACAAATTCGCGCGAGATCGACGAGTCGTAATAGGGCAGGTCGCGGCGGATCAGCTCGGCGATCAGCGCCGCCTCGGCTGGCGGGAACAGCTTGTGTCCGACTTCGGTGGCCCGGCCGACATCGGCTTTGAGCGCCGCCTGGGTCTTGACCAGCGCGCGCACCGCCGCTGCCGCTGCCTCGGGTGAATGCTCGATCAGCCGGTCGGTCGTGGCCAGCGCCGACATCGTGTAGTTGAAGGCGGGCTTTGGCCCGTCGCCGCGGCGGACATCGAGGACGAGCGTGCCGGCCCCGCTGCGCAACGCGACCTCGGCGCCCATGCCGTTGGCCCAGAACCCGTCGATCAGGCCGTCTTCGAGCGCCTTGGCGGCACTGACCCCGAAATTGACGATCCCGGCTCCGGCGGTCCCCGGCACCGGGGCGATCGTGACCTGGTCGCGCTCGAGGTCGATCCCGGCTTCGATCAGCAAGCGGCGCAGCCCCATCTCGACCCAGGGCGCGGCGCCGATGGTGCGGCCCTTGACCACGCCGACATCGCCGCGCCGGGCATCGAGATCGGCGCGCATGACCAGGAACCAGTACATGCCCTGGGCCTGAGCGCACAGCAATTTGGCCCCCTCCCATCCGGGGAAGGCGGCCAGCGCCGAGTGGGCGGAACCGCCGACGAAATCGATGTTGCCGTCGCGCAGCTCGCGATAGGCCCGGTCGACTGGAAACACCAGTTCGAGCGCAACGTCGAGCCCTTCCTCCTTGAAAAAGCCGAGCTCGACCGCGGCCACCGCCGGGAAATAGGAATTCGAGATCAGATCGGGCACCGCGAGCTTCATCATGATCACCGGGATTCAGTTGCGCGGCTAGGGCACGAGCAGCATCAGCAGTATCGCAACCGCGCACGCGATCACGAAACAACTTTCGATAACCGGGATCGGCACGGTGACCTCACGGGCCGCGTTCGATTTCGCCGGCGACGCGGTCCAGCGCTTCGGTGATCGCGCGCAGTTGAGCCGCATCGAGCGGACCCTTGCCGAGCCGGATCGACAGCGCTTGCTCCAGATTGTGCAAGGCGCGTCGGATCTCGGGCGCCGGACCGCCTGCATAGGTCCGGCTGATTTCGGCCATGCGGCCGAGGATCGCGTCGACCAGCTCGTGATTGGCGGCGAGAAAGGCGGCGCCTTCCGCGGTGATCGAATAAAGCTTACGGGTGCCTTCAGCGGTCTCGGGCCGCAAATAGCCGAGTTCTTCGAGCAAAGTCAGGGTTGGGTAGATCACGCCCGGGCTCGGGCTGTACATGCCGCCGACTTGCTCCTCGATCGCCTTGATCAGCTCATAGCCGTAGCGCGGCTTCTCGGCGATCAGGTGCAGCAGCACATAGCGCAAATCGCCGTGGTCGAAGACCCGGGCGACCCGTCCGCCCCGGCCACCACCGCGATGTCCCCCAAAGCGCCCGCCGCCGTGGCCGAAACCACCGTGAGCATGCCGCCCCTCGCCGCGGCCATCTGGATGTCTGAACATTTCGATATGCCTCTCATTTCGTTATATCGAGATTTAGATATATCGAGAGCGAGTTGGTTTCAAGCCCTTTGAAACCTCGGCCCGCGTGATAAAATCCCCCTTCACTCAAAACGAGGCGATCGCAATGAGCAGCGGCCACGATCACGGGCACGAGCGGGTCGACTGGAAAGTCCACGGCGTCAAAGTCATCCCGGGCGACCAGCTCGATCCGAACACCGCTCAAACCCCGGGCATGGACCGCGCCGCGGCGATCAACTTTGCCCGGGTCGGCGCGCAAAAGATCTGGGCCGGCACGGTCAAGATTTACGCCAACGCCAAGACCGGCGCCCATCATCACGGCGCGCTCGAAAGCGTGATCTATGTGTTGAAGGGCCGGGCGCGGATGCGCTGGGGCGACCATCTCGAATACGTCGCCGAAGCGGGGCCGGGCGATTTCATCTTTGTCCCGCCCTATGTACCGCACCAGGAGATCAACGCGTCCTCCGACGAGACGCTCGAATGCGTGCTGGTGCGCAGCGACAACGAGGCGGTCGTGGTCAATCTCGACATCGAGCCGGTCGAGCGCCCGGAACAGGTCCGCTGGGTCGATCCGATCCACCGCGACAGCTGAGCCGTCGGCCCGCGGCCTCCTGATGGCTTTAAAACGAGGCGCAGGAGTTGCGGGTGATCAGGCCGACTGACTGCTGGTGGAATTCGGACTTGTAGGCGTTGATCACCGCCGATAGCCGGCGGGCGAGATCGGGTGCTCGCTTGGCCGCGATCAGCAGGATTTTGGTCGGGTCATGCGCGATCTGGCCGGTCCGCGGGTTGCGCCATTGGCCTTCGCCGTCGAACACGGTGAAACCGTCGGGGAAGTTCGGCGTGGCGGTCTGCGCTGCAAACTCGGCCCATTCGCCATCGGTCAGCGGCCCACGCCCCTTGATACGGCGGCCGAAGAACAGCTCGGCGACGAGCATCCGCTGCTCCGCCGGCAACAGGCAGGCGTACGGAGCGAGTTGCGGGGACGACGGTGGCTCAGCCGATGGCGCCGTACAGCTCCCGAGCGCCGCCAAAAACGTCAAGGCCGGCTTGGCTCGGAATCCCGGCAATTGTTACCCCTTGCCCGGACCTGATCCGGGCATCCACGTCTCGGAGACCCGGTAAGCCGAGTGAAAGGAAGGCGTGGACGGCCGGGTCAAGCCCGGCCGAGGGTTAATAGTTGCAGCATCTATTCCGCCGCTACCTTAACCTCGGCGGGTTCGACTTTGGCGGCGCAGAATTTGAACTCGGGGATCTTGCCGATGGGGTCGAGCTGCGGGTTGGTCAGGATGTTGGCGGCGGCCTCGGCGTAGCAGAACGGGATGAACACCTGGCCCGGCGCCACGTTGCTGTCGGCGCGCGCCTTCAATTCGATCACCCCTCGCCGGGTGGTGACCCGCACCGGCTCGCCGGCGGCGACGCCAAGCCGGCGCAATTCCGCCGGGGCGAGGCTGGCAACCGCCTCGGGTTCGAGCTCGTCGAGCACGCTGGCGCGCCGGGTCATCGCTCCGGTGTGCCAATGTTCGAGCTGGCGGCCGGTGGTCAGCACCATCGGATATTCTTCGTCGGGCTCTTCGGCGGGCGGAATGATCGCCGCCGCCACCAGCTTGGCGCGGCCCGAAGGGGTCGGGAAGCCGTCGCCAAAGACGATCTCGTTGCCGGGCTTGTCCGGAGCGTCGCACGGATAGGTCACCGAACTCTCGCGTTCGAGCCGCTCCCAGGTGATGTTGTCGAGCGACGGCATCGCCAGTTTCATCTCGGCGAACACGTCGCGCGGATGGGCATAGGACCAGTCGAGCCCGATCCGCCGGGCGACCTCCTGGATGATCCACAGATCCTCGCGCGCATTCCCCGGCGTCGGTAATGCACGGCGGCCGATCTGCACTTGGCGGTTGGTGTTGGAGACGGTGCCGTCCTTCTCCGGCCAGGCCGAGGCCGGCAACACGACATCGGCGTATTTCGCGGTCTCGGTCAGGAAGATGTCCTGCACGACGAGATGCTCGAGATGGGCCAGCGCGTCGCGGGCGTGCTGGACATCGGGGTCCGACATCGCCGGGTTCTCGCCCATGATGTACATGCCCTTGATCTCGTCGCGGTGGACCGCGTCCATGATCTCGACCACGGTCAGCCCGGGCTTGTCGTCGAGATTGGTGTGCCACAGCGCCTCGAATTTCTCCCGGATGTCAGGGTTCGCGACCGACTGGTAATCGGGATAGACCATCGGGATCAGCCCGGCATCGGAGGCGCCCTGCACATTGTTCTGGCCGCGCAATGGATGCAGGCCGGTGCCCGGCCGGCCCACCTGTCCGGTCACCATCGCCAGCGCGATCAGGCAGCGCGCATTGTCGGTGCCGTGGACGTGCTGCGAAATGCCCATGCCCCAGAAGATGATCGCCCGCTCGGCGCGGGCATAAGTGCGCGCGACGTAACGCAAGGTCGCGGCGTCGATGCCGCAGATGTCAGCCATCTTCTCCGGCGAATAATCGCGGATGTGCTCGCGCAGCTTTTCGTAATCCTCGGTGTGCGCCTGGATGTATTGGCGGTCGGTCAGGCCCTCCTCGATGATCGTGTGCAGCAGCGCGTTCAACATCGCCACGTCACGCCCGGGATTGAAGCGCAGGGTCGCGGTCGCGTGGCGCACCAAAGTATGGCCGCGCGGGTCCATGACGAACACCTTGGCGCCGCGCTTTGCCGCCTGCTTGAAAAAGGTGGCGGCAACCGGGTGGTTTTCGGTCGGCCGCGCGCCGATGACGATGATGACGTCGGAATCGAGCGCCGCGGTGAACGGCGCCGTTACCGCGCCGGAGCCGATCCCCTCCATCAGGGCGGCGACCGACGAGGCATGGCACAGCCGGGTGCAGTGATCGACGTTGTTGCTGCCAAAGCCGGTGCGCACCAGCTTCTGGAACAGATAGGCTTCCTCGTTCGACCCTTTGGCCGAGCCGAACCCGGCCAGCGCGCGCCGGCCGTCGCGATCGCGGATGCGCGCGAGACCCTGGGCGGCGCGGTCGAGCGCCTCGTCCCAGCTCGTCTTGCGGAAATGCGTATAGGGGTTGGCCGGGTCGATATCGGTGTCGTGCTTCGAGACACCGTCCTTTCGGATCATCGGCTCGGTCAGCCGGTCCGGGTGGTGGGCGTAGTCGAAGCCAAAGCGGCCCTTGACGCACAGCCGGTTGTGATTGGCCGGGCCGTCCCTGCCCTCGACGGCGACGATGCGGTCCTCGCGGATCTTGTAGGTCAGCTGGCAGCCGACGCCGCAATAGGGGCACACACTGTCGACCTCGCGGTCGGGCGCGTTGGCATAGACGCCGTTGGCGTCGACCAAGGTCGCCGGCATCAAGGCGCCGGTCGGGCAGGCCTGCACGCATTCGCCGCAAGCGACGCAGGTGCTGCTGCCCATCGGGTCGTCGAAATCGAACACGATCTTTTCATGATGGCCGCGCGCGGCCATGCCGATCACGTCATTGACCTGGACCTCGCGGCAGGCGCGCACGCACAGATTGCACTGTATGCAGGCGTCGAGCTGCACCGCCATCGCCGGATGGCTGCGGTCCGGCGCCGGTGCGGCATGCAGCGGAAAACGGCTTTGCTTGACATCGAGCCGGTCGGCCCATTGCCATAGCCGAGAGTTCGGGTCGTGCGCCGCCGCCCGCGCCGGCTGGTCGCCGACCAGCAATTCGAACACCATCTTGCGCGAAAAACGGGCGCGTTCGCTCGCGGTCTGCACCTTCATGGCGGGCATCGGCTGGCGCACGCACGATGCCGCGAGCACCCGCTCGCCCTCGATCTCGACCATGCAGGCGCGGCAATTGCCATCGGCGCGGTAGCCGGGCTTGGGCAGCCAGCACAGATGCGGGATCTCGATGCCCTGGCCGTCGGCCACTTGCCAGATCGTCTCGCCGGGTAGGGCCTCGACCTCGGCGCCGTCGAGAAAAAAGCGGATCGGATCGGTCATCAGGACCTCAAAGGTCGAATGAGAAGGCCATCCCGACGAAGGTTGGGATCCACCCTTCAACCGGTCGAATGGCGGAAAAATGGATCCCGGCCTGCGCGGGGATGACCAATGGGAATAGTCGATAAATCACCGCGGCTCCTTGTTCCCCGACCGATCACAGGTGTTGCAGCTTTTGCATGAAGGCGTTGACCTCGGGCTGGGTCCAAGTATCGCCGTGATCCCAGAAATCCAGTAGGGCGGCCCGGTTGCGCGACACCCATTCGACGACCTGTGGCGACATCTGGCGCACGACCCGCGCCGGCAGGCTGTTAGCGACAACGGTTGGCGTGTCGGCAATTGAAACGGAGAAACTAGGTTGTGATCTCCCCGGCTGCAGAAAGTACTTAACCCGCGGACCGTGCGCACCCATCGCCGTCGAGATGAAGATCGTGCCGGTTATACCGGTCTGGGCGGTGGTCAGATTGGCCATTTCGACCAGCTCCTCGCGCGCCAGTTCTTCTGCCAGCGAGGGGTCAGCAGGGATTTGGAGGGCATCGGCGACGCCGATCGGATCGGTCATTGCACGACCTTTGTATCCCAAATAAAGCCGTCATGCCCGGACCTGTTCCGGGCATCCACGGGACCTCCGGCAATCCTGCCAATTCGAAGAGGTGGATGCCCGGGACAAGCCCGGCCATGACGATGGGCGGTGCTGTCCGTCGGCATCAGCCGGTCAAGTCCGCGCGAAAATGCTTCAGCACCTGGGTGACCGGGTTCATCGCCGCCTGGCCGAGGCCGCAGATCGAAGCGTCGCTCATGACCCGCGTCAATTCCCGCAGCAGGTCTTCGTCCCAATGCGGCGCGGTCATCAACTTGACCGCCTTTTCGGTGCCGGTGCGGCAGGGCGTGCACTGACCGCAGCTCTCGTCCTCGAAAAAGCGCAGCAAGTTCAGCGCAACCGCCTTCATGTCGTCCTTGTCCGACAGGACGACGACCGCGGCTGAGCCGATCAAGCAGCCCTCGCCCTCCAACGTCCCAAAATCGAGCGGGATATCCGCCATCGCCGCCGGCAATATGCCGCCCGACGCGCCGCCCGGCAGATAGCCCTTGAAGCGATGTCCTTCAGCCATGCCGCCGCAATACTCGTCGATCAGCTGGCGCACGGTAATGCCGGCCGGGGCGATCTTGACCCCCGGCTCGCGCACCCGGCCCGATACCGAGAACGTGCGCAGCCCCTTGCGCCCGTTACGGCCCTGCCCCGTGAACCAATCCGCGCCCTTCTCGATGATGTCACGCACCCAGAACAGTGTTTCGACATTATTGATCAACGTCGGCCGGCCGAACAATCCGACCTGCGACGGAAAAGGCGGCTTGTGGCGCGGCAAGCCGCGCCTGCCTTCAATGCTTTCCAGCATCGCCGTTTCCTCGCCGCAGATATAGGCGCCGGCGCCCCGCCGCAAATAAATCTTGGTGTGTGGCGCGAAGCCCGTTGCCTCGATCGCTGCGATCTCGGTCTCCAGTATCGCCAGGCATTGCGGGTATTCGTCGCGCAGATAAATGAAGGTCTCGGCCGCCTCGACCACCCAGGCGGCGATCAGCACACCTTCCAGGAAGCGGTGCGGATCGGTCTCCAGGAAATAGCGGTCCTTGAAGGTGCCCGGTTCGCCCTCGTCGGCATTGACCGCGAACAGCCGCGGACCCGCCTCTTGCCGCACGAAGCGCCATTTGCGCCCGGTCGGAAAGCCGGCGCCACCGAGCCCGCGCAGACCGGAATGTTCGAGGGCTTCGATCACCTGATCGCGGGTGCGTTCGCCCGCCAGGCAAGCTTGCAGCAGGTGATAGCCGCCCTCCACGCGGTAGTTGTGGAGGCTGACAAATTCCGGGACAGGCGGATGCGTCTCACCGGCGGCGATCGCGGCGGTAACCGAGGCGGGGGTCGCATGCTCGTGCAACGCGTGACCGATGGCGACGACCGGGGCCTTGTCGCAGCCGCCCATGCACGGCGCGCGCACGACCCGCACATCAGCGCCGAGCCGGCTCTGGAGATCGCTCAGCAGGGTCACCGCGCCGGCGAGCTCGCAGCTGAGGCTGTCGCAGACCCGCACCGTCAGCGCCGGCGGCGGTTTCTCGTCGTCCATGACGATGTCGAAATGGGCGTAGAACGAGGCGACTTCGTAGACCTCGACGAGGGCGAGCCGCATCTCCTCGGCGAGCGCCGCCAGATGGCGCGCGTGTAGGCAGCCGAAATGGTCCTGCAGCAGGTGCAGTTGCTCGATCAGCAGATCGCGCCGCCGCTCGCGGGCGCCGAGCAATGCCTGGACCTCGGCCAGAGCCGCCGGATCGACCTGCCGGCCCTTCGGATGATCGAGGCCGCGGCGCCGCCCCGAGCCCGGATGGATCCGCCGGTCGTGCCTTACTTGTGGCGCCATGCCGCTGCGCTTTCCCCTCTCCGCCCTTCAAGGGGGAGAGGGAGGGGCCCGTCGCCCGGCGACGGGAGGGTGAGGTGGGTGCCGGCACATGATGTGGAATCCCCCAACCTCACCCCAACCCTCTCCCCCCCAAGGGGCGGAGAGGGAGAAGTGCAGGTCTAGATGCATCGTCAAACCTAAACCGCTTTCTCCTCGCGCAGCGCGGCGATCGCGTCCATATCGTAGCCGAGCCAGTCGAGGACTTCGTCGGTGTGCTCGCCCAACAGCGGCGAGCGCTTCACCTCGACCGGCGAGTTGGACAGGTTGATCGGCGACCCGACCTGGACATAGCGGCCGCGGGTCGGATGGTCGACCTCGACGAGATAGCCGCGCTCATATTGCGATTGGTCTTCATAGATGTCCTTCATCGACAGGATCGGGCCGCACGGCACGTCGACCTCGTTCAGCGCGTCCATGACCTCGAATTTGGTCTTGGTCATCGTCCATTTCTCGATGATCGAGAAGCATTCGGGGATCTTGGGCAGACGCGCCTGCGGCGTCGCATAGGCGGGGTCGGCGATCAGCTCCGGCCGGCCGGCAAGCTTCATCAGCGGCTCCCATGAGGGCGGCTGGATGATCACATAGACCCAGTCGTTTTGGCCGCCCGGGGCGCAGCGCAGCGCCGCCCCCGGCTGTCCGCCGCCCGAAGCATTGCCGGCGCGAGGCACCGCGTCGTCGAATTCCTTGTTCGGGTATTCGGGCAGCGGGCCCTTCATGATGCGCTGCTGGTCGCGCATCTTGACCCGGCACAGGTTGAGCACGGCGTCGGTCATCGCCACCTCGACCCGCTGGCCCTTCCCTGTCCGCTCGCGCTGGAAGAGGGCGGCGAGGATGCCGGCGACGGTATGCACGCCGGTGCCGCTGTCGCCGATCTGCGCCCCGGTCACGGTCGGCGGGCCGTCCTCCCAGCCGGTCGTGCTCGCCGCGCCGCCCATGCATTGCGCGACGTTCTCATAAGCCTTGCAATCGACATAGGGACCGGGGCCGAAGCCCTTGATCGAGGCGTAGATGACCCGCGGGTTCAGTTCCTGGAAACGCTCCCAGGTGAAGCCCTGGCGGTCGAGCACGCCCGGCCCGAAATTTTCGAGGATCACGTCACAGCGCCGCACCAGCTCTTCGATAATCCGTTTGCCGCCGGGCGCCTTCAAATTGACCGTGATGCTGCGCTTGTTCGAGTTCAGCATCGTGAAATAGAGACTGTCGGCGCCCTTCACATCTTGCAGCTGGCCACGGGTGATGTCGCCCCGTCCCGGCATCTCGATCTTGATCACATCGGCGCCCATCCACGCCAGCAGCTGGGTCGCGGTCGGCCCCGCCTGCACATGGCCGAAATCGAGGATGCGGACACCTTCCAGCGCTTTGCTCATCGTTCGCCTCACCTCAATTCGTCGTTCCCGCGAAAGCGGGAACCCAGGGCCGCCGCTCCATCGCTCGCCCCTGCGGCTCCCGCTTTCGCGGGGTGACGAGTTGGAGGCGTTGGGGTTTATCGTCGTTCATCATCGCGGCATCGTGCACCCGACTTCGCGCAACCGCATCACAGCTACCTGCATCGCTCGCTGTCCTCGTTCAAGCTCGTTTATAGATCGTCTGGCCCGTCCTGCCCCGCTGAAACTCTAACATCGTCGCGCGTCCGGTCGAGAAAATCGCCATGCTGCTCGACATGCGCGGCGAGCCCCAAGGTGTGCTCGCGCGCCAGCCGCTCGGCGAGTTCGGGGTCGCGCCGCTCGAGCGCCTCGATGATCCGCATATGGTCCGCGACCGAACGCGCCGCACGATTGTCCTGGTGGATCGTGATCTTGCGGATCGCGCGCATGTGAATAAACAGGTTTTCGGTCATTTCGGCGAGCAGAGCGCAGCCGCTCATCTTGATGATCGCCTGGTGAAAGGCGATGTTCGCCTCGGAATAATCGTCCAGCCGCTCGTCTTGGTTTCCGGCGCTGAACTCGGCCATCAGGCGGCGCAGCCCTGCGATATCCGCGTCGGCGGCGCGCTCGGCGGCGAGCCGCGCCGCCATGCTTTCGAGCGCCGCCATGACCGTGATCATTTCGACGATCTCGCGCTTCGACTTGCGTACGATATAGATGCCGCGGCGCGGCAGGGTGCGGACAAAGCCTTCCTGCTCCAACAGGGTCATCGCCTCGCGGATCGGCGTGCGGCTGACCCCGAGCCCGTCGGAGAGTCGCCGCTCGTCGAGCCGGATCTCCTGCGCGTGACCGTAGATGTCCATCGCGGTGATCGCGCGCTTCAGCGCGGCATAGGCTTCCTTGCGAAAGCTGGCGCCGGTGTCCAGCCGCGGCACGTCGAGGACCGGGCGTGGGAGGGTGGGCCGATCGATCTTTTCGACGGGGCGCGGGCCGGCTTCGGGCATGACCGAGATATACGGTATACCAGCAGCCTCGGCAACCCGCTTTTGCCACCCGGCGGCGCGCAGGGCGGGCCCGCGCAAGCGTACCCCGGCGCGCCGGCGCCGGCCACCGATCCTGCTCGCCGTCGCGCCACCCCCACGGGCGGGGACGGACAGATCGGCGGCTTCTCTTTGAACAACCTTAGGGGCCGATCAGAAAAGAATTATGATGGATCGGTCACTCCGCCGTCACAGGGGGCCGCGGATCGCGATGGCAGCGATTTCTTTTCTCTGCCGATCGTCGCCCCGGCATGCTGGCCACGGCCTGTAAACCGTGTTCTGCTGGCGGGGCGGAGATGGCGGGCGCTTGTGATTCTGATGAGGAGAAAACGGAATGTTCAGCCATATCATGGTCGGGAGCAACGACATCGCCCGGTCGAAGAAATTTTACGATGCGCTCTTCGGCGTGCTCGGGGTTAGCCCCGCCACCCCGGACGCGAGGGGCCGACTGGCTTACGCGCATAATGGGGGACGTTTCATGGTGTCCAAACCGATCGACGGAAAGCCGGCCAGCCATGCCAATGGCGGCACGATCGGCTTCACGATGAGCGATGCCAAACAGGCCGAGGCATGGCACAAAGCCGGCGTCGCGAATGGCGGCACGACGATCGAGGACCCGCCGGGCGTGCGCCAAGGCGCCGCCGGCGAGTTATATCTCGCCTATCTTCGCGATCCCGATGGCAACAAACTGTGCGCGCTTTATCGCAAGCCGGCCTGAATTATCGCGCGAATCAACACTGAGGAGGGCCGCCCTGTCCGGGCGGCCCTTCCTATGTTCATTGCGCTTTGATCCAGTCGTCTGATCCGGTCACTTTGACCGACACATCCGAAAGAGAAATCCGCACCGGCTTGCCGTCCGCGTTCCCGCGGTGATCGGTGGAGACAAGGAGCGGACCCGCCTTTTTGTAGCCGGCCCACGTCGCGATCACAATGCCGGGCTTCCCGGGCTTCGCGGCTCCGCCCCGGTGGTAGACCATCTGCTCGACCCGCTTGTCTTCGCCGACATAGAGTTCCCACGTGTCGCCAGGCGCGTAGCCGCCGCCCTGCGCAGGATATTTCATCACGAGCTGTTCAGCGACGCCGTTCCCTATGGGCAGTTTGTGCATGCCCGTATCGGTCACCGTCGCGCTGCCGTCCCATATGACGTGAAACGGGAGGAGCAACCAATACTGGTCGTTGATGAATGCCGGATCGATTTGGTTCTTTACGGCATCGCTTTGGCTGCCGAGTTGCGAGCGCTGATAAGTAACGTTTACCGGTTTGCCTGACTTATCTTTGCCCTGGTAGGAGACCGTGTCGGTCCTTGGGTTCCACTCCCACGAACGAGAAAGTTTGCCGCCAGGAAGTTCCGCAGTGAAGGTGTAGCGGATTCCCTCGATTTGCCCGAACGAATCGAGACCGTAGGTCTTGGCCATCTGTTCGGCAAGCGGTGGGCGCGGCTGCGCCCAAGACGTCGCGGGCAAGATCAACAGCAGCATGCTAAAGGCTAAAAGGCGTATCACATCGAGTTGGCTCGACTTTGTCATGAACATCCCTCGTCGATGAATGAGCGGATAGCGTGTGGATGAGACCCACGGGCTTCGAGATTGAGTTTAATCAGCACCGCCCTCGGGCGGAACTTCAAATTCACCACACCAGTGGACGAATTTGACGTTTGGCCCCATCCTTCTTGCGTCATTCCCGCGAAAGCGAGAACCCAGAGCAACCAAAACCCCGTTTGCCGCCCTGGACCCCCCGCTTTTCGCGGGGGCGACGAAAGATGGGCTATGGGAACCATCTGTCTGGTTCATACCATCAGGCATCAGTGGTTTTGCAGCCGATAGCGCAGCCAAACCGCGCCACCTTCGAGCACCTCGCAGCTCGCCAAGGTCATCGAACCGATCGGCGCTGCGACGCCGGCATCCTTCTCGCTGGAGTCGAAGATGCTCGGCGCGCCCTTCGCTCCATCGATGGCGGGGCAGATCGCCAAGCTGATCTCGTCGATCAGGCCGGCCCGCAGAAAGGCCCCGTTCGAGCCGCCGCCACCTTCGAGCAGCAGGCGGTCGAGCCCCAGCTCGCGGTTCAGGATCTCCAGCGCCAACCCCAGATCGAGCTCCTGCTCGCCGGCGAAGATGTAGGAGACGCCATCCTGGCGCAGGCCCGCCAAATGCGCGTCGGAGACCCACTCGGTCAGCACCGCGACGATCGGGTCGCCGCCGATGTCGGATCGTCCCCAGGCGATCTTGCCCCGCGCATCGAGGGCGATGCCGTAAGCCTTCGCGTCGCGCCGCGCGAACCAGGGTTCCCGCGGATAGGTCTGGTCGGTGTGTTCGGGGTAGGCCTGGGCCTTGGCGTATTCGCTGCCGGTCACCCGGCCGATCAGCCAGGAGCCGCCGCCGAGCTCTTCGTGCAGGCGCTCGAACAGCCCCGCCATGCGGTTCTCGGCGGGCCGCCACCGGCTGCCGAGAATCCGGCCGTCGACGCTCGCGTTCATGTGGCAGATCACATAAGGCTTCATTTCCGCACCACAGCCGACTTGAATTGTCCCGAGCGGCGCCCTCGGATTGAACCTGAAGGTTAGTCAGTTGGCAACGCCGGGTGCTGGCGGTGCCAATCGGTGGCCGTCTGATAGGCGTAGCCGGCGCGCACCAGTGTTTCCTCTTCGAGATGACGCCCGACAAACTGGAACGCCACCGGGGTTCCGGCAGCGGTGAACCCGCATGGCAGAGTAATCGTGGGGCTGCCGCTCATGTCGAACGGCATCGTGTAGCGCACCAGGGCGTTCAGCATTTCGGCATTATCGCCGAGATTTGCCAACTGTGCGGTGGTCGGCGATGCAAGGCTTTGCGCCGGCACCAGCAGCAGGTCGATGTCCTGGAACAGGGCCGCGACGCGCCCTCGGAAACCGAGCCGGCGAAGGATGATTTTCTGATAGTCGAGGCCGGACAGCCCGCTGCTGATGTCGATGAAGCTGGATAACGAAGGGCCATACTCGCTCTTGCGCGCCGGGTAGGTCGCCTCGTGCGCCACCGCAGCCTGCACACTGCAGAGTGGGAACCAATCGGCGATGATCTGGCCGACATCGGGAAACCTTACTTCGCGTATCTCGGCGCCGAGATCGCGCACCATCGCGACAGCTGCGCTAACCGCATCGACCATGGTCTGATCGACACCACTGGTGTTCCAGGCGTGATCGACGCCGACCCGGACACCCCGCAACCCGCGCTTCATGCCGGCGAGATAGTTCGGCACCGGATCAAGCACCGCCGTGGGGTCGTTAGGATCGCCTCCGGCAATGACGCCGAGGATCGCGCCGCAATCAGCCGCACTGCGCGCCATCGGCCCGATGTGATCGAGCGTCGCCGCCAGCTCGAACACGCCATAGCGGCTGACCCGGCCCCAGGTCGGCTTGATCCCGGTGACGCCGTTGGCCGCGCAAGGGAACCTAATCGAACCGCCCGTGTCCGAGCCGAGCGAGCCGTAACAAAGTCCCGCGGCTGTCGCCACCCCGGAACCACTGGACGAGGCGCCCGACCAGTGCGCTGCGTTCCACGGATTGACCGGAGCCGGGATCTGCGGGTGGTGCTCGGCCCAGGCGCCCTCGGTCAGCTGCAATTTGCCGAGGATGATGGCGCCCGCCGCATAGAGCTTGCGCACGATAGTGGCGTCTTCAGTCGGCCGGAAATCCTTATAGATCGTCATGCCGGCCGCCGTCGGCACGCCCTGTGTCCAGCACAGATCCTTGACCGCGATCGGCACGCCGTGGAGGGGCCCGCGGATCTCGCCGCGCATGATCTCGGCCTCGGCGGTGCGGGCCTGAACCAGCGCCGCCTCGGCCATCATGTGCGCATAGCTCTTGAGTTGGCCGTCGAGCCTGTCGATGCGCGTCAGTTGCGCGGTCGTGGCCTCCACCGGCGAGATTTCGCGGGCGTGGATGCGGCGCGCCAGCTCGGTCAAGTCAAGATAGTGAAGGGCTAAAGTCATGGCCGTATCCCTTCATAGTAGCACTTGGCAATACAAGAATACATTCGCCTTTTGACAGGCCTCTAGCAGGCGGCGGAAAAAGGCCCGATCATTGTCATTCCGGGGCGCGGGCCACGCCCGCGAGCCCGGAAACCATCAACACCGGCTTCGAAAAATCATGGGCTTGGCCGATGTTCATAGGTTCCGGGCCCGGCCCCGGAGGGCCGTCCCGGAACGACAACGGACTTTTTCCGCAACCTGCTAGTGGCGTCTCGCGGAATGCTCTCCGACAAAATCCTTGAGTTTGACGCCGTTGTCCCGGGCGACCATTTCCGCTGCTTTTTCGCCGATCATGATCGACGGCGCGTTGGTGTTACCGCTGGTCACGTTGGGCATGACGCTCGCGTCGGCCACGCGCAACTTTCCCACCCCCAGCACCCTGAGGCGCGGATCGACGACGTCGCCGATGCGGCACGTGCAGGTATGGTGGTAGACGGTCAGCGAGAAATGCAGGGCGAGGTCCTCGAGCAACGCATCGCTGGGGTCCGTACCGGTCACATATCCGTGTTTCTCCGCGAGGAACGGCGGGATCATGACCGGGCCGATCTTGCGGTTTCCCGGCCAATGCTCCGCGATGGCCAAGACCCGGCGCATCACCGCGACCATGACCTTCATATCGTGCGGGTCGTCATAATAGTTCATGCGGATCGTCGGGTGAACGTCGGGATCGGCGCTCGCGAGAATAATTTCACCTTCGCTGTGCGGCAGCACCGGATTGGCAAGCAGGTAGATGCTTTCCGCGTCCGGCGCCAAGCGCTTCGACGCGTCGTCGAAGTATAGCGAGGTGTCGACGTTCAGGCATACACGCACCAGGTCATCATTGCCGCCGGTGGCAAAGCAGATGATTTCGGTGTCGTGACTATGCGTGTCGCCAAGCCCGGTCGAACAAAACGCCACCGCATCGACCAGGGATGAGGCAATCAGGCCCTGCCCGGTCGTCTTCCACTCGGTGATCCGCCGTTCCGCTTCCTGCTTCATGCTCTGAAGCTCGGCCGGCAGCTTCGCATCATCGGCGGGATCGGAGGGCAGCGGTCCCCCGGGTCCGCGAAGGGCCTCGGGGCCCATCGAGAGCGCGACCTCCTTCATCGACACACCTGCCCCTGGCGCGGGAAAGAACAACGGGACGTCCAGGTGGTCTTTCAGATGCTTGCCGACATGGGGCTGATCCAGCCGGCAGCGAACGCCAACTCCTTCCAGTTCCGGCCGCGGCCCGATGCCGGACAACATCAGTAAATGAGGCGAGCCGATCGCGCCGGCGCTCAAAATCACTTCCTTGCCGGCATATGCAATCAGGACCTCGCCAGTGCCGGTGCGATATTCGACGCCGGTGGCGGTCAATTGTCCGGCCTCTTCTTCGAGGATCACGCGGGTAGCCTGCGCGCCGGTGATGATCGTGAGGTTTGGCCGCTGCTCCGGCTCGCCTTCCAGGAAGGCGTGGTAGGTGCTCGATCGTTTGCCTCGGCGTATCGTGTATTGGGTCAGCGACACCGCACCGGCGGCGCCTCCCCGGTCGCGGCCATTGTAGTCACCGCGCGGGATGCCCGCCGCCACCGCCGCCTCGACGAATTCGCTGGCGGCCTGGAGCGCCGGCGCGCGCGCGGAGACCCCAAGGGGGCCGGCAGAATTGTGCGCCGGCATATCGATCGGGATGTCGCCGCTGGGCGCCAGTCCCTCGCTCTTGCGGAAATAAGGCAGCACCTCGGCATAGCTCCACCCGGTGGCGCCGCCTGCAGCCCACGAGTCGAAGTCGCCCGGATGGCCGCGCACATACATCATGTAGTTGAGGCTCGACGAGCCGCCGAGCATCTTGCCGCGCGGCACCGGGACGCGCCGCCCATTGAGCCCGAGACCGGCTTTCCCGGGGTCGGCGGTGTACATCCAGTCGGTGGCCGGGTTCAACTGCATGGCGGCCGGAGCCACCGGCATCGATGACACCTCGGGCGGCCGCTCGCCGGCCTCGACCAGCGCCACCCGGCACGACGGATCTTCGGAGAGACGCGACGCGATCACCGCACCCGCGGAGCCGCCGCCCACGACGACGAAATCGAAGCGCTCAGACATGTCACCCTTTCCTTCTCCGCTAGGCGGTTGCGCGTCAGTCTTTGCAAGCCTCCCGATGAAGTCACTCGCCGCGCGTCCCTGACGAGGGGCTAGAGCGGTTTTCTTTCGGGTTGCATCGCCGGATCGGAAATGGCGCTAAGCATTGGTGATCGTTGATGCGGCGGATTGCATCCGCCTTGCGCTTGCTACACCCGCCGTCGAACGCCTCGGTTCACACGGGAGGGGCCGATCAGCACCGCATGGCAGGCGTCGCCGACATTTGAATATTTCCGGATCTAAGTGTCTTGGGAACGGCTATGTCGCTGCCGCGGCTGGGTTGCGCCGCCATTCAATAGCCGCCGCCGCGACCATCACGACGGTGACAACGAACAATCCGGCTATAATCAACCACTCGGCCGATCCATCGTGTTGATCGGGATCCCAACCCGACACGAACTCGATCCAGTCCGGAAATATTGGCGTGACCAGGGCCAACAGTCCGGTGATCGCGGCCAAGCCAGTTTCAACCCAAAACAGGCGCCGAATATTGCGTCGCATTTGAAACCCCCTAGAATGTCGACCGCGCCTGGCCCTCGATGGCCAGCGCGCTCGGCTTGTCAGCGATCATCGTCATCGTCGTCGTCGTCACAGCACGGGTAGCCCTGCCGGCAGCAAGGATGCTTGTCGCAACAACCCTTGCGGCAATCGTCGCAATCCTCCTTGCGGCAACCGTCGCAACCCTCTTTGCCGCGAGCATCCCAAATCGTGTATGCCAGCACCTCAACGTACCTGACCGGCGTCACGGGGTCGTCGCTCTCGATCACCAACTCGCAAGGGCGAGGGCACTTTTCATTGGCGCGGTATTGAATGACGACCGGGAGGCACGAGCCGGGCCGCAGCTTCGCCGGGAAGGGATTGTTGAGCAACTTCCAGCGCCGACTCCTGCGCCTGAAGCGCACGCTGGTCACAGCGAGGGCGCATTCGCCGGTATTGCAGATCGAGAGGGTTCGATCCGCGCAGCACCCCGCGTTCACGCCGCCAAAAGTCGTCGAGCCAGCGACCGTGAGCTTGCCAGCAGGCGCGTCGCCGGAGACGTTGATGCTGATAGGGCTCGCGGGATCGTCGCTCGTGACGGTGATCGTTGCGGCCTTGGCGCCGAAACCAAGGGGCTTGAACCGGATCGGTACAGGCAGGGCGTCGCCTGGCCCGACCGTGATCGGGTAAGACAGCACTTCCGGCGCCAGGAACTCGCCGGACGTGGATGAGATTCCGGTGATCGAAAGGGTACACTTGCCACTGTTGGTTACGATCAGTGGTTCGTCGGCGAACGAGCCGACGCAGACGTCGCCGAAGCTTCCCGTGTTGGCGATGATCAGGTTCGCCTTGGGCGCCGGAACGACACCGGAGACAGGCACCACGTGGGGTCCCGCCGGGTCGTTGCTAAGGATGGTAATCGCGCCGGCCTTCGCACCATAGGGGGCCAAAGGCTGGAAGCGGATGACCACATCGATCGAGTCACCGGGGTCGACAAGCAGGGGATAGGCAAACACGCTCGGCGCGAGGAATTCCGGGGATCCGATGATGTCAAAGATCGATAGTGGGCAAGTCCCGGAATTGTTGATCATGAGCAGTTCGTCGGCAAACGAGCCGAGGCAGACGTTTCCGAAACTGCCGGAATTGGCGATCGCAGTCGCGATTTTTCCGGTTCCCCGACTGCCTGTCGCCATGAGGTCGACGACCGGAGCGTTCGGGTCGTTCGTGATGATCCTGATCGTCGCGACCTCAGGCCCGGCTGCCCCGGTCGGCGAATAGGCGACCGTGAACTCGATCTCCTCGCCGGCGGCGAGGCTGAGCGGCGTCCCTGGGTTTGGGAGCACCGTGAAGTCGGTGGATCCCATGAGGCGCTGCACGCTCGTGATGATGAGATCCGTGGCCCCGACATTGGAAACCTCAATCGTCAGGTAGTGTGTTGATCCCTGGCAGACGGTTCCAAAGGCGAGATTGTCTTGAAGACCGACGGCGATGGCCGGGCCGGTCGGCTTCACGAAGGAAAATACGCCACGGCCGAACGTCGCGGCTCTCAGCTCGCCCGCGTGGAACACCAGCTCGAACACGGGCGCGCGCGGGAAGTGGATATCGTCGAGCACGCTCCAATTGGCGCCGCCGTCGACGGAGCGCAACACGCCGAAGTCCGTCCCGGCGTAGAGGGTGGTGGGCGTCTCGCTCCCGTCGAGCGCGATGGCGTTGAACGGAAGGTCGAGCGGCGGAGAGATGTCTATCCACGTCGTTGCAGCGAGCGTGGTGCGGAATACGTGCCCTCCCGGGAAACCGCTGAGCCCGCCGAGCACGGCGTAGATGGTTGCCGGATCGTTGGGATCGAACGCGACGCGCGCGACGAAGCGGCCCGGGAGATTGCGCGTGATATCCGTCAGCGTGTACGCGCCGAGCGCATTCGTCGACGCCAGAACCCGTCCTCCGACGGAGACAACCACATTGTTGCTGTTGGTTGGCGCCACATCCACTTCACTGGCGGTCCCGGGGATCGGCGCCTTCTTCGGCCAGGTCGACCCGCCGTTCGTGCTTTGCCAGAGATTCTGATTGCTGCTCGCGTACACGCCGCCGTTGGTGCTCGGATCGGCCGCCACGGCGGCCAGGTAGACACCCACTTCCGCAGCCGAAAATGGCGGGTTGATGCCTCCGTAGGAGTCTCCGTCGTCCGTTGACCGGACGATCGTCGCGTTGGTCCTCCCGTAGGCCTGCGTCGCGTTCTGCCCGTCGTGCGCGACATCGAAGCCGTCGCCGCCGGCGCCCATCTTCCAGGTCGGGGCGGCGACGCCCGCCGTCGTGACGATGCCGTTGTCCTGGAGAGCGCCGAGGGTGACGGTCGCCCCTGCATCCCGCTTGACGTCCAGGTTGTAGAACAGGGCGGTCTGAAAGCCGCCCCCATTGCGCGACGTGAAGGCGATGCCGGCGGTGCACCTGAACAGCCCTCCGTCATTGCCGCAATAGACGACGGAGAGCGGACCCGGCTGCGGCGCGAACGCCCATGAATGCGTGTCGGCGTGTAGTCCGGTCAACCCCGTGAACGACCCGCCCGCATTGGTCGACCGGGCCTGGTCACGCGTGCCGTAATAGATGATGTCGCCCACCCCGTCGCCGGGCGACACGGGATCGACGGCCATGTGGAAGCTGTAGCCGCCGTAGGTCGTCCCAGGCAGTCCCGTGGCGGTCTGAGCGTTCCAGGTGACGCCGCGGTCCGTGCTCCGGAACAGGCCAAGCGGATCCGGCGCGCCTCCGGTCCCGACCATCGTGGCGTAGATCACCTGGATGCCGGCGGGATTAGGCGGCGAGGTCGCCGGCGCCAGGGCGACCACGACCTTGCTGAATCCGCCGCCGGCGAGCTTGCCGGCGACCACCGGGGTGGCGGCGTTGAGGATCGCCGTCCAGTTCAGCCCCCCATCGGTGGACTGAAACACACCGGAGCCGTTGATACCCGCATACAGGACGCGCGCGCCGGCCGGCGAGGTCGTGTCCAGGTCCAGCGCGTTCACGTCCCCGAACGGGGCCACGCCCTGCGTCCAGTTGAAGCCGCCATCGCGGGAAACAAACAGGCCGGCATTGGAGGCGAGATAGACGGTCTGGTGGTTGGCCGGATCGACGATGACGACGTTGATGACCTGGCTGAAGAAGATGTTCGCATTGCTCGGGGGGCCCGGCGGATAGCCCGAACCGAGGCGAATCCAGCTTGCGCCGCCGTCGGTCGACTTGAACAGCCCCGCCGGCGGCTGGGTGGCCTCGCCGGAGAACTGCGAGCCGTCGCGGTTGCTAGTCCCGACATAGAGGATGTTGGTGTCGATCGGATCGATCGCGAGGGCGCCCGGTTCGCCCACACCGAGAGCGGGGGCGCGATCGAAGATCGGTGTCCAGTGGTCGCCCCCGTCCCGCGAAAGCCAGACGCCGCCCCACGCCGTGCCGATGTAGATGATGTTGGGGTTGTTCGGGTTGACGGCGATCGCGGTGACCTGGCCATTGGCCTGGATCCCGCCCTGATCGATGGGGCTTGGGCCGATCGGCGCCCAGACCGTTCCGTTCAGGCTCAACGTTCAGGCCCTTTCCCGTCCGGATGAGCCTGACCCGGAGGCTGCGCTTCACCGGAAGCCGGATCGCCGACCACCGGATCCATGGACGGCCTCACCAGGACGCCGGGCAATCGATACCATTGCTCGCGGGCGAGCGCGTAAAGCTCCGGCGTCGGCGGCAGACCTCCGGCGAAACGGCGTCTCTCGATCTCGAGGTGCTCCGCGGGGTCGTCGTACGGCTCGTGCTCGCCTTCGTGCTGGCGATGATGTTGTCCCCGCTCGCGGTCGCCCCGGTCCCGGTCGCCCCGGTCCCGGTCGCCCCGGTCCCGGTCGCCCTCGTCCTCGCCACGGGACCCGCCGCGCCTTCCTGTATTGGCCATTGCAACCTCCCTCTGCGGGTTCCAACGAAATCAGCCGGGATTTCCGATCGAAACCAGCCATCCATTCCGAGGCAAGCCAGCCGGGTATTCCGATGGAAGCCAGTCGGGTTAGCGGCCCGATCTTCGGGAAGGGACAGTTGGCTCAGCTGACGCCGGCGGCGTCAAGCTTTGTTGTTTTCGCTGCTTGCATTTGCGTTCACACGCCTGAAATGCACCCGAAGCGGACGCTGCGCTCCTCGCTTCTCTGCGCGTCGTTTACCGCAGCGCCATCGGTACCGGAGCACGCAGCGAATTTCGCCACAAATGTGCCGTAGACTCGCGACTAACGATATCTCCGATCGACGGCCACCTCTGTGGTCGAGCATTCCCGTCAATTCCCGGTTATCTAGATTTAATTCCCGGTTAGGCCGAATAAATTCCCGGTTCGGTGACACGGGAATTGCTATTCAACGATATGAAAACGCTGGAGAAAATCAGCGGTCGGATGGCCCATTCGAAGAAATTCTCGGTTATATTCCCGGTTCACGGGAATTAGCCGGCGCGCAGATACTGGACGGCTTCGTCGCGGCGGAACAGGTAGAGGAGGGTGCGCAGGGCCCGACCCCGCTCGCTTTCGAGATGCGGGTCGCGGTCGAGGACCAGGCGGGCGTCGTCATGGGCGATCGCGATCAGCTCGGCATGGGCGGCGAGATCGGCGAGCCGCAGGGTCGGTAACCCGCTCTGCCGGGTGCCCAAGACCTCGCCGGCGCCGCGCAGCCGCAGATCTTCCTCGGCGATCAGAAAGCCGTCATCGGTCTGGCGCAGAGTGGAGAGCCGCTGGCGCGCGACCGCGCCCAACGGCGAGTGGTACAGCAACAGGCAGGTCGAGGGCTTGTCGCCGCGCCCGATGCGGCCGCGCAGCTGGTGCAATTGGGCGAGGCCAAAGCGCTCGGCGTGCTCGACGACCATGATTGTCGCCGCGGGCACGTCGACCCCGACCTCAATCACCGTCGTCGCCACCAGCAGGTCGATCCCGCCGCCGGCGAACCCGGCCATGACCCGGTCTTTCTCGGTCGTCTTCATGCGCCCGTGGACCAGGCCGACATGGCCGGGCATCAGTGATTCGAGCGCCTTCGAGCGCTCGCGCGCGGCGGCCAGATCGGCATCCTCGGACTCGTCGACCAAGGGGCAGATCCAATAGGCCTTGGCGCCCTGGGCCAGCGCCCGGCCGACCGCGGCCACGACCTCGTCGAGGCGTTCGAGCGCCACCGTACGGGTGTCGATCGTCTGCCGTCCCGGCGGCTTTTCGGTCAGCCGCGACACATCGAGATCGCCATAGGCGGTCATCATCAGGGTGCGCGGGATCGGCGTCGCCGACATCAGCAGAGTGTCGGCGTCATGGCCCTTTTCAGCGAGGGCCAGGCGCTGCTCGACGCCAAAGCGGTGCTGCTCGTCGATGACCACGAGGGCGAGGTCGCGAAACGCGACGTCCGGCTGCAGCAGCGCGTGAGTCCCGACGACGATCGGGGTCAGGCCCGAGGCTAGGCCGGCCAGGGTCGCGTCACGCCCCCGGCCTTTCTCCCGCCCGGTCAACAGCGCGATCTCGACCCCGGCGGGCCCGGCGAGCCGCCGCAAGGTCGTCTGGTGCTGGCGGGCGAGGATCTCGGTCGGCGCCATCAGGGCCGCCTGCGCGCCGCTCTCGACCGCGGCCAGCATCGCCATCAGCGCGACCACGGTCTTGCCGCTGCCGACATCGCCTTGCAGCAGCCGCATCATGCGCCGGGGATGCGCCATCTCGGCGCTGATCTCGGCGATCGCCATGCGCTGCGCCCCGGTCAGCGCAAAGCCCAGCGCCTTCTCGACCTTGGCGGCGAGCATGCCCGAGCCGGCGATCATCCGGCCGCGGCGCCGCTGGCGGCGGGCGCGGACCAATGCAACAGCTATCTGGCTCGCGAACACCTCGTCATAGGCAAGACGTTCGCGCGCCGGGGCGGCGGGCGATAGATCGGCCTCGCCAGCGGGGGAATGGGCATGGCGCAGGGCGTCGCCCCAGCCGGGCCAGCCGCGCCTTTCCCGGAGCGACGGGTCGATCCATTCGGGAAGCTCCGGGGCGCGCTCGAGCGCTGTGGCGGCGGCGCGCTGCACCAGGCGCGGCGCGAGGCCTGCGGTCAGCGGGTAGACCGGCTCGATCGGCTTCAGGCGATCGAGCTCGTCGGGGCGCAGCACCAGGCCGGGGTGCGGCATCTGTGCCATGCCGTTGTAGAACTCGACCCTGCCGCTGACGATCCGCTCGGCGCCGATCGGAAACAGGCGCGCCAGATAGTCGCTTTTGACGTTGAAGTAGACGAGGGTCAGGGTCCCGGTGCCGTCGGCGCAGAACACCCGGTAAGGCCTGCGTCCGATGCCCGGTTCGTGCGCCTCGACCCGCACCTGCACGGTGACGATCTGGTCGGTTTCGAGGTCGCGGATCGGGGGCGCCGCACGGCGGTCGACGATCCCTGAAGGCAGATGCCACAACACGTCAATGACGAGCGGGCCGGCCAGCCGCTCGAACAGCCGCCCGAGCTGCGGCCCGATGCCGGCAAGCGCGGTCACCGGGGCGAAAAGGCTGTCGAGGATCGCGGGACGCACGTCAGGTTCGCATCGACCGAGGCTGACACCGGGAGAAAGGATCTCTATATCCCTGTGGCGTTACCGCCAAGAGCGCCCCGTGACACCCCTCTCCGACATCCGCCGCAAGCGCCTGCTGTTCCGGTCCTGGCACCGCGGCACGCGCGAGAGCGACCTCATTCTCGGCCGCTTTGCCGAGGCTCATCTCGCCGGGTTCGATTTGGCCCAGCTCGACCGCTACGAGGCGCTGCTCGAATGCGCCGACGCCGATCTGTTCGATTGGGTTAGCGGCCGGGCAGCGCCGCCCGCCGCGCATGACCACGACGTAATGCACCTGCTGCTGGCCTTCCGCTGCGCGCCACCCGCCACGTGAGCAAGCTCGACGAACTCGCCCGCTCGCTCGCCGAGCGGCCGCGTGCCGTGACTTTGTTCGGCGCGCCCGAGGGGTACGACGCGGCGGTCATCGGCCGGCTCGTCGCCGAGGGGCACGCGGGACGCTGGCTGCATGTGTGCCGCGACGACGGGCGGATGGCGCGCTTTGCCGCCGCCCTCGCGTTTTTTCATCCTGACATCGAAGCGCCGACCTTCCCAGCCTGGGATTGTCTGCCCTATGACCGGGTGTCGCCCAATGGCGAGATCCTCAGCCGGCGCATCGACACATTGACCCGGCTCGCCTCGGCCGGCCCCGGAACTCCGCTCGTCGTATTGACCACCGTCAACGCCCTGGTTCAACGGGTGCCGCCGCGGCGACTGTTCGACGGCCGGGTGCTGACCCTGCGGCCATCAGGACGGATCGGCCTCGACCGGCTGCAGAGCTTCTTCCGCAACAACGGCTACATCCGCACCGACACGGTGCGCGAGCCGGGCGAATTCGCGGTCCGCGGCGGCATCATCGACCTCTACCCGGCGGGGGCGCCGCAGCCATTGCGGCTCGATTTTTTCGGCGACACGATCGAAAGCATCCGCAGCTTCGACCCGCTGACTCAGCGCTCGACCGGCGCTGCAGCAGAGGCAAGCCTGCGCCCGGTCAGCGAGGTCTTGCTCGACGACGCGGCGATCCGCCGCTTCCGCGAGCGGTATCGCGAGGAGTTCGGCGCCACCGGCACCGACGATCCGCTCTATGAATTGGTCAGCGCGGGACGGCGCTATGTCGGCATGGAGCATTGGCTGCCGCTTTATTACGAGCGGCTCGAAACCTTGTTCGACTATCTGCCGGGCGCCGGGCTCTCGCTCGACCATCAGGCGGACGAGGTTCGCGGCCACCGCCTCGACGCGATCGCCGACTTCTACGGCGCCCGACGCAACGTCACGACCGCCGCGCGCGCCGGCTCCCCGGTCTATCGTCCACTGCGTCCCGACCGGCTCTATCTCGACGAAACGGAATGGCGAAAGACGTTGCACGGGCGACCGGTCGTCCAGGTCTCGCCCTTCGCCGCGCCCGAAACCGACCGCAACCAATTCGACGCCGGGGCCCGCCCGGTGCGCAATTTCGCCGCCGAGCGCGCCGACCCGAAGGTGGCGTTGTTCGAGGCGGTGCGCGACTACCTCGAAGCCGAACGCAAATCCGGCCGTAAGACCGCAATCGCCGCCTTTAGCGAGGGCTCGGCCGAGCGTCTGCTCGGCGTGTTGCGCGAGCGTGGAGTCGCCGATCTGCGCCGCATCGCCGACGGCGGCGCGCTCGCGGCATTGCCGGGCTCGTCGGTCGGGTTCGCGGTATTGCCGCTCGAACAGGGCTTCACGACCGATGCGCTGGTCGTTCTCGGCGAGCAGGACATCCTCGGCGACCGTCTGGCCCGGACTCCGCGGCGGCGGCGCAACCTCGACCAGTTCATCGCCGAGGCGACCAACCTCTCGCCCGGCGATCTCGTCGTCCACGCCGACCACGGCATCGGCCGGTACGAGGCGCTCGAGACCATCGACGTCGCCGGCGCGCCGCATGATTGCCTGCGCGTGCTCTACGCCGGCGACGACAGGCTGTTTGTCCCGGTCGAGAACATCGAGGTGCTGTCGCGTTTCGGCTCCGAAGAGGCCGGGGCTCAGCTCGACCGTCTTGGTGGGGTGGCCTGGCAGTCGCGCAAGGCGCGGGTCAAGCAGCGCATTCGCGATATCGCCGGCGAGTTGATCCGAGTCGCCGCCGAACGCCAACTGCGCCCCGGCGAATTGCTGACCCCGCCCGAAGGGATCTACGAGGAGTTCGCCGCTCGTTTCCCGTATCCCGAGACCGAGGACCAGCTGAACGCGATCGACGACACCGTGACCGACCTGGCCTCGGGCAAGCCGATGGACCGGCTGATCTGCGGCGATGTCGGCTTCGGCAAGACCGAGGTGGCATTGCGCGCCGCCTTTATCGCGGCGATGGCGGGCGGCCAGGTTGCCGTCATCGTGCCGACGACTCTGCTGGCGCGGCAGCATTACCGCAGCTTTGCCGAACGCTTCGCCGGGCTGCCGCTGCGCATCGCCCAGCTGTCGCGGCTGGTTCCGGCGAAGGAGGCGCACGCGGTCAAGGACGAACTTGCCGACGGCCGGGTCGACATCGTCATCGGCACCCACGCGCTATTGGCCAAGGATGTGCGCTTCGCCCATCTCGGGCTGCTGATCGTCGACGAGGAGCAGCATTTCGGCGTCTCGCAAAAAGAGAAGCTGAAGCAGCTCAAGGCCGACGTGCATGTGCTGACGCTGACCGCGACGCCGATCCCGCGCACCTTGCAACTGGCGTTGTCGGGGGTGCGCGAAATGAGCTTGATCGCCTCGCCGCCGATCGACCGGCTGGCGGTACGCACGTTTGTCATGCCTTACGATCCGGTGACGATCCGCGAGGCGATCATGCGCGAGCGCGACCGCGGCGGTCAGATCTTTTATGTGGCGCCACGGATCGCGGATCTCGACGAGGTCGCCCAGCGGCTGCGCGAGATCGCGCCCGAGATCAAATTCGCGATGGCCCACGGCCGCATGGCGCCCTCAGAACTCGAAGCGGTTATGACCGCTTTCGACGAGCGCAGCTATGATCTGCTGCTGTCGACCAACATCATCGAGTCGGGCCTCGACATCCCCTCGGCCAACACGTTGATCGTGCATCGCGCCGACATGTTCGGGCTGGCCCAGCTCTACCAGCTGCGCGGGCGCATCGGCAGAGCCAAGGTCCGCGCCTACGCCTATCTGACCCTACCGGAGCGCAAACAGCTCTCGGCGACGGCGCAGCGCCGGCTCGAAGTCATGCAGACCTTGGACAATCTTGGCGCCGGGTTTCAGCTGGCAAGCCACGACCTCGACATCCGCGGCGCCGGCAATCTGTTGGGCGACGAGCAGTCGGGACATATCCGCGAGGTCGGCATCGAGCTCTACCAGCACATGCTCGAAGAGGCAGTCGCCGCCGCCCGCACCGAGGCCAGCGATGCGCCGCCAGTGGAAGAATGGAGCCCGCAGATCACGATCGGCACGCCGGTGCTGATCCCGGAAGCCTATGTCGCCGACCTCGGCGTCCGTCTCGGGCTCTATCGGCGCATCGCGGCGTTGGCAGACCGGCGCGAGATCGACGCCTTCGCCGCCGAGCTGATCGACCGCTTCGGGGCCCTGCCGTCCGAGGTCGAGAACTTGCTGCAGATCATCGCGATCAAGCGCTGGTGCCGCGAGGCCGGGGTCGAGCGTGTCGAGGCCGGCCCCAAAGGGGCGGTGATCACCCTGCGCGACAACCGTTTCGCCAACCCCCTAGGTCTGGTCGAGCTGATTCAGCGCAATGCCGGCAGCCTGAAGATCCGACCCGACCAAAAGATCGTCTATCTGCGCAACTGGGACGACGAAAAGCAGCGCCTGACGGGCGTCGCCCGCCTGCTCCAGGCCTTGGTCAAACTCGCCCGCGCCGCCCAACCCGAAGCCGAGGCGGCATTACCGCCGGCGACGCCAGAACTGGTAAAACCGCGCGCGGCAGCGCGGCGGTAGATTGCGGTGCT
>CAWAVV010000049.1:0-79811 GCA_963785565.1 uncultured Alphaproteobacteria bacterium | reverse complement strand
CGTCCTCGGCTTTCTCAAACGCAGGCGCGTCGAGTATCCGGTCGATACCCGTTTGGCGCAACGCCGCCGCGGCTGCGATGGCCGCTGCGACCAGGCTTGATTCGGCGGTGAGAGGAGAACCGCGAAGCTCTCGGCGCGGCCCAGCCTCGTCCAGAACACGTCAGCAAATTGTCCACATCCCGTCGATGAGCGAACCTCAACCGCAATGGCGTCAATAATCCGTCAAATTAACGTCAGATGCCTTATGGATAAACGAGCCAGATTTATTAATTACGTGGTAATGACGATCGCGCGTTAGTTGTTACCGGTAATTCATTATTGACATTCTACCGGAAGATGGTAATATTCTAGCAACCTTTTAGCGATCGCCGGGGCCGCGAACTGCCGGCAACTGCGTTCATAGACAGGGAGCATCCGATGAGTCTGATCTATCCGAACATCGTTCCAGAGAACAACCTGCGCCTGCCGGATGCGCTGACGATCAAATACGGGCCCGCCCCGTTGCTCGCGCGCTTTGTGCTCGAGGGCGACAAGGCGGCGCGGGAACTGGGCATCCGCCTGCGGCTGCGCTACGATTTCGGTGAGCTGTTATATTTAAATAGACAAAAGGTCGCCAACGGAACCTGGTACCCATTGATGAGGATGTTCAACTGTGAACATTGTGACCTTACGGCAGAAAATTCATACTGGGTGTCCGGCGAAAACGAGCATGGCGAAATCGTGGCAACCCATGCTGGGCGCGTGCATTACTGGCCTGACACGACGCTGGAACATGAGGCCAACGACATGTTGTACGGTGGGTCTGACAGGGGTCAGCCTTGCGTGGTGACGGCGTCGGATGCAAAACTGATAACCGGCGTTGTAGTTTACGGCGGATCGGCTTGGGTGCGGCCCGATTTCCGCAGAAAGCGACTGTCGGAGCTTCTACCCAGGATCGGTCGAGCGTACGCGCTGGCGCGCTGGCCGGTTGATTGGGGCATTTCCATTGTCGCACCCGATCTGGTCGAGAAAGGCGTAGCCGCCGGCTACGGATATAAACATTTGAGCCGTAGTATAATCTTCCCGGGCGCACCGACAGGCGCCATCGACAACGTGCTGCTGAGCGTATCCGCAGCGGAAGCTTACGACGACTTTGCTGCCATCCTTATGAGGGAGTTTTCCGCATGGGCTGTGCCAAAATCCTCGACGTCCCCGTCGGCCAACTTCTTCGACAACATCGAGACGAAAACCTCAGCGGATGATGTCTTCCACGGCAGCAACAGCCGCTCATAGCGTGTCGTATATAATTTCGGTTCGCCCGGGGCGACCCGGATTGCAGCGGTGACGTGGTCATAGCGTGGCTGGCCTGTTCTGGCCACGCTCTTATAGAACTCCGAAACCCAGCCGCCGTAGTCTTTGTCGAGCTGGTTTTCGACGCTCTCCCCAATCCCATAGAATTGATAATCGCTCTTAAGCCACTTAAACCCATCGCCAATAAAACGGAAGACCGGATCATCCCGATCGGGCGTCACCCCGAAGATCATCATGCGTGAGAGGAGTTGCTGCTGGATCGCGAAGGAAATCACGCCGGGATGGAAGAGGCCAAACGACATTCTCCACTTTTGCGCG
Organism: uncultured Alphaproteobacteria bacterium; assembly: GCA_963785565.1. Taxonomy (GTDB): domain Bacteria; phylum Pseudomonadota; class Alphaproteobacteria; order ATCC43930; family CGMCC-115725; genus AP-15. The sequence continues at coordinate 78,203 of CAWAVV010000049.1, read as the reverse complement.
AGCATATGAAGCGGTCCCTCCTCGCCATCATACAGTTTGGAATAATCTTGAGGTTCGACGAGGAAGCGGTCCTTGGCCGCAGGCACAAATTTCGGCGCACAGAGTTCAGATAGCCGTGACACCGCGAGATCCGGCGCCGACAGGATTTCGGATTGCCACGACGTCGTGAGATATCGGATACGGAACAACTTTACCGTCGAGGTCAGCAACTGCTGCTGCACCGCCAGCAACGCCGGGAGCTCGACATTGTCCGGGTGCAACTCGATCTCGATCACCGACTGGTCAAGAACCTGGAATTTGACAAAACCAAGGTTCTTTACCGCAAACGACGCGCCGTCGTAATCCGGACGAGGATCGCCCAGGGCGGCGAGAAACTCGGCGCTGTCCTCGAGAACCCAGCGCCCGTCAGGGGTCACCAACATCGTAAGGCGTTTCACGGAAGCCCTCGCAGCACTGCCACAAATCCTCGGACGCGCAGTCGCCGATCTCCTATGCTAGATCGCACCCGGTTAACCAAGACTTAATTCGGCCGCCGTGACGACCGCACCGCGGCCGGCAGCGTTCTCGAAGGCGCCATCACAAAATATTTCTTAACAGTTTTTGCGGCCTACTGCGGGCCATGGTCGAGATCGTCGGTTTTCCGATAACCAAGCCCGCGGGCTCGCGCCTGGCCGTTCTCGCCGCCGTCGCAGCCGCCGGCCTCGCACCGCCGCTGGTCGGCGTTCCGCTGGCTCTCGGCGTTGCCGGCTATCTCACAATCAGCTTGAGCAAGCCGAACAGAATTGTCCGCGGCCGCTCCCTCTCCGTGACCCAACATCGGCGCGCCGCTGTCATTGTCGGCGGTACGGTTTTCGGGATCGCGGCCCTGTTCAGCGCAACGCTGGCGGGTTTCGATCTCGCGGTCAGGCTTGAAGCGCAGCTCTACGACCGCATCGAAATCGCAGCAGGCGACGGGTCACTGAAGTTCGGCGAGACCTTTGCGCAATGCGAAGGATTTGCCTGCGCGCGCGCAACGATCGTCAAGCTCGCCACCTTTAGAACGCTGGGATTGGCGCAATTGCATGGCTTCGCCATGCATGATGTACGCGCCTATGGGTGGCGTCAGTCCACGGGCCGGGGGAATGGCGAATGGCTGGGCGAAACGCTGCGGGCGCGATGACCGGCCGAGGTGCGGCGAGACCGGACTGGGCCTATCACTATCGAGAAAGAACCCCGAACTTGACATCGCTATGACGCCCGTCGGGGCGGTTTTCTGACGCGCGCGAGCTAGGCTCGCCGAGTCGTCAATAAATCGGACCGGTATCAAAACAAAATGATGACAGAGGCAGGAGTTATGGCATGGCAAGAAAACAGCATCATCCAATAAATCGAAAGACGCAGACAACTACGAATGAATGCGTATCCGGTTCTGATCGAGGATGATCCTTCGAGAGGGGCCGATGGAACGTCCGTGCCGCCCAGAGGCCCAAATTACTCTCCCGTCTGGTGACCAAACGGCGCTGATCTCGCGATGAAGCCCTCGCGCCGCTCTGCGCGACGCGGCGCGACGCCGGTGACGGAATGGCGGGACGTGCAAATCCGGATCGGCGCGGAGGCGAGCGATTTATCGAGGTCGGCGCGGCGTCAGGCCACTATTGCCTTGATGCTCGCAACGGCGATGCAGGCCTTTGACGCCACGATCGCCAATGTCGCGCTGCCGCAACTCGAGCGCAGCCTGGGCGGCGGGATCGATCTCGGTTCCTGGGTGATGACGAGTTATCTGTGCGCTTCGGCGGTAACGGCGATAATGACCGGCTGGTTTCGGCGGCGCTGGGGGGCGCGGCCGGTATTTACTGTCGCGATCGGACTGTTCGTTGTCGCCTCCTCGCTCTGTGCGGTCGCCCGATCCGCGGACTCGCTGATTTTCTTTCGGCTGATCCAGGGCGCCGCGGCCGGCATCATTCAACCGTTGTCACAGGCGATCGTCCTCGACCTCTATCCCAAGCAGGAACACGGCCGCATGCTGGCGATATGGGGGGCGACGATCATGGCCGGGCCGATGTTGGGCCCGGTGCTCGGCGGCCTGATCACCGATCTCGCCTCATGGCGGTGGATCTTTGCCGTCAATGCGCCGATCGGTGCGATCGCAGTCTTAGGCTTGGGTTCGGTTCCATCGCGGGCGGCGCCGAACGGTGGCGGAAGGATCGACGGGATCGGGATTACCTTGCTGGTCATCGCAGTGGGGTCGCTGCAACTGGCGCTCCAGCGCAGCATCGGTCGAATCTGGCCGCCGACGCTGGAAACCATCGCCGAAGCCGCCACGGCCGCGGCCGCCTTTGCCGCGATCGTGGTTCAAAGCCGACGATCACGGCTTCTGTTGTCCCGATTTGAGGTTTTCCGGGATATCAATTTTTCGGTCGCCAGCTCCTACAACTTCTTTGTCGGCGCGTTGCTGTTCACAACTATCGTCTTCGTACCGGCCCTGAGCGAAGGCCCGCTCGGCTGGAACGCGACACAGGCGGGCTTGGCAATTGCTCCGCGCGGCGTCGCCACGATGGTGACGATGCTCGGCATGCGCCAGATAATCGATCACGTCGATCATCGCGCCTTGCTCGCGATGGGCCTGGTCATCACGGCAGGCGCGCTCGAATTGATGTCGCATGTGTCGCCCGATGGGGGAGAATTGTGGCTGGCCGCAACGAGCGCGGCGCAGGGCGTCGGCGTCGGGCTGTTGTTCACCCCGCTCAGCACCCTCGCCTTCTCGACCCTCGGCCCCGAGCTGCGGACCGACGCCGCCGGCGTATACAATCTGGCGCGGCAACTTGGATGCGCCGCCGGAGTAGCGACCATGGCGGCGGTGCTGCAGGCCAGAATCGAGAGCGGTTTGAGCGCGCTCAACCAACAGGGCGGTATCGCCGGCGCCTCGCCGATGCCCGGCTTCGAGACAGTTGCCTTCGCGGCTTACACCGGCTGCTTCCGTACCTTGGCGGTCGCCGCGATGGCGATGATCCCGGGGATTTTTCTGTTCCAGGTGATGCGGCGGGACAAGCCGACTACCACGATCGCCTGAGGCGGGCGGCCGCCCGGCTCGCACCAGAGCGGTAAGTCTCCCGGATCAGCGGACGGCCGCCGTTACCCGACCGAGGCGGTATCCGACCGCATCGCCGATCTGTCGGCAAACACCTGACTGGGCATTTGGGTCGGCAGCACCAGCCGGACTGTCGTGCCCTCACCCAAGCGGCTGAGGATCGTCAAGGCGCCGCCATGCGCTTCGATCAGCCCCTTGGTAATCGGCAGGCCCAGCCCGGTGCCGCCGTAATTGCGCGTCGTCGCCGGCTTTGCCTGCCCGAACGGCTGCAACGCGCGCTCCTGCTCGTCGGTATCCATGCCAATGCCCTGATCTGCGACCTCGATAACCGCGAAATCGGCCTGTTCGGTGGTCACCCGGATGTGAACCTTGCCGCCGTCCTGCGAAAACTTGATCGCATTCGATAGGAGGTTCAGAAAAATCTGTTTCAACGCGCGCTCGTCGGCCCAGATGACGATAGCTTCGTCAGCCAATTCCGAGACCAGCGCGATCCCGCGGCTGCTGGCTCGCTCGTGCACGATGCGGATCACGTCGGCAATCACGTTTTGCAGGGTGACGTCCTCTTTCTGCAACTCCAGCTTGCCTGCCTCGATTTTCGACATGTCGAGGACGTCGTTGATGATCGACAGCAAGTGCAGGCTGCTGGCATGTACGTCTTTGATGTATTCGAGATATTTCTCATTGGCCACCGGCCCGAACAACTCCTGCGAGATGATTTCGGTAAAGCCGATTACGGCATTGAGCGGGGTGCGCAATTCGTGGCTCATATTGGCCAGGAACTCGCTCTTCGAATGGTTGGCTAGTTCGGCCTGGCTGCGCGCCTGCAGCAGCTTGGATTCGCCGGCCCTGACCTCGGTGATGTCCGAATAGACCGAGACCACCGCGCCGCCGGGCATCGCGCTGCGCCGGATTTGCAGGATCCGTCCGGTCGGGGTCACCCGCTCCTTGACTGTCGGCACATCGCGGTAGAATTGTTCGAGGCGCCGGACGACCTCGGCCTGCGGTTCGGCGTCGCCAAAATCCCCACGGACCGCCTGACGGGTCAAGATCTCGCTGAGCGGCGCGCCTATTGCCAGATCGTCAGGCATGTCGAGCAGCTCGCAAAAGCGACGATTGCGGGCGATCAGCCGTTCGCGGGCATCGAAAACCGCGAGGCCCTCACCGATGCTTTCGAGAGTGTTTTGCAGCAACGAGCTCTGGCGTCTGAGCCGCGCTTCGCTGCGGCGAAGATAGGCCGCCGCGAACTGGCCCGCCCGCAGCGAACGGACCGCGAGCCAGGCAAGGCCCCCGACGGTCCACGCAAACAGTGCGTACTCAGCCAGCGAAAGGTTACGATCGCGATACCATCGGCGCAGGATTTCCGCGTGGTCGCGTGAGGCCGTCACAATCATCGGGCGAGCCGGAACACGACGAAAGGCGTGCAGCGTCTCGTCGTCTCCCGCGCCTGCCCTCGTCTCGACGAGACCCGCTTGATTCTGAGCCGCGGCTGCCAGCAGCGCCGCAGCTGAGCCGGGGACACCGCCGACTATCGCGCCTCGAGACGATCCACCCGTAGCCAACGCACCGTTGTCGAGCAGCAGTGCAATGCGGGTATCGCTATTGGCACCGATCGCATTATAAAAATTGGTGAATGTGGCGACCGGGACCTCCGCCGCAATGACGCCGAGCGTGACGCCGTTGCGCGTCAGCGGCCGGCTCAGCATGATCGTCCATGCCCCGTTCACTGGGTCCCGCCCCAGATCACCAATGAACAGCGTTGCCGGCATGCCCGGGCGGTGTGCGGTGAAGAAGGCTCTGCGCCGATCGTTCCGGGTGCGGTCGGGGATCGCGTTCGCCCGGTTCACCTCGTTGCCACTAACATCCAGGATCAGGATGTCGCTGACCGACAGGCTCTGAGCGTTGAATTGATCGAGCACGGTTTTGAGCACCGGATCGTCGAGCGGCGTTGTCGGCAACACCGCGGCGAGGATCCGCTCGATGCCGATAAGCATAGCGTCGATCTCGAACAGCGACCGGGTCGTACCGGTCTCGGCCGACCGCGCCATGCTTTCGAGCCCTGTGCCCGCCGCGCGCAGCGCTTGGTCGTGTGCCCGCTGAAGCGACCAGAGGGTGCTCGCGCCATAAACGGCGATCAGCGCCGCGCTGAGCGCGATCACCCCCCGCTGGGGTCGAACGCGCCGCTGTCGCGAAGGCGGAAACGGGGGAAGATGCATTGTCTCGGTTCACGCACCCGGCGAAGCGTTCATTCGCGCCAACGATCCTGGACGGCTGGAACGGCCGGAGAGCCGGCCTCATTGCGACGCACCGCCACCGCCAGGGTCGTTCTTCGCATCGCTCCGCCTCCTCTCAAATCAGCTACCCTCGGCCAGGCTGGCATCGGCCGATCCACGGGTTCTAGCGGTCGGGGAACTGCGTCCGGACGAATTCCCTCTCAGTGCTAGAGGATGGGAGTTAACATTTCGCAATGGCGAAGCAGGGTTGCCCCACCGCGACGAAGCGCCCCTTCAAGGAATTACTTGGCAACGAGCCTCGGCGCCGATCCGGCCCGATCGGAATTTGGGCGAAGCCTGGCAGACTTATCAGTGACCGCCGGACTTCCGCCGGGCCCTACGGCGGCCTTGTCAAAAGCGCGCATGCACCGTAAGTAATCGTTGTTCGATACCTCACGCAGGGCTGCGGTCGCTACCGCGCGGTGCTTCCGCGGGCGACTCGCTCCGGTGTCGGCTCCCGGCGTCGTCCGAGGAGTCGGTTACGCCTGCGGCGGCTCAACCGGAAAAGGACTTGTTATGGCGTTACCGACCTACACGATGCGTCATCTGCTCGAAGCCGGGGTTCATTTCGGTCACCACACGCGGCGTTGGAACCCGAAAATGGCGCCTTACATCTTCGGCGCGCGCAACGGCATCCACATCATCGACCTCGAGCAAACGGTGCCGATGCTGCATCAGGGGCTGCAGGCCATCCGCGACGTCGTCGCCGGCGGTGGACGAGTGCTGCTCGTCGGCACCAAGCGCCAGGCACAGGAGCCGGTCGCCGAGGCCGCCAAGCGCTGCGGCCAGTATTACGTCAACTATCGTTGGCTCGGCGGCATGCTGACCAACTTCAAGACGATGTCGCAATCGATCCGACGGTTGCGCGAATTGGACGAGCGGATCAACAACGACCAGACCGGGTTGACCAAGCGCGAGCTGCTGGAGCTGACGCGCCACCGCGACAAGCTCGAACGCGCGCTTGGCGGCATCAAGGAGATGGGCGGACTGCCCGACATTCTGTTCGTCATCGACACCAACAAGGAAGCAATCGCGGTGGCCGAGGCGAATACGCTCCGCCTGCCGGTTGTCGCCATCCTCGATTCGAACTCGTCGCCAGAGGGGATCGCCTATCCGATCCCCGGGAATGACGACGCGATGCGGGCGATCCACCTCTACTGCGACCTCGTGTCGAGCGCCGTCCTCGACGGGCTGCAGGCCGAACTCGCCGCCTCGGGCGTCGATATCGGCGCCCGCGCTGAGCCCGCCGTCGACGACTTATCCGACGAGGCGGCCGGGGAAACCGGCGCGCCGGCCGAGGGTCAAGGTACAATCATGCCGGCGGTGAACGACGAACTGGCGGCGGGCGAACCGGCGGCGGCCAACGCCTAAACCTTAGCCGAGAGGCGGCCGAGAGCCGCGCTGATTTGAGCTGCCGGCCTGTTACGACAGTGGCCGGCGACAGACGAGAGGGTAGATGATGGTCGAGGTGACCGCGGCGCTGGTCAAGGAGCTGCGCGACAAGACCGGCGCCGGCATGATGGACTGCAAGAGGGCGCTCGGCGACAGCGGCGGCGATATCGAAGCGGCGGTCGACTGGCTGCGCAAAAAGGGGCTGTCCGCCGCCGCCAAAAAGGCCGGCCGGATCGCCGCCGAGGGGCTGATCGGCGCGGCCACGCGCGGACCGGCCGGCGCCCTTGTCGAGGTCAATTCCGAGACCGATTTCGTCGCCCGCAACGAGGCCTTTCAGAGCTTCGTGAAGGCAGTCAGCGAGCTCGCGCTTGACGGCGACGGGGAACTCGATTCGCTGACCCGCGCCCCCTATCCGGGTTCGGGCCGCACGGTCGAGAGCGAACTGACCCACCTGATCGCGACGATCGGCGAGAATTTGGTGCTGCGCCGAGCCACCCGGCTGACGGTTGCGCAGGGCGGCGTCATCTCTTATGTGCACAATTCGCTGGGGCCGGGGATCGGCAAGATCGGCGTGATCGTAGCGCTCGAATCGAGCGCGGCCGCAAGCGCGCTCGCCGATATCGGAAAGCAGCTCGCGATGCATGTCGCGGCGGCGAACCCGCTCTATCTCGACATCGGCTCGGTGCCGCAAGCAGCGCTCGAGCGCGAGCGCAACGTGTTGCGCGAGCAGGCGCGCGCCAGCGGCAAGTCCGAGGACATCATCGAGCGCATGGTCGACGGGCGGCTTCGTAAATTTTACGAGGAGGTCGTGCTGCTCGAACAGATCTTCGTCGTCGATCAGGAGACGCGGATTTCGAAGGTGGTCGAAAACGCCGCCAAGGCAGCCGGCGCGCCGATCAGGATCACCAGCTATGCCCGCTTTGCGCTGGGCGAGGGGATCGAGCGTCCGCGCGCGGATTTTGCCGCCGAGGTGGCCTCGCAACTCGAGCACTGACGCCAAGGTCCGGCAGGTCTCGCGCACGCCGCCTGGATAATCGCGCGAGGAGTGCGACGTTGCGGTTGTTTTGATGTATGCTCGTTGCGCCGGCGGCAGCGGCGCGGGCAACGATGAGCGTGGGCCTAAATGGCAGCCGATCTGAGGTATCGCCGCGTTCTTCTGAAGATTTCAGGCGAGGCCCTGATGGGTGGTGGCGAAGGCGGCCTCGATCCCGAGGTTGTCGCGCGCATCGCCGACGAAACCCAATCGGTGCACGCGCTGGGCGTCGAATTATGCATGGTCATCGGCGGCGGCAATATCTTTCGCGGCGTGTCGGGGGCCGCGGCGGGAATGGAACGTGCGTCGGCCGACTACATGGGAATGTTGGCGACGGTGATAAACTCGCTGGCAATGCAGAACGCGCTCGAGCAACGGGGGGTAGCGACGCGGGTGCAGTCGGCGATCTCGATGCAGGCGGTATGCGAGCCGTACATTCGTCGAAGGGCATTGCGCCACCTCGAAAAAAAACGCCTCGTGATATTTGCCGCCGGGACCGGGAACCCGTTCTTTACGACCGACACCGCCGCCGCGCTGCGAGCTTCGGAGATGGGCTGCGACGCGCTGCTCAAGGCGACCAAAGTCGACGGTGTCTACGACGCCGACCCTCATCGCGTACCCGACGCCGCCCGATTCGAGCGGCTCGATTATCGCGAAGTGCTGGCGCGCGACCTGCGCGTAATGGATGGGGCGGCAATCGCGCTGGCGCGCGAAAACCATATTCCGATCCTGGTGTTCTCGATCTTCGAGAGCGGCGGGTTCGCGCGGGTAGTCCGTGGCGAGGGAAGGTTTACGATAATCGACGGTGAGCTTTAGTCATCGACAGGGGATGAGGCCATGCCCGAAGACTCGCTGCTGAAAGATCTCGGTCGCCGGATGGACGGCGCCCTCGACGTGCTGCGCAAGGAATTCGGCGGGTTGCGGACCGGGCGGGCTTCGGCGAGCCTGCTCGAACCTATTATGGTGACCGCCTATGGCGGCACGATGCCGATCAACCAACTCGCGAATGTCAGTGTCCCCGAGCCTCGGATGATCACGGTGCAGGTATGGGATCGCGCCATGGTCAAGGCGGTCGACAAGGCGATTCGGGAGTCGGGGCTCGGGCTCAACCCGCAAACCGAGGGTCAGGTAATGCGAGTGCCGATTCCGGATCTGAACGAGGAACGGCGGCGCGAACTGACCCGGGTCACGGCGAAATACGCCGAGCAGGCCCGGGTGTCAGTGCGCAATGTGCGCCGGGACGGCATCGAGCTATTGCGCCGCCAAGAGAAGGACGGCGCGATCTCGCAGGATCAGCAGCGCAAGTCGCAGCAGGAGATCCAGCACCTGACCGACGACGCGATCCGGCGCATCGACGAGACCTTGGAGCAAAAGGACAGGGAGATCATGCAAGTCTGATGGCCAATCCGATCAGCGCCGCGGGCCCCGCACCGCGCGCGCTGCCACAGCACGTCGCGATTATCATGGACGGCAACGGACGCTGGGCGCGCGCCCGCGGCCTGCCGCGTATCGCCGGCCATCGCCGGGGCGCCGAGGCGGTGCGACGCGCCGCCGCCCGCGCGTGCGAACTCGGCATCCCGTACCTGACCCTGTTCGGGTTCTCGTCGGAGAATTGGCAACGTCCGTCGAGCGAGATTCACGACCTGATGGGGCTATTGCGCCATTACCTCCGGGCTGAGATCGCCGAATTGTGCCGCAACGGCATCCGCCTAAAGGTGATCGGCCAGATCCGCCGCCTCGCCCCCGACATTGTCAGCCTGATCGAGCAGGCCGAGGAGACGACGCGGGATAACTCCGCCATCACCCTGACGATCGCGTTGTCTTATGGCGGGCGCTCCGAGATCGTCGCCGCGGTGCGCGCGATCGCCGCCCAGGTGCGGGCCGGCAGTCTCGCTCTCGATGCCGTCGACGAGGAATGCTTGGCCCGCCATCTGTTCACCGTCGACCTGCCCGATCCGGATTTGTTGATCCGCACCAGCGGCGAGCAGCGGATCAGCAATTTTCTGTTGTGGCAGTGCGCCTATTCCGAGCTGGTCTTTACCAAGACGCTCTGGCCCGATTTCGCCAAGGACGACCTCGATGAGGCGATCGACGAATATTGCGGGCGCGAACGGCGTTACGGGGCCGGAGTTGGCCCGCGCTGAGCCGGGTCAGCTGCGCCTGCGGATAGCATCGGGGTTGGCGCTGGCGCCGTTGCCAATCGCCGCAATTTGGTTCGGCGGAGCCTGGCTCGCGTTATTGACGGCGCTCGCGGCCGCGGTGATGGCGTGGGAATGGGGGCGGCTGTGTCGTGGCGGCCGTGGCGACAAATCTGACGCCATACCGATCGAGATCGTGCTCGTCGCGGTGGTGGTTGCGACCGTCGCGATCTCGGCGCTCGGCACCACCGGGTTTGCCGTTGCGGCCGCACTCACCGGCGCCGGGATTGTTTTTTGGGCGACGCCCCGAGGGCCGGACACGAAACCTCAATGGACGGCCCTGGGTGTGCTGTGGGTGGCGCTACCCTGCATCTCCCTGTTGTGGCTGGCGCGTCAGGAGGCAGGCGGCCGCGCCACCTTGCTGTGGCTGCTCGGGGTCGTCTGGGCGACGGATATCGGCGCGTACGCCGTTGGACGCAGCCTTGGCGGGCCGCGCCTTGCGCCGCGCTGGAGCCCCCGGAAGACTTGGACCGGGTTCGTCGGCGGAACGGTCTGCGCCGCGCTCGCCGGCGGGGTGACCGCGCTGACGCTCGGGGTCGCCTCGACTGCGCCGCTGATACTGGTTAGTGCCGGGCTTGCGATTGTCGCGCAGTTCGGCGATCTTGCCGAGTCGCTGGCGAAACGCAGGTTCGGCGTGAAAGACTCGAGTGGCCTGATCCCCGGGCATGGCGGACTGCTCGATCGCCTGGATGGGTTGCTGGCGGCGATACCGGCAGTGGCGCTCTTGACCCTGATCGGCGGCCACAGCGTTGTGACCTGGCAATGAACCTCTTCGCCGGGTTCTCGCCTTTGGGAACGCCGCCCGCCCGCGGCACAGCCCACCGGCGGCACGAACGGGGGTGACGGCATGCGACGCGTCACGATACTCGGTTCAACCGGCTCGGTTGGGCAAAGCACCGTCGATCTCCTGCTGCGCAACCCCGACGCCTTTGTGGTCGAGGCGCTGACCGCAAATCGCAATCCCGCCCTTTTGGCCGAGCAGGCGCGCGCCTTGGGCGCGTGTTTTGCCGCGATTGGGGAACCCGTCCATTATCCCGCGCTGAAGGATGCGCTCGCCGGAACCGGCATCGAGACCGCGTGCGGTCCGGCGTCGCTGGTCGAAGCGGCGCTGCGGCCGGCCGAATGGGTGATGGCCGGGATCGTCGGCGCGGCCGGGCTGGCGCCGACCCTCGCGGCGATCCGACGCGGGGTCATCGTAGCACTCGCCAACAAGGAGGTGTTGGTCTGCGCCGGCGCTCTCGTCATGCAGGAGGTCGCACGTTGCGGCGCCACCTTGCTGCCGGTCGACAGCGAGCACAATGCAATCTGGCAGTGCTTTGACCGCGAGCGCGTCGAGACCATCGACCGGATCATCCTGACCGCGAGCGGCGGCCCGTTTCGCGAACGCGCGATCGAGGAGATGCGCTGGGTCACGCCGCAACAGGCCGTCGCCCACCCAAACTGGAGCATGGGGGCGAAGATTTCTGTCGATTCGGCGACGATGATGAACAAGGGGCTGGAGCTGATCGAGGCGCATCATTTGTTCCAGCTGCCGCCGGAGCGGGTGGACATCGTCGTGCATGCGCAATCAATCGTCCACGGCGCCGTGGTCTACCGCGACGGCTCGGTGCTGGCGCAACTCGGCTCCCCCGACATGCGCACGCCGATCGCTTATGCGCTTGCCTGGCCGGGCCGCATCGACGCGCCGACCAAGCGGCTCGACCTGGCGGCGGTTGGCCGCTTGACCTTCGAGGCCCCCGACGAGCATCGGTTTCCCGCCCTGCGCATCGCTCGCGAAGCATTGATCCGCGGCGGCGGCGCGCCGACCGTCCTGAACGCGGCCAACGAGACTGCCGTGCACGCCTTTCTCGAAGGCCGGATCGGGTTCCTGGAGATCGCCGAGACTGTCGAGCGCACGCTCGAGGCAATCCCGGCCGATAACCTTGAATCGCTCGAAGATGTCTATACTTTCGACAGAGCGGCGCGGCAGGTGGCGGCTCGTCTGTCGGGCCATAACGCCCCGGCGCGCGCCGCCGCATCGATGGGTTTATGATGATCGGGTTTCTGCACCACGGGCTGGGCTATATCGTCCCGTTCTTGTTCATCCTGACCGTGCTCGTGTTTGTCCACGAGTTCGGTCATTATTTTATTGCCCGCCGCAACGGCGTGCGGGTCGACGTGTTCTCGATTGGCTTTGGGCCAGAGGTATTCGGCTGGCACGACCGGGCGGGCACGCGCTGGAAATTCAGCGCGATCCCACTCGGCGGCTATGTCAAGATGTTCGGCGATAACGACGTCAGCTCGGGCCTGCCGGCCGCGGGCCTCAGCCGAATGACCCCGGCCGAGCGCGAGGTTTCGTTTCATTACAAGCGGCTCGGCCAACGGGCCGCGATCGTCGTGGCCGGGCCGGCGGCCAATTTCGTGTTCGCGATCGTCGTCCTGGCGATCCTGTTCATGACCTACGGTCAGCCGTTCACCCCGGCGCAAGTCGGGCAAGTGCAGCCGGGCAGCGCGGCCGAACGCGGCGGCATCAAACCGGGGGACGTCATTGTTAAAATCAATGGCGGTTCAGTCCAAAGCTTCGAGAATGTTCAGCAGGATGTCCGCCTCAATCCCGGCGTGCCCATGACGATCGTGGTCAAGCGAGGCGGCGACAATCTCACCTTTCACGTTACGCCGACCAAAACCGAGCTGACCGACCGCTTTGGCAACCACTATGAAGTCGGGTTGCTCGGCATCGCCCGGAACGGCGTCGATTATGTCAAGCGCGATCCAGCAACCGCATTGCTGCAAGCCGGGGCGCAGACCTGGACCTTGTCGGCCGACACGCTGCAGGCGATGTGGCAGATCGTGATCGGAACGCGCGGCACCGACGAGCTCGGCGGGCCTTTGCGCATCGCCCAGATGTCGGGTGACGTGGCTCAGGGCGGGATTGTCGCGGTCGTCTGGTTCATGGCGGTGCTGTCGATCAATCTCGGGCTGATTAATCTGTTCCCGGTCCCGGTGCTTGACGGCGGGCATCTGCTGTTCTATGCGGCGGAGGCGCTACGGGGGAAGCCGCTAGGCCAACGCGCTCAGGAATATGGTTTTCGCATTGGGCTGGCTCTGGTGCTCACCTTAATGGTGTTCGCCACCTGGAACGACCTCGTCCACCTTCGGATCGTCGAGTTTGTAAAGGGGCTTGTGACCTGACGCGAGCGTAGTTCCGGGGGACGCGGGCTCGAGCCGGGGGTGGGGTGTTTTGCGTTTTAGCAAACGGATTTGGGTGCTGTGGGCGGTTGTCGGCGTCATGGCGGTGATCTCGGCTGTGGCGCCCCATGGGGTCATGGCGCAGCCAAGCAGTGGCGCGACGCAACCCGCCGCCGGCCCCGGCAGCGGCGACCAGAACGGCGGCGGCGCGCCGGCGGCGCAGCAGCCGGGATCCCAGATGAAAAGCGGCATGACGCCGTTAAACCAGGGCACCGGGAGCCCGACGCCCAGCCAAACCGGCGGCGCGCCGGCGACCGGACAACCGGGATCCCAGTTTGAGAGCGGCATGACGCCGCCAAGCCCAAACACCGGGAGCCCAACACCCGGCCAGACCGGCGGCGCGCCGGCGACCGGACAACCAGGATCCCAGTTTGAGAGCGGCATGACGCCGCCAAGCCCAAACATCGGGAGCCCGACACCCGGCCCGACCGGTGGCGCCGCGGCAACCGCGCCGCAGGGGGGCGTCCCGCCGGTTGAGACAGGCGGGCGACGCAGATATCGCCAAACCGGTCCGAACCCGTCGGCTAATCGGACGGGCGGCGCGCCGGCGCAGCCGAGCGGCGGTCCGCCGTCCGCGCGCGCTGGCGCCGCGCCTCTCCCCGGCGGAATCGCGGGACCGGCGGTCCCGACCATGGGTGGAGGCAATGTCAGCGACATTCGGGTCGTCGGGACGCAGCGGATCGAAACCGAAACCGTCCGCTCGTATCTCCAGCTCCAACCGGGCGACCCGTGGGACGACGAGAAGGTGAATGCGTCGCTGAAAGCGTTGTTCGCGACCGGACTATTCGCCGATGTCCGGCTGAGCCGGGTCGGCAACACGCTCGTCGTCAAGGTGGTCGAGAACCCGATCATCAACCGCATCGCCTTTGAGGGAAACCACAAACTCGACGACAAGGAGCTCAATGCCGAGATCCAGTTGCGCCCGCGCGTCGTGTATACGCGCACCCGGGTGCAGAGCGACGTCAAGCGCATTCTCGATCTTTACCGCCGGCATGGCCGGTTCGGCGCGACGGTGGAACCCAAGATCATCCAGCTCTCTGAAAATCGAGTGGATCTCGTCTTCGAGATCAACGAAGGCGAATTCACCGGCATTCGCAGCGTAAATTTCGTCGGCAACAAAGATTTTAGCGAGAGCAAGCTGCGCAGCGTGATCGCGACCAAGGAGAGCCGCTGGTATCGGTTTTTGTCGACCGACGACAGTTACGACCCCGATCGGGTGACTTACGATCGCGATCTTTTGCGCAAATTCTATTTGACCGAAGGATATGCCGATTTTCGCGTGCTCTCTGCCGTGGCTGAACTGACCCCGGAGCGCAACGGCTTCATTCTCACCTTCACCCTCGACGAGGGTCAGCGCTATCGTTTTGGCAAAGTCGGCGTCAACATCAAGCTCAAGGACCTGCCGGCCTCGGCGGTCGAGCCGTTGCTGACGGTCCGTTCAGGCGATTGGTACAATGCCGAAGAGGTGGAAAAGTCGATCACGGTGTTGACCAACACCCTGGGCACTCGCGGCTACGCCTTTGTCGAGGTCAAGCCGGAGATTACCCGCAACCGCAAGACCCATACCATCGATATCACCTTCGATGTTCAAGAGGGACCCCGGGTCTACGTCGAACGGATCGACATCGTTGGCAACGTGCGCACCCTCGACAAGGTAGTTCGCCGCGAGTTTCAGCTTGTCGAGGGCGACGCCTTCAATACCGAAAAGATGCAGCGCTCACAGCAGCGCCTCAAAAATTTAGGCTTTTTCAAAAAGGTCGAGGTCACCAACGCGCCAGGCTCAGCCCCGGACAGGACGGTGGTTACCGTCGAGGTCGAGGAGCAGTCGACCGGCGAGCTGTCTTTGGGGCTCGGTTTTTCGACCAGCGACGGCCCGCTCGCGGACATCACCATCCGCGAGCGCAACTTTCTCGGCCGCGGCCAGGATCTGCAGGTCGGAGGCGTCGTCTCGTTTCGCTCGCAGCAAATTAATCTCAGCTTTACCGAGCCGTATTTTCTCGATAAGAACATCGCCGCCGGCTTTGACCTTTTCGAAATAAAGACCAGCCCGACCGCCTCGTTCTTCTCCGGGATAACCCCGCCCTACCAGCAATTCTCCTATGGCGGAGCGTTGCGCGCCGGTTATCAGATCACCGATAATCTACGGCAAACGCTGACTTATACCGCTCGCTCCGATACCATCCAGGACATTCAGAGCGATGCCTCGCTGTTTATCGCTCTGCAGGCGGGACAGCATGTTACCTCCCAGGTTGGTCAGGTTCTACTCTACGACCGCCGCGATGATCGGATTGACCCGACGAGTGGCTATTATGCCTCGCTGGGCAATGATTTTGCCGGTGTCGGATTCGGTGTGGACTTTGTTCGCTCAAAGGTGAATTTTGGCTATTACTACTCGGTTGCACCGGAATGGGTATTGGGTTTTACCGGTGAGGCTGGCTACATCTTTGGCTGGAATGGTCAGCAGGTATTGCTCCAGGATCGTTTCTTTGTCGGCGGCGACAATTTGCGCGGCTTTCAGAATGCCGGGATCGGGCCGCGCGACTCGGTCACCGATGACGCCCTCGGCGGCCAGAAATACTACGTCGGCTCGGTGACCCTGGGTGTGCCGCTCGGCCTGCCAAAAGAACTCGGCATCAGCGGCCGGGTCTTCACCGATTTCGGCACGCTATATTACCTCCAGCCCACTCAGCTCAACTTGACGCCGGCGCAGCTGGCGACGACTGGCGGAATTCAGCCGGTGGTCGAGGATTCTCCGGCGGTCCGGGTCAGTACCGGGGTCGGCGTATCGTGGAAATCTCCGGTCGGTCCGATTCGCCTCGACGTCGCGTACCCGATCAGGAAGGAAAAATTCGATCAAACCCAGTTTTTCCGGGTTAGCTTTGGGACAAAATTCTGATGTTGACAGCCTCGGTTCGATTGACGGCCCTACTGTCGGTGTTGTGCTGCGGATTTGCCGAAATCGCGGTCGCCCAGAAGCCGCCGGCGACCCCGCCCGCACCCACGCCGGCTCCCGTACCCTTGCCCACCGCGCAAAATCTGAGCGTGCTGGTGGTCGACGTTCAGTCGCTGCTGCAGAACGCGAAAGCGGCCAAGATGGTGCGCAATCAGATCGAGCAGAAGCGCGTCCAATATATGAACGAGTTGTCCCACCAACAGGACCTGCTGCGGGCCGAGCAGGGGGCGCAGCAGAAACAGCGCGCTTCGCTTTCGGCGGAGCATGACACGCTGGAGCGTCAACGGGCCTCGCTCTCTGCGGACACCTTTGACCAAAAGAGGCGGCAATTTGAGCAGAAGGCAAATGCATTCCTCCAGAAGGAACGCGATTTAGATGAAAAAATTAAAAATTATCAGGAGAATGGCCAAGAATTGACGCAAACCCTTACCAAATCAGCGAGCGACGCTCAGAGCAAGATCAACGAAATAATAGTTAAAATTACCGAGGATATCGCTAAAGAACGAAAAGCAAACCTGGTGTTCCAGAGTACCGACTTCGTAGCGTTCGACCGATCGTTCGACGTGACCGACGAGGTCCTACAGAAGCTCGACGAAGAGTTGCCGGTGCTAAACGTCAACTTTGTCACACCGGCGCCGCCCTCCACCGGCGCGGCGCCCGCTGCAGCCTCCCCGCCCGTCGCCGCTGCTCCCACCGCCCCCACCGCCAAGGCGAAAAGGCGGTAGGGCTGGTCGCGCCCTGATCCGGCAGATGGCCGACCCTCGCTTTTTCTCCCGCGCCGGGCCGTTTACCCTTGCCGAGCTGGCCTGGTTGAGCGGCGCAAAGCTGTCGCGAGCGGAACAGGGCGAACGGCTGTGCCACGATGTCGGGCCACTGGAGACCGCCGGCCCGGACGAGGCGAGCTTCCTCGACAATCGAAAGTATATCGGCGTGTTCTGTACTTCTCGCGCCGGCGCGGCCTTCGTCGACGAATGGGCAGTCGAGCGCGCGCCGCCCGGCATGGCGCTACTGGTAAGCGGCGAGCCCTATAAGGCCTATGGATTGGCGGCGCAGGCCTTTTACCCGGCGCCGGTGGTCGCCGGCAGCCGTGCGCCTTCAGCGCTGATCGATCCGGCGGCGATCGTGCCCGAGGATTGCGCGATCGGCGCGCACACCGTCATCGAAGCGGGAGCTCGGCTCGGCCGGCGCTGCCAAGTCGGCGCCAATACCGTGATCGGCGCCGGCGTCGAAATCGGTGAGGATTGCCGCATCGGCGCCAATGTCACGGTCAGCCACGCGCTGATCGGCGCGCGCGTCGTGCTGCATCCGGGTGTGCGCATCGGCCAGGCCGGCTTCGGCTTTGCCCCGGATCGAGGCGGGCCGGTCAAGGTCCCGCAACTCGGGCGCGTCGTGATCGGCGACGATGTCGATATCGGCGCCAATACCACGATCGACCGCGGCTCAGGTCACGATACCGTGATCGGGACCGGCTCGATGATTGATAACCTGGTGCAGATCGGACACAACGTGGTGCTCGGGCGGTGCTGCATTCTCGCCGGACAAGTCGGTATTTCCGGCAGCACGAAGCTCGGCGATTTTGTCATGATCGGCGGGCAAGGCGGGCTTGCGGGCCATTTACGTATCGGCAGCGGGGCCAGAATTGCTGCCAAGGCCGGGCTTATGCGCGACGTTCCGCCCGGAGTGACGGTGTCGGGCATTCCGGCGGTGCCGATGACCGAATTCATGAGACAGACCGTAGCGTTACAGCGGCTGGCGAAGAAAAGGGACCGGTGATGATCGATCCGCGCTGCACGGAGAGCGAGGCCTCCCAGATCGATATCCAGAGGGTCATGGAAATGATCCCGCATCGTCATCCTTTTCTAATGATCGACAAGGTCGTCGATGTGGTCGCGAACGAGCGGGCCACCGGGATCAAAAACGTCTCGATCAACGAAAGTTACTTTCAGGGCCATTTCCCCGCGCGGCCAGTGATGCCGGGAGTTTTGATCATCGAGGCCATGGCGCAGACCGCGGCCGTGCTGGTGGTTCATACCCTGGGGCCCGAATTGGAGGGCAAGCTCGTCTATTTCATGAGCGTCGACAATGCCCGGTTCCGCCGCCCGGTCGTTCCCGGGGATCGGCTCGACGTCCACGTCGTCAAGCAGCGCAACCGCGGCAATGTGTGGAAGTTCGAGGGCCGGGCCAAGGTCGGCGCCAATTTGATGGCCGAGGCCGTGTTCGCCGCGATGATCCTCGACGAATAGCGGGCGATGGCACGGATCCACCCGACGGCCATCGTCGCGCCGGAAGCGAGTTTGGCGTCAGATGTCGTCATCGGGCCGTTTTGCATCGTCGGCGAGCACGTAGCCCTGCACTCCGGCGTCACATTGCGTGCGCATGTCGTCGTCGATGGGCATACGACGATTGGCAAAGGGACGCGGATCTTTCCCTTCGCCTCGATCGGGCTAGAGCCGCAGGACCTCAAATATCGCGGCGAGGCATCATCCTTGATGGTCGGCTGCCGCAATACGATCCGCGAATATGTGACGATGAACCCGGGAACGACCGGCGGCGGCATGGTCACGCGCATCGGCGACGATTGCCTGTTCATGGTCGGCGCCCATGTCGCCCACGACTGCCAGCTCGCCGACCATGTGATCATGGCGAACAACGCGACCTTGGCGGGTCATGTCGTCATTGACGATTATGCCTTTCTAGGCGGCCTGTGCGCGGTCCATCAGTTTGTCCGCATCGGCAAGCACGCGATGATCGGCGGCATGTCGGGGGTCGAGCGGGATGTGATCCCCTATGGCCAGGCGATCGGCAACCGCGCCCGGCTCACCGGGCTCAACATCATCGGCATGCAGCGCCGCGGTTTCAGCCGCGAGGACATCCAAGGGCTGCGCAACGCCTATCAGTTTTTGTTTCATTCGCCGGGAACGTTGAGCGACCGGGTCAACGAGACCGCCGAGCGCTTTGCCGGGATCGGCCCGGTTGACGACATTATCCGCTTTATCCGCGCCGATTCGAGCCGGGCCATCTGTCAGCCAGTCGAGGCGAATGGCGGATAGGCTAGAGGCGGGAACCCCCAACGGGCCCAGGTTGGGCATTGTGGCCGGCGGCGGTGGGCTGCCGCGGCGCCTGGTCGACGCCTGTCAGGCAGCCGGGCGCAAGGTGTTCGTTCTCGCGCTCGAAGGAGCGGCCGAGCCGGCGACTGTAGAAGGGGTGGCGCATGCCTGGTGCCGGCTGGGTGCCGCCGCCCGCGGCCTGGCGCTGTTACGCGAGAACAATGTAACCGAGCTGATCCTGGCCGGCGGGGTCCGGCGGCCTTCACTTAGCATGCTGCGTCCCGATTGGCGGGCGGCCAAGCTCTTCGCGCGCATCGGCTATAAAGCCCTGGGCGATGACGGGCTGCTGTCGGCGATCGTCGCCGAGTTCGAACGCGAGGGGTTTCGAGTGATCGGCGCGGATGAGTTGCTCGCAGCCGGGCTGGCGCCCGAGGGCGCTCTCGGCGGCCTGCGTCCCGACGAGCAGGCGCTGGCGGATATCGAGCACGGTCGGCGGATCGCCCGAGCGTTGGGTGCCCTCGACATCGGCCAGGCGGTCGTCGTCCAGCAGGGTCTGGTGCTCGGGGTCGAGGCGATCGAGGGCACCGATGCGTTGCTGCGCCGCTGCGCGGAGCTGCGCCGCGAGGGGCCAGGCGGCGTCCTCGTCAAGATCGAAAAGCCGGGCCAGGAGCAGCGTGCCGACCGGCCGACGATCGGGCCGCAAACCGTCGCCCTCGCCGCCGAGGCCGGACTGCGCGGCATCGCCGTCGAAGCCGAGGCAACGATTGTGCTCGACCGCGATCAGGTTGTTGATGCCGCCGACCGCGCCGGGCTGTTCGTCGTCGGCATCCGCCGGGTGTGACCGGCAGACGTGACCGCCAGACGTGACCGCCATCGGGGCGCCGTTCATTTTCATCGTCGCCGGCGAGCCCTCGGGCGACGCGCTGGGCGGCAGTCTGATAGCGGCGCTGCGCCAGCGTACCGGTCCCAATTTGCGAGTAGCCGGGGTGGGCGGGGAGCGGATGCGCGAACAGGGTCTCGACAGCCTGGTTCCGCTCGACGATCTCGCAGTCATTGGCGTAGCCGAGGTCTTGCCGCGGGCGCCGCTGATCCTGCGCCGGGTGCGCGAGACAGTGGCCGCGGTGCGCGCGCTCAAGCCCGACGCGGTGGTGACCATCGACAGTTCAGGGTTTAGCTGGCGCATCGCGCAACGGTTGCGGCGACAAGACGAGAGCCTGCCCTTGATCCATTATGTGGCGCCGATGGTCTGGGCATGGCGCGCCGGTCGAGCTCGGCGCATGGCGCGTTGGTATGACCATCTGATGGCGCTGCTGCCGTTCGAGCCGCCCTATTTCCAGAGGGCCGGATTATCATGCTCTTATGTCGGCCACCCGATTATCGAAAGCGGCGCCGATCGGGGCGAGGATGAGCGGTTTCGCGCCATGTCCGGACTTGTCCCGGATGATGTGCTGATTTGCGTGCTGCCGGGCAGTCGCGGCGGCGAGGTACGGCGGCTGTTGCCGATCTTCGGCGCGGCGCTCGAACGATTGGCGCAAATGATCGGGCCTTTCCGGGTCGTCGTGCCGACCGTCGCCACGGTCGCACCCCAGGTTGCCGCCGCCACGCGCGGCTGGCCTGGAGCGCCGATCCTGGTGCAGCAGCCGCGCGACAAATACGACGCCTTTGCCGCGAGCCGCGCGGCGCTGGCCGCGTCGGGCTCGGTGGCGCTGGAATTGGCGATGGCGCGGCTGCCGATGGTGGTGTGCTATCGCCTGAACCCGGTGACCGAGGCGTTGCTCGACCGGGTGGTAAAGGTACGGCAAGTCAATTTGGTCAATTTGTTGCTTGAAAGGCCTGTCGTGCGCGAGCTGTTGGGCGGCGAATGCACCCCCGAGAAACTTGCCGCCGAGGTCGCCCGGCTCGCGCAGGACGAACAGGTTCGCGCCAGGCATATTGCGGGGTATGATGAGGCGATGCGGCGCCTCGGGGCGGGCGACCGGTCGCCAAGCCTGCGGGCCGCCGACCAGGTTCTCGCGATTGTCGCGGCGCGGCGCGGGGTTGGCCCCGCTCTCAACTAACCCTTAGGAGGAATTTACCATGTCAGTGACCGATGTGGCGGAAACCAACAAGCCAGCGGCCGAGACCGACAAGTATCGATATCTGCACACGATGATCCGGGTGCGCGACCTCGACAAATCGCTGAAGTTCTATACCGATCTGCTCGGCATGAAGCTGCTGCGCAAGCGCGACTACCCCACCGGCAAGTTCACCCTCGCCTTTGTCGGGTATGGCGAAGAGGCCGATAATACCGTGCTGGAACTGACCCATAATTGGGAGCAGGCCGAACCCTATGCGCTGGGCAGCGCCTTCGGCCACCTCGCCCTCGGCGTGCCCGATGTCTATAAAGCGTGCGATCGTCTTGGCGCGGCCGGCGTCAAAATCCCCCGCCCGGCCGGCCCAATGGCCCACGGCGGGTCGGTCATCGCCTTTATCGAAGACCCAGACGGCTACCGCATCGAACTGGTCCAGCGCTCGTAGCCGCCGCGGCGTTGGTTGCGGTCCCTGGATTGTCGCCCGGGGACCGCGTCGTGGGAGGCATGCGCTGGCTTCAAGCTTCAAGAGCGGTGGCGACCTCGGCGGGCCGCTGCAGCGACGAGCGTACCGCCGAACTGCCGGATGACGGCAAGGTGGCGATGCCGGTCGTGCCGGCGACGGCGGCACACGTAAATCAGAAGGGCGAAATCAAGACGCTCAGGGCATCCGGGCGCCATATCGGCGCGCGTCCGGCCAAAGGCGGCGGAAGCGGCCATTGGGATCCCGCCGGCCCTAAGGCGCATGGCGAGTGCGTTATCGCCTTATGGAAGACACCGACGGCTACCGCGTCAAACTGGTCCAACGCTCAAAAGCGATGGCATCGGCTCCATGCGCGAGCCGGCTTTCTTTCCGTTTTGGAGGAAGGAGCCCAAGATACAACAAATGCGTTCATAACATTCGTACGCGAGCATGGTTTGCGGTCACGTTAAGTATGCTGGGAACGAAAGGGCTGCCTTCGAAGGGCGCTCTCGCTTTTCGCTAAAATTTTATCTAAATTTCTGAGTCATTTGCGCTTTTTTAGGATATCTTGATCCGATCGGTCGAGGATGTTTGATGATGCCCGCAATTTTCCTTCTTCGTCTAGGTTTGTGGGCGATGTGCGTGGTGCTCGGCAGTTTAGGTGTTTTCTTCGCGATCATCAGCTTATCGTTACCAGGCCTGAGCGCCGACGCCCTGGTGCTTCTCGGCGCAGCGCTCGGTATCAATTACTTTCTTAACAACTGAGAATACTCGTTTGCCACTCCGGCTGCGAGTGCTCCGCAGCTTATTAAAGCTTATCTGTCACGGAAGAGGTCGCGGGTTTAGATCCCGTCGCTCGCGCCATTTTTAGAGCAAAGACTTAGATGATACTGCGGAAACAAAATAGATGTGCAAAGGCCGGATTCGTCACAAAATAACTGTCCTCTGTAACCCGCAGTTTTCGTCATCTCTCTTCTTCGGATCTGTTTACTCTGTGGCGTCATTGCTCATTCGATGACTTCGTCGGCGCCGGCGAGGAGTATTGGCGGCATGGTGAGGCCGAGTGCGCGTGCGGTCTTTAGGTTGACGATGAGCTCGAACCGCGTGGGTTGCTCGACCGGGAGGTCCGCCGGTCTTGATCCTTTCAGGATCTTGCTTACGAAGCCGGCGATTTGGCGCCACGAGTTTTCCAGATTGGGCCCATAGGACATCAGACCGCCGGCTTCCACATACGCCTTCCAGCCGAAGACGCTCGGCAGATGGTGTGAAAGGGCAAACTCTGCGATGCGGACGCGGCTGGCTGCCGTCACGCCATCCGGAAACGCGTGAATCGCATCCATATTGCCATTCGCGACCGCGGTCAGCGCTGCATCGAGATCGGCGGCATTTTTCAATTCGAAGAGTTGCAGGCTCACGCCCAAGGCCCGGCCGGTGTCCTCCCAGGCGCGCCATTCGCTCCGCTCGCCGGGATGGCCGGATGCTCCCATGACCGCCACCCGCGAGATCGCAGGCGCCGCCTCCTTGAGCAGGGCGAGACGCTTGCCGACGAGTTCAGTGGCGAGAAAGGTCACTCCCGTCATGTTGCCTCCGGGACGGGCAAGACCGCCGACGAGCCCTGCCTGTACCGGGTCGCCGCTGAATCCGAATACCACTGGGGTCCTCGCCGACACCGGCTTCGCGATGAAAGCTGCAACACCCGCCACGACCAAAACGTCAACCTTCAATCGGACGAGTTCGGCCGCCATCTCGCCGAGACCGGCTCGATCCGGCGCCGAACGATACTCGTAACGGATGTTTCGTCCTTCGACGTAGGCCGAGATCGGCGAGCCCGCGGCGGAACGAGTCAAAGACCGCGGTCGGCGTTCCGATGTAAGGCCCGGATGCCGGCACGAGAAACCCGATCGTGGGGCCGCCGGTCGCCGGTTGCGCCCGCCCGGCGACGGGCGAGAGAGCGACGGAAGCGAGAGAGCCAGCGAGAACCGCGCGGCGGCTGCTCATCGATTGACCTCGTCTGCGAAACCGTAGGGGCCGCGAAGGCATGTTAATTAAATTGAGCCAACCATCCGTCAAACAACGCCGGCTGATCTGCCGTAGCCCATCGAAGGGCCGGCCTCGAGCCTTACGAAATCATCTGTAAGAAGCGTTCAGCGAACCTGAATGGTCGTGTTCCGTGAACCGCTGCCGTCACTTTTACGGCCTGCGTCGGTCCGCTCTGATGATTTCTTTGCGGCCATAGCGGCAAACCCCAGGCAGCCGCGCCTCACCCTCGCCCCACATCGGGGGAGAGGGTGAAGCCGGGAGCGCCGTGCCCGCGGATCAGGCGTTGCTGAGCCGGTTCTGCTCGTAATAGCTGTTGCGCAGCACCCGGCCGGGCAGCGCACCGGTGTGCTTGCCTTCTTCGTACAGCATCTGACCGTTGACGGCGGTGGCGTAGATGCCCTCGGCCGCTTCCTTGATGCGCCAGGCGCCCAACGGGAAATCGTGGACGACCGTCTCCTGCCCGCATTTCACCGTCGCCGGGTCGAAGATCACGACGTCGGCCGCCATCCCCGGCCGCAACAGACCGCGGTCATAGAGCCCGAAGGTTGAGGCTGAGTTGAAGGTCAGCCGCCGCACCGCCTGCTCCAGGGTCATCACCTGCTTCTCGCGCACCCATTCGCCGAGCAGCTTGGTCAGATAGCCATAGCCGCCGTGGAACTGCACATGCGCGCCGCCGTCGCCGAGCCCGATCACCGCGTTGGGATGGGTCAGGATCTTCTGCAGAACCTCGTCGTCGATATTGTTCTCCGCCTGCAGGAAACGGGTTTCGAGCTTTTCCTCGACGACAAGATCGAGGAAGGCGTCGATCACCCGCTTGCCCTGCTTCTCGGCGATCTGCCCGATCGACTTGAATTGCATCCACTTGTTCTTTTCGAGCGCCGGCTCGTTGACCCAGATGTAGTTCCACCAGGTCTTCGAGATGCCGACCGCGCTGTCGGGTTTGTTGACGACCGCTTCCTCGTGCAGCTTGGCGCGGATCTCGGGATCGGCGTAGGCCTTTAGCTTTGCCTCATCCGAAGACAACAGGATCGGGTGCCAGGTCGGCAGGCCGCGGAACACCTGGCTGTTCTTCATCGTGAAGTCCTGCGTCACCCGGTTCGGGCTGCACATCGGGTAGGCGCGGATGCCCATCGCGGCGGTCTCCTCGACCCGCGCCATGTGGATCTTCCACTCATCCGGGCGGCGCATGGTGTGCGACAGGCTGTTGTAGACGACCATGCGGCCGGTCGCCTCGGCGAGGCGCCGCATCATGCCGTCTTTCAACTCAACATACTGGCCGCCGCCGGCCTGGATTGTCCCGGTGCCGAGCTCGCGCAACACGTCGGCGAGCGCGAAGATCTCCCCTTCATCGGCCCATAGCGCCGGGATCGGCACGCCCTGCGGATCGAAATGGCCTTTTTCGCGCGACACCGAGAGTCCCAGCGCGCCGGCCTTCATGCCCTGGCGGACGATGTCCTGCATTGCCTTGATCTGCGCCTCGGTGGCGCCCGCCTTCTGGCAGTCGTCGCCCATCACATAATGGCGCACCGCGGTGTGACCGATCAGATTGCCGACATTCACGCCGAGCCGCTTGTCGAGATGATCCATGTATTGCGGGACCGTCTCCCAGTCGAAATCGACCGTCCGCAATACCGACATCGGGATCGCTTCGACATAAGAGAGGAACTCGGCTAACCGTTCCTCGGTGCCCTTGCGCACCGGCGCCAGAGACAGCGAGCAATTGCCGAAGATCACCGAGGTGGCGCCGTGCTCGGGCGAGAACGTGCACAACGGGTCCCAGGTCACCTGCGCATCGTAGTGGCAGTGGTTGTCGATAAAGCCGGGGGCGACGGCGCGGCCGTCGGCGTCGACGGTCTTCTCGGCCGCGCTGGAGAGTTTGCCGATTTCGACGATCTTGCCGTCTTTGACGCCGACATCGCCGCGGAAAGCCGGGGATCCCGAGCCGTCGACAATGAGCCCGTTCTTGATCAGCAGATCATACGCCATGGGTTTTTTCCTTTCTGCACAGACCGGGCCGGCGGTCGCGACCCCGAGAACTCGGTTGGAAGTGTACGCCCTCCGGCCGTGGACACAACGCCGGCGCGGCGCTCTCCAGCCCCGAGAGCCATGTGCTGAGCGCGGGTGGGCTAAGCACAAATGCACGCGAACGCCCCGCGGTGAAAATGGTCCGCCGCGCAGCCTCGTGGTAAAGCCTTATCCCACCCTGCCGCGCCGGCCCGACCTTCAATGGAGTGCCCAAGATCATGAGCTTGTCGAGCGAGGAGTACCTCGATCATCTGCAATCCACTTCGGTGCGAGCCGGCTTTAACTTCGACGAGGTGGCGTTACCGGAGGAGCGCCATATCGCGCTCAGTGGGCTGCGTTTTCGTTATCTCGATTGGGGGACAGAAGGAAAGCGGCCGATCCTGTTTCTGCACGGCGGCGCCCTGACCGCGCACACCTGGGATTTGTGCTGCCTGGCCTTGCGCGACGAATTCCATTGCATGGCGCTCGATCAGCGCGGCCATGGCGACAGCGATTGGGCGCCCGACGCCGATTACTCGCTCTCGGCCCAGCGCGAGGACGTCAGAGGGTTCGCCGACGCGATCGGGCTCGACGATTTTGTGCTGGTCGGCATGTCGATGGGCGCGATCAATTCGCTCGCCTATGCGACCCATTATCCCGAGACCCTTTCAGCACTGGTGCTGATCGACGCCGGCCCCAATGTGCGGCGGCCGGGGTCGAGCCGCATCCGCGACTTCGTCAATGGCGGGGCCGAACCCGCCTCGTTGGAAGCGATCATCGAGCGCGCCCTTGCCTTCAATCCGCGGCGCGATCCGCTGATCCTGCGGCGCAGCCTGATGCACAATCTGCGCCGGCAGCCCGACGGCAACTGGACCTGGAAATACGACCGGCGGCGGTTTCAGCAAATGGGCGGCGACCGGCAGGCCGCCGAGCGGCGCGGGCTGGCCGACGGCCTCGCCAAGATCACCTGTCCGACCCTGGTCGTGCGCGGCGCGGAAAGCGACGTGTTCCACCAGGATGACGCCGAGCGCCTGGCGGCGGGTCTCCCCGATGGCCGCCAGGTCACGATCCCAAAGGCGGGGCACACGGTGCAGGGCGACAAC
Source organism: uncultured Alphaproteobacteria bacterium (assembly GCA_963785565.1). GTDB lineage: Bacteria > Pseudomonadota > Alphaproteobacteria > ATCC43930 > CGMCC-115725 > AP-15. The sequence continues at coordinate 51,336 of CAWAVV010000049.1, read as the reverse complement.
CCGAAGGATCTAGTGGCGGCGCTGCGGGCGTTTCTGGGATAGGCGAGCGCACGGGTCAATCGCCCGGCTCACCCGGCGCGGGTGAGCTTGCGGATGCGATGGTTCTCGGTGTCGCCGATATAGAGGGCGCCGTCGGGGCCGACGGCGATGCCGTGCGGGCGGCCGAGCCCGGCTAGGCGCGCCGGGCCGCCATCGCCCCCGCTGCCCTTGCGGCCCCCGGCGATGGTCTCGACCGTGCCACTCTTGACGTCGAACCGGCGGATCGCATGGTTCTCGGTATCGACGATCAAGATGTCGCCAGCGGGGTCGATGGTCAGCTCCTTGGGCGCGTCGAAGACCGCCGCCAGCGCCGGGCCGCCGTCGCCGCCATAGCCTCGGGCACCGGTCCCGGCCACCATCGTAATGACGCCGGTCCGGGGGTTCACCGCGCGCAAGCTGCTGCCCTGGCGTTCGAGGATGAAGACCGTGCCGTCGGCGGCGATTTTTACCGCGCGGGCGCCGAACACGGCGGCCGCACCGGCGGGGCCCTCGTCGCCGGTATGCGCCGCCTCGCCGGTGCCGGCAAAGGTCGCGATCGTGCCCACCGCGAGATCGACCACCCGCACGCGGTTGTCCGCGACATCGGCGATGAACAGACGCTGCTGCGCCGGATCCAACGCCAGCCCGTTGGGCTCGACCAAACCCGCGCGCGCTGCCGGTCCGCCATCGCCGGCGAACCCAGCGCTGCCGTTGCCGGCGACGGTGGTAACGATGCCCGAGGCGCCGTCGATCCGGCGCACGCCGTGATTGTGGCGGTCGGCGACATAGATGTTGCCGCCCCGGTCGACCGCGATGCCGTAGGGCTCGTTGAGCCGGGCTTCGACTGCCGGGCCGCCGTCGCCCGAATAGCCGGCTTCGCCGCGACCGGCGACCGTCGTGACGGTCCCGCTCGCCGCGTCGACCCGGCGGATGCGGTGGTTGAAGGTGTCCGAGAAAAAGAGATTGCCGGCCGGGTCGAAGCCGATATCGAACGGACCGTTCAGGGTCGCGCGCGCGCCCGGCCCGCCATCGCCGGCAAAGCCACGCTCGCCGGTCCCGACCGCCGTCGTGATGATCCAGTTCTGCTCCGCCATCAAAAGCTGTCCTCTCGCCAACGGCTCCGATCTTAGCACCGCTTTCCGACCCGGCGCGCGCGGATGTAAGCTGACGGCATGACTTCCGCCCGCCTCCGGCGCCTGCGCTCGCTGCCGATTGCCGCGGCAGGATTGCTGATGGCGGTGATGCTGCTTGGTACCGCGCCGCCCGAACACACCGATAGCGACACCAACACCGATGCCGGCTCGCTCGCCGGGCAGATCCTGATCGCCGCGCCGACGATGGGGGACCCGCGCTTCTCCCACACGGTGATCCTGCTGCTGCGGCACGACCGGAACGGCGCGTTCGGCATCGTCATCAACCGCCCGATCGAGCAGCGTACGATCAAGAGCCTGCTGGAGGGGACCGGTGACCAGGCCGCCGGGGTCGACGGCAGCCTCCTGGTTTTTGCCGGCGGCCCGGTGCAGCCGGAGCTTGGTTTTGTCGTGCACAGCAGCGAGTACCGTCGCCCCGACACTCTTGCCGTCGGCGTCGTGGCGATGACCGCGGACAAGGAGATCCTGCGCGACATCGGCCGCCACCACGGGCCAAAGAAGAGCCTCTTTGCCTTTGGCTATGCCGGCTGGGGACCAGGACAGCTCGACGGCGAGATCGACCATCGCGACTGGTTCACCACCACCGGCGATCCCAAGCTGATCTTCGACGACGACCGCGGCAATCTGTGGGACGAGGCGATGGCCCGCCGCACCCGCGACTTGTGAGGCTCGCGTGACCGGCGCCAAGGCGCTCTACTCGATCGGCTACGAAAAGGCTTTGCCGCAAGACGTTATCGCTGCCCTGAAGGCGGCCGGGGTGGCCACCCTGATCGACGTTCGCGACCGGCCGATCTCGCGCCGGCCGGGTTTTTCGAAACGCCAGCTCGCCGCCGCGATCGAGGAGGCCGGCCTGCGCTATGTTCATCTGGCGGCACTCGGCACCCCTCCCGAAGGCCGCCTCGCCAACCGGCGCCGCGAATGGGACCGCTTCTGGGCGATCGTCGACGAGAAACTCAGCCGTCCCGAAGCCGCGTTCGACCTGCAGCAAGCCGCCGAAATCGCTAGGACGAACCCGAGCTGCCTGCTGTGCTACGAGGCCGACTGGCGGATGTGCCACCGCCGCCGGATCGCCGAGATCCTGGAGGCGCGCCATGGCTTCGCGGTCCGCCACCTCACGGTTCACGCCATGGCGAATTCCCGTGAACCGGGAAAGTAACCGGGAATTTCCGGATTCTGCCGATATTGGGTCACTCTAGCCACCGAAATTGCACGCCCGATCAATCGTTTACGAGCGAATTCCCGTCGCGGCCTAACCGGGAATTTATTTCGGCCTAAACGGGAAATAAATCGGCGGAACCGGGAATTAGTGCCCGCCCGGCAAAATCAACCATCGGCATCTCCGTGCTGTTGTTTGGAGCCGCGCCCTGGGACGCGATCTGCTCGCAGGATGCCATGCGAAATGGGCGATTTTACGAGGCCCGAAGCCGTTCGAGGGTCAGCGGGTCGAAACCCTCGGGAAAATACTTTTCCAGGGCGTCGGTGAAGGGTTTGCCGCCGGGCGCAGTGTGGGCGAACAGGGTCATCGACGAGCGGAATTTGAGCTCGTCGGGATAGCCGAGAATGTCGCCGATCGAGCGGCCCTGGACCGCGGCCACCAGACGGGTGCACTCGCGCAGCCTCGGCCCGAGGATCGGATGGTCCAGATAGGCTTCGGCTTCGGCCCATGAAGAAATCGCGTATTTCCGCGCCATCGGGCTGCTGCCGAGACCCTTGATCTGCGGGAAGACAAACCACATCCAATGACCGCGTTTACGGCCGGCGTGCAATTCCGCGCGCACCTGATCGAAGACCGGGTTCTGGGCGGCGATGAAGCGCTGCAGGTCGTAGGGATCGGTCATATGCCTCCTCGCCTACGAGGCGTAGTGACCGCATTCCGGCCCCGCCCCCTAACCCCGCGATCGGCCGAGCCGCCGGTCAGGTCAGCTTATAGGCCTGACGCGCCAGCAGCTTCCAGCTGCCGTCCTGCTTTTGCCAGACCGCGAGCACGCCGATCCGGGTATGGTTGGGTTTGCCGTCGGTTTCCGAGTCGGAGACGTAGAGATGGCGCGCGATCGCGGCGTCGCCGGCCACCGCGACGGTGAGTTCCGGAAAATCGAGCGATTTGACCACCGCCTTGCGGGTCATCACGCCATCGACGAACTCGGACTTGTTCTGAACCTTGCCGCTCGAATGGCCGTAGCTCAGCTGAGCGGCCGCCAGCGCCTCCAGCTGCGCCTTGTCGGCCGCAAGCAATGCCTTGCGCAACGCCTCGACCGAGTCCTTGACCGCCGCCTCGTCGGACGCGTCGGCAAGCACCGTGGAACCGCCCAACAGGCTCGCCGCGCCGAGCGCGACCGCGCCCGTGATCGCCAAATTACGCCGGGTCACATCCATGGTTTCCTCCCAAAGCATTTTCGGTCCGGCTCGACCGGATTTCACCAAAGCCTACCCCTGCCCCGCCGCCTTGTCGAAGGGCTATGTAAAGGCCACTGCACCCTCTGCCTGGTGATCGGGCTTATCGGTCTGATCAAGCGACGGTTCGCATCTGATGACCGCCTTTGCCCCGGTACGGACATCGCCGGGTAGTGGAACAGTTTGAATGTGGCGGCTCGCAAATGCCCTCGCCACCCCGCCATGCCGCATGCCAAAAGGACCGGATATCGACCGCGGGACAGCGGGCCTCGGGCTCGATGTCCCGCAGGAAGGGCCACCACTATCGAGACCGCTCAGGAGCGGGGTCCCATCATGAGCACAATGCGACATCTCGCCAGCCCGATTGCGAAGAGCTTCAGCGAGGCACTGCGTATCGATACCGAAGCCGGCAGCTGGATCTTCGTCGCGGGTCAAGTGGGCGTGGCGATCCCACCGGACAACAAGCCCGTCAGCTTCGAGCAGGAAGTGCGCGTCACCTTCGATCGCATCCGCGAGTCCCTGCGCAAGCTCAACGCTGACATGGACAAAATCGTGAGCATCAAGGTCTACCTCACGGACCTTGCACCCTATGACGAATTCTCCAAGGTGCGCGGCGAGGTCTTCCCGAATAATCCGCCCACATCGACCGCACTCCAGGTCGCCGGCCTTCTGCTTGGGGCACGCATCGAGATCGACGCGGTCGCTTTTATCGCCAAGGGGTGAGACACAGGTGAACGCCATCCCCTCGGGAGCCGATGACGCCAGGGCCGCCATCGAGACACCGGTCAAGCGAAAGCGAGCTCCTGAAGTCCAAGAAATCGCCAAACTGGCCCACTACCCATCGCCGACGTTCGCACCTATACCTCCGTGCAGGGTGGTTGCGGCCTTGCCTCCGGCCATTTGGTGTTAGAAAACATGCCGTCGACGACAAGGACAAGAAACGGGAGCCGGGGATGGCGGAGGAACTTACCTTCAAGGATGAGGCGGCGGCGCTGTACGACCAGGCGTTCGCGCATGTCACGGCGTACTTCATGCCCTTCTTGTTGCGGGCCGCCGGTGTTGCTCCGGGCATGCGCGTCCTTGACATCGCGACAGGTACTGGGCTCTCCGCCGAAGCGGCCCTCGCCGCGGTCGGCCCGACCGGCCATGTCACCGCCGCCGACATCTCGCCGGCGATGGTTGCAAAGGCGCGCGAGCGTCTCGGCGACGCGCCAAACGTTGCGCTCTCGGTCGAGGACGGACAGGCGCTTCCATTTCCCGACGAGAGTTTCGACGCGGTCCTCTGCAATCTCGGACTGATTTTCTTTCCCGACCCGGTGCGGGGCCTAATGGAATTTCGCCGTGTGCTGCGTCCCGGCGGGCGCATGGCGGTCTCGGTCAATACCGTGGTCGAGCGCTCCTACAACCATCAGATCAACGTTATGATCGCGCGGTACGTACCGGGCTTGGCCGAGTCCGTCGCCCGCACCTTCGCGCTCGCCAAAGCGTCAAAACTGCGGTCGCTCTTCGACGCGGCCGGCTTCGCCGACTTCGCGACCGATACGGTCAGGCACGCCTTTGTGCTACCGTCGTTCGACGCCTATTACGGTCCCTTTGAACGCGGCGGCTGCTCGACCGGTCAGGCGCTGCTCGGCGTTTCCGAGGACATACGCCGTGCGGTACGCGAAGAGGCGCGGCGCGACCTGGGTGATACCGGCGGGCCGGTCAAGCCGGAAGCCGAGTACCGAATTGCCAGTGGAGAGCGCCAAGGAGCGTGAGCCAGACCGCCTCACGCAGCCAGGTGACGGGCCAGTTCCGGCGCAGAAGAGACCGTCTTAGATCACGATCCGCTCAACCTCATCCGCGAGCCCGGAACCCATGAACACCGGACGTCGAACATATTGGAAATTCGGGTGTTCTTGGGTTCCGGGCTCGGCCCTTCGGGCCGCCCCGGAATGACGTTTCTAGGGAAGATTAATTTCTTTACACGCTCCTACGCCGGGATGAGAAAGTTAGTTTGCTTATTTGATCCTCGATCTATTTTCACTTGCTTAGCCTCGTTTTCCCTGGTTTCCCGCTTTTGCGGGAATGACGGATGATTGCGCTTTCGCGGGAATGACGGATTATCGCGCGGGCTGTTGTCTGGGGCGGCGCGGCGCGGCGCGGTGGGCTTGGCGGTCGTGGTGGGAGCTGATCGGGGTCAGCGCAATGCCGCGGGCAGGCGATAAATGTACTTGACGTTCTCGTAGGCGATCCGGCGGGCGATTTCCGCCGGGAGCGCATCGACGAATGCCCGTGCCCGGTAGGTCCGGATGATCTGCGGCTCGTCGTAAAACTGGTCGCCGCCAACGACGAAGCGGTCGGGGAACGCCTCCAGCATCGCCAGCCATCCGGGCTTGAGGCCGCCGCCGGGCAGAAAGGGCGCGGTGGCCGGTGTCCCCGCGTTGTCGGATTTGACGCTCATGTAGAGATTGGGATGTTTCGCTAAGAGCGCGCGCATCAGCGACACGGTGCGCTCACCGGTCAGATCCCAGCCCGCGTGCACCCAGACGATCCGCGCCCTCGGATTGTGGTCGAGCAGCCGCTCGAAGGCCGCGATGTTCGCGGCGATGCTGGCCGGGTTGGGCGGGCCCGCGACGTTCGCATCGGGAAACGGCATATCACGCGGCACCGCCTCCATGTGCAGCTCGATCGGCATGTTGTATTGCGCGGCGATGTCGGCGAGGGCGAGGAGAAGCGGATGATCCGGGGGCGCGGATTCATAGGGGTGGTTGCCGATATGGGACGAGAAATGCTCCGCCGCCAGCTCGCCGAAGGCCGCAGCACCCGCCTCGGCGATGGTCCGGGCCTGCTCTTGGAAGCGGCCGAGCACGTCCGCTGTCACATTCCCCGGCGGCGTACTTTGGATCAGCGGGTTCAACGATTCGCCGCCCGCCGAAAAGGCGAAGCGCGTGGGGTATTGACGCGCGACGGCCTGCAGCTCGCCGCTGCCGGCAGCACCCTCGCGCCCGGCTGGTAGCGGGGGCGGCGCTAGGATGGCGTAGGACACCCCAAATCGGTCCATCAGCGCGAGCGCGGTCGATGCTGCTGCACTCGGGCCCAGGCCCGCGCTCGCGCGGCGGCCGCGTCCGCCGTACCCCCCGCCGCCCGCCTCGGAAAGGTGTCTGAGCAGATGGGTGTGCGCGTCGGCGAAGGGGATGCCGCTTTGCGCAGCCGCCGTCGACATAGCCACCGGCAGAAAGCAAAGAAGGGACGCGAACAGGAGCAGCGCGGGCAGCGCGCGGCTGGGGCGACAGCGGGTCCCGGTGACGATGGGCCACAGGGAATGAGCGAGCTGGTTCATGCCCCACCTGTCGTTTTGCAAATTAAGTGGCGGCGGTTCTCGCGCGTTGTAAGGCGCGTGCGGGAGCCGTCGGACAGGATGGCTTCGGGCGGCGGTCGGCACGCGCGGTGCTCGTGTCAGCCGGCGAGATAACGCCGCCAGGGGGCCCAATAATGCGTCTCCCAGCCCTCGACCACTCCTTGATAATCGTGGTCCGGCACGTCGAGATGAATGAGGTCTATTCTTCCGTTTCGTCCGTTTGTTCCTTCCGGCGCGAATGCGAGAATCAGGGTCGAATCCGGATCACCCTCGTTAAATTTGACCGAGCGCCAGGATTGCACCACCAGCCGTTGCGGTATGATCCGGAGAATCGCACCGCTCAGAGCGCCATTGAAGGCGTGGAATGGTGATCCCGGGGCGACGCCGATCGCGACCGGCGCACCGGTGATCGCGGCGTGCTTTGCGGGATCGATGTACATCTCGAACAGATGTTCGGCCGGGGCCGGCAGGACGACCGACTGGGAAATGACGGTTCGCATCGGACACTCCCTTTGTCTTCGGCAATCCAGGATGGGCTGAGCGCGGCGAGACCCGTCGTAATTCTCCGAAGCCATGCGTCCCGTTGCCGGGATCGACTGTCCAGCAGGCGCGACCGGAACGGGGCGCGGCCGTGCTAGCGGATGGCCGCCCGCTGCGTTGCAATGCGCGCCGCGATCAGCGCCGCGCCAAGATCGCCTTCCCTCACCTTTAGCATCACGCCCGAAAGGATCTCTCCCAATTGAGCATGCAGCTCGGTTTTGCCCTCGGCTGAGAAGGTGCGTGCGTCGACGCCTCCGCCAGGACCACCGCCAACGATCTCCCAAATCGCTGAGTTTCGCAGGGCGGCAAGAATAGTCAGCACCGAGACGCCACCAGCGGCAGCCAAACCTTCCAAGGTCGGAATAAACCGTTCTGCTCCTAGACGCTCAGACATAGATGACCTCCTCCATTCGGCAAGATTGCGGAAACCCGAACTCCGATGGTCCCTCACTTGCGGCCCTGCGCCCCATGGGCAGGGCGACGGAGTGAGGTACGCCCGGTCCGCGTCGATTGACTTTCCGATCGCGGTCGAAAGCACCGCACCCTGCCCTTTCCCTGCTTGCGGGGCAAGGAATGTCGCCGTCCTTAGCTCCGGCTGCAGGCGGCCCCGCCGAGCACGCAGAATTTGGCGCAATGCGGGTGGTTGAGCGACACCGCGCCGCGCGCCCCAGCCAGGCTCGGGCCGAGATCCCAGAGCGGGTTGTAGGGCAGAAGGGTGCAGGCGATCACGCTCGGTTGTACGGCGCCCTTGTGTTTGACCACCATGCGCGAGGTCGCGCACATCACGCTCTGCGGCGATTTGCCGAGAATGCCCCAGCATGCCTCGGTTATCTCCGGGACATCGACGGTGGCATCCATTTCCGGGAAGATCATCAGCGCCACCGGGTCATCCGCGTCGAGCGCGATGCCGAGCTCGGCGAAGAGCTCGGCAAAACCGCGGCGCAGCGCGGCCTCGGGCTCGCCCGACAGATATCGGCTGGCGACGTTGATCGAGAAGCCATTCTCGGCGAGCCAGACGAGCCCGTCGATCGTCGGCGCCCAACTGCGCCTGCCCCGCTCCAGCTCATGGACGGCGCGGCCGTAATGGTCGAGCGAAACGCGCAGGGTCAAACGGTCGCCAAAGCGTTCGCGCAACGCGAGAAGCGCCGGTTTCATCTTATGCATCGGCTTCATCGCATTGGTCAGCACGATCGCGCGAAAACCGCGCGACAGTGCTTCCTCCAGCATCGCCGGCAGATCGCGGTTCATAAACGGCTCGCCGCCGGTAAACCCGATCAACTCAGTGCCGAGCCGCAGCTCCGCGATCTCGTCGAGATAGCGAGCGACCTCCGCGATGGTCAAATAAGCCAGCCGATCATTTTTTGGCGAGGATTCGATATAGCAATTCTGGCAGGTCAGATTGCACAAAGTCCCGGTGTTAAACCACAGCGTCTCCAGCGCTTTGAGCGCAACGCGCGCCCGCGGTTCGCCCCGGGCGGTGATCAGCGGATCCCGGAATTTGCGCGGATCCAACAGCGGCGCGGCGGCGGCGAACGCCTGGGTCATCAGGAGCCTCGGTCGGAGGAAACAACAGCTGCGGCGAGCGATACTATCCGACATATGCCGGATGACCGAGCCTCATCGCGAGGCGGCGGAGGCGACCCGCGGCGGGGCGGGCGAACCCTCATCCACCGGCGTCGTTGTCGTTCGCGGCGGGGCGGCGCTGTTGTTTCAGGGCGGCGCGGCGGGATTTGGCGGCAAGGCGGCGGCGTTTGGCGGCGGCGGTGGGCTTGGTAGGCCGGCGTGGGGTTGGCGGCGCGGCGGCGCGGCGGATCAGCGCGATCAGGCGGTCGAGCGCATCCTGACGGTTGCGCTCCTGGGTGCGAAAACGGCGGGCGGTGATGACCAGGACGCCGTCCTGGGTCAGGCGCCGGCCGGCGAGGCGCGCGGCCCGCTCGCGCACCTCGGGCGGCAAGGTCAAGGAGTGGGCGAGATCGAGGCGCAGCTGCACCGCGGTCGCGAGTTTGTTGACGTTCTGTCCGCCGGGGCCGGAGGCGCGGATAAAGCTTTCCTCGATCTGGCTGTCATCGAGGACGATATCGCCTATTATCGGGATCATGGTGCGGCGCAGCGCGGGATCCTGCCGAGACATCGGAACATAGCGCTTCACGCCGCATAGGATGGTAGTGTAATCGAAGACGACGCGGTGCTTGGCGCTTGCCCCCGATGCCGCCGCATTGCGTCAGCGTATCTCGGCGGGACTGTGCCCCGCGTCAATCAGGAGGGAACATGCCCAGTCTGAGCTTTGCCGCACCGACCAGCGTCGACGAGGCGGTCAAGATGCTCGCCGACGCTTCCGGCACGGCCAAGGTGTTGGCCGGCGGAACCGATTTGCTGGTGCAGCTGCGGTCGGGCCGGATGAAGCCCGATTTGATCGTCGACACCAAGCGAATTCCGGGAATGATCGGCATCCGCGAGGAGGCCAACCAATTCGTCGTCGGCGCCTCGACGCCGGGGGCCGTGGTCTATGAACACAAGGCGCTGACCCAGGCCTGGCCGGGGATCGTCGAGGGCCTCGATCTGATCGGCTCGGAGCAGATCCAGGGACGGGCCTCGCTCGCCGGCAATCTGTGCAATGCCTCGCCGGCGGCCGACAGCGTCCCCGCGCTGATCGCGGCACGCGCCACTTGCGTGATCGCCGGCCCCAGCGGCAAACGCGAAGCCCCGGTCGAGGCGATCGTGACCGGACCCGGCCGGACCTCGCTCGCCAAGGGCGAATTCATCGTCGAGTTTCACATACCCAAACCCAAGCCGCACCAATCCGATGCTTATCTGCGCTTCATCCCGCGCACCGAGATGGACATCGCGGTCGTCGGCGTCGCGGTCAATGTCACACTCGACAATAGCGGCGTGTGCACCGATGCGCGGGTCGTGCTCGGGGCAGTGGCGCCGACCCAGATCATCTGCGACCCGTCGGCCAAGGCGTTGATCGGGCACCGGCTCGACGAGCCGACATTGGCGGCGCTCGACGCCGCCGCGGGGCATTCCTGCAACCCAATCTCCGACAAACGCGGCACGATCGAATACCGAATCAAGGTCGCCGGCGTCCTGGCACGCCGCGCAGCCGCAATAGCCTTTGAACGCGCTGGAGCACGCTAATGGCCAAACACCACGTATCAACCGTCATCAACGGCGAGCCCGTCGAATTTCTGTGCGAGCCGCAGCAGACCCTGCTCGACGTGCTGCGCGACGAGCTCAACCTGACCGGCAGCAAGGAAGGCTGCAGCTCGGGCGATTGCGGCGCCTGCACCGTCATCGTCGACGGGCGGATCGCCTGTTCGTGCCTGATGCTGGGGGCCGAAGCAGAGGGCCGCAAGATCACGACCGTCGAGGGCATCGCCGAGGGTGACCACCTGCACCCGGTGCAGCAGAAATTCCTCGAACATGCAGCACTGCAGTGCGGTTTTTGCACCCCCGGCTTCATCGTCGCGGCCAAGGCATTGCTCGACGAGAATCTGAACCCGACCGAAGAAGAGACGCGCTATTGGCTCGCCGGCAATCTTTGCCGCTGCACCGGCTATGACAAGATCATCCGCGCGGTGCTGGACGCCGCCGCGGTCATGCGACAGGAGGCCGCGCGATGAGTTTCCTCGATAAAGAAACCCTCAAGGTCGTCGGCACCCGTCCGATCCGTCCCGACGGCGTCGACAAGGTCACCGGGCGGGCCAATTTCGGCGCCGACATGGTGATGCCGGGGATGCTGTGGGGCAAGATCAAGCGCAGCCCGCACGCGCATGCCCGCATCCTGTCGATCAACACCGACAAGGCGATGGCGCTTCCGGGGGTCAAGGCGGTTACCACGCGCGCCGATTTTCCCGCACCTCCCGCCGGATAAGCGCGTTCTCGGCGCCGCCCCGGCCAATCTGTGGGACCTGTCGCGCAACTGCATGGCGATAGGCAAGGCCCTCTATGAGGGTCATGCGGTGGCCGCGGTCGCGGCCGTTTCGCAGGCGATCGGCGAGCAAGCGCTCGATCTGATCGAGGTCGAATACGAGGTATTGCCGCACGTCATGGACGTCGAAGCCGCGATGGCACCGGACGCGCCGCTGCTGCATGACAACATCTTCACCGCAGGCGTCGACCCCAAGCCGACCAAGCCTTCCAACGTTTCGAAGGTGGTGCGCTTTGCGAAGGGCGATGTCGAAGCCGGCTTCCGCGAAGCCGAAATCGTGATAGAGCGGCGCTATACGACCAAGCCGGTGCACCAGGGCTATATCGAGCCGCATGCTTGCGTCGTTTCGGTGGCGCCGGACGGGCAAACGACGATCTGGAGTTCGAGCCAAGGCCAGTTCATGGTGCGCGGCTACACCTCGCGCATCGTCGGCGCCGACATCGCCAATATCCGGGCGATCCCGGCCGAGATCGGCGGCGGTTTCGGCGGCAAGACGATCGTCTATCTCGAGCCGGTCGCCTATATGCTGTCGAAGAAATCGGGCCGGCCGGTCAAGATGGTGATGAGCCGCGAAGAGGTATTCCGGGCGACCGGACCGACCTCGGGCGCCGTCGTCGAAGTCAAGCTCGGCGCCAAGAAGGACGGCCATATCACCGCCGCGAAGACCGTGCTCAAATACCAGTCGGGCGCCTTTCAAGGCTCGCCGGTCCAGCAGGGCTGCATCTGCGGACTGGCGGTCTACGACCTGCCGAATGCCGAAACGATCGGCTACGACGTTTTGTGCAACCGCCCCAAAGTTGCCGCCTACCGCGCGCCCGGCGCGCCGATCGGCTCGTTCGCGGTCGAAAGCTGCATGGACGAGCTGGCGCGCGAGCTTAAGATCGACCCGCTGCGGCTGCGCGAGATCAACGGGGCCAAGGACGGCACCAAGGCAACTCACGGACCGACCTGGGTAAATATCGGCTATCAGCAGACGCTCGAAGCCGCCAAGGCACATGAACATCTCAAGACTCGGCTCGGGCCTAACCAGGGGCGCGGCATCGCCTCGGGCTACTGGCACAATGCCGGCGGCGAATCGAGCGCCGCGTGCCACGTCAACGAGGACGGCACCGTCACGGTGACCGAGGGCCATCCCGACATCGGCGGCTCGCGCGCCTCGATGGCGATGATGGTGGCCGAGGTGCTGGGGGTGCCGTTCGAGAGCGTGCGCCCGGTTGTCGGCGACACGACGGCGATCGGCTTCAGCGCTTCGACCGGCGGCAGCCGCGTCACCTTTGCCGGCGGCATGGCAGTAACGCAATCCGCGCAGAAGGTCGTGGAGGAGCTCAAGAAACGCGCCGCGGTGACATGGGACATCAGCCCCGAGGCGGTCGAGTGGCGGGACGGCAAGGCGTTCCCGGCCGGCGCCAATGCCGGCAGCTTCGAACCGCTGCCCTTGGCCGAGCTCGCCTCGAAATCGGCGCGCACCGGCGGGCCGATCAGCGCCGAGGTGCAGATCAACGCGCAAGGCCAGGGGCCCGGCTTTACGACCCACATCTGCGATGTCGAGGTCGACAAGGAGACCGGCCACGTCAAGATCCTACGCTACACGGCGATCCAGGATGTCGGCCGGGCGATCCACCCCTCCTATGTCGAGGGGCAGATGCAGGGCGGCGTGGCGCAGGGCGTCGGCTGGGCGCTCAGCGAGGAGTACATCTACGACAAGGACGGAAGGCTGGAGAACCCCGGTTTCCTCGATTACCGCTGTCCGGTCGCCTCGGACATGCCGATGATCGACACGGTCCTGATCGAGGTGCCGAACCCCCGCCATCCGTTCGGCGCGCGCGGCGTCGGCGAGGTGCCGATCGTGCCGCCAATGGCCGCGGTCGCCAATGCGATCGCCGACGCAACCGGGATTCGGCTGCGCGACCTGCCGATGTCGCCACCGCGGCTGCTGGCGGCGCTCGACGCGTCGGAGCCGATGCGCGCGGCGGCTGAGTAGGGTTTAACTTCGTCATTCCCGCGCAAGTGGGAATCCAGAGCGAGCGGCATATTGCCGGTTGCCCTGGGACCCGCTTAAGCGGGGGCGACCACCATGAGAGTGGGAGTGAGGCTTCATGACGTTCATCGCCAAGGAATTTCAGAAGGTCGTCGGTACTCGCCCGGTTCGCCCGGACGGGGTCGACAAAGTCACCGGCCGGGCCAATTTCGGCGCCGACATGGTCATGCCCGGCATGCTGTGGGGCAAGGTCAAGCGCAGCCCGCACGCGCACGCCCGCATCCTGTCGATCAACACCGACAAGGCAAAGGCATTGCCCGGGGTCAAGGCGGTGATCACCTGGGAGGATTTCCCGCCGATCCCGTCGGAGGAGGCATTCGTCGGCGAAGGGCCGATGAATTTCCGCGACCTGTCGCAAAACTGCATGGCGCGCGATCGGGCGCTCTATGACGGGCACGCCGTGGCGGCGGTTGCCGCGGTCTCTCCGGCAATCGCCGAGCAGGCCTGCGAGCTGATCGAGGTCGCCTATCACGTGCTGCCGCATGTGATCGACGTCGAAGAGGCGATGAAGCCGGACGCGCCGCTGCTGCATGACGATCTGTTCACCCAGGGCGTCGACCCCAAGCCCACCCATCCTTCGAACATTGCCAAGCGGGTGGCCTTCGCCAAGGGCGACGCGGAAGCCGGCTTCCGCGAGGCCGATGTCATCATCGAGCGGCGCTATACGACCAAGCCGGTACACCAGGCCTATATCGAGCCACACGCCTGCGTCGTCTCAATGGCGGCCGACGGGCAATGCACGATCTGGAGCTCGAGCCAGGGCCAGTTCATGGTCCGCGCCTACTGCGCCAAATTGCTCGGCATCGACATATCGCAGATCCGCGCGATCCCGGCCGAGATCGGCGGCGGCTTTGGCGGCAAGACCCTTGTCTATCTCGAGCCGCTGGCCCTGGCGATGGCCAAAAAGTCGGGCCGGCCGGTCAAGATGGTGATGAGCCGCGAGGAAGTCTTCCGCGGCACCGGGCCGACTTCGGGCGGCGTCATCGAGGTCAAGATCGGCGCCAAGAAGGATGGCCGGATCGTCGCCGCCGACCTCGTGCTCAAATACCAGGCCGGCGCCTTCCCGGGATCGCCGGTAGGGCCAGGCTGCATGTGTGGCTTTGCGATGTACGACATCCCCAACGTCAACATCGTCGGCTACGATGTCGTCTCGAACCGGCCGAAGGTGGCGGCCTATCGCGCGCCGGGAGCGCCGATTTCGTCCTATGGCGTCGAAAGCTGCCTCGACGAACTGGCCGGCCAGCTCGGCATCGACCCGCTGTTGTTGCGCGAGAAGAATGCCGCCAAGGACGGCACCAAGGCGGCGCACGGGCCGACCTATGTCAATATCGGTTATGCCGAGACCGTCGACGCGGCCAAGAACCACCCACATCTGAAGGAGAAGCTCGGCCCCAACCAAGGCCGCGGCATCGCCTCCGGCTTTTGGTTCAACATCGGCGGCGAGTCGAGCGCAGCCTGCCACATCAACGAGGATGGCACCGCGGTCGTCGCCGTCGGCACCCCGGATATCGGCGGATCGCGCGCCTCGATGGCAATGATGGCGGCCGAGATCCTCGGCATCCCGGTCGAGCGCGTCCGTCCGATCGTCGCCGATACCAGCTCGATCGGCTTTTCGTTCCTGACCGGCGGCAGCCGCGTCACCTTCGCGACCGGCATGGCCACGACGCAAGCCGCCGAGAAGGTCGTCGACGAGTTGAAGAAACGCGCCGCGATGATCTGGGACATCAGCCCCGACGCGGTCGAATGGAAGGACGGTAGCGCGTTCCCGGCCGGCGCCAACGCCGGCAGCTTCGAGCCGTTGCCGCTGGCCGCCATCGCCGCCAAATCAGGCCGCACCGGCGGGCCGATTACCGCCGAGGTGTCGGTCAACGCGCAAGGGGCGGGCCCCGGCTTTGCGACGCATATTTGCGATGTCGAGGTCGATCCGGAGACCGGCTATGTCAAGATCTTGCGCTATACTGCGGTTCAGGATGTCGGGCGGGCGATCCATCCCTCCTATGTCGAGGGGCAAATCCAGGGCGGCGTGGCCCAGGGCATCGGCTGGGCCCTGAACGAGGAATACATCTACGACAAGGACGGACGCCTCGAAAATCCGGGCTTTCTCGACTATCGCTGTCCGGTGGCGCCCGACGTTCCGATGATCGAGGCGGTTCTTGTCGAGGTGCCGAACCCGCGGCACCCGTTCGGCGCACGCGGCGTCGGCGAGGTGCCGATCGTGCCGCCGATGGCTGCGGTCGCCAATGCGATCGCCGCCGCGACCGGGGTGCGGCTGCGCGATCTGCCGATGTCGCCGCCGCGGCTGCGCGCCGCGCTCGACGCGCAGCAGCCGGCGCTCAAAGCCGCGGAGTAGCGGCGGGGGCGTCGTCAAATCGACCCTCTCCGCCGTTTGGGGGGAGAGGGAGTGACCCGGCCCAAAGGGACGGGAGGGTGAGGTGGGCGTCGGCGAGAACAGGGAATTCCCCCACCTCACCCTGCCCTCTCCGCCCCCGAGGGCAGAGAGGGAAGTATCAGGGACGGAGGCGCTGACATGCCGCACGTCGTGATTTCAGGCTCGGCGGCCCGCCGGTTCACCGGCGGGCTCTCCGAGTTCGACGTGGAGGCAAACAACTTCCGCCGCCTGATCCTTGAGCTCGATCGCCGTTTCCCCGGCCTCGGCCGTCAAGTCGAAGAGGGGATGGCCGTGGCGATCAATGGCGAGATCTACCAGGACGCCTATTTGGCGCCGCTCGCCGCCGACAGCGAAATCTATCTTATCCCAAAGATCGGCGGCGGCTGAGCAGGCGATACAGCCTCGTCGGCGGCGGGTATCAACTCGACGCTGCCGGCCGCGCGGTCCAGGACCGGCGCAACAGGCCGAGGCAAACCAGGGCCGTCCCCAGAAGAGCGAACGAGGCCGGCTCTGAGATCGCGCTCGGATCGAGGCTGGTCAATGCGAATTGCGGGTAGCCCGACGGATCGCTGTCGCTCCGATCCTCGGTATAGGGGATGCCCGGAAGGTCGTTGGCGAGATTGAGGTCGATGCCTCCGGCTGCAAACGAGACGCCGGGGAACGTGAAGTAGGTCCCCTCGGGCGAAAACAGGTTGTCGTTGCCGGCATATCCGTTCACCGGGACAAGGGCGGTGATTGGATCGCCGTCCCAGATGCCGCTCGCTGCAGCAACGTTGAAATAGCCGCCGCCGGCCGGATTGCCCAAGGTAAGGATCACGTCCGCGGCGTCGCCATTCGACGCAGTGTAGGTGACCTCGTACTTGGCGGGTCCCGCGACTGACCCGATCGGCGCCAAAACGGCGAAGAGCGCGGCCAGTGCCACGGCAATCTCGCCGCGCCGCCTGGGTAGGTGATAAGCCATTGCCGCCTGCCTTACCGATGTAGCTCCACTGAGCTGCCAAAGGTTGGCGGTGCGTGGTTAAGTTACCGTTAAAGGGCAGGACGATTTCGCGACTGCCGCTCAAATTTGGCGGCGTTCGCATTCGACCAAGCAGGCTCGACCATTGCGAAGTTTAACTGGCGGCGAGCGCGCGAAACTCCTCGGGGGTCAGGCGCAGTGCGGCGGCCGCGAGATTTTCGTCGAAATGGGCGATCGACGAGGTCCCGGGGATCGGCAATATCGCGGGCGAGCGGTGAAGCAGCCACGACAGCGCGACCTGAGCCGGGGTCGCGTGATGCTGTGCGGCAATCCGGGCCAATGCCGAGCCGGGAGCGGCGAGCCGGCCGGCGGCCAGCGGATACCACGGGATGAAGGCGATGCCCGCGGCGGCGCACTGATCGACAAGCCGGTCATCCGACCGATCCCGCAGATTGTAGTGATTCTGCACCGAGACGATCGTCGTCAGCCGTTGCGCGCGGGCCAATTCGGCCGCCGACACGTTCGACAGCCCGATATGGCCGATCTTACCCTCGGCTTGCAGATCGACCAGCGCCCTGATGGATTCCTCGATCGGCACCCGGCGATCGACCGCATGCAGCTGATAGAGCTCGATGCGGTCGAGCCGCAGCCGGCGCAGGCTGTCGGCGCAGGCACGGCGCAAATGCTCCGGGCGGCAATCGGTCGTCCACCGGTCGGGACCGGGTCGCAAGAGGCCGCTCTTGGTCGCGATCACCAGCCCCGCCGGATACGGGTAGAGCGCCTTGGCGATCAGGCTCTCGCTGACACCAGGTCCATAAGAATCCGCGGTGTCGATAAAATTGACGCCCTGGTCGACGACCCGGCGGAGCAAAGCGACCGCCCCGCTCTCGTCGCGCGGCGGTCCCCACGCCCCCGGTCCCGTCACCCGCATCGCACCGAAACCGAGACGGCCGACGGTCGGCCCGCCGCCCAGAGTCAGGGTCATCGGCAGTCCGGTGGGGACATTTTCCGCCGGCATGATCGCCCTCCCTATCCGCTGCCGCTATTCCACCGTGTTGCTCGTCAGCAGATCGACTTTATGGTTCAACGCCGCGATCAAGCCGTCAAAGCCCTTGCGTTGCAGGATCGATTGGAATTCCGAGCGCTGCGTCGCCAGTTGGCTGATCGTGCCGTCGAGGTAGACATCGGAAATCTGCCATAGACCGCCGTTTTGGCGCATCAAGTAGTTGATGGTTACCGGATCGTTGCCGGATTCAACGATCTCGGTCTTGACGATGACGTCGCCGCCGTAGGGCTGGTCGCCGGTAACCTCGAGCCGCTGGCCGGAATAGCTGTCGAACCGAGAGGCGTAGGTTGCTGAGACATAGCGCCCGAACGCGACGATCAGCTGCCGCTGCTCGGTTGGGGTCAGGGTCGCCCAGGACGGGCCGACGGCGAGCCGCGCCATGAACGGCATGTCGAACACCCCGCTGACGACCGGAGCCAATGCCGCATAGCGCCCGCTCTGCCCGAGGGTCCGGCCATTTTTCATCGTCGAGAGCAAGACATCGTAAAAGTTGCGCACGCTGTCCTGCGGGTTGGCGGGAAGGGCGTCGGCGCTGCTGACGAAAATGCAGCCGATCAGCGCCAGGAACAGCGCGACGGCCTTACTTGTCCGGGCTCGCCGGGTCGGGATCGTCATTCCTCTGGTCTCCTGGCTCGTATCTTGCCGCGGGCCGTCATTTTTCCGAAGCAGGTAGGGCGTCTCGCCTACTTCGACAACCTCCCGATAGGCGAGGCGTCGCTCCGGTCAAATTTGCCTCGTACTAAGACGCTGAATTGACGCCAATCATATTCGAACATTATCCCGAAGGATCAATCCAAGGGCGGCGGGAACCGAAACCGCGCCCCGCCGCACCGGTGGTCGTGGCCGAGCGCAGACCTTAGCGCCCGAATCGGGGCTGAAAACGCGATGAGCTGTTCCGACCCTCCCTGTTTCTTTTCACGGGCCTAGACGGCGGTAGGCATTGCAGCGTTGTTTCAGCATCAGCATTGTCGGTGCGAAGGGCGCCGCTCAGGGGATTTGCGAATGGCGAATTTGCGGATCGAGGATTACGCGCTGATCGGCGATTGCGCGACGGCGGCGCTGGTCGGGCGCAACGGTTCTATCGACTGGCTGTGCCTGCCGCGCTTCGACTCCCCCGCCTGCTTTGCCGCGCTGCTCGGCGAGCCCCAGCATGGCCGCTGGCTGATCGCGCCGAACGATCCGGACGCCAAGGTCGAGCGCCGCTATCTCGATGGCTCGCTGGTGCTGGCGACGACGTTCGAGACGGCAGAGGGCGCGGTCGAGCTGATCGACTTTTTCCGGCCGCGGCATGGACCGCTGGACCTGGTGCGGCTGGTGCGCGGCCTGCGCGGGCGTGTCGTCATGGGCGTCGAGTTCATCCTGCGTTTCGACTACGGCGCGCTGGTGCCCTGGGTCGAGCAGCTCTCCGACGGCGGCATTTCGGCGATCGGCGGGCCGGAGCGGGTCGTGCTGCGCACGCCGGTGCCGTTGCGCGGCGAGGACCTCAAGACCGTTGGCGAGTTCGAGGTCGGCGCCGGCGAGACGATCCCGTTCGTGCTGACCTATGGCCCGTCGCACCAACCGCCGCCGCGGCCGGTCGATGCCGAACGGGCCTTGCACAATGCGCTCGCCTTCTGGCGGCAGTGGTCCGACCGATGCGCCCCGGCGGGGCCGTGGACCGATACCGTCAAGCGTTCACTGGTCGTTCTGAAAGGCCTGACGTTTGCGCCGACCGGCGGCATCGTCGCAGCGCCGACGGCCTCGCTGCCCGAGCAGCTCGGCGGCGCCCGCAACTGGGATTATCGCTACTGCTGGCTGCGTGACGCCACCTTCACCTTGTTGGCATTGATGAATGCCGGGTACTCCGACGAGGCGCGGGCATGGCGCGACTGGCTGTTTCGCGCGGTCGCCGGCAGCCCCGACCAGATCCAGATCATGTATGGGCTTGGCGGCGAGCGAAGGCTGACCGAGTGGGAAGTGCCCTGGCTGCCGGGCTACGAAGGCTCATCCCCGGTCCGCATCGGCAATGATGCCGCACACCAGGTCCAGCTCGACATCTATGGCGAGATCTTGGACGCGTTCTACCACACTTTCTTGCACGGCCTGCCGGCGGTCGACCGCGCGGCGCGCGATCGGCAGTGTCGTTCTCGGGCATTTGGAGAGATCTGGGATCAGCCCGATGAGGGCATCTGGGAGGTGCGCGGGCCGCCGCAGCACTTCACCCACTCAAAGGCGATGGCGTGGGTAGCCTTCGATCGGGCGATCAAGATATCGGAGCGGCTCGACGGCGGCGCCCGCGCCGAGCCTTGGCGCAAGATCCGCGACAAAATCCACGCTGATGTCTGCGCGAAAGCATTCGACCGCGAGCTCGGCAGCTTTGTCCAGGCCTACGGGTCAAAGGCGCTCGACGCGAGCCTGTTGCTGTTGCCATTGGTCGGCTTTCTGCCGCCGACCGACCCGCGCATGATCGGCACGGTCAAGGCGATCGAGCAGCGCCTCGTCGTCGACGGGTTCGTGCTGCGCTACGACACCGGCCAAGGCGTCGATGGGCTGCCGCCCGGCGAAGGGGCGTTTCTCGCCTGCAGTTTTTGGCTCGCCGACAACTACATCCTGCAAGGCCGCATCGACGAGGCGCGCGCGCTGTTCGAGCGCCTGTTGGCGCTCAGTAACGACGTCGGGCTGTTGGCGGAGGAATACGACCCGCGGGCAAAACGCCAGCTCGGGAATTTTCCCCAGGCGTTTTCGCATGTCGCGTTGGTCAACACCGCCTTCAACCTGACTCGCAGCGAGGGCCCGGCGGCGCAGCGCTCCACCCGCGACGGCAAATCCCGCGGGCACGCTCTTCGGTCGCGCGGCCTATCTACATAGAGTGCAAAATGCGCTGTTTTCCGGTCGGGCCGAGCCTGAGCCGATTGATCAGGCTCACCTGATCGATCCAATTCCCGAGGCGCACGCAACGATGTCCCTGAGGCTGCCACCGATCCAAAACTGCCGCTCGCTGCTGCTCGCGGTACTTATCGGCTTGGCCGCGCTCACCGGATGTGCGCCAATGCCGTTGGTGGGCTCGGCTGCGATACCGCCGATCCCAGCGGGCAAGGCGCGCCTTTGGATCTATCGGGTCTATCTTCCGTCCGAAACGCTCAACATGACCCGAGTATCGATGAACGGCGCTTACGCCGGCTATGCGCAACTGGGCGGGGCCTTTTATCGAGATGTTCAGCCTGGGGTCTATCATATTACAGTTGAGAGTTACGGTCGGGATTTCAATCAATCGACTAATGTTGCCCTGGTTACAGGACAGGAGGCATTCGTCGAGATCGAGTTGTTGCGCAGCTGGGCATCCATTTACGGAATAGGAATGGGCGCCGGACGGGACACGTTTTATGCTCGGCTAATCTTCCCGCAAATCGCGCGCGCCGAAATCGCCCAAAGCATCTTCTATGGCGGCGGCTAGGCGGTAGGTATCCGCGTCACCCCGCATGGGTCGCACAAGTTGAGGCCGACATCCGCTAGCCGGCCGGCGCCTTCACGAAAAAACGAGTGATCTACGCCCCGCCACCGTCGCTCTCGCCGACTTCCGCCGCATACGGGGCAATCATGTTTGTCTATCCCAGCGCCCATTAAATCGATCTATGCTGATTCGGTTCCTTGCGGTGGAGGCGATTGATGAGTGATGCGGCGACGGTGGCGCTGAACCCGGAAACGGTTCTCGACGCGATGAAAAAGAACGGCGTTACCCACGTCGTGTACCTGCCGGACAGCGAGACCAACTGGCTCTATCTGCTGATGAAGGCCGACCCGGCAATTCGCCTTGTCGGCGTCAACCGCGAAGGTCACGCCTCCTCGATCGCCGCCGGGCTGTGGTTGGGCGGGGCAAAGCCGCTGATCCTCATTCAGAACACCGGGATGCTGGAGTTGGGGGATTCGATCCGCGGCTGGCTGATGAGCCTCAACGTGCCGATCGTGTTGATGGTCGGCTATCGCGGCTGGACCCGGCACGGCGTCACGCCGGACACGGTGGCTGTCTATACCGAGCGCTTCCTGATGGCATTCGGCATCAACTACTACCTGATCGAGAACGACGCCGACTTACCGCGCATTGCCGTGGCCTTCGCAGAGGCGGAACGCACGCAGCGGCCGGTCGTGATCCTGGTCGGCGACGAATACCACGGCTTCAACCGGTAAGGGGCGACTTGCCATGATGCACACCGCCGAAATGATGAAGGTCTTCGCCCCCTACCGCGGCGACGCGATCCTGGTGCCCGGCCGCAGCGGCCGCTACTGGATCAATTTGAGCGACAACCACAACCTCGACGTGGAGCTCGGCGACCCGTCGATGGGCGGCCATGCCGGCCTCGGTCTCGGCCTGGCGCTGGCCCGGCCCGACAAGAAGGTCATGCTGTTCGATTCCGAGGGCGACATCCTGATGAGCCTCGGCATTCTGGCCACCGTCGCCGAGCAAGCCCCGGCGAACCTCTATCATTTCCTGATCGATAACGGCGTCTATGCGACGACCGGGGGCCAGCCGGTGCCGAATGCCGACAACATCGCCTACGACATGATCGCGCGCGGCTGCGGCTACCCACGCGCCTTCGCCTTTACCGAGATCGGCGATTTCGAGCGCGAGCTGCCCGGAATAATGGCGCGGCCGGGCCCGGTCTTTGTCGCCTGCAAAGTCGTCCCGGAGATCGAGAACGAGCCGATCGGCCGCCGGCGCCGCTGGCAGACCCGCACCCGCGAGCAGGTGGTAACCGATTTGCGCGCGGAATTGGGCGCCGGCTGAACCGGGGCGCAGCTGACGAAGGCGCGCGCAGGATACACTACCGCGTCAGGCTAGACCGGTGCCGGAGCTGCGATCGGAGAAACCGATCATGCGGGCGATTTCGAAACTTGCGGGTGCGGTCGCAGCGGCGACGATCCTGTCGTTTATCGTCAGCGCACACGCCCAGAATACGACGCTGACGCTTCCGAACGTCACCGTCACGGCGCCGGCTCCGGTAGTGTCGCCGCCCTATCTGCGCGAGCCGGGGAACGCCTTTGCACGAAACCCCTACAACGGTCGAAATCGCGTCGAGGAAGATAAATTCCCCGAGGTCCCGTGTACCGCGACCCGGATCGCTGCCGCCACGGGAGGCAAATGCCTGCAGGGATATCGGCTGATACCGGCCCTGACACAGCATGATCACCAACCCGAAGGGTGGCGATAACTGCGACTTGTCTCTCGACGTTGCGATGTATACTGCCGGCAACCTTTCGATCGAGGCGGATACGTTGATATCCGATCCGTACAAGCTTACGGCGATAGGGTTTCACGGGGCGTATTGCTATGTCAGCGGTTATCCAGGATACGATCTGGAAGACTTTCGCGACATGAATCAAGTAACGCGGCGCGGCGCCAATTGGCACAATCTAGCCGGCGACGGCGAAGACAAGTCGGTTGAATTCTCCGACGGGCAGCATCAATGCGTCGCGGTAAAAAAGGCGGGGCCACCGTGGCAGGGCGGCTACATCTACATGATGCATGCGAGCATCTGCCGGACCGACCTGGCAGGAGTCCAAGCCCAGGACATTGCCTATGCGCTCGGATCGCTGCAGATTCGGCAATATGATCCCGTCGGCAATCTGCGCCATGCCGGACAGTAGAAGGCCACTCGATGCAGCAGGAAGCGGAATTCGATTTCATCATCGTCGGCGCCGGCTCGGCCGGGTGCGTGCTGGCCAACCGGCTCAGCGCGGATGGGCGGACGCGTGTGCTGCTGCTCGAGGCCGGCGGCAAGGACCGCAACCCGTGGATCCACATCCCGGCCGGTTTCTACCGCAACATCTACCACCCCAAGATCACCTGGCAATTCGAGACCGAGCCGCTCGCCGAACTGGGCGGCCGGCGCATGATCTGGCCGCGCGGCAAGGTGCTCGGCGGCTCCAGCTCGATCAACGGGTTGATCTACATCCGCGGGCAAAAGCAGGATTTCGATCTGTGGCGCCAGCTCGGCAATACCGGCTGGTCGTATGACGACGTGCTGCCTTATTTCCGCCGGTCCGAAAATCAAGAGCGCGGCGCCGACGCGCATCACGGCGCCGGCGGCCCGCTCGATGTCTCCGATCTGCGCACGCAGCACGAATTGCACGATGCCTTCATCGCCGCCGCCGAGCAGGCGGGCTACAAGCGCAACGCCGATTTCAACGGCGCCGAGCAGGATGGCGTCGGACCATTGCAGGTGACGGTGCGCAACATGCGCCGATGCAGCGCCGCGGTCGCCTATCTGCATCCGGCGCTGAAGCGGCCCAATCTGCGCGTCGTGATCCGTGCGTTGGCGCAGCGGGTGCTGTTCGAGGGCCGGCGCGCGATCGGTGTCGAATTTGCGCAGGACGGGGTCGTGCGCCGCGTCCTTGCCCGCCGCGAGGTATTGCTGGCCGGCGGCTCGATCAATTCGCCGCAACTGTTGCAGCTCTCCGGGGTCGGACCGGGCGAATTGCTGCGCGCGCACGACATCCCGGTCGTGCTCGATCTGCCCGGGGTCGGCGAAAATCTTCAGGATCACGTCAACACCCGGCTCGTCTATCGGGTGCGCAACGCCAACACGTTGAACGAGATTTCGCACAGCTGGCTGCGGCAAACCCGCGCCGGGATCGAGTATGCGCTGATGCGTCGCGGCGCGCTGATGACCGGGGCGGCGCCGATCGGCCTCTTCGTGCGCACCCGCCCCGGGCTCGACTCGCCCGACGTGCAGTATCAGTTTCTCGCCGGCAGCTTTGTCCAGCCGGGCAAGGAGATGCACGATTTCCCAGGCTGCCAGGCGACCTGCATCCCGTGCCGGCCGGAAAGCCGCGGCTGGCTGCGCATTCGCTCGCCATTTCCGGCGATGCCGCCGGCGATCCAGCCCAATTATCTATCGACCCAGGCGGACAAGGACGTCCTGATCGCCGGATTGCGGATCGCCCGCAAGGTGTTTCAGAGCCCGGCGATGGCGGCACACGTCACCGGCGAGGTAATGCCGGGTCCGGCCACCGAGAGCGACGAGGACTGGCTCGATCACATCCGCAAGAATGCCGGCACGACCTTTCACCCGACCTCGACCTGCATGATGGGCGGGCCCGAGCGCGCGGTCGTCGACGCCGAATTGCGGGTTCACGGCATCGACGGGTTGCGGGTGATCGACGCCTCGATCATGCCGACCGTGGTGTCCGGCAACACCAACGCCGCGACGATCATGATCGCCGAAAAAGGCGCCGACATGATCCTCGCCGCGGCGCGTTCAGCGAGCGGCGCCGCCGCTGCTTCCGCTGCAAAAGCTGCATAAGCGTCGGGAGCAGGGTCATTCCGGGGCGTCGCGCAGCGGCGAGCCCGGAACCTATGAACACCGTCTTGCGCCGCGTTTCCACGCGCCCGTGTTCATGGGTTCCGGGCTCCGGCTACGCCGGCCCCGGAATGACTGAAGGTCAGGTCAACCGATGATCGTCGGAAACAGAACGCGCCATGTTGTCACCCGGTGCGTCGGTTCGCGGCGGGGCGGGTTGGGCTGAGCCGCGCCGGCAACGCCAATGCCAGTGCCAGGCTGACCACGGCGACCAGCACGGCGACGATATAGACGTTGTGCAAGCCGGCGCCGATCGCCTCGCTCAACCGGGCGATTTCGGTAGCCCCGAGGCTCTCCCGCGCTGCCGGCTGCAACAGACGGTTGACCGCGTCGCCGGCGTGCGGGATGCGGCGGCCGACCCCGAAATTCAGGATCGCGCCGAATACGGCCGCGCCGACCGAGTTGCCGACGATGCGCATGAACATGATCGACGAGGTAGCCGCGCCACGCCCGCCATAGCCGACGCTCGCCTGGGTCGAGACCAGAAAGGAGGTATTGCAGAACCCCATGCCGGTGCCGATCAGCAGCGACCCTATAACGGCCCACAACAGGCTGCTCGCGGGACCGAGGGTGGCGAGCACCAAGGCGCCAGCGATCAGACAGACGCCGCCGATCACCGCGGCCTGCCGGTACGAGGTGCGGATCATCAACCGTCCGGCGGCGAGGCTGGCAAAGGTCCAGCTGACCGACGCCGCGCCGAGCGCCATCCCGGCCGCGGTCGGGCTGCGGCCCATCGCGCCCTGCACGTAAAGCGGCAGAAAGCCGTTGATCGACATCATCACCACGCCGGCGGAAAACCCGCTGAAGCTGCCAATGGCGATGACCCGGTCGCGCCACAGCCGCAGCGGCAGGATCGGCTCTGCTACCCCGCGTTCGTGCACCGCCAGCACCGCCAGCGCCCCGAGGCCGGCCGCGGCGAGCACGACGACCGTCGGCATCCCGGCCGAATTACCGGCCTCCACCAGCGCCAGCATCAGCGCGCCGACGCCCAGCATCATCAAGGCCGAGCCGAGATAGTCGATGCGGTGGCGGCGCGGGGTTTGCCGCTCGTGCAGGAACAGACCGAACATGACAAAGGTCACTGCCCCGATCGGCAGGTTGATCCAGAACACCAGCGACCAGGTCACGTGCTGGACCAGGAAGGCGCCGAGCATCGGGCCGATGATCGCCGCCACGCCGAACACGCCCGAGATGTAGCCCTGGATCCGGGCGCGTTCGATCGGTCGATAAATGTCGCCGATGATGGTCGTCGCGATCGGCTGGATAGCCCCGGCGCCGGCCCCTTGCAAGGCCCGGAACAGGATCAGCGGCACCATCGCCCAGGCCAGACCGCATAAGGTCGAGGCCACCATGAACAGGCCCGCGCCGGCAAAAAACACGCGCTTTCTGCCATAGAGATCGGCAAGGCGCCCGTAAATCGGAATGGTCACCGCCTGGGTCAGGAGGTAGGCCGCAAACGCCCAACTGAACAGCCGAAACCCGCCGAGCGCGGCGACGATGGTCGGCATCGCGGTGGCGACGATGGTGCTCTCCATCGCCGCCATAAAGGTGGCCATCATGACCGCCATCAGCACCAGCCGCCGGGCGCCCCGCGCCTCGCTCGTGAGCTCGTCCCAGACGTGCTCCCCGGTTGCTGATTGTTCGGTCAAATCGTCCCCATCCGCCAAAACCCGCCTCGCCTGTTTATCGGCGACCCGGTTTGTATAACAAGGCGGCAACGCGCACATCAGGGATGCATACAATTTGAGCAGGCATCGGCCGGTGCGGGGACCGTCTGGATATCCGACCTACAGGTCGCAGCAACCAGCGGGCGGAACCATCGCTCCGTCGACAATACGCGAGTATGATCATCAAATTGAGGTAGAAGAAAAAACCGATACAGTGTGAACCAACTCACAAACGATTTGGCTCAGACCGAGTATACTTATGCTCGAGCGCCGATCGCGGTCCGGCAATCGATGTCGGCCAGCATCGGCAGATCGGATGTAGGGGGAGGCCCGGATGCCCGATGTCCATAGCGTGTTGCGTTTGACGGCGCTGGTCCTGTTGAGCTGCGTCGTCCCGATCGCGATCTTCATCGGTCGGAACAATATCCGCGCCTTCAGGCGCGAAATCGTTCAGGATCTGGAGAGATTGTTCAGCTATGCACGCCTGGCAAACGGCGCGCCAATGATCATTCCTTCGTTTGAGCTCGTGAAATACAAATACGAACCTGAGGCTAATCCCAATCGCGACCCAAACGATGATCCGCATAGCATTCGTTATTACCTATTACCGGTGACGATTTATGTCGTGTTGACTGTTCTCGGTTTCTACATGGCCTTTATGCCAAATGTTATACCTACGGCAAGTCACTTTGCGTTTCCGTTTGCCAGCTCTGCCGACCCGTCCGGCGCAGAGCTACTCGGTGTGCTCACCTATACTTTTATTGGTTCGTATATTTGGACGCTTCAATACTTGATCCGTCGTATCTCCAACTTCGATCTTGCCCCGATCTCTTTTTTTCAGTCGGTCGGTCATATGCTGCTCGCCTTGTTCACGATGGCGGCGATTTGGCAGAGCCACATCTTCGCCGAAACATCGCGTTTGCTGATCGCGTTGGCATTTTTGGTCGGTTTTTTCCCGACCTTATTTGTTGACGCCTTGGTGGCAAAATTCCCTTGGCTTCGGTTGAGACGCGTGAGCCCAGAAAGCCAGAAACTGCAAGAGGAATACCCTTTGGACATGATTATCGGAATAGATCCATTTATGAAGTTGCGCTTAGGCGAGTTCGAGATTGAAGACGTGCAAAATCTCGCGACGATCAATCCGCTCCAAATCTTCGTGGAATCGCCTTATGGATTATACGAGGTGATAGATTGGGTAGCCCAGGCACAACTGATCCTGGCGGTAGGGTCGACGGTAACGCTGCGGCTCCGCGAATTGAATATTCGGACGATATTCGATTTGGAAAAGGCGCTCGATAGTCCATTGCTCCAGCAACGGCTACTGACCGCGCTGGTCGGGGATCAACCGCCGGCAACCGAGACAGCCTCAGGCCAAACCCTTGACCGGAAGCCGCGCCAACCGGTGAAACTCGGCAGCAGTGAATGTCAGCTGGACCCCGCCGTCGCGCTCGACGCGCTCGTTTCGATCGTCCGAGACGATCTGCATGTCCAGCGCCTTCGCCAGATCTGGGATGTGATCGGCGACAGGTTGGGGGAGCGTCCCGTTCCGTCTGCGAACCAGCCGCCGCGACCGGTCGAAGCTCGCGCCGCGGAGTGATTTCTAGACGCCCTTTCAAATGTCAAGATCGGGGCGGGTTCCGATCGGCGCTCCAAATGCGGGGTCTAAACTGAACAATTCTACGTCCGCCGAGGCGGCGTATTGCATTTGCCGGCCCACTGCGCCAGCCTCGCCGCATTCTGAGACGCTGCACGGGGGCCCGTGACATGACGACCCGCCCGCCCGCCGAGATCGGCATGCCGCTCGACGAGGTCGACACCCCAGCTCTGATCATCGATCTCGACGCGTTCGAGCGCAATCTCGCGCGGCTGCCGCAGCGGATCGCGGGCAGCGCGGTGCGGCTGCGCCCGCACGCCAAGACCCACAAATGCCCGGTCATCGCGCTGCGGCAGATGGCGCTGGGCGCGGTCGGCGTGTGCGTGCAAAAGGTCGGCGAGGCCGAGGCGATGGTTTATGGCGGCGTCCAGGACGTGCTGGTCACCAACGAGATCGTCGGCCGGCAGAAATTGCGGCGGCTGATGGCGCTCGCCTCGATCGCCCGGATCGGGGTGTGCGCCGACGATGGCGGGCAGGTGGATGCGCTCGAGGCGGCCGCGACCGAAGCCGGAGTGACCGTGCCGGTCTATGTCGAGGTCAATATGGGCGGCAACCGTTGCGGGGTCGAACCCGGCGAACCGGCGCTCAACCTCGCCGGACAGATCGCCGACGCGCAGCATCTGAGCTTTGCCGGATTGCAGGCTTATCACGGCTCGGCACAGCATCTGCGCGGCTGGGACGAGCGGCGCCAAGCGATTGCGCAGGCGGCCGACAAGGCCGGCAGCACCCGCGACCTGCTGACGAAGAACGGCATCCCGTGCCCGGTCGTGACCGGGGCGGGCACCGGCAGCTTCGAGTTCGAAACCGGAAGCGGCGTTTATACCGAGCTGCAATGCGGCTCGTACATCTTTATGGACGCCGATTACGGGCGCAATCTCGACAATGACGGCGCGCCGACCAAGACGTTCGAGCCGAGCCTCTTCGTCTGGGCGACGGTGATGAGCCGTCCGACCGAGGAGCGGGCGATCGTCGACGCCGGGCTCAAGGCATTGGCTTTCGATTCAGGCCCGCCCTTGGTCTGGGACGAGCCCGCCGCGACCTACGAGCGCGCCTCCGACGAGCACGGCCGGCTCGCGGTCACCGCCGCAACTAACCGGCTCCATATCGGTGACAAGATCCGCCTCGTCCCCGGCCATTGCGACCCGACGGTCAACCTCTACGACTGGTATGTCGGCATCCGCAACAACCGGGTCGAAGCGATCTGGCCGATCACCGCACGCGGCGCGGTTTATTAGACCATGATCGTATCGGATCGAAGCGCACAGCGCTCCGATCCGATACGTGAATCATGGTCTCATTCTTTAGAATCGAGAGCAGGATTCACGCATGAAATGGAAGCTCTGTTTCCATTTCATGCGATCCTGCTCTAGGCGCTGCCGGCAGAGGCCGGGGTAGACAGGGGCGCGGCGCGAGAGCCACGCAGCGCCAGAAGACCGGTCGCGACCGCGGCAATCAGTGCGAACAGGCAGGCGCTGAGAAAGATGTGTAGCGGCGCGAGGCCGCGGGCCAGCAGAAACCCGCCGAGCAGCGGTGCGGCGATGCCGCCGAGCCGCCCGATGCCAAGCGCCCAGCCGAGCCCGCTGGTGCGCATGCGCGCCGGATAGAGCTTGCCGCAGGCCGCGTTGGCGCCGGTCTGGCTGCCGATGATCGTCATGCCGGAGAAGAAGATCACGATCACCAGCGGCAGGTAGGCCATCGCAACGAGCGCGATTACCGCGATGAACACGATGCCGGCGGCGTAATTGAGCGCCAACGACCGCTCGGGACCAAAGCGGTCGATCAACACGCCGAGATAAAGCACGGCAAAGATCGCGCCCAATTCGCGAAAGCTCGTTGCCCGCGCCGCTTCCGCCGGGCTCATGCCCGTCAAATGCAGCACCTCGGGCATCCAGTAGACGAACAGGAATAAATTCATCAGGCTGCAGAAGAAGATGATCCACATCAGCACGGTCTGCAGGGCGTAGCCCGGGCCGAACAACATCGCGACCGGGTTTGCCCGGGCCACGTCCAGTCCCGCCGCGGCGCCTTGCCCCGGGGTAATGCCGAGGCGCCGCAGCAACGCTTCCTCGCGCGGCGACGGATTGGCTTTTCTGGCCACGAAGCGCGGCGACTCGGGAAGCCACAATGCCATCACGACCACCAGCGCCAGCGGCAGGATGCCGCCGATCACGAAGATGCTTCGCCAACCCAAGGTGGGCAGCAGCAGCCCGGCCGCCTGCCCGCACAGGAACCCGCCGAGCGGCGCGCCGGTGAAACTGATCATGATCATCAGCGCCCGCCGCCGCTGCGGCGCGTAGTCGCCAGTCAAGGTGGCGGCCCCGGGAAACCCGCCGCCGATGCCGAAGCCGGTGAAGAACCGCAGGATCGTAAGCATCAGCAGCGAGCCGGCGAATGCGGTCAGCAGCGAGGCGAGCCCAAAGACCGTCACACTGCCGATCAACAGCGGCTTGCGCCCGAAACGGTCGCCGATCGGCCCGGCCGACAGCGCGCCGACCAATATACCGATGCTCGACCACAGGAAGGCCCCGGTAAAGGCCGGTCCGGGCAGATGCCACAGATGGGTCAGCTGGGGCACCGAGACGCCGATCGAGTTGACGTCCCAGGCATCGAGCATCTGGACCACCGTGCAGATCGCGGCGACCCGGATCTGCAAGCCGCCGATGCACTGGTTCTCGAGTGCTGCCTCGATGGTCGAAGAAGCTGTTTCGGCCGTTCTCGCCTCCCTGTGTTTCGACGCTCCCGCGGCGCCGTGTATCAGGCGCGCGGAGAGGTTGCCGCCGGCAGCGGTGCCGTCCCGCGCAACGCCAGCAGCGCGGTCGCCACCGCAGCCACCACCGCGAAGACGCACGCGCTCAAGAAAACATGTCTCGGCGGCAACCCGCGCGCCAGCAGAAAGCCGCCCAGCGGCGCCGCGGCGATGCCGCCGAGGCGGCCGATGCCGAGCGCCCAACCGATGCCGCTGGTGCGCATGCGCGCCGGATAGAGCGCCCCGGCCGTCGCATTGGCGCCGGTCTGGCTGCCGATGACTGTCATCCCGGATAAGAAGACGACCGCCAGCAGGGCTATGTAGGGCATCGCGACCAGCGCGATCAGGGCGATGAACACGATGCCCGCGGCGAAATGCAGCGCCAGCGCTCGTTCGGGACGGAAGCGATCGATCAAGAACCCAAGATAGAGCACGGCGGCGATTGCGCCCAGAGCGTGGAGGCTGGTCGCGAAGACGGCCTGGGGCGGCGTCATCCCGGTCAGATGCAGGATCTCGGGCAGCCAAAAGACGAACAGGTACAAATTGATCAAGCTGCAAAAGAAAATGATCCACAGCAGTACCGTCTGGAGCGCGTAACCCTCCCCGAACAGCATCTTGACCGGATTACCGTGAGCAAGGTCGATAGCATGCCGCTCCAATTGCCCCGGCGCGATGTCGAGGCGCGCCAGCAACGCTCGATGGCGCGGCGCGAGGTTCTGGCTTGCGGCGAGAAAGCGCGGCGATTCCGGGAGCCACAGCGCAGTGATCAGCAGCAGCACTATCGGGAACACGCCGCCGATGACGAAGATGATCGGCCAGGCGAAACCCCGAGCCAGCAGGAAGGAGACGGCCAAGCCGCCAAGAAATCCGCCGAGCGGCGCCCCGGTGAAGGTCACCATTATCATCGTCGCGCGCAACCGCCGTGGCGTGTAATCCCCGATCAGCGCGGTCGTCCCGGTAAACCCGCCGGCAATCCCCAGCCCGGTGAAGAACCGCAATCCGCTCAGCACTCCGAGCGAGGAAGCGAAAGCGCTCGCCAAGGAGGCCAGGCCGAAGATCGCGATGCTGATGAGCAGAAGCGGCTTGCGCCCGAAACGATCGCCGATCGGCCCGGAAGAGAGCGCGCCCGCCATGACTCCGAGGTTCGACCACAGGAAGGCCAATGCAAAAGCCGACGGCGCAAGATGCCAGGCATGGGTCAAGGACGGCACCGCCCAACCGATCGAGCCGACATCGTACCCGTCGCACATCTGGATCAGGGTGCAGATCGCCGCGACGCGAATCTGGAGTCCGCCCACCGACTGGTTTTCCAGCGCCGACTCGATGCCCGATAACGCGGCTTCGGCCATGTGTTGCCCCCTGTTTCTCTGCTTTTTTACCCGTGTGACATTTTGGCGGGCACAGCGCAAGGGCCTCGACCGGCCGTAACGCGTAGGGGAGCGGTGAAACCGATACCGATCGCGGCCCTTCAGTATTGCTCGTGTAAATTCGGCCGCGTTAAGGATCAATTCGATTGATCCCGAGTAGCGGCGCCACTGGCCTGCTCACGGGTGCTGGTCTCGCAAGATCAATTTTGCGAGGACGCACCTTTTGAGGATCGGCCGTAAATTGATTTGGGAGAGATGCATGTTTGAAACGCTGAAGACGAGCATCGCCGCCGCGATGCTGGTGTCGATCGCAGTGCCGGCGCTGGCTGACGGACAGGGGTCTGGCTGCAGCTTGAGCCCGTCGATCATTCACAAAGTCCAAGGACAGCTGAAGCCGGTCACTCAGCTGCCCGACCAAAATGGCGGCATCTTCAAGCCGAACCGGATGTGGTCGGCGGTGGTCGATCGCGATGGCCGGTTGTGCTCGATCATCAATACCGACGCAACCAATGGCGATGCCTGGCCGGGAAGCCGCGCGATCGCCATCGCCAAGGCCGAAACCGCAAACGATTTCAGCAACAGCGCGCTCGCCCTGTCGACAGCGAACCTCTACGCGCCGACCCAGCCCGGCGGATCGCTCTTCGGGCTGAACAATTCGAACCCGTTCAACCCGGTCTTCAACGATAACAGCGTTCCGGCGATCGGCGAGGTTCCCGGCGGGATTATCACCTTTGGCGGCGGCGTCGCGCTCTATTCAGGCGGCCAGGTCATCGGCGGGCTCGGCGTCAGCGGCGACAGTTCGTGCGCCGACCATGCGATCGCTTATCGCATGCGCGCTGCTGCCGGGTTCGGCAGCGTGCCGGGGGGCGTCGCTCCGGGCAACACCGACAACATCATCTACGCGCCGTTGGGGACGCCGCCGACCCGGTTTCCAGCAGCCCCATTGCTTCCCGTCGGACATCACCCCCTAACCGGGACCGACGGATAGCGCAGTGCCCGGTAGCGTATTTAGGCTGCTCGACGACAACCCTGGGGCCTGGGCCGGAGTGTTCCTTTGCCGGCTGATCGCCGGCGGCCGGTATGCGCCGTAGCCGCGAGCCAAGCGG
This sequence comes from uncultured Alphaproteobacteria bacterium, assembly GCA_963785565.1. Lineage (GTDB taxonomy): Bacteria > Pseudomonadota > Alphaproteobacteria > ATCC43930 > CGMCC-115725 > AP-15. The sequence continues at coordinate 17,637 of CAWAVV010000049.1, read as the reverse complement.
CGCTTCATACCCGGCGGGACTGGCGGCAAGCCCTGATCGCGACTAAGCTCTCGGCCGAATGATGCCGATCCCGGCAGGCGGAAGGACGGACATGGATTTTGGCGCGCTGATGTTCTTTACCGATTACGCGATCTCGGCGATCGACCTCGCCAAGGCGTTGGAGCAGCGTGGGTTTGAATCGATCTGGGCGCCCGAGCACTCGCACATCCCGACCTCGCGCAAAACGCCGTTTCCGGGCGGCGGCGAATTGCCAAAGCGGTATTACGACGCGATGGACCCGTTCGTGTCGCTGACTGCCGCCGCGATCGCCACAACCAAGCTAAAGCTCGGGACCGGCGTGTGCCTGGTGCAGCAGCGCGACCCGATCCAGACGGCGAAACTCGTCGCCTCGATCGACCAGGTCTCGGACGGGCGCTTTCTGTTTGGCGTCGGCGGCGGCTGGAATGTCGACGAGATGGAAAATCACGGCACCGATTCCAAGACCCGCTTCAAGCTGATGCGCGAGCGGATCGAGGCGATGAAGGAGATCTGGACCAAGTCCAAGGCCGAATATCACGGCGACATGGTCAATTTCGACGAGATCATGGCCTGGCCAAAACCGGTGCAAAAGCCTCATCCGCCGATCCTGGTCGGCGGCGCTTGGCCGCAGGCGGCAAGACGGGCGATCCGCTATGGCGACGGCTGGTGCCCGATCGGCGGCCGGCCGGGCTCAAGCCCGCTCGATGTGCTCGAACAATTTCGCAAAATGGCGCGCGACGCCGGACGCGACCCGCAATCCCTGCCGATCACCCTGTTCAACCCGCCCGAGGACGCCGACGAACTCGCCCGCTACCGCGACATAGGCGTTGCCCGGGTTGTCATCATGCTGCTGTCCGAGCCAAGCGACGCGATCCTGCCGATCCTCGACCGCTGGGCGCCGCTGATCCGCCGCACCGGGTAACGACGTCCGCCACCACATCCTGCCGCAGGCCGCTTGCCGATGAGAACGGGCGCCGAGTACCGCGAGGCATTGCGCGACGGGCGCAAGGTGTGGGTCATGGGCGAGGGCTGGGCCACTGACGTGACCACCCACCCGGCGACCCGCGCGATGGTCGAGGAGTACGCGCTCTGGTACGACCGCCATCTCGACCCGGCCTGGCACGATACCCTGCTGTCGCCCTACCCGGCCGGTGGGGGACGCATGCCGTGGGCCTATGTCGCGCCGAAAAAGGTCGCGGATCTGGTCGGCATGGGCCAGTCCTTCGCCAAGACGACGTTCTTGAGCGCCGGCAACATCACCCACACCCCGGCCTATGGCAATCTGATCGCGCTCGGGGTTTTGACCGCGGCGCAAGCCGGCGATGCCCCGACCGAACAGATCGCCTCGGCTTTGGCCTATCGCGACGACATCGCCCGCACCGGGCATTTTTTGACCTATTGCGGCGGCGCCCCGATCATCGGCCAACGCATGCGCCCGGACCCGGCCGAACGGGTGGCGCTAAAGCTGACGCGGGAAACCGATGCCGGGATCGCGATTTCGGGCCAGCTCGGCATGCATACGAGCCCGGCCTATGCCGAGGCTGTCTATGTCGGGGCGCTTTCGCGGATGGAGGTCGCCGGCCGTCCGGCGAGCTTTATCGTCCCGGTCAACGCCCCCGGCGTCACGGTGCTGTGCCGCAAGGCTGCCACCCGCGACGCCAACCCGTTCGTGTCCCCGCTCTCCAGCCGCTTTGACGAGCTTGACGGCCAGATGTGGCTCGACGACGTGCTGATCCCGTGGGAGCGGGTGTTTTTTGTCGACCCGTCGCCCGAGGCGATCGCGCGCTGGCTGCGCTGGCATCATCTTTACGGCTGGCTGGCCAAGGCGGAATTCACCCTGGGCCTGGCGCTGGCGCTGACCCATGCGATGGGTCTCAAAGAAAACGAGCCGACGATCGACTACCTGATCGATCTAGTTGCCACGGTGCAGACCGTGCGCAGCGGCCTGACCGCGGCCGAACGCGACCCCGAATTCACTCCGGCGGGCTATTGCTTCCCCGGCCACGCCCATCTGGCGGCGAGCGGCATCCAGCTGATGCGGGCGCGCGCGCGGATGTCCGAGATCCTGCGGATCGTGCCCGGCTCCTCGCTCGTCGTGACGCCGAGCGACCGCGATCTCGCCGCACCCGAGGTCGCCGCGGGCCTCGAAGAATTGTTCGGCGGCGGCGGTTACACTGCGCTGCAGCGCGCGGCGTTATTGCAGATGGCCTGGGACCATGTCTCCTCGGCGCTCGACGGACGCGAATCCGCGTTCGAAGCGCATGCCAGCGGCGGCATGCCGAATTGGCGCGGCTGGCTGCGCCGCAGTTTTACTGACTACAACGCGCTGGCGAACGCGGTGCTCGGCATGCTCGACCTGCCGATGCCGGAAATCGATCTCGATAATATCCGCGCCGCGCCGATCGCCGCCCGCCGCGTCACCACCCCACCGCCGGCTAGCGGGAAGGGGTAGGAGGCTGGGCAAGAACCCAGCCCGAGACGGAAAATTGGCAGACTCCCTCACCGCCGTCCCGGCGAAAGCCGGGATCCATTTTTCCGCTGCTCGGAACGTTCAAGCAGAGCCAATGCCTTGCTATCGCACAGCCCATAAGCCGGAGAGATGGACCCCGGCTTTCGCCGGGGAGGCAGGAAAATGTGCGGTGATGGGGATTCTTGCCCGGCCCTCTAGCCGAAACCTCTCCGCGCCGGCAGTAAGATCCTCGGGGAGCGTCATTTCAAGCCGGCGCATGGGTGACAATTTGATCAGGCGGCTACAATGCAAAGCCGCATTGGGCTCATTCCGAAAAATCCGGCGACGTTGATCCAGAAATTCAGCGCTGATATAATTGTTACGTCATTGGGGAGTAGCCGCCCGCGCTTGATGCGGGGTTTGCGTCAACACACTTGGCTTCGGCCATGGCGCATGCGACCGACCGGTTTGGCGAGACCTTTGGCATCGGTTCCCTGTACCCGGGTCGGGCAGCGGGAGCCGTGCCAAAGTTCATCTCGTGCCCGACCCCGACGGCATCTCCGTGGAAGCATTCCTGGTCTCGACCCTCGTTGTCGGCCTGGCCGAAATCGGCGACAAGACGCAAATTCTGTCGTTCATGCTCGCCGCCCGCTTTCAGCGGCCTGCGCCAATTATCTTCGGCATCTTGTTTGCCACCCTCGCCAATCACGCGGCGGCCGGTTTTGCCGGGACGCTTTTCGGCAGCTTGTTGGCGGGCCCTTGGATGCGGTGGATCCTTGGGCTTTCGTTTCTGAGCGTTGCGGTGTGGGCGCTGTTCCCCGACAAATACGAGGGCGGTCGACAATGCGGCCAGCCGCTCGGGGGTGTTCACCACGGCGCTCGTCGCGTTCTTCTTTGCCGAGATTGGCGACAAGACACAGATTGCGACCGTGGCGCTCGCCGCCCGCTTCGAGGTGTTTTATTTCGTGGTCTTGGGCACGACGCTCGGCATGATGCTGGCCAACATACCGGCCGTGCTGATCGGCAACAAACTGGCGGGCAGGCTGCCGGTGAGAGCAATCCGGATCTCGGCCGCCATTGTGTTCGCAGCCCTGGGAGCGATCACCTTGAGCGGGATGCGGTTGTGATGCCGCGATTTACAGTTTGCAGGCCAGTATCTTCGACAATCTACTCGCCATTTTTCGGTTCGCCTCCACCCCAGCCGGCGTGTTCGCCGGATTATCGGATTGAAACCGCGTGGCCGTCGCGGCAAGCGTTGACGCCTCGATTGACCAGGTGTGACCCATTGTCGAAGACCGTCTTTACGTCGACCCGGCAATTGCCGTTTCGATCGTCGATATCGACAGACATGGACTTGCCCGGGAGCAGAAACTCCGAGCCCAGCAAATCCTCTTGCCAGCTACCGGCGCGGTCGTCCGAAAGATAAATCTCGGCGATCGGGTCACGGGTATTGTTGGTGAGGACGAGATGCCGCTCTCCGCCATGGGCGGGAGACCCGGCCGCGCTCTGAAACAGGAGCAGCAGCAACGCCGTCACCACGGTCTTTGAAACATTGAGCATCCTGGTCTCCGGCGATTACCCGGCGATCGTCAAACATTCGTCAGCCCGGCGAAGTTAGGCGCCGCCGAGCCTGCCCGGTGTGAGCTGGGTCACTCGATTGATGGCATTTTCAGGATCTTTTACGGAAATTATCGGGATGGTTGTTTGAATCCCTGGAATCTCCCGCCGTAGGGAAGGTAATGCGGGTGTTCGGCGGCTCCCGCCCTGTTGCCAAAAATCGCGGGGGCAGGATCTATTCAAATCACGTGGGTTGAGGTATTTCGCCATGTTCAGGGCGGACTTCAGGCCGTATCGGCCGACGCCGCAAAACAGGGAAGGCAGTGATGAACGACGTAGCCCCGATCCGCCAGCTCAGCCCCGTCACGCAGCCGATCAGCCCGGCCAAATTCGCTCATTTCGTGTTGCGGACCGGGCAGTTCGAAACCATGGCCAAGTGGTATCAGACCGTCCTCGCCGCGCGGGTCGTTTACCGCGACCGACTGTTGTGCTTTCTGTCGTATGACGACGAGCACCACCGCCTGGCGCTGATCAATATACCCGGGCTGCCGGTTCGCGTTCCCGATGCGGTCGGGACCGACCACGTCGCCTATGCCTACAACAACCTCGGCGAGCTGTTGTCGACCTATCTCCGGCTGAAAACGGCCGGGATCGTGCCGCATTGGCCGATCAACCATGGCGTCACCACGTCGATGTATTATCGGGATCCCGACAACAACCGGGTCGAACTGCAGATCGACAATTTCGCGACGCCGGCGGAGCTCGACGGCTATTTCCACAGCCGCGCCTTTGCCGAGAACCCGGTCGGGGTGACTTACGATCCGGAGGAGCTGTGCCGGCGCTATGCGGCCGGCGAACCGATGGCCGATCTGCTCCGCATCCCGCCGCTGCCCGAGGGCAAGACCCCCTGGGACATGCTGGCGAGCCACTGATCGCTTCCGGGCGGCGGCGCGCGGCCGCCGGCGGGCGTTTGCGGGCAACGAAGCCCACCCGTCCTTGGCGATCCGGGCAACGGCGACCACATCACCCTTTGTGAAAAAGCGATCGGAGGCTCCGATGGCGGCGGGTCGGCGAAGGGATGATCTGTGGGATAACCCGATGGGGACGGACGGGTTCGAGTTTGTCGAATACACCGGCCCCGACCCGCAGGCGCTGGCGGCATTGTTCGAGCGCATGGGGTTTGTCGCCGCGGCGCGCCACCGCTCGAAAAACGTAACCCTCTATAAGCAGGGGGACGTCAATTTTATCCTGAACGCGGAACCCGAAAGTTTCGCGCAGGCCTTTGCCCGGCTGCACGGCCCTTCGGTGTGCGCGATCGCGTTTCGCGTCGCCGACGCGGCCAAGGCCTATCAGCGCGCGATCTCATTGGGCGCCAAGCCGGTGCACGGCAAGGTCGGGCCGATGGAGCTCAATATCCCGGCGATCGAAGGGATCGGCGGAAGTCTGATCTATCTGGTCGACCGCTACGGCGAGCGCACCATCTACGACGTCGATTTCGTGCCCTTGATCGACGACAGGGCGCCGCCCGGTGTCGGGCTGACCGGGATCGATCATTTGACCCACAACGTCCACCGCGGGCGCATGGAGCTGTGGGCGGAGTTTTACCAGCGGCTGTTCAGCTTTCGCGAGATCCGCTATTTCGACATCGAAGGCAAACTGACCGGGCTGCGCTCAAAGGCGATGACCAGCCCCGACGGCAAGATCCGCATCCCGATCAACGAAAGCGCCGACGACAAGTCGCAGATCGCCGAATATCTGGCGGCCTATCATGGCGAGGGCATCCAGCACATAGCACTCGCTGCGAACGACATCTTCGCAACGATCGAGGCGCTGCGGGCGCGCCAAGTTGCGTTCATGTCGGTCCCGGACACCTATTACGAGGCGGTTGACGCCCGCGTGCCCGGCCATGGCGAAGACCTCGACCGGTTGCGGCGCGACCGAATCCTGATCGACGGCGCCCCCGGCGAGGGTCAGGGGCTGCTGCTGCAGATATTTACCGAGACGGTGATCGGCCCGATCTTTTTCGAGATCATCCAGCGCAAGGGCAACGAGGGCTTTGGCGAGGGCAATTTCCGGGCGCTGTTCGAGTCGATCGAGCGCGACCAGATCCGCCGCGGCGTGCTGGCCCCGGGCGACGGCGCCGAGTAGCAGGAGGGACAGCGATGCCGGTAACAATCCGTCCGTTGCATCCGGTCTTTGCGGGAGAGGTGGAAGGCGTCGATTGCCGCCGTCCGCTCGATCGCGACGCGGTCGCCGCGATCGAGGCCGGCATGGACGAATATGCGGTGCTGGTCTTCCGCGATCAGAATCTGACCGACGACGAGCAGATCGCGTTCACCCGCCATTTCGGCGAGCTCGAGCACAACGCAAGAGCCGGCCATGTGCGCAAGCCCGAGGACCATCGGCTCGGCCCCGGCATTGCCGATTTCTCGAACCTCGACAAATCGGGCGAGCTCATGTCGCCCGAGGACCGGGTGTGGTTTTTCAAACTCGCCGACCGGCTGTGGCATTCGGACAGCTCGTTCCGCCCGATCCCGGCCAAGTACTCGCTGCTCTCCGGGCGGGTTTTGCCGTCCTGGGGCGCCAACACCGAATTCGCCGACATGCGCGCTGCCTATGACGCGCTCGACGACCGCACCAAGGCCGAGGTCGAAGACCTGGTCTGCGAGCATTCGCTGATCTATTCGCGCGAGGCGATCGGCTTTACCGAGCTGACGCCGGAAGAGATCGACGCCTTTCGCCCGGTGCGTCAGCCGCTGGTCCGCACCCATCCGTCGAGCGGCCGCAGATCCTTGTTTCTGGCCGCGCATGCCGGCGCCATCATTGGCTGGACGATCCCCGAGGCACGGATGTTCCTGCGCGACCTGACCGAACACGCGACCCAGCGCGAATTTGTCTATTCGCACGCCTGGCGGCCGAACGACCTCGTTGTGTGGGACAACCGCTCGACCATGCACCGCGCCCGCCGTTTCGACGCGAACGACGTGCGTGACGTGCGCCGCACGACCCTGGGCGGCGACGGGCCCTTGATCGACCAGCCGGCCTATGACGAGTGAGCGACGATCGATAGAGGAGCGAGCGGATGGCAAAACGGCAAAGCGTCAACTTCCCCGGGTTCGCCCATGGAAACCCGATCCCTAACGCCAGCCGGATCGGCAACATCATGATGTCGAGCGTGATCAGCGGCGTCGACCCCGGAACCCGCAACCTGCCAGCGGATCTGGCCGGGCAGGTGAAGAACCTCTTTATCCATATCAGGAGCGCCGTCGAAGCCGCCGGCGGCGAGGTCGACGACATCATCAAGATCAATTTCTGGATGAAGGAGCCGGCGACCGGCCGGGCCGCGCTCAACGGCGAATGGGTCAAGATGTTCCCCGACGAAGGCTCGCGCCCGGCCCGTCATACGCTGGCGCTCGGCGCCGACGGCAACGCTGTCGTGACTTGCGATTTCGTCGCGGTGTTTAGTTAGCCCGTTCGACGCATCCAGTTCTTGGAGCCGGTTGAGCGGAGCTAAAGGAAGGCGTGGATAACCGGGTCAAGCCCGGCCACGGGGCCAATCCTAGGCGTCCTGCTAGCGGCAGTGCGGCATGACTTCTTTGGCGAACCGGGTCATCGATTGGCGGACCATGGCATGGTCCATGATCCCGCCCTGGTTGAAGTAGCAGATGAATTCGTCCATGCCATAGTCGCGGCGCAAGGCTCGCACCCGCTCGATGCAATAATCGGGATCGCCGAAGACGCCCATCTCGCGGTCCATATCCTCGAAGGTCACCCGTTCGATGCGCGCCAGGACCTGGCGGAAGGCCTCGAAGCTTCTGATGTCCGCCTGGCCTAGCGGCGCCAACCGTTCCGCCGCCTCGCGCAGAAAGCGCATCAGCCCGGCCTCGCTGTCCTGGCGCGCCTGCGCCCGGCTGGTCGTCACATGCACTGGAAACGCGAGAGCGGCGTCGCCGTCCGGGAGTGTGCCACGATAGACCGCCAAGCCCTCCTTGAGCTTGTCCGGCGGGTTGATCAGCGGGGTGGCGAAGATCGGGAACCCTTGGCGCGCGGCGAACGGGAAGGTGTCGGGGCTGTTGGCGGCGATCCGCACCGGCGGGTGCGGCCTCTGCACCGGTCGCGGGATCACGGTCAGATCCTTCGCCCGATAGTGTTTGCCCGCATAGGAAAAGCGCTCGTTGGTCCAGGCCCCGATGATGAAGTCGAGCGCCTCGTCGAAGCGCTCGCGGCTCTCCTCCTGCGGGATGTCGTAGCCGGCATAGTGCAACGGCGCGGTGCCGCGGCCGCAGCCGAGTTCGAGCCGGCCGTTGCTGAGGATGTCGACGGTCGCCGCGTCCTCGGCGATTTTGACCGGGTTGTGCAAGGGCAGCAGGGTCACCGCGGTTCCCAGGCGGATGCGGCGGGTACGCTGCGCCGCCGCCGCCAGGACCATCAGCGGATTAGCGAGAATGGAAAAGGCGCGGCTGAAATGGAGTTCGCCGAGCCACACCGTGTCAAAACCGGCCTCGTCGCCGAGCTCGATCTGGGCGAGTATATCGCGATAGCGCTGCGCCTCGGTAAAGCCGCTCGCGCACGGCAGTTGATCGAAGAAGCCAAACCGCATTTGCCTTTCCTCGCAATCGGTTATTGACTGCAAGCCAGTCCCCTCGCATAGCATGCGCCCGTCCCCGGCGGCAAGCCGCGCCATCCGCTGTAACGCCCGCGCCCTTGGGGGAGCGTTATACCCGCGCGGCGGCTAGCGGCATTGAAACCAGGATCATTTGATGATAGTTGAAATCATTCAATTGCACAGCAGGCGTAGCGGGGGGAGGCCGCCCGGTTCCATGCCGGAAGCTGGGGTCTGGAACGTCGGCATCGTCGGGTGCGGCATCGGCCGCACTCACATCGCTCAAGGCTATGCCCGGCACCCCGACAAGTTTCGCGTGGTCGCTCTATGCGATATCGATGCGGGCCGCCTGGCCGATGTCGCCGACGAGTTCGGCATCGCCCACCGCACCGCCGCCTTTGACGAATTGCTGCGGATCGACGACGTCGACATCATCGATATCTGCACCCCGCCGCATCTTCATGTCGCGCAAGTGTTGGCGGCGTTATCAGCCGACAAGGAGGTCGTCTGCGAGAAGCCGATCGCCGGCTCGCTTGCCGAAATCGACCGGGTGATGGCCGCCGAGCGGGAGATGCCCAGGCGGGTCCTGCCGGTTTTTCAGTACCGCTTCGGCAACGGAATGCAAAAGGCCAAGCGGATCATCGATTCGGGGATCGCCGGCAAACCCTATCTCGCCACCATCGAGACCGCCTGGAAGCGGACGCCGGAATATTACGCCACTCCGTGGCGCGGGCGGTGGCGGACCGAGCTGGGCGGCGTCCTGCTGACCCATGCGATCCATGCGCACGACCTGATGACCTGTCTGCTGGGTCCGCCCGCATCGGTATTCGCCCGCATCGCGACGCGGGTGAACCCGATCGACACCGAGGACTGCGCCGTCGCCAGCCTCGTCATGCGCAGCGGGGCGTTAGTCTCGCTCGCCGCCACGCTCGGCTCGCAGCGCGAGATCACCCGGCTGCGCCTGTGCTTTGAGCACGTGACCTTCGAGAGCGGCGGGACACCTTATGCTCCCGGCGACGACCCCTGGGCGATCATCCCCGCGTCGACCGAGGCCGAAACGCCGATCGCCGAGGTTCTCGCCGGCTACCGCCCGGCCGCGACCCGGTTCGAGGGACTGCTCGGCGCCTATCACGCGGCGTTGGCGACGGGATCGCCGCTGCCGATCACCCTGGCCGACGCTCGCCTTGCGACCGAACTCGCCACCGCCCTCTATCATTCGGCCGCCACCGGCGCCGCGGTAACTCTGCCGATCGGCCCCGACCATCCGAGCTACGCCGGCTGGCGCCCGATCCTCGGCTGAGCGTCAGTACACGGCCGGCGTCACCACTTGTTGCGCAGCTCGCGCAGCTTCAGAAACACGGTCCGCTGATCGGGGCTGTCGGGGAGGTCGGGGAAGGCTTCGCGCAGCCGCCGGATCACCGACGGGCTGGTCAGGCGGAAGAAGGTGTTGATTTCCCGCTCCAGCGCCAGGGTAGTGACGAGCGCCCTCGTCGTATCCTGCTTTTCGACCTGCGGCAGCATGCCCTTGGCCTTGGCGTTGTCGGGCTCGCGGTCGAGCGTGAAGGCAAGGTTGCGCGCGATGTAGTCGTGGCCGGGGTAGATCAAGGTCTCCTCCGGCAATTTCGCCAGCTGCCCGACAAAGGTGTTGTAGAGCTCGTTCGGGTGACCGCCATTATGGCAATTGCCGGCGCCCGCGTTGAAGAGAGTGTCGCCGCAGAACAGCGCCGGTGTGTCACCATGCGCGGTGATGCAGATATGCGACATCGTGTGGCCCGGCGTATCGAGGCATTCGAGCTCGACGGTCTTGCCGACCTTGATCACGTCGCCCGCCCGCAAGCCATGGTCCATCTCGGGGATCTTGTCCTTGGCGTTGACATGGGCCAGCACCTTGGCGCCGGTCGCCGCCACCATTTGCGGGTTGCCGCCGGTGTGGTCGCGATGCTCGTGGGTGTTGAGGATCTGGGTGATGGTCCAACCCCGCGCCTTGGCGGCGGCCAGGCATTTTTCGTGGTCGAGCGGATCGACTGCCAATGCCTCGCCGGTCTCCCGACAGGTGATCAGGTAGTTGAAATTGCGGCCCGCATTGGCGGTCCAGATCTGTTCGACGATCATTGCTCGCCCCTTTCGCTGTGGCGCCGATCGGAATGAAGAGCGGGGCGCGCGGCTGCGCCCGTCCGCTTCTATTGCGCGGGGCCGGTCTTGTCCATCGCCGAGCGCACGCCGGCGTCGGACGGCTTCCTCGTCGCCGGCGCGCCAGTCCCCGAATGGCTCCGACCCCGGCTTCCGAGCGAGGGTGGCGTCGCGCCTCGGCGCAGCTATGAGGATTTTAGGCCCACCATTGACTAATTGTCGCAGCCGGCGCAGCTCGGGTCCCGCAAGCGGTTGTTCAGCAATAGATTTCTCGCGGCACGAGGATTCGGCCCGGCAGGGATACGGGAGCCTTTAAGGGCGTAAAGCATGGTTCCGGGCTTTGACGTTTTTCGGACGCCGCCTTCTTAGTCTGCTCTACATGTCTCGACCGTATCGCGTCGTCGTTATCACCGGTGCTTCGAGCGGGCTCGGCGCCGCGTTGGCTCAGGCCTACGCCCGGCCGGAGGCGGTCATCGGGCTTCTCGGCCGCGACCGGCAGCGGTTGGGGACGACCGCTAACGCCTGCGAGGCGAAAGGGGCAACCGTGAGGGTGGCGACGATCGACGTTGCAGACGCGCCGGCGATGGCCGAATGGCTGGGCCGGTTCGATCGCGAACAACCGGTCGACCTGCTCGTCGCCAATGCCGGGGTCTCGGCCGGGCCAGACCCCGACAGCCCTTCGGAAGGGGCGGAGACCGCATCGCGCCAAATTCGGGTAAACCTGTTAGGCGCGATCAACACGGTCGAGCCGCTGCTGCCCGCTTTGTGCGCGCGTGGCCGTGGGCGGGTGGCGGTTGTGGCGTCGATCGCCGCCTATCGGGGGCTCCCCTACAGCCCCGGCTATTGTGCGAGCAAGGCCGGGTTGCGCGCCTATGCCGAAGCGCTGCGTCCGCGCTTGGCGCCGCGCGGGGTCGGAGTGACGATCGTATGTCCGGGCTTTTTCGATTCACCGATGACCGACCGCTTCAACGGGCCGACCCCGTTCCTCGCCAGCGGTGAGGCGGCGGCCCGCATCGTCAAGCGCGGCATCGACCGCGGCCGGCGCCGGGTCGCGTTTCCGTGGCCGCTGGTGCTCGGCCTGCAATTCTGCGACATCGCGCCGGCGATCATCGGCGACGCGATCCTGCGGCGCTTTCGTTTTCACATCCGGCCGGGCTGGGCATTGGATGAATGAGCTGCTCCAGGCTGCAGCCGGCATAGCGCTGATGCTGGCGGCATGGCTGATCCCGCGCCATATCGCCAAGGCCCGAATTGCGGGGTTGCCGGCGGTTCTGCTCGATTTCTCCCCAGTGCTGCTCGCCTCCGGCCTGTTGCTGACCGCGACTGGACGACCGATTTTTACCGGTCTCGCCGTGGTGTCGCTTGGGGCCGGCTTCGCGCTCGCCGACCGGACAAAGCGCGAAGCGCTGCGTGAGCCGGTTGTCTTCTCGGATATGTCCGAGCTGCCGCACGTCTTTACTCATCCGCAGCTGTACCTGCCGTTCGCGGGGTCCGGCCTGGTCATCGGCGGGGCGCTGGCGACGGTTGTTTTCGCGATCGCTCTGGTCTCGGTAGAACCACCGTTGTGGCGGCCGGATACGCTGCTGATCGTGCCTTTGGTTGCGGTCGTCTGCGCCGCCGGATGGGTCATATCCCGCGAGCCGGTGCTTGGGCTGGCGGCCGGCGCGCTGCGGCGCCTCGACCCCAGCGACGAGCCGTTCGCGGACGCGGCAAGGCTGGGTCCGTTCGCGATCCTCCTGGTTTACGGCATCATCGCACGTGCCGAACGCAGCGGGCGCCGCGCGCGGCATGCGCTGCCGCCGGCGCCGGCGTTGGTAAGCGCCCCGGCCGGAGTACCTCTGGTCGTGGTGCAATGCGAATCATTCTTTGACGCGCGCCGGGTGTCGCCACGTGTGCCGGGAAACCTGCTGCCGGGCTTTGACGACTGCCGGCGACACGGCGCGACTTTCGGCCGGCTTGAAGTCGCGGGCTGGGGCGCAAACACGACGCGCGCCGAATTCGCGATACTGACCGGCATCCCCGAGCGCGATCTCGGCTATGACCGCTTCAATCCCTATCACGCCTTCGCCCGCGCCCCGGTTGCCTCGCTCGCCTGGCGTCTGCGCAACGAAGGTTATCGCACCGTGTGCCTGCATCCGTTCGACCGCGGCTTTTTCCGCCGCGATCTGACCTTGGCGGCGCTCGGCTTCGAGAGTTTTCTCGGCCGCGAGAGCCTGGGGGGATCGCGCCGACCGCCCTACCGCTCGGACCCCGATCTCGCCCATCAGGTGTTGCGCGTGCTCGACGAGGCAGGACCGCGCAGCTTTATATTCGTCATCACGATGGGTAATCACGGCCCCTGGTTCGAGGCTGGGCCGCCGATCAACCTGGATTTGCGGCAGCGCTTCGACCCAGCGGACCTGCCGCAAGGCGGGCAATTCCTGCGCTACCTCGATGGGTTGGCCCGTTCCGACGAGATGCTCCGGATCTTGGCGGAGGGCCTGGGGCCGCGCGGACGCGACGGCGTGCTCGGTTTTTATGGCGACCACCAGCCGAGCCTGCCGGAAACGTTCGGTTATTTCGGTTTTGACGAGTGGTCAAGCGACTATCTACTGGTCGACAATGTGGCTGCTTCGGCACAGCGGCTGGATATGCCGGCCGATCACCTGCCTCGCGTCATCCTCGATCGCCTGCGTGAGAGGAACACCGTCGCCGGGCGCCAGGCCGTCGCACTCGGCGCGGCTTGACACCGGCCGCCGCCAGCGCGGAACATCCACCGCCTGGGAGCGAGGGCGCCGGCGGAGCGAGACGGCGATGGATTTGCAAGACCGAGCCATCATCGTCACCGGCGGGGCCTCAGGGATCGGCAGGGCGACGGTGCTGCTGTTGGCGCGCGAAGGCGCCAAGGTCTTAATCGGCGATGTCGATCAGCAAGGAGGCCGCTCGACAGCGGCCGAGGGCGCCGCCAATGGCTTCGCCATCGACTACCTGCCGCTGGATTTGACCGTCAAGGCCTCGGTGGACGATTTCGCCGCGGCGGTGCATCAACGGGCGGGGCGCGTCGACGGCCTGGTCAACGCCGCCGGTTGGGACCAGATCCAGCCTTTTCTCGAGAATCCGCCGGAGATGTGGGACCGCGTCATCGCCGTCAATCTGATGGGGGCGATCAGGCTGACCCGCGGAATCTTGCCGCCGATGGTCGAAGCGAGAGCGGGCAAGATCGTCAACATCTCGAGCGATGCGGGCCGGGTCGGCAGCACCGGCGAGACCGTCTACGCCGCCGCCAAAGGCGGGTTGATCGCCTTCACCAAGTCGCTAGCCCGCGAGATGGCGCGCTACCGCATCAACGTCAATTGCGTGTGTCCGGGCCCGACCGACACCCCTTTGTTCCAGCGACAGCCGGAACGCATGAAGGAAGCGCTGACCCGCGCCATCCCGTTCCGCCGGATCGCCCAGCCGATCGAAATCGCCCAAGCGGTGCTATTTTTCTTGAGCGCACGATCGGATTACGTTACCGGCCAGGTGCTGAGCGTCAGCGGCGGGCTGACGATGGCCGACTAATCTGGAACAGGAGGAAAGAAAATGCAGCGGTATCAAACGGCGGCATTTGCCGCTCTATTGACGATCGCGTTCGCCGGGACCGCGATGGCTCAAGCGATGCCGACCAACGATCCCGAAGCCAAGGCAAACGTTCGTCAGAGCGAGGCGTATACGGCGCAGTTGCGCAACAATCCGGCGTTCCGCAAAAAACGCGAGGCGATCGAATGCGGTCCGATCACCATTCCCCAACTACGCGCCAGCTGCATCGCCTCGTTTGAGGCGTATGCCGCGCCCGCAAAGCGATAAGCCCGCGAGGAAATCACGATGCCAAACCCAGCCCCTGGATTTGTCAGTCGCCCCGAGCACCGCGTCGACCTCAAGCCGGATCGGCGGCATGTCAAAGTCGTCTTCGCCGGCACGACTGTCGCGGACAGCACCGCGACCTTGCGGGTCGAGGAGACCGGCCACGGCCCCGTGCACTATTTTCCGGAAAAGGACGTGCGGCTCGATCTGATGCACCCGACCCAGCACCACACGACCTGCCCGTTCAAAGGCGAAGCGTCTTACTGGACGATCGAGGCGCCGGCGGGCGGCGAGATCCGGCGGTCCGAGAATGCGGTCTGGGGCTATCCGACGCCTTATGACGAGGTCGCCGGGATCGCCGGCTACTACGCTTTCTATCCGACCCGCGTCGACACGATCGTCGCGGAATAGCCGGCGCACCGGGATGCACCTGACGCAAAACTGGGAGGTCCGCAAACCGGGGGCCTCGTCGCGCGGCGGCATCGTCGCCTCACAGAGCCGCACCGCCGCCACGGTCGGCGCCGAGGTGCTGGCGGCAGGCGGCACCGCGGTCGATGCCGCCGTCGCCGCGGCGCTGGCGTTGGCCGCGGTCGAGCCGTGGAACAGCGGGCTCGGCGGGATCGGTTTTATGGTCGTGCATCGCGCCGACGCCGACCATGCCGAGGCTGTAGACTTCGGCCCGATGGCGCCGCGCGGCCTCGATCCGGCGGCCTACAAGCTCACCGGGGCCACCAAGACCGAGCTGTTCACCTGGCCGCAGGTCGAGGGGGACCGGAACATCCACGGTCCGCTGGCCTTCACGATCCCGAGTTCGGTGCGCGGCTATGCGGCGGCGGTCGAGCGCTTTGGGCGCATGCCGTGGCGCGAGCTGGTCG
The DNA here is from genome assembly GCA_963785565.1 of uncultured Alphaproteobacteria bacterium. Taxonomy (GTDB): domain Bacteria; phylum Pseudomonadota; class Alphaproteobacteria; order ATCC43930; family CGMCC-115725; genus AP-15. Next base: position 2,183 of record CAWAVV010000049.1, on the reverse strand, counting down.
CGCCAGCCGTGGCGCTGGCCCGCGAAGGCGTGCCGGTCGACTGGTTTACCACGGTCAAGGTTGCGGGTGCGGCAGCGGAATTGCGCCTCTATGACGAAAGCCGGCGGATCTGGTTGCGGGACGGCCTGCCGCCGGTCTGCCCGCCCGAGCGCGACTGGACGAACCTGCCGCTGGGCCGCCTCGCCGATACCCTGGAGAGGATCGCAACGGCCGGCCCCGACGATTTCTATGAGGGCGATATCGCCCGTTCGATCGCCGCGGATGTGCGCGAGGCGGGCGGCGTCTTGTCGGCCGAGGATCTCGCGGGCTGCCGGACGCGAGTCATGCCGGCATTAGCGATCCCCTATCGCGGCGCGACGTTGCAGTCGGCGCCTGGAATGACCGCCGGGCCGACCCTGGCCTTTGCTATTGAGCGGCTCTCCCGGCAGCGTTTCGGCGCATCGCCCGACGCCGCCTATTTCGCCGCCATTATCAGGACGCTCAGCGACGCCTATGCCGACCGGCTCGATCATGCCGGCGATGTAGAAACCGTGGCGCCGACCTCGACCACGCACATTACCGCGATCGACCGCGAGGGCACGATCGTCGCGCTGACGAGCACCCTGCTGTCGAGCTTTGGCAGCCGCTATGTGCTGCCGGGCACCGGCATCTTGATGAACAACGGGATCATGTGGTTCGACCCGCGGCCCGGGCGGCCCAATTCGATGATGCCGGGCAAGCGCGCGCTGACCAATATGTGCCCGGTCGTCGCTGCGCGCGGCGGACGGCCGTGGTTTGGGACCGGCGCCTCGGGCGGCAGGCGGATTCTCGCCGCGGTTCTGGAGATGGCGAGCTTTGTCGTCGATTTCGCCATGGACACCGAGGCGGCAGCGCATCACCCGCGCATCGACGTCAACGGTGGCGAGCGCTTCGGCGTTGACCGCCGCCTTCCGCCCGCGATCGTCGCAGCGCTGATGGCGAAACCCGGCGCGACCTTGGTCGAGCACGGCGTCTACCCGTCGCGCTTCGCCTGCCCGAACCTGGTGATGCACGGCGCCGACGGGTTGAACCACGGCATTTCCGACGTGATGTCGCCGTGGTCGGCCGCGATCGCCGAACCCGAGAGCACCTGAGCGGCAGGCTGCCCGCGCTCGAAGAATTGCGTTGCCATGTCGGCCGGCTGACTTGCCGAAGGTGCCGCGGTGAGGGCGCTGCAGCCAGGTACATTCCAGGGAGCAGCGCCGCGACCCAGCCCGGAACGGCGATCGGCGAGAAGCGAACGTCAGAGCGAGAACACTAAAATTCACCGCTGCGATAAGCCTGGTCGAGGCGTCTCTTGTCTTCTTCGGAGGGTTCGTCCCAGGCGTCGCCGCGGCGACGCAGGGCGCCGGTAAAGTCCGGCGGGCGCTTTTCGTTGAAAGCGCGACGGCCCTCCTCGCCGTCGGTGGTGGTCTGGATCAACAGCGAGTTGATCAGGCTCTGGATGTGCCAGGCCTGGTCGGTCGGCAAATCGCCGAAGCGGACCACGAACTCCTTCATCATGCGCACCGCGACCGGGGGCAGGGTGACGATATGGCGCGCGATCGTTTCCGCCCGCTCCATCAGTTGCGCATGCGGCACGACCTCGTTGACCAGGCCAATCCGCAATGCCTCCTGGGCGTCAAACGGTTCGTCGGTCAGCAGGATCTTCATCGCGTCGATATAGCGCAGCTGCCGGGCGAGCAGCGTTGCCCCCGGCCCGTGCCCCAGCCAGCCCTGGGTCAATAGCGCGAACTTGAACCGCGCGTGCTCGGCGCTGGCGATACGAATGTCGGTCGACGACAGCAAGATGTAGAGCCCGGCGCCGGCCGCCCAGCCGTTGACCGCGGCGATGACCGGTTTCCACACCCGTGGGTAATGATCTCCCATGCGCCCGTCGACGCCTGTTTTCTGGCCATGCACCGTGCCGGCGAGCGGCCAGAAGAGGCGCTGAGTGCGCAGATATTCGCGTTCTTCCTCGGTGATGTTCTTGCGCGGCGCCAGATTGTGCCCGCCGCAGAAATGGCGGTCGCCGGCGCCGGTCAAGATCGCGCAACGGATGTCGCGATCCTCCCACAGATCGGTCCAGGCCGCCGAGATCGTGTCCGATGTCGGCTTGTCGAGGATGTTCGCCTTATCCGGATTGTTCAGGGTGATGTAGGCGACCCCGTCGCGCTTTTCGTAGT
>CAWAVV010000048.1:0-25194 GCA_963785565.1 uncultured Alphaproteobacteria bacterium | reverse complement strand
TCAAACCCCACGGAACTTCGTCTTGGCCGGGCTTGGCCGGGCCATCCACGCCTTCCAGCTCTGGGAAACAAGGGCGTGGGGATACAGATCAAACCCAAAGCTCGCGGCGACGCTTGGAGCAGGATCCTCTTGAATGGAAGCGTCCCTCGATCCCCTCGGCCGGACCCGATCCGGCCGTCCACGTCTTTTCGTTCCAACATCCGGGAATGAAGACGTGGACCCCCGGTCAAGCCCGGGGGAAGGGAATAAAACTGGAGGTGCTTCAATCCAGAGGATCATGCTTTGGGTGTCTGCGACAGAGCCGGAAGGGCCGGCCGAGGCGGTGACGGGCTCAAGCACGCAACTCAACCTCGTATTGCAGCCAATTTTGCCCGCCGCTGCATCTGCAGCAAATTTGCAGCAAAACATCTCGCGCTGGTTGCATACAATCCCTAGGTCTCGGCTGGGACTGACGCGGCGCCGCAAATTGCGACAACAGCACCTCAGCACCACGACCATCGTTGCGCGCACCGTCGGGTTAATCGAGCGGCTTTTGCAACCATGACATGCCATTTCGACAAATTTATGATGCGGCGAGCCGCTATGATCCAATCTGCGATGATTGGCGTAGTTGATGGCGTCGGAGCGGTCTCGGAATTCCTGCCGACTGTGGCAAAGCATCCGCCCGCCCGCCCATGCTCGAAAAGTAACAATTTTGGAAGGCGGGGTAGGCCAGCCGGCAAGTGCGCGTGACCGGCCGCCCGCTCCGGCATGACAGCGGCGGTGTCAGATGAGACAGACCACGAAGGCAGAGGTGTGCCTGGAATGAAGCAAAGCCACGAGTTCCGGACCCGCGAGGCGAGCAACCCGAACGATTGGCTGCGAACGAGGCTGGTTGCGCCCGAATTTCATTGCGGTGTGCCTCGATGAGACGGAAGATCGCGCTCAACAGCCCCGGAATCTGGGGAATGTCGGCTAAGATGGCTCCCCAGTTGTTGTCTCGTGTCTCTCCTGGGCTCCAGGCGTGAGGACCGGGCGCCAACGAGACCAGGCAAAACGATGGCGGCTACGCTTCACAGAGGAGACGGAAACATGGCACAAAAAGGTCGCGGGATTTTCATGGTGTACGTTGATATCGACGCCCAGCACGTGCAGGAATTCAACGAGTGGTATAACAAGGAACATCTACCGGAATTGCTGTCGGTGCCCGGCATTCTCTCAGCGGCCCGCTACGAGGCGGTCAAGGGTGGCCCGCAATACCTGGCATGCTATGAACTGGAAAGCGTGGCGGTGATGCGGACGCCGGCGTTTACCAACCGGCCGCGCACACCGTGGGGACAGAAAGTCTCGCCGTCCGTGATCGGGAAGAATTTGACACGCATTGTCGGGGAACAGATTTACCCGGAGGGCATCGAAATGCCGGAGCGTGGCATGGCGCCGGTGTTGCAGATTGGCCGCATGTCCGTCCCCGCCGAGGTCGATGCGGAGTGGAACGCCTGGTACAGTGGGGAATATGTGCCAGGCTACCGCAAGGTGCCGGGAGTGATCTACGCCCGCCGCTATCGGGTTCTCGAGGGCACCAGCGGCTACAGCACGGTCTACGAATTCGCCAGTACGGCCGTGCCCGAAAGCCCGGAGTGGAAGGAGCAACAGCAACATTCCTCGCCCAATTCGCCGCGCATGCGGCAGGCCATGACGCATGCACCGGGCTCTGCCGGGGTATACGTACGGGTGAATTCCTAAAGTCCAGGGTGCGCTAGATGTCCATTTTGTAAATCCTGTGCCAGCTGTCTTGGAGCCGCGTGCGCATTCGCCAGAAAGATACGGTTTCACGCGGCGAGCAAACGGTGCGGCAAAGCGCACCCAGGGCTATCAAGTCTCATATAGCGTGTTCAGCGTTCGTCACACGTTGTATTGAAGCCATGTTGCGGACCTCGTGGAGGAAAACGGTCGGATACTGTTGGCGAACTCAAAAGTGCCGACTGGTAGGTTGAGGCGGGCAAGACGAAGGGCGGGACTACCATGCTCTCTTGGCAAGGCATCCGGCCTCGCCCTCGGCTTACCCGATACTGCCCGTTAAGCGTCAGCCCAGAGTGGTCAAATGACCCTCGCGTGCGAAGCCATCAACACGCCCTTAACCCGCAGTTGTTTATCATCATCCGTCGCAACGTTTTTCTTCAGGCTTTAGATGGGACAGGCGAAGCTCCGCAAAGAACAGTTCCGAAAGACGCCGCCGACCTGTGTGCTTTGCGGCGCACGGCCAGCCACGACCTTGGATCACGTCCCGCCGAAGTCGCTCTTTCCTTCGCCCCGGCCCAAGCTCATCACTGTTCCCGCCTGTGACGCGTGCAATGGAAGCGCGTCCGATGCTGAAGAGAAATTCAAGGTCTACCTAAGCGCAAAAAGTGGGGTTGATACCCTAAATTCGATAGACTTTTGGAAGAATGGCGGCTTGCGAACCGTCCGCAACAATAAAAAGCTCCTAAGAGAGCTAATGTCTGGAACTCCACTATTTATTCGCTCGCCATCTACAGGCCAATTTGAGCGAACGAGGACGTTCAGGTGGCCACGTTCGGCCCATGATCCTGTTATAGAGAAGATCTCTCGCGGCCTGTACTATCATCATTTCGGAAGTCCGCTGCCTGCGTCGGCAGAAATTGAAGTGTTATTTCTCAACGGCCTCGCCGAGCCGGTAAGGGAATTTGCTATGGGGCATGACCTTGTGCGATGCAGCTTGGGTGGAGATGACCGCTTTTGCTATGCGTATGCGCGCGTCGACAAATCTCCAGAGTTTTCAATTTGGATATACCAATTTTATTTACGGCACTGGGCCGGTGCAATCACCAAGCCGCAGGGACATGATTTCGATCTGGACGAGGCTCCCTAATTTCGTCCTGCGCCGCCCTTCTAGCTACGCAGGCCCTTCGCGCTCTGCTTGAACTCGCGGTAAGCCACCCAGAAGGCGCTATCAACGTAATGGTGGGCGACCCGAAGATATCCTTTGAGTGGACCAGCGGCTGTGGCGACCGCCGCCGCTGTTCCAAGGCTCGCCGCCAGCGCCACAATAGCGGTCCAGACAGATACGCCTCTGGTCCTTAATAAGTCGTCTATTTCCTGAGAGGTCGGCGCTGCCTCGGCCAAAGCCTCCTTTATGTGAGGGCCTTGTGCAAGGGCTTCCTTCCTGCGCTCCCGCGACCACCACATTGCCGCCTCCAATACGTCCTTGGACACTAAGCATCCTATTGAGTGTGTTCAAATTTTCTGTTAAGAGTACAGCTCTTTTCCATAAGGCACCTTATGCGTCCGCCGCGTGTAGGCGCCCGATCAAAATGTCACTCGTCTGCCAGTTAGAGATGACCCTGCCCCGGGGATTTTCGGGGGTTTGGGGCGGCGCTTCAGCTGATGAGCGATGGCGAGCTGCGGCGGCTCGGGGGGTGCAAGATTTGGATCGGCGGCGACTGACGCCCGCGGTGGTGGACCCGCTGATCGACGCGCCGTTCACCGTCGGCAGCGCCGCGGCCACGAGGGCCGCCGCATCAGCACTGGTTCAAGTCGCCGCCGCCAGAGTCGCCGCCGCTGAAGTCCTGGTCCGAGCTGTAATCCTGATCTCCACCGGCGTCGCCGCCGCTGTAATCCTGGTCCTGACCGCCGCCTCCGCCGGAAAAGTCCTGGTCGGCCGTGTCGGTGCCGCCCTGGCCGCCGCCGGCGTCGCCGCCGGAATAGTTCTGGACGACACTCTCGCCGAGACCGGGGGTCATCGCCTGGCCGCCGAGGATGCCGGCGCTGGCGTGCTGGCCGAACAGCGATTCGATCCCCTGGAACAGCAAGGCGCCGCCGGCAATTCCGGCCGCGGTCGTTGCCGCCGAGCGCAGGAACCCGCCGCCACCGCCCATTCCACCGCCCATGAAGCCGCCTCCCGCACCCATCGGCTGGGCATAGCCGCCCTGCGGATTGGGCTGGCCCCAGGGCTGTGCCGGCGGCGACGCGGCGACCTGCGGGGCGCGGGTCCAGGGGCCGGCCGGAGGCACGCTCCGCGCCGGCGCCAGGCGACGGCGGAGCCGGTTGGCGCGTGCCGAACAGACCGCCGAGAAAACTCGTCGCTGCTGGCCGCGCCGCCTGCTGTGCGTCGGTTAGCTGTTTTTCCAACTCGGCGATTTGGTTCTGCGCATTGTGCAGGCTCAGATCCTGGATCAGCACGGTCTGCGCGAGGAAATAGGGCGCGTCGGGCTGTGCGGTAATCGCCTGGCGGATCAGAGCATCGGCTTCCGGATCCTTGGGTTGGTTCGCGGTGCTTTTCAACCGCGCCAGCAGGGTCGTGAGCAGGTCTCTCTCTTGGGGTTCCATGACTGCACTCCACTGCGGGAAAAGCGGTGCCCTTCGACGAAGGGCAGCGGCGCCTCTGACCCTTCCCTCGGGAAGAACACTTCCCGACTCGGCTCGGTCGCCGCGCCGGCCTAGATGTGGGGAGCGGCACGGCGCGGTCAATGATCCCCGGAATTAGGCCCATCCGGGCCGATTACAGCCCATGGCCGCCCATCGCGAGGAACTTTTCGCGGCGTTGCGCGCGCAATTCCGCGCCATCGAGGCCCAAAAGCGGATGCAATGCCTCGTCGATCGCTCGGCCCAGCTGCTCCACTGCTTCTATTGGCAGGCGGTGGGCGCCGCCGAGCGGTTCCGGCACGATCCGGTCGACTACTCCCAGACGCAGCAAATCCTGAGCGGTCAGCCGCAGCGCTTCGGCTGCCTCGCGTGCGTGCTCGCCGTCGCGCCAAAGGATCGAGGCGCAACCTTCGGGAGATATCACCGAATAGACCGCGTGCTCCAGCATCAGCACCGTGTTGCCGGCGGCGAGTGCGATCGCCCCGCCCGAGCCGCCTTCGCCGATGATCGCGGCTACCAGCGGCACCTTGATGTCAAGACAGGTTTCGATCGCGCCGGCGATGGCTTCGGCCTGGCCGCGAGCCTCGGCATCGACCCCCGGATAGGCGCCGGCGGTATCGACGAAAGTCAACACCGGCAGATCGAAACGATTGGCGAGCCGCATCAGCCGCCGTGCCTTGCGGTAGCCCTCGGGCCGGGCCATGCCAAAATTGCGGGTGATCCGGGCCTCGGTGTCGGCGCCTTTCTCGGTGCCGAGCACCAGCACGCTGCGTCCGCGAAACCGGCCGAGGCCGCCGACGATCGCCCGATCCTCGGCAAAGGCGCGGTCGCCCGCCAGGGGCAAAAATTCGGTGATCAGACCGCCGATGTAATCGAGCGCGTGCGGGCGTTCGGGGTGGCGCGCCACCTGCACCTTTTGCCACGGGGTCAGCCGGGCATAGGTTTGGCGCAACAGCCGCGCCGCACTAGCTTCGAGCCGTCCGACCTCGTCGGCAATGTTGATCTCGCCGGTCGTCGCCAGGTGGCGCAGCTCTTCGATCTTGCCTTCGAGCTCGCCGATCGGACGTTCGAAATCGAGAAAGTGGCGCATCATTTGCGCCGCGCCAGCGGGTGCGCGGTGTGCACCAGCCGGCGCAGCCGGTCGGACAGGACGTGGGTGTAGATCTGCGTCGTTGCGATGTCGGCATGCCCCAGCATCTGTTGGACGCTGCGCAGATCGGCGCCGTGATCGAGCAAATGGCTGGCGAAAGCATGGCGCAGCACGTGCGGCGACAGCCGAGCGGGGTCGAGGGCAGCCTTCAGCGCCAGCTCTTTCAGCAACTGGCCGCAGCGCTGGCGAGTGAGATGCCCGGCCTCGCCGCGCGACGGGAACAGCCAGCGCGACGGCCGTTCCTCGGACAGGAAATGCTCGCGGCAGTCGAGATAGTCGGCGAGCGCCTTGCGTCCCGGCTCGCTCAGCGGCACGACCCGCTCGCGGCCGCCCTTGCCGCGCACCAGCACAAAGCGCGGGTCTCGCAGGGCCGCGGCGAGCGGCAAGGTCAGCAGTTCCGAGATGCGCATTCCGGTCGCGTAAAGCAGCTCGATCAGGCAAAGGATGCGCACTCCCTCCTCGCCGGGCCAGGCGCGCGCTGCCGCGAGCAGACCTTCTACTTCGCTTTCCGACAGCAGCTTCGGCAACGGACGGCCGAGCCGCGGCGTGTCGAGACCGATCGTCGGGTCGTCCTGGCGCACCGCGTCGACAACCAGAAACTTGTAGAACTGGCGGATTGCCGAGAGCCGCCGCGCCAGGCTGCGCGGCCCCAGCCGCGCGGTCGCCGCCGCCGCCAGATAGGCGTGCAACGCCGCTTCGTCCGCGACTTCGAGGGCGGTCCGGCGCGCCGTCAAAAACCGCGACAGGTCGGCGAGGTCGGTACGATAAGCGGCGATAGTCAAGCGCGCGGCGCCACGCTCAGCCGTCAGCATTTCGAGGAAGGCTTCGAGGTGTTTCGAGAAGGCGGGCGCTGCGGCCCTCCCCGCAAGGTTCCGCCGGCTACTTCGGGAACCGCGCATCCGGCAATACCTTTTCGACCGCCGCCGAGGGCGCGGGCGGGTTCCACAGGGCGAGATAGGCGGCGCCGCCGAGCGCCGCCAAGACGATGACGGCGACGAACCAGATGGTCAGCTTTCCCATGCCGCGGCTCGCATGTCCCCTTGGCCGAAGACTCTCGGCCGAATTGCCCGGCCGGACCGGCCCCACGCCGATTGACGACCAGGCAGCACGATATGCTAGTACGGGTCCCAGACGCCGGGAAAAAGAGCAATGTCGGCGGAGAGGATCGGGGTGCAGACTGACGCGCTCGAAATCGGACGGCGAACCTTGGCGGTGCGGCGCTTTGTCCCGTGCCGGACGGTGGTGCTCGTCGGACTGATGGGCGCCGGCAAGACCAAAATCGGCCGCCGACTCGCAATCCGGCTGGGTTTGCCGTTTTTCGATTCGGACCAGGAGATCGAAGCGGCTGCCGGCGAGACCATCGAGGAGATATTTGCCAATCGCGGCGAGCAGGCATTCCGTGACGGCGAGCGCCGGGTCATCGCCCGGCTGCTCGCCGGGCCGGTCCATGTGCTGGCGACCGGCGGCGGCGCGTTCATGGATCCGGTTACCCGCGCAGTAATCGCGCGGCGTGGCGTGTCGCTGTGGCTGCGCGCCGATCTCGACGTGCTGGTCCAGCGGGTGTCGCGCCGCGCCGACCGGCCCCTGCTGAAAGCGGGCGACCCGCGCGAAATCCTGAGCGAACTGATCGAGCGGCGGCATCCGATCTATGCCGAGGCCGGGGTGACTGTCGACAGCGGCGACGGCTCGCCCGAAGCGACGGTCAATCGGGCGATTGCGGCGCTCGCGGCCTGCCCGTGCACGATGACGCCGCCCGATACCAATAGCGAAGGATGACGATGACCTCCCAAACTGCGTCCGAGCGCCTGCGCGTGGCGTTGGGCGAGCGCGCTTATGATATCGTCGTCGGACCAGGTTTGGTCGAGCAAGCCGGCCGGGAAATCCTGCCGCTGATGCGCCGCCGGCAGGCGGTCGTGGTCACCGACGAGACCGTCGCCCGGCATTACCTGACGCCGCTGCGCGACAGCCTCGCAGAAGCCGGGATCATACATCACACGGTTGTCCTGCCGCCCGGCGAGGAGACCAAAGACCTCGACCATTTCGGGCGTCTCGCCGAGGAGATCCTCTCCTGCGGCATTGAGCGCGGTTCGATGCTGGTGGCGTTGGGCGGCGGTGTCGTCGGCGACATGACCGGGTTTGCCGCGGCCGCCTTGTTGCGGGGGATCGACTTTACGCAGATCCCGACAACCTTGCTGGCCCAGGTCGACAGCTCGGTTGGCGGGAAGACCGGAATCAACACTCAGATGGGCAAGAACCTGATCGGCGCCTTCTACCAGCCGCGTCTGGTTCTCGCCGATACCGGAGCCTTGTCGACCTTGCCCCGCCGCGAGCTGCTCGCCGGCTATGCCGAGATCGTCAAATATGGCCTGATCCGAGACGCCGAATTCTTCGCGTGGTGCGAACGCCAGGGCAACGCCCTATGCGCGCTGGAGCCGGAGCCCATCAGACAGGCGGTGATGACGAGCTGCCGAATGAAAGCGGCGATCGTAGCCGTCGACGAGCGCGAGGAGGGCGAGCGGGCGTTGCTGAATTTCGGTCACACTTTCGGGCACGCCCTCGAAACCGAAACCGGGTTTTCGAGCCGGCTACTACACGGCGAAGCCGTAGCGCTGGGCATGGTGCTGGCCTTCGATTTCGCCGCGCGGCTCGGGCTCGTCCCGGCGGCGGAGGGTGAGCGCGTGCGCCGCCATTTTGTGGCGACCGGGCTGCCGACGCGGCTCATCGATGTCGGGCTCTCCGGCATCTCGGCGGAACGTCTTCTCGCGCATATGGGCAAGGACAAAAAGGTCCGCGACGGCCAAATCGCCCTGATCCTGCCCCGTCATATCGGCGATGCGTTCGTGATGAAGGATGCGCCGATCGACGCACTCCGCGATTTTCTCAGCGCGGCGGCATGACCGTGACCCTCTCTCTAGCTGCGGTGATCTTCCGTGGGCGTCAGCGTGGTCAGTGACAGCGCATGGACGCGGGTGGCGAGTTCTTCGGCGAGGGTCTGATAGACGAGGCGCTGCCGAGCCACCCGGCTTAAGCCGGCAAACTCTGCGGAGACGATCGTCACGGTGAAATGGGTCTCGCCCTCGGGCCGCGCTCCGGCATGTCCGGCATGCCGATGCAAGTCGTCGATGACGTCTAGCCGCGCCGGCGTGAACCGGTCGGTCAGCTTGCTGTGGATCGTGTCTGCGACGGACACCGCGAATGCCTCACGCGCAACTGCGGTCAGGCGATACCGCGGCCGCGAGAAAGCCGCCGAGATCGTCGACGATGTGGTGAACATGGCCGCCATCGGCTCCGGCAACAGCCCAGTCGACGGTGCCCCGCACCCAGGCCGTGGTCATGCCGAGGGCGGCAGCGGGGACCAGGTTCTTGGCCATATCTTCGACCATCAGCGCGGTCTGCGGACCAACCTCGTAACGCCGCAGCAGCTCACGGTAGCCGGGGAGCGCCGGCTTCGGCTCAAACCCGGCGGCGGCGATGTCGACGATCCCGCAGAAGAATTGGCTAATGCCCAGGTGATCGAGCAGCCGCTCGGCGTGCCGCACCGAGCCGTTGGTGTGCACGATTTTGCGGCCGGGAAGGGCGGCCAATGCTGCGGCCAGCACCGAGTCGGCCGGCACGCAGGCGAGGTCCACGTCATGCACATAGGCGAGAAATTCGTGGGGATCGACCCGGTTGACGGTCATCAGCCCGCGCATCGTCGTCCCATGCTCGCGGAAATAGGTTTTCTGCACGGCCAGCGCCGCTTCCGGAGACAGCCCCAGCCGCTCGGCGATAAAGCTTTGCATCCGCGCATGGATCTGGTCGAACAGCCGGCACGAAGCGGGGTAGAGCGTGTTGTCGAGATCGAAGATCCAGGTCTCAATCTCGTCGAGCGGCCGGCCGCCTAAAGCTGGCATCGCGGTCCTACCCCCCTCGGATCAGGGTGCCCGGCCCCGCATTGGTGAACAGTTCGAGCAGGATCGCGTGCGGCACGCGCCCGTCGAGAATCACCGCCGCCTCCACCCCGCCATCGACGGCGTCGAGGCAGGTCTCGACTTTGGGGATCATGCCGCCGGAAATGATGCCATCGGAGATCATGCCCCGCGCGGAGCCGGCGGTGATCTCCGACACGAGCCGCTTGTCGCCGTCGAGCACGCCCGTGACATCGGTCAGCAACAGCAGCCGAGTTGCTTTGACCGCCGCGGCGACCGCCCCCGACACCGTGTCGGCGTTGATGTTGTAGGTCTCGCCGGCAACCCCGACGCCGATCGGGGCGATCACCGGGATGATGTCCGATTGCCTGAGGGTGTCGAGCACCTTGGCCGCCACATGCTCCGGCTCGCCGACAAAGCCGAGATCGATCTCGATCTTGGCCCCTCCTTCCATCCGCGTGCGAATGGCCTTTTTCGCCGAGATCAGCCCGCCGTCCTTGCCGGTCAATCCGATCGCGCAACCGCCCTCGGCGTTGATCGCCGCCACCAACTGTTTATTGATCGTGCCGGCAAGGACCATTTCGACCACTTCCATCGTCTCGCGGTCGGTGACCCTGAGCCCGTCGACAAAGCGGCTTTCGATGCCGAGACGCTCCAGCATATGGCCGATCTGCGGCCCGCCGCCGTGCACCACGATCGGATTGATCCCGACCTGCCGCAACAGCACAACGTCGCGGGCGAATGAATCGCCGCCTTCGCCCATCGCGTGGCCACCGTATTTGATGACAACTGTATGGCCGGCGTAGCGGCGCATATAGGGCAGCGCCTCGGCCAACACTGCGGCCTTGAGCCGCGGGTCGGCGTTGGCGCACGCGGAGGATGACGAGGGATCGGGGGTAAGGCTCATCGCGAGGGAACTCTAAAGTCTTTGCTGAGGCGTCGGCACGGCAGAAGCGTCTGATGGGGCGATCGCCAGGTCGGCGAGCGTCGCGCGCAACGCGGCGATGCCGCGCCGCTCCTCGGCGCTGGTCAACTGGATCTCGGGATGCGCGGCGGTGTGGCTGGCGAGTTCGGCCGTGACCCGCTCGGCAGCTTCGGCGAGTACCGTCGGGCCCAACTTATCGGTCTTGGTCAGCACGATCTGATAGGAGATGCCGGCACGATCAAGCATGTCGAGCAGCGGTCGGTCGACTTCCTTGATGCCGTGGCGGGCGTCGATCAACAGACAAACACGCCGTAATGCTGAGCGAGTCTGCAGATAGCGACGCACCAACCCCGTCCAGCGCTTGACCGCGGCTTTCGATGCTTCGGCGTAACCATACCCCGGTAGGTCGACCAGCATCAGCGCGCCGCCGAGATCGAAGAAATTGATCTGACGCGTGCGCCCGGGCGTGTTCGAAGTGCGCGCCAGCACGCGCCTCCCGGTCAAGGCATTGACGAGGCTCGATTTACCCACATTGGATCGGCCGGCGAAGGCGATTTCGGGCAAGATCTCAGGCGGCAATGCCGCGGGTTCGGCAGCCCCGGCGACAAAGCGGGCTTCGCGCGCGAACAGCCGCCCTCCCGCCGTCACCAGGTCCACGTCGAGCAGCCGCGGGGGGAACAGATCCGCGGCGCTGTCTCCTGCCATCCCTGGCACTGCGCTCAGGCCGCCCCCGCGCGGCGCATGATCGCCCATTGCTGGGCAATACTGAGTGTGTTGTTCCATGCCCAGTAGATCACGAGCCCGGCCGGGAAGTGCGACAGCATGTAGGTAAAGACGATCGGCAGCAGCATGAACATCCGCGCCTGCATCGGATCGACCGGCTGCGGGTTGAGCTTTTGCTGCAGAAACATGGTCAGGCCCATGATCAGCGGCCAGGCGCCGATCATCAGAAAAGAGCCGATCATCGGCACGGCTGACGGTGTGAACGGCAACAGGCCGAAGAGGTTGGCGAAGGAGGTCGGGTCGGGCGCCGACAAATCACGGATCCAGCCAAAGAACGGAGCGTGGCGCATCTCGATCGTCACGAACAAGACCTTGTAGAGCGAGAAAAACACCGGAATTTGGATTACGATCGGCAGGCAGCCGGCCAGCGGGTTTGCGCCGACCCGCTTGTAGAGCGCCATCATCTCTTGCTGCTGGCGTGCCTTGTCATCCGGGAACCGCTCTCGCAATTTCTGGATCTCGGGCTGCAGCAGCTTCATCTTGCTCATCGCCTGATAGGATTTGTTGGCGAGCGGGAAGAAGAGCAGTTTGACGCAGAAGGTAAACAGCAGGATCGCCAAGCCAAAGTTGCCGAGCGTCCGTTCGAAGATAAGCAGAATTCTAAAGATCGGCTTCGTCAAGAACCAAAACCAGCCAAAATCTATGGAATATTCGAATAGCGGGATCCCGGAGGCGCTGTAGGCTTCGAGCAGATTGAGTTCCTTGGCCCCGGCGAAAAAGCGAGTCGAGATTGCCGCTGTGCCGTGGGGCTCTACCGTCATTTTGGGTCCGAGATAGTCGGTTTGATAGCGCTCGACGCCGCCTTCGAGCGTATGCGTGAAGCGAGCCTCGACCCTTTCGTCTTGCGGTGGAATCAGCGAGGTCAGCCAGTACTTGTCGGTGAAACCAAGCCAGCCGCCGGTGGATGAGAAGTCGAGCGGTTTGCCGGGACTCAGCGAGGAATATTTGACCTCCTGTAGTGATCCTCCGAGGTAACCGATCAGGCCTTCGAACAGAATATAATAGCCGGCAACTTGCGGCGTGCCGGTGCGACTGACGAGGCCGTAGGACAGCAGCTCGGCTGGGGCGCTGCCGCTGTTGTTGACCGTGTCGCGCACCGTGAACATGTAATTAGGGTCGACCGAGATCGTCCGCGTGAAGATAAGCCCCTGGCCATTGTCCCATGTCAAAGTCATCGGGTTCGATGGGGTCAGCGGCCCGCTCGAGGCTTTCCACAAGGTTTCGGGTCCCGGAACTTTCACCTGCCCGGGCTTGGCCGCAACCCAGCCGAATTCGGCGAGATAGGGGCTCGCGGTCCCGGGCGGCGACAGCAGAACGACCTCTGGGCTCTTTGGGTCGACGGTCTCATGGTAGGTGGCGAGCGTGAGATCATCGAACCGCGCGCCGACCAGCACGATCGAGCCGTGCAGCCGCGGTGTGTCGATCTTGACGTGCGGTTGGCTGGCGATCGCCGCCGCCCGCAACTCGGCGGCGCTGGCTGCGACCGCTTTGGGGGCGGAGACTCCAGGTGCGGCTGTGCCCGGGGCCGCCGATTGGGACGCGGGCGTGGTGGCCGTAGTTCCGACATGCGGCACGGGCGGTGGGCGCAGCCGCTCGAACACGAATTGGAACGCGATCAGGATTCCGACCGACAGCGCGATCGCAATCAGGAGGTTGCGCTGTTCCATTTCGCTCTAGCCCAATCAGGTTCAGTTTGCGGCGCCGACGTGCCGGCGGTGGGCAGGTCTCTCGGCCGGCTGGCGGCTGGGCACTGGATCATAGCCGCTGCCGCCCCACGGGTGGCAGCGCGCGAGCCGCCGCAGCGCGAGGCCGCCGCCGTGAAGCGCGCCGTGCCGTTCTAGCGCTTCGATCGCGTAATCCGAGCAGCTCGGCAGAAAGCGGCAGGAGGGAGGCAGCAGCGGCGAAACAATAAGTTGGTAGGCGCGAACTGCTACGCGCAAGCTCGCACTCAAAAACTTGCCCTGGTATTGCGGTGTCATCTTGCTCCCTCCGCGCGACGCTCGGGCCGGTGTCCCGCTCGGCTGCGCTCAACCCTGCGCAGCGCTGCGGCGAGATCGGCAACGAGCGCTGCGTAAGGCCGCGCTGCCGTCGCCGCCCGCGCGATCAACACGTAATCAGTACCTGGGCTCGCCTGAACCGCCAAAATCTGCGCCGCCGCCGCGCGCAACCGCCGCTTGGCCCGATTGCGGATCACCGCGTTGCCGACTTTGCGGCTGGCGGTGAACCCCACCCGCAGCGTCGCGCGGCCTTCCAGATCCGGCGGCTGCTGCGTAGCCTGCAAGACCAGACCGGGCATGACCGCTTTGTGCCGATCCGCCGCGACCCGCAGGAAATCGGCGCGAATCTTAAGTGTTGTAAGTCTGCCGGCCACGAAATTCCCGACCGCCGCGGTCGAGCAAGGCCAGCCCGCCGCCTCAGGCGGAGAGTTGCTTGCGGCCCTTTGCCCGCCGAGCGGCAATCACGCGGCGCCCCGCGACGGTCGCCATCCGCGCGCGGAACCCGTGGCGGCGCTTGCGGACGAGCTTGCTGGGCTGGTAAGTGCGCTTCACGGCACCGGCTCCGATTGCGGCATCTCTCACGAGCGGAGGCGGCTATATAGGGGAGGCGATCCGCCAAGTCAACGACACGGCAGGCCCGTGGCATGGAATGGCCCGGTCTTCCGGTGCGTTCGACTAGAGCGTTAGCGGCGAACGTGGCATGTCTGAGATGCTCAGGGGGCAAAGGGGCGCCGATGTTGGATGACGCGACGGTCGAGGCTGCCGATCGTGCTGCCCGGGTGTGGGCTGCAGCCGAACCCGGACCGATTGTTCCCGGCAGCGAGGCGCACAAGACGGCGTTTTGCCGGATGCTGCTCGACACCCATAACCGCTATAAGCCGGCCGTCATCGATTGGCCGGTGCTCGAGCCGGCCGCGCGCGACCGGCTGATCGGTCTGCCGATCTGGGACATCGCAGTACAAACCGAAGGAAAAGCCCGCCGGCGCGTGCTGAGCTACGCCGAGACCATCGCCGACCCCCTTTTGCGTCTGGCGATCGAGCTCGACGGGTTCGAGGAGGGCCGGCACAAGGAGGTCCTCTCCAACTTGGTCGAGGCCTATGGCATCCGCCTGGCGCCCGAGCCCGAGTACATCCGCCCGCGCGACCCCGAATGGGCCTTTATGGTCACCGGTTTCAGCGAGTGCATCGACAGTTTTTTTGCCTTTGGCCTGTTCGCTCTGGCACAGCGGTCTGGCTTTTTTCCGCCGAGTTTGGTCGACACGTTCGAGCCGGTCATGCAAGAGGAAGGCCGCCATATCCTGTTCTTCGTCAATTGGGCGGCTTGGCACCGGCGCCGATTGCCGTGGTGGCGTCGTCCACTGTTCGCGATCAAGACCCTCGCGGTCTGGGCCTTTCTGATCTGGGAGCGGATCGGGATTGCCCGCGGTGTCGGCGGCGGCGGCCAAGCCGAAACGGATGTCGCGGGGACGCCGCAGGACAACAACTTCACCTTAACCGGCGGCAAGTCGCTGGCCGCGGTCGATCTTTCTCCGGCGGCGCTGATCGAAATCTGCCTGGCCGAGAATGAGCGGCGGCTTTCCGGCTACGATCCGCGTCTGTTGCGGCCGAATATCGTGCCCCGCCTGATGCGTGTTGTCCACCGCTTGCTGCGGTGGCGGGGCAATGCCGCAGCTGCGTCATGAAGATAGGCTCCGCGGAGTGCAAGCGGCGGCCGGGCGATCAGTTGTTGCGTGAATGCTTCGTCAGCTGGATGGCGTCGGAGCAGGACGCCGGGAGCGGGGTGCGTCATGGATGCGGGGGACGATCGATGTTCACTCTCCTTGCCGGGCAAGCGTTCGCCTCCGATCTGCTCCAGCCCGCTTGCTGCCGATGCTCGCCGCGCTTGACTTGGTGGGGCTGCGCCCTGGAGTTAGCCCGCGCGGTTCCCGATAACCACGCATGAAACCGGTTTCGCTTCTGGCCGCGGCGACTGGGATCGTTCTGATCGGCGTGCTCGTCGTTCACTTTGGCGCGGCGGCGGTGGCGCGCTCTCTGCTCGCGGTCGGCTGGGTTGGCTTTGCCGCGGTTTGTCTAATCCATATCGCGCTGATTGCGGTGATGGGGATTGCTTGGTGGATACTGCTGCCAGGAACCAACCCATGGTGTGCGATCTGGGCACGCTTGGTCCGTGATTCCGCCTCCGAGGTGCTGCCGCTTTCGCAGGTTGGCGGCTATGTCGCAGGCGCGCGGGCCATCGCTATCGCCGGGATCCGCGGTAGCACGGCCGCAGCGAGCACAATTGTCGACGTCACCCTCGAATTCTTCGCTCAGATCGTCTACACGGCGATCGCGCTGTCGTGGCTGGTGCATCTTGAACCACAGGTGAGGTTTGTGGTCTCGGCCGCAACCGGGATCGCCGTCGCGGGTAGTTTGGCCGCCGGGTTGCTTGCGGCGCAGCGCCGCGGCTTTGGCTTGCTCGATCGCTTCGCCGGCGCGCTCGGCCGCGGATGGGCGGAGCGGACGGCGGCGGGAGCCGCAGCGCTTCACGCAGGCATTGCCGGTATCTATGCCCGAAGGGGTGCGGTGTGGACCAGTGTTGCCCTCCATCTCTCCTGCTGGATCGCCAGCGCGGCAGAGATCTGGCTGGCCCTGCGGTTCATTGGCGCTCCGCTCGGCTTTGGCGCGGTCTTGGTAATAGAGAGCATGCTCTATGCGATCCGCAGTGTCGCCTTCGCCGTGCCGAACGCAGTCGGCGTGCAGGAGGGCGCTTATATCCTTCTCGGAGCGAGTTTTGGGCTGACGCCTGAGATCGGGCTGGCGCTGTCGCTGTTGAAGCGCGCTCGCGACGCTGTGATCGGGCTGCCTGCGCTCGGCGCGTGGGAACTCATCGAGAGCGGCCGCTTCTATAGCCGTGCCGCCGGGGCACAACCTTCGCGACGCCTCGAGACGAAACCCCGGTCGCAATGACCGGGGTTTCTCTCCTGCACCTGGAGGTAAGGCAGGACCGCGTGCATCGTTTGGGATGATAGTCGGGGAGACAGAACGATGCAGGCACATAATGCAGCATGTCCGGTAACGTTGCAATAATTATCTTGAAATTAAGCAAATATACGAAATGACCCGTAAACCGGGAACCAGTGCGGCCAGTTAGGCGGGTCTGCCACATCGTCTCGTCCCCGAAGATTCCCATAATGCTCACGGGAAGGTGACCGCCCGTTGACGACCTGACCGCTACCATTGTGGTTTATGCTGCCCCAGCCGTATCCGCGATGCCCGACGATCCTTTGCCGCAACCCGGCTTTTCCGCCCACCGCCTGGTGCCGCTGGGGCTTCTCATTGTCGCGGGAATTGCCTTTTTGGTCTGCGGTGGCCATCGTTATCTGACCTTTGCCGCGATCGCCGACAACCGCGGTTGGCTGTGCGGTCTGGTTGCCCGCTGGGGTTTCGTCGCCGCACTTGTTTATATCGCGCTCTATGCCGTCTTGGTCGCTTTATCGGTCCCTGGCGCGGTGATGCTGACAATTGCCGGCGGGTTTCTATTCGGGACCTGGCTGGGCGGGCTGTGCGCGGTTGTCGGCGCGACTTTGGGGGCGACTGTGGTTTTTGTTGCCGCGCGCGCCGGTCTCGACGGTCTGGCGCGGCACGCCGGGCCGCTGATCGGCAAGCTCGAGGCCGGCTTTCGCGCCGACGCCTTCAGCTATCTCCTGGTGCTGCGCCTCGTGCCGCTATTCCCGTTCTGGCTCGTCAACTTCGTGCCGGCACTGGCCGGTGTCGGTCTTCTCACCTACCTGCTCGCGACGTTTATAGGCATCGTTCCCGGCACCTTCGTGTATGCCAGCCTCGGCAACGGGCTCGCCAAGGTGGTCGACGAGCCCGATCTCGGGGTCGTTTTTCGCCCGAGTGTGCTGCTCCCGATCATCGCGCTTGCTGTGCTCGCCCTTGTCCCGGTGTGGTACAACCGACGGCGCCGCAAACAGGCCATATGAGCCGCCACCTTGCCCCCGATCTGTGCGTCATCGGCGCCGGCTCGGGCGGGCTGGCGGTCGCCGCCGGCGCGGCGCAGCTCGGCGCCGATGTTGTGCTGATCGAACGCGGCGCAATGGGCGGCGATTGCCTGAACTTTGGCTGTGTGCCGTCAAAATCTCTGCTCGCTTCGGCCCGGTTCGCCGATCTCTGGCGGCGCGGGCTCCGGTTGGGCCTCGCTTACGATCCGCCGCATATTGACTTCGCTGCAGTCGCCAACAGCGTCGAGCAGGTGATCGGGTGCATCGCGCCCAATGACTCAGTGGAACGGTTCGAAGGTCTCGGCGTCACGGTGCTGGGTGCCGAGGCGCGTTTTATTAGTCCGCGCACGGTGCTCGCCGGCGAGTTCGAGATCCGGCCGCGGCGTTTTGTGATCGCCAGCGGCTCGCGCCCGGCTGTTCCGCCGATACCCGGGCTCGATAGCACGCCCTATCTGACCAACGAGACCGTCTTTGCCAACCGTAAACTGCCCGAACATTTGATCGTGATCGGCGGCGGGCCGATCGGCATCGAGATGGCGCAGGCGCATCGCCGGCTTGGCGCGCAGGTCACCGTGCTCGATATTGGCCCGCTGCTGGCTCGCGACGATCCCGAGTTGGTTGCATTGCTCGCCGAACGGCTTGCCGACGGGGGGATCGCGTTGCGCCCGCGGGTGGCGATCGGTTCTGTCGCGGTAACCGGCGAAGGTGTGGTGGTCACGCTCGGGGGCGGCGAGCGGATAGTCGGATCGCATCTGTTGGTCGCCGCCGGCCGGCGGCCAAGCACCGCGGCGCTCGATCTCGTCGCTGCCGGGATCGCCGCCGGGCCGGAAGGGATCACTGTCGATGCGCGATTGCGCACGACCAACCGTCGCGCCTTTGCCGTCGGCGACGTCGCAGGGGGGCCGCAATTCACCCATATTGCGCTGTATCACGCAGGGATCGTGATCCGGAATGCGTTGTTCCGTCTTCCGGCAAAGGTGGATTACCGGGCCTTGCCATGGGTTACCTACACCGAGCCTGAACTCGCCCAGGTCGGGCTGACCGAGCCAGCGGCGCGAAAAGCCGGCCGGGCGGTGCGAGTGCTGCGCTGGCCTTTTGCAAGGAATGATCGCGCTCAAACCGAGCGCGACACCGAAGGCTTGGTCAAAATCTTGACCCGACGCGACGGTCGGATCCTTGGCGCTTCGATCCTTGGCGCCGCAGCCGGGGATCTGATCTTGCCCTGGGCGTTGGCGATCTCGCAAAAACTCAAGATCGGCGCGCTCGCCAATCTGGTTGTACCCTATCCGACGCGCGGCGAGGCCGGCAAACGCGCCGCCGGCAGTTTTTACACGCCGGCATTGTTTTCGGCACGTACCCGTCGGATTGTACGTTTCCTG
Source organism: uncultured Alphaproteobacteria bacterium (assembly GCA_963785565.1). GTDB lineage: Bacteria > Pseudomonadota > Alphaproteobacteria > ATCC43930 > CGMCC-115725 > AP-15. The sequence continues at coordinate 6,710 of CAWAVV010000048.1, read as the reverse complement.
GCGCGGTTCGGCTGAAACGGACGGTCCCCCGTGCTTCTGAGGAGCCTGTCAGCCCGTCTTCTCGTCTTGACCGTCTTTTTCGTGATGGTCGGCGAGGTGTTGATCTTCGTGCCGTCGGTCGCGCGTTTTCGTATGACCTATTTCGAGAACCGGATCGCTTCCGGTGAGCTTGCGACCTTGGCGCTGGAGGCAAGCCCGACCGGGCGTCTCGACCGTGCTCTTGTCGAAAAATTACTTGCCCGAGTGGGCGCTCACGGCGTGATCCTGCATCGTGCCGATGGGATGGTGCTGATGCTCGATCGGCCGACTCCGCCAAACTCGAACATCACGATCGACCTCACTCATCCCAGCATGCTGGCCGCCATTCGCGGCTCCCTGATGGCCCTCTCGCGCACCGATAATCGGATCCTACGGGTGTTGGGTCCGTCGCCGACCGGCACCGGCGAAACCGTAGAGGTGTTGCTCGACGAAGCGCCGCTGCGGGCCGAGATGTGGGGCTTCGGCATCCGCGTCCTCGAATTGTCGATCGTGATCTCGCTGGTCGCCGCCGCCCTTGTCTATCTCAGCCTGCAGTGGCTTCTGGTGCGGCCGATGCGCCGCCTGACGGCGAGCATGATCGAGTTTCGCGCGGACCCGGAGGACGCCTCACGGATGATCTCGGCAAGCCGCAGGAGGGACGAGATCGGGGTCGCCGAGCGCGAGCTCGCGGTCATGCAACAGACCGTGCGCCGGGCGCTGGGCCAGCGGGCGCGACTGGCGGCGCTTGGCACGGCCGTGACCAAGATCAATCACGATCTGCGCAATATTTTGGCGACCGTAAGGCTGGTTACCGACGGCCTGACCGCGAGCGCCGCCCCCGAAGTGCGCCGTATCCTGCCGCGCCTGCTTGAGGCGATCGACCGCGCGGTGGCCTTATGCACGCGCACTCTCGATTTTTCGCGCGAGGGCGCCGCACCCTTGGTGCCGAGCCGATTTCGCCTGGGTCTGCTGATTGAAGAGGTGGGTTCCGGCCTCGCGATTTCCGAGCGCGATCTAGCGATCGAATCCTCGGTCTCGCCGGACCTGGATCTCGAAGCCGATCGCGACCAACTCTACCGTGTTCTGTCGAACCTGGCGCGCAACGCGCTCGAGGCCGGGGCGCCACGGTTGCGCATTTCGGCGGCACGCGACAACGGGTCGATTGCGATCGAGGTGGCCGATGACGGCCCCGGCCTGACGCCAAAAGCGCGGGAAAACCTGTTCCGGCCGTTCTTCGGCTCAGCTCGCCCCGGCGGCAGCGGGCTCGGCTTGGCGATCGCCCGCGAATTGGTTCGCGCGCATGGCGGCGACCTGACGCTGGTCTCCAGCACCGGCGCCGGCACAGTTTTCCGCCTGACCGTTCCCGCCCCGGCGGATCGTGCTGCGAAGATCAGTCAAGTGCGAGTGTCGTCGTCTTGAGGTAAGCGCTCTCGGGCAGCGAGGGATGAACCGGGTGATCGGGCCCCGCGCTGGCGTTGCGCAGGATGCGCCCGCCGCGGCCGGCGTCGGCGAGGCCACGCCGCACTGCCTCGGCGAACTCGGCTGCGCCGACATTATAGGAGCACGAGGCGAGAAACAGGATACCGCCGCGCGCAGTCAAGGACGCTGCGAGGCGCGCAAGCTTGCGATAGCCGCGAATTGCGGCCGGCGCTTCCTTGCGCGATTTTGCGAAAGCCGGCGGGTCGGCTATGACGATGTCGAAACGCTCTCCGGCGTCGGCGAGCCTGCCCATTTCGCCGAATGCCTCGGCGCGACGAAAGCTGCAGATGCCGTCGGCCTCGTTCATCACGGCCGCCTCGACGGCGAGAGCGAGCGCCGGCTCGGAGCGGTCGATCCCCAGCACTTCCTTGGCGCCCGCGCGCGCCGCCTGCACCGCAAACCCGCCAGTGAAGCAATACAGGTCGAGAACGCGGGCATTGCGCGCCAAGCCGGCAACCAACCGACGGTTGTCGCGCTGGTCAAAAAACCAGCCGGTCTTCTGCCCGGCCAGCGGGTCGATCGGAAAGATGGCCCCGTTTTCGCGAACCAGGACCGGCCCGTCGATTGCACCCAGCGCTACACGGGTCTCGGATGACAGGCCTTCCTGCGCGCGCGCCTGGCTGTCATTTCTCAGCACGATCGCCTGCGGCTTCAATAGCGTGGCAAGCACATCGAGGATGAGCGGCTCGAGTCGGGCGATGCCCGCGGTGTTCGACTGCACCGCGAGAACTGCCCCGTAGCGGTCGACGACGAGACCGGGCAGCCCGTCGGCCTCGGCGTGAACGAGACGATAATAGGGTTCGTCGAACAAGCGCTCACGCAGCCGCAGCGCACGTTCGAGCTGGCGCGCCAGAAAACGCCCCCCGATCGGGCGGCCGGCGTCGCGGTCGAGAAGGCGCGCGGCAAGCAGACAATGCGGATTGAACATCGCCACTCCGAGCGCGCTGCCGTCGGCGCGGCGCAGGGTAACGAGCGTGCCCGGCGGCAGCCCCCGCGCCGCCGCGTCCATCCGCACCTCGTTCGCGTAGATCCACGGATGGCCAGCCTCGGCGCGCTTGTACAGCGCCGGCAACAGTCCGACAGACGGCCGAGCGGCCGGCCCGTCGTCGATCGCCTCGCTGATCACTGCTGTCTCGGAGCTCATCCCACGCCACTCACGGCTCGCCGCCGCGCCAGCCATCATCTGGCAACATCGCGGGCCGCTTGCGAGCCCCCGCCCAGCTTACGGCGTCTTCCTCGATCCACCTTGCGTTTTCGGGTGCCGCGGGAGTAGTTGTTGCCGCCACCATCGCCGGCTCGCTTCGCCGCAAGCGCCCGTAGCTCAATTGGATAGAGCACCAGACTACGGATCTGGGGGTTAGGGGTTCGACTCCTCTCGGGCGCGCCATCTCTTCAAAATGTTAGTTGGGAGTTGGGCTGCCATTGCAGCGGCTCTAATTTCTTGCGGACCCCATGCGGACCTCGGCGAACCTCACTGGGATCTACGTCGTGAGCTAATCCGCTGTCTGTCACACGGGCCGTAATCCGTCAAACCGAATCTCGTCTTCCCGCCGATTCGCTGCCCGGCCTGACGGCTCGGCCCCGTGCTCGCGGGTTACAGAACGCCTCGGACGCGCATCGAAGCTCGGTGGCGCAGGGAAGAGTGTCCGCGCGCGCGTGCTGAGCCGGTTCCGGAGCGGGCGCCGGACCGGACGCTGGCTCTTGCACCCGAAGTTGGGGAAAACGGGGCCGGCCGGTCGGCGGGTCCGAAAATTAGACCCCCCTCTCGGAACCGCACGTACTAATCGAATTTCGCAGCGGCGCTTGCCGGCTGTACGACAGCGGCCCAGCAGCAATATCGCGTGATGGCGGAGAGCAGCCGCTCTGCGGCACGAGAGCTGGCGGCTTGCGAGATAGCGCTTTACGCCTCGCCCGATGTGGCGCTGCTGGCGCGTGCTCGCGACGAGAAGCTCGCATCCGCGCCGAGGCGACCAAGCTCGCCATAGAGCGCACGGCGATCACTCTGGAGCACGTTGCGGTTGAGTTGGGCCGCATCGGGTTCGCCAATATGGGCGATTATATGCGGGTAGGCCCGAGCGGCGACCCGGTGCTGGACTTCTCGAAGCTGACCCGCGAGCGAGCCGCTGCGCTGACCGAAGTCACAGTCGACGACTACCTCGAAGGCCGCGGCGAGACCGCGCGCGAGGTTCGCAAGGTCAAATTCAAGCTCGGCGACAAGCGCGCGGCGCTGATGGATATCGCGAAGCTCTTCGGTTGGATCATCGAGCGGCGTGACAACAAGATCGTTGACGAGTTCGAACGATGACCGACGAGCAGGTGGAGGCATGGCTGGACGAGCGCGCCGAGGCCCGCGTGAAGGCGCGGCATCGCGCCACCGCGGAGGTGCCGCGGCGCGGCGGCATCGAGACGCCGCGACCGACTACGGCGCAGGGCAAGCCTCACTAACATCCCGATGGTCGGAAGGGAGCAGACGGGTAGGCGACCGAAATGGGGCGACGATAGAGGAATTTGTGACGCGTCACTCGGCCGGCGCATTCGTGCTTGAGGGCGCTGCAAAGATCGAGGCAGAGGATCGTGCTGCGCGGCTTTCCTCCTCACTGCTTCGCGCCCTATGTTGCCGCGGAGCGCCAGTGGCCCGCGCGTGACCGAAACGGGTCACGATGGCCCTAGCCGCAAGGCGATCGCCCGCTCGACTAGCCCGACCACCGCACCGGCAATGGCAGAGTTGTTGGGTTGATCGGCGCCATCGAGCCAGCCCAGGCGGCAGAGATCGTCAACCGCGTTCTGCAGGATTTCCAGCCTCAAGACCATGGGGCGGTGTCTCACCCTCGGCAGGGTCCCTTCTGCCTCTGAGAGCAACGCGCGCGTTGCGTTAAGGCCGTTCTTTATGTCGCCGGCGGTCAAGGCGCCTTTGTCGATCGCATCGAGCGCCCAACGCCGAGCGGCGGCATGGCAAGCTCGCCGACAAAGCAACCGACAGTACCGTTGCGCGTGGCCACCGCGCCGCGGCCGGAACAAGCGCGTGCACCAGGGGCAGCGCGCCGCGTCGCTCATCGCAGCGCCGCCCTTCCCACCTCGATCAACTCGTCAGCTTCGCTTGGCAGGCGAGGGCGCGCGGGCCTGCATTGCATGCGCCGGGCGCGAGGGATTGCTGGGCGATCGGCCACGCCGGGGGCCGTGATTTCACGGCGATGATGCAGTCGCCTCGCCCTCGCGTGCAGAGTAACGGTGGGGCAACCCTGAGTTCGGCCGCTGTGATTCCTCGGGCCCGGACGAATTTCTGACATTCTTGTCGACCCGGGCCAGGAATTCCGGCGCCGTGCCTTCTCGGCATCGCTGAGCGGCGCACGCCACGGGTTTGTGCCCATGCGAAAGGACCAGCTCGGGCATCTCACTGCCGTGCACTATGGGGGCCGCTCGTCCTGCTCAAGGCGGTTCCTCCGGCGGGGGCATCAGGCCCATCGCGGTCAGCGCATTCGTTGCCGCCCATCGCCAGCGGCGCCCATAGGCGATTAGACAGTCATGCCTCTCGCCGCGATGGACGTGGGTCCCGTCAATCAGAGGGATGTTCTCGGCTAACCGGATCGGCTTCCGGCATCCGCCGCAGATTCCCGGCCGCACCCGCTCCCCGTGCTGCTTGTGCCAGCGCCATTGCAGCTCGCTCCAGGCGAGGAGTTCAGCCTCGGCGCGACATCGCCGACCGCCGAGCTCACGATGTCGAGATCGTTCCTCGTATTGATCGCGCCACCATTCCGAGCCCGAGTTAAAAGTATCGGCAGTCGAGACGAGATCATGGCCACTGTGACTGCCCGCACTAACCAAGCTGCCGGCAACCTGTTGATCTGAAAAAGACTTACCACTGTGGCCATTGGCGTTTTCCTGATGGTTCCCGGTAACTAAATGATTTTTAAGGGACTTACCACTCTTACCACCGTAACCACCTACTGATGAGACTTTACGCGCGAGAGCCACACCCGAACCTCCGGCAAGACCGGGCGGCGAATCGCATCGTTCGTGATCGGCTTCGGTGAAGGTCTCTTGTTTTGGGTGGCCAGAATGGCAAGAGTGGTTAGCGACCTGATTCGTCAATGGGTTAATGGTGGCCATTGGACTGCTTTCAGTGGCCACTCGATGGCCACTCTTCAGCTCTGCGTGGCAGGCAAGCTGTCCTATGAACCCGTCGAGCGAGGCGAGGATCGCTGAAACATCAGTCATCACCCACCACCACCCGCAGCTGGTCCGGATCGATATCCTCATCGGTGCGGCCGAACTGGCTGCGCAAAAGTGCATAGCAGTCGACATGGCCGATTTTAGGGACCCATCTGATCGCGATCCGGGTCGTGTCCCCGCGGCGAGATAAGTGGCCGCCTTTATCGAGCACAGCCGCGATGCGCTGCTCCTTGAGGGCACCGCCCGCCGCCTCTGCGATCCGATTGGTTGGGAGAAAGACCGTATCCTTATCGAACCAGCCAACCGCCTCGCGGTTGTTGACCCCTGATAGGGATGCGACATCCTTGATCGTGACGCCCCAACGCTCGGCAATGAATTGCCGGATGTTGATTACCGCCTGTCGGTCGGGATCGAGCGCCAGCGCATCGGAAGAACTGCAAAAACGTCCCCATGCCCACCGCACCGCGGCCGAAACATCGGCCTCGCTCGGCAAGATGCCAAACTGTTGAGCGAGCGCGCCGCCGATCGCTACGAACGCGAACGGGATAGCGGCTCGTATTCTCGCGCTGTCGCCGGCGGCGCCGGCGAGCGTGCGCGCCGTCGCTAAAATTCGCTCCTTCAACAGGTCCGGCTCTCGGTGAAGGCCGTTGACGACCAATGCGCGGATGAATGCCGGACCTGCATGGCCGTAGTGTACGAAGATCTGCTTCACCGCATCGATCGTTTCCGGTGCGACACAGGGGTTGACCCCTGTGATATCAACGTCGGGAAACCGAACAGCCATGCCGCCGGTCCACTGCCCGCCATCGCCTCGAACCTTTTGTTCGAGGCTCTTCTCGCCGCTCAGCAACGCAAAAGTCGACCATGTGTACGATCGACGCAGCGAACTGTCTGGCCGCATCCGGGCTTTGCCGACTTCGCCTGCGAGCGAATAGATCATCCGGCCGATCACCTTGCCGTCGGCGTGTGCCATTTCGTCAAGGGCGACATCGTGCCGCTGGAATCCCGCGCTAGCGCTTCAACAGCATTTTCGGTGGCTCGCA
>CAWAVV010000047.1:0-13011 GCA_963785565.1 uncultured Alphaproteobacteria bacterium | reverse complement strand
GTCGGCGACGAAGCATTGTTGCTGGCTTCACGCGCGCCGTGCTGGGTCGCCCGCGCGCGGGGCGCGGGTCGCCGCCGCGGTCGCCGCCGGAGCCAAAGCTATCCTGCTCGATGACGGATTCCAGAATCCGACCGTCGCCGCAACCCTGGCGCTGATCGTCGTCGACGCCGTTTATGGCTTTGGTAACCGGCGGGTGATGCCCGGCGGCCCATTGCGCGAGAGCCTGCGCCGCGGTCTCGCCCGCGCCGATGGCGTCGTGCTGCTCGCGACCGAAGGCGAGACGCGCCCGCACCGGCCGATCGCCGCAGACGCCAGTCGGCCGATCGTACCTGCGGTGCTGACGGCAGTGGACGGCGCCCGGCTCGCGGAGAGCCGCGCCGTCGCCTTTGCCGGGATCGCGCGGCCGGAAAAATTTTTCGCCACCTTGCGGGGACTCGGGGTCGAACTCGTCGACGCACGCCGCTTTCCAGATCACCACCCGTTCCGCTTCGATGAGATCGCCGAACTGCACCAGACGGCGGCGCACGAGAAAGCGCGGCTGGTGACGACGGCAAAGGACTATGTCAGGGTGCCGCCCGCGGCGCGGGCGGGGATCGAGGTCCTCGAGGTCGAAGTCCGCTGGCCCGATCTTGCCGCCCTCGATAGCCTTCTCGGCCCCGATGTGCTATCCGCCCAGGGCAATGGATACGGCGCAGGCGAATACCGTTGTTGAGGCGCCCCGGTTCGGCCAGCGCCTAGAGGCGTGGGGAGCAGCGGCCTTCTTCGGTGTGTTCGGATTGCTGCCGATCGATTTTGCATCCGCCCTCGGTGGCGCGTTGGGGCGGCGAATTGGCCCGTTTCTCGGCATTTCCAAACGCGCGCGGCTCAATCTTCGCCGCGCGTTTCCCGACCTTCCCGACGCTGAAATCGAACGGACCGTCATCGGCATGTGGGACAACCTCGGCCGCGTCGCGGCTGAGTATCCGCACCTCAGGAGATTCGCGTTTTCGAGCCGCGCGGACGGATCGAGACCCACGGATTTGAGCATATCGACCAGGCGGTCGCTGCCGGGCGGCGGATGATCGTCTTCTCCGGCCATATCGCCAATTGGGAGATCGGCTCGCTCGCCGGCGTCCAGTACGGGATCTCGGTTGCCCAGATCTACCGCGCCGCCAACAATCCGTTGGTCGACCGCTTGATCGCCAAGTTGCGCGGCGATCGCGAGGAGTTCATCCCGAAGGGCGCCGTTGCGGCTCGGCGTGCGATTTTGGCGCTAAATCGCGGCGTGCATCTGGGCTTGCTCGCTGACCAGAAGATGAATGACGGAATCCCGGTTCCGTTCTTCGGGCGCCCCGCGATGACCAGTTCTGCCCTCGCTTTTCTGGCGCTCCGCTTCGACTGCGACGTATTTCCGCTTCGGGTCGAGCGGCTCGCGGGTGCACGCTTCCGGGTCACGGTCTCACCGCCGTTACCCCTGCCTCGAAGTGGTGATCGTCAGGCCGACGCCGCCGCCCTGATGACCGCGGTCAACGCGACCTTAGAAGCGTGGATTCGCGACCGACCCGAGCTGTGGCTCTGGGTGCATCGGCGCTGGCCGGATTAGTCGAGACGAATTGGCTCCAATGTAGCCGTCGGTCGTGGCCGCTGTCACGCCGCGGAGGCGTTGCGCTGGGTTTGGTCATGGAAAGATCTGTTGCGCGTGACGCAACTTTGTGCAGGCTAGTGTTGTAAACCGTCGAGTTGGGTTTACTCCGCCCAACTCGCCGGATCGAAGCGCGGGAGGGAAACCATGGACATGACGCGTCGTGCCACTGCGGAATTCTTCGGCACGCTCTGGTTGGTCTTCGGCGGATGCGGCGCCGCCGTGCTCGCCGCCGCATTTCCGGTACTCGGGATCGGCTTCCTTGGAGTAGCCTTCGCCTTCGGACTGACTGTGCTGACGATGGCCTATGCCGTCGGACACATCTCAGGCGGCCATTTCAACCCGGCGGTGACCATCGGGCTGTGGGCCGGCGGGCGGTTCAAGGCCGCGGACGTGCTGCCCTACATCATCGCCCAGGTGATCGGCGCGATCGTCGCTGCGGCAATCCTTTACGCGATTGCGTCTGGCAAACCGGGCTGGGTTGCGGGCGGTTTCGCCTCCAACGGCTATGGCGATCTAAGCCCGGGTAAATACGGGTTGGGCGCCTGCTTTATCGGTGAGGTGGTTGCCACCTTCTTCTTTATTTTTGTAATCATCGGCTCGACCTCGCGCGGTGCCGCGGTCGGCTTTGCCGGCATCCCGATCGGATTGTGCCTGACCCTGATCCATCTGGTCATGATCCCGGTCACCAATACTTCGGTCAACCCGGCGCGCAGCACCGGCCCCGCTTTGTTCGCCGGTGGGCACTATATATCGCAGCTGTGGCTGTTCTGGCTGGCCCCGATCATCGGCGCAGCGCTCGCCGGCTTTTTCACCCGTTGGCTCTATCACGACGAACCGGTGACAGTCGGCACCGTCGTGGTCGAAGAAACACGCATCGGCTGAGGAGCCAGTCGTAGCCCTATTCGTCGTCGCGGAATTGCGGCCAAGCCTCGCGGCGTTCGAGCCGCCGATCGATCCAGAACACGACCAATGTCACGAAGAGCGGCAGCGCGAAGACCAGAAACGCGACTGAAAAAAGCAGGGTGTCGTTGCGGATGTCGATGATCGGCTTTTCGATCTCGTCGACCGGCACGGCGATCGCCAGCAACTGGTCGCGCCCATAGCGCGGCGGGATGTCGGTCACCCGGCCGATATAGGTTCGGCCGCCGACGTCATAGACGCGGGTGCCGGCCATTTGTTGGTTCTGATAGGCGGCGACGAGGCCATTGATCACCGGATCGTTCATATCGGCGATCTTGGGCAGCATCGCCTTGATGTCGCCGTTGGCGCGCACCGCTTTGGCGATCCGGTTCTGGTCGGGCAACGCCACGACCTCGCCCGCCTTGGTGAAGATGAAAGCCGTGCTGCCCGGTGTGATTCGCTGCTTTCCCAAAAAATTCGCCAAATCGACCGCGGCCAAATCGGCTCCCATCACACCCGGCGTCGGCCCGCCGAAGCGGCGGCTCAGGGTGAAACCAGCCTCGCCGCTTGAAGCAAACATGTAAAGTTCGCTGTGCTCGACCGCGTCGCTGAGCTTGGCGGCCGCGTACCAAGGCCGTTTGCGGGGATCGAAGGGCGGCGCCTTATCGCGGCGGCCAACGATCGTGCCGTCGTCGGCGAGAAAGACCCAGCGCACGGTGCGCTGGCCAGCGGCATCGTCGGTGACGATCTCGTTGGCAAAGACCGCCTCGGGAGGTGCTTGCAGCGCCTTGCGCAACGCGGCGATCTTTTCTCCGGCGATATGCGTCACCATGAAGAACTCGCCATCATCGAACCCGACATAGAGCGATAATATTTGGGGATAGATGCGCAACGCCCGCAACAGCAGGGCCAGGGCGCTAGGGTTGTCTTTGATCGCCGGAGTGGTCAATTCCGGCACCAGCGAGGCGATCCCGGCGATCGCATACATCGGGTCGTAAAGCAGTCTGATCCGATCGGTGACTTTGTCGTCCGCCTCTTGCATCAGTCGCTGTGCGGCCGCGATCGCCAACTCGCTCGACTTCTTCGAGTTGTACCAAATGATCCCACCGGCCAGCGCCACCAGAATGAACAAGAGGAGGCCGGTAATCCCGAGATAGGTCGGCCAGCGCCGGCTCTCGCGGGAGTGAAGGAAGTTCTCCGGCCGATTCCGTGAATAGTTTTGCGGGTTGGTCACGGCCTTCCATCCTCCCGGCGCGCGACCTGCTCGCGAGACCCGGAGAGCCGATGATAGAAGTCCGGTCTCAGTGATGTCTAGGCGCAGCCGGCGTCGAGGCGCGCTGCAGCTAAGATCAGCCGCCGGCTAGCGAGCGGCGCTCCTTTGGCACCGTCTCGCCTGCGGCAGCAGTCTCGGCGGTGACCTCGACCTCGACACTCATGCCGAGATGGTCCGCGGGGAAACCGGTCCAACTGCCGGAAATCGGCACCGCCTGGCGCGGATCTCGAACAACGGCGACGCGGACCAAATCGTGATTGCCGACGTTGCCGTTCGTGGGATCGAACTCGATCCAGCCTGCGCCCGGCAGATAAACTTCGAGCCAGGCATGGGTGGCGCCGCCGCCCACCAGGCTGCCGGCGCGGCCCTCGGGAACATAGAGATAGCCGCTGACAAACCGTGCGGCGAGCCCGAGCGAGCGCACTGCCTCCATCATCAGCACCGCGAAATCGCGGCAGCTCCCGCTGCCGATCCGCAAAGTCTTGACAGGATCTTGAATGCCGCTCTCTTCGCGCGCCTCATAAGTCAGATCGCGCCGGATAGCATGGGTCATCGCGGCCAATAGCTCAGTCGTGTCGCTGCGTCCGTCGTGGCGCAAGAACTGCCATGCCCAGCGGTCGATTTCGTGCTCGGGATCGAGGTACTGGCGCTCGATCAGCCGCAACAGATCCGGCATCTCCTCGGCGCCGTAGGCGAACGGGTAGCGCGTCGCATACTCTTCGATCTGGAAATCGAGAGTATTGGTCGCCGAGTGATCGAGCCGGATGACGCTTTCAAAGCGTAGCTCCGCCGCGCGGCCGGCGAATCGGGCGATCGCGACGCAATTGCCAAAGACATCATGGACCCAGCGAATATCGGCGGGTTGCGGCGTGATCACCAGCTTGCTGTCGAGCAACCTTTGGTCGTAGCTGTCGCGCGGCCGCAGCATCATGCGATGCTCGCCAAAGCCAACCGGTTGCTTGTAGCGGTAGGTCGTGACATGACGCACGGTAATGATGGGCATTGCAACGACCTATTGCGCGACTGCGGTCTGCGTCTGCGAGGCCTCGGGCGTGTAGCCGAAAAAAGCGATCGACAGGTCGCGGCTCACAGCGATCAGCTGCTGTTGGATTAGATCAAGAAACTCGTGCAAACCCTCGCTGAAAATCGCCGTGATCGTGAGCGTGCCGAGAACGGCGCGCAAGCGGTCGAGTTCCTCGGCGGCGTCATTGCCGCCCCGCAGCGAATAGCGCGACTTGACGTCGCCCAGGAGTCGCCCGACCTCGCGCACGCAATGATGAACCGAACGCGGAAAGGCTTGGTTGAGCAGCAGAAAACCGGCAACCCGCGCCGGGGTCGTGCTGGCCGCGTGCAGCCGGCGATAGGCGTGATAGCCGGCAGCGGAGCGCAACAGCGCGTTCCATTGGCTGACATCGGTCGGCGAGCCGACATCGGCAAGGTCGGGCAACAGCAGGTGGTATTTGATGTCGAGCAGCCGCGTCGTCTGATCGGCGCGCTCGATATAGCGGCCGAGCTGATAGAAGTACCATCCTTGGTCACGAAAGAAGGTGCCCTCCGTGATGCCGGTGTGGGTCTGGCAGGCTTCCTTTACCGACGCGAACAACGCCGCCAGCCTGCCGGGAGAGAGGTCGGCGACTCTGAGCGCGGCGAGGCGGTTGTAGAAGACATTGAGCTGTACCCACATCTCGGTCGAGATCAATGGGCGCAGGGTGCGGGCGTTCTCGCGCGCGCCGCGGATGGTGCTGACGATCGAGGTCGGATTGTCGGCATCGACGACGTAGAACTCGATCACGCTTTGCGCCGAGACCTCGCGATCATCGGCGAAGAACTTCTCCTCGTCCGAATTCAGCTGGATGATCGAGCGCCAGTTCTGGCCGCCCAGGCTGTCGCGTGAGAAGGTTTCGTTGACGTCGAGGATGCGCGCCAAATTTTCGGCACGTTCGACATAGCGCGCGAGCCAAAAGATGCAGTCCGCGTAACGGGCGAGCAGAACGTCAACCAAGGACCCAGGTATCCTTCGAACCGCCACCCTGCGAGGAATTGACGACGAGCGAGCCGCGCCGCAGCGCCACGCGGGTCAATCCACCCGGTAACACCCAGGTGCTCGACCCGGTCACCGCGAACGGCCGTAAATCGACGTGGCGCGCCTCGATCCGGCCATCGACCAAAGTTGGCGCCACCGACAGGTTTATGCAGGGTTGGCTGATGTAATTAGCCGGATCGGCGACCAGCTTCGCCCGGCAATCATCGAGCTCGGCTCGACTCGCCTTGGGCCCGACCGTGATGCCGTAGCCGCCGGCTTCGCCGACCGGCTTGACCACCAGCTCGGGCAAATGGTCGAGCGTATAGCGCAAGGCTGCCGGCTCACGGCAGATATGCGTCTCGACGTTATGCAGAATCGGTTCCTCACCGAGATAATAGCGGATGATCCGAGGCATATAGGCATAAACCGCCTTGTCGTCCGCCACCCCGGTGCCGATCGCATTGGCAAGCGCGACCGTGCCGGCGCGATAGGCTCGCATCAGCCCGCGCACGCCCAGCAGACTGTCCGGGAGGAACGCTTCGGGGTCGAGGTAATCATCGCTGATGCGGCGATAGATCACATCGACCCCCGCCAGCCCGCCGGTCGTGCGCATCCACACGCGCTCGTCCTCGACCACCAGGTCCGGCCCCTCGACCAAGGGAACCCCCATCTCTCGTGCGAGAAAGACATGTTCGAAATAGGCCGAATTGTAAGTGCCGGGCGACAGCAGCACGACTTGCGGGTCGGTGACCGCAGCGGGCGCAAGCTCCTGCAACGCAGCGATCAGCTTGGCGCCGTAATTGTCGATCGGGCGCAGGCTGATGTCGTCGAGCAGGTCGGGAAAGGCGCGCAGCATCATGTGCCGGTTCTCGACGACGTAGCTGACGCCCGACGGGGTGCGTGCGTTGTCTTCGAGCACGAGAAAGCCGCCCCTTTCATCGCGCACTATGTCGGTGCCGCAAATGTTGACATAAGCCTTGTGCGGCACGTCGATGCCACGCATCAGCGGGCGGTAGTTGTGGTTGCCAAGGATCAGATCGGGCGGAACGATGCCGTCGCTCAGCACAAGCTGGTCGTGGTAGATGTCGTCGAGCAGCAGGTTCAGCGCGGTGATGCGCTGGACGATGCCGGCTTCCAGATGCCGCCATTCCTCAGCTGAAAGCACCCGCGGCAACACATCGAACGGCAGAATCCGGTCGATCGTCTTGGCGTCGGAATAGACCGTAAAGGTGATCCCGAGATTGTACAGCTCGGCATTGGCGGCGGCGGCGCGTTCCTTGAGCGCGTCGATCGACAGGCCAGACAGCCGCTCCCTGACGGCCGTGCTCGCCGGGCTGCCGAGCATCTCGCAATAAAACCCATGCGGATCATACCCGTCGAGTATCGAGCGATCCATGCACCTGTCCAAGACAACCACCGACAGCAGCGTGATGCATATTTTGCGCCAATCCAAAAACACCGGCCCGGGGCAAAGTCGTCAATCGAAGACGATCAAACTTTAGGCATTCGCCACCACGGCGCTCACTTTCGCCGGCCGGTCAGCTCGCTGCGCGGCGCTGCCCTTCGGTCCGCCCCAGGCGGTTCACGGCGATCTCGCCGCCTTTGATCACCAGGGCGATATTCTCGGGGTTCTGCAATATCGCCACATCGCTGAGCGGATCGCCGGCAACCACGACGAGATCGGCGAGCTTTCCGTTCTCGATGGTGCCTAGATCCTGCTCCCGCCCGATGCATTCGGCGGCCCAGCCGGTCGCCGCGCGCAGGGCCTGAAGCGGCGTCATCCCGGCACGGACGAGACAGGCGATCTCGATCGCATTCGGCGGATGGCCGTGGCCCCCAGCGTCGGTCCCGGCGGCGATCTTGACCCCGGCGGCGAGCGCCCGGCGCAAGCTCGCGATGTGGTGCTCTTCGAGGTCGCGGGCGCGCTCGCGGACATGCGGCTGCGGCGACTTGCGGTGGAAGTCGTAGACCGCGAAGGTCGGCACGAAGAAGATCCCGCGGGCCGCCATCATGTCGAGCAGCTCGGGTTCCTGGTCGAGGTAACAGCCGTGGTCGATCGAGTTGACGCCGGCCTCGACCGCGACGCGCAAGCCGCGCCCGCCCAGCGCGTGGCAGATGACGCGGCGGTCGAGCGCATGCGCCTCCTCGACCAGGGCCTGCATCTCGTCGAGGTTGAAGGCTCCGTCATGTGGTCCGTGGCCCGGTCGCGAGCTGGCGCCGCCGGTGGTGGCGCATTTGATCACGTCGGCCCCGGCGCGCACCACCCGCCGCACAACGGGCCGAATGTCGGCTAGGCTATTGACGACGCCATCGGGCAGCAGTGGATCGTTCGGCACGCAGCAGGAAAATCCGGACGGGCTGACCCGGTCGCCGATGCCGCCGATCGGCGAGATGATGACGAGCGAAAGGACGAGCCTCGGGCCGGCGATCAAGCCCTCGTCGATCGCCCGCTTGAAACCGGCATCGAGCCCCGCCGCGTCGCGCACCGTCGTATAGCCGGCGGCCAAGGTGTCGGTGAGAACTTTTGCAGTGCGCAGGGTGCGCGTCGTCTGTGGCTCGTCGATGCCCCAGCGACGGGCCAAATCGTAGCCGTGCATCGCCAGGTGATCATGGGTATCGATCAATCCCGGCAGGACAGTCATGCCGGAAATGTCGATGATTTCGGCATTGGCCGGCCACTCGCGGTAAGCGCGGGTCTCGACCGCCTCGATCCGCTGGTCCTTGACGACGATCGTCGCGTCGACCGGCCCTGCGCCGGTCCCGTCGATCATTCTGCCGCCCGTCAGCACCCGCATCATCGCCACCCTCCCTTTTTCGCGCAGCCCATTAAGCCCGAGTGCTGCGCAATTTGCGACCCGGCCCGGCACAACGGGCCTCGGATCGGAATGGAAAGAACGGAATTTCACCGATCTCGGCTCGGCCGGCAGCATCGTGGATTTTTCATATTTAGACTGTATCACAAGCCACCTAAACAATCTAAGAGGGACGAATGGTCACGCACATTTTCCGTCGGCATTGGCTCCGCGCCAGGCCGCATTGCCTGCTCGCTGTTGTTATTGTGCTGGTAGGTTGTCGAGCGGCGAGCGCGCAGGTGACGGGGACGCCGGATATCGGCGGCATCTATGTCGTTGGTCAGAAATATTTCGTGCCACCCGCGATCTGGAAAGGCGGCAACGGCCAGCTCAAAGCGGCGATGCGCAACCCGGGCGTCGATGGGGTCTTGATCGACCTGACGTGGTCAGACATCGCACCCACCTATCGTCACTATGATTGGAGCCTCCTCGACTACGTGGCGCGGGTCGCGGTCGAGGAGGGCAAGAAGTTCGAAATCGCGATCATTACCGGCGGTTCGACACCAGGCTGGGTCTTCGCCGACCCGCCGAACGGATATGGCGCCCAAGCCGCCACCTTCGACTACATCCAGGGCACCAAGCCTGGTGCGGTTTGCGCGCCGCAGACCCTGCCATTGCCATGGGACGCGCACTATCACGCGGCGCTGCGCGACCTCCTCGACCGGTTGTCGCGACATCTGCAAAAGAAGGGATATTACCCCGATCTGGCGATGCTGCGGATCACCGGCATCAACACGCTGACCGATGAATTGCGTTTGCCGGGACAGACGCCGGAGACCACCGGAAACTATACACCCGCGAACAAATGCACGATCGACACTCTGGGCCTCTGGCAGAGCCTCGGCTACCGTCCGGCGCTGGTGCGCGAGGGCTGGCGCCGGATATTGCGGCTGTATCGCAAGGCGTTTCCCGACAAGGTTTTCAACGTCGCTCTGATCACCGCCGGCGGGTTTCCGGCATTCGCCGCGGACGGCACACCGGTGGCAACCCCGCCCGCCGCCGCTGCGTCAGCGGCGGACGCGATGACCACGACGCTCGTCAAGGACGCCGGACGCGAATTGCCAGGACAATTCGTCGTCCAGTCGAACGGGCTGGTCGGCGACGAACCGCCCGATCCGCCGACGATCAAAGACGCGCAGAGGGCCGGCGCGATGCTCGCATGGCAAACCAACGAGTGGAACGGAACGAGCGGGGGTGCGGCATGCGGCGGAACCCGTGGCCAGCCGGTTGCCTGCAACGCATCGACTTTCGCCGCGATGCTGACCCGCGGGATCTATCCCCATGGTGCGACGGGACGGCACCCGCTGCAGGCGCGCTATCTCGAAATTTTCGCGCCGAACATCGCCGCTTTTCCGCAGGCCTTATTGCACGCGCACGACCTGCTGCTGCCGTAAGCGGCGAGGCCGCCGCTACGATGACGCAGCGGCCTGCGGCTCGGCCTCGAGCGCGTCGTGCTCCTGCGAGATGTCGCGGTTGGTGTAGTCGGGCAGAAATGCGGTGGCGCTGATGCTGACTACTGCACAGAGCAGGATGTAGAGCGCAACCGCGTAGCCCGACCCGAAGGCCGCGAACAGGGCCGTCGCGATCAGCGGCGCCGGCCCCCCGGCGATGACCGAGGAAAGATGGAAGCCGAGCGAGGAGCCGCTGTAGCGCAGCCGTGGGGTGAAGCATTCGGCAATCAGTGCGGCTTGGGGCCCGTACATCATGTCGTGCGGAATGAACGACAGCACGATCGCGATGAAAATCAGACCGGGAACCATGGTGTTCATCATCGCGAAATAGATAAAGGCGAAGACCCCGGTCGTAACCGCGCCGATCAAATACATCCGCTTGCGGCCGATGCGGTCCGAAATGTGCCCGGCCAGCGGGGTCGTTACGCCAGACAGGGCGGTCGCGACCAAAATAGCGGTGAGCAGGAAGTCGCGCGAAGCACCGGAGACCTTTGTTCCATAGACAAAGACAAAGGCGGCGTAGACATAAAATGGGCCTTGCTCCGCCATGCGCGCCAGCGCGGTCAATATAATCTGCTTCGGCTGTCGTTTGATGACTTCAATCACCGGCGTGCGTTCGATGCGCCGTTCTTCCAGAATTCGCCGGAAAATCGGCGTCTCGAGTATGCCGAGGCGGATGTAGAGCCCAACCCCGACCATCACGATCGAGAGCCAGAACGGGACGCGCCAGCCCCATGTGAGAAACTTGTCGCCTGAAATCGCGCTGAACGCCAGCACGGCAAGGTTGGCGAAGAACAATCCGGCCGGACCACCCCATTGTGGCCATGCGGTTATGAAGCCGCGATGGGCGTTGGTTCTCGCCCATTCCATCGCCATCAGGGTTGCGCCGCCCCATTCGCCGCCTATGCCGAGACCCTGAATAAAGCGGACCACGGTGAGAATGACCGCGCCCCAGATGCCGATCGTCTGGTAGCCTGGGACAAAACCGACGGCAAACGTCGATAACCCGGTCAGCAGCAAGGTCGCGATCAGCGTCACCTTACGCCCGATACGGTCGCCGTAATGGCCGAACAGCGCCGCGCCAACCGGGCGGGCGATAAAGCCTACGGCGTAGATGCCAAAGGCTTGCAAAATCCCGACCAGTGGGGCGGATGCCGGGAAAAATAACTTCGCAAAGACCAGCGGGGCAACGATCACGTAGAGCAGAAAATCGTACGCCTCGATGACCGTTCCGACGGTGCTGGCGACAATCGCACGACGCAGTTGCCGGCTGTGCTCGGCTTCAGAGAGCGGGCCTGGAGCGACAGCGGTTGTCTTCATCGTATTCCTCCCAGCTGCTGAGCAATCGCCGAAAACACTTTTCTGTTTCTCCGGCACGCGGAAACGGCCGGAGGTCTTTTGCCAGCGATGTTAGCGGCCCCGGAAAGATGAATAAAGGGGAATAAGTAGACGCGCGCCGTCAAGCGGCGGGGCTATGCCCTTGCTGCTATAAACCGACCGGGTCCTCTGCGGCGGGCAAGACCCCGCCGCATTAGACAGCGTCGGGGTTTGATCCGAACCCGCCAAGAAGCTGGGCCTCGGGATCTTGAGCGTGCGGCCCAAGCGACGCTCGAGACGCTTGGTTTTCAACCGCCTGCGGCTCATAGTTCCGACTCGTGCGGCTCGCCCCGGCCGGTGACGGCGTTCTCATGTTGATCGTCCATCCTGGGGACCGCTCGGGACTGACCGAGCCGAACCGGTGAGATCCGGACCAGTTGAGTTCATGACGAGTAAAGTAAGAGCCTCGATCGTCGATTATCTCGTGCAGTCTCGCGACGCGGTCCAGGCGGCGATCGATGGCGACGCCTTCCTGGCGGCAGCCGAGGCGATCGTCGATCGGCTGGTCGAGGCGATCGCGGCCGGACGGAAGGTGCTGTTCGCCGGCAATGGCGGCAGCGCCGGAGATGCCCAGCACCTCGCCGGCGAGTTTCTCTCCCGGCTCAATTACGACCGCGCTCCGCTCCCCGCCATCGCGCTCACCACCGACAGCTCGGTGCTGACCGCGATCGGCAATGATTACGGCTATGACCGGGTGTTCGAACGGCAGGTGCTGGGTCTTGGGGTTGCCGGCGATGTGCTGATCGCGATCTCGACCTCGGGGCGCTCGCCGAACATCCTGCGCGCGATCGAGGCGGCGCGGTCCACGGGTTTGGTCGTCATCGGCTTTACCGGCAGGGGCGGGGGAGAGATGGCCTCGCGTTGCCATCTCTGCCTCTATGCGCCGGCCGACACGACGCCGCTGATCCAGCAAATCCATATCACCGCCGGCCACGTTATCTGCGGGCTCGTCGAGGAGCGGCTGTTTCCGAAATTGGATCAGGCTCAAGGGCTCGCCGACCATGCAAAATGATCCGGGCTCGGGCGGACATCCGCTGCGGCGAGCTCGGTGCTGACTCGGCGGCGCGTCAGTCTGCCACAGCTGATTGGGCGCAGTGGTATTGTCCGTGGACGCGTCGGCGGCCTTGATCACGATCAAGACCGGGCGGGCGATCAGATCGAGCGCCTTCAGCAGGCGGTAGACCGATCCTCTGAGACGAAATAGCTTGCGACATCGGTGAAGCGCACCGCCAGTTCGCGTGGCGAGAGCGCCGGCTCGTCCAGCGCCAAGTGGATAATGCGTTGGCGCACGGCATCGGGAATGCGGTTCCAGACGCGGTCCGGCCGAGGCGAGCGCTCATCGAGCGTCTCGGGCCCGTTGCTGCCGTGCCGATCGGACCGGCGGAAAAAGGTTGGTCGGCCGTACCGCAGCTTCGAGGCAGGCGGCTGTTACCCCTGGAGTTACCCGTCAGGCCAGAGCCTGTCTATTTTGAATTTCTATGTTTTTGAAGAGATGGCGCGCCCGAGAGGAG
>CAWAVV010000046.1:0-55306 GCA_963785565.1 uncultured Alphaproteobacteria bacterium | reverse complement strand
CCGAGATCGATCATCTCGGCATAAGGGCCGGCGGCGGTCAGCAACGTCACAGTCGGCGGCACGATCGGCAGGCGGATGAAGGCCGCCTGCGGGCGGAGCCCGGCCAGCATTTCGCGGATCGCCGCGGCCGCCTCGGCGCCGCGCTCGCGCATGTCGAGATGCGGGTTGGTGCGATAGCCGATAAAGGCGTCGATCGACCGCACCATGCGCTCGGAAACATTGGCATGCAGGTCCAGCGTCGCTGCGATCGGAACGTCGGGCCCGACGATCTCCCGCACCTTTCGAACAGCACCCCGTCGGGATCGTCCTCCTCGGTCGTCAGCGCCGCGCCGTGCGAACAGATATAGACCGCGTCGACCGGCAACGCCGCTTTCAGCCGGCGCTCGATCGTGTCGAGCAGTTCGACAAAGAAACCATGCTCGACCGGCCCGTTGGGCTCGGTCATCGCCAGCGCGATGCCGACCGGCGTCCACGGGCCCGAGGCATCCATTGCCGCGACGAAACCCGGTGTTTCGGGCAGCATGACCGGCGCCGGCGCGCGCGCCTCGGCGACGATCGCATCGCCTTCGAGATAGGTGCGCGCGGTGAAGTGTGCCTTGGTCGCGACCGGCGCGAATTTGTTGCACTCGATCGAAAAGCCGAGCAGCGCCACGCGGGGCCCCCACCTTCCCCCGCTCGCGGGTGAGGGGGGGCGGGGGTGAAGCGGGTGAAGGAGGATCGGGCATGCCGGGCGCCGGGAGTGGTTTCCGTCTGCCGCGATCCTAGGCTAGTCTTCGGCCGATCGCCACGGTTGAGGGCAAACAACATGCCGGCCATCGACGGACAGCGCGTCGTCGCCGACCTCCGTCGGCTTGCCGAATTCGGCCGCTATAAGACCGGTGTCCATCGCCCGACCTATTCGCCGGTCGATGTCGAGTCGCGGCATTGGCTCGCCGGCAAGCTGCGCGAGGCCGGGCTCGAGCCGGTGATCGACGGCATCGGCAATGTGATCGGCCGCAATCCCCGGGCGCGGCGGCGGCTGCTGGTCGGCTCGCACAGCGAGACCCAGCCCTATGGCGGCTGGCTCGACGGCGCCTTGGGGGTGATTTACGGGCTGGAACTGGCCCGCGCCTTTGCCGCCGACCCGGATTGCGCCGGGCTCGGCATCGAGGTCGCCGCCTGGGCCGACGAGGAAGGCCATTACGGCGGCTATCTCGGCAGCCGCTCGTTCATCGGCGCGCTCGGCGAGGACGAGATCGACCAGGCGCAAGGCCGCGACGACGGCACGCCGCTGCGCGAGGCGCTGGCGCGGGCCGGGTTCGCCGGCCGGCCGCGCGAACATTTCGAACCCGGCCGCCATATCGGCTATCTCGAAGCCCATATCGAGCAGGGCGACACGCTCGACACGAGCCGGGCTGCGCATCGGCATCGTCGAGGCGATCGTCGGCATCCGCAATTTCCGGCTCTCCTTGATCGGCGAACAGAACCATGCCGGCACGACGCGCATGGTGCGGCGCAAGGATGCCGGGGTGGCGATGGTGCGGCTGGCGACGCGCATCCACGACCGTTTCCCCCAGATCGCCGGCCCGCGCACGGTGTGGACGATCGGCCGCATGCTGCTGGAGCCGAACGCGCCCTCGGTCGTCCCCGGCCGTGCCGAAATGCAGGTCCAGTTCCGCGATACCGACCCCGCGCGCCTCGACCTGTTCGAGAAGAAATTGCGCGAGCTCGTGGACGAAGCCGACCGCGCCGGGCCCTGCCAGTGCGCGATCGAGCCGATCGGGCGCACCGAGCCGCGGCCGATGGACAAGGGCTTTCAGGCGCTGATCGAGGCGGCGGCCGAGGACCATGCGCCGGGCATGCACATGCGCATGCCGAGTGCGGCCGGCCATGACGCTGCGATCCTGTCCGAACGCATGCCCGCCGGGATGATGTTCATCCCCAGTCTCGGCGGCATCAGCCATCACTGGTCCGAAGACACCAAGGAAGACGACATCGTCCTCGGCGCCCAAATCTTCGCCGACGCCGCAGCGCGCATCCTGCGCGCCGCGGAGGTGATGCAATTGGACCTTCCTCGTCCCGCGCCTTCCCTCGCCGCTGCGCGGGGCGGCAACCCGTTGACCTACGATCAGCCGGGGTGGGCGCCGGCGTCGCGGCGCACCGCCCGCTGCAGATAGTCCACCGCCGCTTCGAGCTGGGCGTCCTTGGCGGTGCCGATGATCAGCGGCTTGATCGGATGCTCGGCCGTCTCGGGACCGCTCTGCGAAGCGGCGGCCGGTTCCCCGGCAGCGGCGGGGTTGAGCGAGCCGGCATTCTTCAGCGCCCGGTAGAGGTCGCTTTCGTGGCTGAGGACGGCGTTGGCCACCTGCTCGCTCTTTGGCAGGCTGACGACGACGTCGGGGTTGATCCCCTGGCCCTGGATCGAGCGGCCGGATGGCGTGTAGTAGAGCGCCGTCGTCAAGCGCAA
The DNA here is from genome assembly GCA_963785565.1 of uncultured Alphaproteobacteria bacterium. Lineage (GTDB taxonomy): Bacteria > Pseudomonadota > Alphaproteobacteria > ATCC43930 > CGMCC-115725 > AP-15. The sequence goes on along the minus strand of CAWAVV010000046.1, from coordinate 52,860 downwards.
GGCGCCGTGTCCGCCGTCGAGCGGGATGATCGTCTGCACTGAGCCCTTGCCGAAGCTGCGGGTGCCCATGATCGTCGCGCGGTGATCGTCCTGCAGCGCTCCGGCGACGATTTCCGCGGCGGAAGCCGTCGCGCTGTTGATCAGCACGACGATCGGGACCCCCTGGATCAGGTCGCCGGCGACCGGCGCGCGGTAGACGCGGTCGTCGTCGCTGTTGCGGCCCTTGGTCGTGACCACGACGCCGCCGTCGATAAACTCGCCGGTCACATCGACCGAGGCGTCGAGCAGGCCGCCCGGATCGTTACGCAGATCGACGACGAGGCCGTTCAGCCGGCCCTGCGCCTGCTGCTTGAGCCGGGCGATGGCGTTGGCGAGTTCGGCTGCCGTGTTCTCGGAGAAGGTGGTGATGCGGACATAGCCGATCCTGTCCGACTTGAGCGCCGACTTGACCGAGACGACGTGGATGATGTTCCGGGTCAAAGTCAGATCGAAGGGCGGCCGGTCGCTGCGCGCGATCTGAAGCGTCACCTTGGAGCCTGCAGAGCCGCGCAGCCGCTTGACGATCGCCTCGACATCCATGCCGGTCGTCGGCTGCCCGTCGATCTTGACGATGCGGTCGCCGGGTTCGATCCCGGCATTGGCGGCCGGGGTGCCGTCGATCGGCGCGATGACTTCGGGCACCTTTCCTTCCAATGTCAGCTCGATGCCGATGCCGCCGAACTCGCCGCGGGTCACCGCGGACATCTGCTGGTATTGGTCCTGGTCCATATAATCGGAATGCGGGTCGAGCCGGGTCAGCATGCCTTTCAGGGCATCTCCGGTCAGCTCGTCGCTGGTCACCGGCTCGACATAGCTTTTCTGGACTTGTCGAGCGACTTGTTGCAGCAGGCTGAAATCGGCGGGATCGCGGGATGCGGCGGAGGTGCCGGCTCCGGCGCTGTCGCAGCCGTAAAGGGTGAGCGCCATCAGGGCGGCGGCAGTGGCCCTGACGGCCGAACGGTGCAGGCGTGAGGTCGCAATCATCGGAGCCTTCGCGGCAAACGACCCGTCATCGACGGGTCGGGAAATCGGTTCCGGATGATCCTGCGCCGCTGCCGCCGTAGCGCGTGGCAGAGCCGCTATCCGGTCGCCGCAAATGTAGTCTTCCGCAGGCAGCGTTCCAGGGGCGCTCCTCATCGATGACGCTGGGCGCGACGGTAAGCCGCCTTGCGGTAATCGCGGCCGCGACGGAAATCTACGGGTTCGCCGCACCCAACATTGGTTCCCACCTGGGCGCGATCGAGGCTATATACCCGCGCGCCAAAGGGCTCGGGCGCAAGGAAGGAATGCGATGGCGAGCGGGAGATCGGCCGCGGATCGGCTGACGGTGCAAGGGATCGAGCTCGAAGTGCTGCGCCGCGGCGCGGGGCGGACGGCGCTGTTGCTGCACGGCTTCGACACCATCGACGCCGAGGCGCCGTTTCTCGACCTGCTCGGCCGCCACATCGAGATCGTCGCACCCTCCTCGCCCGGGTTCGGCCATTCGCCGCGGCCTCGGGATTTCGACACGGTCTATGATCTTGTCCATCTCTACCTTGCCGTTCTCGACGCGTTGCCGGGCGACAAGGTCAGCCTGATCGGCTTTTCGTTCGGCGGCTGGCTCGCGGCTGAGATCGCTGCGGCATGCAGCCATCGGCTCGACAAGCTCGTCCTTGTCGATCCGGTCGGCATCAAGATCAGCGACCGCGAGACCCCGGACATCCTCGACATCTTCAACAAATCGCCCGACGAGGTTCGCCGGCGCAGCTGGCACGACCCCGACGCGTTCGCGCCCGATTTCAACGCGATGTCGGATGAGGCGCTGGTTGTCCACGCGCGCAACCGCGAGGCGCTGTGTCTCTATGCCTGGCACCCCTATATGTACGACCCGCAGCTGCCGCGTTGGCTCGGCCGGATCAATGCGCCGACCCTGTTGTTGTGGGGGGCGAGCGACGGAGTGGTCAGCCCCGATTACGGCCGCGCCTATGCCGGAATGATCCCCGGCTCCCGCTTCGAGCTGATCGAGCGCGCCGGCCACCATCCCGAGATCGAGCAGCCCGCGGCTTTTGTCGAGCGCGTCGCCCGCTTCCTCGACCGATAATCGGATCCAAAAGATGCGAGCCTGGTATCACTGCGAGAACGTCTATCCCTTTGTGCCGCAGGAAGTGCTCGATGCGGCGCCCTCGGTGCGCGCCAGCCTGCCCAACAGATACTGCGATCCGAAGATCAGTGCGGATTTGTTCGAGGAATGCCTCGACGAGCATCTGTTGTGCGACGATCTCGGCGTCAACGTAGTCTCGATCGAGCATCATTCCGGCATCAACAGCCTCTACGGCGCGAGCCCGATGATCCTCGGCATACTCGCCCGGCAGACCAGGAAGGTCCGCATCCTCAGCCTCGGCACCCTGGTCACGATCCGCCCCGACCCGGTGCGGATCGCCGAGGAATATGCGACCGCCGACGTGATCTCGCGCGGACGGCTCGACATCGGCTTCGTCAAATCGGGCGACAGCGAGATGGTGTCCGGCAACGCCAACCCGGTCGGCTACGTCGACCGCTTCTGGGAGGCGATCGACCTTATTCAAAAGACCTTGACCTCGCATGACGGCCCGTTCAGCTGGGAGGGCAAGCATTTCACCCACCGCCACGTCAACATCTGGCCGCCGGTCTACCAGCGCCCGCACCCGCCGATGTGGGCCGCGACCGGCGATCCGGAGACTTCGGCCGAGCTCGGCCGGCGCGGCATGGTCAACGCGCTGGTCCTGCGCGGCCCCGAGGCCAGCAAGCGCGCCTTTGACGCCTATCGCGCCGCGCGCCGCGAGGCCGGACTGCCGGCGCCCGGCACCGACCGCTTCGCCTATGCCGCGCTCGCCTATGTCGGCGACACCGACGAGGAGGGCATCCGGGTCGGCAGCAAATTGCTGTGGTTCCTGAATACCAGCCTCAAGCAGTCGCCACAGATGTCGAAATTCCTGCCGGGACGCACGCCGCCCGAGTTCGCGGCGCAGAATTACCGCAGCGAGCCGCGGCCAGGGGGCCAGGCCAATATGCGTCCGGGCCAAAGCCTGATCGGCATCACCGCCGAGCAGGCGATCGCGCGTGGCATCCTGTGCGCCGGCAACCCCGACACGGTCTACAAGCAGATCATGGACATCTACGACAAGGTCGGCGGCTTCGCCAATTTCATCTTTATCGGACGCTCGGGCTTTCTCGACCACCAGGAAGCCGAAAAAGGCATCCGCCTGATGGCCAACGAGGTCGTGCCGCGTCTGCCCGCCGCAACGCCTACCCCCGAGCCCGCCCGCGAGGCCGCGGAATAGGGGTTCGCCGCGTCAGCCGCTGCGGCAAAACCCGTATGCGAAGTGGGAATGGCCTAGAGCCATAGATCGGGGCAGGGGCGACCGCCAGCGCTTGCCGGCCGGCGAATCACCCCTATACTCCGCGGCCCTTAACTCCTCGCTCAGGTAATTCATCCGCAAATGGCGCAAGCTGATATTGATGTTGTCGGTATCGGCAATGCGATTGTCGATGTGATCGCGCGTGCCGATGAAGCGTTTCTAGAGAAAGAGGCGCTGGTCAAGGGAACGATGGCGCTGATCGATGCCGAGCGCGCCGATGCACTTTATCGGATGATGGGGCCGGCGATCGAGGCTTCGGGCGGGTCGGCCGGCAACACGATGGCCGGGATCGCCTCGCTCGGCGGCAACGGCGCCTATATCGGCAAGGTGCGCGACGATCTGTTGGGCGAGGTGTTTCGCCATGATCTGACCGCGCAGGGGGTGCGTTTCGACACGCCCGCGGCGACCAGCGGCCCCGGCACCGCGCGCTGCTTGATTCTGGTCACGTCGGACGGGCAACGCACCTTGAACACCTATTTGGGCGCCTGCGTAGCGCTCGGGCCCGACGACATCGACGCCGACATCCTCGGCGCGGCTCAGGTGACCTATCTCGAAGGCTATCTGTTCGACCCGCCATTGGCGCAGCAAGCGTTTCGCAAGGCCGCCGCGGTCGCCCACGCCGCCGGGCATCAGGTCGCGCTGTCGCTGTCCGACCCGTTTTGCGTCGAGCGCCATCGCGCGGCGTTTCGCGATCTCGTCGACGGTCATGTCGACATCCTGTTCGCCAACGAGATCGAGATCTGCTCGCTTTACGAGACCGCGGATTTTGCCGCAGCGGCTGCGGCGGTGCGTGGTCATGTGGCGATCGCGGCCCTGACCCGCAGCGCCGCCGGCAGCGTCATCTTGCCAACGGAGCGGAGCATCGGGTCGCGGCGGCGCCGGTCGCACGGGTCGTCGACACCACCGGAGCGGGCGATCTCTACGCCAGCGGTTTTCTCTATGGCTTGACCCACGGTCTGCCGCTCCCCACCTGCGGCAAGATCGGCAGTTTGTGCGCTGCCGAAATCATCAGCCATGTCGGCGCCCGTCCCGAGACCGCTCTGTCGCGTCTCGTTGCCGAGGCCGGTCTTGGTCTGATCCTCATTCCATCGCCTTGGCCGCCGGCCGTGGAGCCGGCAGGTTTCCGTATGGATATCCGCAACATCGCCATCATTGCTCATGTCGACCATGGCAAGACCACCCTGGTCGACGCGATGCTGCGCCAATCAGGCGCCTTTCGCGCCAATCAGCAGGTGGCCGAGCGGGCGCTCGATTCGAACGAGCTCGAGCGCGAACGCGGCATCACGATCCTGGCGAAATGCACCTCGGTCCTGTGGCGCGACGTGCGCATCAACATTGTCGACACCCCGGGTCATGCCGATTTCGGCGGCGAAGTCGAGCGCATCCTCAGCATGGTCGACGGCGTCCTGGTATTGGTCGACGCCGCCGAGGGGCCGATGCCGCAGACCAAGTTCGTGCTCGGCAAGGCCTTGCGCCAAGGCCTGCGCCCGATCGTCGTGATCAACAAGGTAGACCGGCCCGACGCCCGCGCCGGCGTGGTCCACAACGAGATCTTCGACCTGTTCGCGGTGCTCGACGCGAGCGAGGCGCAGCTCGATTTCCCGACGGTTTTTGCCTCCGGGCGCAGCGGCTGGGCGGTGAACGATCTCGCTTCCCCGCGCCGCGATCTGGCGCCGTTGTTCGAACTGATCCTGGCGCATGTGCCGGCGCCCAAGGCCGATCCCGACGCGCCATTTTCGATGCTGGCGACGACCTTGGACTACGACCCCTATCTCGGTCGGGTGCTGACCGGGCTTATCCATTCGGGCGTGGCGCGGCTCAACATGCCGGTCAAGTCGCTGGCCCGCGACGGCCGTATCATCGAGCAGGCGCGGCTGACCAAATTGCAGGCGTTTCGTGGCCTCGACCGGCGCCCTATCGAAGAGGCCCAAGCCGGCGACATCATCGCCGTCGCCGGACTGACGCAGACCACCGTCGCCGACACGATCTGCGCCCCGGAGGTCGTGACGCCGCTTCCCGCGGATCCGATCGACCCGCCGACCCTGGCGATGACCTTTTCGGTCAACGACAGCCCGCTCGCCGGTCGCGAGGGGACGAAGGTCACCTCGCGGATGATCGGCGAGCGTCTGTTTCGCGAGGCGGAGGGCAATGTCGCGATCCAAGTAACCCAAAGTTCGCAGAAGGATGCGTTCGAGGTCGCCGGCCGCGGCGAATTGCAGCTCGGCGTCCTGATCGAGACGATGCGGCGCGAGGGCTACGAGATGTCGATCTCGCGCCCGCGGGTCTTGTTCAAGACCGACCCGGCGACGCGCCAACGGCTGGAGCCGATCGAGGAGGTCGTGGTCGACGTCGACCAGGAATTTGCCGGCATCGTCGTCGACAAGATGAGCCGCCGCAAGGCCGAGATGCAGGAGATGCGGCCTTCGGGCGGCGGCAAATTGCGGCTTAGCTTTTTCGGGCCAACCCGTGGGCTGATCGGCTATCAGGGCGAGTTTCTAACCGATACTCGCGGCACCGGGGTGATGAGCCGGCTGTTCCACGGCTACGCGCCGCACAAGGGAGCGATCGAGGGCAGGCGCAACGGCGTCCTGGTATCGACCGCCAACGGGGTCGCGATCGCCTATGCGTTGTGGAACCTCGAAGAGCGCGGGCCGATGTTCATCGACCCGGGGGAGCAGATCTATGAGGGGATGATCATCGGCGCCCACACTCGCGGCAACGACCTCGACGTCAACCCGGCCAAGGGCAAGCAGCTGACCAACATCCGCACCACGGCCAAGGATGAGGCGGTGCGGCTGACCCCGCCGCAGATCATGAGCCTCGAACAGGCGATCGCCTATGTCGGCGATGACGAACTGGTCGAGGTCACCCCGAAATCGATCCGCTTCAGGAAACGGCTGCTCGATCCGAACGACCGCAAGCGAGCCAACCGCGCCGCGGCGGCTGCTGAGTAGGCGAATGCCCAAGCGGAAAAATCTTTGGTCGCCGAGAGATCCCGCCATTTCGGTCACACCGGCGAAGGCCGGCGCCTATGGCCGACCTGGATCCGGGCCTGCGCCGGGACGGCGAACAGCGGGGTAATGACGTCACGCAGCCCGGCGACACGACCCAGGAAAGTTCCATTGTCGACTTCGACGGTTCCGAAGTAGCCTTGTATTCGATCATCCGTGTTATTCCTCCGCTTCGATATCAGCGGGGGCGTGGAAAACCCGGACACGTGGCGTGTCGCGGATTGACCTCTCATTCCCCGAGCGTCATTTTCGGACGATGAGCGAAGAACGCCGCGATATCGTCGATTTGGCCTATATCGGAGGGGCCTTGCAGCGATTGACGACCGAGGTAGGAAGCCTGCAGGATGACATGAAGGTGCTGACGGCGATCGTACTGCGCCACGAAGAGACGCTGATCAGGGTGCTTGAACAGATTACGACGATGGTCGCGCAGAATGCTCGGATCGTCGATCGGCTGCGCGCCGCCGAGGATCGGGTAGCGGCGGTGGAAGACCGCCGATAATCGGGCCATCTTCGGTCGGTGCCAATTTGACTTGGGCCCGTGCTGGCCATATCCTTCCGCCATTCTTGAGCATGCGCATCGCGCGATCCGCCTTTCGAGCGCGGCCGGCCTCTCGGGACAACAGCAATACAAAGCGGACCTTTATCTAATGAGCAGCAAGCGTCAGGAACCGAAATACAAGATCAACCGCCGTCTCGGCGTCAACCTGTGGGGCCGGCCCAAAAGCCCGCTCAATCGCCGCGAATACGGCCCCGGCCAGCACGGCCAGCGGCGCAAGAAGCCGTCGGATTTTGGCACGCAGCTGGCCGCCAAGCAAAAGCTGAAGGGCTACTACGCCAATCTCGGCGAGCGTCAGTTCCGCCGGCTCTATGAGGAAGCAGTGCGCCGCCGCGGCGACACCGGCGACAATCTGGTCGAGCTGCTCGAGCGCCGGCTCGACGCGGTCGTCTATCGCATGAAGCTGGTGCCGACACCGTTTGCCGCGCGCCAGTTGGTCAATCACGGGCATGTCCGGGTCAACAGCCGGCGGGTGACGATCCCGTCCTATCTGGTCCGCGATGGCGACGAAATCGAGCTCGGCGCCAAGGCCAAGGCGATGGCGCTCGTGCTCGAGGCGGCGAAATCGGGCGAGCGGGACGTTCCCGATTATGTCGAGATCGACCACGACCGCATGAAGGGCCGCTTCGTCCGCGCGCCCAAGCCCGGCGATGTGCCCTATCCGGTAACGATGGAGCCCAATCTCGTCGTCGAATACTACTCGCGCTGAATACGGCTGCGATGCCGGCAGATCGTGGTGATCCGCCGGCCGAAGTTTCGCCGCCGGGCACGGCCTGCCGGTGGAGAGCTGCGCGCCCCAAGCCAGCTTTTTGTGGGGGCGATCTCGCTGTTTGACCCGTAGCCGGCGGCGACGCGCCTGGCTCGTCCCGTGATCCCAAGGGGCGACTGCGATGCTGATAGTGCCGATCACGGTCGTCCTGCTGCTGGTGTTGCTGAACGGCTTTTTTTCGATGGCCGAGATCGCGCTGGTGTCGGCGCGCGTGGCCCGCCTGCGGGGGCTCAACGAGGCCGGCAATCTCGGCGCGCAGGCAGCGCTCGAGCTGAAATCGGACCCCTCACGGCTACTGTCGACGGTCCAGATCGGGATCACCGTGATCGCCGTGTTGTCGGGCACGTTCGGCCAGGCCACCCTCGGCGACCATCTGCAGAACGTGCTCGAAGGCGGTTCCGGTTTTGTCGCGCGTTACGCGCACGCGATCAGCATGGCGATCGTGGTGATCGGGATCTCGTATCTGTCGCTGATCGTCGGCGAGCTGGTGCCGAAACGCATCGCCCTCGCTCATCCCGAGCGGATCGCCATCGCATTGGCGCGGCTGATGCGGGGGATAGCGCGGGCGGGAGCGCCGATCGAATGGTTCCTGAGCGCTTCGACCGATCTGGTGCTGCGCCTGTTGCCGCTGCGCGGAGAGGGCGCGCCCCCAGTGACCGACGAAGAGATCAGCTTTATGCTGCGCGAGGGTGCGGCGACCGGCCATATCCCGCAAGCCGAGACCGCGATCGTGGAGATGGCGCTGCGCCTCGGCGACCGGCGGATCAGCGCGGTGATGACGCCGCGGACCCAGATCGAATGGCTCGATCTCGACGACCCCGCCGAAGAAAACCGGCGCAACATCCGCGACAGCGCTCATTCCCGGTTTCCGGTCGTGCAGGGCGGCACGCAACAGGTAATCGGCATCGCCCGCGCCAAGGACTTGCTGGCCGCTTGCCTTGCCGGACAGCCCTTTGATATCCGGGCGGCGATGCGGCCGCCGCTCTATCTGCCGAATACGGTCACCGTGCTGCGCGCCCTCGAAGTGTTCAAAAGTTCGGGCGAGCCGATGGCGCTGGTGGTCGACGAATACGGCGACCTCGAAGGGCTGGTCGCGCTCAACGACATGCTCGAAGCGCTGGTCGGAGACATCGACGCCGATCGGCAGGTCGTGCGCCGCGAGGACGGAACCTTGCTGATCGACGGCATGGTCGGGCTCGACGAGCTGAAGCAGGTGCTCGGCATATCGCGCCTGCCCGGCGAGGACGCGGATTTTCATACTCTCGGCGGTTATCTGATGGCGCGCCTCAATCGCGTGCCGATGGTCGCCGACCGGGTTGCCGCCGACAGCCACCGCTTCGAGGTCGTCGAGATGGACGGCCGCAGGGTCCATCGTGTGCTGGTGACGCCGATCAAGGCCAAGGGGCGGCGGTAATGTCATGGGCCTGACCTCCCGCTTCTCCGGAATTACCCTCCCGTGGGACGAGGTTGCGTTCTGGCGGTCGCTCGCCGCCGGGATCGCCGTCATCGCGGCGGCTCTGCTCGTCGCGGCGCTGATCGGCCGCCCGCCGCCCGATTTTTCGGCGCTGCCGGTCATCGCCGTGGTGCGGGACGGCGCCCAGCGTCCCCTGTGGACGATCCGCCTCGCCGGCGACGCCCATCTGATCGCCATAGACAGCCTGCATCCGCCGCCGGTCCCGTCCGGTCATGACTATCAGCTGTGGCTCGAGCCGCCGCGGGGCGCCGGTACGCCGCGCCCGCTGGGTCTGCTGCCCCAATCCGGGCGCAGGGAGATCCCCGAGACGCCGGCCAACTCACGGATGCTCTCGGGTCCCGGCATGCTGGTGGTCACGCTCGAGCCGCTAGGCGGCTCCATCGGCACAGGTCCGAGCGGGCCGACGCTGTTCCGCGCCAGCCTGGCCGATCGGCGCTGAGCCGGACCGCGCTCCGAGGCATTTTAAATCCTGTGTTTAAGGTTTGTGAAAGCAGATCCGTCAGGTCAGGCGCATCGTTTTGGCAGGTTCCGGCTGTCGCGTTATCTTCATCAATATCGGGTCGACCGGCGGATACCCCCGATTTATAGTGACGCCGCAAAGCGGGGACGGCCGAACGTGCAGCAGAGCCGTAACGACCCGTTAAGCGCCGTGGTCATGGGCGTTTCGGGCGCCGGTAAGACGACGGTCGGGGAGCGTCTGGCGGAACGGCTCCATTGGGAATTCGCGGAGGGAGATCGGCTTCACCCGCCGGAGAACGTGGCAAAGATGCAAAGCGGGCATCCGCTGACCGATTCTGACCGGGCGCCCTGGCTTGCCGCTATCGCCGGGGTAATCGACCTGTGGCAGGCGCGCGGCATCGGCGGCGTTATCACCTGCTCGGCGCTGAAGCGCCAATATCGCCGGCGGATCATCGGTGACCGCTCGTGGGTGCGGCTGGTTTATCTCGATGGGCCCCGCGAATTGATCGCAGGACGTCTCGCTGCCCGCCGCGGTCATTTCATGCCGGCGAACCTGCTTGACAGCCAGTTCGCGGCGCTTGAACCACCAGGCCCGGACGAGAACCCGATCACTGTCGCTATCGGACAGCCCGTCGACCGGATCGTCGGACAAATCGCTGCGGCACTCCATGCAACGCGACCCATATAAGCCGCGTTAGCAGGGTAGCGGGGAGATGAAGATGGCGCCCTCAGTGTCGATCGACGATCTTTGCGTCAACACCATCCGCACTCTGTGCATCGACGCTGTGCAGCAGGCCAATTCCGGCCATCCCGGGACACCGATGGCGATGGCGCCGGTTGTCTACACCTTGTGGCAGGATTTCCTGCGCTTTGACCCCGCCGACCCGATCTGGCCCAACCGAGACCGGTTTGTATTGTCGTCGGGGCATGCCTCGACGTTGCTCTACTCGCTGCTGCATCTGACCGGCGTCACCTCGGTCGATGAGAAATATGAGCGGCTCGGCACGCCCTCGGTATCGCTCGAGGACCTCGAGCGCTTCCGCCAGCTCGGCAGCAAGTGTGCGGGGCACCCCGAATATCACTTGACCGCGGGGGTCGAAACGACGACGGGACCGCTCGGCCAAGGGGTCGCGACCAGCGTCGGCATGGCGATCGCCGCTCAATGGCTTGCGAAGCGTTACAACAAACCCGGCTTTACGCTGTTCGACTATGATGTGTTTGCGCTGTGCGGTGACGGCTGCATGATGGAGGGTGTGGCGAGCGAAGCCGCGTCGCTCGCCGGCCACCTCCGGCTCGGCAATCTCTACTGGATCTACGACAGCAACCACATCACGATCGAAGGCAACACCGCCCTCACTTTCACCGAGGATGTCGCGGGGCGGTTTCTTGCCTATGGCTGGCACGTACAGCGGGTCAGCGACGCGAATGATCGCGAGCGGCTCGCCGAGGCGATTGCCATCGCCAAGCGGGTAAACGATCGCCCGAACCTGATCATCGTCGCGAGCCATATTGGTTACGGTGCACCGCATAAACAGGACACCTCGGCGGTGCATGGCGAACCCTTGGGTGAGGAAGAGGTTAAGCTGACCAAGCGCTCCTATGGCTGGCCGGAAAACGCGAAATTTCTGGTGCCGAACGGCGTATACGAACATTTCGCAAGCAAGTTTGGTGCTCGCGGCAAGAAACTCCGGGCGGAATGGCTGGCGTTGTTCGAGCGCTATCGAGCTGAACACCCCGATCTCGCCGACGAGTGCGAGCGGATGCAGCGGCGCGATCTTCCCGAGGGCTGGGACCGAAACATCCCGGTCTTTCCGGCCGATCCCAAGGGCATGGCCACCCGCGACGCTACTCGGTCACAGGTGCTGAACGCGATTGCCCCGCGTCTGCCGTGGCTGCTCGGCGGTGCTGCCGATCTCGCGCCGTCGACCAAGACACGACTCACTTTCGAAGGCGCCGGCGATTTCGAAGCCGATGACTATAGCGGCCGCAATTTTCATTTCGGGATACGCGAGCACGTCATGGGGTCCATCTGCAACGGTCTGGCATTGTCGAAGTTGCGGCCGTTCGGTTCGGGCTTTCTGATTTTCTCCGATTACATGAAGCCGCCGATCCGGCTCAGCGCGATTATGGAGCTGCCGGTCATTTATGTGTTTACTCACGATTCGATCGGGGTCGGCGAGGATGGCCCGACCCATCAGCCGGTCGAGCAGTTGGTCGGGTTGCGCGGCATCCCGGGACTGATCGTGCTGCGCCCGGCCGATGCCAACGAGGTCGCCGAGGCCTGGCGGCTCGTTCTTCGAGCTCAAGCACCAGCCGGCCTGCCTGATCCTGAGCCGGCAGAGTGTGCCGACCCTTGATCGCAGCCGCTATGCCGCGGCGAGCGGGCTCAAGCGCGGCGGCTACGTGCTCGCCGATACGGCGGCGGCCGAGCCCGAAGTGATCTTGATCGCCACCGGCAGCGAAGTTTCGCTGTGCGTCGACGTCTATGAAAAGCTCGCGTCCGAAGGGGTCAAGGCGCGGGTCGTCAGCATGCCCTCCTGGGAATTGTTCGAGCAGCAGGACGCGGCCTATCGGCTGCGGTGCTGCCTCCCGCCGTGACGCGCCGCGTCGCGGTCGAGCAGGCCTCCACCCTCGGCTGGGAGCGCTATACCGGCTTGCGAGGCACGATCATCGGCATGAAGACCTTCGAGCGCTTCCGCCAGCTCGGCAGCAAGTGTGCGGGGCACCCCGAATATCACTTGACCGCGGGGGTCGAAACGACGACGGGACCGCTCGGCCAAGGGGTCGCGACCAGCGTCGGCATGGCGATCGCCGCTCAATGGCTTGCGAAGCGTTACAACAAACCCGGCTTTACGCTGTTCGACTATGATGTGTTTGCGCTGTGCGGTGACGGCTGCATGATGGAGGGTGTGGCGAGCGAAGCCGCGTCGCTCGCCGGCCACCTCCGGCTCGGCAATCTCTACTGGATCTACGACAGCAACCACATCACGATCGAAGGCAACACCGCCCTCACTTTCACCGAGGATGTCGCGGGGCGGTTTCTTGCCTATGGCTGGCACGTACAGCGGGTCAGCGACGCGAATGATCGCGAGCGGCTCGCCGAGGCGATTGCCATCGCCAAGCGGGTAAACGATCGCCCGAACCTGATCATCGTCGCGAGCCATATTGGTTACGGTGCACCGCATAAACAGGACACCTCGGCGGTGCACGGCGAACCCTTGGGTGAGGAAGAGGTTAAGCTGACCAAGCGCTCCTATGGCTGGCCGGAAAACGCGAAATTTCTGGTGCCGAACGGCGTATACGAACATTTCGCAAGCAAGTTTGGTGCTCGCGGCAAGAAACTCCGGGCGGAATGGCTGGCGTTGTTCGAGCGCTATCGAGCTGAACACCCCGATCTCGCCGACGAGTGCGAGCGGATGCAGCGGCGCGATCTTCCCGAGGGCTGGGACCGAAACATCCCGGTCTTTCCGGCCGATCCCAAGGGCATGGCCACCCGCGACGCTACTGGTCACATGATGAACGCGATTGCCCCGCGTCTGCCGTGGCTACTCGGCGGTGCTGCCGATCTCGCGCCGTCGACGAAGACACGACTCACTTTCGAAGGCGCCGGCGATTTCGAAGCCGATGACTATACCGGCCGCAATTTTCATTTCGGGGTACGCGAGCACGTCATGGGGTCCATCTGCAACGGTCTGGCATTATCGAAGCTGCGGCCGTTCGGTTCGGGCTATCTGATTTTCTCCGATTACATGAAGCCGCCGATCCGGCTCAGCGCGATTATGGAGCTTCCGGTCGTTTATGTGTTTACTCACGATTCGATAGGGGTCGGCGAGGATGGCCCGACCCATCAGCCGGTCGAGCAGTTGGCAGGGCTGCGCGGCATCCCGGGGATGCTCGTATTGCGCCCGGCCGATGCCAACGAGGTGGCCGAGGCCTGGCGGGTGATCCTCGGGCTCAAACACGAGCCGGCGTGCCTGATCCTGAGCCGACAGAGCGTGCCAACTTTTGATCGCACGCGCTATGCCGCGGCGAGCGGCCTCCGGCGCGGCGCCTATGTGCTGGCCGATGCCGGCGGCGCCGAGCCCGATGTGATCCTGATTGGCACCGGCAGCGAGGTCTCGCTTTGCATCGACGTCTATGAAAAGCTCGCGGCCGAAGGGGTCAAGGCTCGGGTCGTCAGCATGCCGTCCTGGGAATTGTTCGAGCACCAGGACGCGGCTTACCGGGCTGCGGTGCTGCCTCCCGCGGTGACCCGCCGAGTCGCGGTCGAGCAGGCCTCCACCCTCGGCTGGGAGCGCTATACCGGGTTGCGCGGCACGATCATCGGGATGAAGACCTTCGGGGCCTCGGCGCCGCTGAAGGAGCTGCTCGTCAAATTTGGGTTTACCCCCGAACACGTCTATGCGGCTGCCAAGGAGCAGCTCGCCCGCAAGGAGTAATGGCGATGCCCAATCCGCTGAGAACACTCAACGAATTCGGCCAGTCGGTATGGCTCGATTTCGTCAGCCGCGAATTGCTGCGCACCGGCGCCTTGACCCGCCTGATCGCCGATGACGGGCTTCGCGGGGTCACCTCGAACCCGTCGATCTTCGAAAAAGCGATCGGCCACGGCGATGATTACGACGAGCTGATTGCCGCGGCCCAGGCCGATGGCGATCTCGACCCCGGCGCGCTGTTCGAGGAGCTTGCGGTCCGCGACATCCAGGAAGGGGCCGACGCGCTACGCCCGGTTTATCACCAGACTCAGGGGCGCGACGGTTTTATCAGCCTCGAAGTCTCGCCCTATCTGGCGATGAAGACCCACGAGACGATCGAGGAAGCGCGCCGGCTGTGGCGCGAGGTCGGTCGCGAGAATTTGATGGTCAAGGTTCCCGGCACCAAAGCCGGCATTCCGGCGATCCGCACCCTGATCGGCGAAGGCATCAACATCAACGTCACCCTGTTGTTTTCGCAGGAGGTCTATGCCGAGGTCGCCGACGCCTATGTCTCCGGTCTCGAAGCCTTTGCCAGAAAGGGCGGCGATCCGCACAAGGTGGCGAGTGTCGCCAGCTTTTTCGTCAGCCGCATCGACACCCTCGTCGACGGGGCGCTCGATCAGCGCATCGCCGCGGCCGCCGACCCGGCCGGGAAGATGCGGTTGGAACGGCTGAAGGGCAAGGTCGCGATCGCCAACGCCAAACTCGCCTACCAGCTCTATCACAAAATCTATGGCGACGAACGCTGGCAGCGTTTGGCCCAGCAAGGGGCGCAGAGCCAGCGGCTGCTGTGGGCCAGCACCGGGACCAAGAACAAGGCCTATAGCGACGTGCTCTATGTCGACGAGCTGATCGGCGCTGACACGGTCAACACGATCCCGCCGGCGACCATGGACGCCTATCGCGACCATGGCCGTCCAAGGCCGAGCCTCGAAGAGGACATCGAGAGCGCCAAGACGGTGATGGCGGCGCTGCCCGGCGCCGGGATTTCGATCGAGGCGGTGACGGCAAAGCTCGTCGAGGACGGCGTGCGGCAATTCGCTGACGCGGCCGACCAGCTCTATGCCGCGGTTCAGAAAAAGCGCCGCGCCGTGCTCGGTCCCAAGCTCGACGCGATGAGCTGCAAGCTGCCCGCATCGCTCGACAAGGAGGTCCAGGATACGCTCGAGGAGTGGCGCCGCGAAGGCAAGGTGCGGCGGCTGTGGGCCGGCGACGCCTCGCTGTGGACCGAAACCGACGAAGCGAAATGGGTGGGCTGGCTGACGGTCGTCGATCAGCAGCTCAATGCTGTCGCCGATCTGCAGGATTTCGCCGCGGACGTCAGACATGCCGGTTTCCGCGATGTGCTGCTGCTCGGGATGGGCGGTTCGAGCCTCGGCCCCGAAGTGTTTGGCGCAACCTTCGGGGCGAAACCCGGCTTCCCGGCATTGCACGTGCTCGATTCGACCGACCCGGCGCAGATCAGGCATTTCGAGAGCCTGATCGATCCCGCCCATACCCTCTTCATCGTGTCGAGCAAATCCGGCAGCACGCTCGAACCCAACATCTTCAAGCAATATTTCTTCGAGCGGGCGAAGGCGGCGGTCGGCGCGGCAGAGGCGCCCAAGCGCTTTGTCGCGATCACCGATCCCGGCTCGTCACTGGAAAAGGCGGCGCGGACCGAGGGGTTCCGGCATATCTTCCATGGGCTGTCGAGCATCGGCGGGCGCTATTCGGTGTTGTCGAATTTCGGCATGGTGCCGGCGGCGTCGATCGGCGTCGATCCCCGCGCCTTTCTCGAAAGTACGGCCGAGATGGCGCGCTCGTGCGCACCGAGCGCGCCGCCGGTCGAGAACCCCGGGGTGATCCTCGGTGCTGTCCTCGGGGTCTGTCAGCGCCACGGCCGCGACAAGGCGACGATCATCGCTTCTCGGGGCATCGCCGATTTCGGCGCCTGGCTTGAACAATTGCTCGCCGAGTCGACCGGCAAGCTCGGCAAGGGGATCGTCCCGTTCGATGCTGAGCCGTTGGGCGCACCTGCGGTCTACGGCAATGACCGGGTATTCGCCTATCTGCGGCTCGCCGCCGATCAGGATGCCGATCAGGAGCGCGCGGTCGCCGCACTCGAAGCAGCGGGGCATCCAGTGGTCCGGATCGTGGTTTCCGACCCGATGCAGCTCGGCCAGGAATTCTTCCGTTGGGAGATGGCGACCGCGGTCGCCGGCTCGATCATCGGCATCAACCCGTTCGACCAGCCCGATGTCGAGGCGAGCAAGGTCAAGACCCGCGATCTGACAGCCGCCTATGAAAAAACCGGATCCCTGCCCGAGGAAAAACCGTTCTACGACGGGGCCGGCTTCAAGTTGTTCGCCGATCCGAAGAACGAGGCCGCGCTGGCGCCCGCCGCGACCAGCCCGACTGCAGGCCTGAAAGCCCATTTCGCCCGCATCGGCGCCGGCGACTATGTCGCGCTCCTCGCCTATATCGAGCGCAACCCCGCCCACACCGAGACCTTGCAGCGCTGGCGCCGCACGATCCGCGACCGCACCAAAGCGGCGACCTGTCTCGGCTTTGGCCCGCGTTTTCTGCATTCGACCGGCCAGGCGTATAAGGGCGGCCCGAACAGCGGCGTGTTTCTGCAGATTACGTGCGACGACCCCGCGGACCTACCGGTGCCCGGTCAGAAATACACCTTTGGCGTCGTCAAGGCGGCGCAGGCGCGCGGCGATTTCGAGGTCCTGGCCGAGCGCGGACGGCGCGCATTGCGCGTCCACATCTCGGGCGGCCTCGAAGCAGGTCTCAGCGCGCTCGGGGTCGCCATCGAACAGGCCTTGTCGTGAACCGGCGCACGCAGCCCATCAGCAGGAGAATTTAGATGCAACTCGGAATGATCGGTTTGGGCCGCATGGGCGGCAACATCGTGCGGCGGTTGATGAAAAACGGCCACAGCTGCGTCGTCTACGACAAGAGCATGGATACCGTGCGGGAGTTTGCCGGTGAGGGTGCGGCGCCCAGCAAGGATCTTGCTGACTTCGTCAAGCAGCTAGAGGCGCCGCGGGCGGTGTGGGTCATGCTGCCGGCGGGCCAGATCACCGATGCGACGATTACCGAACTCAGTGGTCTGCTCGCCAAGGGCGACATCGTCATTGACGGCGGCAATTCCTTTTATCAGGACGACATTCGTCACGCCGAGCAGCTAAAACCCAAGGGCATCCACTTTGTCGATGTCGGGACCAGCGGCGGCGTGTGGGGCTTCGAGCGCGGCTATTGCATGATGATCGGCGGCGACAAGGCGGTGGTCGATCATCTCGACCCGATCTTGAAGACCCTGGCGCCCGGAATGGGGAACATCGACCGGACCCCCGGGCGTAAAGGCCTCGATCCGCGGGCCGAGGAAGGCTATCTCCATTGCGGTCCGGTCGGCGCCGGGCATTTTGTCAAGATGGTGCACAACGGCATCGAATACGGGGTCATGCAGGCCTATGCCGAAGGCTTCGACATATTGCGCAACGTCAATATTCCGGCAGTCCCGGAAAACCGGCGCTACAAGCTCGACCTCCCCGACATTGCCGAGGTATGGCGGCGGGGCAGCGTGATTGCGTCGTGGCTGCTCGATCTGACCGCGATCTCGCTGGCAAAAGATCCCGAGCTCTCCAAATTTACCGGGCAGGTCGCGGATTTGGGCGAGGGCCGGTGGACTATCCAGGCGGCGATCGAGGAGGCGGTGCCGGCCGAGGTCTTGTCCTCGGCGCTCTATACCCGCTTCCGCTCGCGCCAGGACCACACCTTTGCCGAGCGCATCCTGTCGGCCATGCGCAACGAATTCGGCGGCCATCAGGAACCGGGTACCATCGTAAAGGACTGAACCATGGACGCTCAGGTCGAGGCAAAGGAGAAGAGCACGGCGCAGCGCGCCCCCCAGGCGCCGCCCTGCACGATGGTGATCTTTGGCGCCGGCGGCGATCTGACCAAGCGCCTGCTGATGCCGGCCCTTTACAATCTCGCCAAGGACAAGCTGCTGTCCGACAATTTTGCGATCGTCGCCGCCGACCGCACGCCCAAGCCCGCCGACGCCTTTCGCGACTATCTGGCCGAGGGCGTCAAAAGCTTTGTCTCGGACACCGGCTCCGGCGGCGACAGCGAGCCGTTCGATGCCAAGACATGGGATTTGATCGCCAGTCGCATCACCCATTTCGCCGGCGATTTCACCACCCCCGACACCTACAGCAAGCTTGCGGATCTGCTCAAAAAGATCGAGGGGGAATCCAAGACCGGCGGCAATGTCCTGTTCTACCTCGCCGTCGCCGAGCAATTGTTCGGCACGATCGTCGAGCGCCTCGGCGCCGCCGGATTGGCTGAGGAGAAGAACGGCAGTTGGCGTCGGGTCATCATCGAAAAGCCGTTTGGCCGCGATCTTGCCACCGCCAAGGCGCTCAACGCCCGCATCCTCAAGGTATTGGACGAGCCGCAAATCTTCCGCATGGACCATTTCCTCGGCAAGGAGACGGTCCAGAACATCATGGCGCTGCGGTTTTCGAACGCGATCTTCGAGCCGTTGTGGAACCGCGACCATATCGATCACGTGCAGATTACGGCCGCCGAAACCGTCGGGGTCGAGCGCCGCGCCAATTTCTACGAGGTCACCGGCGCGCTTGCGTGACATGGTGCCGAACCATGTGTTCCAGCTGTTGAGTCTGACGGCGATGGAATCGCCGAACTCGTTCGCCGCCGACGCGGTGCGCAACGAGAAGACCAAAGTCCTCGAAGCGGTGCAGCCCCTCGATGACGAAGCCGTCCGGCGCAATGTCATCCGCGGGCAATACGCCGCCGGGTCCATGAATGGCTCAGCGGTTCAAGCCTATCGGCAGGAGCCGGGGGTCAAGCCCGACAGCATGACCGAGACCTATGTCGCCTTGCGGCTCGGCATCGAGAATTGGCGGTGGGCAGGTGTGCCGTTCTATTTGCGCACCGGAAAAAGGCTGACGCGTCGCACGACCGAGATCGCGATCCATTTCAAGCAGCCGCCGTTTGCGTTGTTCCGCGACACCCCGGTCGACATTCTGACCCCCAACGTGCTGATCCTGCAGATCCAGCCCGACGAGAGTGTCGCGCTGCAATTCGGCGCGAAGATCCCCGGTCCGCGGATCGAGCTCGGCAAGGTCAGAATGGATTTCCGCTACAAGCGACTATTTTCACACCGAGCCGAGCACCGGCTATGAAACCCTGGTTTACGACTGCATGATCGGCGAGGCGATCCTGTTCAACCGGGCGGACGGCGTCGAGGCTGGATGGGAGGTGGTGCAGCCGATCCTCGATTTGTGGGCGGAGGACAAGACGGTGCCGCTGGAACTTTACCCGTCTGGCAGCGCCGGTCCCGACGGCGCCGAAAACCTGTTGTGGCGCAGCGGCCGGCAGTGGCGGCCGCTCGACGACGTCTCGCCAAAAACCAAGAGCTCGGCCTGAAAATGTCCCGCCCGGTCATCGTCGCGCCTTCGATCCTGTCGGCCGATTTCGGCCGGCTCGCCGACGAGGTGCGGGCGGTCGACCGCGCCGGCGGCGACTGGATTCATGTCGATGTGATGGACGGGCGGTTCGTCCCCAACATCACGATCGGCCCGGTCGTCGTCGCCGCCGTGCGCAAGGCCACGGCAAAACCGGTCGATGTCCATCTGATGATCGTCGAGCCCGAGCATTACCTCGACGATTTCGCCAAGGCCGGCGCCGATCATCTGCTCGTCCATTGCGAGCCCGGCGCGACGATCCATCTGCACCGCACCTTGTCGCATATCCGCAGTCATCGGAAAATCCGCGGGGGTGGTGCTGAACCCGGCGACGCCGTTGTCGCAGATCGAATATGTGCTGCATCTTTGCAGATCGTGCTGATCATGACCGTCAATCCCGGTTTTGGCGGACAGGAGTTCCTGCCCGAGATGCTGCCGAAGATCGCGGCGCTGCGCCGCCTGTGCGACGAGCGCGGGCTCGACCCGGTGATCGAGGTCGATGGCGGGTTGAGCGGCGATAACGCCTGGCGGGCGATCGAGGCCGGCGCCAACGCGATCGTCGCCGGCTCGGCCGTGTTCCATGCACCGGATTATGCCCGCGCCATCGCCGCGATCCGCAACTCGGCTATAAGATCCTGAGGAATGCCGATGCCGACCGAAACCCGCATCGAGGCGGTGGCGGATCTGGAGGAACTGGCGCATCGGGCCGCACGCCTGATCACCGATCTTGCTTCGGGCAGCCGTGGCCGCTTCGCGATTTGCCTCTCCGGCGGCTCGACCCCGCGTCGCCTGTATCAGCTGCTGGCCGGCGCTCCCTATCGCGAGGCGATGCCATGGGACCGGGTGCACTGGTTCTGGGGCGACGAGCGGTTTGTCCCGTGGGACCATCCGGACAGCAATTACCGGATGGCGCGGGAGGCGATGCTGGCGCATGTGCCGGCGCCGGCGCAGAACATCCACGGCATCGCGACGATCGGGCGATCCGGCCGAGGCCGCGCGGGCTTATGAACGCGTGCTCAAATCGTATTACGGCGCCGAGACGCTCGACCCGGCGCGGCCGCTGTTCGATGTGGAATTGCTGGGCCTCGGCCCGGACGGTCACACCGCATCGTTGTTCCCGGGCACGAAAGTTCTGGAAGAGCGGCAGCGCTGGGTGGCCGAGGTTGTCGGCGCCAAGCCCGAAGTGCGGATCACCTTGACCTATCCGCCGCTCGAAAGCGCCAGGCATACGGCGTTTCTGGTGGCGGGCGCGGATAAACGCGAGCCCTTGACGCGGGTGCTGGCCGGGGACCGGGAACTCCCGGCAGCGCGGCTGCACCCAGCCGGTGAGCTGGTGTGGTTCGTCGACGCCCAGGCGCAGCCTGATCGATGATCGTCGATCGCGACGAGCTGAAGCGCGCGGCGGCGCTGCGCGCGATCGAAGAGGTCGAGGACGGCATGGTCCTCGGTCTCGGGACTGGATCGACCGCCGCCTTTGTCGTCGAGGGGCTGGCGGCGCGGGTCGCGGCCGGGCTGCGGGTCGTCGGCATCCCGACCTCCGAGAGGACCGCGGCGCAGGCGCGCGGGCTTGGTATTCCGATCGCGACCTTTGCCGAGTACCAACGGCTCGATATGACGATCGATGGCGCCGACGAGGTCGAACTCGGCAGCCTAAATCTGATCAAAGGGTTGGGCGGCGCGCTGTTGCGCGAAAAGATCGTTGCTGCGGCGAGCGGCCGGCTGGTCATTGTCGTCGACCAGGAAAAGCTCGTCGAACGCCTCGGCGAGCATACGCCGGTGCCGGTCGAAGTGACCCAGTTCGGCTGGCAGACGACTGCCGCGTCGCTCACCGCGCTGGGCTGCACTCCCGAGCGCCGCTATACGCCGGGCGAGCAGCCCTATGTCACCGACGGCGGCAACTTCATCCTCGATTGCCGGTTCGGGCCAATCCGCGATCCGGCCGCGCTCGAGGCGCGCATCGCGATGACCGTCGGCACAGTCGAGAGCGGGCTGTTTGTCGGGCGCAGCTCGGTCGTCGTCGTCGCCTCGGCCACTGGGGTCGAGGTCTTGACCCCACCCCCGAGGAACCCGGCATGAGAAAAATTTCGCTCGTCGTCTCGGATGTCGACGGCACCTTGGTCACCACCGACAAGGCGCTGACGCCGCGCGCGATCGCGGCCGTCGCAAGGCTGCACGAGCGGGGGATTCATTTCTCGATCTGCAGCAGCCGGCCGCCCTTTGGCCAGCGCATGCTGATCGAGCCGTTGCGGCTCGCTCTGCCGTTCGGCGGCTATAATGGCGGCTCGATCGTCAATCCCGATCTGTCGCCGGTCGAGCAGAAACTGCTGGCGCCCGATGCGGCGCGCGACACCGTCGCCATGCTGGAAGAGCACGGCGTCGCCAGCATCTGGGTGTTCACCGGCGGCGCGTGGCTGATCCGTGATCGCGCCGGCGATTACGTCGACCTCGAAATCCATACCATTCAGACGCCGCCGACCCTGGTCCCATCCCTTGACGGGCATCTCGATGCGGTCTCGAAGATCGTCGGCGCCAGCAAAGACCACGATCGGATCGCCGCCGTGGTCGCGGCCGGCCAGGCAGCGTTGCGCGGGCGGGCCTCGGTCATGCGTTCGCAAGCCTATTATTGCGATGTGACCCCGCCGGGCATCGACAAGGGCCGCCTCGTCGATCTATTGGCCGAGCGTCTCGCCGTGCCCCGGGAGGAAATCGCGGTTCTCGGCGACATGGGCAACGACGTCGAGATGTTCCGCCGCGCCGGCTTCCCGATCGCGATGGGCAACGCGACGCCCGAAGTCAAGGCGTTGGCGCAGGCAATCACCCTATCGAACGACGAAGACGGGTTCGCTGTCGCGATCGAGCGCCACATCCTCGGCGACTGACGAAAGCCGCCTGGCCGGCGGCCTTCGTCACCCGCTCTGGCTCAGCGTTCGGAGCTACTGCCTAGTCGCTCGGCGCCGTGGACGACCGGACATCGCGGTTAGTCGTGCTTAAAGCTCGCGACGCATTGCTCATGTAGTTGAGGATCGGTCACCGGGGCGCACTCCTTGTTCATGCGCGCCCGGCGAAAAGCGGCATTGTTGTCCACGAGCCGTTGATAGCGTTCACTCTGGATCACATTTGCCCGCGCCGACCATGTGCCCGAATCTTCGACGCCACTGCTCTGTGGGCCGTTCGTGATAAGTTGATCACCTGGCTGCGTCATGCGCCTGAACTGCCGGGATCCCCGCGGCCATCGTCAGGCAGCCCGCTGCGATCGCCAAACTCGTCAAAGTCTTACGCATCATGACCCTTGCCTCCTTGCGCTTGCGGTCATGGGCAGCAAACAAGCGCGACGAGCCGTTGTTCCGCGCGCAGCCCTGGGGAAAAAAGGTGATTTCGTGGCGAACCGCCGCGGTCGTCGCCCCGGCACGCTCACAGGGCGGGGTCGGCCAACCCGCGGCGGCGGCAGGCGGCGATCAGCGTGTTGCGCAGCAGGCAGGCGATCGTCATCGGCCCGACCCCGCCCGGCACCGGCGTGATCGCACCGGCAATCTTGCGCACCGCTGCGAAATCGACATCGCCGACGAGCCGGCTGGCGCCATCCGGGCCTGAGATCGCGCTGATCCCGGCATCGATCACCGTGGCGCCGGGCTTGACCCAGTCCGGTCCGACCATCAGCGGCCGTCCGGTCGCAGCGATCAAGATATCCGCGCGCCGCGCGATCGAGGCCGCGTCTCGGGTTTTCGAGTGGACCATCGTGACCGTGCAATCGGCGGCCAGCAGTAACGCCGCCACCGGCTTGCCGACGATATTCGAGCGCCCGAGCACCACCGCCTCGGCGCCGGCAAAATCCCGATGAACTGTCCGCAGCAGCATCAAAATACCCTGCGGCGTGCACGGCACGAGGCCGGTAAGGCCAGTCCACAGCCGTCCGACATTGACCGGGTGAAAGCCGTCGACGTCCTTGGCCGGATCGACGGCCGAGATCACGCGATGCGTATCGATCTGCGGTGGCAGCGGCAACTGAACCAGAATCCCGTCGACCCGGTCCTCCATGTTGAGCTTGTGGATTTCGGCGACGAGCGCTGTTTCGCTCGTGTCACCCGGCAGGCGGCGCTCGAAGGAGGCGAGCCCGGCAGCTGAGACAGGCGCTGCCCTTGGCGCGGACATAGCTGCGACTGGCCGGGTCGTCGCCGACAAGGATCGTGGCGAGGCCGGGGGTTAGGCGGTGCGTGTCGCGCAGCTGCGCCGCCGTTTCGGCGACGCGCTGGCGCAGCTCGGCGGCGATCGTCTTCCCGTCGATGATGCGCGCTTCCGCCACGCCGTTCTCCCCTATTGCCACCCGAATATTCGCAAAGTTTATATCCGGTCCGACCGGCGGACGCTGGCAATATGTCGAGAACCGGCCATCGGGTCGGCACAGGGCAATGGAGGAGATCGCCGATGGCGATGCGGCAGAAGATGCGCCGGCTGATCGAGCGCACCGGCTACACGATGGCGCCCGGCGCCTATGACACCTTGACGGCGCGACTGGTCGAACAGGCCGGGTTTGACGCGGTCTATCTGACCGGCGGCGGCTATTCGCGGGCGAACGGCTATCCCGATCTCGGGCTGCTGACCTTGTCCGAGAATGTCCGCTTTATCGGGCTGACGGTCGAGGCGGTCGGGATCCCGGTCATTGCCGACGCCGATACCGGCTACGGCAACGCCATCAACGTGATCCGCACGGTGAGAGAATACGAGAAATCCGGGGTGGCCGCCTTTCACATCGAGGATCAGGTCTCGCCAAAGAAATGCGGCCATTACGAGGGCAAGGAGGTTATCTCCGTCAGCGAAATGGTCGGCAAGATCAAGGCCGCGGTCGATACTCGGCAGGACCCTGATCTGATCATCATCGCCCGCTCCGATGCTCGCGCGGTCGAGGGGCTGGAGGCGGCGATCGACCGGGTCAACGCCTATCTCGAAGCCGGCGCCGACGTAGGCTTTGTCGAGGCGCCGCAGAATGTCGAGGAGTTGCGCATCGTCGCGCGGCGGGTCGCCGGGCCGGCGCTGGTCAACGTATTCGAGGGCGGCAAGACCCCAATGGTGCCGGCCGGCGAACTCGAGGCGATGGGTTTCCGGCTCGGCATCTATCCTTCGCAGACCCATCGCGCCGCGATCCGCGCCGCGCAAAAGGTGCTGGCCGCGCTGAAGGAAGATGGCGACACGTCCCGCATCGACGCCGATCTGGCCACCTTCCAGGAGCGCGAAGACGCGGTCGGCACCACGCGCTGGCGCGCGCTGGAGGAAAAATATCTGCGTATCGGCGAGAGCTGATGCTGCGGCAGGCTCCGTATCACTATCGATCCGCAATCCATGATAGGATGCGGAGGTTGCATTCCAGGGGTGAAGCAGACGCATGGAGAGCGGTACGCTGGGGGCCACTCTTTTGGACCGCCGCGCAACGCCAAGGGCGCGCGATCGCAGAGCGTCGCTGTCGATCAGATTGAGCGCGGTCATTGTCGCGGCCACCGTCGATGAGCCGCGCGTGCTGACGGTGCAGCTCGGACATGAGCCGGTCGACGCCCTGCCCTCCGGCCCGCTCGAAGTCGAGCACCGGACCCTCGAGGTGGGCCTGCGCGCTTGGGTTGAGCGCCAGACGAGCCAAAAGCTCGGCTACGTCGAACAGCTTTACACCTTTGGCGACCGCGACCGGATCGAAAGCGAGGACAGGCTCGCGGGCCGGGCGCTGACCGTTGCCTATCTGGCGCTGGTGCGGGAGGCGCGGCCCGGCGGCGTCGCCGAGGCGGTGTGGCAGAACTGGTACCGCCACTTCCCGTGGGAGGACTGGCGAGCCGGCAAGCCCGCAGCGTTGGCGCCGCTCGAAAACCGCCTCTCCCGATGGGCCGAGAGCCCGGCCGGCGATGCCGAGCGCCGGCTGCGAACCGAGCGCTTGGGGCTTGCCTTTGGCGCCTCGTGGAACGAGGAACTGGTCCTCGAGCGCTATGAGCTGCTTTACGAGGCCGGCCTGATCCCGGAGGCTTGGCGGGATCTCGGCAGCTCGGTCCCAAACGCTGACGGACCGGCCTTCGGAGCGCCGATGGCGGCCGACCATCGCCGCATCCTGGCCACCGCGATCGGACGGCTGCGCGGCAAAATCAAATACCGCCCGGTGGTGTTCGAGCTGATGCCGCCGTCTTTCACCCTGCTGCAGCTGCAGCGCACCGTCGAGGCGCTTTTGGGGGTGCGGCTGCACAAGCAGAATTTCCGCCGCCTCGTCGAGCACCAAGGTCTGGTCGAGGAAACCGGCGGGATCAGCGTCGAGACCGGCGGACGGCCGGCGCGACTGGTGCGCTTCCGACGCGAAGTATTGCTCGAACGCCCGGCCCCCGGCCTGCGCCTGCGCGCCACCCGCCGCGCCGCCGGCATTTAGCGGACATCAGGGGCGGGCGGCGCTCTCCGGTAGGGTTCGCTGCCGGCGGTAGCTCAGCGCTTCGGCGATATGCCGGCGGCCGACGAGGGCCGCGCCTTCGAGGTCGGCGAGTGTGCGGGCGATGCGCATCACCCGGTGATAGCCGCGCGCCGACAGACGCAGCCGGTCGGCGGCCCGGACCAGCAACGCACGCCCGTCCGGGTCGGGCGCGGCGACCTCGTCGAGCAAGGCGCCATCGGCTTCGGCATTGGTGCGGATGCGCCGCTCCGCCGGCAAATCAGCGTAGCGCGTCGCCTGCCGCCGGCGCGCCGCCGCGACCCGCCGGGCCACCGAGACGCTGTCCTCGGTAGGAGGCGGCAGGGCGAGATCAGCCGGCGAAACGGCGGGCACGTCGATATGCAGATCGATGCGGTCGAGCAACGGGCCGGACAGCCGCCCCTGATAGTCTTCGGCGCAACGCGGCGCGCGGCCGCAAGCCTGCTCGGCAAAATGGCCGCAGCGGCACGGGTTCATCGCCGCGATCAGCTGAAACCGCGCCGGATAAGTCACGTGCCCGTTGGCGCGGGCGATGCTGACGCGGCCGGTCTCGAGCGGCTGGCGCAGCGCTTCGAGCGCGTTGCGGTTGAATTCGGGCAGCTCGTCGAGAAACAACACGCCTTGATGGGCGAGCGAGATCTCGCCCGGGTGGGCCCGCATGCCGCCGCCGACGAGGGCGGGCAAGGAGGCGGAATGGTGCGGATCGCGAAACGGCCGCTCGCGCGACAACCCGGCGTTGCGCAGGCCGCCCGCAACCGACTGGATCATGCCGAGCTCGAGCGCCTCGGCGGGTTCGAGCGGTGGCAGCAACCCGGGAAGGCGCGCCGCTAGCATCGATTTGCCGGCGCCCGGCGGGCCGATCATCAACAGATTGTGGCCGCCGGCGGCGGCAATCTCGATCGCGCGCTTGGCGCTCTCCTGGCCCTTCACGTCCTTGAGATCGAGCCCCGCGGTGCTCGAAGCGGCGAGGCGGGGCTCGGGCGGCGGCAGCAGCTGGGTCCCTTTGAAATGGTTCACGATCGCCAACAGGCTCGGCGCGGCGATGATCTCGATCTCGCCGGCCCACGCCGCTTCGCCGCCGCACGCGGCCGGGCAAATGACCCCACCCTCGCGACCGGCCGCGGCAAGGCCGGCGAGCAATACCCCGGCAACGCTCGTCACCGAGCCATCGAGCGACAGCTCGCCTAGGGCCGTATAGGAGGCGAGCTCGTCGGCCGGCAACGCTTCCATCGCCACCAGCAAGGCCAAGGCGATCGGCAGATCGAAATGGCTTCCTTCCTTAAGCACATCGGCCGGGGCAAGGTTGACCGTGATCCGCTTTGGCGGCAACGCCAGCCCGAGCGACTGCAGCGCCGAGCGGACCCGTTCGCGCAACTCGGCGACCGCCTTGTCCGGCAGGCCGACCACGGTAAAGGCGGGCAGGCCGGAGGCGATCGTCACCTGGGTTTCGACCTCGATGACCTCGATGCCGTGGAATGCTACGGTCCGAACCTGCGCGGCCATGTGTCGGGCGACCTCTCAACCGTCACTCGACTTTAAAGGGGTCAAATTGGCGGCGCCAGCGCATTGGCGTGCCGCACCTGCGTAAAAGTTGTGCAACCGACCCACTGGCGTTAACTTTCCGGACGACCCGCCGTTCGACCGACCGAAACCCGGAGGAGACCGTCATGCCCGATATCGACAACCGCTGGCCGACCTGGGAGCCGCGCGCGCTGAGCCTATTACGCTTTGTCGCCGGTCTGATCTTTCTCGACCACGGCACCGCCAAGCTGCTGGGATTCCCGGCGATGCCGATGTTCGCCCACTTGCAACTCGCCTCGCTGATCGGTGTGCAAGGGTTGATCGAAATCATCGGCGGCGCGTTGATCTGCGTCGGTTTGTTCACCCGTTGGGCCGCTTTCATCCTGTCGGGCGACATGGCAGTCGCCTATTTCATGGTGCATTCGCCGAAAAGCATTTTTCCGGCGGTGAACGGCGGCGACGCCGCGATCCTCTATTGCTTTATCTTTCTCTATCTGTTTGTCGCCGGCGGCGGCGTGTGGAGCCTCGATCGGTGGCGCGCGCGCGAAACCGCCGGGCGTCTCGGTCCGCGCCGGGAGCTGACTGAGCCCGCGAGGCCAGGATATCGGCGACGAAGCGGTCGGGATCGCCGCCGGGGAAGATCCCGGCGGCGTCCTATCATCAGCGGGCCCAGCCGGGTCCGAACCCGCCGCACAAGAACAAATGGAAGCGTGGGTGGAGCTTTGCCCTTGCCTTCAACCACAGAACGAGTATTTGGAGACCTTGCACGTGAGATCTCCCGGACGGGAGAGGGCGATGCCGGCGCCGAAGGCCGGCGCTGGAGAGGTGGGAGCGTATCCCCGCGGACCTTGCCGATGCGAATTTTCTTTGTGTGTCAGCGCGTACCTTTTCCACCGGATCGCGGCGACAAAATCGCGACTTTTAATGAAATTCGCCATCTCTCGAAGCAGTGCGAGGTGCACGTCTTCTGTCTCGGCGACGGCGCCGCGGATCTCGACAACATTCCTGCTTTGCATGCACATGCCAAAAGTGTCAGTGCCGCTGCGGTGAGCGGGCTGGGGGGTAAGCTCCGAGCGCTCAAGGCGCTCCTGGCGGGACGGCCGCTTTCGGTGGCCGCCTTCGACGTGGCGGAGCTGCACCAAGCGATCATCCAAAAATACGATGAGCTGCGGCCCGATCTGGTCATCGTCTACAGCTGCAACGTAGCGCAATACGCCGAGCACTTCGCGGGCGTGCCGCGAATCATGCAGTTTCACGATCTCGATTCTCTCAAATGGGCCCAGTACGCCGAACGTTCGAGATTCCCTCTGAAATGGATCTATCGGATCGAGGCGAAGCGGCTGCTCGCCTATGAACGGCGCATCGCTCGCCGCTTTAGCCATGCGCTGGTTTGCACCGCGGCCGAGAGGCGCGACTTCGAGCGTCTTTTCCCCGGGATCGCGGTCTCGCTCGTGGGCAACGGTGTGGACCTCGATTACTTTCGATCCCTGGGCGAGGTAAAGCGCCCCGGATCGATCGTCTTCACCGGGGTTATGGATTATTTCCCCAATATCGATGCGGTCCTGTGGTTCTGCGACGAGATCCTGCCGGCCGTGCAGGCGCAAATCCCCGAAGCAACCCTGACGATTTGCGGCAACCGCCCGACCGCGGCGGTGCGCCGCCTGGCGAAACGGCGGGGCGTCATCGTGACTGGGTGGGTTCCTGATACGCGGCCTTACCTCGATTCGGCAGAGATCTTCGTGGCGCCTTTGCGGATGGCGCGCGGGATCCAGAACAAGCTGCTCGAGGCCTTGGCCATGGGCCTGCCCTGCGTCGCCTCTACGTCGGCGTGGAACGGCACCGTCGTTCCCAAGGGGGCGGGAATTCTGGTCGCCGATGACAGCAAGGAATTTGCCGCGCAGATCGTCCGCCTACTGCGGGACGACGCCCTTCGCGCCGAGATGGCGGGCAAGGCCCGCGCGGTCGCCGAAGCAAAGTACCGGTGGGACCGGCAGATGGCGGCGCTCGACCGGGTCGTCGCGGCGGTCACGGCATGGCCGCCACGCTGGCCCCCGATTGCCGCGGCGCCGCTTTGAGGCCGGCGCGCTGCCGCGGCCAACGGCCGTCAAACTAGGGTCGACCGGTCAAGGATCGAAAGGCTGTGCCCATCTGCCGAGGGCGATCGCGTAAGTCTGACAGCGTCCGCTCGCGTCGGCGATCTCGCCCGGCGCCGCCTCCGCCGATTTTAGCACCTGGAGCTCATAGGGTGTGGCGCAGATCTGATCGGCCAGCAGCTGGTTGACCTGCGGATCGTAACTGTTGAACTCCGCGAATTCGGGCGGAATCGTGCCGGTAGGCTTCAGCGCGCTGGTGCCGAACTCGTCCCTGACCGGGATATAGGGCGTACATCCGGCGATCAACAGGCAGGTCAGGGCAAAAGCGGGCAAAATTCGCATCACGGGTCCGTCGCTGATGGCGGAGTGGATTGTGCCGGGCGAATTCGGCGCGCGCAACCATCGTGCGACGCTCGCCATTCAAAGTCCGGCTGGATCGCGCTGCCCACTCCTCGCGGACGAGCGGATCCCGCTCACCGGCCAGCCGGCGGGCGCGCTCTGCCGCGTAGGGTTCGGGCGCCAGCCGGGCAAAGGCCCAGACCGCGGCGGCGCGGACCAGCGCTGCGTCGTCGTCGAGGCAGCGCCGAGCCGCGGCGACAAGTCGAGGATCGCCGAGTTCGGCATTGCCGATCGCGATCAGCACATTGCGCAGGAACCGGTTGCGGCCGGTGCGCTTGACCGGCGATCCGGCGAACAGCCGGCGGAACCCGGCATCATCGAGTGCGGCGAGGTCAGCCAGACGCGGCGCCGTCAGCTCGGCGCGCGGCAGAAAATCAGGCTCGCGCGCGGTCTGCGCGAATTTGTTCCACGGGCAGACGGCGAGGCAGTCGTCGCAGCCGTAGATGCGGTTGCCGATGGCCCGCGCGCAGTTCGAGCGGGATCATGCCCTTGTGCTCGATCGTCAGATACGAGATGCAGCGCCGTGCGTCGAGCCGATACGGGGCCGGGAACGCCGCCGTCGGGCAGGCGTCGAGACAGCGCCGGCACGAGCCGCAGTGATCGGGCTCGGGCGGATCGGGTTCGAGCGCCAGGCTCAGATAGATCTCGCCGAGAAACAGCCACGAGCCGAACTGCCGCGAGACGAGGTTGGTGTGCTTGCCCTGCCAGCCGATTCCGGCGCGCTCGGCGAGCGGCTTTTCCATAACCGGGGCAGTATCGACAAAGAGCTTGAGCGCGCCCGGCCATTGCCCCTCGATCCAATGTGCGAGCCCCTTGAGCCGGCGCTTCAAGGTGTCGTGATAATCGCGCCCGCGGGCATAGACGGACACCGCACCGGCCGCGCGATCGTCGGCCAGCGCCAGCGGATCGTCCTCGGGCGTATAATTGACGCCGAGCACAATGACCGTTCGCGCCTCGGACCATAATGCCCGCGGGTCGCCGCGCCGCTCGGCGGTGCCGGCGAGCCAGCCCATATCGCCGTGATAGCCGCGGTCGATGAATTCGCGCAGCCCGTCGCGCACCTCCTCGGCCAGGCTCGCCGCGGCAAAGCCGACCGCATCGAAGCCATCGGCCAATGCCCGGTCGCGGATCGCCTCGCGGATCGCGACGGAAGTGCTCGGCAGCTCTTCTCCGTCGTCCCCGCGAAAGCGGGGACCCAGGAGCCCCGAAGGATCGGCGCCGGCCCTGGGCCCCCGCTTTCGCGGGGGTGACGGGACAGAATCGATTTCTGTGAGACCCATGTCGTTCAGCCGCGACCGCGATAGGGCGGCACGCCCGGATCGGGGAGCCACAACCCGGCAGGCGGCTCGGCGGTCTGGTAGAAGACGTCGATCGGAATTCCCCCGCGCGGATACCAATAGCCGCCGATCCGCAGCCAGCGCGGCGCGAGGGCAGCGATCAGCCGGCGGGCGATGCCCACGGTGCAATCCTCGTGGAACGCCTGATGATTGCGGAACGAACCGAGATAGAGCTTTAACGATTTGCTCTCGAGGATCGCCGCCTCGGGCGCGTAGTCGATCACCAGATGGGCGAAATCGGGCTGGCCGGTGACCGGGCACAACGAGGTGAATTCGGGGCAGGTAAAGCGAACCAGATAAAGCAGCCCCGGATGCGGGTTCGGCACGGTTTCCAGCACCGCCGCATCAGGCGACGGGGGCAGCTTGGCCGGACGCCCCAGCTGGGTCAGGGTCGATTTTCCGCTCATCCGCCTGTTTCCCGCGCTGATCCGGCCTGCGTCTCGGCAAAGGCGGCGGCAAAATCGGCCAGCGCACCCTGTTCGATCGCCGCCCTCATCTCCGCCATCAAATCGGCATAGTAATGCAAATTGTGCGCGGTCAGCAGCATCGCGCCGAGGATCTCGCCGCTGCGGCACAGATGGTGCAGATAGGCGCGGCTGTAGCCGGCGCAGGCGGCGCAGCGGCATTCCGGGTCGAGCGGCCCCGGGTCGTCGGCATGGCGCGCATTTCGCAGATTTAATGTGCCGCGCCGGGTGAAGGCCTGCGCAGTGCGGCCCGAGCGCGTCGGCAACACGCAATCGAACATGTCGATCCCGCGCATGACCGCGCCGACCAGGTCGGCGGGCTTGCCGACCCCCATCAGATAGCGCGGCCGGTCCGCCGGCAATGCCGGCACCGTCGCCTCTAGGACGGCAAAAGTCGTCGCCTGGCCCTCGCCGATCGCGAGCCCGCCGATCGCATAGCCGTCAAAGCCGATCTCGATCAGCCTGGCCGCGGAACGCTGTCGCAGATCGGGATGGACCCCGCCCTGGACGATGCCGAAAATACCGTGCCCCGGCCGCTCGGCGAACGCCCCACGCGAGCGCTCGGCCCAGCGCATCGACAATTCCATCGAGGCTTCGACCGCCTCGCGCGGTGACGGATACGGCGTGCATTCGTCGAGCGCCATCGTCACATCGGCGCCGAGCAAATGCTGGATCTCGATCGAACGCTCCGGCGTCAGCAGATGGGCGCTGCCGTCGAGATGCGAGCGGAAGGCAACGCCGTTCTCGCCGATCTTGCGCAATTTGGCGAGCGACATGACCTGAAACCCGCCGGAATCGGTCAGGATCGCATATGGCCAGTTCATAAAGCGGTGCAACCCGCCAAGTGCAGCGATCCGCTCCACCCCCGGCCGCAGCATCAGGTGATAGGTGTTGCCGAGCACGATCCGCGCGCCCGTCGCGGCCACCCCCTCGGCGGTCATCGCCTTGACCGTGGCGGCGGTGCCGACCGGCATAAACACCGGCGTCTCGACCACGCCATGCGCCGTCGCGAGCCGCCCGCGCCGCGCCGCGCCATCCCGCGCCAGCAGCTCAAAACCTATCGTCATTGGGTGCGCCCCTCGGCACTTTTATCGTCGCAGCGACAGGCCGCGTCATGTCGCATCAGCAACGTATAGTTGACCCCTAATTTCACCTTTGCTGCACATGCAGCAATTCGGCAGCGACAATTCCTCCTACGGTTGAAGGCATGACTGGCGCAGAGGATCGTGGACCACCGCGAGTGCGGTCGTTCTGACAGGCCCAAGGTTTTGGGGACATATCAGGCAATGATGGCATTTTTGGTGTTCCTCATGACCCCACCAGTTATGCGTCTGTGAGACTTACAGGCGCACCGTCTGCTGGACAACTCACAGCCCGCTATATTACAAGCGCGCTAAGTTGGTGACGAGGTTGTAGGTGAACCACCCGTCATGAGTGACAAGGATCTGCGGTTTTGCGGATGCGGCGTCCCTCATGATCCCCAAGCCATTGCTAAACGATTCGAATGACACTATTTTCTTATAAGGGATTCGAAAGGCTTTTTTTGTGCCAGAAAAGTATATTTGCTTCGTAGTTACCGCGACTAGCCCGGTGTCTACGTGGACCCGCTCGGTTCTATCGATCGCTTGCCCCTTAAATTCGCCAACACGGTAGTATACGCCTTTTGTGATACGGACACTAACTCCCCTTGATCCGCCGACGTATTGCCTACGCGTCTTATCTTCGAGGTAGTCGCACCGGTCGAAAGCCCAGACGACCTGCTCGCCCTTCTGGAAGTTGAGCGGCAGGTTTCCGTCAAAACGCATTCGCTTGGGAATCACTCCGTTCATGAGGTCTCGAAGCACGGCGGATTTGGCCATTCGATCCCATGCGTCTGTCCGCAGTAGGTCCTCGGACGAAAGCGACAGGCCGTCCCTCAAATCGACCAACCGGTTTTCGACTTCCTCGCTCAGAACGCCGTCGTCGAGTGAGCTGTCCACGGCAGATGACCAAGCCGCAATAGATAATTTGTGCCTCTCCAATTCTGAAATAAATGATTGGTCGGCAACCTGGTTGATCTGGTTCGCAATGCTCGCAACCGAAACCTCCGATGAGGGAGTCTGCAAAATTAGATTTGTGATCTGGCGCCGCCCGCTCTCGTGCTTCCCGGCGCACTCGTGATGCTCATGGTGAAAAAATCCGGCCGGTTTCCCGCAAAATATGCAGTTGCTCAATCCTTCCTCCGACCAATGTCTGTGCAAGAGGGGTATTGTAACTCACGGAAAACTTGTGCCCTCAGCGTTGTGCTGCTGTTCAGCCGGCTTGGCTTCACCTTCGGGAGCCATTCTGGTCCTCTGAAACGCGTCGCTGAAGGCCGCGGCAAGGATACCTGTCGGCATCGCGATGAGGCCAATTCCGGCTATGGAGGTGAGCCCGCCGAGGATTTTACCGAGCACCGTGTGAGGATAAATGTCTCCGTAGCCCACTGTGGTAAGCGTGCAAACGCTCCACCACATGGCCCTTGGTATGCTGCCGAAGGTTTGTGGATCGTTCTCTCCTTCGAGCAGATACATCCCCGCAGCTGAGAATACGAGTACAAAGACAGCAAGCATAAGGCTCAAGATAAGCTCTTCCCGCCGATCGCTAACCGCTTGCGAGAGGTGGCGCATCGCCAAAGAGAACCTGCCGAGCCTGGCAAGGCGCAGGATCCGGATAAGCCGGAAGACCCGCAGCAGCATAAAATTCGACGTGCCCGGCAGGATTGGCAAAACAAGTGACGGGAGAAATGCGATCAAATCGATGATGGCTGCCGGGGTGAGCGCATACCGAATACGGCCCCGTACTCCTCGAAATTTCGGATTTTCGCCCTCGGCCCATAGCCGAATTACATATTCCACCAAGAATAAAACCGCAAATAGGCCCTCCAAACGCGCGAACGCCTGTGGCGCGATTTGATCGAATGTTGGCTCTGTCTCCAAAATGGCGAAGATTGAGGACAACGCGACGATCCACACGACGGCTCGGTTTGTCGGCGATAGGCCGTCCCGCTCGTACCCTTCGGGGTCGGCCTGCCGCCAAACGATTTGTCGCAGACGCCTCGCCTCCGCCAATTTCGCCCCCGCGCGACCTGTAAGCTCTAAATTGCAGTATGTATCAAGCTCGCCCAGACAGCCAAGGGATGCCAAGCCTACTACGCGAGCATCCCAAGCCTGGCGGACATTGTCTATGGACCGCGCCCAAGATATTAGATTATACGTTGAAAGCCGAGGCCGAGCCCGAGGCCGAGGGCGCGTAGCCCGACCATAGAAAAATAATTGCGGTCAGCGCCGTCGAGACCGGCGATTACCCCGTGCATCGGGTAATTTCCATTGAGGACGGAGGGAGGATAGAATGGCCTGTTCGAAATTTTTAATGGCGGCGGCAATGCTGCTGCCGTCGGCAACGGTCTCTGCCGGCGTCCTCTACAACAATACTGTCCTATCAGGAGCGGCGTCGGGATTTTGTAATAATTGTATCCTGGTTGACGATGTGCTGGTGCCCTCGGCTCGCGATCCCGCCGATCTAGCGCTTGCTATTACCTCCGCTACGGTCGGAATTCTTGGGATCGGAAGCGGCACGTTGAGCCTCTATTCCTTTCCGGTCGCGAGTGACGGTAGTCCGGCCCCCACCCCTACCCTGATTGACACGATTTCCGCGTCCTTTACGGGCGCGGTCCAAACCGAGACTTTTGGCAACGGGTCAAATACTTTGGCGACCGTCAAGCCGAACTTCACGGCGCAGCCAGGGTTTGGCTTGCTCTATATCGGGTTTCAGGCCAATGCCGACTGGTTATGGGCCAATGGTCCCGATGCCAACCTACCGACTTCCTACCTCTACAATACATCAGGGATTTTTTTGGACGTGAGTATGCCGCCCTTTCCTCCCAACTGGTCTTATTCTCTAAGCCTCGACGGCACGCCCGTTCCCGAACCCGCGTCGCTGGCTCTGCTGGGCGGCGGGTTGGCCGGGTTGCTGGCGTTGAGGCGGCGCCGCTGAGCGGGGGTCGCGAGGCCGCCCCAGGCGGCGGCAGGCGACGGCCAGCTCGGTGCGGTGCTTGTGATCCGCCCAAAATCGGAACCGAAATCGCCAGAAACCGGCGCCACAAACTCAGCTTTTCCGCAAATTCGATTGCTTCCACGCAGACGATTTGGCCCAAACCGCCTCAACCTCTCATCCGTTCTTCACGGACGACTCGCTATTCGGTCTCAGTCGGATTGCACGTTGTGGAGGGTTCGGTACCAATCGTAGGTATCGCGCACCCCGGCCTCAAGGCTGATACGCGGGCGCCAGCCGAGCGCTGCGAGCTTGGAGACGTCGAGGAGCTTGCGTGGGGTCCCATCCGGCTTTGAGGCGTCGAGGACAAACCGTCCCGTGAAGCCGACGACGTCGGCAATTAGGCGTGCGAGTTCGGCGATGGTCACATCCGTCCCCGTCCCGATGTTGATCGGCTCCTCTTCCGACCAATGCTTCATCAGAAACACCACTGCGTCGGCCAGGTCGTCGACATGTAAGAACTCGCGGCGGGGGCGGCCGCTGCCCCACAGCTCCACCGTATCTCGGCCGTCGCGTACCGCGGCATCGATCTTGGCCAGCAGAGCCGGCAAAACGTGGCTGGAGAGCAGGTCGAAATTGTCGTTGGGGCCATACAGGTTCGTCGGCATCACCGAGACGAAATCGCAGCCATGCTGCCGACGGAAGGCCTGGCACAGTTTGAGGCCGGCGATCTTGGCGATGGCATACCATTGATTGGTCGGCTCGAGCGGGCCGGTCAGCAGGCAGCTTTCCGGCATCGGCTGCGGCGCGAGGCGCGGATAGATGCAGGAGGAGCCGAGAAACAGCAGCTTGGCGACGCCGATGCGCCGCGACGCCTCGATCACGTTTGTGGCAATCGCCAGGTTGTCGTGGAGGAAATCGCCGGGATGGGTATCGTTCTCATGAATGCCGCCGACCCGCGCCGCGGCGAGCAGCACCGCCTCCGGCCGATGCTGATCGAACCAGCGATCGACTGCCGCCTGGTCCCGCAGATCCACCGCATCGCGGCCGGCCGTCAGAACCCGGCATTCCTCCTGGGCCAGCCGGCGAATCAGCGCCGAACCGACCATGCCGCGATGGCCGGCGACGAAAATGCGCCGTGCGCTGAGCGGAAAGAGTGTCGGCGGCACCATGCTCTCAGTCGCTCCCCGCGGTGGCGGCGCCTCGGGCCGGGTCGGCAAACCCAGCCTGGTTGACGGTCCGTTCGCGCCGAGCGAGGTCGATGTCATGCCGAACCATCATCTCGACCAGCTCTGCGAAGGGAACCCGCGGCTCCCAGCCGAGAAGGCCGCGCGCCTTGGTCGGATCGCCGCGCAGCGCATCGACCTCGGTCGGCCGGAAATAGCGGCGATCGACCTCGACGTGAAGCCGCCAGTCGAGGCCGGCCACGGCGAAGGCGCGCTCGACGAAATCGCGCACACTGTGCGCCTCCCCGGTGGCGATGACGTAGTCCTCGGGCTTCTCGTGCTGCAGCATCAGCCACATGGCCTCGACATAGTCGCCGGTAAAGCCCCAATCGCGCCGCGCTTCGAGGTTTCCCAGATAGAGCTTGTCCTGTAGACCCTGAGCAATTCGCCCCACCGCCCGGGTCACCTTGCGCGTAACAAAAGTCTCGCCGCGACGAGGACTCTCATGGTTGAATAGAATACCGTTGCAGATGAATAGGCCATAGGCTTCGCGGTAGTTTACCGCAAACCAATGGGCCGCCACCTTGCTGACGCCATAGGGACTCCGTGGGTAAAACGGGGTCCTTTCATTTTGCGGCGGCGGGGCGGCGCCGAACATTTCCGATGAGCCGGCCTGGTAGTAGCGCACCGGGCGGCCGCCATGCAGGACATGGTCGCGCACCGCCTCGATCAATCGCAGAGTCCCGATGGCGACGACCTCGGCGGTATATTCCGGGATATCGAACGAGACCTTGACGTGGCTTTGCGCGCCGAGGTTATAGATTTCGTCGGGATCAACTGTTTCGAGAACCCGCCGCAGTCCCGTACCGTCGGTCAGGTCGCCGTAATGCAAGGTCAACCTGGGGCCGCCGAGATGGGGGTCGTGGTAGAGATGGTCGATGCGATCGGTATTGAAGAGGCTCGCGCGCCTCATCACGCCGTGGACTTCGTAGCCCTTCGCGAGCAGAAACTCGGAAAGGTAGGAACCGTCCTGCCCGGTGACGCCGGTGATCAGTGCCCGCTTTGCCATGTATTCCAAACTTATCTCAATTCTATCGCCGCGTCATTCCGGAAAGCCTGTTCCCGGACCGGATGCAGGACAGAGCCGCCAAGCGTCCTCGGCCGGATTTACCTCGCTGCGATCGCCCGAAACCCGGCAGGCTGGCCAGGCTCATCCCCGCACGACGGCTGATCCCCGCTGCCTGAGCGAGCAACACCGATCGCGGCACCCCCAACTCGGGTCCGGCGCCACCTCCGTCGCGCTGGGATTTCGCTCAGATCACACGACTTTCCGCCAGAATGCAGAGCTCCCCGCGAGACAGTCGCAATTCGTCGCAGAAGATTTCTGCGTTGTGCTCGCCGATCAGCGGCGCCCGTCTGGCGATCCGCCATGGCGAGCCATTAAAGATGGCCGCCTCGCCGGGATAGACAAAGCTGCGGCCGAGTTCCGGGTGCTCCACCTCTTTCCAGAACCCGCGATCGTGCAGGTGGGGGTCGTCGAGCAGCGCCTCCGGGGCGCGCACCGCCCCCCAGGTGAATCCGCGTTCCTGGGCAGCGTGGTAAACCTCCTCTGCCGGCAGGCTGGCAATGAAATTGGCGACAAGATCATCGATGATATGAGATGTGTTCGCCGCAATAACCGCCGGGTCCTGGTATTTCGGGTCCCGAAGGTCGCCGGCCATGCCGTTCGTGTCCAGCAGGTCCGCCAGTTCCCCGATGTACCTGGGATTCAGCCTGCCGCCCACCAGCGCGCAGACATACGTGCCGTCCTTGGCGCGAAACTGGGTGCGGGGCGTCGGACCGGCGGCATGATGACGGCCCGTCTGGCGCCGCACCACTTCGCCCCGGTAGATGTAGTTGGCGATTGCCGCCTCGGTCGTCAGGGCGCAAGCCTCGTGGATCGACGCGTCGATGTATTGCCCCTGGCCCGAGACGGTGCGGTGGACCAGCGCGGCCATGATGGCCATGTAGGCGAAATGACAGCCGGTGTGCCAGGCGTTGCCGCCGCCGGGAGCGATCGGCGGCGCATCCAAGACGTCGGCCTCGTCATAGCCGGATGAGGCCATCTCGCCGCCCGCCGCCATGTGCAGCAGGTCGCTGGAGAGGTAATCCCGCCACGGGCCGGTCTGGCCGAATGGGGTCAGGGCGGACATGATCAGCCCTGGATTTTGTTTGCGGAGAAACTCGTAATCGAGCCCCAGCGACGCGAGGAAACCGGGGCGAAAGGTTTCGAGAATGATGTCCGATGTCGCCGCCAACCGCCGGAACAGCTCACGGCCGTCGGCAGTTTCCAGGTTGAGGGTAATGCCGCGCTTGGACGTGTTGTAGTACCAGAAGGACAGGCTGCGCTCGGGGTGGGGGATGTCATCGAGGAACGGCCCGACATGGCGGGTGGGCTCGCCGCCGGGGGGTTCGATCTTGACCACATCGGCCCCGAGATCGCCGAGAAGCTTGCCGCAGAACTGGCCGGTCTCATCAGCAAGCTCCAAAACTCTCAGGCCTGCGAGCGGGCCCGTCAGAGTGGCATCGATCCCTCGGACATCGCTCACCGGAGCATCTCCTCCATATACGGAAATCGCGCCCGCCTAGCCGGCCAGAAAGTGCCGTCCTCAAAGCCTGCGCGCAGCTCTTCGCGGCTGTAGCCCAGCATGCCTTCGACAATCTCCCGAGTGTGTTGACCAATCAGCGGGCTCGGCAGGTGGTTCGACGCCGGGGTTTCCGAAAGCTTGAACGGGGCGTTCTGCACCTTGTGTCGGCCGAGCGCCGGGTGCTCGATCTCGAGATACATCTCGCGGTGGCGCAACTGTGGGTCATGCTCGACCCGGTCCTCGGCGCTCTGCACCGGAAGGGCGCGAACCCCGGCGGCCTGACAGCGCTCGGTCAGCTCGTATTTTCCGAGGGTCATGCTCCACGCCTCGATCTTGTCGTCCAATTCCTGCTGACGCCGCAGGCGTCCGGTGACCGTGGCATATTCCGGCGAGGCGGCCCAGGACGGAGCGCCCATAACCTGCGCCAGTTGCCGCCATTCCGCGTCGGAGTGGCAGACGATCACGCACCAGTCGTTGTATTCGCCGGGATGCGTGCGGTAGGCATTGTGGGGCGCCACCGTTGGCCCGCGATAGTTGTTGACCAGGGGCGTGCTGGGCCAGTGCGCGCGGTTGCCGGGAGGATAGCCGGCGCGCTGCGACCCGCGCCCGTTCGCGGCAAAGTCCAGCAATGCCGGACCGTTGAGGGGGACGCTCGCCACCATCTGGGACAGGTCGATATGCTGGCCTTGTCCGGTCATGTTGCGGTGGTAGAGGCCGGTTAGGGCGCACATCGCCCCGTACATGCCGCCGGTATCGTCCATATACGACCAGCCCCAACCGGCCGGCGGCTTGTCGGGCAGGCCGGAAATGTGGGTCAGCCCGGAGACCGCCTGGGCGACCGGGCCAAATGTCGTGTAATGATGATGCCGGCCGGTATGGCCGTAACCCGACATCGACACATAGACGATGTCCGGCTTGATCTTGCACAGCTCTTTATAGCCCAGGCCCCAGTTCAGCAGCACCCGGGAGCTGAAATTCTCGATCACGATGTCGGAAATGGCGATCAGCCGCTTGACGATCTCAAGGCCTTTGGGGCTTCGGACGTTCAGACTGAGGCTCTTCTTATTGACGTTCGTGTCATTGAAGTTTCCCGAGGTGTTGAGATTGACCTCGAGATTTTGTGGCGTGGTGGTGCTCGGCAGCCTGCCGCGCTCGTTCTCCGGCCACTCGATCTTGATGATTTCGGCCCCAAAAGCCCCGAGCCAGCGCGTCGCCCAGGGCCCGGCGCGCACCCAGCTGAAGTCCACAACGCGGACGTTTTCAAGGGCTCGCGGTCGAGACATGGCGTCTTTCTCCTGCTGAGGCCAGGCCCCGGAAAGTGGAGGCCGTCTTCCAGGTTTGATGCATCGGCGGTGACGCCGTCGATCTACAAATGGCCGAATGTAGACCAAGAACCGCGCATGGCTGCAATGGGTCATGCGCCCGCAGAGGCAGCAGACTGCCGCCGAGCGTCGCCATGGGGCAAATTCCCATGAATCGGGAATATAACCGGGAATTTCGTCGATTATGCCGGAATCGGCACGGATTTACCGCCGAAACTCACGCAATATCAAATACTCACCGACGAATTCCCGTCGCCGCGGAACCGGGAATTTATTTCGGCCCAACCGGGAAAAAAATCGGCGAAACCGGGAATTCGAACCCGGCTATCGAAATCGGTCGTCGGCATCGCCCTGCCCTCGCATGCAGTTCGGTCCCAGTCGCGATGATCGGCTTAGGGTGCCATGCAAATTGGGCATTTTTAGGAGGCCGTCAGCGCCGCGCCGCGATTGGCCGAACGGCGGGTCAGGCCAACGCGCACAACCGCTGGCAGAGCGACGGGCAGAGGAATATCCTCCTTTATGGGGAGTTCGCAGCTCCCCATGGCTAGGGGAAACATGCCGTATATTCAGATTTCGGACGTTGTCCTCGTTCGCCGGCGCCGGCGAACGACCGCGACGCTCGACAACGCGCGGGCCGATCTGCAGCGTCAGCATGCCGAATGCAGAGCCGAGCGCGACGAGGCGCTCGACCGGCGGGCAGTAGGTCACGCCCTCCTCCTCGATGGGGGAGGGTTGGGGCGGGGGTAATGCCGAGGACCGATCCATGGTGAAGAAAACGCCAAGCGCCGGTGCGGGCGAGCGCGCCCGGAGCCTCCGCCGTGACATGACCGAAGCCGAACAACGGCTCTGGCGGATGCTGCGGTCGCGGCAAACCGAAGGCGATCGGTTTCGCCGACAGGCGCCGATCGGCGGGTTTATTGCCGACTTCGTCTGCCACGCAGCGCGACTGATCGTCGAGATCGATGGCGGGCAGCATGATCCCTGGTCCGCGGCGGAAGCAAGCCGCACGCGGTTCCTCGAAGCCGAGGGGTATCGCGTGTTGCGGTTCTGGAACAACGAGGTGCTGGGCAATCCCGAGGGTGTGTTTGCGGTCATCGGCGACGCTCTGCATCAGGGCAGCCCCTCCCCAATCCGACCGGTCATTCCCGCCCGTATTGAGCCGGTCACCCCTACGCGTATCGAGTCGGTCACCCCCACCCGTATCGAGCCGGTCACCCCTACGCGTATTGAGCCGGTCACCCCTACGCGTATTGAGCCGGTCACCCCCACCCCAACCCTCCCCCATCGAGGGGGAGGGGATCAAAAAACCCATCGAGGGGGAGGGAATCAAAAAGCCCTCCGCCATCGAGGGGGAGGGCCGGAGGCAACAGCGACGGAAGCTCTCGCCGATCCCG
Source organism: uncultured Alphaproteobacteria bacterium (assembly GCA_963785565.1). Taxonomy (GTDB): domain Bacteria; phylum Pseudomonadota; class Alphaproteobacteria; order ATCC43930; family CGMCC-115725; genus AP-15. The sequence goes on along the minus strand of CAWAVV010000046.1, from coordinate 10,456 downwards.
CGCAGCAGATCGCCGATCTGCAACGCGACAACGCGGAACTGCGACGGCAGCTCGACGCGTGCCGCGCCGAATTGGCCGCGCGCAACAGCGAATACGGCGAGCGCATCGAACATCAGTCCGCCACGATCGACGTGCTTCAAGGCGATGTCGGCCTCACCGGGCGATCCGCAGCCGGTGTTCGACTTGATCGTCGGCAGGGCGCGAGATCTGTGCAACACCCCGCAGGCTGGCTTGTTCGAATTCGATGGTGAACTCGTCTATCGGCGATCAACGACGGGCCACGGGGCATACGTCACGCCCAACGAATGGGAAGCCTACAAGCAGCTGTTTCCGATGGCGCCGACGCGCGGTTCGATCACTTGTCGGGCGATACTTGACCGGCAGATCATTCATGTGCGCGACATCGCGAGCGAACCCGGAGTTAGCGCGGCCGTTCGCAATATCGGTCACAAGTCGCAGATAGCGGTGCCGCTGCTGCGCGACGGCGCGGCGATCGGCGCGGTGGTGCTGAGTAGCGGAGAGGTCGGCGGCTTCACCGACAGCCAGGTCGCATTGCTGCAAACCTTCGCCGAGCAGGCGGTCATCGCCATCACCAGCGCCGAAACCTGGCGCGAGTTGCAGACCCGCACCCGCGACCTCGAAGAATCGCTCGAATACCAGACCGCGACCAGCGACGTGCTCAACGTCATCAGCCGCTCGACCGCCGATGTGCAACCGGTGCTGGACACCGTGTCCGAAACGGCCGCCCGGCTTTGCGGCGCTGATGTCGCAGCGATCACGATACGCGAGGGCGAAGTCTACCGCTTTGTGTCGGCCTCTGCACTGGACCCCGAGCATTGGGCGGCCTTGCGCCAGCGAACGATTGTCCGCGGTCGCGACAGCATCGCCGGGCGGGTCGCGCTCGAAGGCAGGGTCGTGCATGTCGAAGACTTCCGCGCTGACCCGGACTTCGCGCTGCCCGAAACTGTGGCGGCCGGGTATCGTACCTGCCTTGGAGTGCCGCTGCTGCGCGAGGGGGCCGTGCTTGGCGCGATTACTCTCGGACGGAATCGCGTGAAGCCATACACCGAGCGACAGATCGAGCTGGTGCGCACCTTTGCCGACCAGGCTGTCATCGCGATCGAGAATGCCCGGCTGCTCGGTGAATTGCAGGCCCGCACCCGCGACCTCGAAGAATCGCTCGAATACCAGACCGCGACCAGCGACGTGCTCAATGTCATCAGCCGCTCCACCGCCGACGTCCAACCGGTGCTGGACACGGTGGCCGAAACGGCGTGCCGGCTTTGCGGCGCCGATGTCGGAGCGATCTCCATACGCGAGGGCGAGGTCTACCGCTACGTATCGGCCTTTGCATTGGACGCCGAGTATTGGCCGATCCGGCGCCAGCGAACAGTTGTCCCCGGTCGTGAAACCCTCGCCGGGCGGGTGTTGCTCGAAGGCAAAGTCGTGCATGTCGCGGACATCCTGGCCGACCCGGACTACTCCTGGCCCGAGAATGTGGCGGCCGGGCGACGTACCATACTTGGGGTGCCGCTGCTGCGCGAAGGGGCCGTGATCGGCACGATTGGTCTCGCGCGGAAACGGGTCGAGCCGTTCACCGAGCGGCAGATCGAACTGGTGCGGACCTTCGCCGACCAGGCGGTCATCGCGATCGAGAACGCGCGGCTGCTCGGTGAGTTGCAGGCCCGCACCGACGAGCTGACCCGCTCGGTCGCCGAATTGCAGGCACTTGAAGAAGTGCTGCGCGCGGTCAATTCCTCGCTCGATATCGACACCGTCCTCGCCACGATCATCGGCCGCGCAGCGCAGCTCTCGCAGGCCGATGAAGGCACCATCTACGAATTCGACGAGACCGAAGAAGTCTTTGTGCCCAAATCCGCCTTTGGCATGAGTGCGGAGCGGGTCGAGGGGCTGCGCGAGCGGCGGGTTCGAATGGGCGAGACCCATCTCGGCCGCGCCGCGGTCGAGCGCGCGCCGGTCCATGTCGAGGACGTGCAGCAGGATCCCGCACTCTCCGGCCCCGACAGCGCGGGATTGCTGGAAGGCATCCATGCGGTTCTGGCGGTGCCATTGTTGCGCGAGGACAAGGTCGTCGGCGGGCTGGTGATCCGCCGGCGCAGTGTCGGCGGCTTTGCCCCGACCATCCCGACCCTCTTACAAACCTTCGCCGGACAGGCGGTGCTGGCGATCGAGAACGCGCGGCTGTTCCAGGAACTGGCCGCCCGCGGCGAGGAGGCGCGCCGGGCGCACGCCGCCGCCGAGAACGCACTCGCCGATTTGCGCCGCGCCCAGGACCGGCTGATCCAGGCCGAAAAGATGGCCTCGTTGGGCCAATTGACCGCCGGCATCGCCCACGAGATCAAGAACCCCTTGAACTTCGTCAACAATTTTGCCGGCCTGTCGGTCGAACTGCTCGACGAGCTGAAGGAGGCCGCCGCGCCGGCCTTGGCGGCGCTCGACGGCGACAAGCTCGCCGAAGTCGACGAAATCGTCGCGATGCTGACCGGCAATCTCGAAAAGATCGCCGAGCACGGCCGGCGGGCCGACGGCATCGTCAAGAGCATGCTCGAGCATTCGCGCGGCGAGAGCGGCGAGCGCCGCCCGGTCGATCTCAACGCGCTCGTCGAAGAAGCGCTGAACCTCGCCTATCACGGGGCGCGCGCCCAGGACCAGCGCTTCAACATCACCCTGGAGCGCGACTTCGCCGCCGCCATAGCACCCATCGAGCTGGTGCCGCAGGATGTGACGCGGGTGTTGCTGAACCTGATCGGCAACGGCTTCTATGCCGCCACCAAGTGCCTGAAAGACGGCGCCGAGCCGAACTTTCGGCCGACCCTCAAGGTGACGACCTGCGACCTCGGCGAGGCGGTCGAAATCCGGGTGCGCGACAACGGCGCTGGCATCATGCCCGAGATCCGGGACAAATTGTTCCAGCCGTTCTTTACCACCAAGCCGACCGGCGAGGGCACCGGCCTCGGCCTCTCGATCAGCTACGACATCGTGACCCAAGAGCATGGCGGCGCGATCGCGGTCGACAGCCGGGTCGGCGAGTTCACCGAGTTCGCGATCCGCCTGCCGCGGTCCCGCGAGACGCCGCCAACAGGGATGGGAGCATGACTGCTGCGACGAGATTGCTTCCCCCCGGAACGGCCCGCCAGGGCTGGCCGTCCGGGGGTCGCAATGACGGCAACGGGCGTGTCATTGCGAGGAGCGGAGCGACTAAGCAATCTCGGAGATGACGGCATGAGCGTCAGCATCCTGGTCGTCGACGACGAGCCCGATGTCGCCGATCTGTTCCGCCAGCACTTTCGCCGCGAAGTGCGTCAGGGCATTTATGTGCTGCACTTCGCGGCCTCGGGCGAGCAGGCGCTCGAACGGCTGGCCGGCGAGATCGAGCCGCAGTTGATCGTGATCCTGTCGGATATCAACATGCCGGGCATGGACGGACTGACCCTATTGGGCGAGATCAAGCGCCGCTTCCCCGATCTTCCGGTGATGATGGTGACCGCCTATGGCGACGAAGAACGCCGCCGCCGCGCCGTCGAGCTCGGCGCTGCCGAATTCATCACCAAGCCGGTCGATTTTGATCAGCTGAAGGCGCAGCTACGCCGATTGCCCGCCGCTGCCGGCTGAAGCGCAGCGACAGCCGGGTAGGCCGGGCGCGCGGGCCTCACTTGTTGCAGTCGATACAGGGTTTTCAACGGAAACGGAGGCAGGCTGTGAAACATTTGTGGTACGCCTTGATGGTCGTGCTAGTATTTCTCTTGAGCAGTTGTGCAACTCCTGCACAGATGAAATATCAGGCCATGAAGACCGGAGACCAACAAGCTTTTGCTCAATTTAAAGCCTGTGGCACCGAGGTATACAACTCGCCGGAATACGCTCCACTGCGAACGCATATACCGTTCTCTTTTACCGATGTGACACTAGAACAGTTGTCCGACCAATCGCTCGCTAGCCGCACAGAGATAGAGGCCATTTATACAACACACCCTAAATTACAAGAATGCCGAAAGGCACTCCTCGCAGAGCTCGCCCAATCCGAGCCATCTCTCGTTCCTATTTTTATTGTTTCGTTCAACAAGAACGAAGACGACCTTTTGCGCGTCGTGCAGCGCAAGATGGCCTGGGGCGACTTCGTTCGCGAGATTCGGGATCGTTCGGCCGAGACTCAAGCTGCGTTGCAGGCAGAAAACCGACGTGTCGTCTCCGGGCTGCAGCAGGAGCACGAAGCCGAGATGGAGCAGCGGCAACGCGCAGCTGAAGCGCTGGCGGCTTGGGCGCAAACCCAACAACTCATCAACGCGGCGGACCGCCCGGTTGTCACCAACTGCAACGCTTATGGCGGTATGGTAAATTGCGTAAGTCACTAGAGACTCCGCTCGCCGCACGTGGGCAGATTTTATATGTGACTATCAATCATAATCGGCTCGACGCTCGTACTTGTCGCGAGACCAAGAAATGCTTGACGGCTCCGCAGCGAGTCACTTGTTGCAGTCGCTGACCCGGACGATGCAGTCGGCGGCTTTACCCTTCCGACAATTCGTCATCGCGGCAAGGCGAGCCTCGTCCTTGGTCTTGCGCGCAGCCGCGCCGATGAATTTGCCATCAGCGGTCGTTGCCAGCGCGGCGCATGCGGTCGTGGGGCGGACAACGATCTTGCACCCGCTGGCGCCGCATTCGCTGATCGCCACCTCGGCGGCCTTTTGCGGCGTCGGCTGGTTCCAGCTCCAGCCGCGCTTGCCGCTCTGCTTGTCCCAGGCGATTGCGCCGTAGGCCGCAAGCGCAGGTGTCGCGGCGAGCAGGATCGATGCCAGGGCGAGCATAGCCGTGGTGGGTGAGGTTGCGCGGCGCATCGAACGGTTTCTCCCTCAGGTGATCGCGCGGCCCCGGGATCAGTGCCGTGGGCTCGCCGGCATGTCCATCATGTTCCAGTGGAGGTTGGCCATGATCAAGACTGACCCCACAATCACCAGAAAGATGATGAAGACGCCGAAGGCCAGGGCCACGACATTGTTGGTGTGGTCGGACCCGCTGCCCAGATGCAAAAAGAAGACAAGATGGACGCCGATCTGGGCAAAAGCGAGCACGATCAGCCCCATCGGCACGCCCGGTGGCCACAACAAATTCGTCTGCGACACGACGAAGGACGCGATCGTCAGCAGGATCGCGAACCCGAGCCCCGCCGTATACGACAGGTAGCTTGCCGTGGGCTCATATTCTTCGACACCCGGCGTGCGGTCGTCGAACACGCGGTCGTCACCGTCCATCAGCGGGCTCCCATCAGATAGACCAGCGTGAACACCCCAACCCAGATGATGTCCAGCGCGTGCCAGAACAGGCTGAAGCACAAGAGGCGCCGCAGCACATCGCCTCGCAACCCCTTGGCGATGACCTGCGCCACCATATAAGCGAGAAAAATGAGGCCGGCCGTGACGTGGACGCCATGTGTGCCAACCAGCGTGAAAAAGGCCGAGAGAAAGGCGCTGCGCCCAGGCCCGGCACCCTCCGCAACCATGCGGGCGAATTCCCGCACCTCGATAACGAGAAAGGCCGCACCGAGGACGAACGTCAGCCCAGCGAAGACCACAAAGCGATCCTGCCGGCGCCGTTCGGCGGACAATGCCCCGAGCCCGGCGGTGTAGCTCGACACCAGCAGACACATCGTCTCGATGAAGACATTGCGGAGATTGAACAATTCGGCCCCGCTCGGCCCGCTGGCGGTCTGTTGCGAAAGGACCGCATAGGCGGCAAACAGCCCCGAGAACAGGACAAAGTCGCTGAGCAGAAAGATCCAGAACCCATAGGCGACAACGGTGCGCGTCGACGCCGGTCCGCCACCACCGCGCCCGCGCGCGAGCGCGGTCGGGACCGGTTCGATGGCCGCTATCGTCATGCAGGCCTCCCCGCCAACCGGGCCCGCTCGATCCGCGCTACTTCACCAGCCGGGATCTCGCGCTCCCGCTGCTCGCTCCAGCCAAACACCATGATCGTAACCGCGACCGCCAGCAGCCCGACGAGCACCAACCACCAGATATGCCAGATCAGCGAAAAGCCGACGAAGAAGGCAAAAAAGGCGATGATGAAGCCGATCGGGGTGTTGCGCGGCATCTCGATGGTTTCATAGGCCGGCTCGACCACGGCAATGCCGCGCCGCTTCATCTCCCAGAAGGCGTCGATGGTCTCGACCCTGGGCAGCACGGCGAAGTTGTAGGCGGGGGGTGGCGACGAGGTCGCCCATTCCAGGGTCCGGCCGTTCCATGGGTCGCCGGTCAGATCGCGGCGGCTCTCGCGCGTGCGGATGCTGACGTAGAGTTGCGCGATCTGACACAGGACGCCGAGGAAAATGACAATGGCGCCGGCCTCCGCGACCAGCAGCAACGGCTGCCAGCTGGGGTCGGGGATGTGCTGCAGGCGACGGGTCATGCCCATCAGGCCCAGCACATAGAGCGGCATGAAGGCGAGATAGAAGCCGATAAGCCAGCACCAGAAGCTGGCCTTGCCCCAGCGGTCGTCGAGGGTGAAGCCAAATGCCTTCGGAAACCAATAATTGTAGCCTGCGAACATGCCGAACACGACGCCGCCGATGATCACGTTGTGAAAATGAGCGACCAGGAAGGCGCTGTTGTGCAATATGAAATCGACCGGCGGCACCGCCAGCAGAACCCCGGTCAAACCGCCGAGAACAAACGTCACCATAAAACCGATCAAATACAGGACCGGCGTCGTAAAGACGATCCGGCCGCGGTACAGTGTGAACAGCCAGTTGAAGACTTTGGCCCCGGTTGGGATCGCGATGATCGACGACATGATGCCAAAGAAAGCGTTGACGTCGGCGCCGGCCCCCATCGTAAAGAAGTGATGCAGCCAGACCATGAACGAAAGAACGCAAATCCCGAGGGTTGCCCAGACCATCGTGCGGTAGCTGAACAGCCCCTTGCCGGAGAAGGTGGCGGCTACTTCCGAATACACACCGAATGCCGGCAGGACCAAGATGTAGACTTCAGGATGACCCCACGCCCAGAATAAATTTACATACATCATCTGGTTGCCGCCGGCGTCGTTGGTAAAAAAGTGAAAGCCTAAGTAACGATCGAGCAGCAGCATCGCAAAAGTCGCGGTTAGAACAGGAAAGGCCGCGACGATCAGCATACTCGTGGCCAATGCGGTCCAGCAGAACACCGGCATGCGCATATAGGTCATGCCCGGACAGCGCAGTTTGAGGATCGTAGTCACAAAATTAATGCCGGTCATCAGAGTGCCGATGCCCGAAATCTGCAACGGCCAGAGGTAGTAATCGACACCTTCATCGGGGGAAAAGGTGAGCTCGGACAGCGGTGGGTAGCCCCACCAGCTCGCGCGCGAAAAACTTCCGACGACGAGCGACACGTTGACCAACAGCGCGCCCGTCGCAGTCAGCCAAAAGCTGACCGAGTTGAGCGTGGGAAAAGCGACGTCGCGCACCCCGAGCTGCAACGGCACGACAAAGTTCATCAGCCCGATGACCAGCGGCATCGCCACGAAAAAGATCATGATCGTGCCGTGCGCCGAGAAGATCTGGTCGTAGTGATCGGGCGGCAGGTATCCCTGAGCGTCGCCAACAGCGATCGCCTGTTGCGTGCGCATCATGATCGCGTCGGAATAGCCGCGCAGCAGCATGACCAGCCCGAGAATGATGTACATGGCGCCGATGCGCTTGTGGTCGACGCTGGTGATCCACTCGCGCCATAGATACGGCCACCAGCCCTTTACGGTGACGATCCCGAGCACGACGAGAATGACGACGCCGACCGCCCCCATGGCATATAGCGGGAGCGGCTGGTCCAGCGGGATAGCCGCCCAGCTCAGCCTGCCCAGCATCTCAACCTCCAACCTGTGATCCTGGCGGACACCAGGCTGCGCCGACGCCTGTCCTCCTGGGACCCGATAGTGTCTGCTCGATGATGCGGTCGAACAGCTTCGGCTCGACCGAGCCATAGGTCGTCGGCGGCACGGCTTTGCTCGGCTTTGCCAACTGCGCGTAGCGATCATTGTCGAGCGCCGGCCCCTTGCCGCGCACCTCTTTAACCCAGGCGTCGAAATCGCCGGCGGGCACCGCCTTGGCGACAAACCGCATGTCGGAGAACCCGTCACCGCTAAACATTGCCGAAAAGCCGGGATATTCGCCGGGGTGGTCGGCGAGCAGGTTCAGGTGCGTGGTCATGCCGCCCATCGTGTAGATCTGGCTGCCGAGCTGCGGCACAAAGAAGGAATTCATCACCGTCGCCGAGGTCAGTCGGAACTCGAGCGGCGTTCCCACCGGCACAACCAATTGATTGACCGCGGCAATCCCTTGATCGGGATAAATAAACAGCCATTTCCAATCGAGCGCCACGACTTCGACCCGGAGCGGGTCGCCCTTCGCCGGGATCGGCGCCCGCGGATCGAGCTGATGAGAGCTGATCCAGATTACCCCGCCCAGCAGGATCACAATCAGCACGGGGATCGACCAGGTGACGAACTCGATACGCCCTTCATAGCCTTCGTCCGAGGCGCGGGTGGCATGCGGGTTGGACGCCCGGTACCACCAGGCGAACCCCAAGCTCGCCAGGATCACCGGAACCACGACCACGAGCATGATCGCCGTGGAATTGATCAGGAGAAGCAGCTGCGCCGACGCGATCGGCCCTTGCGGATCCAACACGCCGGCCTGTTGGCAGGAAGCGGCCAGCATTGCGGCGCATGCGACCAGACAGCGCGGAGCGGCCGAGCGCCAAGGCCAATGTGGGGGACCACAGGAGCGACGACGACACGGCACGCCCGGGGTCGCGCGGCGCCGATGTTGCATGCGGGGTTTCGCGCTCAGAGGGTGCATCCAAAACGCCCCTTACGTCCGCAAATCCTCAACTGCGAAGTTTAGCGAGAATGCCATGGCCTGCCAATCCCACTCGCGTGGCGCGCGGGCGTTGACTAAAAGGGCCGCCGCGCTTGCCCTCGACAGCGACTTGGCGGTTGGAGCGCAGTGCTCGCGGGCCGTGGCTCACTCATTCGGCATCCGCGAGATCGAACAGTCGGTGCAGCCGATCGGAGAACCAGCTGGCCACCCGATTTGCCGGCACCGTCGCGGCGATTTCGGGCGAGGCGATCAGCTGCCCCGCGGCTTGCCGCCGCGCGAGCGCACGGCACAGTTCATGGGCGACCGGTGGCCGCGCCTCCAGAATCGGCGCCAGATCGTCCTTTGTCAGCTCGTAAACGGTGGCGGGCGCCAAGGCCGAGATCTTGCCCACCGCGGCGGCCCCGGTCAGCAGCCCGATCTCGCCGTAATGATCGCCCGGCCCGAGGCGCAATAGCTCGATTTCGCCTTCGGATGCGAAACAGGTCAGCGACAGCACACCGGAGCCGATGATGAACAGTGAACGCAAAACCGTTCCCGGCTCGAGCAGCGCATCGCCCTGTTCGTAGCTCTTTGGCTTCAGCTTTGCGGCGAGCGCCCGTCTCTCCTCCGCCGTCAAGCTGGCGAAGATCTCGACCAGGTTGAGCGCCCGCTCAGGAGCGGTCCGCGTTTTTTCCGCGACATCGGCCTGTGCTGCCCCGTATGGCTGGCTCTGGGTCGAGGCGAGTTCGATGCCGGCCGCCGCCAAGTGTCGGCTAATCAGATCGAACAGCTCATTCTGGGCGCTCCGGGCATGGGGCAAGTCTTCGACAAAGAACGTTATGTCGAATTCAGTGGCGGACGAGCTTATCGACTTGACGGTAATCGCGGGTGCTGGGGTCGCCAATATCAGTCGGGAGTTCTGGACCGCATATTCGAGGATCTCCGCACCGGCAGCGGGCGGCGCCTTGGCATCCAGCTGAATGGTCACGGTCATCCCGTGGATGCCGGAGGGCGAGCTGGCGTTGACGATCTTTGCCTTGGCGATGGCGCTGTTCGGCACGATCGCCAGATCCCGCTTTGCCGTCAGCACGAGCGTTGCGCGCCAGTTCATCTCGATGACCCGGCCATCGGTCGTGCCGTCGATGCTGATCCAATCGCCTGGCCGATAGGGGCGGCTGAAATTCAGCACGATGCCGGAGAATACGTCGCTCAGTGTGCTCTGCAGCGCCAGTCCGAGGATGATGGCGATTGCCCCCGAGGTCGCGAGCAAGCCCTGAATCGGAAGATCGAAGACATAGGCGATGATGGCGAAGAGGGCAGCGATATAAATCGCGCCGGCAACCAGATCCTGGATCAACTTGCCTTCGTGGGGGCGATGCTCGGTGACGACGAAGGCGCGCAAAAATCCGACCAAGAACCAGGCCGCATAGAGCCACCACGCGATTTTCAGGACGCCGTGGGCCGCATCGCGTAACGGCTCTCCGGTCGACTGCAGCTTCTGATAGGGGACAATTCCTGCGTGCAACAGGACGACCGTGAGAACGAACAGGTAGATCACCCGCACGATCGCGCGGCGCAGCGGGTGCGCCCGAAACAGCAGAT
>CAWAVV010000045.1:0-52645 GCA_963785565.1 uncultured Alphaproteobacteria bacterium | reverse complement strand
TTCGCCGGCTGGCCTCGGCAGCAGGGCGGGTGAAGTCGAGCACCCGGTGGTCCGTGGCCTAGCGCTTCAAGTGTTCCTGCAGTCGCGGCATCAGCTCGACGAAATTGCAGGGACGGAAACGATTGTCGAGCTGGTGCACGAGGATGCCTTCCCAGGCGTCGCGGCAGGCACCGGGGGAGCCCGGCAGCGCAAACAGGTAGGTGCCGCCCGCGACACCGGCCGTCGCCCGGCTCTGGATCGTCGAAGTCCCGATTTTCTCAAAGCTGAGCCAGCGGAACAGCTCACCAAAGCCGGCGATTTCCTTCTCATAAACGCTGTGAAAGGCCTCGGGCGTCACGTCGCGCCCGGTGACGCCGGTGCCGCCGGTAGCGATCACGACGTCGATCTGCGGGTCGGCGATCCAGGCTTCGAGCTGCGCCACGATCGCCGCCTGCTCATCGCGCACGATGCGCCGCGCGGCAATCCGGTGCCCGGCGGTGGTGGCGAGATCGGCGAGCGTGTCGCCGGAGCGGTCCTGCGCCGCGTCGCGGGTGTCCGAAACCGTCAGCAGCGCGATGTTGACGGGCAGAAAAGGTCGGGTTTCATCGAGCCGGCCGGGCATGGCGATCGCTCCCACTGTCGATGCTGTCAGGATATCCCGGCAGGGCCGCGGCGGCTACCCGGCAGCTGGTTCGGCGCGGAGCAGCTCGTCGAGACGGGCGCGCAAGGCCAGCAGGTCGCGCCAGGCCTCGCGCTTGCGCTCGGGGGCGCGAAGCAGAAAGGACGGATGAAATATCGGCAAGGTCGGCACCGGCTGGTCGAGCCCGGGAATGGCGAGGTCGAACCAGCGCCCGCGCAACCGAGTGATGCCAGGGCCGGGCGGCAGCAATGCCCGGGCCGCGGTGCCGCCGGCGAGCACCAGCACCTTGGGCCGGACCAGCGCCACATGCCGCAATACAAACGGCACACAGGCGGCGATCTCGTCCGTGGTTGGCGTGCGGTTGCCGGGCGGGCGCCAATAGATGACGTTGGTGATCAGCACGCCTTCGCGATCGAGGCCGATCGCCGCTAGCATGCGGTCGAGAAGCTGGCCGGCGCGCCCGACAAAGGGGCGCCCGATCCGGTCCTCATCGGCCCCTGGCGCCTCGCCGATTATCATCAGCGGCGCGGCCGGGTTGCCGTCGGCGATGACCGTATTGGTCGCGGTCCGCTTCAGCGCGCAGCCGTCGAACCCGGCGATCGCGGCTTCGAGCGCGGCGAGCGTATCGGCGCGCGCCGCCAAAAGCCGCGCCGATTGCGCCGCTTCACCCAGCGAGTCGGCAAAGGCGGCGGGCGGCGTCGCCGCGACCGCGCGCCCCGACGGCGGCGGCGCCGCTTCCGGCTCGGTCGGCCGAATAGCGGCGGCGCGCGGCGGCGCCGGGGCGCCAGCCGGTTCACCGGTTCGTCGCCGATCGTCTCGTCCACCCCCATCTCGACATACCAGCGCAACAGCACCAACGCGGTCTCGGCGCCGCCCGGTTTCGACTTGTCGCTCATCGCCGCAGACTAGCACCGGCAGCGCGGGGCGCGGCGCCGTTTTGACTGCGCGCCTTGACCTCGGCCCGCCGATCGCCTAAATGGGCGCCCTTGCCGGCGCGCGAGAATGCGGGCGCCGGCCTTTTCGGCCATGGCGATGAAAACCTTTTCCGCGAAACCGTCCGATATCGAGAAAAAGTGGCTGTTGGTCGACGCCGAGGGTCTGGTGCTGGGCCGCCTCGCCGCGATCCTCGCCACCCGCCTGCGCGGCAAGCACAAGCCGTCCTACACGCCTCATATGGATTGCGGCGACAACATCATCGTGGTGAACGCCGAAAAGGTCGAGCTGACCGGCAACAAGCGCAAAGACGACATTTTCTACTGGCACACGGGTTACCCGGGCGGCATCAAGGGGCGCAGCAAGGGCGCCATCCTCGACGGCAAGCATCCCGAGCGGGTCGTCGAAAAGGCGGTCGAGCGCATGGTGCCGCGCGGCCCGCTGGGGCGCCGGATCATGAAGAATTTGCGGGTCTTTGCCGGACCTGAACATCCGCATGCGGCGCAACAGCCGACACCGCTCGATGTCCGTGCGATGAACCGCAAGAATGCGAGGGCGTGAGGACAATGGCTGAGGACGATCAACCGACCAATCCGCCGGCAAGCCCACCGGCTGGCCAGCCTAGCGGACAAAGGGGGGCCGGCCAGACCTTTCAGGGCTTGGCGAGCCTGCGCCAGGCTATGCAGGCGGCGCGGACCGTTCCTTCGGCGGCAGCGGTTCCGGTCGCGGTGGCGCCGGTCGATGTGCAGCCGCGCATCGATGCGTTGGGCCGCTCCTACGCCACCGGCAAGCGCAAAAACGCGGTCGCCCGGGTGTGGATCAAGCCCGGGAACGGGGCGATCAAGGTCAATAATCGGGAGAGCCCGGTCTATTTCGCGCGCCCGGTGCTGCGCATGATCATCAATCAGCCGTTCGTCGCCACCAACCGGTTCGGCCAATTCGACGTCATCTGCACGGTCAAGGGCGGCGGGCTCTCCGGTCAAGCCGGCGCGGTGCGCCACGGCATCAGCAAGGCCTTGACCTATTACGAGCCGGGCCTGCATCCACTCCTCAAGAGCCAAGGGTTCTTGACCCGCGACAGCCGCGTCGTCGAACGCAAGAAATACGGTAAGGCCAAAGCCCGCCGCAGCTTCCAGTTCTCCAAGCGCTGATCGGCCGGGACGCGGGCGACAACCCTTCGCCGACCGACCGAGGGAAGCGGCGCGGCGCGCCGTAAGATCGCCGCGCACTGCCGGCGCATGAGGGAAATGCCGAAATAGAGGGCGGCAGCGATTGCCGCGGCGACCCCGGCGCGCTTATGTTCGCGTTATCACGAAACCGGCCAAAGGTACGAGAATGGCGAGCGCGTCGATCGCCGCCCCGCGGATCGTCAAGGGCGGCGAGGTTCAAGCCTTGGGGCTGGTTTCGGCGGCCCACTTCGTCTCCCATTTCCAGTCGCTCGTGCTGCCGCCGTTGTTTCCGCTGCTGCGGGCGCGCTGGGGTGTAGGTTTTATTGAACTGGGCTTGGCGCTGACCGTCTACGCCATCGCGTCGGTGGCGGCGCAATTGCCGATGGGCTATCTCGCCGACCGTTTCGGCTCGCGCAAGCTGCTGATCGGGGCCCTGTGCCTCGGCGGCTTGGCGCTCGCCTCGGTCGGCGTCGTCGACCGTTATGCCTGGCTCTTGGTCGCTGCCGGAGTATCGGGCATCGCCAACGCCGTCTACCATCCGGCCGATTATACGATCCTGTCGGCGAGGATCACGCCGGCGCGTATCGGCCGCGCCTTTTCCATCCACACCTTCTCCGGCATGCTCGGTAACGCGGTGGCGCCGCTGACGATGCTGGTGCTGGCACCGACGGTGGGTTTGCGGGGAGCGCTGATCGTCGCCGGGCTGGTCGGCCCGTTGGTCGCCATCCCGCTGATCTGTACGCCCACGGTCGAAGCGGATGCGCTCGCGAACCGGGCGGAAGGCTCGCGCAGGAAGGCATCGAAACCCGGCCGAACCGGCACCGTCTTTACCCCGGCGATCTTGGGCCTGATGGTCTTTTTCGCCCTGCTCAGCCTGTCGGGCAGCGGCATCACAAACTTTTCGGTCCCGGCGTTGATGGGCGGATTTCACCTGCCGTTCGCCACGGCTAATTTGGCATTGACCGCGTATCTGACGGCGAGCGCGTTCGGCGTGTTGGGCGGCGGGTTCGTCGCCGATATGACGCGCCGCCACGGCGAAGTCGCCGCCATCGGCTTCGGGGTGAACGCGGTGCTGGTTTTGCTGATCGGCACGATCGGCCTCGGCCCAGCGCTGCTGGTATTGGTCATGGGTCTAGCGGGATTTCTGTCGGGCATGATCATGCCGTCGCGGGACATGCTGGTGCGCGCGGCGGCGCCCGCCGGCGCCATGGGTCGGGCCTTTGGCGTCGTCACGATCGGCCTCAGCGTCGGCGGCATGATCGGACCGATGCTGTTTGGCTGGATCATGGACCGCGGGGCGCCGCACTGGATCTTCGGCGCCAGCGCCGTGTTCATGCTGTTGACCGTGGCCGCGGCCTTGATCGGCGACCGCCGCTCGTCCGGCAGCCGAGCCGCCGTGGTTCGATCGACGGGTTCGGCGTGACTGTGCTCCGCCCCCGCGACCGCTGATGCGCGGCGAAATCCCGCTGTCGCGGGGTCTGAGCCAAATCGAGGGGGCGCCTCCGACGTCCCGGCCAAGCGAAAACCTTGGCGATCTGCCGCTGGACCTGGAAGGCAAACGCGATCTCGTCCGCATAATCCTCGCGATTCTGTTTGTTACCGGGCTGATCGCGGCCTCGGTTTGGATAGTTTGGCCGTTTTTGCCGGCGACGATCTGGGCGACGACCCTGGTGGTCGCAACTTGGCCGCTGATGCTGCGCGTGCAGCAGCAGCTGTGGCACCGCCGCTGGCTCGCCGTGGTGGTCATGACCGTGGCCCTTCTGCTGGTCTTTGTCGCGCCGTTCTGGCTCGCGATCGCTACGATCTCGCAAAACTTCGAGCGAATCGTCAGCTGGGTGACCGCTCTTTCTTCATTCAAATTGCCGTCCCCGCCGCTGTGGCTGGCCGATATTCCGTTATTCGGCGACCAGGTCATTTCGCTGTGGCAGCGCTTGCAGGCTAGCGGCATCACTGAGTTGCTAGGCAAAGCCGCCCCTTATGCCGGCAGTGCGGCCGGCTGGTTCGTCGGCGCATTGGGCGGGTTCGGCATCGTCATCGTGCAGTTTGTCCTGACCGTCGTCATCGCCGCGGTCATGTATGCCGGAGGCGAGCGGGCGGCGGCCATCGTCCAGTTGTTCGGGCATCGGCTCGCCGGCGAGCGGGGCCGGCAATCGGTGTTGCTGGCCGGTCAGGCGATCCGCGGAGTGGCTCTGGGCGTGGTCGTGACCGCATTGCTGCAATCGGTGCTGGGCGGTATCGGCCTGGCGATTGCCGGGGTGCCGTTCGCGACTGTGCTGACCGCGGTCATGTTCATGATGTGCATCGCCCAGCTCGGGCCGGGCCTGGTGCTGATCCCGGCGGTGGTGTGGCAGTATTGGACCGGCGGGCCCGGCTGGGGGACGTTCCTGCTGGTATGGTCCCTTATCGTCGTCAGCCTCGACAACATCGTGCGCCCGATGCTGATCCGGAAAGGGGCGCACCTGCCGATGATCTTGCTGTTGGCCGGGGTGATCGGCGGCTTGATCGCCTTTGGCCTGGTCGGCATCTTCCTCGGCCCGGTCGTCCTCGCGGTCGCCTACACCCTCCTGCAGGCGTGGATGGCAGAGGACCCGATCGCACACCTCGACGACGAGCCCGACTGACCCGATCGCGGGGTCGTCGCCGGCTCGGAGTGGGCGGTCGCTTAGGCGACTTTGGCGGGGTATTCAATCGGCCGCCGCGCGAGCACCAGCTTTTGCGCCGAGCGGCCGAAGAAATGATAGCCCGACCCGCCTTCGGCCAAGAGGTCGAGGAACGCATCGGCGTCGGTGATCCTGACACAACCCAAAACATCGGCGCCGCGGGCGAGAAAGGCGTCCGGCAGCATTCCGACTGTTGGCCCGACGATCGTGACCCGAGTCTCGGGCCGGACCAGCGCCAGCAGATCTTCGAGCGTGTTGTTGACCAGGGTCGCCCCGGTGATCAGCACGACATCGGCCTCGGGCAGGATTTCCGCAGCCTGTTTAGCCGGCCGGAAGAACGGCAGCTCATCGGCTTTTAGGGTGGCCGAGTCCTGCTCCAGTACGAGAAAGGCCTGAGCCCGCCGCTTCAGCTCCCTGAGGAACGGGACGAAAGCCCCGACCACGACGACCTTTTCGCCGGTGCGGATCTCGGCCGCGTCAAAGGCATCGACCCCAGGGCGTAGCTCGACATCGGGGTGGGGGCGCAATCGCCAGCAGCAATCGGCTAGCGCGTTGACCGCGGCGATCCCGACCGCGCGGCGAATGCCGTGGCCGGAGAGCGCTTCGCGCGCCAGGTCGGCGGCGCGCCGGCCGGCGAGCTTGCCGGGAAACGGCATCGCCATCGCCGAGCTCGGACAGCACACCGCCTCGGGGATTGTCTTGATCGGCGTCGCGCAGCTGCCGGCGCTGCCATTGGCAAGCTTGACCCCGGTGAAAAACAACCCGACGACCACCCGCTCGACGGCGATCTCGTCGAGTTCGGGGCCGAGGATCGCGCTGATCGCCGCGATGGTTTCGCCGAGGATAGTTCTGCTTTCGTTGTGCATCGACGGGTCCGCTTTTCGTGGTGGCATCGCCAGATCCGATAGGATAGATCGACCGCATATTGCGGCAAAGGCCCTGTCAACCGGATCTGCGCCGCCGCTATTCATCCCTCTTGCATGGCAGGCCCGCCCGGGGCACGTGTAGGTCCACTTCGGCGAACCCCCGCAGGACAGCGCGGCGCCGTTTCGCCTGGCCTGGACACCCGAAGTTTGCTGTGTCCAAGGGCGGTGTTACCGAGAATGACAGGGTGGGTATCCACGCCACCTCTGCTAGCCGAATTTATTGACAGGAGAGTTCTGATGAAGCTCAGCGCCCGCAATCAGCTCAAGGGCAAGATCGTCGGGGTGACCAAGGGCCAGACGACAGCGCATGTCCGCATCGATATCGGGGCCGGGGTGATCGTCACCGCGTCGATCACCAACGAGGCGGTCGACGATCTCGGCCTCAAAGTCGGCGACGACGCGTTTGCGGTGATCAAGGCGTCGGACGTGATGGTCGCCAAGTGAGGCGACGCAGCCTCCTCGGCCTCGGCGCCCTCGCCGCGCTGATTTGGCCGTTGTGGCGGGCTGCGGCGAAACCCTTCACCGACGCGGCCGGTCGACAGGTCGACATCCCGGGTCCGGTGCGCCGAGTTTTTCCGGCCGGCCCGCCGGCTTCGGTGACTCTGTTCACGGTCGCACCCGAGAAGATGCTGGGCTGGCCCCGGACGCCGAGCGAGGCGGCGCGACCCTTCATCCCCAAGCGCTATGCCGAGTTGCCCGAAATCGGCCGGCTCACCGGTCGCGGCGACACGGTCAATCTTGAAAATGTCGTCAAGCTCGCGCCCGATCTGGTGGTCGATGTCGGCAATACGAACGAAACCTATGTTTCGCTCGCCAATCGGGTGCAGGCGCATACGCATATTCCGGATGTGCTGATCACGGGCCACCTCGCACAGACGCCGCAGACTCTGCGAATTCTTGGCGGGCTGCTCGAGGTTCAGCAGCGCGCCGAGACGCTCGCCGCCTATGCCGAGGCGGTGCTGAGCCGGGTGCAAAAGCAGATCGCAAAAATTCCGCCGGCCGAGCGGCCCACCCTCTATGTCGCACGCGGTCCCCATGGCTTGGAAAGCGCCGTCGCCGGCTCGATCGGCAGCGAGGTCGTCGATCTGACAGGTGCCCGCAATGTCGTCGGCAAGGAGGCCGGGCCGCACGCGATCGTCGATGTTTCTTCCGAGCAGGTCCTGGCGTGGCAACCGGAGGTGATCCTGACCATCGACCGGCGCTTTCACGCCGCGGTCCGCACCGACCCGGTCTGGCGTCAGCTCAAGGCGGTGCAGGCGGGGCGTATCCATTTCGTACCCGACCTGCCGTTCTCGTGGCTCGACGATCCGCCGGCGCCCAATCGGCTGATCGGCCTCTTATGGCTCGGTAAGCTGCTCTATCCGGCGTCTTTTCCACAGGACATCCGTGCCGAGGCGCGCCGCTTTTATGCGCTCTTCTATCAGCAGGAACCGAGCGACGCGCAGCTCGACGGCCTTTTTGCCGATCCCGCGGCGTGAGGTTCGGGCAGCTTCCCGCTAGCGCGCGCTCACGCCCGGCCGACCAGGGCCGGGAGCCTTCGGCCGCTCTTGCGCCTGCGGTCCGCGGGGCATCTTCGAGCCGGCCCGGACTGCCGGATTCAACTCACTGAACGGCGATGGGGGTGGCTCTTCCCACCCCCTGTAAAAATGGGCGAAGCGTTTCAATTGTCCGCCGGCGCGTCCTTGCATGCTCTCGATCGGTGGGCAGAAAAAGCACGGCAGTTGTGGCAGGAGGGTTTAGTGTTTTCGCCGCCCGCTATGACCCATGCGCGCCTTCTCCGCCGTCTGCGCCGGCCATGGTTGGGTCCTGAATCGAACGGGAGCGGATAATCATGAGGTTCGGCATTCACAACCCATCATGGGTGTTCGGTCCGGATCCGGCCGAAGCGTTCGAGGCGCTGAAGACGAAGGTACAGTGGGCCGAGAACCATGGTTTCGTCTGGCTCTCGGTGATGGACCACCTGATCCAGATCGGCGGTGTCGGCGCGCCTGACGAGCCGTTTATGGAGGGTTGGACCGTCTTGTCGGCGCTGGCCGCGGTGACCAGCCGTATTCGCCTCGCGACACTCGCCACGTCGGTCGGCTACCGCAATCCGGCGCATCTGGCCAAGATCGCCGCCAGCGTCGATCTGATCAGCCGGGGGCGGCTGACGCTCGGCATTGGGGCTGGCTATTTCGAGACGGAGTACCGGCAATATGGCTGGGAATTTCCGGCGCGCCCGGCGGTGCGCATCCGGCAGATGGAGGAGGCTGTCCGACTGATCCTCGCGATGTGGACGGAACAGCGAACGACCTTCCACGGCAGATACTTCCATGTCGAAGACGCGATTCTCCAACCCAAGCCGGTCCAGAAGCCGCGTCCGCCGGTGATGATCGCCGGCGGCGGCGAGCAGCTAACCTTGCGCGCGGTCGCCCGCTTGGCCGACGCCTGCAATGTCGGCGGCGAACCCGAGATGGTGAGACACAAGTTGGGGGTCCTTCGCGGCCATTGCGACGCCGCCCAGCGTGACTACGACTCTATTGAAAAGACCCACAACAACAGCTGGCTGGTTGCCCGCGACGAGGCCGGGGTGGCGGCGAAGCGTGAGCGGCTGGCTGGTCGCGGGCCATTGCGGGGTTTCGTCGGCACCGTGTCCGAGGCAATCGATCTGATCGGCAGGTACCAGGATGCCGGCGTGCAGCTATCGATCAACAGCGATTACCGCAACGACATCGAAACTCACGAACTGTTCGCGTCGGATGTGATGCCGCATTTCGCCTAACCGCGGACCATCCGGCATCTGCCGAGGCTGACCTTGCGCATCGACTTTGCTCAAGACCGGGCGATCGGCCCGGGGAAGGTCAAGCTGTTGGAGCTGATCGACGGCTTAGCCTCGAGAGGGCAAGGGCGGGAACCTGGGCGTCACGGATAGTAGCCGCTTGGCCTGCATCCGGCTGGTCTTCGACGACGGGGGGTGCTACAAATGGGGTGCTGATTGCACGCCCGCAGGAGAGGCCGCGCCCCGGCCGGAATAGGGGGCGCGGCGCCGAAGGAGCAACCGCCCCGGAAACTCTCAGGCAAAAGGACTGCGGGCGGAAGGGCACTCTGGAAAGCAGCGGGCGGGATTCGCACACCCATCCGCTCACCGAAGGAGTAAGCCCGGTCCCCACCCTACCCTCCCCCGTACGCAAGGGAAGGTAAAACGGGGCACGGGTGAATCTCTCAGGGTCCACGACAGAGGGGGCATCGCCGGACGCTTGGCGTCCGCTCTGTCGGAGGTAGTCGGGTGCCCCCTGATCATGCTTCGCCGCAACTTCGGCGGACGCCGCTCTACCCGCTCCACCAATCGCTCGGCGCCCGGATGGTGCCGTTTGCCGACTACGAGATGCCGGTGCAGTATCCCACCGGCATCCTCGCCGAGCATTTGCACACCCGCGCGCAGGCCGGGTTGTTCGACGTCTCGCATATGGGCCAACTGCGGCTTGGTGGCTCCGACCCGGCCGCGGCGCTCGAGGCGTTGGTTCCCGGCGACATCCGCGCGCTGGGTCCGATGCGGATGCGCTACACGCTGCTGCTTAACGATTCGGGCGGTATTCTCGACGATCTGATGACGACGCAGCTCGGCGACGGGCTGTTCGTCGTCGTCAACGCGGCATGCAAGGACGCCGATCTCGCCCATCTGCGCGAACATCTCGACAGCGGCGCAACGGTCCAGCGCCTCGAAGACCGGGCCTTGCTGGCATTGCAGGGGCCGGCGGCCGCCGCGGTTCTGTCGCGCCTCGCCGCTGGCGTCGCAGCACTGCCGTTCATGACCGCGGCCGAGCTGATGCTCGACGGGCGGCAATGCCTGATCACCCGGTCGGGCTATACCGGCGAGGACGGGTTCGAAATCTCGCTATCGGCCGCCGACGCGCTTGGTTTGGCCGAAAGGTTGCTCGCCGAACCGGAAGTGATGCCGGTCGGCCTTGGCGCCCGCGATTCGCTGCGTCTGGAAGCCGGGCTGTGCCTGTACGGGCACGACATCGACGAAACCACAACCCCGATCGAGGCGGATCTCGCCTGGACCATCGGCCGGCGTCGAAAGGCCGAGGGCGGCTTCCCCGGCGATGCGATTATTCTGCGCCAGCTCGCCGAAGGAGCGTCGCGCAAGCGGGTCGGCATCCGCCCGGATGGCCGCGCGCCGGCGCGCGAGGCGACGCCGATCGTCGACGCCGCCGGCGATCCGATCGGGCGGGTCACCAGCGGCGGTTTTGGGCCCTCGGTCAACGGCCCAATCGCGATGGGTTATGTCGACGCCGCTCACGCCGTCGAAGGCGCCGCCCTGTCCCTGCTGGTGCGCGGCTCCCCCCGACCGGCTCGCGTCGCGCCGCTGCCTTTTGTCCCGCACCGCTACCACCGCGGCTGACCCGCAGAAGGAACCCGCCGATGACCGCGCTTCGCTTTACCAAAGACCACGAATGGGTTCGGCTCGACGGCGATCTCGCCGTGATCGGCATCACCGACTACGCCCAGTCGCAGCTCGGCGATGTGGTCTATGTCGAATTGCCGGAACCCGGTCATCGGGTCGAGCAGGGGAAGGAGGCCGCGGTCGTCGAATCGGTCAAGGCGGCGAGCGAGGTCTACGCCCCGGTCTCCGGCGAGGTCGCCGAAGTAAACGACGCGCTCGCCGCCGACCCAGCGAAGGTTAACGCGGATCCGCTGGGCGAAGGCTGGTTCATGAAGTTGCGCCTCGACGACCCCAAGCAGCTCGACGGGCTGATGGACGAGGCGGCCTATCAGCGCTTTATCGAGGAGCAGCATTAGATGCGGTATCTGCCGCTGACCCCGCGTGACCGCGGCGAGATGCTCGCCCGGATCGGGGTTCCGTCGATCGATGCGCTGTTCGCGGAAGTGCCTGACGCGGCGCGGCTCGACAGGCTTGTCGACCTGCCGCGGGCGATGGGCGAGATCGAGGTCGAGCGCACGATCACGAGCATGGCGGCGCGCAACCGGGCGGCGGGGTCGGCGCCGTTCTTTATCGGCGGCGGGGCCTATCGCCACCACGTCCCGGCCGCGGTCGACCATCTGATCCAGCGCGGCGAGTTCCTGACCTCCTACACCCCTTATCAGCCGGAGGTGTCACAGGGGACGCTGCAATATCTGTTCGAATTTCAGACCCAGGTGGCGCTGCTTACCGGCATGGAGGTTGCCAACGCCTCGATGTATGACGGGGCCACGGCCTGCGCCGAAGCCGTGATGATGGCCAATCGGCTCACCGGCCAGAACAAGGCGGTACTGTCGGGCGGGCTGCATCCGCATTACCGCGAGGTGTGCGAAACTTACGCTCGCTTTGTCGGCTTCGCGCTGTCAGCCCAGGCGCCTGCGCCGAGCGAAGCCGAGGATTTGGGGGGACTGGTCGATGACGGCACGTCTTGCGTCGTCGTGCAGAACCCCGATTTCTGGGGCGAGTTGCGCGACTGGTCGGCGCTGGGGCGGACCTGTCACGATCGCGGCGCGCTGCTGATCGTCGTCGTGACCGAGATCGTGTCCCTGGGGGCGGTTCGCCCACCCAGCGAGATGGGGGCTGACATCGTCGCCGCCGAAGGCCAGTCGCTCGGCAACGCGCTCAGCTTCGGCGGCCCCTATCTCGGTTTGCTCGCCAGCCGTGACAAATTCGTCCGCCAGATGCCGGGCCGGCTCGTCGGCCAGACGGTCGACGCGGACGGCAAACGCGGCTGGGTATTGACCCTGTCGACGCGCGAGCAGCACATCCGGCGCGAGCGGGCGACGAGCAACATCTGCACCAATTCGGGCCTGTGCGCGCTCGCCTTTACGATCCACCTGGCATTGCTCGGCGAGGCCGGCCTGAGCCGTCTCGCGCGCCTCAACCATGCCGCGGCCGTCGCCTTGGCGGAGCGGCTCGAAGGCGTTCCCGGCGTGCGGCTGGTCAACAGCGCCTTTTTTAACGAATTCGCGCTGCGCCTGCCTTGCCCAGCCGCGCCGGTCATCGAGGCGCTCGCAGCGAGTGGCCTTCTCGCGGGCATACCGGTCAGCCGGCTTTATCCGGACCGGCCTCAATTGGCCGATCTGCTGCTGGTAGCGGCAACCGAGACCGTGACCGAAGCGGACATCGACCGGCTGGCGCAGGGATTGGCGGAGGCGCTGTCGTGAGCGAGTGGAGCCAGGCGCTGAGCGTGCGGGCGGCGGATGACGTGGCGCCGCCGAAGACTTTCAGCGGCAATCGCGGATTGCAGATCGAGGAGAAACTGATCTTCGAGCAGGATTCGCCCGGGCGGTGCGGCGTCGATCTGCCCGAGCCGGCGCCGTTTGTCTCCCGCCTGGGCGGGCTCGAACGCGCCGGCCCGATCGGCCTGCCGGGGCTCAGCGAGCCTCAGGTGGTGCGCCACTTCACCCGGCTGTCGCAAAAGAACTATGCGATCGATGGCGGGCTCTACCCGCTCGGCTCGTGCACGATGAAGCACAATCCGCGGCTCAACGAGAAATTGGCGCGGCTGCCTGGCCTCGCCGACATCCACCCGCTGCAGCCGCTCTCGACCGTGCCGGGGGCGCTCGAACTGATCGATGCCCTGGCACATTGGCTCAAGATCCTCACCGGATTCCCGGCGATCGCCTTGTCGCCCGGCGCGGGAGCGCATGGCGAGCTGTGCGGCATGATGACCATTCGCGCGGCGCTCGAAGCCCGCGGCGATGCGCGCCAGCGGGTGCTGGTCCCGGAATCGGCGCACGGCACCAACCCGGCGACCGCGGCGGCCTGCGGCTATCGGGTCGATGCAATCCCTGCCAACGCCCGCGGCCGGGTCGACCGGACCGCGCTCGAAACCAAGCTCGGCTCCGATGTCGCGGCGCTAATGCTGACCAACCCCAGCACCTGCGGGCTGTTCGAGGACGAGATCATCGAGATCGCCGCGGCGGTGCATCGCGCCGGCGCCTTTTTCTATTGCGACGGGGCCAATTTCAACGCCATCGTCGGACGCGTGCGGCCCGCCGATCTCGGCATCGACTGCATGCATCTGAACCTGCACAAGACCTTCTCGACGCCGCATGGCGGCGGCGGGCCGGGCAGCGGCCCAGTGGCCTTGGCCGCGAGCCTCGCGCCCTACGCGCCGCTGCCGTGGCTGGTGCGTGGCGAGCACGGGCTCGAACTGGTCGAGCACCGGAGCGGCCCGGCCGAGCACACGATCGGGCGGCTCAAGGGGTTTCACGGCCAAATGGGCATGTTCGTGCGCGCGCTATCCTACATGATGAGCCACGGCGCCGACGGGCTGCGCCAAGTCGCCGAGGACGCGGTGCTCAACGCCAATTATCTGCGGGTGCTGCTCGAAGCAGACCTCAGCCTGTCCTTCCCCGGCCCGTGCATGCACGAGGTCCTGTTCGACGACCGGTTTTTGCGGGACACCGGCGTCACCACCCTCGATTTCGCCAAGGCGCTGATCGACGAAGGCTTTCATCCGATGACGATGTATTTCCCGCTGGTCGTGCATGGCGCCTTGCTGATCGAGCCGACCGAAACCGAGAGCAAAGCCGCGCTCGACGAATTCGCCACGGTCGTAACGGCGCTGGCCGCCGCCGCGCGATCGGGCGATACGGGCCGGTTCCATGCCGCTCCGGTCCTCACCCCGCGCCGCCGGCTCGACGAAACCGCCGCCGCCCGCAAGCCTGTCCTGCGCTGGCGCCCCGAACCCCCACACCGCGCAGCGGCAGATTAGATCGTCAAAGAGGAGCTCCGACGCTCCCCATCCGCTCCTTTTCTCCTGCACCGCAGGAGCCGTCCGCACCTGACGGCGCCCAAGTCAACGCCCGGTGAACCGCGGTTTGCGCTTTTCGTTGAACGAGGCGATGCCTTCGCGGCGGTCTTCGGTCGGCACCATCCGGTTGTAGGCCTCGATTTCGAGCATCATGCCGCTGGCGAGGTCCATCTGCAGCCCGAAATGAATTGCGTGCTTGGCCTGCCGCACCGAGATCGGAGCGTTGTCGGCGATCCGCCGCGCGGTCTCCAGCGCGTCCTCGACGACCTTTCCCGGCGCGCACAGGCGGTTGACCATGCCCCATGCATGGGCTTGCTGCGCGGTGAACGGGCGTCCGGTCAGGATGATCTCCTTGGCGCGCCGCTCGCCGACCGCCCGCGGCAAGCTCTGGGTGCCGCCGGCGCCGGGCATGATGCCGAGGGTGACCTCGGTCAGCGCGAAGCGCGTACCCTCAGCCGCATAGATGAAGTCGCACCACAATGCCAATTCGCAGCCCCCGGCATAGGCCGCACCATTGACTGCGCCGATCACTGGAACCGGGCAGGCGATAAAGGCGCGAACCATGCGCTCGAACAGCAGATGCTGGTCCTGCCATTGCTCGTCGGTCATACCGTTACGCTCTTTGAGGTCGCCGCCGGCGCAAAATGCCCGTTCGCCAGCGCCCGTTAGCACAATGCAGCGCGCTTGAGCCGGCGCGGCGTTGACGTCTTCGAAGAAGCCGAGCAGGTCGCGGCCCATCTGGGTGTTCAGCGCATTGGCGACCTCCGGGCGGTTGAGGGTCAGCAACACCAGCCCGTCGCCACGATCCTCAGCCCGTAAAGTCGCAAATTCGCGGTTCATCGCTGGTGTCCCCCGCCGGCTGCTCTCGCCGCGCGATCATAGCATGCTGTTTGTGACCAAGGCGCATCCGCCGTCGGCGCAACGGAATCGGCCGAGACCGGTAGCCGGAGTTGCGCTGGAAACGCTCGCGGCCGGCGCCTTCGAAGCCGGCGGCAATACCGTCGCGGCGTCGCTCCAGCCGATAGAGTGAGTCCGTCGAGCCGCTCGGGTGAAGCGCGGCGCCGGGAT
The DNA here is from genome assembly GCA_963785565.1 of uncultured Alphaproteobacteria bacterium. Lineage (GTDB taxonomy): Bacteria > Pseudomonadota > Alphaproteobacteria > ATCC43930 > CGMCC-115725 > AP-15. The sequence goes on along the minus strand of CAWAVV010000045.1, from coordinate 37,546 downwards.
GCTGGATCAGACGGTTTGCAAACCGAGAAAGCGCTCCATCGGCTCGAAATCGCGATCATTGTGCAGCAGCACGTGGCCTCGCTCGATGCAGAAGGTGCCGATGACGAGGTCGACAGTCGTCCGTACGGTCACGCCTCGGCGACGCAGCAAGCGGTAGTTGGCAGCTGCAATGATTGCCAGCTCGGGATTGACCAGAGTGACAAGCTCGAATTCCCGCAATGCCTCCTCGACCAGTCTTGCCTCGGCGTCGGAACGAACGCCCTGCAGCACCTCGCAAAGCACCAAGTCGCCGACAAGCAATAGTTCCCGCTCGATCAACGCGCGCAGGCGCAGTACCGGTTCGGTAGCGGCATCGCGGAAATGGTCGATCCAGACCGAGCTGTCGACGAGGATCACCGACCGGACTGATCGCGAATATCGTCGATGTTCCCCTCCCAATGAATTTTGCCCGCGAGACCGAGAACCTTACTTTGCCGCCTGAGGCGTATCAACGTCTGCAATGCCGCCTCGACCACGGCGCGCTTGGTCTTGAGCCCGGAAACTTTAAGGGCTTCCTCCATAAGCTGATCGCTGATCTCGATGTTCGTGCGCACCTGCCGCTCCTTGTGTACGACGGAGGATATTTATACACCAATGCGAGGCGCGCGCCCACAAGAAATTCCTAGGCCGAATGGAACCGGCAGGGACCGCAGCGGCCTCTTCCGACGCAACGCCCCCGCCTTTTTATCGCTTAGACCTCCCCGTCCAGCGCCTCGCGCAATGCGCGCCAGCGGGCGAGCTTGGCGGTGAAGTCGAGGCGGGCGTGTGCCGGGCTAGTCGACGGCAATGCCAGATAGGCGAGGTTCGGGCGGCGTGGGAAATGGCGGTCGTAAAGCCGCCGTGCGCCGGTGCCGTTGAAGGCGACGGCGCGCATCAGCGGATGAATATCGAGCAGCCGGTCGATCATGTTCGGCACCTCCCGACGGATCGTCGCGTCGGCGCTGGCCTCTCGCTCGCCGACCGCGCACACGTCCCACAGCGCCACCCGCTGCGCCATTGCGAAGCCCAGCTTTGCCCGATAATCGGCGGCCGGAGCGGCGTCGAAGAGGGCGAACAGGATCGGCCAGAACAGGTTGCGCGGATGGGCGTAGTATTCCTGGCGGCGCAAGGATTCCTCGCCGGGCAGAGTGCCGAGCACGAGCACCCGCGCCCGCCCGTCGACGACCGGAGGAAAGCTGCGCTTGGCCTGGGCGGCGGCGAGGTCGAGCGCGGTCCTCAAGCGACAAAGCGGCCGAGGCGAACCGCCGTGTGCCCCTTGGCGAGCCGGCGCGAGGGCATGATCAGCACGCAATCGTCGTAAGGGGTGCGCACCTCGCGCCCATTGTCGCGGCCGATCAGGGTCCCCTTTGGCGACAGCACTTCGAGCCCGCGAAAATCGTCGACAAATTCGAACTTGTCGCTGGCGATCGTGACCGCTTCGGTCACCTCGATGATCCGCTGCCGCGGATGCGCGGTGAAATCCGGCCCGCCGATCGGCGCGGCGTCGTCACGCGTCAAAGCGCCCACGGCGATCAGAAAGCGCAGCATGACATCGGTCGCAACCTCGGCGGCGCGGTCTTGCCAATGCTGCCCGGCCTCGATCAACAACGCCGTCTTGGGCGACGCGCGGTCGCCAAAAGGGCCGTAATCGCGCATGCGTCTTCCCGCGGCATGGCCCGCATCGCACATGATCAGCTCGGGGATCCCGACTCGGCGGGCCAACGCCACCGAGCGGTCGAGGGTGCCGGCCAGCATCAACGGCGCCGTCGCATATTGCATCGAGTGGATGTCGAGCAAGAAATCGGCGGCGTCGACGAACGGGCGCAGGGCGCGGGCGCGGGCAAGTTCGATCGATTGACGCGGGCCGTCGAGGGTCGCCTCGTCCCACAGCCGATTGAAATCCTCGTCGACAAAGCGCGAGACAACCGGATAGCGCGGATCGAAACTGCGATAGGCGGCGACATTGTCGAAGGCCAGGGTCAGCCGCCCCCGGCGCGGCCGCAACCCGGCGCGGAACAGCCGGTCGAGGGCGATGGCCCCGCAGATCTCGTTGCCGTGGGTCAGCGCCGTGACCAGCACATGCGGCCCCGAAACGCCACTGTCGAAGGTCGTGACATAGTCGACCCCGACATTGCCGGCACGATAGGGCTCGATATCGGGCGGGGTAAGCTCGACGGCGTAGTTCGGCTCGGCCACAAGGCGCTCCCTTAATCGGCGACACTGTCGAAGATGCGGGCGATGAAACGTTCGCACTGGGCGATCTGATCGAGATCGATGAATTCGTCGGGCTTATGCGCCTGCTCGATCGAGCCAGGCCCGCAGACGATGGTCGGGATGCCGGCCTGCTGAAACAGCCCGCCTTCCGTTCCGAAACTTACCTTGGCGGTGCCGTTCGCCCCGGTCAGCGCGGCGACGAGCCGGGTGATCTCGGCATCGTCGGCGGTATCGAGGCCGGGAAAGGCGCTCAGTTCCTCGAACTCGATCGCCGCCTCCGCGCGGATCGCCTGCATTTCCGGCAACAGCCGGTTTTCGGCGAAGGCGCGCAGCTCGCCGATCCCGGCATCGGGGTCCTCGCCGGGCAGCAGACGAAACTCAAAATCGAAGCTGCAGTCCTTGGGCACGATGTTGAGCGCGGTGCCGCCTTGGATTACGCCGGTCTGGATGGTCGTGTAGGGAGGCGTGTATTCCGGATCAAACGGACCCGCATCGCGCCGGCGGCGCGCCATCGCCTTGAGCAGAGCGACAAGCTCGGCCGCGGCTTCGATTGCGTTGACCCCGAGATGCGCCAGGGCCGAGTGGCATTCGAACCCATGCACGCGGCAGCGAAAGCTGCGCTTGCCCTTGTGACCGGTCACCGGCTGCATCATCGTCGGCTCGCCGACGATGCACAGGCGCGGGCGGTCCGGACGCTCGGCGATCGCTGCGATCAGCCGGCGCGCGCCGCGGCAGCCGACTTCCTCGTCATAAGACAAGGCGAGATGGAGCGGTATCCGCAACGGGCGCGCCGCGAGGCTCGGCAGCAATGCAAGCACCACCGCGATAAAGCTCTTCATGTCCGCCGTGCCGCGGCCGAACAGCGCGCCGTCCTTGGCCAGCAGCGTGAACGGGTCGCTGTGCCAATCCTGACCGTCGACCGGAACCACGTCGGTGTGGCCCGACAGCATGATGCCGCCGCTCCCCGCCGGACCGACCTTGGCGTAGAGGTTGGCCTTGTTGCCGGTCTCGTCGAAGACCAGCTCGCTGGGGACGCCGTGGCTATCGAGATAGCTGCGCACAAACTCGATCAGCGCGAGGTTCGAGCCTCGGCTCGTCGTGTCGAAGCCCACCAGCCGGCGGACCATCTCGACGCTGTCGATCGCCACTGCAGTCGTCATCCCGCGAAGGTTATGCTCAACCGGGGCGCGGCGCCATAGACACCGCGGATCGTCGCAGCTTGCCCAGCGCCCGCGCTATCCGTAGATTTGCTTCAACAGAGGGCAACAGGCATTTTCCTTATACCGTTCGCCCACTCCAGCCTATCCGTGGGTGCGTGATGCTCGACGAAATCGCCGGTCTGGTTCTAGAACATCCCCGGGTCGTGCGGGCGCGACATCATGGCTGATCGCGGCGAGCCCGCGCAGCGATTGGCATTGCTCGAAGCGGCGAGCCTGATCGGATGAGCTTCGAAATTCCCGGCGTGCTGTGGCGCCGCGACCCGGAGGCCGCCGAAGTGCCGCTGGTCTTCGACTCGCCGCATAGCGGTTCGCACTACCCCAAGGATTTCCGCTTTACCTGTGCGCTCGAAACCTTGCGCCGCGCCGAGGACGCTTATGTCGATCAGCTTTACACGGCGGCGCCGGCACATGGCGCCACCCTGATCGGGGCGCTGTTTCCGCGCAGCTATCTCGACCCAAACCGTGCGGCCGACGACATCGACGAGGCGCTCTTAGAGGGTGAATGGCCGACCGCGTTGAAGCCTTCGCATCCGACGCGCGCCGGCCTCGGCCTCGTGCGCCGCGTCGCCCGGCCGAGTACGCCGATCTACGACCGCAAGCTGACGGTGGAAGAGGTCCTGGCGCGGGTCGAACGCTGTCACGCCCCTTATCATCGCGTGCTCGACGAGGCCTGCAACCGGCTCCACGCCAAATTCGGCGCGGTGTGGCACGTCAATTGCCATTCGATGCCATCCAAACGCAGCGCCCGCGATGTCGGACGTCCGGCGGATTTCGTGCTCGGCGATCGCGACGGAACCACTTGCGCCAAGGAATTTACCGATTTTGTCGCGAGCGTGCTGCGCCACCGGGGCTATGACGTGCGAATCAATGAAATCTACAAGGGTGTCGAGATTGTGAAACGCCAGGGCCGCCCGGCGGCACGGCGCCACAGCCTGCAGATTGAGGTCGACCGCGCGCTCTACATGGACCAGAAGACAATGGAAAAGACACCCGGCTTTGCGCGGTTGCAGGCCGACATCACCCATCTGATCGCGGCGCTCGGCCGGTTCACGCAGTCGCAACCGGTTGCGGCGGGATAAGAGGCCCGGTTGTCGATGTTGTTGCCGACCTTCGTCGGAAGTACGGCAGTTCACCGCCCGTCAATTAGACACACCAGGAGGGTTATGCTAATGGCCAAGATCCCGACGATCCTGCAATCGCACATCGACACCGCGTTTCCGGCGAATGTGTGCCTCGTCGGCAGCGTGCTGCCCAATGGGTTCGCGCAGATCACCCCGCGCGGCGGGACGATGGTGTACGACGACACGCATATCGCGCTGTGGGAGCGGGGCAAGGGATCGACCAATGCGAACCTTGCAGACGGCACCGCGCTGACGGTCTACTTCCGAAAGCCGCAGTTGCGCGAGGACGGCGTTCTGCCGAAGGGCGGCATCGCCCGGTTTTATGGCCGCGCCCATGTCCACAAATCCGGGCCGGTCTATGACGAAGTGTGGCGGCGCCTCGTCCAGCCGGAGAAGGACCGCGATCCGCAAAAGAACGGCTATGCCGTCTTGATCGACATCGAACGCGCCGAAGATCTAGACGGGCTGCCGCTGGCCCTCGACTGAGTGTGGGCAGTCCGCCCGATTCGTCTCGGCTCGGTGGTCTGCCGGCTAGCGGGCCGCTCTCGCCTGGAGATTGATCAGCCGCCGCTCGGCGCCGGCGGCGCCGAGCACGAGGGCGTGCAAATACCATGCGCGCGCCTCGGCCGGATCGCCGTACAGAATGCGAAGGGGGCTAAGGCGAAGGAAGGCCGGATCGTACGTGGCGCCCATCCCCAACGCCCCCCGCCCTTCCCCAGCGTCCGCAGCACGCTGAAAAAGGAGGCGTGCCGCGGCAATGTCGCCTTTTCGAAAGGCTGCGTTGCCATGCGCCAAGAGCGCGCCGATCTCAGCCGCGGAGAGGTGCGGGCTCGGCGCTTGAGCGACCGCCGGCGGCGCTGCCGAGGACTTCGCCGCCTGCTGTGCGGCGGCGGTGTCGGGCGGCGCCATTCGGGCCAAGGCCGCGACCGCTGATCCGGTGGCCCGATCAGCGATGCCGGAGGATGCCGCGCCCGCAACCGCGGGCAGTCCGCTCGCGGCGAAGATCGGCGCCCGCCCGCGCGCTTCACCGGTGTCGCCCGCCGATGAGGTCGCCGGCGGAGCGGTTGCCGGCGCCGCCGGAGGTCGGGTTGCATCCACCGCGATTGACGTCGCTTCGGACGGTGCCGCTTGGGCTTGGCCGTACATGCCGGCGGCGGGACGCTGGACCATCAGGCAGAAGCCAAGTCCGAAAAACACGCCGACCGTCGCGGCGGCAACAAACGCAATCGAAATCGGATAGATCATCGCGCTGAGGGGCAGCCGGACGCCGCCGCCTCGCCGGGCCGGAAACGACAGCGCCAAAACCGCTTTCACCGGGTTGCGAGCTAACCGCTCTCCGCGAGAGGGGGTCCTGAAGGTCTGGCCGAGCATTTCCCTCTTTCCTGTCTCAGGCCCTGCCGTTGTTCCAGCCGAGGCGACCGCCGCTGTGCGATCGCCGCGCATCCCCGAAGAAGTGCCACAACCCGGCGGCGCCCGCGCAACGGGTGGGAATGGTATTGCAGCGGCGCACCGTTCGATACAATTTCAGCCGCGCAACACTCCACGAGTTCCGCCTTGGTCAACTGGTTAACCAATTTCGTCCTGCCAAAGATTCGGGCGGCCGTCAGCAAGAAGCCGACACAAGACAATCTGTGGCAGAAATGTCCGGCCTGTGAGCACATGTTGTTTCACCGCGAGCTCGAGGCCAGTCTCCATGTCTGCCGCAATTGCGGCCATCATCTGCGCATCGGCGCCGTCGAGCGGCTGCGGATCCTGTTCGACGACAGCGTCTTTTCGCGAATCGAGCTGCCGAAGACCCTCACTGATCCGCTGCACTTTCGCGACCACCGGCGTTACACCGAGCGGCTAAAGGAAGCGCAAACGACATACGAGCCCGGGGGCGACGCGGTGGTCGTCGCCCATGGGCGAATTGGCGGACGCCCGGCGGTGGTTGCCGCGTTCGAGTTCGGGTTCATGGGCGGCTCGATGGGGTTGGCCGCGGGCGAGGCGTTGCTGGCCGCGGCCAAGCTTGCGGTATTGCAGGAGGCGGCGCTGATCGCCGTTCCGGCCTCCGGCGGCGCACGCATGCAGGAGGGCGTGCTGTCGCTGATGCAGATGCCGCGCACGATCATCGCCGCCGAAATGGTCAAGGAGGCTGGGCTCCCCTACATCGTGCTGCTGACCGACCCGACGACCGGCGGCGTCTCGGCATCCTTCGCGATGGTTGGCGATATCATGCTGGCCGAACCCGGCGCCGTCATCGGCTTTGCCGGCGCCCGGGTCATCGAGGAGACGATCCACGAAAAGCTGCCTGACGGGTTCCAGCGCGCCGAATACCTGCTCGATCACGGGATGATCGACATGGTGGTGCCGCGCGGGGAATTGCGCGCGACGATCGGACGCCTGCTCGGGTTGCTGCGCGAGCCGCAGCGGGCAGGAATCGCAGCGCCGGCCCCCGAGGCCGCATGAGCATGTCGAAGAGCGACATCGTGCTGGCCCGGTTGACCCGGCTGCATCCGAAACTCATCGACCTGTCCCTGGGCCGGATCGAGGGCTTGCTCGCGGCGCTCGGCGACCCGCACGAAAACCTGCCGCCGGTGATCCATGTCGCCGGCACCAACGGCAAGGGCTCGACGGTGGCGACGATGCGGGCCTGCCTCGAAGCCGGCGGCTGGCGCGTCCACGCCTATATTTCGCCGCATCTGGTGCGCTTTCACGAGCGCATCCGGCTGGCTGGCGAGCTGATCGAGGAAGCCCGGCTGATCGAACTGCTCGAAGAATGCGAGCGCGCCAATAGCGGGGCGCCGATTACCTATTTCGAAATCACCAGCGCGGCGGCGTTTCTCGCCTTTGCCCGCACCCCGGCAGACATTGTGCTGCTCGAAACCGGGCTTGGCGGCCGGCTCGACGCGACCAACGTGATCCGCCACCCGGCGGCGACCGCGATCACCCCGATATCGCTCGACCATCAGGCCTTTCTCGGTGACACGATTGCCGCGATCGCCGGCGAAAAGGCCGGCATCCTGAAGACCGGTTCGCCGGCGATCATCGGCCCGCAGCCTTCCGAGGCGGCTTCGGTCATCGCCGCCCGCGCCGCGGCGCTTGCGGCCCCGCTCTACCGCTTCGGGAAGGAGTGGCATTGCGAAGCAAACGCCGGCGGCATGCGCTACGAGGGGCCGCGCTGGCATCTCGATCTGCCGCTCCCGTCATTGCTCGGCGCGCATCAGATCGCCAATTCCGGAACCGCGATCGCCTGTCTCGAACAGCTCCCCGGCTTCCGCCTGTCGCGCGAAACGATCGCCGACGGCTTGCGCCACATCGAATGGCCGGCGCGCCTGCAGCGCCTAACCCGCGGCCCGCTGGCCGAAATGATGCCGCGAGATTGGGAGCTCTGGCTCGACGGCGGTCACAACCCCGGCGCCGGCGAGGTGCTGGCCGAAGCGGTCTCAAACTGGCCCTCCCGTCCGCTCTACCTGGTGGTCGGCATGCTGAATACCAAGAACGCCGCCGGCTTCCTCGGCCCCCTCGCCCGGCACGCCCGTGCCCTATGGGCCGTCACGATCCCCGGAGAAGAAAACCCGCTCCCAGCAGCCGCGATCGCCGCCGCCGCCCATTCGGTCGGGCTCCCCGCCCACGAATCGCCGTCGGTCGCGGCGGCCCTCAACGCGATCACGGCCGACCCGACCCCCGCCCGTATCCTGATCTGCGGCTCCCTCCACCTCGCCGGCGCGGTGCTCGCCGAAAACGGCTGATTGGGGTCGATTACGGTTCGATATTGAATGGCGGCTGTCGACCCACTTCGGACCCCTTCAACTTTCGCCTCGACCCGCCGTCACCAGATGAAAAAGAAGATCTTTTCCGCCCGCATGGCCGTCCGCGCCGCTATCTTGTCCGGATAAAATACGGGGAGATGCGCGTGGGGATACTCATGAGTGCGATTGGGCGCCGGTTAGCCGCCGTTTTCCGCAGGGTTGCGCAATGGCCAGGTGACGACGCACAACCTGGACCTCGGGTGCGTTACAAATCCCTTCGCCGGTTATCCGTTGCCGCCACCGTGGTCCTTGCGGTGTTCGTCGCCGCCACGGCGCGCGGGCAGGATCGCGTCGCCTTTGGTCTCGACTGGAAAGCCGAGGCCGAATATGGCGGCTATTACCAGGCGCTCGCGACCGGGCTTTACGCAAAACGCGGGCTGAACGTGACGATCGAGGAGGGCGGGCCGCAGGTCAACCACATGCTGCTGTTGATGGCCGGCCGGCTCGACTTTAATCTCGGCGGCGGCCGGGCGATCGAATTCGCCCAGCAGAATCTGCCGTTTCTCGCCGTGGCGGCGATTTTTCAGAAAGATCTCGCGGTACTGATCGCTCATCCCGGCCAGGGGAATGACAGCTTCGCGGCGCTGAAGGGCAAGCCGATTATGATCGGCGCCGACGCGCGGGTCGGCTGGTGGCGCTTTCTGGCCGCCAAATTCGGTTATGACGACAGCCAGATCCGGCCCTATACGTTCAACCTGGGGCCGTTTCTCGCCGACAAGAAGGCGATCCAAGAAGGCTACGCCAGCAGTGAGCCTTTTCTGATGCGGCAGAAGACGGGGATCGATCCGGTGGTGCTGCCGCTGTCCGCAGCAGGCTATCAGGGCTACGCGAACATCGTCACGACCAGCGCGAGGCTCGTTCGCGAACGGCCGGATATCGTCCAACGCTTTGTCGATGCCTCGATCGAGGGGTGGTATTCTTACCTCTATGGCGATCCCACCCCGGCGAACCGGCTGATCATGAAGGCCAATTCCGAGATGCCGGCCGACCTTATCGATTTCGGGCGCAAGACGATGATTGACCGCGGTATCGTCAACTCAGGCGATGCCAAGACCCTCGGCATCGGCGCGATGACGGACGCCCGGTGGAAGGCGTTTTACCAGGCGATGACCGCGGTCGGGGTCTACAAGCCGGGGATCGATATCGAAAAGGCCTATACGACGCGGTTCGTCGACAAGCGCGTCGGCATGGAGATCGAACGCTGAGAAAGCCTGCCTTTTCCGCCGAACCGATGACCGGGGAACCGCTGCGCCCCCGCAAGGGGTTGAAGACGGATCGGCTGCCGGTCTTCATTTCATACGACCAAACCGAACGCCTGGTCGGCTCCTTGCTCGATCGCGTCTCGCTTTGGGCGCCCGACGCCGTCGCCGGCATCGCGCGCGGCGGTCTCGTGCCGGCGACAATGGCGTCCTGCATGTTGGCGCTGCCCTTGTTCATGATCGGCTGGGACCGCGCGACCGGCGTTACCCGGTGGATCGGACCGGCAGCGCCCGACGCCCGCCGCATCCTCGTTGTCGACGACGCCTGCTCGACCGGGGCGACGATGGCTTCGGTCCGGTGGGCGCTTCAAGCTCGGGGCCATACCTGCGCGACTTTGACGGTGCTTTATGATCCTCAATCGACGCGCTACACCCCGGATTTCTCGCACCCGATGCGAGAGTTTTTTCGCTTTCCATGGGAGCGTGGGGAGGCGACCCCGGCGGCGGTTGCTCAACGCCTTACCGGCGCGCCATCCGAGCTGTCGACCGAGCGCCCGTTTTTCGGACTCGATCTCGATGGCGTCTTTCTCCCCGAGGTTCCACAGGCGCACTACGACGCCGACCTCGCCGAAGCGCTCAACCGGCGTCACGCGCTCGAGCCCTTCACGGTGTTGCCGCCCTTTTCGCCGGAGCGCGCCGTCATCATCACTGGCCGGCCGGAGAGCGACCGCCCGCACACCGAGGCTTGGCTCGCGCGTTGGGGATTTCACGCGCTGAAATTGGAATGCCGTCCGAACGAGGTTTCGGCGGACCTGCCCTCGGTCGCTCGCTACAAGGCCATGGCGGCGACCCGCTGGGGTTGCACGAATTTTATTGAAAGCGAGCCCGAGCAGGCGATCCGAATTGCGGCGATCGCCCCCCATCTCGTGGTCAGCTGGTGGTCGGCCGCTGAGACCCGCGCCTGGGTCATCGGGGCCGCCAGCCCGTCGGAGCTATCGCATCCGTCGATCATCGATCCAAATTCGCTGGAAGGGATCGATCCAATCGACCCGCCGACCTATCCGCCGCGGCGTCAACCGCTCGATCGCTGACCCGATGCCTGCACCGCGATCGCCTACCTCGAACAGGCTCGCAGGCTTCCGCTGTCGATCGCCGACGGCCTGCGCTTCAGAAGCGGGTGACACCGAGAGCGGGATAGGGATCGGTCCGCGCCGCGTTCGGCCAACGCCTACCCGGCCAAACGCAGGAACGCGGACAGAAGCGACATCAACACCACGATTACCCCGGTGCCGACGATCAGCCGGTCGGCAAACAAGCGGCGCATCGGCGATACCCTAAGCAAAACTATAGCGCTCGGAATAATATTTCGAGAGCGGCACCCGCATATGCCCAAGCGCCCGTTCGATCGCGTCCATCATCACGTTCGGCCCGCAGACGGATTACGCATGGAGGCGAGGGGGTGGCAGATGGCGCCTGAACAGGTCAGCGGCAATGAAGCCTGCTCTCCCGTCCAGCCGGCGGGCGGATCCGCCAGCACGCGGACGACCGTCAGGTTCAGCAGCGCCTGCCGCGCCTCCAGCTCCTCCCGGTAGGTGATCGAGTCCCAGTCCCTGCTGCCGTAAAGCAGGGTCATCGGCCGCCGGTCCCCGCAGTCCGCGAGCGTCCGGATCGTGCTCATCATCGGGGTGACGCCGATTCCCCCCGCGATCAGAACATGCATGGCCGCCGGTTGCCGATCGTGAAGGCGCCGTAAGGTCCGTCGAGATAGACGCGCTGCCCCTCTGACACCTTGTGGATCGCACTCGTGAAGTCGCCCAGATTCCTGATCGTCATCTCAACGCGGCCGTCCGCCGCTTCGGCACTGGACGAGAACGAAAACGCGTGTCTGGTGATCTTGAAAGGCTGCCCCACAAAGTGAGCCAGCCGAACTGACTTGGGGTGAAGCGGAACCCTGGATGGCCGTCCGGCCGCATCACCAGCGTCGAGGTGTCACCGCGTTCTCGGCGTACTTCCGCGACCCGGTATGGCCGGCGGAGCATAAACAGCGGCTTGACGGTGCGGGCGTAGAGCAGCAGCCCGATCCAGAGGATCGTCAACCCGATCCACAGCGCCCGCTTCAACGGGTCGACCAGGTAGACGCCCCATCCCACCATGTGCGCGATCCCGGCCGCGATGGCGACAACCGCGAGAATGATATGAGAAAGATGCCATGCCTCGTAGCCGATCTTCAGCCTCACCCGCCACAGCGCCGCCACCACCAGCGCGATCAGCGCAACGATCGACACGATAGCGAAACGCGCGCTCCACGGCGCCTGGAGGATATTGAGCGGCGCGAGCATTTGCGGCCGGGCCGCCGTCAGGACGACGGCATGGGTCACGATTAAGCCCACAGCGATCAAGATTTGACGGACTTTGGCGCAATTGCATCGGGGTATGAGGACGAGGAGGCGGTCGCACGCACATCCGCGCACGGCCCAAGTCTCTCCGAGATCTCGTGCATGTCACCCGAGCCGCCCCTAACTCGCGCGATTGGTCAGTCTAGTGCTCGGACGGAGCCTCGAATGCTCGCTTCCCGCGAGCTCAGCCCCGAAGTGGCGGCTGCCGATACCTCCTTCCGAGCATCGCGAGCCAGCGCGCACCGGCTCTAATGTGCACAATTCTGGTCGTGCCGGTAATTCGGCTGTGGAACAATGTCCGTCATGTAAGGGTAATGTCGGAGGGATAAACATCCGCGCCGATCCAGCCTCCGTGAGCAAGGGCAGCGTGAAATGAAGGAGCTAAGTGAAATTACGTCCACGCGGCGGTCACGATCAGAAGCCGTTTCCGACCTTCTCGAACAATACGGCTGCGGTCCGATCCGGTTTTCCGGCCATGGTGATGCGCTCTATGAGCGGCATCTGTTGTTTGACGACGTCGGCGATCCGCTTGCGGCGGGGGCGCGCGAACGCTTCGAGGCCGCGGCCCGGTTGGTCCGGCACGTGATGTCGCAACGCTGGGTCAAGACCGAGCGCACCTATAATCAGCTGAACCCGAAATGCATCTGCTATCTTTCGATGGAGTTTCTGATCGGGCGCTCGCTGGCCAACAATGTGACTAATTTATTGCTGGATCCCTTCGTGCATAGGGCGGCCCAACAACGGGATCTCGACTGGTTCGGGCTGATTGAGGAGGAGCCCGATGCCGGGCTCTACATCCACAAAGAGGAGGAGCTCGACGACGTCGAGCAGCGCTATCCGGCCGGCCATTACGTCCTGGTCGACGACAAGCCGCGAATTCTGGCCGCAGTCAAAAAGGCTTGGGGCGACCGCGTGACCACGATACTGCCTCGTCAAGGTCAGTTCGCTCTCGCTCCGGACGCTGCCTCATTTCCGGCAGCCGACCTGACGGTGGAGCGCATCGGCGACCTTGTCGATTACGATCTTCCCTCCCTGTTCGCGGGTAACCAACAGAGGTGACACGATAGAAACGACCCAGAGGCTCCCCGATCCAGGCAGAGCGTCTGGCTCAACGACATCACTCGCGCCTCGCTGACCAATGACTCGCCCGAGCGCTGCCTCGACGAGCTGCCGGCGACCGGGCTGACCTCGACCCCGACGATTTTACGGGATTACAAATACTGCGATGGTGAGGCACTTCCACGCCAGGCGGCATCGGCGCTCCAACAGTGAGCCTGGCTTCGCGGGCGCGGCAACAACGTCAGCCGGTCCGTATAATCTCTTCGTCGAGAGTGTGGCCTTGACCCGTCTCCGCCGTCACAATTCATCTTTCGGAAGCGGGCAACGCCGCGGTGACCGAAGAGACGCGGCCCGCATCGCCGCCGCGAGGATCGGCGGTGTCGCCCGCTCTGGCCGGCTCCGTCCGCTGCCGTGAGGATGCGAAACCAAAAACATATATCCTCTGTGGTAATCGCCGCCCTATTTTTGCTTTACAAAAGTCGCACTCCGTGGTTAATTATAACAAAACGTAACAGACTTTAACAAAGATTAATTACATCATGCTGACGCGGCCCTGATGGCGCGCTCGGCATCAGGAGACCGCCATGGCCGGCACGATCTACAGCGGCGCTTATACCACCGGCATCAACCTCACCAACCCGGCGACTCAGCGTCCAGCAACGGTGACCGGAAAAATCACCAGCACCAACTCCGCCGCTATTTTCGGCAGCGCCGCTTTTGCCTGGACCGTCAATAATCGCGGCACGATCGACAACACCGGCACCAGCGGCAATGGGATCAACCTGCTGGCGGGCGGAACCGTCAACAATCTCGTTGCTGCGTCCGGCACCACGACGCCGGGTTCGCTGATCGAAGGCTACTTCAACGGGGTTCAGATCCAAGCCGCGACCGGCTCCGTCGACAATCTCGGCACGATCAAGGGCACCGGCACCGCCAGCATCGGCGTCAACATGGCTGCCGGCGGCACGGTATTCAACGGCAACACCAGCGACACCACCGCTTCGATCTCAGGCGTGCGCAATGCGATATTGATCTATGGAGGCCCCGGGATCGTCACGAACTTCGGCACGCTGACCACGACGGTCGGCAGTCGCGCCGTCGTGTTGCGGGCCGGCGGCGACGTCACAAACGGCAGCAGCAGTTCCACCGCAGCCCTGATAAGCGGCCCGGGGGGCGGCGTATACATCAGCTATGGATCCGGTACGGTTACTAATTTCGGAACCATCAGCGGGGCGACGACTGGTGGCAACGGCGTCGCTCTGCGGGATGGCGGTCGCGTTACTAACGGTCAAAGCGGCTCGACCGCGGGTCTAATCATCGGTGTGAGTGTCCCGGCCGTCATTATTTCGGTCGCCAGCGGCACTGTGACCAATTTCGGCACCATTGAGCAGACCAGCACTTCCAGCGGCGCGGTCGGCCTGATCGAGGGCGGTTCAGTCGCCAACGGTGCGGTTGGCGCCGTAAGCGCTTTGATCGCCGGTCCCAGCTATGGCGTGTACGCTGCAAATTTGCCGGCGACAGTCACCAATTTCGGCACGATCCAAAGCACGTCCACTGCATCCGGGAACGGCATCAATTTCGAGGATGGCGGCAGCGTTACGAATTTCGGCACGGTCGAGAATACCAGCACCAGCGCGGCCGTCTACCTCCGCGCAGGCGGTAGCGTCACCAACAGCACAACCGGCGCCAGCGTCGGATTGATCTCGGGAGACGGAAATGCGATCGCGTTCCGCGGCGGCGCCGGGACCGTTGTAAACTCGGGCTCGGTTGAAAGTTCCGGATCAAACGGGATCTACATCAACCTCGGCGGCAGTGTAACGAATCAAGCCGGCGGCGTAATCGCCGGTCATTTGAACGGCATCTACAATCGCGGCGTGGCGATCACGGTAGCCAATTCCGGCTTGATCGAAACCACCGGAACGGCCGATGGCATTTACCTGCGCGGCGCTGGCAGCGTCACCAACAACGCCGGGGGGACGATCACCGGCAGCGCTGCCGGGATAGCGCTCGGGGTGCTGGGCGGCACCGTCACCAACCACGGCGTCATAAACGGAGTGATCGGCTTTTACGGTGGCTACCGCCACTCGGGCAACAACACTTTGATCAATTTCGGGACTGTGGCCAGCACCTCCACCGCGGCGGGCGCCGTTGCGGTTCAGATGGGCAATAGCATCGGCAGCAAATTGCTGGTTGTTGAGCCGGGTGCGGTGTTTACAGGACTGGTCGAAGGCGGCGGCCGCGGCGAGATCCAATTCGCCGCGACCGGAACTGCGGCGATGGGCGCCAACATTTCCGGGTTCGAGACCGTGACGTTAGCCAATGGCGGTGCCGACAACCTGACCCTGGCGGAAGCCAATCTCACCGGTGTCTCGTCGAACCGGATTACGGTGGTCGGCGGCAACGACGGCAATACGGTAAACGCGTCGGCGCTGACGACCGGCGCCGTCACGATCGATGGCGGAGCTGGAGCCGACGTCCTGACCGGCGACGCCGAGGGAAACACCCATTTCGTGTTCACCGCGACGGCATTGACCGCAACCGACATGATCACCGGCAGCAATTACAATAACGAGCTCGATGTAACAACCCCGGGAACGGTTGCCGCCGGCGGGGTCACCGGGGTCGAAATTTACCGGCTCGCCAATGGCGGGGCGAACAGTCTGACCCTGGCCAACGGCAACTTCACTGGCCTAGCCGGCACCGGCGGGCCGATCACAATTTACGGCGGCACCGGCGGCAATACGATTGACGGTTCCGGCCTGACCGTCACCACGGACCCGGTGATCATTTACGGTGGTGCCGGAGCCGATGTGCTGGAAGGCGGCGCCGGCAACGACATTTTTGCCTTCGCCGCGGCGAATTTGACCATCACCGACACGATCAGCGGGGGCGGCGGCAATAACGAGCTGCTGCTGACCAGCCCGGGCACGGTGGCCGCCGGCGGGGTGACCGGCGTCGAGACCTATGTCCTGGCCAATGGCGCAGCCAACACTTTGACGTTGACGAGCGGCAATTTTACCGGCGTCACGGGATCGACGATCACAGTCTCCGACGGCAATGGCGGCAACACCGTCAGCGCCGCGGGCGTCGTCGCGCCCGACCGGATCATCGTCTATGCCGGGGCCGGCGCCGATGTCTTGACCGGCGGGCCCGGCAACGACATCTTTTACGCTGGCGGCGATACAACCATGACCGGCGGGGCCGGGGCCAACGAGTTTGTGTTTAGCGCGCCGGGCACCAACACAATTACGGATTTCACCGCATCCGACGAGATCTTTTTCAGCAATACCGGCTTCAACCTCGGCGTCAGCGGCACCGGTGCGCTGCCCCCGGCCCTGTTTACATCAAATCCCACCGGGGCATTTACGGCGACCACACAGCGCTTTGCTTATGACACGGCCGATGGCGAATTGTTCTATTCCGCCGTCGGCACCACTGCCACCGAGAAACAGGTCTTCACCCTGACCGGGGCCCCTGCGCTGACCGCCGCGGAATTGTTCCACACCCCCACCGCCGTAACTACCTACAGCGGAACCATCACCACCGGCATCGGCCTCGGCAACCCGGCAACCCAGCGCGCCGTGACCGTGACCGGGACGATCACCAATACAACGACCAACTCCAGCGGCATTTTCGGGAATTCCGATTTTCCCTGGACTATCAATAATCGCGGTGCAATCGAGGCTATCGCGACGACAAATCACTTTGGCATCCAGTTGGTGGCCGGCGGTACCGTCAACAATATCGTCGCTGCGTCCGGCACCGCCACGCCCGGTTCGCTTATCGCGGGCTACAGTGACGGCATCCTGATCGAGTTTGCTCCGGGCACCGTCAGCAACCTCGGCACGATCGAAGGAACCGGCACCAACAGCAGCGGGGTCAACATCTTCGATACAGGCGGCCGGGTCGTCAACGGCTCCCCCGCGGTGACGACGGCGCTGATCTCGAGCCCCAGTAACGGTATCGTCATCTCGGGCGGCGCAGGGATGGTGAGCAATTTTGGCACGATCGACAGCACCGGCGCACACACCACGATAAGATTAAATGCCGGTGGCAACGTCAGCAACGGCAGCAGCACCTCCACGGCGGCCCTAATCGCCAATACCGGCAGCGCCAACGGGGTGTATGTTGGTTACGGGGCCGGCACGGTGACCAATTTCGGGGCGATCAAAGGCGGGGCTACCGGGGTCGTTTTCAATGACGGCGGTCGAGTCACCAACGGCCAAAGTGGCTCGACCGCCGGGTCGATCGTCGGTACGACCGGAAATGCTGTCTCGATCGCAGGAACCGCCGGGACGGTGGCAAATTTCGGCACAATTCAGGCGATGAGCACCAATTCTGTCGTCTTCCTCGGCGAGGGTGGCACATTCACCAACGGTGCAGTCGGAGCGACAACCGCCTTGATTACTGGCACCGGACCGGGCGTCGATATCGACAATAATCCGGGCACCGTCGCAAATTTCGGCCGGATCACGGCCACCTCCACCTCAAGCGGAACCGGTATCAATCTGCAGGACGGTGGCAGCGTCACGAATTTTGGCACCGTTCAAAACACCGACACCAGCGATGCTGGCGTCTATCTCCACGGCAGCGGGAGCGTCACCAACAGCAAAACCGGAACCAGCGTCGGACTGATCTCAGGCGCTGGAACCGGCGTCTCGTTCCGCGGCGGCGCCGGGACGGTCACAAACGCCGGATCGATAACAAGTTCTACCGCAAACGGTGTTTATCTCAACGACGGCGGCAGCGTCACCAACCAGGCCGGCGGCGTGATCGCCGGCCACACCAACGGCGTTTACGACCGCGGCGTCGCGATCAAGGTAACCAACGCCGGCCTGATCGAGACAACCGGAACGGCCGACGGCATCAACCTGCGCGGCGGCGGCACAATCACCAACGGTGCGAGCGGCTCTACCGCCGGTGTGATCAGCGGCTCAGCTGCGGGCATATATCTGCGTGACCTCGGCGGCGTGGTCACCAATTACGGCACGGCCGAGGGCGTAATCGGGTTCTGCGCGGTGGGTGCCGGTGCCAACACATTGATCAACTTTGGTACTATCGCCAGCACCTCTACTGCGGCGGGTGCGGTCGCGGTCGAGATGGGCAGCAACGTCGGTAGGAACCTGCTTGTCGTCGAAAAGGGGGCGGTGTTTACGGGATTGATTGAAGGCGGTGGGCGCGGCGAGATCGAGTTTGCCGCCACCGGCACCGCGGCAATGGGCGGCAACATCTCCGGCTTCGACACCGTGGCGTTAGCCAATGGCGGGGCCGACAGCCTGACCCTGGCCAACGCCAACTTCTCCGCAGTCACGCCCGGCCGGATCACGGTGATCGGCGGCAACGACGGTAACACCGTCAGTGCTGCGGCGGTCACTGCCGGTTCCGTGACTATCGATGGCGGGACCGGCGCCGATGTTCTGACCGGGGGCAGCGGCAACGATATTTTCGTCTTTACCGCGGCAGCGCTGACTGCCACCGACAAGATCGCCGGCGGCGGCGGCTCCAGCAACGAGCTGGAGGTCACCAGCGCCGGCACGGTTGCCGCCGCCGGGGTCACCGCGGTCGAGATCTACCACCTCGCCAACGGCGGTTCGAACAGCTTGACCCTGGCCAATGCCAACTTCACCGGGGTGCTTGGCGGCTCGATCACCGTGTACGGCGGCAACGACGGCAACACGATCGACGGCTCGACGGTGACTGGCGCTACCGATGATCTCGACATTTACGGTGGCGCAGGTGCGGATGTGCTGAAGGGCGGCGCCGGCAACGACATCTTCTCATTCACCGCCGCGAGCTTGACCAACACCGACACAATCAGCGGTGGTGGCGGCAACAACGAACTGCGGATGACGACCCCGGGTACGGTCGCCACCGCCGGGGTGACCGGAGTGCAGACCATTGTGCTGGCTGATGGCGGCGCTAACAGCCTGACCCTGGCGAGCGGCAATTTTACCGGCATCGCCGGGTCATCGATCACAGTCTCCGACGGCAACAAGGGCAACACGGTCAGCGCCTCGGGCGTTGCCGCTCCCGATCGTGTCGTCGTCTATGCCGGCAGTGGGGCGGATGTGCTGACCGGTGGGCCCGGCAACGACGTGTTCTACGCCGGAGGCGATACGACGA
This sequence comes from uncultured Alphaproteobacteria bacterium, assembly GCA_963785565.1. Lineage (GTDB taxonomy): Bacteria > Pseudomonadota > Alphaproteobacteria > ATCC43930 > CGMCC-115725 > AP-15. The sequence continues at coordinate 18,405 of CAWAVV010000045.1, read as the reverse complement.
TGACCGGCGGGGCCGGGGCCAATGAGTTTGCATTCAGCGCGCCGGGCACCAACACGATCGCCGATTTCACCGCCTCGGCGACAAACGAGATGCTGTTTACCACCGGCGCCGGGTTCAGCCTGCCCGGCGCCACCTCGACGCCGGCGCCGCTGGGCAGTCTCTTCGTTCAGGACAGCACCGGCACTTTCACTGCGACGAGCCAGCGCTTTGCCTATGGCGAGACCAATGGCAACCTCTACTATTCGGCCGGCGGCACCACCGCCAGCGAGCACTTGGTGGCGCACCTGACCGGCGACCCGACCCTGAGCGCGTCGCAGATATCACAGCTGCTGTTCGCTACTTGACGAGTTCAGCCGCTATCTCCGCCACTACTGGCTCCCAGCGGCGATCGGCGGATTGGCGGAACAGGCGCGCGGTCGGGTACCACGGGCTGTCGGAGCGGTTGAGCAGCCAGCGCCAATCGGGCGCGTAGGGCAGCATAATCCAGACCGGCTTGCCCAACGCCCCGGCGAGATGGGCGACCGAGGTGTCGACCGCGACGACCAGTTCAAGGCATTCGATGATCGCCATCGTGTCAGCGAAATCGCGGATCTCGGGGCCGAGGTTGAGCAATGGCGCATGGCCCCAATAGCCTCCGATCTCGGCTTGCGCCGACCCCTTTTGCAACGACACCAGCGTCACTTGCGGGAGCACCGCCAATGGCGCGAAGGTGGCGAGCCGGGTTGAGCGGCGCAAATCGTTGCGATGGGTCGGACGCCCTGCCCAGACGATCCCGATACGGCGATACCCGTGCGGCGACAGGGCCCATAAGCGTTCGGACCAGACGGCGAATTTCGCCGCGTCGGCATGCAGATAGGGAATTTCGGCCGGAATTGTTTCCAAGGTTGTGGCGGAGAGCCGCGGCAGCCCCGACAATGGGCAAAAGGCAGCGAAATCGGGCGCTCGGCTCCAATGATCGAAAATCAGGCCGGCGCCGGGCAGCTGCGCGACAACCGGCTGGAGTTCGCTGCTGCACGCGATCACGATGTCCGGACAGCGGGCCTTTGCCCAAGGAATATATCGGGCGAACTGGATCGCGTCCCCATAGCCCTGGTCGGCGACCAGCAGCAGGTTGCGGCCCCGCTCAATGGGACGTCCATCCCATTGCGGTCGGTCGCTCGGAGGCATCAGGGGCGGCACGCCGACAAGCTGGGAACGCCACTCGTATTCCTCCCAGCCACGGGCAAAATCACCGTGCAGCAGCGCGGCTTCGGCAATCCCGAAATGCCCGCCGGCGAAGCTCGGGTCGATCATCAGCGCCCTTTCGCCACAGCTGATCGCCTCGTCGAGCGCAAGACAATCGTAATGCGCGATGCCGAGATTGTGATGGCAATGCGGATCCGCGGGGTCGAGCGCTACCGCGCGCTCGCCTGTGGCGAGTGCCTCGTCGAACCTGCCGAGCACGCGGTAAATCTCACAAAGATTACGATGGAAGAGGGCCGATTGAGGCACAAGCTCGATCGAGCGTTCCATCAATGCAGCCGCTTCGTCGATGAGTCCCCGGCGAAACCTGATGATGCCCTTTTGGTGTATTGCGCTCGGCGTCTCGGGAGCGGCGGCTAGAATGCCATCGATCACGTGATCGGCGTCGTCGAGCCGCCCCTCCTGCTCATGTCGGTTCGCCAGCGCCAACAGCGCTGCGATGCGGTCCTCGGGCGGCGGGGACTGGGGCCGGGCAGAGCCGATTTCAGTCAAAGGAATAGTCGAGCGGCTCGATCGCAGATTCCAGGATCTCGATCGCCGGCGCCAAGTGCTTGCGATAATGACGGTAGCGGTAGCGCGAATTGTCGTAGAGCGGCTCAGTCACTTGTGCATAGCTCGCCGTCCGTGCATAGCGGCGATTTTGGTGGAACTCGAGACAGCGCTGATCAAAAGGTTCGCCAATAAAATCGAGCATCCGACGCACGGTCGCCTCTTGGTTCTCGACAATATCTTCGTAGCGGATCGGCAGATAGTGCAGCGTCATTTGCGAGCGGTAATGTTTCACTAGATCAAACGTCAGCCGATAGTGATGCGCCGCGCTCTCCAGCGAATAGGCACAATAAAAGCCGTGCGTCAAATTGTTGGCGAAGACGGATAACACGACGTCCAGCGGATGACGCAATACATGAATCAGCGGCGCGCGCGGAAACATCAGCGCGATCAACCCGAGATGGGTTTCATTGAGCGGCATCTTATCGGTGAACCATGCTGCGCCCGCCTCGAAAAGGCCGAGCCGGCGCACCCGTCCGAGATAATAGTCGCGCAGCTCATCGAGCCCGTCGCGACGATCGCCCATCCATAATTCGGCCAAGGCCTCAGGGTAGCCGAGCGGGCTGTTCAAGGTTAGCTGCAAGTTTGAGGTGATCTCGTTGACGAAGGGCAGCTCGTCGCCCGCAGTAATCCGCGGATGGGCCGATAAAGTCTGTTCGACCAGGGTCGTGCCGGAGCGCGGAAAGCCGAGGATGAAGATCGGCTGCGCTAGGTCTTGCCGCGCCGCCGCACGCGGCAGAGTTTGCATGCGCCCTTCGGTGAAAAATCCCTTGAGGCGGTCGGCCAGCTGCCGAGCGTGTTCGGCCTGGTAGACGAGACCGCCAACCTCGCGGCACTGGCGCTTTCCCTCGGTGAATGCGGCAAAAGCCTCGTCATATCGGCCGATCCGATCGAGGAGCCGCCCTTTTTCCAACAGCTCGTTAGGGCCGAGCCCACTTTTGCCGGTGCCGGTGGCGGCGCGCTCAAGCACGGCGAGCGCCGCGCCATAAGCGCCGATGCGGGCATCGAGCACGGCACGGGTCAATAGGATGCGCGGGTCGGTGGGCGCCAGCGACTCCGCGCGGGCGAGCACCTCGCCTGCGCGCGCGAAATTGCGGTCGGCTTCCTCCATACGCGCCCAACCGAGCAGGGTTTCGAGCACCTCCGGCGCCGCCGCCGTAGATTCCTCGTAAAGCCGGCGCGACTCGGGCATGCGGCCCTGGTTTTTCAAATTCCAGGCGAGGTTCGCCAAGACGATCGGATCGCGTTCGCCGGATAATTCGATGACCCGGCGATAATGGTATTCGCCGGCTTGCGGCCGGTGAGCCTCGGTCATGACCATGGCCAGCAGATTGTGCGATTGCGCACTCTCAGGGGCTATGCGGACGCTGTTGCGGGCATGGATCTCCGCCTCGGCGACCGCTCCTTTGGCGAGCAGCGCGAGGGTCAGTTCGTGCGTCGCCCACAGCGTGTTGGGGTGCAGTTGCACGATCCTGCGCAGCAACATCTCCGCGGCGAGGCCGCGGCCATCGGCGCGGCAGATCCGCAGCAATATCGCCAGCGCGTCCGGCTGGGCCGGCGCCAATTCCAGTACCTCATGGCACAACCTTTCGGCCTCGGCGACCATGCCGTCGCGCTGGGCCGCGACCGCGCGCTCGACCACCGGCGACAGCGGCGCCCCCGCCCCCGCGGGCGGCAATATCGCCGGGTCGAGCCCGCAGCACCGCACCTGCCGCAGCCCGCTGCCGCATCCGCACAATGATTGATCCGCGAGCATTTTCGCCGACTGAGGGGGGCTGGTTGAGGCCATGCCGAAGGGTCAAAAATTTGGAGAGCGCTCAGGGGCAGGCGCCTGGTGCACCGTTTCGGGCGCTTCGGCAGGTGCGGTTTTGAAAATCCCTTCGTGGACCAGCCGATCGCGCACCCCTTCAAGTAGACTGATCGTCTGAGCGAGCCCCTGGATCGGGATCGCCACGGTAAATTCCGAAACCGAGCGAAGCTCGCGATTGCTGCCGGCAGCTACCGCTTCCAGCCGCTGAAATTCGAGCCGCGCCACCCCGTTGAGGATCGAAACGTCTTTCAGGCTGTCGCAGAAATATATCGGCATTGGATCCGTCCGCGGTTTTCAGGGTTCATGGAGGCTCTCGCCGATGGTGCGGGTCAGCGGGTTCATGACATAATGCAGGATCGAACGGCGGCCGATCTTGATATCGGCTACGAGACGCATTCCCGGCCGCAGCTCGAACCCGAGCGGCAGGTTGCGCAATTTCGCCTCTGTCAGCACCACCCGGGCGCGGTAATGGATCGGGCTCTGCCGAATTTGCGTCTTTAGGCCCGGTGCTGTCATGTCTTCTGCGGTCTCGCGCGCGCTGCTGTCTTCGATCGTATCCGGCGTAAGAGTCTTCAGCACGCCGTGCGCAAGACCGTATTGCTGCCACGGCAAGGCCTCGAACTTGATGGTCACGAGATCGTTGAGGCGCACCCGCGCGACATCTCGGGTATCGATCTCGACCTCGGCGACGAGCGATGCGTCGGCTGGTACCAGGCGGATCATCGGCTCCGCTTCGCGCACAACTGCTCCCTGCGGCCGCGCCGCCACTTCGAGCACCGTCGCGTCCCGCGGCGCCCGCAGTACGTCGAGACTGCGGCGCAGCTGCGCCTTCGACAATTGGGCGGCAGTCGCATCGCGGTCACTGCGGGTCTGCGCCATCTCCTCGGCCAACTTTCGCTTCCATTCGCCGATAAAGGCGTCGCGATCGGCTTGCGCGGCGGCGATCTCGTCGGCCAGTTTTTGCTGCTCGCCGACGTTGGTGGCAAGACGCGCCTGGGCCTCGACCCGGCGAACGCTGGTGTCGATCAGCCGAAGCTTCGAAGCGAGATCTTTCGCCACAAGGGTCCGGTAAATATCCTCCGCCTGCATACTGAGACGAATCTGTTCCTCGAGGCCCTCCACCTCGGTTTTGTGGGCCGCGAGATCAGCCTTGCTTTCCTCGATCTTGCCGTCGGAGGCAGCGATGCGGGCGGCGTATTCGTCGCGGCGCTTGCGAAAGATGTCCTGCTGAGTCCGCTCGTCATCGTTGGGATTGGGCGGGTCGTAGACGCCGCCCGCAAGCTCCGTCTCGATACGGTCGTAAGCCGCGTTTAGACGCCGCAGTTTGGCGCTGAGCTCGGCCTCGTCGGCCCTGGAAAAGGTCGGGTCGAGGGTCGCCAGCACCTCACCCGCCTTGACCTTTTCGCCCATCTTGACCGCGACCGCGCGGACCACCGAGGTTTCGAGCGGCTGGATCACAATCTCGCTGTCGCTGGTTACCATACGGCCGTTGGCGCTGACCACAATGTCGACCTTGGCCAGGGCCAGTGCTGTTGCCGCCGCGGCGATCAGCCCGGCCATCAGCCATAGCACAATGCGCCGCTTCGGCGGGGCGGAAAGCACGCTTTCGAAATCGTAGTCGACCAACGCCCGGGGCGCGGGTGCGGCGGTGCTGGGCTGCGACGTCGTCAGCGCGGTGCCGTTCATTGGTATACCCGCGCCTGCTGCGCCCAGAGCTGGTTGTACGGCAGGCAGCTGCGCAGGAGCGCCTCGTGCCGGCCGACCTGAACGATCCGGCCTTGGTCGACGACGACGATCAGGTCGGCGCGGGCGACAAACGACAGCCGATGTGTGACGATAACGATCGTGCGTCCATGGGCGATCCCGGCGAGATGCTGTTGCACGATCGCCTCGCTCTCGGGATCGAGCGAGCTTGTCGCCTCGTCAAAGACCAGAACCGGCGGCGCGTGGATCAGCGCGCGGGCGATCGCGAGCCGCTGGCGCTGGCCGCCGGACAGATTGGTAGCCCCCTCTTCGAGCATGGTCGCATAACCGTGCGGCAGCCGCTGGATGAATTCATGGGCCCCGGCGACCTGCGCCACCCGCACGACCTCGTCGAGCGAGGCCGCGGGCTTGGTCACCGTGATGTTGTCGCGCACCGTGCCGCGAAACAGAAAATTCTCCTGCAAGACGACACCGATCTGGGTGCGCAGATGGGCGAGGTCGAGCTCTTTCAAATCCTGGCCATCGATCTTGATCAGCCCGGTTTGCGGCCGGTAGAGCCCCTGCAACAGCCGGGTGATGGTCGTCTTGCCCGAGCCGCTGCGGCCGACGACGCCCACGACCTGCCCGGGTTCAACCGTAAACGAGATATCCTTGACTGCCGGGGTGGCCGAGGCGGGGTAGTGAAAAGTCACGTCCTCGAATTCGATATGGCCGCGCACCACAGGCGTGAGCTGGCCGCTCGCCGGCTCGGGCTTGGTCTGCATCAGCTGCGCCAGCAATTTCAGCGACAGCACCGCCTTCTGGTATTCCTGCATCAGCCCGGAGGCCTGGATCAACGGCTGTGCCAAACGCAAGCCCAGCATGTTAAAGGCGATCAGCGCGCCCACCGTCATCTGGTCGCTGAGCACGAACAGCGCTCCGAGCGCGCCGATGCCGACACTCATGCCGCGTTCGAGGCTCATGATCACGCTGCGGACGCGGGCGGCGGTATGGTCGAGCGTCAGGGTCTTGGCGGCCGCTTCGTCGGTGAAGCGGCGCCAGCGCAGCAGCGAGCGCGGTTCGAGCGCCAAGGTCTTGATCGTGTCGATGCCGTTCAAGATCTCGAACAGAAACGCCTTGCGTCGCCCCTCGATGTCGTTGACGTCGCGCAATTTGACGCGAAACTCGCGCGACATCACCGCGAGAGTGACAAAGCCGATCGCCGAGACCGCGAGCACGATCAGGGTCAGCCGCCAGGAATAGATCAGCAATATCGGCAGGAAGATCACCACCGACAGAAAGTCGAGAAATGTGTTGAACAACCGGCTCGCCAGGAAATCACGGACGTTGTTCGCCTCTTGCAATTTGTAGGCAGTGACACCCGACGGATTGGCGTGGAAATAATCGATAGGCAGGGTCAACAGATGGGTGATCGTGTCAGTGGCGATGACATGGTCGAGCCTGCGAGTGATAAAGGCCAGCAGATAATTGCGCATGTAATTGAAACCGGCGTCGAACAGGATCAACACAAAGACGCCGGCGGTGATCGTATAAAGCGTCGAGAAGGCTTGGTTCGGCACAACCTTGTCGACCAGAATCTGGAAAAAAATCGGCACTGATAGGGCGATCAGATGCATCGCCAGCGCCGCGACGACGACGTCGCGGATCAGCCGGCGCTCGGCAAACAGCTTTTGGGTGAACCAGGAGAAACCGAATTTCGTGTCATCGCGGCTCGGCGGCGAAGGGGTAATGACCAACGCTTCGCCATGCCACGATCGCTCGAACTCGGCGCGTGGCACAAAAAAGGTCTCGCCGTCGCGAAACAGCGGGTCGGAGATTGCGACTTCTTCGACACCGCCGCGCCGCAGCCCCATCAGGATCACGGCATTGGCATTGCCGAGGATCAGCACCAGGGGGTGTGCGAAGGGGCGTGTCTGCAGCGCACGCCAGTCGAGCCGGGCGCGTTCGGCGCTTAGTCCGAACTCGCCCGCAAGCGCCTCGAGCCGCGCCACCGGCAAGGTTTCGCCATCGACAAGATTGCGCCGGCGCACCGCCCCGACATCGGCATAAACGCCGTTTTGGATACCTAGGCGGAACAGACAGGCCAGCCCGGTCTCACAGGAAACGACAGCACCGGCGCCGGGATCCCGTGGATTGGCGGCCGCCGCGTCAGTCGCGGGTTCGATCGCCGGTCGCCGGCGCGGGGTTGGCGTTTTCGCTCGGTGCTCGACCGGCGGCCCCGCCATCGCGGGTGCGACGGAGCGGTGGCGCAAAAGGGCGAGCAACGTCGCCGTTATCGGCATTCCGTCTCCGTGATCTCGATCCGCAGCCGACGCCGCGCATTCGGCGGCTGTCGGCGCGGACCCATGCGAGGGGGAATTGAAGATGAACAAATCACGACAATCACTCAACGGGGATCGAGAGTAAGTCAAGAAACCCAATGAAAGTGTCGTTCCGCACGGTTAACATTCGTAAAGTTCTCATTGGGTTCGTCTATCTCGTCTGGGCTAACGGCGCTTTCGCCTCCGCCGACCCGAAGGTGTCAATACCACCGAACCCATTTAGCGTAGTGTACGGTCGCATAAGACAGGTAAGTACCGAAGCTCACCCACAGGTCGGCAAATGAATAGACCAGGTTGTTATTTGAGGCATCGTCATCGGTGATTGAATTTATCGTACCGGAAGTCGAGCCCAAACTTCCGGAGAATGAGAATGCGCCCTGAAGCGTACCGACATCCCCGGTGGTAAGCTTGACAACAATCGTTGTCAAGGAAGCGGAGACAAGCGTCTCGAATTCGCCGCCATAAGGCATATAAAAGGCGGCGCTCATGTTGAACGGGGCCGATCCGATCGTAAGACTAGGGGTCGTCATGAAATGAGTCCTCCCCGGCGATCGTCGCGGGCCCTCGTCGACTATAGTGGCGGACGGTGCGCCTCGGCGGGCATTCGCCGGCGCACAGTGTCGCCATCGGCATTTTCGCTCTGCCGGATCTCGACCCACCTCCGACACCGAGCTTCGATGCCCGGCGATGCGGACGCGAATTAAGTGTGAGTAAATTATGACAACTTTCAACAAAGAGCAATCGATAAAACCACCAGCGTAAACGATAAATTGTTAAATCGACGGCGCCGCCGCTGCTCCACCAGCCGGGCGAAGAACGGCCATCGCGGGCGCGTCCGGCGCGTGCCGCGAGTGACGGCTCAGGTAATGAGAACAGTATGAGGCGGAAGCTACGTAAGGCCGGGAAACGGAGCCCTTTCGCACCGATCCGACGTGATCAAAAACACAAGCTATATCAGTTACTCATAGTGATCAAGAGAGCAGGATTCGAGCCATCGCTATCTGAACGGAGATATTCGATCGGCCGTTCGGGCATTATATATGAGACCTATGTTGGTCAAGCGACCCGGAACAGGGACGCTTCGTCGCCTATTCAACGGTTCCAGTCCTCTGCGATAAGTCAGAAAAGGCCGAGGCCTCCGACGTCCAAGCCACCCGCGGCATAACGCCCGCAGAGGTTCGAAGAGATAATCTCCGTGTTGGCCATCGATAAGCCGAGTACAACCTTTGCCAGCGCGTTCAAGTCTTCAGCGCTTCGGCGAGCGGCTTGGTCTTCCGCTGTCGCACCGCCCGGTGCTCGTCGGCGCTCTTGCCAAGGATCTCGGCTTCGATCTCGTAGAATTCGGCGATCCGCCTCCGCGGCGTGCTGGCCATTTGGCGTCACATCACGCGCTCAGCGAGCGATGGCCCGGGGTCAGCCTTGTTTCTTGAATCCTTTGGCGCGCATGCAGCTGTTGAAGGCCTGGTCAGCGCCGCCGACGGCCTGCTCGCGCATGTTTTGATCCTGGAGGCCCGTTGTCTGGCTCATCTGCCAATTGCGGCCGAGCGTGGCGCTGATGTCCTGATTTATCCCTTGCTGTCTGGCGAGCGCCTGATTCGCCTGGGCTCGGCAATCATTGATCTCATGCTGCGTCGTCGGGTCGTTTCCGCCCGCCTTGACCCAAGCCGTGGTCGCCGGAGGGCTCGCACAGACAGTCAGCAGCAGGCAGCCGACGACCACCGTCGCGTTGCGTATCGCGAGGCCCGTGTCGCGGTCGAAACAGCACGCAATCATTCCGGATCCTCCGACGCTGCGGCCTGGTCGAGCCAACGGCGCTCGGCAAGCCGCGCTAGAATCGTGCGCTTCTCCGCTGCGCTCGCGTCGTACCACGTGGCGATTTCGTCGATATATCGCAGGCAGCCACGGCAGCGGCGGGTCGCCGGGTCGATCAGACAGATCCCGATGCAGGGTGAGGCCGGCGCCGCCTCGGACGCGACCATCTGATCAGCCATCCTCACCCCTACGCCTCAGGAGCCCTTTGAGGGTTCGAGCAAGTCGGCGAGTTTGGTCTGCATCATCTTGGCCTTGTAGGACGGGATCGCATAGACCCAGTGTGACGCCCGATCGCTGATTTTCTTCGCCTCTGGCGCAGCTTTACCGGAGCCGGCGGCGTTGACAGCGATCCAGTCCTTGTTGTCGTGCTGGAACAGCTTCAGATCGACGGTCAGCCCATCGAAGGTCGTGTAAGACGCGGCGGTGACACCCTTGTCCGGGACCGGAAGTTTCGCCGCCGGCTGCACATCGTCGAGGTCGAGGGTTTCGAGCGCCATCGCCGGCTCGCCCAACGCGGTGTCGCTCTTGTATTTGGCGTTCGCCGGCGCCACCGTGACCATGAATTTTTTGTCCGGCGCGGTCCGGCTGAGGATCAGGCTCGTGCCGTCGGGCTGGGTCAGGCTGACCTTGGCGACGCGGCTGTTGGGAAGGTCGACAATACGGCGATCGAGCCAGTTTGCCGTGTCATCGGAAAAATCGAGCGCGCCGCGGGCGAGCCAAGACCGCGGGTCGCCGGGCTTTCTGACATAGACGCCGTCATTGCCGGCGCCGAGCCGATCATAGCGCCGCTTGCCGACGATCAACCGGGCGAGTGCCGCCCCGGATTTGTCCTCGAGGGTTATCAGGGTCGATTTGCCTTTGCCCGGATCTTCGACCTCGAGACGCGGGTAGAGATCCGGCTTTCGCGTCTTGGGCTCGACCAGAGTCATGTCGGCCATGGCGAGCACGATCCGGCGAACCTTGCCCGCGTCGGCCGGATAATCTCCTTTTTGCGTGACCAGCCACCCGTCGCCGTCACGCACGAAGGTCAGGTTCAAGCCCGCACGCTCGACCGCGACCGAGGCGACCTGGCCGAGCTTGTCACCCAGACCGGGGAACGCAGGTCGGTCCGACCGGGCGCGGCTGACGCCTGGGCCGCCGGTGGCGAGCGCCGCGATTGCCAGGGCCGCGAGCACGACGGCCGCGGCGAGCAACAGGATCAGACTTCGTTTCTGCATGGCACGGCTTTGGCGGCTTCCAGGTCGGGTGCTGCTCACGCCTCGATCACGCGACGACGGCGCCGCTTGAGACGGACTGCGCCGACGACAATCGCGACCACGGCGACGATGATCGGGATCAATGCGATATCGAGAAACTCCAGCCCATCCTTCAGCTCCTGGATATTGCTGCGCAACGCCGCCTGCACGTCGCGCAGCTGGCGACGGGTCTGCACCATGTCGCCGCGGAACTGTTCGATGGCCTTGGTCTGCTCCGGAGACAAGGTTGCCGGGGTGTCGGTCTGGTCTTTCCCGGTCAGATCGGCGAGCTTGGCTTCGGTGGCCTTCAGTTTCTGCTGCAAGGCCCGCTCTTCGGCGCTGTAGCGCGTCTGGGCCTCGTGCTGGATCCGGTCGACGACCTCAAAGGGCCGGGCCGCGGTGCCCCGGCTGCGCAGCCCGACCAGATCCTCGCCGCCCGCCAGCACGTCGATCGCGTTGGCGACAAAGTCCCCATTGTTCGCGATCGGCGCGATGACCCGCTGGCCGAAGAAATCCTGACGCTGCACCCAGAGGCGGTCGTCGAGCAGATCGGTGTCGGCGACGACGACGACGTCGATCGGGTGCGCCGACTGTTTGAGCCATGTGGCGGCGGGCGGCTTTGCTCCGGCCGGCTTGGCGGTCTCGGGCTTGGTCGTCGTCGACTTAGCCGGCTCGGCCGGCTGTGGCGGACCGCCGGGAAAGGCGGTCTGGGCCGAGCCGGTAACTTTGGCGGCGAGGATATAGCGCTTGTCGTCGGACCTGAAATCGGCGAGGAGGCCGGCAACGTCGGGCAACCCTTCGAGCTTGTCGACCGGGATCTTGGTCGAGTCGGACGAGGTCGTGATCAGCGGCTCGATCGTTGTCTTGGCCCCGGGCAGCGGCTCTATGATGCCGGCGGAGGCCATTGTCAGGTGGCTCAGATCGGCGGTGATCATATCGTTGCGATTGAGGTTCGCCGAACGCAGGTCGAGCCAAGCGATGTAGTCGAGCGGCTCCTCGCCATGCCCGGGGGTCGGGACGCTGACCCGCTGGGCATCGCGGCGGTCGCCGGCGACGACCCCCGGCAGCATTTGGAAGCCCCAGGATTTGAACAACGGTGCAAGATTGCTGGCGGCCGGCGAACCCGGCGGGTTCATCTGGCTCGCTTGCGCCGCCTGCAATTCGGAATGGGGATCGACAAAGATCAGGGCCTTGCCGCCCTTCAGCACGAACTGGTCGATCGCGAACAATGTCTTTGGCGGCAGGTTCTGCGGATGCACCAGCATCAGCACATCGACATCGGCCGGGATCGCGTCGATCGTTGCCGACAACGGCTCGACCTTGTCGAGCTGTTGCAATTGGTCGATCACCGCCATCGGCTGGCTCGGCCGGCCCTGCATCATCGCTGCCATGTCGCCTTCGAGCGGCAAGCTGCTGATCAAGCCGACCACGGTCTTTTTCGGAAAGGCCAGGCTGTGGATGAGCTTGGTCAGATCGTATTCGAGAAAGCGCTCGCGCTCGGGCGAAAAGAACGCGATGACCTGCTGATCGTCGGTCGAGTTGGTCGCGGCGAGGCCGAAATAAACCTGATCGCCCTCGCTGTCGAGCGGCGCCGCCTGCAGGCCGAAGGCGACCGCCTGGTCCTCGACATCGGAAAACGGCTGGGGGTTGAAGATTTCGAGGCGCAGCTTGCCGTGCGCCGCGGCGACGTATTGCTCGAGCAATTCGCGCACGCGCTGGGCATAGACGCCGTAGGCCGGGACCTCGTCGCCGAGACGGCTGGAATAGTAAAAGCGCAGGGTAATCGGCTCGTCGATCCGCGCCAGGGTGTGCACGGTGCCGGGCGAGAGGGTGTACAGATGCTCCGCGGTCAGATCAAGCCGGGCAGAAAAAAAACGGGCAATAATGATGTTGGCCGAGACCAGCATCAGCGCGATGCACACGAGCGCCGTGACCGCGACCGCGCGGCGCGAGCCGAAGAGACCGGGAGAGCGGGTGGAAGACTGCATCTCATTCGGCCTTTTCGAGATCGACCAGGATGGCGTTCGCGAACAGAAACGCGATCATGATCAACACGAAATAGGCGAGGTCGCGGATATCGAGAACCCCGCGGGTGATGGCGCTGAAATGGTCGAGAAAGCTGATCTGGGTGACGGCGCCGATCAACCATTCGGGCGCCCAGCCCTGCAGCAGTCCCAGCACCACCAGCGAGCCCGCGACAGTGAAGATGAAAGCGATGGCCGCGGTCACGACAAAGGCGATCACCTGGTTCTTGGTCGCCGCCGACACGCAGGCGCCGATCGCCAGCAGCGCGCCGGCCATCAGCCAGCTGCCGATGTAGCTCGCCACGATCACCCCGTTGTCGGGCCGGCCGAGCAGGTTGACCGTGATCCAGAACGGAAAGGTCAGAGCCAGCGCGATCCCGGCAAAACACCAGGCGGCGAGGAATTTTCCAACGACCGCCTCGGTCATGCGGATCGGCAGGGTCAGGAACAGCTCGATCGTCCCGCTCTTGCGCTCTTCGGCCCACAGCCGCATCGACAATGCCGGGATCAGTACGAGGTAGAGCCAGGGATGAAAGGCAAAGAAGGGTTGCAGATCGGCCTGCCCGCGATCGAAAAAATTACCGATGAAAAAAGTCAGCATCCCCGCCATTACCAGAAAAATGACGATGAACACGTAGGCGAGCGGCGTGGTGAAATAGCTGACGAACTCGCGGCGAAAAATGGTCAGGACGTTGCGCATCGGGGGTCAGGCCGCATTTGCGAGCGCGGCGGGTTCCACCGGCGCCGTAGTAATCGCGCGGAAGACGTCGTCGAGCCGACCGTGCTCGACCCGCAACAGAGTGACCTGCCAGCGGTGGGCGCGGGCGAGATCGGCGACATCGGCGACGACATCCTGGCCGTCCCGCGGGAAGACCAGCAGCCCCGCGCCCTCGCCGTCCTCAACCGTTTCGGCCGCGGCCACCGCGGGCAGGCGCAGCAGCTCGGCCTGGATTTGGGCCACGTCGCCGCCGGTGACGGCGAGGCGCACTGCATTATGGCGACGCGAGCGCCGGGCGAGCTCCGTCGGCGTCGCATCTGCGAGAAGCCGGCCATGAGCGATGATGATCGCCCGGCTGCACACCGCCTCGACTTCCTCGAGCAGATGGGTCGAGATCACGATCGCCTTGTCGGGCCGCATCGCCGCGATGATCTTGCGCATCTCGTATTTCTGGTTGGGGTCGAGCCCGTCGGTCGGCTCGTCGAGGATCAGCACCTGAGGATCGTGCAGCAGCGCCTGTGCGACCCCAACGCGGCGCCGGTAGCCCTTCGACAAGGTCTCGATCGGCTGGTGCAGAACTTCGGCGATGTGGATCATCTCCACCACGCGGCCGATGCGCAGCTGGGCTTCGCGGCCGGCAAAGCCCCGGATGCGGGCGATAAAGCCGAGAAACTCGGCGGGGGTCATGTCGGGATAGGCGGGCGCGCCCTCGGGCAGATAGCCGATGCAGCGCTTGGCCGCGATAGCCTCCTTGGCGATGTCATGGCCGCAGATGATTGCCGTACCGGCGGTCGGGGCGACAAAGCCGGTGATCATCTTCATCGTCGTCGATTTGCCGGCGCCGTTCGGCCCGAGAAAGCCCAACACTTCGCCGCGCGGGACGACGAACGAGACGTCATCGACCGCAACCAGCGGGCCGAAATGTTTGACCAGATGACGGATCTCCAGCATAGAGCAAACCCCTAGCATGGCAGCGCGGTTTTGCCACTCTCCGGCGGTTCGCGCAGTGCGGCGCAAGCGCGCAGCAGCGCAAAGGGTAGGCGTGCCGGCGTTCGAGGTTGCGACCGCGCGCCATTCCTCGCGGGCGCTTCAATGATCCGCCGAGTACGGCTTTTTTCGGGCCTGGTGATGCTCGCCTATGTGACGATGCATCTGCTCAACCACGCCGTGGGCCTGGTCTCGCTGCCGGCGATGGAAATGGTGCTGGCCAAGGTCTTTCTGATCTGGTCGAACCCGCCGGCGCAGGCGCTGCTCTATGGCAGCTTTCTGGTCCATTACATTCTGGCGCTATGGGCCCTGTGGGAGCGGCGCACGTTGCGTCTGCAAGCCGGCGAGCTGACCCAAGTGGTGCTCGGCTTCGCGATCCCGATCTTGCTTGCCCGTCACGTCGCCGCGACTTGAATTTCCGAAGATTTCTTCGGCGCCAACATCGGCTATTACACGTTCATCTTGTGGGTCTATTTCGTTCGCGCGCCCGAGCTGGGTGTGCTGCAGATGGTGACCCTGGTGGTCGCCTGGACGCACGCGATGTTCGGCCTGCATTTCTGGCTCCGGGTCAGACCGTGGTATGCGCGGGTGCATCCCGCCGCCGTCGGCGTGGCCATGCTGGTGCCGGTCCTGTCGTTGCTCGGCGCGATCGAAGCCGGAAGGCAGGTCGCAGCATTCGCAGCCGATCCGGCCTGGACCCGCGACGTCTTCGCCCATATGCAGTTGCCGGCGCCGGCGGTCGTGGATGAACTCGATCTGATCAGCACGATCCTGGGTTGGTTCTTCGCCGGCACGGTCGCCGCGGTGCTGCTGGCGCGTCTGGTGCGCCGATTGTGGCAACGCCGCCATGGTCTGGTCCGTATCGGTTATCCCGACGGCCGCTTTATCGACGTAGTCCGCGGCACCAGCGTACTCGAGGCGAGCCGGCTCGCCGGCATTCCGCACGCCCATGTGTGCGGCGGCCGCGGGCGCTGCTCGACCTGCCGGGTGCGGGTGCGCGGCGAAATCGGCAGCATCGACCCTCCCGCCGACGCCGAGCAGCGGGTGCTCCGCCGCATCGGCGCCAACCCCAATGTGCGCCTGGCCTGCCAGTTGCGGCCGAAGGGCACGGTTGACGTGACGCCGTTGCTGCCGCCTTTCGCCTATGCCGTGGACGGGCGGCGGCGGGTCGATTTCGCGCAGGGCAGCGAGCGCGAGATCGCGATCCTGTTCGCCGACATCCGCGGCTTTACCGCCCTTTCCGAGGGCCGTCTCCCGTACGACGTGGTGTTCATCCTCAACCGTTATTTCGCGGCGGTCGGGCGCGCGGTCGAGAGCGCCGGCGGACGCGTCGACAAATTCCTCGGCGATGGGGTGATGGCGCTGTTCGGCATCGAGAGCGGCGCGCAACAGGGCTGCCGCGAGGCATTGACCGCGGCCCGGCTGATGTCCGAGCGCATGGGCGAGCTGAACGCTTCGTTGCGGGGCGAGATCGAGCGCCCGCTGCGGATCGGCATCGGCATCCACACCGGACCGATCATCATCGGCGAGATGGGTTACGGCGGGGCGACGGCAATGACCGCGATCGGCGACGCGGTCAATACCGCGAGCCGGCTCGAAGAGCTGACTAAGGAATACACAGTCGAACTTGTCGTTTCGGAGGCGGTGGTGTCGCGCGCCGGGTTTGATCTGTCCGGGTTTCCACGCCAGGAGGTCGAGATCCGCGGCAAGACCGAGACCTTGGCGGTCAGAACCCTCACCAGCGCCGCCGAGCTGCCGGCATCGGCCGCCGCGCCGGCTCCCCGCACCGAGAGCGCTAGTGCCTAATGAGCCTGAGCCTGTCTCTTGCCGAAGAGCGGCGACCCACCGGCTGAGGCGGCTCGCGTTCCTGGTGAAGGTCGCGTTTCTTCGGAAACTGCTCGATGCTAACCCGCGGTCTGAGGCAGCATCCGGTCGATTTCGGAAGTGATCCGAGGGTCGGTGGGCGGGATCTGCGCGGGCCAGGCGCCGGCCAGTTCGCCGTCGGGGGCGATCAGGAATTTGTGAAAGTTCCAGCGCGGGGTTCCGGCTTCGCCCAAGGTTTCGGCGATCCAGCGGTAGAACGGATGGGCTTGGGCGCCGATAACCCGGCATTTCTGCGCCAGCGGAAAGTCGACGGCGTAATTGGTCTGGCAGAATCGCTTAATCTCCGACGCCGATCCCGGCTCCTGCCCGCCGAAATCGTTGGACGGCACGCCAAGCACGACGAGCCCCCGGTCGCGGTAGCCCTGCCATAGCAATTCGAGACCGCGGTATTGCGGCGTGTATCCGCAGAACGAGGCGGTGTTGACCACCAGCACAGGCCGGCCCCGCCAAGCGTCGAGCGGCAGCTTTTCACCGTCGATCGAAACAAATTCGAATTGGTGCGCATTATCGGCGGCGGTCATAGGCAACCTCCGTGCGGCAAGAATTCGGCCTGGCGGCCAGCATAGCGCGAGTTGCGCCGCGGGAAAGCCACCGCATTTCGCATTGCGTCGCCTCGACCGTTACCGGAGACTGGGCCCGGTTTCCGCCCGGGCAGCTCGGCGATGCTTTTGGTGTTTTTTTTGAAGGGCATCGTGGTCGGTGCGGTGATCGCGGTTCCGGTCGGCCCGGTCGGCATCCTGTGTCTGCACCGGACGATTTTCGACGGCCGGCTGTCGGGATTGGTATCGGGGCTCGGCGCAGCAACTGCCGACGCGCTGTTCGGGGCGATCGCCGCCTTTGGCCTCACTTTCGTTTCCGACTGGCTTTTCGGCTACGAAAATTGGCTGCGCGCCGCCGGCGGCGTTTATCTGGTCTATATCGGCGGCTCCGCCCTGACGATCGAGGTGCGGGGCAAGATCGCCGAGCAATCCAGTCCGGAGACCTTGTTCCGCGACTTCGCCTCCGCTTTTGCGCTGACCATCACCAATCCGGTAACGATCCTCATGTTCCTCGCAATTTTTGCCGCGCTCGCCCTGGGCGGCTCGCAGCCGACCTTGGTCCGCGCGGGGTTCCTGGTGCTCGGGGTGTGGGTCGGATCGTTCGTGTGGTGGCTGGGGCTGAGCCTGGGCATCGGATTATTTCGCCGCGCGATCGAGCCGCGCCATCTGGGCTGGATCAGCCGGGCCTCGGGCATCATCCTGTTCGCAACCGGGGCAGCCTTGTTGGCCACGGTCGTGCTAGAGCATCTTCCCTGACCGCAAAGATAAGGTGGTTTCGTGGTTTACCTGCCCCCAGCTTTTACCGAGGCCCGACCCGAGGTGCTGATCGCGCATATCGAGCGCCATGATTTCGGTCTTCTGATCAGCCACGGCCCGGCGGGGCTGGTGGCGAGCCACATCCCATTTCTGGTCAAGCGCGAGGACGACGGATTACACCTCGTTGGCCACCTCGCCCGCCCGAACCCACAGGTCGCGGAGCTGTCTGACGGCGGCGCGGTGCTGTCAATCTTCAGCGGCCCGCACGCCTATATCTCGCCTGGATGGTATGCGAGCGGCCCGGCGGTGCCGACCTGGAACTATGTCGATGTCCATGCCTATGGAACCTTGCGCCTGATCGACGACGTTGACTGGCTACGGATGGTATTGCGCCGGTTGTCCGACCGGCATGAGGCGCGCAGCGCGGAGCCCTGGAAGGTGCAGGACCTGCCCGAGCCCTATTTGAGCGGAATGATAAGGGGATCATCGGGCTTGACATCGCGGTGACGCGGCTCGAGGGCAAATACAAGCTCAGTCAGAACCGCCCCGCTGCCGACCGGCCGCGCATCGCTGCTGCGCTCGAGCTGCGGGGCGACGCCGATGCGGTTGGAATCGCCCGGTTGATGCGGGAGCGCGAGACCGGCGCGGATGAGGTGGGGATGTTCGGCACCGGCGCTCTCAGATGCGAGGCTCAGCCGCGAAGCGCCGAAGAGGACAGAGACTGCGAGCGGGTTGGCTGGCGCTGTTTTTTGTTGCCGCCGCCTGGTCGTCCGCCGCGTCCGCCGCGACGCCCGCACCGAAACCGGCGACGCCGCCAGCGCCGG
>CAWAVV010000044.1:0-28556 GCA_963785565.1 uncultured Alphaproteobacteria bacterium | reverse complement strand
GTCGGGGCCGAAGAGGGAGCGCCGCGGCGCACGCCCGGCGACCGGATGCTCGACTACTCCGGGTTGTTCGTGATGCCGGTCTGATCGATGTGCACACCCATCTCGCCTATGGCAACGCCAAGAGCGAGGAGGACATCGACCTCTACAGCCCCCTCGAATTCCGCGCGCTGCGTGGCTTGTTCTTTGCCCAGAAGGTCGCCGCTGCTGGATTTACCGCGATCTGCTCGCCTGGCGATGCCGGGCAGATCAGCCTGTCGATTCGCAACGCGATCCGGGCCGGCCTGTTCGATGGCCCGCGGGTCATGGCGGCGGGGCGGTATCTGACGACGCATCAAGGTCTTACCGACTGGTACCCGAGCTGGATCGGCGCGCCCGAAACCTCGATCGGGAAGCTGGTCGCCACCAGCGCCGAAGCGGTCGAAGAGATTCGCCGCCAAGTCAAAGATGGCGTCGATTGCATCAAGATCGCGCTTGATGGGATCCAGCGCCGCGAGAATGGAGAACTTGTCGCGGCTTTCAACCAGGAAGAGACCGAGGTGATGGTCCGCGAAATCCATCGTCTCGGCAAAAAGGCGGTGGCGCATGCCCGCGGCCGCGAAGCCACGCTTTACGCGGCACGCAGCGGCGTCGATCTGATCTTTCACGCCAACCACCTTGACGGTGAGTGCATCGCGGCGATGTTGGAGACTGGCAGTGCGATCGGGCCGACCATGACCCATCCGCGCAATACGATCGATTTTACCCAACCGCATGAACCGGCATATCAGAAGGGGCGTCCCGGCCATGCCCAGCGCGAGTATGAGATCGGCTGCGCCAATTGGAAAAAGGCGCGCGACGCCGGCGTGCCGCTGATGACTGGAACCGACACCGGCTTTGCGATTACCCCCTATGGCGAGTGGAATGCGCGTGAGCTCGAACTGTTCGTCGAGGATCTCGGGTTCTCGCCGGCCGCGGCGCTGCGCGCCGCGACCGAGGTCAACGCGCGGTTTATGACCGGCGGTCACCGAATCGGCACGCTCGAGCCCGGCCGGGCCGCCGATTTCGTGGCACTGGCGCGTCGCCGCTCGCCGATATCGGCGTGTTGCAGGATCCCGGCGCGGTGCGCGGCGTCTATATCGCCGGCAAGGAGATCCGCATCGCCGCTCGCGACTACGATCCGCGCCAAGTCACCGATTTTGCGCTGTCCAACTGGACCGACATCTACACCAGGGCGCGCGTGGCCGAATTGCAGGGCAAGCGCCCAAGGCTCGCCGCCGCCGAGTAAAGCGTCCACAATCGCGGTCGAACCGCCCTGTGAAGGGGGCAGCTTGAGCCAGGGCTACCCGAGATCAACCGTTCCCGTCGCTGGTTCCACGGCTCGTTAACGGCAATGCCAGATAGCGGCTGGTCCCGTGCCGGTTTATCAGCATCAGCACGGTTTTGTCAGGGCTGGCCGCGGCGGCTTCAATTTTGGCGAGAGCATCCTTCGGAGAGGCGACCGGTTGCTGGTCGATTGTCTGGATCACATCGCCGGGTACGAGATCGAGCCGTGCCAACGGACTGTCGCCCCCGATCGCGGTCACGACAACGCCGCTGATATTGCCCGGAACGTGCAGTCTTTGGCGCTGCGTTGTGCTCAACGGGGCGAGCTTAAGACCGGCGACCACGTCCAGGGGGCTTTTCTGCCGAGCTTCGTTTTCGCCTTGCCCGAGGCTTGCAGTTTCCGGGCCTTCCGGCATCTCGCCAATGACCGGCCGCAAGGTAATTTCGCGATCGCGCCGCCAGACGGAAACGTCGGCTGATTGGCCTACCGGCATTTCGGCGACGACAAGCGGCAGATCCCGCATTCTGCTGATCTCGTGACCGTTGACCGCCAGGATGACATCACCTTGTGCGAAACCGGCGCGGGCTGCCGGACCGTTGGCGCCAAGCCCGGCGACAAGTGCGCCTGCCGGCCTGGCTAACCCGAAGCCCCGGGCGATCGCCGGCGTCACTTCCTGAATCTGTATACCAAGCCATCCGCGCTCTACTTTGCCGTGCTCTTTCAATTGCTCGACCACCGGCCTGGCAAGGTTCGCAGGTATGGCGAAGCCGATGCCGACTGAACCGCCGTTAGGTGAGTAGATCGCGCTGTTGATGCCAATGACTCTGCCACGGAGGTCAAAGGTCGGCCCGCCGGAATTTCCTCGGTTGATCGATGCATCGATCTGCAGAAAATCGTCGTAAGGGCCGGAGTGAATGTCGCGACCGCGAGCGGAGATGATCCCGCTGCTGACCGTGTCGTCGAGGCCAAAGGGATTGCCGATTGCCAGCACCCAGTCACCGACGCGCGCGGCGTCGCTGTCGCCCCAGCGCACATAAGGCAACGGTCGCGAGGTGTCGACCTTAAGCAGCGCCAAGTCTGTCAGTGCGTCGCGTCCGACGATACGCGCCTGATGCTGGGTGGCGTCGTGCAAGGTTACGGTGATGCTGTCTGCGTTCTCCAAGACATGGTAGTCGGTGACGACATAGCCGTTCGGATCGATGATGAAACCCGAACCTAACGCCAGACCGGGAGTTTTCGGCGCGCCTCTATGTTGTTGATCGTCGAAGAAACGACGCAGTAGCTCATCGAGCGCCGAGGACGGCAGTTCCGAGGCCGTATCCCGGCTGTTGACCGGGCTGACGCCTA
Organism: uncultured Alphaproteobacteria bacterium; assembly: GCA_963785565.1. Classification (GTDB taxonomy): domain Bacteria; phylum Pseudomonadota; class Alphaproteobacteria; order ATCC43930; family CGMCC-115725; genus AP-15. The sequence goes on along the minus strand of CAWAVV010000044.1, from coordinate 25,906 downwards.
TTGGCGGCGATTCATCAGCCGCCGCCTTGCCGGGTCTCTGAACCGCCGAGACGTTGACGACCGCAGGTATTATCTCGCTTACAAGGGGCGCGAAACTGGTCATCGTCACCCTGCCCGCGTTCCATGGGAGCGCCGAGGAATCCCCACCGATCGAAGTGCAACCGACTGCGCTCAGCGCTAGGCCGAGCGCGATCGCCAAGGCGGCGGCCGTGCCGAAGCGCTGCCTCAGGCCCGCGCTGATGATGGTCGCATCGCACATGATGCTCTCCACAGATTTGCGCTACGATAGCTCGAATCACCGCACCGTGGGTTAACACCGGTAACGATCCGCCGCATTCCAGTCCCTCTGGCGTTCATGCGAGAGCGTCCCCGAACAAGAAATCGAGCGCCTTGTCCGGATTTATATGGGGAATGCTTTCGACGGCGGCAGCGGGGAGGCCCGCTGGCTCAAATATCGAAAAGCCCTCTCAGGCTCGGCAGCGTGTCGTTCCCTGGGAAAGTCGATTTGGCGAGCAGGCTGGCATTCTCCAACTCGCCCCTAACTCGGTGGCTTCATTGCCACATCGAGCATGACGTTAGGCAGGATCTCACGGATCGCACCACGCAAGGTGGCCTCGTCTGCCGCCATTGCCGAGGCCAGTAGCCGGCGGGAGCCACGGCGCAGAATTCGAGCGGTGGCCCGCCCGTCGCGCCCGGGGCGAATCGTTGCAAAGGCGTCCGCTGGCTCGATCCGCTTTAAGATGCGCTTGAGGGCTTGGAGCCCCTCCGCGGTTTCGACGTCATAAATCGGAGTCTCCGGACTTTCCGGCTCTTGCTCTTCCTCGACCGCAGCGTCGATCGCCTCGACCGGGCGGTAGCGCGCCAAAGAAAAATAGATCGCGCGGCCAGGCTCAGTGTCTACTCTTGATTGCAATTCCCAGCTCTCACCACGGGCTGATAGCTCGGTGACGAGCGCGAATAGATCGTCGCTGTCCTCCTCGTGCGAGCAGGTCAGAAAAGCCAGGCGGCCATCGTGTTCGACCACCCTGTCATCGTCTTCGGCAAAGCCGAGTTCTGCGAGCGCGTTGTCGAGCGCGCGGCGCGAAGCGACCAGGAGCGTCGTCACATGCAATCGCCGCCCGCTCTCCGCGGGATCCTTCTCCGCCATCATCCCCTCCGCATCGGCGCGATCCGCCAGCCGGCGCAATCCTAGGGGGCGTCGGCCGAGGGCGCGACCAAAATCAGCGGCATTGTACGGCCTAGTCGGGCTGACGCTCACCCGCCCGATTCAGGCGCACGTCGCGGTCGACGCCCACGCTCATCAGCAAACCGAACCCGAGCATGACCGTCAGCATCGCTGTCCCGCCATAAGAAATCAGCGGCAACGGGACACCGACGACGGGAATCAGGCCGGTCACCATTGCGGTGTTGATGAACACATAGAGAAAAAAATTCGTAGTAATCCCTGCCCCCAGAAGTCTTCCAAAATGATTGCGGCTACGTAGCGCGATTGCAAAGCTGTAAGCAATTATTCCACAATATAGACCGAGCAAGGTTAGCGCCCCGAATAAGCCAAATTCTTCGGCCAAAGTGGTAAAGATAAAATCAGTCTGCTTCTCTGGCAGAAAGCTGAGATGGCTTTGGGTACCAAGAAGAAACCTTTACCAAACAGACCACCCGACCCCAACGCTATTTTGGACTGAAGGATGTGGTAACCGGCGCCCAAGGGATCGTTGTCAGGATCAAGAAAAGTATAGATCCGGCTCTTCTGATAATCGCGCAAGAACCGCCAAACGATCGGTACTGCCGCCCCTGCCGCCATGCCCATCAATAGGAAAAGGCGCAGGCGGACCCCGGCGAGAAAAAACATCACCGCTCCGCCCATCAGCAGCATGATCGCGGTGCCTAGGTCCGGTTGCTTGAGAACGAGTGCCACCGGAAGGAGAATCATCAGCAACGGAACGATTAAAAAACGGATCTTTAGGTCGTCTTCATTTCCCAGGTGATGAAAATAGCGGGCCAGCGCCAGCAGCAGGGCTAGGGTCATCAGTTCGGACGGCTGCAGCTGAATAATTCCAAGATCAATCCAGCGTTGTGCCCCCATGCCGACAATACCACGCAAATCTACGGCAACAATTAGCAGCAACGATATGGCATATGTCCAATAGGCAAGACGAAACCAATAATATATACCTAGGATCGCAGCACCCAGCATCAGGATCAGTGCAATTGCAAATCGCACCAGTTGCTTTTCCGCCCAAGGCTGCATATTGCCGTCGGCGGCCGAATACAATATCAAGATTCCGAAGCATGCAACTATGGTGATAAGGAGCACCAGACCCCAACTGATGCCGAGCATCCTCTGCGCAAACTTCGGATTGGACCGATTGAGGTCGGTATGGAGGCTGGTCAACGCTTAGCCGCCGGCGGAGCCGGGAGCCGCGGGGGAGGGCAGGGCGGATACGGCGGATTGGGCCACCGACGGCCGGGCCGGAACCCGCCGTCCCGGGTCGCGTTGCTGTACCGCGCGCAAAATGTCTCGGCAAATCGGCCCGGCCACCGCGGAACCGCCGCCGCCGTGCTCGACCACGGTCGCGCAGACGTAGCGTACCGCGCCGACCGGGGCAAACCCGACAAAGAGTGCGTGATCGCGTTCCTTCCACGGGATCTCATCGATCCGGCGCAGCCCGTGGTCGCGCTCGTACTGGGTAATCTGCCGGACTTGCGAGGTACCGGATTTCCCGCCCATGGCGAGGCCCGGATCGGTGATCCGCGCCGCGTAAGCAGTGCCGCCCGGTTCGTTGACGACCGCGTTCATCCCGTCGAGGACGAGGGCGAGCGCCTCTGGGTCGATGCCGAGTGCAGGAAAGTCCGGGGCCGGCAAATCTTCGCCCTCCGGCATCACTCCCGCGCCGCGCACAAGGTGTGGCACGACCGCACGGCCGGTCGCCAGGCGTGCCACCATGGTCGCGATCTGCAGAGGCGTGGCGAGCACCGATCCCTGACCGATGCCGGCAATCAGGGTCTCCCCTTGCTGCCAGCTGGATCCGGTGGTCGCGAGCTTCCACTCGACGGTCGGGATCAACCCGGGCCGCTCGCCCGGAATGTCGATACCAAGGACGGCGCCGTAGCCAAAGCGGCGAGCCATTGCCGCGAGCCGGTCGATCCCCAGTCGTCGCGCCGTCTCGTAAAAAAAGACGTCGCAAGATTCCTTTATCGCGTTTCGAAGGTGGAGGGTACCGTGACCGCCGTGCCGCCAACAGTGAAATACGGCATTGCCGAGCTGGAGGTATCCGGGGCAAGTGATCGGCGGTCTCGGGCGTCAGCACCCCCGCCGCTAACGCGCCCAGCGCAACCACCGGCTTGAACGTCGACCCCGGCGGATAAACGCCGGCGATGACCTTGTCTATCAGCGGGTGTGCTGGATCGGTCGAGAGTTGCCGCCACATCGTCCGGCTGAGTCCGCTGGAAAACATTATCGGATCAAAGCTCGGGCTCGATACGAGCGCCAGCACTTCGCCGGTCACCGCGTCAAGGAGAACGCTCGAGACACTTTGCTCGCCGCTGCATCGACGGGTCACGAAATCCTGCATCGCGATGTCGAGCCCGACCACGACATCTGATCCTGGCTCGCCCTCCACTCGAGCGAGTTCTCGCACGACCCGGCCAACAGCGTTTATCTCGACCTGGCGGGTCCCAGCAGTGCCGCGCAGTGACAGGTCTTGAGATTTCTCGATACCGCTCTTGCCGACATGGAAATCCGGCAACTCGAGCAACGGATCTCCGGTCAGCTCCTGCTCGGAAGGCGCAGCGACGTAACCGACGGTATGCGCTGCCGTTCCGCCGAACGGATAATGCCGGGTAAGTCCCTGTTCAATCGAAACGCCGGGCAGTTCCGGCACGGCAACCTCGATCCGAGCCATTTCGTCCCAACTCAAATTCGCTCGGATCACGACCGGGACGAACGAGTGCTTGCGCCGGACCTCACGCAAAACCCGGTTGCGGTCCGCGTCGCCGAGTTCGATTAACGCACCGAGCGCGGCCAGTGTCGCAACGATGTCACCGGCCTGCTCGGCAACGATCACGAGATGGTAGTCCTGACGATTGTCGGCGAGGGGAATACCGAAGCGATCCAGGATGCGCCCGCGCGGCGGTGCTAGAAGCCGCGGACTGACGCGATTCTCGTCTGCCATCACCTTATAGCGCTCCGAGTCCACGATCTGGAGCTGGTACAGGCGGGTTGAAAGAGCGGCTACGAGCAATGCCTGGCCGCCCGCAAGGACTGCGGTGCGCCGGCTAAACCGCTTGTTGCGTTGAACTTCCCTCTGCATCGCCGCCATCCATTGGGCGCGTTGCCAGACCGTACGATCAGCGCGCGCCCATCAGCGCGCGCTGGGTTCGGCCCAACAAAAAGCTGGCGAAGGGGAACAGCGAGATCGTCAGCACAGCACGAAAAATGCTGCTGCGGAATTCAACGACCTTTGCTTCCAGCAATGAGTGCAAGAGCCAAAGTGCCAACATCGCGGCGGCGGTGAGCAGAGTAAAGCCGCCCCACACGAAGGGAAAAGCTCGGTCCGCGAACCAGCGCCGATATCGCACCACCACCTCCCGGGCGAGGAGGAGGACGACAGCGGTCACGCCCAGCGACCCTCCCGCCAAAAGATCATGGCTGATGCCGATTAGAAAAACTGCCGACGCTGGCAACATGTCCGGTCGGTAGATCGTCCAGTGATAGACCGCCATTAACATAAAGGCCGGGGCCAGAGCTGCGTAAGACGGTATGTGTACCGGCTGGATCGATAGGATCGCCGCTGCTGCTGTCGTGGCTACCGGGATCAGGCGGGAGGCTACACTGTCGACCTGGGGTACGACAGGGGCGCCGGCGATTTTGTACGTCATCTCTCGCTCAATGATGATTCGTTCCAACGGTGGGAGCCGGTGTCACTCGCCGTACGGAGCGCGGGACGCCCACGACCGGCTTGGGCAACCCACTAGCTAGCCCGTAATCGACGATGCGCAGATATTCGACCCGCGACAACTCGACATAGGGCTCCACCCGCGGCGCCTCGCCGTTTACTCCGGAAACTACACCGACCGGCAAATCCGGCGGAAACACGCCACCCTCGCCCGAGGTGATGATCCGATCGCCGACCCTTACCGCGCTCGCCGGATCGAGGTATTCCAGTAGCGGGCGTTCGGAATTGTCGCCGGATAGGATCGCTCGCTGTCGTGACCGCTCGACGATGACCGGGACGCGCGAGTTGAGGTCGGTGACCAGGAGGACCCGTGCCGCCCGCGTCCCGACCTCCACAACTCTGCCGACGAGGCCGGCGCCGGTAATCGCGGCCTGGCCGCGTTCGACGCCGCTGTCGCTGCCCGCATTGACCATCAGGTTGCGCACATAGGCCCCGCCTGAATTGGCGATGACCCGGGCGGTTACATAGGAGATGGCCGATTCCGGAACCAGTTTCAGCAAGCTGCGCAGCTGGGCGTTTTCGGTGGCGAGCGTCAACGCGGCCTGCTGCCAATGCAGCAATCGGCGGTTCTCCTCCTCGAGACGGCCGTTCTCCTGATAGAGATTGATGAGCCCATAGGCGCGGTCCATCAGGTTGCCGGCGGCGGCGATCGGGCGGGACAACGCGTCAAGAGTCGGGGCGGCGGCATCGGTAAGCGAAATTCGTAACGGGTCGAACACTACTTGGTCCACTTTGCCGAGAACGATCATCATTACCGAAAGGAGAACGAGAACCGGAAAGACGAGCCGCTGGAGGACGGCGCGGCGCGGCGCGGAGAGGCGAATCACACCGCCCTCGCCGGCTGGCGAGCAAGGCCGCGGCCGTATGCGCGCCTCCTCAGCCCACAACTTTCGGGGCCCCAAACCCCTCTCAGCCGCACGGCAGTGCCCCCCGCTTGTCGCCAGCCAGATAAAGACCTTTACCAAGTATTGATCAACACCGATCTCAACGTCTTCATCTCTTCGAGCGTTCGGCCGGTTCCAAGCGCGACGCAGCTCAGCGGATCATCGGCGATCGAAACTGGGAGTCCGGTGGCGTGACGCAGCACCAGGTCCAGATTGCCAAGTAGCGCGCCGCCGCCAGTCAACACGATCCCCTTGTCGACGATATCCGCGGCGAGTTCGGGCGCGGTGTGCTCAAGCGCTACTTTGACCGCCTCGACGATTGATCCAACCGGCTCGGCGAGACTTTCCGAAACCTGACGTTCGCTGATCACGATTTCTTTTGGTACGCCGTTCATCAGGTCTCGCCCCTTGATCTCCATTACCCGGCCCTCGCCGTCTTCCGGCATGCAAGCGGAACCGATTTCCTTTTTGATCCGCTCGGCGCTGCTTTCGCCGACCAGAAGATTATGGTTGCGCCGGATGTAAGCGATGATCGACTCGTCCATTTTGTCGCCGCCGACCCGAACCGATCGGCAATAGACGATGCCGCCCAACGAAAGCACCGCCACTTCGGTCGTGCCACCGCCGACGTCGACTACCATCGAGCCGGTCGGCTCGGTAACCGGAAGGCCTGCGCCGATCGCCGCAGCCATCGGTTCCTCGATCAGGAAAACCCGTCTGGCGCCGGCACTTTCGGCGGATTCCTGGATCGCGCGCCGCTCGACTGCGGTCGAACCTGACGGCACGCAGACGACGATCTGTGGGGTGGCGAAGCTGCGGCGATTGTGAACCTTGCGGATGAAATGCTTGATCATTTCTTCCGTGACTTCGAAATCGGCGATCACGCCATCGCGCAACGGGCGGATCGCCTGGATGTAGCCCGGGGTACGGCCGAGCATCAGCTTCGCTTCCTCGCCGACTGCGAGCACCTGCTTCTTGCCCTTGACGCTGGCGATCGCAACCACCGACGGCTCGTTGAGGACGATGCCTCGCCCTTTCACATAGACGAGGGTGTTCGCCGTACCCAGGTCAATTGCCATATCGGCGGACAATAGGCCCAACATTCTTCCAAACATCTTGCTGCGAACCCAACGTTGCCGAGGATCAGGCGGCCGCGCTGCTGTCGATGAGCTTCCACGAACCGGATAGCCCATCCATCCGTGCCATGCCCCGGTACATGCTAGGATGCCCGCCACGTATATTCCCCCGGGGCGAGGCAGCGATCCTTGCGGATCGAGCCCTCCTTTGCAAGCGGCCTATCGGCGAGCCCGTTTTTGGAGGCGCCAATGCCTTAATCCGCTATATTTCGGCAAAATGACGCGCGAACAGAACAGGAGCCGCGGCGATCGTTAACCTCAACAAATATCAAAAGCCCCATCGGCGCACGAAGGAGGCGCGGCAGACGGTGGAGGACCGGGCTCGAAGCGGTGCGCAGCAAATGGTTCACCGCGACTTCACACTAGCTCCTTCATTGCCGCGCGATGCTGATCAATTGAAGGCTCAGCTCGGTCCCGTTTCTTAAACCGGCCTCGTGCCCGGCCGTGTCCGCTGGCGTAATGTTCGATCGGCAGGACGGACCGCCATTTCGAAGCCCCCGCCAGCGCTGGTCAAACGCCGGGTTGCAATGCGGCCGGCGCCGGCGTCGGATGCTTCGTCGGGACTGAACCCCATCAGCCTGCGCAAGGCTTCACGACCACGCGACAGCCGCGAGCGGATGGTTCCGACCGGCACGTCGAGCACGGCCGCGACCTCCTCGTAGCGCATCCCCTCCAATCCGACGAAGAAGGATGGCGGAGCGCTGCTCCTCGGGGAGCTTGGCTATCGCACGCTCGAGGTCGCGCAATTCGAGCCGCTGTCCCTGCTGCGGAGCGCGGGCCAGCAACGGCTCGTTGTCACTCAATCCGACCCTGGCTCCTTCACGTACGGCAGCGGCGCACGTGATTGACATATTGGTTGTGAAGAATCGTAAACAGCCACGCGCGCAGATCCGTACCGCTCTTGCCAGAGATGGAGCTTGCCAGTGGCGCGAGTCAGGCAGTCTTGGACGAGATCGTCGGCGAGCACAACATCGCGGGTCAGCGCCCGCGCGTAGCGCCGAAGGCGCGGGATCTCGGCCTCGATCTCCTGATAAGTATCGGCCACGAAAGCCTCCCGATGCCGGCGGCGATCGAGCCGGAGGGCCGATCCGGATGGCCAGCAAGCTATCGCGGCGGTGTAATCCGATAATGTCAGTCCGACTGGTTTTATGTAAGAATTTGTAACCTATATGTATGATGCTCCTCCCAGGTCGTCCCACGGCGTCGGCGCTCTCGGAACCGACCCGCTGCACAGGCAGGTAACGCGGACCGAAATGAGCGACAATGGTCATATCCTGGTCGTCGACGATCAACGGGAGATCTGCGACGATGGTCCAGGACTATCTGTCCGGCGAGGGCTATCGGGTCTCGACCGCTCATGACGGCGCCGAGATGCGCCGCGCCTTGGCGCAATCCCGGGTCGATCTCGTCATTCTGGATCTGATGTTGCCCGGCGAGGACGGGCTGACGCTCGCCCGCTCTCTGCGCGAGGAATCTGACGTCGGAATTATCATCCTGACCGGGCGCGGCGAGACCGTCGACCGCATCATCGGCCTCGAAATGGGCGCCGACGACTATCTGCCGAAGCCCTTCCACCTGCGCGAACTGTTGGCGCGGGTCAAGAGCGTGCTGCGCCGCGTCTCGAGCCGGACCGCAGAGCGAGCGCCGGCGCTGCGGTCGAAGGCACGGTTTGCCGGCTGGAACCTCGATCTTTCAAGCCGCGAGCTGCTATTCGCCCGCGGGCAAGGAGGTTCGGCTGACCACCGGCGAATTCGACTTGCTGGCGGCGTTCGTCAACAATGCCAACCAGGTGCTGACTCGTGATCGGCTGTTGGATTTGGCGCGCAATCGCGAGGCCGGGCCGTTCGACCGAACGATCGACGTCCAAGTCGGACGGCTTCGCCGCAAGCTCGAAGACGACCCGCAAAGACCGATCGATTATCAAGACCGTGCGCGGCAGCGGCTACATCTTCACCCCGGCGGTCGAGACCAGCTGACCCGATAGTGCCCCGCACGATCCTCCTGCGCGGTAAGCTTCAAATTTCCGCGGGATGATAATCCCGGGTGATAGGGGTAAGGCCGCCCGCTTTCGTTAAACGGTCAGAAGCTGCGAACTGCTGCCTCATCCATGTCCTCGCGGCGGCCGGAGGCGACAACTTCGCCGCGCTGCATGACGAGGTAGGAGGCAGCAAGGTCGCGGGCGAATTCGAAATACTGCTCGACCAACAGGATCGCCATGTCGCCGCGCGCGGCGAGACCGCGAATGACCCGCTCGATATCCTTGATGATCGAAGGCTGGATGCCCTCGGTCGGCTCGTCGAGGACCAGCAGCCGGGGCCGCGTGACCAGCGCGCGGGCGATCGCCAGTTGCTGCTGCTGGCCGCCGGAGAGGTCGCCGCCACGCCGGCGCAGCATCTCCTTCAGCACCGGAAACAACGCGAAGATCTCGTCCGAGACATGGCGCAGGCCGCGCGGCAACGACGGCAAATCCGGTCTCGAGGTTCTCCGCAACGGTCAGGCGCGGAAAGATCTCGCGGCCCTGCGGCACCAGCGCCAAGCCGGCACGGGCGCGCTGATACGGCAGCATAGCCCGGTCAATTCTCGATCTTCCCAAGCAATCTGGCCGGCGCGGATCGGCTGGAGCCCGAAGATCGCCCGCAACAGGCTGGTCTTGCCGACGCCGTTGCGGCCGAGAATGCAGGTCACCTCGCCTTTTTTCGCGGTCAGGCTGACGCGGCGCAGCGCCTGGCTCGCGCCGTAATAAAGATCGATCGCGTCGACCGACAGCATGTCTCAGCGCCCGAGATAGACTTCGATGACGCGCGGATCGTTCTGGAATGGCTCGATCGAGCCTTCCGCCAGCACCGCCCCCTCGTGCAGCACCGTCACCTTCACGCTCCAAGCGCCGCGCACGAACGCCATGTCGTGTTCGACCACGACCACGCTGCGGGTGCGGTTGATCTCGCGCAGCAGATCCGCCGTCGCCGCAGTCTCCGCATCGGTCATGCCGGCCACCGGCTCGTCAACCAGCAGCAATCTCGGGTCCTGAGCCAGCAGCATGCCGATCTCCAGCCACTGCTTCTGACCGTGCGAGAGTTCAGCCGGCGCGGCGGTAGCGCTCGGCGCCGAGACGCGATCGTCAGCAGGATCTCCTCGATCCGCGTCGCGCTCATCGGGCGTCTCGCGCGCCCACAGCGCGAAGCGGGGGCAGCGATCGCCGGCCAGCGCGAGCAGCACGTTGTCGCGCACCGACAGCGGCTCGAACACGGTAGGCCGCTGAAACTTGCGGCCGATGCCGAGCCGGGCGATCGCCGGCTCGTCGAGCCGGGTCAGATCGGTGTCGTCGCCAAACACGACGCGCCCGGCATCGGGCTTTGGTCTTGCCGGTGATTACGTCCATCATGGTCGTCTTGCCGGCGCCATTGGGGCCGATCACCGCCCGCATCTCGCCTGGTTCCAGCACCAGGGACAGCCCGTTGAGCGCCTTGAAGCCGTCGAAGGAAACGGTGACGCCGTCGAGATAGAGAAGCGTTCGGCCGGTCATCCGGTGACCTCGCGCGCCGCTGCCTCGGCGGCAGCCGAATTGCGTCTCGGGCCTGCGATCGCCGGCCGGCGCGCCGCGAACAGACCGATAATGCCGCGCGGCAGGAACAATGTGACCAGAATGAACAAGCCGCCGAACGCAAACAGCCAAATTTCAGGCAAGGCGCTGGTCAGCCAGGTCTTGCCGAGATTGACCAGGACCGCGCCGAGGATCGCGCCGGCGAGCGTGCCGCGCCCGCCGACCGCGACCCAGATCACCGCCTCGATCGAATTGCCGGGGGCGAATTCCGAGGGGTTGATGATGCCGACCTGCAGCACGTAAAGCGCGCCGCCGATCCCGGCGATCACCGCCGAGACCACCCAAACCACAGCTTGTAGGATTCTGGCCGGTAGCCGAGAAAGCGGGTGCGCGCCTCCGCGTCGCGAACCGCCACCAGCACCTTGCCGAAGCGCGAGCCGGTGATGGCGCGCGCCAGCAGGAACGCCGCCGACAGCACCACCGCGGTGATCAGCATCAGCCCGACCGACGTGCTCTCGCGGTTGAGCGGGAAGCCCAGGATGTCCTTGAAATCGGTCATCCCGTTATTGCCGCCGAACCCCATGTCGTTGCGGAAGAAGGCAAGCATCAGCGCATAGGTCAGCGCCTGGGTGATGATCGACAGATAGACGCCGGAGACGCGCGAGCGGAACGCGAACCAGCCGAACACGCCGGCCAAAACGCCGGGCACCAGCAGCACCATGATCAGGGCGAACCAGAAATGGTCGAACCCATACCAGTACCAGGGCAGCTTGTTCCAGCCGATGAAGATCATGAAATCGGGCAAGGTCGGATTGGCGTAAACGCCGCGCGCGCCGATCTCGCGCATCAGGTACATGCCCATCGCGTAGCCGCCCAGGGCAAAGAACGCGGCATGGCCGAGCGTCAGGATGCCGGCATAGCCCCACACCAGATCGACCGCCAGCGCCAGGATCGCGTAGCACAGATACTTGCCGACCAGCGAAATGGCGAAATCTGGGACATGCACCGCGCTCGCCGCCGGGGTCGAGCAGGTTCAAAGCCGCAAGCAGCGCGGCGCCGCCGAGCACGCAGCCGAGTGTGACGGTCGTGATGCGGTCGGTCGACATCAAGCCTCGGCCACCCGACCCTTGAGCGGGAACAGCCCTTGCGGGCGCCGCTGGATGAACAGGATCAGGAACACCAGCACCAGGATCTTGGCCAGCACGGCGCCGTCGAAGGGTTCGACGAACTTATCGACCACCCCGAGGGTCATCGCGCGCGAACAACGTTCCCCACAAATTGCCGACGCCGCCGAGCACCACCACGAGGAAGCTGTCGATGATGTAGTTTTGGCCGAGATTGGGGCTGACATTGTCGATTTGGCTCAGCGCGACGCCGGCCATGCCGGCAATGCCGGAACCAAGGCCAAAGGTCAGCGCGTCGATCACCGGTGTGCGAATGCCCATCACCGCCGCCATGCGCCGGTTCTGCGTCACGGCGCGGATGGAGCGCCCGAGCCCGCCCCAGCGCAGCGTTGCCATCAGGGCGCCGAGCACCAGCGCCGCGAACAGGATGATCCACAGCCGGTTGACGGTCAGCGTGAGCCCGCCGAGCGCTATCGAGCCGCTCATCCACGAGCGGCGAACTGACGTCCTGGTTGGTCGGGCCGAAGATGCTGCGCACCGCCTGTTGCAGGATCAGGCTGAGCCCCCAGGTGGCAAGAAGGGTCTCGAGCGGTCTGCCGTAAAGGAAGCGGATCAGAGTGCGCTCGATCACCACCCCGAGCGCGCCCGCCACCAGAAAGGCCGCCGGCACCGCCAACAACAGGCCAAGATCGTCAAGCGCCGGGGCAAAGGCAGCGATCAGCTGCTGCACCACGAAAGTGGTGTAGGCGCCGATCATCACCATTTCGCCATGCGCCATGTTGATGACGCCCATCACCCCGAAGGTGATGGCCAGCCCGGTCGCGGCCAGCAGCAGCACGGCGCCGAGGCTCAAGCCGTAATAGACGTCCTCGGCGAGGCCCCATAGCTGCAGCTGGCGGTCGATGTCGTGGATCGCCGCGCCGATTGCCGCCGCGACAGGAGGCGGTTGCCCATGCAGCGAGGACAGCAGGCTCCGCGCCGAGAGATCCGCCCGCGCCGCCACTTCGTGCACCGCAGTGAGCCGCGCCGAGATCGACCCGGTGTCGGATTTCAGCAGCGCCGCGGCCTGCGCCTCGTCCAACACGCGGACGACCGCGGCATCGTGTTCCTTAGCCAGCGCCCGCTCGATCAGTGGCAGCGCACCGGCATCGGCCGATTGGAAAATCGCATCGGCCGCCTTGAGCCGCGCTGCGGGACTCTTCGAGGACAGATCGAGGCGCGCCTTCGGCGGTCTCGATCGCGAAGCGCACCGAATCGTTGACGATGACCAGCCGCAGGTTCACCGGCGACGGCGCTGCCACCGGAGAGCCGGTGCGCGCATCGACGAACCCCTTATCGGTGCGGATGTAAAGCGGCGTGTCCGGCCGCGGCCATTTCCAGGCAAACAGCTGCTGGTCGCGCAGAGCGGCGATGACCGCCGCCGCGCGCGGGCTGCCCGAAACGGCCAGCTCCTGCACGCCCTGCGCCACGAGGTCGAAATTGGTGGCGGCGATATCCGCGAACGGGTCGTCGGCAGCGCGCGTCACACCCGGCAGCGCCAGCATCAACCCCACCAGCGCGGCGAGCATGAAGCCGCGCGGCAAAAAGGGCCGGCGGCACCAGCCCTTCCGCAAGCGCCGGCGCATTCTGCTCAGGCCTTGTGCTTGACCCGAGCACTTGCCGGCGACGACGTCATAGCTGCCGCAGGACATCGGCGGCAGCCAATCGCCGATCAGGTTCTTGCTCTCCGGCAGATAAGGCGACCAAGGCTGAGCGACGACCAAGCCCGGCGTCTGCCAGACGACGTTGAACATCCCGTTGCCCTGCACCTCGCCGATCAGCACGGGCTTGGTCAGGTGATGGTTGGGCATCATCGTCGCGAAGTCGCCCGAAAGATTTGGATGGGCGACCCCGACCATCGCGTCGATAACCGCGTCGTGATCGGTGCCGCCGGCCTTCTCGACTGCCTTCACCCACATGTTGAAGCCGATGTAATGCGCCTCCATCGGGTCGTTGAACACTCGCTTGTCGTCCTTGGCGAAGGCCTTGAACGCGGCGACGACTTCCTTGTTGAGCGGGGTATCGACGCTCTGGAAGTAATTCCATGCCGCGAGATGGCCGATCAGTGGCTTGGTATCGATGCCGGCCAGTTCCTGTTCGCCGACGCTGAAGGCCACCACCGGGATGTCGGTCGCCTTGATGCCCTGGTTGCCGAGCTCCTTGTAGAACGGCACGTTGGCGTCGCCGTTGATCGTCGAGACCACCGCGGTCTTCTTGCCGGCCGAGCCGAACGCCTTGATCTTGGCGACCTCGGCCTGCCAGTCGGAATAGCCGAACGGCGTGTAATTGATCATCAGGTCGGCCGGCGCGACGCCCTTCACCTTCAGATAGGCTTCGAGGATCTTGTTGGTCGTGCGCGGGTAGACGTAATCGGTGCCCTCCAGCACCCAGCGCTTCACCCCGGCCTGGTTCATCAGGTAATCGACCGCCGGGATCGCCTGCTGGTTTGGCGCGGCGCCGGTGTAGAACACGTTGCGGCTACACTCCTGACCCTCGTACTGCACCGGGTACAAGAGGATGCCGTTCAGCTGTTCGAACACCGGCAGAACCGACTTGCGGGAAACCGAAGTCCAGCAACCGAACACCGCCGCCACCTTGTCGACCGACAGCAGCTGCTTGGCCTTCTCGGCGAAGAGCGGCCAGTTGGAGGCCGGATCGACGACCACCGGCTGAAGCTGCCGGCCCATGACCCCGCCTTTCGCATTCTGCTGGGCGATCAGCATCATCATTACATCCTTCAGCGGCGCCTCGCTGATCGCCATCGTGCCGGAAAGCGAATGCAGGATGCCGACCTTGATCGGCCCGGTCTCGGGCTCGGCAGGAGCCGCCTGTGCCCGCGGTACCAGGTCGGGGATCGCGCCGATGCCGGAGGCAGCGACCGCCAGGCCCGCGCCCAGCAGCCCGAGTCGGCGACGATCGATGGTGATGCCTTTGGATGACATAAGGAGCTCCCCATTTATTACGGTGGCCAACAGTGCATCCCGACTCAGTGGAGCAAGATTGAGGCCAAGCCCGGAGAATCATCGTGCTGGGGCGTGCACTTCCGCGGTGCGGCGTCGCCGCGAAATCGTCCGGCCGCATCTGTCAATAATCTGTGACCAGCTTTGGATATCGAGTGCTTGACGGCGTGAATCGTCAGTTCCGCTGGAGGCCAGAGGGGCTCATCAATTTGCCGTGTTTTTAGGCAATGTGCCGAATCCAGCGCCACCGGCGAAGCCGAAACTCATCTGTGGTGATCTTTCCCCATTCTTTATTCCAGGATCACCTCTTAGCATTTTGCTTATTTCTATAAGCACCTGAGCTACGACGCCAATTATTTAACTATGGGGTTAATCTTACATCGTTTTTCAAATTTAATTGGCGACGAACGGGTCCCGCCCTGCAAGCGACGGGCACCACGCGTGCTCGGAATTCCACGGGCTTTGCCGGGTTGGATAGGTGATGACAGCCGCCGTTGTCGCTCCTCCTCAGGCGGGCTTGGTTCCCACCGCGCAATGGAAGGGCTGGGCGATGAAGAAAGTCCCGTCGCTTTCCGCCTGCGCCACCGCCGCGTGCCATGCCTCGGTCTCCGCCAGGTTCAATGCCGCCAGGATCTGCTGCTGATAGCGCGGGAGCCTGAGGCGAGCCCGGCCTCACCGCGACGAGCTGCGGGAAGCCGCGCAGCTCTGTCAAGCCCGAGCGCGTGAAACCGCGTGTAGAGGCTCGCATCGGCGCAGCCTTGCGGGCTCATCCCGCCGCCGATCATCCCCGGCATCTCGACCTTCGCCTTGAGCGCCGGGTCGAGCGGCAGGTTGACCCAGCACCCCCGATCGATCGCGCGCACGATGACGCCGACCCGACCGCCGGGCTTGGTGACCCGCACCAATTCGGACAGCATGCGCTCGGCGTCGCCCTCCTCGGCGACCGTGCTGCATACGGCGACGTCGGCGAAATCCGCCGGCAACGGCAGCGCTTCCCCAATTCCTTGGCGAAACTCGATGCGGTCGGCGAGTCCTTCGCGCGCGGCCAGTTTCCGCGCCTCGCCCAACAGATAAGGGCTGCGGTCGACCCCGGTCAGCGGGTTGGCGCCCGCCGTCCGCCGCGCCAATTCGCGCATGATCACGCCCGAGCCGCAGCCGAGTTCGAGCACCCGCTCGCCCGGCCTGATCGCCAGCGCGTCGAGCAGGTTGCGCACAATGGCGATGTAGCCCGACCTGCCGCGCTCTTCGAGGCTCGCCACGCTGCCGAGATGGACACCGCCGAGGGCGATCGTGCACCAGCGCGCGGCCAGAACCGGGACCAGCGCCGTCCATTGCGTCGGCGAAAGATCGAGCGGCAACAGCACCAGCGGCGGCCCGGCGCCGCGAACGCTGTAGGAAATACCGGCGATCTCACCCTCCTGCTCGGGCAGGCTCGTCGCCGGCAGCGGCTGACGGCTCTCGATGCGGGCAAGAAAATCCTGCATCGCACCGCCGATTTCGCCGCCGCGCTCGACGGCGAGATCGGCCCAAGTCAGTCCGGCATAGTCACGCAACACGACCGTCGTCGCCTGCGGCAGATCGGGCAGCACCGCCTGAACCCGGCGCGGGCCCGCGCCGTGGTCTCCGGTCACGACCAAGCAAGCGCGACGCTAGCGGCTGCAAGGCGCCGCGGTCGAGCGACGCCGGACAAAGCAAGGTCAACGATGCGACGCGATCGGGGTACCGGGCGGCGAAGCCCTCCCAATCGCTGCCGGCGCGCCCGGCGAAATGGGCGCGGGCGATCCCCAGATGGTCGAGAAGCGCCGCTAAGCGAGCCTCGACCGGCGTTTCTTCTGATGCGGTCATGGTGTTGATGGCGCGTCTCCCCAAATCTTCGGGGCGAACCCTAGCATGCGCGGCTTCCCATCGGGCAAGCCTCTGCTTACGATCATCAGGCTGAAAGAGGAGATCCCCGATGCTGCTGCGCAACGCTTGGTATATCGCCGCCTGGGCTGACGAGATCGGCGGCGAGCCGCTGGCGCGCCGGATCTGCGACGAGCCGATCGTCCTGTTCCGCGACAAGGCGGGCCGGGCGGCGGCATTGGCCGACCGCTGCTGCCACCGCGCGGCGCCGCTGCATAGGGGCGCCGTCGTCGAGGAGGGGATCCAGTGCGGTTATCACGGGCTGATCTTCGACGGCTCGGGGCGCTGCGTGCATATCCCCGGGCAAAAGCAGATCCCGGCGGACGCGGCGGTGCGCGGCTATCCGGTGGTCGAGAAGGACCAGCTGGTGTGGGTGTGGACCGGCGATCCGGCCAAGGCCGACACCGCCAAGATCGTCGACTTTCCCTATCACAACGATCCCGGCAAATGGCCCAACAAGCACGACGTCTATCCGATCAAGGGCAATTACATGCTGATGGTCGACAATCTGATGGATCTGACGCATCTGGGCTATCTGCACGCCAAGACGGTGGGCGGCAACCCCGCGGCGCATGTCGAGGCCGAGATGAAGACGACGCGCACCCCGACCGGGCTCAAATTCACCCGCTGGCTGAAGAACTCGGTGCCGCCGCCGAGCTATGTCCGGGCCGCGGGCTTTACCGGGCGGGTCGACCGCTGGCAGGAATTCGAGTTCGTCGCACCGTCCAGCGTCTTGCAATGGACGGGCGCGGCCGATGCCGGCACCGGCGCCCCAGAAGGCAAGCGCGACGGCGGGTTCCAGTTCCGCCTGTTCCACGGCCTGACCCCGGAGACCGAGACCAGCTGCTTTTATTTCTGGTCGGCGGCGAACGGCTATCGCCAGAACGACCCGGCGGCAACCGAACAGCTCTACCAGGAGATCGCCCCGACCTTTGTCGAGGACCGCGTCATGGTCGAGGCGCAGCAGGCGCGTCTCAGCGAATTCGGCGAGGCGGGCCTCGTCGACATCGCCTCGGATGCGACGCGCATGCACATGCGGCGCATGGTCGAGCGGCTGATCGCCGAGGAGCGCACGGCTCTCGCAGCGGAGTAGACACCCAACCGCTATCGCGGGCCGGTCATCAGGTCGCGCAAGCGCCTGCACGACCGCCTGCGGGGTTTCGCGCGACAGGAAGTGGCCGGCGATCGGCACGACGCGGCGGTCGTATTGGGCGGCGAAGTGGATCGCGTGGCGCGCCGACTGCTCGACCGGCGAGACGCCGTCGGCGGCGCCGTGCAGCACGATCGCCGGCACCGTTATCGGCGGTTGAGCGGCGAGAGCTTGCTCGATCGGCTCCAATGCCGGGTCGCCGGGGGCCAGACCGTAGCGGTGGCGGTAGGACTGGATCGTCACGGCGACGAAATCGGGGTTGTCGAAGCTCGGCGCGGTCGCGTCAAAGGTCGCGTCGTCGAATTGCCAGTTCGGCGACCACAACCGCCACAATAGCCGGGCGATGTCGCGGCGGTTCTGTTCGAGCCCCGCATGACCGCGCTCGGTGTGGAAATACCATTGGTACCAGAGGCGGTGTTCCTGCGCCGCCGGGGCCGGATGGCCGGACACGGCGATGTTCTGGATGTTGTAGCCGCCGATCGAAACCAGCCCGCGCACCCGCTCCGGCCATATTGCGGCGACGACGCAGGCCGCGCGCCCGCCCCAATCGTAGCCGGCGAGATGGGCGTCCTCGATGCCGAGCGCGTCCATGAAATCCCTGACATCGGCGCCGAGCGCCGCCTGCTGGCCGGAACGCGGCGTGTCGCGGTGCAGAAACCGGGTCGGACCATAGCCGCGCAGCCACGGGACCAGCACATGGCAGCCCTCGGCCGCCAGTTCGGGGACGACCCCGTCCCAATCGTGCGGGTCCGACGGCCAGCCGTGCAGCAGGATCACCGGCGGCCCTTCGGCCGGCCCGGTCTCCTCGTAGCCGATCTCCAAGGTGGCGGTGCGGACGGTGCGGAACATCGGCTTAGCCTCCGAACCCGGCGCCGAGCCAGTCGAGGCTGTCCTCGTGCTCGAGGCGCATGCAGGCGCTCGAACAACGGGCCGGCACGATCGCCAAGCGCGGCGCGGGTCAGGCGGGTGAATTTGTCGCCGAGGTCGGCGGCGTCGAGGAGGCCGTCCTCGGCGCTGTTGGTGAGGCGGCGGCCGCCTTTCAGATCGACCGTGACCTCGGTTGCCGAGGCGCCATGGCCGGAGGCGGGCGGCGCCGCGAGCATTGTCACCCGGCGGGTCAGGGCGCGGATCTGGGGGTCGTCGAGCGCGCCGTCGGCAAAGGATTCGGGATTGCGCGGATCGCGGTAGAGCGCCAATGCCGCGCAAAACGGCACGCTGTACTGCGCCATCATCAGATCGGCGGGCTCGGGGATGTTGTGCAGGGTGGCCATGCGCTCGGTGCCGGCGATCGTGATCGCCTCGACGTCGCCGCCGGTGAAGCCGTGCTCGGCCTGCAATTGCGACAATGCCTTGACCGCGGCGTGGGCGTTGACGTGGCAGGGATAGCGTTTGAGCGCGATGCTGGTCGTCGCCCAGTATTCGCCGAGGCCCTTGGTCAGCTCGGCGAAAAGTCCCATTCGCGGCAGAACACCTGCAGGAACCCGAACGGGCCTTCGAGCACCGTATCGGGCGCGGTAAAGCCGTCATGGGCCAGGCTCGCGGCCAAGACGCCGCCCTCGGAGGCGCGCCCCAGATGCAGCCGCTTGACCATGCCGCCATTGCCGGCGCGGGCGAATTCGAGCAGGCCCGAGGCGAGCGAGCCGGCGATGCCGAGGGCGTTGGTCATTCGCGCCGCGTCGAGCCCCAACAGATGCCCGGCGGCGATCGCGCCGCCGAACGGCCCGGTGTTGCCCGGCGCGTGAAAGCCGCGCTGCTCGTTGGTGTGGCCGGTGGCGCGGCCGATCCGCACCATGACCTCGCAGCCGGCGACAAAGGCGGCGATCAACGCCCGGCCGCCGAGACCTTGCTGCTGGGCGATGGCGAGGGCAGGGGGCAACAAGGTGGCGCCCGGATGCACGCCGGCGCCCGGCCGGGTCAGGCTGTCGAGCTCGAAGCCGTGGGCCAGGGCGCCGTTGGCGAGCGCCGCCGAGGGCGCCTGCACCGCCGGTCCGCCCGACCCGAGGATATGGCTTTTACCGCCCGGCCCGGTGCGCTCGGCATAGGCGATGACGATCCGGCTCCACGGCAGGTCGGCGCCGCAAATCACCCCCGCGACCGTGTCGGCAATGCATTCCTTGGCTCGCCGGATGATGTCCGCCGGCAGATCCTGGTAGCGGAGTGCGGCCGCGTAACGGGCCAGCCGAACGGTTTCCTGCGCCATGATCTCGATCCCCAAACGATGCCCTGTCGGGGGAATTAAGCAGAGTTCCGATGGCCGTTCCACATATGCCGCTACGCCGGGATTTCTCCCTGTGCCGTTGGGGGCGGAGAGGGAGCAATCGGCTGTCGACGCCGTTTCGGTTGTTTCCGCAGGAAAACTCGCCCGCCTTTCGCCCCGCTGGGATGACTGGACCGCGGTCTGTTGCTTCAGCAGCAAATCTGCAGCAAAAAGTTCCTCTCTGGCAAGGGCAGCCCAATCGCGGAGCACCCCGATGGCGCCACGATGCGATGCGATTATGGCAATTTTACCGCCGATGATGAGTTCCCGAGCTGGCGGCTCGGAATGGAGCCAGGGGAAATGCGGCAATATCGAATCAGGCGCGCTTCATAACGGTACAAACTGCCAGCGTGGTAAATGGAAAATCATCGATATGCCGGTCGCCTTAGTGCTAGCGGTATCGTTGAAAAGCTGACATAAAAAAAAAAATCGAGGGTCTTCGTCCCGCCACGCGCCAGTGCGCTTGCGGCACGGGACGGTTCCTCGGCCCGAAAAAGCAAAAAAGAGCTTTTGTTGGTTTACGTTAACGGCTAATCCAACGGGAGGCTAATGATGACGGCTTATGTGCGGCGGTTTGACCTGAAGGATTCGCTGTCGGAGAGCGAGGTCAGGGCGTTTTGGACCTTCATGATGCAGGAGTTCGTGCCGGCATGCGGCAAAGTGAGCGGGCTGCGTTCGGTAAAGTTGTATTCCGGCCAGGGTGCGCTGCGGGCCGATCTGCGGATCCTGTTGGATATGGACAATGCGGCGGTCTACGAAAACCTGCTGCATGATCCTGGCCTGCGCCCGATGATCGCGCGCTTCTACGCCGCTCTCGACCTGCGGCATTCGACCCAGACTTTCCTTCGCGAAATAACCCCAGAGCTGATCCGCGCCATCGGTTCCTGACCCCCAGGACGGTGTTAGTCGGCCGCTCTGCGAGCGAGAAGATCGATTTCGACGAGCGCGCCGCGGGCGAGGGCGGTAACGCCGATGCAGGTTCGCGCCGGCAGCCTTCCGGGGGCAAAATAGGATTGATAGACGGCGTTCATCGCCGCGTAATCCCGCTCGAACTCGGTCAAGTAAACGCGAGCGAATACGACTTGGTCGAGGGCGCTGCCGGCGCCGGCGAGTACGCGCCGCAGATTTTCGATGACCCGGCGGGTCTGCGCTTCGATCCCCTCGAGGTAATGGAGCGCCGTCGTCTTCGGGATCGGTCGGCATCTGGCCGGTCACGAACAGCCAGCCATCGACCGCGGTGGCATGGCTGAAGGGTGCCACCGGCGCCGGTGCGCCGGGAACCATCAGGAATTCGATCATCCGGTCATTCTCACAGCAAATGGGGGCCGAAAAGTGTAACGGACTCGGTACTGGGAGCATACGATCCGTGATGATCAGGACTTTGCGGCTCACTTGGACTACATTCACTTCAACCCGGTGAACACGGTCTGGTGGAACACCCGGCGGATTGGCCGCATTTTTCGTTTCGCCGGTGCGTGGCCAACGGGCTCCATCCGGCAGGATGGATGGGCGGTGGTGATCAACCGCGGGAGACAGGCGAGCAGCGGTGAGTCCGAAACGGAAAGCGAGCGGAGCGCAGCCGGGGGATGGTTCGAGGCGGAATGCGCTGCGCTTTTCCGTTGGGGTGGACGGCCCCGCGGCATCTTTGTGCCAAGGTTCGGCTGTCGAAAAGTCGAACCGGAGGCCGTCCATGGAGCAGATTACACGCATTGCCGTCGATACGTCCAAATCGGTGTTCACTCTGCACGGGGTGAATGCAACCGGGCACATGATATTGCGGCGGAACCTGCGGCGGCAGGATTTTCTCGGGTTTTTCGAGAAGCTGCCGCCATTGGAGGTGGTTCTGGAAGCTTGCGGCGGCTCGCATCACTGGGCTCGTGCGTTGCAGGCGCTCGGCCACCGGGTGCGGCTGATCCCACCACAATACGTCAAACCGTTCGTCAGGCGGAGCAAGAACGATCGCAATGATGCCGAAGCGATCTGCGTGGCGGCAGCGCAGCCCTCGATCGGCAGCGTGCCGGTGAAGTCGGTCGGGCAGCAGGCGAGCGCGATGCTGCTCTCGGCGCGCGAACTGCTGGTCCGTCAGCGGACGCAACTGGTCAATGCACTGCGCGGCCACGCGGCGGAGCTCGGCGTGGTCGCCCAGCCCGGCGGGAAGGGGCTTGCGCAAGCTGCAAACCGAGCTTGCCACCGCCGATGCGGCGGCGGTGCCGGCGGAGGCGAAACAGGCCCTGGCACTGCTCGGTCACGAGATCGACCGCATCGAGGCGAGGCTGGGGACAATCGATGCCAAACTGATGACCCAGCACAAGGCCAACCCGGTCAGCCGCCGGCTGGCCGCCATCCCCGGCGTCGGGCCGATCACTGCCCTGAGTTTCGCCGTGCGGGTCGATGTCAGCCAGTTCCAATCGGCACGGCATTTCGCCGCCTGGCTCGGCGTGGTGCCGCGCGAGCGATCCACCGCCGGCAAGCAGCGCCTGGGCGGCATCAGCCGAGCCGGCGATGAGCGGTTGCGGTGCCTGCTGGTGCTGGGGGCAACCACCGTGATCCAACACGCCAGGCCAGGCCGGCCGGCCAGCTCGGCCTGGCTGCTGAACCTGCTGGAGCGCAAGCCGCGCAAGCTCGCGGCGGTGGCTCTGGCCAACAAGATGGCCCGGATCATCTGGGCCATGCTGACGAGCGGCGAGGCGTACCGGCCTTGCAAGGTCGCCGCCTGACGCTCGTGCCGCCGGTGCAGGGCTGAGACGGAGAGATGCTGATCGGTCGAGCCGACGATCCGCAAAGCCCGCGTAGGGTGGTGGCCATCAAGGTCGCTTTTCCGTTTGGGCGCGGATCGCGGAACCCATCTGGGCCAGCGGCCGAGTGCCGCACCAAACAGGCCGGACACACGACCGCAATCGCACCAGATCAGATTTTCTCCCATCGAGGCCTTGCATCGTGAGGGCCGTCCACACACGCCCTACACTTGCTAGGCCACCTCCACTTCGGGTGCGTTTGACCGCCTCCGGCGCTCTACCTATAATGTCGATCAAAATTCACGGATCGAGCCTCTCGCGCTGGCGGCAGGCCCCGATCCGCCGTCAGGGAGGATGCCATGAAGCTTCGCATTTTCGGGTTGCTCGCGATCGCGGCCTTTGCCGTTGCCTGCCTTCTCGGCAGCGCTCGAAGCCTCGCGCAAAACGCCTACATCACGAACTCGGATCACAACACCGTGTCGGTGATCGACACGGCGACCAATACGGTGAGCGCCACGATCCCCGTCGGCAACGGTCCCTATCGGCGTGGCGGTCACCCCGGACGGCAGCAAGGTCTATGTCACGAACGAGGACTCCAACACCGTGTCGGTGATCGCCACGGCGACCAATACGGTGACCGCCACGATCCCCGTCGGCAGCTTTCCCTGTCGGCGTGGCGGTGACCCCGGACGGCAGCAAGGTCTATGTCGCGAACGTGGACTCCAACAGCGTGTCGGTGATCGCCACGGCGACGAATACGGTGACCGCCACGATCCCCGTCGGCAGCGGCCCTTCGGCGTGGCGGTGACCCCGGACGGCAGCAAGGTCTATGTCGCGAACGACGGCTCCAGCACCGTGTCGGTGATCGCCACGGCGACCAATACGGTGACCGCCACGATCCCCGTCGGCAGCTCCCCTTCGGCGTGGCGGTGACCCCGGACGGCAGCAAGGTCTATGTCGCGAACATGACGACGCGACCGGTACCGTGTCGGTGATCGCCACGGCGACCAATACGGTGACCGCCACGATCCCCGTCGGCGCGGCCCCGCGGCGTGGCGGTGACCCCGGACGGCAGCACGGTCTATGTCGCGAACGACAGCTCCGACACCGTGTCGGTGATCGACACGGCGACCAATACGGTGACCGCCACGATCCCCGTCGGCACTCGTCCCGACGGTGTGGCGGTGACCCCGGACGGCAGCAAGGTCTATGTCGCGAACAGTTCAGCCCGACGTTACCGTGTCGGTGATCGCGACGGCGACGAATACGGTGACCGGCCACAATCCCCGTCGGCAACCTCCCCAGTGCGCCTTCGGCGTCTTCATCGCAATCCCCAGGGCGCAATCCGCGCCCGCTTCGGGGAGCCTCTGCAACGGGGTGT
This sequence comes from uncultured Alphaproteobacteria bacterium, assembly GCA_963785565.1. Taxonomy (GTDB): domain Bacteria; phylum Pseudomonadota; class Alphaproteobacteria; order ATCC43930; family CGMCC-115725; genus AP-15. The sequence goes on along the minus strand of CAWAVV010000044.1, from coordinate 1,842 downwards.
ATGACGGCACCTTCAACGGCAATATCACGGTGTCCGCCGGTCAGGATTGCGCATTCCTTAACGGCGGCAAGATCACCGGCAACGTCACTATGGTCGGGGGCAACTTTGTTCTCAACGGCTCATCGGTCGGCGGCAATTTGACCGTCAATGGCGGCGGAACCTTCACGCTCGCTCCCGCCGCGACGGTCGGCGGCAACCTGACAATCCAGAACATCCCGCCGGGCAGCGCGAGCAACTCCGTGTGTGGCACGACGGTCTACGGCAATATACTACTCAAGAATGACGAAACCGCCATCCAGATCGGCTCGGCCCCGCCGCTGATTTGCGCCGGCAACACGACCGGCGGCAATATCGAGGTCGTCGACAATTCCAACTCGGCGCTGATGTTCGACAATTCCGTCGGCGGCAATATGTCGGTACTCGACAACACCGGCCCTGTCGATGTCGTGGGAAACATCGTCCGCGGCAATTTGACATGCCAGAACAACTCGATGCTGATTATGGGTAGCGGCAACACGGCGAGCCAAAAGATAGGGCAATGCAATTAATAGCGGGCGCAGGCCCCGGCAACGATGAAATCAAGCTGGCGATAGGGCTACCGGCGCTCGGTTCCGCTCACCACCATACCAACGCGCCGGCTGCCGCACTCGCCGCAGACTAGCCGGGTGTGCCAATCAGGGACGGTGGTCTCGACACCATAGCGCTCTACCATTTCGGCCGGGTCGGGTTCGACCTGATGAGGGCAATCGAGACTCCAGACGATCAGCCACACATGGGCCGCCGCGGCGTTGCCGAGCGTCATCGGTGGCCCGGGCTCGGATTTCAATCGGCTGGGAGTTCTTCGCTCCCGTCCTCCTGACGTATATCAGACAGAAGCCTTTGAAATTCAGACAGAAGCCTTTGAAATATTGCAAGTTGATCCGGCGATAAGCTATTAATAAACCGATTGCATCTGTCCCGTAATGGGCGATTACCTACTTGCATCAATCGCCAAATGAATCCGTATCGGCGATTTTGCGGACTATCCGTGTAGGAAGCATCCTTACTTCCGGCGCAGTCGGCAATGGCTTTGCAGATACCGGCATGCGCAGCAGCTCGGTTTTGCCTTGGTTCCCAGATTATTTCCTGCAATTCGCCGTCGCTCACTTCGCGGTGTGTGATTTCAAAAACCACGGGCATTGAAGAACGTACAATAGGCATGGTCCCTACCAAAAACGTCAGCACTCGTGGCGATAACAGCAGGTTCGGAACAGGTCAAGACGTCGCCGCCCTTGCCGATGGCTGGCCGACATGCCGGGCTTCAACGGTGGCGGCGGTTCGGGCTGAGGGCGCTGGCGGCTCCAGCCCTCGCCAAGATCGCCTTCAGCGGCGTCAGGCGGGGGCCGAGTGAGAAGGGGATGAGCATCCAACGCGAGTCTCGGGCGCTACGCGCTCCGCCTTACGCTGCTCAGCACAAGGCCGGCGTCGAAAAATGTTCACCTCGATAGTGTCCGATCTTTGCTTGGTTTGCCACAGATCATATTGCAGCTGGAGCTGCAGCCAGCTCTCCGCTGAACGCCCGAACGCCTTGGACAATCGGATCGCCATGTCGAGGGAAATTCGGGCGTGGCCGATGAGCAGACGCGGAGAGCGAACGTCGTGAAATGCTGAGCCCCTCAGCGGCAGCCGTGACAGTCAGCCCCGAAAGGGTCCAGGCATAGCTCCTTGATGACTTCGCCCGGATGCGGCGGGTTGTGCATGCGCGACATTGTGTTCTTACTCTCCTTCGCATTATTCAGTGGTAATCGACTAAATCGACATTGGTCACGTCCTGACCATCAAACTCGAAAATCACCCGCCAGT
>CAWAVV010000043.1:0-53850 GCA_963785565.1 uncultured Alphaproteobacteria bacterium | reverse complement strand
CGTAGCGTAACATAGTGAGGTTTGACGTGCGAGGAATGAGGGTGCCGCCTGCCGAACTTGCACTGTCATGTTACCAGGGGGTAAAGATCCATTTAGCGCGATCGCGCCGGCGGGCTTGACTGGAGGGTTCGCGGTCGATGGCGGGCTTTACGCCTGCGGCGCTTCGCACGATGGCAACTCCCGCCCAGAGCATCCCCGAATCTCGCGAGCGCCCGCACTTCGTTCACGTTTTTCCGAGCTTCGGGGTTGGCGGGGTGCCGCTTCGGATGGCGCGGGTGATCAACCATTTTGGTGCAAGGCTCCGCCACACAGTCATTTCGCTCGACGACAATCTCGACGCTGCCCAGAGTTTTGCCGGTGATCTTGATGTGCGGTTGATCGCGGCTCGGCGAAAGCGGCGCGGGCTGGTGCGCACCCTCCTCGAGAGTGCTGCCGCGCTGCGGCGGCTGCGTCCCGATCTGCTGATCACCTACAACTGGGGTGCCATCGAATGGGCGATGGCCAACCGCTTGCGACCGGTCGCCCGCCACATGCATTTCGAGGCCGGCTTTGGCAAGGAGGAGGCCGACGGCCAGCTCGCGCACCGGGTAATGTTCCGCCGCTGGGCGCTGGCGCGGTGCGTTAAGGTCGTGGTGCCCTCCCGCGTGCTCGAGGATTTTGCCCATAAGGTGTGGAAATTGCCGGCCGAGCAGGTCGCCTATATTCCAAACGGCGTCGATGCCGGGCGATTTGCCGATCCGGCGCGCGATGGCATAGGGGGCTTCATCCGCCGGCCGGGCGAGTTGGTGGTCGGCACCGTGGCGCCGCTGCGGCGCGAAAAGAATATCGGGCGGCTGCTGCGGGTATTCGCCAGCCTCGACCCGTCGCTTCCGGCCCGCCTGGTGATCGCGGGCGACGGAGCCGAGCGGCAGACGCTGATGCGGCTGGCCGGCGAATTTGGGATTGCCGAACGGGTGATTTTCACCGGTCGGGTCGCGCCCGAAGCAGTGCTCGGCGCCTTTGATATCTTCGCACTATCCTCGGATACAGAGCAGATGCCGAATGCTCTGCTCGAGGCGATGGCCGCCAGCCGCGCCGTCGCCGCGGTGGATGTCGGCGACGTAAAAAGCATCCTCTGCGAAGACAACCGCCATTTTGTCGCGGCGCGTGACGACGAGGCAGCCTTTGCGGCGGCGTTGTCTCGGCTGCTGCGCGATCCCGCCAAGCGCGCCGAGCTCGGCCGTCGGAACCGCGAGCGGGTCGTCGCCGCGTTCTCGCAGGCCCGCATGTTTACCGCATATTCGCTCATTTTCGGCTTGAATGACGGTGAATGAGCCGGATCCGAACGCAGCCTCCGGCGGCAAGATCACCTCTCTCGTCGATGATCGCCGGTTGGATGCTCGTGCCGCGCAAAGCCGCTGACGAGCCGGCGACGGATCGGTTCTGATGGGCGGCTTTTTTCTTGTGTGCAGGGGGCCCAATCGCGATCAATCAACAGAGTTGGCTGGCTTGCAGCGGGCTTTCGCCGAACTGGGTTTCGCGTCTCCGGAAATCGTCGAGGCTCGAGACTACGTCTTCGCCGGCTATCCCACCTTTGGGGACGGATCGGCGCCGCTGATACGATCCCCAAACGGCGACTTCGTCTATGTTTGCGGAACCTGCATCGATGACGGCGGGTTCGGTGCGGCGGCTGCCGCCCGGTTGCATGATTGCGCATCAACGGCGGCGGGCGACGCTACGATGGGTCACTACGCCGCTGTTCTCAGCCGCCATGGCCGCACCGAAATCAAGCTTGATCGTTTCGGCGGCTACCATCTCTTCTATAACCTCGCCGCCGGGATCGTCTCCTCGTCGTTTTACGCGATCTGCTCGGTTCTCGGTTGCTTGACCCTGTTGCGGCAGAGTGCGTACGAGTTCGTGTTCAATGGTGTGGTTTCCGGTAATGAGACGCTGTTCCGCGAGGTCGCGCTGGCGCCGATCGGCGCGACGATCCGGGTCGGCCCGCACGGGCTGGAAATTATCCGGCCCGCTCCGCGCGTCACCCGAACCTTTACATCGGAATCTCGCGAGGCCTCGCTCAACCGGAGCATCGCGTTGCTCGATCGTTACTTCGGCGCCATTGCGCGCAGCTTTGGCGATCGCGTCGGATGCGCCCTCTCGGGTGGTTATGATTTACGCCTGATTCTGGCCTTTTTGCGTCGGCACGGACTTAAGCCCCGCGTCTACGTGTATGGCCGCGCGGGCGAAAAGGATGTGCTTCTGGCCTCGCAAATTGCACGGCGCGAGGGCTTCCCTATCGACGTCGTCGACAAAGACGACTGCCCGATTATCCCGCCCGATCAGTTTGCCGAAACCGCACGTCTCAACTTTCTTGCGGCCGACAGCTACCAGTATACGGGCATCTTTCAGAACGGCGCCGAGATCGCCGAAGCGGCGCGGCGCGTGCGCGGCAACACGATCGCCTTCAACGGCGGCGGTGGCGAAATCTTTCGTAACTTTTTCTACCTACTTGATGGCAAATATACCATTCGTGAACTTTTGTGGAGTTTTTATAGCCAGTTTGATCCTGCCGTCTGTACCCCGGGCTTCGAGGGCACGCGCTACTACGATGCGCTCGAGAACAAGGTGATGGATTTGTTGGCCAGCGACGAGCGCCGGCTGCCGCGCCCAACCGTCGAGTGGCTCTACCACGGCTTTCGCTGCCGGGCCTGGGACGGCAAAGTCGACAGTGTGGTCGCCCGCTACGGATTCACCGCCATGCCGTATCTCGAGCGGTCGATAACCGAGCACGCGAGCGCGCTTCGGCTGTCGTGGAAAAATCACGGCGCCTACGAGGCCGAGTTGATACGCCGGGTCGATCGCGGACTGTCCGGATACCTGTCGAATTACGGTCATGATTTTTCCAAACCGCCGCCCGTGTCGCGGCGCCTGGCCGATTATTCAACCTACCTGCGGCCGCCTTGGTTGCGGCGCTACACCTATCGGATCAAATATGCTCGGCGTCGATCCGGCGATTGGCCGGGTTATCTCGCCGAGCCGTATCGAAAGGCGGTGTTGCCCGGCGGGGCCGAAATGCTGAGCCGATTGTTTCGGCTCGACCGGATCGGGGACGAGGCCCAATTCGCCAGAGTCCTGTCTCTGGAATATGCGCTGCGCCGCTATGGCGCGCGTGTTAGAACTGACTTTTGAGGATCAAGCGAGTCGATGTGCGGGATAGCCGGCATCTTTGATTATCGTGGGCGTCGCGACGCCGACCGCCGCCTGCTCCGTCGCATGACCGAAATTATCGTGCATCGTGGCCCTGACGGCGACGGTTTCCACTATGCGCCGGGGGTCGGGCTCGGCCACCGCAGGCTCGCCATCGTCGATTTGGCTGGGGGCGACCAGCCGATGTACAATGAGGACCGTACGGTTTGCATCGTCTACAACGGCGAGATCTACAATTTTCAGCCGCTGATGTCCGAGCTCTCGGCGCTCGGTCATGTCTTTCGCACGCGCTGCGATACCGAGGTCATCGTCCACGCCTGGGAGGAATGGGGTGAAGCGTGCCTCGATCGCTTCAACGGGATGTTCGCCTTTGCCCTGCTGGACGAGCGGCGCGAGATGCTGTTCCTGGCGCGCGACCGGCTCGGCGAAAAGCCGCTCTATTACAGTTTTCTCCCGGACGGCAGGTTGCTGTTCGCTTCGGAACTGAAATCGCTGCTGTGCTGCCCGCAGCTCGATCGCCGGATCGATCCGCAGGCGGTCGAGGAGTTCTTTGCTTTCGGCTATATACCCGACCCACGCTCGATCTATAGCGGTGTGCACAAGCTCGCGCCGGCCCATTGTCTGCTCGTTCGACGTGGCGAGGACCCGCCGCAACCGCATGCCTATTGGCAGCTGCGATTTGTCGATGGCAACGCGACCCGCAAGGAGGAGGCCGAGGAAGAGCTGATTTCTCGTCTGCACCAGTCGGTCCGCATGCGCATGATCGCCGACGTCCCGCTCGGCGCCTTTCTCTCGGGAGGCGTCGATTCGAGCGCCGTTGTGGCGATGATGGCGAGGCTCCAGGCTGAGCCGGTCAGCACGTTCTCGATCTCGTTCGGGACGAAGGGGTTCGACGAATCGCCCTATGCCGCCATGATCGCGGGGCGTTACGACACCGACCACCACCTGCGAGCGGTCGATCCCGATTCCTTCGATCTGCTCGATCGATTGGCGGCGATCTACGACGAGCCGTTCGGCGACAGCTCGGCCTTGCCGACGTTGCGGGTCTGCGCCGTGGCCCGCGAGAACGTGACCGTGGCTTTGTCCGGAGATGGCGGGGACGAGGTCTTCGCCGGTTACCGGCGCTATCGCTGGCACTGCGTCGAGGAGCGTTTGCGCAGGGTCATCCCTCAGGGCTTGCGCGGCCCGTTGTTTGGCGCCCTCGGCGCGCTCTATCCAAAGCTGGACTGGGCGCCGCGCCCGTTGCGCGCCAAAGCGACGCTGCAGGAGCTGGCGCGCGACACCGACGAGGCGTACTTCGCCTCGGTCTCGGTTTGCTCCGACGATCTGCGCCGCCGGCTGTTCAGCCCCGCGCTCACCGCCGAGCTGCAAGGCTATAACGCTGTCGAAGTGCTGAAGGAGCACATGACCCAGTGCGGCAGCGAGGATCCTCTGTCGCGAGTTCAGTACGCCGATATCAAGACTTATCTGCCCGGCGATATATTGACCAAAGTGGATCGGGCGAGCATGGCGTCCTCGCTCGAAGTGCGTGTTCCGTTGCTCGACCATACCCTGGTCGAATGGGCCGCCCGCCTGGCTCCGCAGCTCAAGCTGCGCGGGCGCGAAGGCAAGTATGTCTTCAAGTCGGCTCTCGAGCCCTATGTCCCCCCGGAAATCTTATATCGTCCCAAGCAAGGTTTTGCGGTGCCGCTCGCCGCGTGGTTTCGCGGCCCGCTGCGGCGGCGCTTGCGCGAGACCTTGAGCGGACCGATGCTCTGCGAGTTGGGATTGTTCGACGCGGCGGCAATCGCCGCTTTGCTCGACCAGCATCAGTCTGGTGAACGCGACCACAGCGCCGCGCTGTGGACGCTCTCGATGTTCGAATCGTTTATGCGGCGGGTCCATGGCGGCTCTTTTCAGGGTGAGCTGCATGACGGCAGCCTCGGATTCGTCGCCTGACGGCTTGCTTATGTCGCCGGCCCAAGGCAATCCCCGCGAGGTCACGTTTCAGGTGGTCGGGATCGCGGTTTCGTGGCTGATTCTCGACGGACCCCGGCTGCGGACGCCGATCGCATGAGCGTGGAGCAGCTTCGCGGCCGAAAGGCGCGGACCGCGGTCGGAAAAGTGCGCCTTAACACGGTCAAGACAACGAGTTCCGGCGCCGCGAAGCGGACAATCCGTGGGGCTTGCTGCGCGCCGCCCGCGTCGCGGGGGCTTTGCGATGGACGCTCGAGAAACCAGACAATGGCGCTCGGGAACGGCAGACCCCGGAGGATTTCGGCCTGGCGGTTCAAACGGTGGAGGCGCAGATTGCGGTTCTTTGAGACGGTCGGCAACGCGATCGTGATCGCCTATGATGATCGGCCCGTGCTCGCAACCGATCCTTGGATAAACGGGGACGCTTATTTCGGCAGTTGGGCGCACGATTACGAAATCCCACCGGCGCAGCTGCAGGCCATCCAGCAAGCGCAGTATCACTGGTTCTCGCATGGCCACCCCGACCACTTGAATATCGCTTCGTTGCCGATGCTGACCAGAGGTCAGTTCCTCGTGTCCGATCATTACGGTAATCGCATTCAGAGGGATCTGACGGCGGCGGGGTACGAGGTCCGCGTTCTGCCTGATCGAGAATGGACTCAATTGTCAAAAGGGATCCGCATTTATTCGGTCGCCAATCGGAACCAAGAACTCCCTGCTGCTGATCGACGTCAACGGGCGCCTCGTCATAAACCAGAACGATTCAGATGATTACGGAGAATCCTTCCGAGTGCGGCGGATGGCACGTCACTTCAAAGAAGTGTACATGCTCCAACTGCACGGCTGGGGAGGAGCAGACATGCTGAATCTATTCGATCCGTCCGGTCGTAAACTAGTCTCGGCCGAGCAAAGGCGCCGTCCCATCGCGCCGCGGTCACAAAAAAGCGCACGGGCGATGGGAGCGACTAAGGTCATCCCATTCTCGTCCTTTCAATGTTACCAGCGCGCAGACAGCGTCTGGGCTAACGATCTGATCCCGGAACTTGTGGATTACCAAAGCCAAGCACTCCCGAATTGGCCCGAAATACTCCCTGCCTTCGTCAGGGTGGATTGCGAAACCGACGAGATCACGCCAATCAATCCGCGGCGCGCCCCGCGAATCGTCAGAAAGCCGGAAGATTTTGGCGACAGCTGGTCCGACCCATTAACCGCCGATGACAAGGCCAAGATCCGCCGCTACTTAACCGCCCGTGAAGCTCTACGTGACGTTTTCGGGTTTATCGAGGTATCAGCGGGCGGGTCGAGCGTCACGGTCGATCTCAATCGCGATAGGCGCGATGTCGGAATCGGCTTCGAGTGCCCGCGCAACTCTCTGATGACCGCCATCGAGCACGAAGTATTCGACGATCTGTTAATCGGAAATTATATGCGTACAACCTTGTACAATGTTAACGGGCTTTATCCGCGTTTTACCCCTTATGTGGCCAAGTATGCTGACAACGGCGGCGCGAAGACCAAGCGGGAATTGGTGACGTATTTCGGCCACTACTATATGCGCGATCCGATCGCCCACACTTTAAAACGTTTTGCAAACACCAGCGAGATGGTGCTGCGCAAAGCGATCCCCGAAAACACGCGGATATCCCGCTTTGCAAAGCGTATTTACCATGCGCATGCGGCTCGTCCATCGATACAGTCTGATCGCAAGCCCGGAGGCGGCTAAAAGAGATTTCGAACCGTCTTTCAGTATCCGACCAAACAATACGAGCTCGCGTGAGTCCATAGGGTACCGGATCGATGCGAAGCCTGTTGCGAAAATCAGTCAACCTAGCCGTTGCCCACTATTACAGATTTAAGCCAGTTACCGATTGGCCGAAATGGGCGGGTGACTTGCTCGAGGTGAAGATACCAGCAAACGTGACCCGAAAGGCCGCACTCTCACCTGAGGGTGGATCAAATATCAACATCATCCTGGCGCTGCTCGGCCGGACTCGCGATGTGCCCGGGGATGTTGCCGAGTGCGGCGTGTTCAAAGGCGGCAGCCTGATGGCGATCGCCTTGTATCTTAGGGAAAATGGGCTCGGCAAGCACCTATATGGTTTGGATTCGTTTCGGGGATTCGACGGCAGCGTGCAGAAAGATATCGAACTCGGTGGCGCCCAGGACCGTGAGAAGCGCGTCGGCGGCTTCGAAGCAACCTCTCTGGCGCATGTCAGGGCGAAACTGGTCGGTCTCCGCCTACTCGATACTATCACGTTGGTCCCCGGCTATTTTGCCGATACTCTTGAAACGTTGCCCTCGGCCAACTTCAGTTTTGTTCATCTTGACTGCGACATTTACGATTCTTACAAACAGGCGCTGGGGTATTTTTACCCCCGAATGTCGCCGGGCGGGATCATCCTGTTCGACGAGTACAATGACCCACCTTGGCCTGGCTGCAATCTTGCCGTCGACAAGTTCCTGGCAGAAAAACCCGAAAAACCTACGGGAATCATCATGGATAATTATCAGAAATTCTTTGTTCAGAAAAAAATATCTTCAGATTAAAAGCGGCGTCGCCAACAGAGCAGGCCCGCAAACAGTCGTGCGTACCAATTCTCAAATACTTTAACAGGCGCCCCGAAGGGTTGGCGTGAATGACAGCAGCCATTGGTCGCGTGTGATTGGGCGCTGATTCCAGACTAACCGCGGCCATCGACGTTCGCGCCCGCCGGGGACGAAAGTACGTGGATTGTGGCAGGTTTGTCAGCGGCGGCGGATAAGTCGGTTCATGTGTCGTTTGACGCCCCAACGGCAGTCTGCCGGCTCCGCCGCCACCGGGGGGTGACCGGGCGGCGCCACCCCTTGACGGACAAGCCGTGGGTTAAGGCATTTTTGGCGAATGCGGCACAACATGACGCCGCAGCAAATATCCGTCGTCGACCCCATCGACCAAGGCGATCAGATGTGCTAGCCTTTCCGGACCAGGAGCTTTGCTAATGCAGAACGGTTCATTACCGCAAGTCAGTGTTGTCATTCCCGCATACAATGCGCGCAAATACATCGCCGAGACGTTGGAATCGGCGCTAAACCAAAGCTTTCACTCGTTTGAAATCATCGTCGTGGACGACGGCTCGACCGATGGTACGCACATCGTTGTAGAAAAATATCGCGATCGTGGAGTCGTGTTGATTCGGCAGTCGAACGCCGGTCTCGGCGCGGCGCGCAACCGGGCAATTTCAGCCGCGCGAGGAAAATTCGTTGCGCTGCTTGACAGCGATGACCTGTGGGAACCGGATTACCTGCAGACGATGGTCGGCTTCCTCGACCTTAATCCTGAAGTATCGATAGTTTTTCCTGACACGTTATTCTTTGGAGAGTCGAAATTCGCTGGGAGAAGGTTCCACGAAGTGTATCCGCCATGTCCGCCGATCACTTTCGCCAAACTTGCCGGGATGATCTCCCACGTGTCTGTCGATACGACCTTGAGGCGGGAGGTGTTTACCCGCGTCGGCTTGTTTGACGAACATATGTTGGGAACCGAGGACTTTGACCTCTGGTTGCGTGCGCTACACGCCGGATGCCGCATTGAACCGGTTTCGAAAGTCCTGGTCCATTATCGCCGGCATGCCTCCAGCCTCTCCTCCAAGAGCACCGTGATGTATTCCTCGGCTCTAAAGGCCCTGGACAAATGGCGGGGCCAAGCAAGCCTCGATGCAGAAGAAAGACAGGCGGTAGAACGCACGTATTTGCAGACGCAATTCTACCTTGACGTAAGGCACGCGGTTGATCACATCCACAAGGGCGAATATTCACTTGCCAGAATGGCGCTGCGGCGGGCGTGCAAGTGGCGGCCGAAATGGCGCTATCGGGCGGCCCAAATCGGTCTCGCGGTTGCCCCGACGATTACGCGGCTGGCGCTGCGCGGGCGGAGTTGATGTCCTCCTTCGAAACGGAGCGCGGTTCCCCGACGCGGTCGGCTTCGGCGTCGTCGAAACCGGCGCTGTGTTACCCCCATTCGAGTTCACTTGATGAGCCGCAGGGTCCGGGCCTTGTCCCGGAACGTGCCGGCGAGCCTGTCGCAGGACTGCCCACCAATCCTGCTTGCCCCGACTTGTCACGGGCCAGTCCGGAGGAGGTAATTGCGCGCAAGCGAATAGTGTTCTTAGTGGGAGGACCGAGGAGCGGGACCACTTGGCTTCAGTTGCTGCTGTCGCGATCACCCCGCATTGCCACCGCAAACGAGACGCACCTGTTCACCGGGTACACGTGCTCGCTGTTTTCCGCGTGGCATCAGCACCAACGCAATGCGCGCGCGCTCGGCCTACATCATCTAATGAGTGAAGAGGAATATTTCGATCTCATTAGGAATTTCACTTGTAAAGTAATGCTCCGGATTCTAGATAAAAAGCCGGAGGCAGATATTGTTTTGGAAAAGACACCTGATCACGTTCTCTACTGGAACAACATTCTGAGAATCTTCCCGGACGCATCCTTTCTACATATCGTCCGTGACCCGCGCAGCGTTGTTTCTTCTCTTTGCGCCGCAGGAGCTGGCTGGGGCCGACAGTGGGCTTCGCGTGAAGTGCTGGTGAACTGTGAAACCTGGATTAAATACATCAAGGAGAGCAAAAACCTCAAAGCGGCTACGGATAATTTTCTGCAAGTGACCTATGAAGACCTGTGGCGGAATGGGGAAAACACGCTGATGTCAGTATTCTCATGGCTCGGCGTGCAGATCAGCTTTGATGAATGTAGGAAGATCTTGGACGAGTGTCAGATTGCCAATTTGCGCGACAATCGATTGGAGGCGCCGCCTTGGGATCTGGCGGCTGAGCCAAAGGAGTTCTACAGGAGGGGCGGGACCGAGAATTGGCGGAGCGAATTGACGCCACGGGAAGCGTTCCTGATCGAGCACCTCGCGCGTGACCTGATGACCGAGCTTGGATTTGTAGCTGCCTCGCGGCGCAAAATGATCTTGCCGCTAATTATAGCAAGTCGCCTGCGATTTGGCGTCGCCTGGCGTTTGCGCGCCCGAAAATCCAGGCGCGAGACCTCTTAGCGCAACTCCAAGGGGAGCTGTCAACCCAGAATACCTTCCAACGCGGCGCCGGTGTCGGTGTTTGTGGAGCGGAACCCAGTAGGACTGCCCGGCTTGCGGCGCCTTCTGCAACAGGTCTGTCGCCCCGATTGCGCGCTGGTCACAGCCAGGTGAACCATCCAGCTCCCGCTGCGCCCTGCACCTCACCCTCGAATGGAAGCAATGATGGAACCCGAAAGGATCGCCAACATCAGGGGCACGGTGATCGCCAGTGTAACGCTCCACACCCCTCAGAGGCCGGCGATTACGAGTCTGCCGGTGTGCGGTCATCTCGGTGAATTTCGTTATTTCGATATGGATCCGGCGATCGGCCGTTCTCCTGATGTTCTCGAAACCGAGTTCTTCGCGACGGGCAAGAGCAGCTGGAGGCTGTTGATCCGTAAGAGCTCCGCAAACGCCGAAAACCCAGGAATGGGATTGGCATGCCGCCGGTCGGAAATGCTTCGGCGAGATTCCCGACCCGTTCGGGAGACTGGCATGCCCGCACCGGCCCTGGGGCTGGTCACGAATATCAGCTGGCAACAAAGAGGGCGGCAGCGTACCGTCGGCGATGGCGGGTGCCGCGGCCCCAATCGGGTGCGAGGCGCAAGGCTAGCACCAAATGGTTACGACCAAACAATTATCCGCGGCGTCCCGGTGTAATCAGGTGGTGAAAGAATGCTCCTCCGAACGCGGTGTGTAATCCGGCGGCTCGCATTGCCGTGGGACGCAGTACCCGTCGCCGAGAACCGTCCCAGATGAGCGCGTCTGACAAAGCAGTATCTCCGGCCAATGGGGCGCCCGATAAAGATGGTGGCCCAGAGATGCGAGGGCACGCGGTCCGCGGCGCGGCGTGGATGATGACGCTGCGCTTGGCCGTCCGCCTGCTGAGCATCGCCAACACCGCGATATTGGCACGGCTTCTAACGCCGGCCGATTTTGGTCTGATGGCCATGGCGAGCCTGGCCTTGTCTGTCATCGCTGTGTTTGGCGTCAGCGGGGAAGATTTAGCCTTAATAAGGTTGGGGCCCCCCAGTCGTGAATATTTTGATTCCGCCTGGACTCTCAAACTGATTATCAGCTTGATACTTTTCTTTTGTACATTGGCGATGGCACCTCTTGCTCGGCTATATTTTCACTCGGTCAACGTAGAGCTGATCGTTTATCTGATATCCTTGCGCATCTTGTTGGACGGTTTTACCAACGTCGGCACAGTTTATTTTCGAATTAACTTGGACTTTGCTAAAGAATTCAGATTTAGCGTGTACCGAAAATTGTTCGATGTTGCTATCGTTATTTCCTGCGTGCTGGTCATCCGGAACTTTTGGGGATTGGCGATTGCGATAGTCCTGTCCAAGATCTTCGAGGTAATATTGAGCTATGTGATGCATCCGTTTCGTCCGCGGTTGCGATTGACCAAGGTGCGTGAAATCTGGTCGTTCTCGTCATGGATGCTGCTCGTCTGGCTCGGGGCGCATTTCGCCGGAAAGGCCGACGAATATATTGTCGGCGCAACCAACAGCCCCGCCGTCATGGGCGCTTATACCGTTGGGTCAGAAGTCGCCGTGACGCCGACTACCGACCTGATTCAGCCGGTGATGCGGGCGATGTTTCCGGTCTATTCGCGGCTGCTGAGCGATACCGAACGGCTGCGGGCGGCGGTGGTTTTGGTCATCGGTGCGACGGCGAGTGTTTGCCTCGCGACCGGGCTGGGTGTGTCCGGGATCGCGCGCGAGCTAACGCTTTTGCTGCTCGGGCCACAGTGGGAGCAAGCCACACCACTGGTCTTCTGGCTGGGTATCGGTGCGATCCCGGTCGGCATGAACTTTTGCATCTATTCGATCATGAACGTGACCAACAAGTTCCGCCTGACCACGATTACGGTTTGGGGTCGGCTGGCGCTGCTGGTGCCCACACTCATCATTGCCGGACGCTGGGGAGGAGCGCCGGCGATCGCTGCGGCGCAAGCCGGATTGGGATTTGTGGCGATGTTCGCCGATTTTTTTATGCTGCGGCTGGCGGTCAGGTACAGCGCCGCGGATCTCATCGGCTGCCTCTATCGCCCCGTCGCAGCAGCCCTGGCCATGGTAATCGTGCTGCATCTGGTCGATCAGGGGCCTCACCTTCCGCTGTTCACCTCGATGGTCTTGAAGATTGTCTGTGGCGGGATCGCCTATCTGGGCACCTTAACGATCGCATGGTTTTTTGCCAGGCGGCCCGACGGCATCGAGGCCCTGGTATTCGGGATTGGCGCTAGGTTCGTAAGGCGTCGCGCGCAATCGTGGAGCTAGACTTAGACCTGGCGTCAGCGGGGTTCAAAGCCGGAACCGAACCGAGACCCAGCATTTGCTGCGGGTCCGGTCTTCGAGTTGGGAGGGTGGGCCTCAGCGCGCCATCAGCACCGGCAGGTTCGCCTCCATGATGATGTGGCGCGTCGCGCCTCCGAAAATCATCTGGCGGATGCGGCTTTGCGTGTAGGCGCCCTTGAGCAACAGATCGGCCCCGGCGGCCAGCGCTTCCTTCAGGAACGACTCGCCTTGCGGCTTTTGCCGGCCAACGGCCGTACGCAGGCTGACATCGAGCCCGTGCCGTTCGAGCGTGCGGGCGAGTTCATCGCCCTCCGGCCCCGGTTCGGGCATGTGCTGCGAGCCGACGGCGACAATGCAAACATGACGCGCCTGTTTGAGAAACGGCATGCCGAGGGCGACGGTCAGCGCGGTCTCGGTGCTGCCGTTCCAGGCGATGGCGATGACTTCGCCCAATTTCGACGGAGCGCGCTGAGGCACCATCAGCACCGGGCGCCCGCTCTCGAACAGCGCATCCTCGAGCGTGGCTTCGGCGATCGATGCCAGCTTCTCCGGCTGCTCGACCACGATCAGGTCGAACACCCGCCCGATCAGCCCGACAACCGCGTTCTGCCGGCCATCCTCCTCACGCCATGATGCGCTCGGGCCATTGTGCCCTGGCGGCACCGGGCCGATCGGCACACCGCGCGCGCTCATGAATTCGCGAAACAGCCGTCGCGCCTGATCGCGCCGCTCGTGACCTTCGCGTTCGAGGGTGCGGTCGACCTCGGACGAAATCGAAAAGCCCATCTCGCCGCCGAACACCACGGCATACTCGGTGGTCAGGCTGTGCAGCCCGACGATGTGGCTGTCGAAACGGCGCGCCGCCAGCATCGCAGCTTCGAGAGCCGGCGCCGCATTGCCGTCTCCGACCACCGTCAACAGATTCTTCATCTTCCGATCCCTGCACGCGCTCGACCCCTTCGGCAAATGAGGGGTCCGTTAACACAACATTACACCATTGCGCCGCCGTCTACGAGAATAAGCAATCGAGGTTGAAGCGGCGGGTGAAAAGTTCCATCCTGCGGGCAGCAAGCCAAGAGATACTCGCGCGCGGCGAACCAGGTGGATAAGGCGAGCCGGCGCGGCGTTGACGGGTAGCGGGGGATGTCCAGGGGATCCAAGGCTCACATTGCGCGCGCGCGGTTGTTGCAGGCGATAGCCGCCGCCCTACTGGCGGCGCTTCCGCTTACGCCAAAGGCGCAGACTGCAACTGGCGATAAGCTGCCGCGATTCGCCAGCCTGCGCTCCGACGAGGTCAATCTGAGAGTCGGCCCGGGCGAAAATTATCCGATCGAATGGGTCTACAAACGCAAGGACATGCCGGTCGAAATTATCGAGGAGTTCCAGAACTGGCGGAAGATCCAGGATTGGCAGGGCGCCAATGGCTGGGTCTTGGATCGCATGGTCACCGGAAAGCGTGCGGTCATCGTCGCGGGCGCGCCGCGGCTGCTCTACCGTCGGCCCGACCCCACCTCGCCGGTAGCCGCTCGCGCCGAGCCTGGCGTCATCGCCCGGCTGGTCGAATGCCAAGGCCCCTGGTGCCGGATCGAAGCCGGCGGCTACAGCGGCTGGGTGCAGCGCACCGAGGTCTGGGGCGTCCTCCCCGACGAAACCCTGCAATAGCGCATCCGACTCAATCGGGTGTCGGCGAAACGGATTCGCTAAAGCTTTGGTAGCGACAGCAGAGGTGGCGACGCCGTTGATCTAACAGCTGCGGCAACGCCTAATAGGGCGATCATCGAGGAGGAAGCCTGAGATGCTGTTCAAATGCCTGCCGCCCGGCGCGCCGATCCCCGGGCGGTTTCCCGGGCCCGCGCACGCGCGCAGCAAATGGTTCACGGTCGACATCCATTGCCATGTGCTGACCCCGAAGGCTGCGGAGATGGTTGCCGGCAACGCCGCCGCCACCCGTCACCCGCGCGAGGTGTACGCCAACGAGCGCACCCGCGAGGTCAACCGCCAGCAGGCCGAGCGCAACCGTATCCAGTTCACCTCGGTCGAAAACCGGCTCGCCGACATGGACCGCATGGGGATCGACATCCAGGCGATCTCGCCGTCGCCGAACCAGACCTATTACGCCGCCGACCCCGAGCTCGGCATCGCCACCGCCCGCGTCGTCAACGACAACCTCGCCGACATCGCCGGACGCCACCCGGATCGCTTCGTGCCGCTCGGCACCGTGCCATTCCAGGCCCCGGATCTCGCCCTCGCCGAGCTCGACCGGCTGCACAATTCCTTGGGCTTTCGCGGCATCGAGATTGCGACCAATGTCGGCGGCGAGGATCTGTCGGGCGAGCGCTTCCGCAAGATCTTCGCCCGCATCGAGGAGCTGGGCCTCCTCGTCTTCATGCACCCGACCGGGTTTCCCGAGGCGCGGCGGTTTGGCGACCATTATCTGGTCAACGTCATCGGCAACCCGCTCGACACCACGGTCGCGGTGCATCACTTGATCTTTGGCGGTGTGCTCGACGACCACCCCAATCTGAAGCTCGTCCTGTCGCATGGCGGCGGCTATCTGCCGGCCTATTCGGGCCGCATCGACCACGCCGCCTCGGCCCGCCCCGATGCCTGCGAGATGATCCACCGGATGCCGACGACCTATCTGAAGCGGCTCTATTTCGACACGATCGTCTATACTCACCACCAGCTCGAATACCTCGTCGGCCAGTACGGCGCCGACCATGTGCTGATGGGCACCGACTATCCGGCCGATATGGGCGAGGTCGACCCGATCGGCTTTGTGGAGAGTGCGAGAGGGCTCGACGACCCTGAACGCCGCGCGATCCTCGGCCGCAACGCCGCCCGCCTGTTGAACATCGAAGTCCCGGCCGGGCAGCGCTGACCACTTAGGAGAAAAAATGCTGTTCAAATGCCTGCCGGAGGGGGCGCCGATCCCGGGCCGCTTTCCGGGACCGGTCCATGCCCGCGGCAAATGGTTCACGATCGACATCCATTGCCATGTCCGAAATGAACAGGCGACACAGATGGTCGCCGGCAATCAGGATGTCTCGCGCTGGTTCCTCGAAACCCAGGCCAGCGAGAAGAGCCGCGGCGTCAACCGGGCAAACGGCGAACGCACGGCCGAGCAGAGCGTGTCGCCCGAAAAACGCATCGAGGACATGGACCGGATGGGGATCGACATTCAGGCGATCTCGCCCGCGCCGCGCCAAACCTATTACGGCGCCGACCCCGATCTCGGGCTCGCCACTTCGCGCGCGATCAACGATTTCATCGCCGAGATCTGCGGCCGTTATCCCGACCGCTTCGTCGGCCTCGGCACGGTGCCGTTCCAGGCGCCCGATCTCGCGGTCGCCGAGCTCGATCGCCTGCACAAATCCTTGGGCTTTCGCGGCATCGAGATCATGACCCACGTCGCCGGCGAGGATCTATCGGCCGAGCGTTTTCGCAAGATTTTCGCGCGCTGCGAACAGCTGGGCCTCTTGGTGTTCATGCACTCGGACGGCTTCACCGAGGCCGGGCGCTTCGCCGACCATTACTTCGCCAATGTGATCGGCAACCCGCTCGACACGACGGTCGCATTGCATCACTTGATCTTTGGCGGCGTGTTGCGCAATTACCCGAATTTGAAGCTGGTCGCCTCGCACGGCGGAGGTTATCTGCCGGCCTATTCGGGCCGCATCGACCATGCCGCCTCGGCGCGCCCCGATGCCTGCGAACAGATCGCGCGGATGCCGACGACCTATCTGAAGCGGTGCTATTTCGACGCGCTGGTCTACACCCATCACCAGCTCGAATACCTGGTCGAGGAATACGGCGCCGACCACATCTTGATGGGCACCGATTATCCGGCGGATATGGGCGAAATCGATCCGGTCGGCATGATCGAGGGCTGCCCCGGTCTCGACGACGCCGAGCGCAAGGCAATCTTTGGCGGCAACGCCGCGCGGCTGTTGAACCTTGAAGTGCCGGCGCGGCCGCGCTAGAGGCATGGCGCATGGCGATCATGTTGGCAAAGACGTACCATGCGCTCAAGGCAGCCGGCGCGCCGGAAGACGACGCTATCGCAGCCGCCGAGGAGTTGGCCGAGTACGAAAACCGCCTCACCTCGATCGACAACAGGCTGTCGATTATCGAGGCGCGCCTTGCCGATCTGGAGAACGGGCTTGCTCAGTTCCGCGCCGAGGTCAATGCCCGCTTTTCCGACGTCGCGTCACGCTTCACGGATGTCGGTTCGCGCTTTACGATGTTGACCTGGGCGGTCGGGATCAATGCCGCGGCGACGATCGCGATCCTCGGGATATTGTTACGGGGTCATGGGCCATAGCGGGTAGGCGTCGGCTCTTCCGGACTCTTCGGGGTCACCCTCGGTGGTCTCGGTAGCAAGCAGCCTTAACAGAGATTATCTGGCCTAGGGAGGATCACATGAAATTCCTTACTGACGAACAACTGGCCGAATTGCTGCCGGCCGAGACATCGTCGTTTCCATCGCCGGTGCCGACTTAGATCGTGTCGAGCGACGAATACCTGCCGGTGCCGCAGACCGAAAAGCAGCGCGAGGTCGAAGCCCGGCTCAAGGAAATCAGCGGCCGGCTCGCCCGCCGGCAGGGCGTCTCGCGCCGCCGCTTTTTCCAGACCGCATCCGGGATGGCGGCCTCGTTCGTGGCGATGAACCAGGTCTTCGGCCACATCTTCGACGCCAGCCTCGCCGAGGCGGCAACCCCCGACATGGCGGCCGACCGCGCCCAGGCCCTGTCGGGCCAGTTGATCATCGACGGCCACACCCATTTCCTGCGCGACGACACCCGGCTCACCGGCTTTGTCAAAATGCGCAACGCCTTTGGCAAGCTCGGCTGGAACCAGGAGCTGACCGGCGATCAGACCTTGGCCGACCTAAAATACGTCAACTATATCAAAGAGCTCTACATGGACAGCGACACCAAGGTGGCGCTGTTGTCGAATTCGCCCTCGGACGTGCCGCAGGACTGGTTTATCCCGCAGGCGGAAGTCTTCGCCACACGCGAAAAGGTCAACCGGATGTTCGGCTCGCGGCGGATGATGGCGCATTTCACGATCACCCCCGGCCAGCCCGGCTGGCTCGACCAGATCGACAAGGCGATCGAAGTCTACAAACCGGATTCGTGGAAAGGTTACACCGTCGGCGACAACACCCACAAAGAACTCGCGCGTTATCCGTGGCATGCCGACGACGAAAAGCTGATGTACCCGTTCTACGAAAAGATATCGAAATCCGGCATCAAGAATGTGTGCATCCACAAGGGGCTGTTCGCCCCCGGCGTCGAAAAGCAGTTCCCGCGGTTGCGCCCCTACGCCGATGTCAGCGATATCGGCAAGGCAGCCAAGGAATGGCCGCAACTGAATTTCCTGGTGTACCATTCGGCCTATCGTTGGGTCGGCGGCATGCCGGCCGACGGCATGGCCGAGTTCGACCAGACCGGGCGCAGCTCGTGGACCAGCGATCTCGCCGAGATTCCGCAGAAATACGGGGTCACCAACGTCTATGGCGACCTCGGGCAGATTTTCGCCTGGACCGCGGTCGCCGAGCCGCGCCTCGCCGCGGCCTTGATGGGCATGCTGGTCAAGGGGCTCGGCCCCGACCATGTCGTCTGGGGCACCGATGCGGTATGGACCGGGGCGCCGCAATGGCAAATCGAAGGGCTGCGCCGTCTCGAAATCCCCGAGGACATGCAAAAGAAATACGGCTACCAGCCATTGGGCCCGGCCGACGGCCCGGTCAAAAACGGGGTCTTCGGCGGCAATTCGGCGCGGCTCTACAATTTCGCGCAGCACGCCGAACTGTCGCAACCCGACCATTTCGCCGAGCTGAAGGCCGACTACCTCAAAAACGGCCCCGGCCGCAGCAATTTGCGCTACGGCTACGTCCGCAACCCAAACTGAGACCGCCCCGAGCCACATCTGGCGATCGGTCGCACACCTTAAGCTCACCGCTAACGAAGCTGACCGCTAACGCTCTTTTCCGTCTTCCCGGCCTGCGAGCGTGTGAAGGAATTGGTCTCGAAACGAAAGCCGGTGCGGCACGGCCGCCGTGCGTGGTTCGAGACGCGCCTTCGGCGCTCCTCACCATGACGTCCGTTATTGATAGCATTGAGACACCACCTCATCCTGAGGAAGCCGCAACGCGGCTGTCTCGAAGGACGCGCCGTGCCGATCAAGCCATCCTTCAATTTCTTCACACGCTCGCAGGCCGGGACCCATGCCTGCCGTGGGTCCCGACCCGTGCCAGTGTTACGAGAAGATAGGGTGGATCTGGCAGAAATGCTTCGCGAGGGCAGACATGCGGAGAGGCCTGGGGAAGGGCCCCGGTGGGTCGGCCGTTCCACCGCCGCGCACCCTTCGCTCGTTCGCCCAGCGTACCGCAGGGCTGTCCGGGGAAAATGTTGGACAATTTTTCGGCGTTTCTCCGATGTTGGAGACGACAGGAGATCGTCTTGCCCGGCCTTGTGCCGGGTATCCACGCCTTCATTTCCGGCACCAAAAGACGTGGATGCCCACGGATCAAGTCCGTGGGCTGGAGGCCCACGGGACAAGCCCGGCCAAGACGAAAAACAGGGCTGCAATTCAAGCTTCGCGGTCACCGCCTGCATTCCCCGGACAGCCCTGCCGCTTGCGGGGAGAGGGCAGGGTGAGGGGCGGCGTCAACAAACCGCCGCTCGCGGCCTTTCCCTCATGCGCCGTCCATCGATACCGGTTGAGTGCGCGCGAAATTCAAGAATTTCGGGTCTATCTCACGCACGAAAATAGCCCTTTGTTCTCAAGGGTCGAATCCATTTGCAAAAACGCAACGCGGGCCCGGAGGCCGGATATGGCTTTTTGGAAAATGCGCTTACGGCGCGCCCACACCGTAGCTCGCGTAGTCTGTGGCGACGCCGGGAGCGATCCGCTTTGCTGCGACGATATCGGTGTCGGCTCCCGCTTTGTCGCCCCGCAGCTGCTTGGCCACACCGCGGCCGTACAGCGCATCTGCGTTCTTCGGATTGACCCGCAGCGCCGCGTCATAGTCGGCAATCGCCAAGCCCCACTTCCTCAGCTTCAGATAGACAAGGCCGCGGCTGCCATGCGCGTTGCCGTCGCCCGGCTGGAGGCGCAGGGCCTCGTTGCAGTCGGCCAGCGCGTCCTGCAATCGGTTCACGATCGCCCGTGCCCAGCATCGATTATTGATCGATTATTGAAGGTGGCGGCGTCATTCGGGTCGAGCCGGATTGCCTGATCGTAGTCCTGGGTGGCGCGGTCGTACTCGCGCTCGCGGATGTAGGCGTCGCCGCGGCCGCGGAAGGCGCTGACGTGATTCGGGTCGAGCCGGATCGCCTGGTCGAAGTCCTGAATGGCGTGGTCGTACTCGCGCTTGGCGTCGTAGGCGCTGCCGCGGTTGTTGAAGGCGCTGACGTAGTTCGGGTCGAGCCGGATCGCCTGATCGAAATCCTGGATCGCGCGATCGTACTCGCGCTTGTCGTCGTAGACGGTGCCGCGGTTGTAGAAGGCGTGGGCGTAATTCGGGTCGAGCCGGATCGCCTGGTCGTAGTCCTGGGTGGCGCGATCGTACTCGTGCTTGTCGGCGTAGGCGCTGCCGCGGTTGGTGAAGGCGCTGGCGTAATTCGGATCGAGCCGGATCGCCTGGTCGTAGTCCTGGATGGCGCGGTCGTACTCGCGCTTGCCGTTGTAGGCGGTGCCGCGGTTGTTGAAGGCGGCGGCAAGGCCCTTCGTCGTCTCTCGGCCCGACTGAATGAGGGCCGTGCAGGCGCCGATGGCGAGGTCGGGGCTGGTGCCCGCCTGGAGCTCCCCGTGCTCGTCGTAAAGCCGGCACCGCGCCCAATTATCGTCTCGGCTCTGCGCCGCCGCCGTGCCTACCGTCAGGATGCTTAAGACGACGATAACGGCCGCTATCCCGCACCGCATGTCTGACCCCCGCAGCGCATTTTCGCAAAACCCCTGAGATTCCGACACGGATAAAGGGTTACGCCAACGGCTGTCAAAGATCGTCGCCAAATCAATCTCCTGTAGTCTGCGCGCCGTCGAGCCTCACGGCGAAAGTCGGATAATAGTGCGCTATCGTAAATTTCCCAGCGTATTTGTTAAGTTTTGTTGTTGATTATTCAATATAACGGGCAACATCTTGGGTTTCGGCGAAGGACCGGCCGGGGCCATCCGTCCCCTTTATTCGGAGTTATCCGGGTTCAATTCCTGTTCGGGCTCCACCGTAACGCTCGTGCATTCGTCGGAGACGCTGCCCCGGTGCCGTCGCCGAAGCCGGTTTGGCTCCGGTTGGCCGCCAACGCGTGTCATTGCTACCGTAAAATTGTCTTATTCGCATGGCATGCTTCAAACGGGTCGAGGTACGTGGAATAGCGGCGCCAGGATACGCAAGGAGTTGCCGATGGGTGATGTGTTTTTACAAAAGCCGCCGGGGCTGGGTGGGCGTGCAGGAGGCTGAAGCCGTTCATGCAGAGTGGCGCTCAACCCAGTGCCGAGTTCTTGCTGCTGATTTGCTGCAGGTGCAGCAGACCGAATTTCGTTGCTCAATTGGAGATTGTGTTAGTGGGGAACGGCGGCTGCCCCGTCTCGCTGGTCTCCGGTGGCGCTAATAAGCTGCTTTAGGCGTGAGGTTGTGGAGTGTTTTTGCTACCATAAGACCAAAGTCGTTGTGCCGGCGGGGCCCGCGCGGAGCCGCCCATGCGGCTGCCGAGCGCTCAAACCGGCTGCTCGAGCCGATCGCTCAGAGGAGGCTTGTCATGGCGACCAGAGCCCCGTTCTTGAAGACGCGGTATGGCGGCTACTTCCACCGCGATGTTCCGAATGAAGACGCGGAGCTTACCCATGTCGGCCCTGGCACGCCGGGCGGCGAATATCTGCGCCGCTTTTGGCAGCCGGTCTGCTTTTCCGACGAACTGCGCGACCTGCCATATCGGGTCAAGATCCTCGGCGAGGATCTGGTTGCGTTCCGCGACCGCAGCGGCGCCGCGGGCCTGCTGGAATTGCACTGCCCGCATCGCGGCACGTCGCTGGAGTTCGGGCTGATCGGCGACCGGGGGATCCGCTGCTGTTACCATGGCTGGCTGTTCGGCGTCGATGGGAGGATCCTGGAGACGCCGGGCGAACCGGCGGACAGCACCCTCAAAGATCGGCTGTTTCACGGGGCTTATCTGATCCATGAGGTTAATGGCGTCGTCTTTGCTTATATGGGGCCGCCCGAAAAGCAACCGCCGTTCCCGGTCTATGACAGCTTTATCCGACCCGGCTGGCGGATGATTCCAGGCCGCAAATATTTCTATCCGTGCAACTGGCTGCAGATCATGGAAAACACCATGGATCCGGCCCATACCGCGTTTTTGCACACGATCATCAGCGGCGCGATGTTCACCGAAGAGTTCGGCGTACTGCCGGAGCTGGATTTCATCGAGACCGCGATCGGCATGTTCTACATCGGCACCCGTCGGGTCGGCGACAACGTCTGGGCGCGGATGGTCGAAGCGGTGCTGCCCAACTGGCAGCAGGTAGCGCCGATTTGGGAAAACGGTCGCCACGAACACCCGTTCAGCGGCCCGATGATGAGCCGCTGGAACGTGCCGCTCGACGATGCCAACACCATGTTCATCGAATTCCGCCATGTCTGCGAGACCGAAGGGGTGACCCCGGAATGGTGGGCCGATCGCAACGTCATGCTGCCCGGCCAGGTGGCGGCGGATTCCTATGAGGCGGCCCAGTTGCGCCCCGGCGACTACGAATCTCAAGTCTCGCAGCGGCCGATAGCGATTCACGGCTTGGAGCATCTCGGCGCCACCGACCGCGGCGTCAGCATGTTTCGTAACTTGCTCAGGCGCGGCATCCGGGCGGTCCAGGACGGCCAGGACCCAGCCGGTCTGTTCCGCGATGCGGGCTCGGTGATCCCGACCTATTGCAACAACACGGTCGTACGCCTGCCGCCGGCGGCGGGCCCGGCGCGGGACAAGCAACTGATGCGAGAGACCGGGCGGCGACTCGCCGAGGGCTATCTCGCGAACCCGCCATTATCGAACGGCGGTTGACGGGCGGGGGCGGCGACCTGCTGAGGCGCACCCTGCTGCGCGCCGCGGTGTCGGCGGCGGCTTTCGGAGCGACGATCGCACCCGCCGCGGCGCAGCAGAAGATGTCGCCGGCGGAAGCGCAGTATCAGAACCGCCCGAAGAACGGCTTCAGCTGTGCCGCCTGCGCGCTGTTCCGCCCGCCCGCCGCCTGCGTCGTCGTCGCGGGGGCGATCAGCCCCAATGGCTGGTGCCGGTTTTTCGATTTGCCCGATTGATCCGCGCGCTCCGGCTACAAAGCCTTGGTCGGGCGGATCAGGGTGCGCCACATATGCGCGACCGGGCTGTTGTCGTAGCCGAGCCCTTCCTTTGGCTGCTTGAAGTTGCGGCCGATCACGTCGGTGAAATCCTCGAGGTCGACCACCACATCCGGTTCGAACGAATAGATGTCATGGACGGTGATCATCCGGGCAGTCATGTACCATTTGTGATTGCGGGCGCGGTTATATTCATCCTCGATATAGGGGTCGGGTTTATAGTCGGCGCCGAAATTTTTGACGTAGGATTTTGGATAAGAATAACCGACCGATTCGTCGGGGTAAAAGCGCAATGCCTGGTGGGCGCGGATCGCCCAGGTAACCTCTGGCTCGACATAAGGCTCGACCAATTGCGCGCCCCAATAGCCGTGGTCGGCGCGGATGAAGCCGATGACCCCGATGTCGTGCAACAAGCAGGCGAGGACGACCTTCTCGTCCATGCCGGCGCGGACCGCGTGCCGGGCGCTTTGCAGCAGATGGTTCGCCGGGCCGAACCGGTATTTGAAGAAGTCGACCAATGTCGGCTGCACCGGCATCTTCGGCAGGCGCGGGTCGTCGCCCATCAGCATATGACTGCCCGGGCGCTGCGCCATCAAGGCCGCGCCGTTGGGCATGGTCATATCGCCATCGGCAAGGTTGAACAGGCGGGACTTGACGATAATGGCGTCGTCGAGCTCGCGGATCATCTTGTGTTCGAGTGCGTCGGCGCGCTCGGCCAACGTCATCGCATCGTTCATTTCCCGGTCCCTTTCCGATTGGCGGGGTACGCCCAACTTAGCAGAACGAGGCTGTGGGGTCGACAGCATCGCCAGACGATAAGTAGGATCATTCGGTGAATTTCATAGAAAGGTCCGCGATATGCCGCATCATTTCGGCGTCTTGATCCCCTCGACCAATACGACCGTCGAGATGGAAGCCCGGCTATTGCCGTCGAGCTATCAGGCGCATATCGGGCGGCTGATGACCAGCGCGCCGGGTCAGACGTTTTCGCCACCAAGGGATGACGACGTTGACTATCAATCGCGGCTTCTGGGGACGGCCAAGGTGGAACTGGTGATCCTGGCGCAGACCTCGGCCAGCGTCTTCGCCGACGATTACGACGAGATCACCACCCAAAGGATGACCGCCGGGGCGGGCGTGCCGGCGGTGACCTCGGCGCAGGCCATTGGCCGCGCGGTCAAGGCATTGGGGGGGCGGCGCATCGCCCTGGTCTCGCCCTATTCGCAGGCGGTCAACCAGCGTGCGGCGCATCTGTTCGCGACCAAGCACGGGCTCGAAACCGTGGCGCTCGAAGGTTTTAGCGCCACCGATTCCTATGCGATCGGCAATCTCGGCCCGGAGAATGCGCGCGATGCCTTCGCTCGCATCGACCGGCCGGAGATCGAGGTGTTTGTCGTCCCTGGCGGCAACTTCCCGACGATGGCCTCGATTGCGGGGTGGGAGCGCGAGTTCGGCAAACCTGTCGTTACCACCAACCAAGCCTCGATCTGGGCGATGCTGGTGATGCTAAAGACCGGCGACAAGATCCCCGGTTATGGCCGCTTGCTCGAAGAAGTGCCGGCGGGGTAGTTCGTAGGATGGGTTGAGCGGCCTTGCGAAACCCGTCGCATCGGATATTGAGGCCTGGTGGTGGGTTTCGCTTGCTCTACCCACCCTACCGGGGCCGCTACCGCGGCAGGTAATAGGCGAAAACGACGGGGGAGACGAAGGCCCAGGTCTCGATAAAGGTCGAGCGGTCAGGCTTGCGGCCGAGTTCTTCCATCGCGCCCAACAGGCAGAACCAGTTCAGCACCTCGTGCTGGCCGCTGTCCTCGATCTGGTCGGTCGTGTAGCCATGCCAAGTCGCGTAATCGCCCTTTTCCAAGGCGTCGTACAGGCGACGGTCGGCAGGCACGTCCGGCCATAGCTGGTAGTTCTTTTCGGTCAGGAAAGAGTGCGACCAGCTCGACGAGGCGACGATCGCGGTGCGCCATGGGCTTCGCGCCATGACCCGCGCGGCGGCGGCCCCGACCTCCATGCAGCGCGCGGGGTTGGGCGAGGGCGGGTCGAGGTTGCGGATATCGTCGCGCATCGCCAACGGCAGGCGCAGCCCGCGCGCCGCGTTGACCCGGCGGCCATAGCAGTTCACCGAAATTGGGATCAGCGGGTAGTCGAACCCGGTCCGCTCGTCGTCGAGCAATAGGATCGTGTTTTCGAAGGCGTGGCCCAGCGAATGATGCAACGGCTTATAGGCATAAGCCATGTCGATCCCGGATCTCGATGAGGCCGGTCGCGAGATATTTGCCGGCCTCGCGATGGCCCTTCAGCCGGAAGGTGGTGTCGGCCGGCTCGCCCCATGGGTTGTCCGGCGAGCGGCGATGCTTCCACGGCTGGATGTCGCGATCCTCATAGGCGAGCACGGCAAAGGGCGGGACGATATCCTCTTTGAAATTTTCGTATTGGTCGTCGCCGAACATGACGATCACGTCCGGCTTGAACTCGTCGAGCGCGCGGCGCGCCTCGGCGAAATGGCGGCGGTAGACTTCGCGCGCCCGCCCCGCCGACGACGTGCCCCAATCGTTGCCCAGTTCCTCGCGCAACTGCGGCGGCCAGTTGGCCTGGTCCTTTGCCGCTTCGGGCATGTCCGGGTCGTCGAGGGATGTCCGCATCATAAACGTCCAGTCCTCGTCCCGGCGCAGCATTACCGGCCGGTGCGTGCACCCCAATCCCAGGATCTCGGCCATTGCCTCCCTCCGACGGTTGCTTGATCTTCTGGTGTGGCCCGGCGAAGGCGGCTCAGCCGCGCTCGGCGAGCGGAACGTAATGGCGCTGATCCGAGCCGGTAAACAGCTGGCGCGGGCGCATCAGCTTGGCGTCGGTGTCCTCGATCATCTCGGTCCATTGCGCGACCCAGCCGACGGTGCGGGCGATCGCGAACAGCACGGTGAACATCGAGACCGGAAAGCCCATCGCCTTCAGGATGATTCCGGAGTAGAAGTCGACGTTCGGATACAGCCGCCGCTTTATAAAATAATCATCGTTCAGCGCGATTTTCTCAAGTTCCTTTGCCAGGTCGAGCAATGGGTCGTTGGTTATTCCAAGCTCGTCGAGAACCTCATGAAAGCTGTCGCGCAGGACGTGGGCGCGTGGGTCGTAGTTCTTGTAGACGCGGTGGCCAAAGCCGAACAGCAGCTCGTTGTCTTCCTTGGATTTGACGTGATCGAGGAATTCCTTGATGTGCGATTTGTCGCCGATGCGATCCAGCATCTTCAACACCGCCTCGTTGGCCCCGCCATGCGCCGGGCCCCAAAGTGAGGCGATGCCGGCAGCAATACAGGCAAATGGATTGGCGCCGCTCGACCCGGCATTGCGAACCGTCGCCGTCGAGGCGTTCTGCTCATGGTCGGCATGCAGGATGAAGATCCGGTCCATCGCCCGCGCCAGGATCGGGTTGACCTTGTAGTCCTCGCACGGGACGGCAAAGGTCATGTGCAGGAAATTCTCCGCATACCCCAGCGAGTTCTGTGGGTAGATGAAAGGCTGACCCATCGAATATTTGTACGCCATCGCCGCGATCGTCGGCATCTTGGCGATCAGGCGGTAGGATGCGACCATCCGCTGGTAGGGATCATGGATGTCGGTCGAATCGTGGTAGAATGCCGACAGCGCGCCAACCACCCCGCACATGACCGCCATCGGGTGAGCGTCGCGGCGGAACCCCCGGAAAAAGGTCGTCAGCTGCTCGTGCACCATCGTGTGGTGGGTGATGTCGTGGACGAACTGCGCCTTTTCTTTCGCATTCGGCAATTCGCCGTTGAGCAGCAGGTAGGCGACTTCGAGAAAATCGCTTTTGTCCGCCAGCTCCTGGATCGGATAGCCGCGGTACATCAGCACGCCTTCGTCACCGTCGATATAGGTGATGCTCGAACGGCAGGCGGCGGTGGCCATAAAGCCGGGATCGTAGGTGAAGTGCCCGGTCAGGCCGTAGAGCTTGCGGATGTCGATTACCTTGGGCCCGATCGTTCCGCCCAGCACCGGAAGATCAACCGATTTGCCGGTTTCGTTGTCGGTCAACGTCACCGTGCCGGTCGTCATATTGTTCCCGTCCATCGCTGCACCTCTGGTTGCCGCGCCCGCTGGCGATTGCCGAATCAACCGGGAAAATAGACTTCCTCACGCCGGTTGGCAAACCGTTCGCAGGTGCGAGATGGCGGTTCCTCAGCGGTGAACGCCAGCCGCGTCGGCGATGCGGCCCAAGCTCTCTTCGCGGCCGAGAAATTCCATGACCGCGAAGATGCCGGGCGAGGCGACCGACCCGGTCAAGGCGGCGCGCAACGGCTGGGCGACGGCGCCGAGCGTTACGCCGTTCGCGTCGGCTGAAGAAGCGCACGCATTCTTCCAGCGCGTCCGCGCGCCACTCTGCGCGGTCAAGAGTAGCGAGGAGCGCCGTCAGCAGCCGACGGGCTTGCGATGTCAACAGCTTCGCCGCCTTGTCGTCCGCGTGGATCGGCCGTTTCGCGACGAGAAAGCGGGCGTTGGCCGCCAGCTCGGCCAGGGTCTTCGGACGCAACTTCAATTCCGGCATCGCGTGCAGCAGGCGGGCGCGGTCGGCTTCGATAAGTGGATGGTCGAGGGTGTGCTCCAGCCGCTCGGCCACCAAGGCGACGAGGCGCGCGTCATCGGCGGTGCGGATATAGTGCCCGTTCAGGCTGTCGAGCTTGGCGAAATCAAAGCGCGCCGGGGCGCGGCCGACGGCATCGAGGTCGAACCAGCGGATCGCTTGTTCGGTCGAGATGATCTCGTCGTCACCATGGCTCCAGCCGAGCCGGAGCAGGTAGTTGCGCAATGCTTCGGGCAGATAGCCCTGCTCGCGATAGGCCTCGACCCCGAGCGCGCCGTGGCGCTTCGACAATTTGGCGCCGTCGGGGCCGTGGATCAGCGACAGATGGGCAAATTCAGGGACCGGCCAGTTGAGCGCCTTGTAGATCTGGGTCTGGCGAAAAGCGTTGTTGAGATGATCGTCGCCGCGGATCACGTGGGTCACGCCCATGTCATGGTCATCGACTACGACCGAGTGGTTGTAGGTCGGGCTGCCGTCGGCGCGCAGAATGATCAGGTCGTCGAGTTCGGCATTGGCGACCGTGACCTCGCCCTGGACCCGGTCGTGGATCGTCGTCTCGCCCTGCTGGGGCGCCTTGAGGCGGATCACCGGCGGTACACCCGGTGGGGCCTCGGCGGGGTCGCGGTTGCGCCATGTGCCGTCATAGCGCACCGAGCGTTTTTCGGCACGCGCCTGGTCGCGCATCGCTGCGAGCTCCGCCGGGGTGCAATAGCAATGATAGGCGCGGCCGGCCTCCAGCAATTGCCGCGCTACCGCGGCATGGCGCTCGGCGCGGGCGGATTGATGGACGATCTCTCCGTCCCAGCCGAGACCGAGCCAGTCGAGGCCGTCGATGATCGCCGCCACCGCTTCCGGGGTCGAGCGCACCCGGTCGGTGTCTTCGATGCGCAGCCGGAAACTGCCGCCGTGATGACGCGCGAACAGCCAGTTGAACAGCGCGGTGCGAGCGCCGCCGATGTGCAGGAAACCAGTGGGCGACGGCGCGAAGCGAACGGTGGCGGTCATCCCCGAAGGATGGGGCAGGCAAGAGGCGATATCAACGGACCGATGCGAGGAAACACGGTCGGACCGGGCGCCGCCCACGCATCCCACTTAGCGCTGCCCGCAGGTCGTCGTGGTTGCCTATCGTACGGTTGCGGCGTACATTCTCGCATGATCATTCGGAGCGTCCGGCACCGAGGCCTGTTGCGCTTGATCGAAGACGACGACAGCCGGGAACTCCGCAACGATCTTGTGCGGCGGCTGCGCAACATTCTCGCGGTGCTGATCTCGGCGGCCGACATGGGCGGCGTTGTCGGGCCGCCGGGCTGGCGCATTCACCAGCTCAAAGGCGAACGTGCCGGAACGTGGAGCATTTCGGTCAGCGGCAATTGGCGGCTGACCTTTGACATCCGGCAGGGCGAAGTCTGCAATCTCGATCTGGAGGACTACCACTAATGAGCCGCACACCCGCCAGGATAGCAATGGCCCCGCCGCATCCGGGCGTGTTCATCCGCGAGGAAATTCTCGACGAACTCGGCTTAACCGTGAGTGAGGCGGCGAAGGCGCTGGACGTGCGCCGCGCCACCCTGTCCGACCTGATCAACGGCAACGCGGCCTTGTCGGCAGAAATGGCGCTGCGGATCGAGAAGGCTTTCGGCGTGAAAATGGAAACGCTGTTGAACATGCAGGCGTGGCACGATGCCCATGCGATGCGCCAGCGAGAAGGCGAGATCGCTGTCAAGCCCTACCGGCCCCTGAGTCCTCAGCCCGCGCTAACCCCTGGCTGTCGCAAAGATGACGGGTATTCGCCACCGGCCCCGCGGGTTAGCCAATGTAGAATAGTCGATTTCGGAATCCCGGCGGGCAGCGCAGCATGGAGGTTGAGCGCAGCAAAACGCGTCATCGCGGCCCGAGGCGGTGGGTTAGGCTGCGCTCCAACCCACCCTACGTGCTAAATGCCTACAAACCGTATGCTGTAGAAGGTGCAGTTCTAAGGTGAAACATCAAGGGGAGAACGCGTGAATGTATCCCATTTCCGAAAAACATGCGGCAGGCTCGTTCCTGACAGGTTTCATCTGCACGCTGACCATCGGGGTCGCCACCGTCCTGCTGGGCGGGCCTTCGGCGGCAGAGGAATGCCCCGCATGTCCGACCACCAAGCCGCCGAGCGAAGCTCAAAAGCAGGCAGCGATGACTTTAATCTCCGGTAACGGGTTCAGCTGCCACATTGTTAATTGCATTTGCCCCTATATCTTCAGCGAAGGGATGACCGTTTACTGTGACAATCACCGATACGCTTTTGAGATCGAAAACCACGGTGGCAAGATCAGCGTAAAATCAAAATACTGAGCAATATATTCTCCGTCTGGCGGACGGTAACAGGGGCGATTTAGCGTTCCCTCTTTCGTCGGTCGCCAAGTGGTGAACCATCATTAAACTTTGGCGTCAAAAAGGGCGTGAAAGCGGGCCTCATCCTTTCCAAATATCAGCACTTTCGGGAAGTCCTGTTGAGCCAACACAGTCAGTGGGTAGAGTCTGCAGAAGATATGGCCGAAAGTGGCCTGGTCGCCGGTGGAGCCCCGCTGGGCGTCTTGAGGCGGATCACCGGCGGCACACCCGGCGGGGCCTCGGCGGGGTCGCGGTCGCGCCAGGTGCCGTCATAGCGCACCGAGCGCTTTTCGGCGCGCGCCTTCTCGCGCATTGCTGCGAGCTCGGCCGGGGTGCAATAGCAATAATAGGCGCGGCCGGCGGCCAGCATTTGCCGCGCGCCCTCGGCATGGCGCACGGCGCGGGCGGATTGATGGACGATCTCGCCGTCCCAGCCGAGGCCGAGCCAGTCGAGGCCGTCGATGATCGCCGCCACCGCTTCCGGGGTCGAGCGCACCCGGTCGGTATCTTCGATGCGCAGCCGAAAGACGCCGCCGTGATGGCGCGCGAACAACCAGTTGAACAGCGCGGTGCGGGCGCCGCCGATGTGCAAAAACCCGGTCGGCGACGGCGCGAAGCGGACGACGGGTGTCATTCCCGAAGGATGGGGAAGGCGAGGCCTGATATCAACGATCGGGCGGGGTACGGGGAAGCGTAAGCTGAGTAGATATATCTAAAACCGTCTGAAAATCTAGACCGAGCGCAAATGCTTCAGAATAACTCCCGTTTTGCGCGACTTTCCATACGATCCGCGACATACACGTCACGTACGCGGTCACGTCGGAATTTGCCTCTGCAGTCCCGGGCGGGTGACGCCCGAGTATGGAATCACATACACCGCTCGCGCGGTTTGCCCTTCGCAGTTCGCTGCGTATAGTCGGACGGTCGGGGCTTGCAGGAGCATCAAGCGCTGGACTGGCAGCAAAAGCAATGGACGAACATGGCTCAAGCCCGACAGCCAACAGAAACAAAAATAGAAACGGAGCGCAGGTCATGAGCTGCGTAGAAGCGAGCCGACGGGAAAAGTGGAACACGTTTTTCTTAAGGAATATAAAAATCAAGAAGTAGGCGCCGGCCGGTTGCAGAAAATCTCGCGCAGGCGGGTCTTCATGATTTTGCCGGTTGCGGTCTGCCTTGCCGGTCGCAGTATGGGGTAGCTCGTCGATCGTCGCGACGTCGTCGGGCAGCATCCAACGCGGGAATTGCTGGGCGAGAAAGGCGATCAGCTGGTCGCGCTCGGGCTTGCAGCCGGGGCGCGGCGTCACGATCAGCAAGGGCCGCTCGCCCCAGCGCGGGTCGGGGATCGCGATGACCGCGGCCTCGGCCACGTCGTCATGGGCGATCGCGGCGTTTTCGAGATCGATCGAGCTGATCCATTCACCGCCCGATTTGATTACGTCCTTGCGCCGGTCGGTGATCTGCATATAGCCGTCGGGGTCGATCGTCGCCATGTCGCCGGTGTGAAACCAGCCATCCGGCTCGACCGAGGCGGCGCTTGCCTCGGCATCTTCGAAATAGCCGCTGACGATCCACGGGCCGCGCACGAGCACCTCACCCATCGACTTGCCGTCGTGCGGCTGGGCCTGTCCCTCGTCATCGACGATCTTCATCTCGACGCCAAAGACCGGCCGGCCCTGCTTGGTCTTGACCGCCGAGCTGCGCCGGCGGATCGAGGTCGCGGTGCTTTGCTTTCAGGGCAGCCGTCGTGCCGAGCGGGCTCATTTCGGTCATGCCCCAGCCCTGGCGCATATCGATGCCGTGGCGCGCGAAGGCCTCGATCATCGACGGCGGCACCGCCGATCCGCCGGAGAGGACCCGGTGCAAGGTGGAGCAGCGCGCGCCGCTCCCGGACAGATATGCCTCAAAGCCCAGCCATACGGTCGGCACCCCTAGGGCATAAGTGACGCCCTCGGCCTCGAACAGCTCGTGGAGGCTCGCCCCATCGAGACGTGGTCCGGGCAATACCAGCTTTGCGCCGTTCATCGGCACCGCATGCGGGATGCCCCAACCGCAGGCATGAAACAGCGGGACGACCGGGCACACAACGTCGGCGGCCGAGATCGATATCGCATCGGGCAGCGAGATGCCGAAGGCGTGCAGCACCGTCGAGCGGTGGCTGTACAGCGCGCCCTTGGGATGGCCGGTGGTGCCGGAGGTGTAGCAGAGCGAAGCGGCGGTACGCTCGTCAAATTCTGGCCAGGTGAAATCCTTGTCTTCGGCCGCGATCAGCTGCTCGTAGCACGGCAGGACCGGCAATTTGGTTGCGGGCATATTCTCCGGATCGGTCATCGGCACGATCCGGCAGTCGGGCGGAAGGCGCGGCGCCAGGCGTTCGACCAGCGGCAGGAAGGTCGTGTCGACGAACAGGAGCCGGTCGGACGCATGGTTGACGATGTAGACGATCTGATCGTCGAAGAGCCGCGGATTGATCGTGTGGCAAACCGCACCGATGCCGGAGATCGCGTAGTAAAGCTCGACGTGGCGAAAGGTGTTCCACGCGAGCGTAGCAACTCGGTCGCCGGGCTCAATACCGAGCCGCAATAATGCCAGGGCGAGCTGCTTGGAGCGGCGCTCGGCGTCGCGATAGGTGTAGCGGTGGATCGGACCTTCGACGGTGCGCGAGACGATTTCGACATCGCCGTGATAGGTCGCCGCATGGGTGATGATCGACGAGATCAGCAGCGGCCGCTCCGACATCAATCCCAGCATCGTTTCCTCCCGCGCGCACCTCGATCCGGTATATGAGGATTTGGTAGGGCATATTCGACGCGAGGTAAACGGCATCCCGGGCGCGACGCAGGCCCTCCTGCAAATTTCGCCGGGGTTAGGTCCGCTCGGCGCGAGCCGAATGGACGCGTTGTCGCCGTCCTTCTATAACGACCGTGTTCCGTTTGCGTTTTAGTTGGCCGATGCACGACATCAGATGGATCCGCGACAACCCGCAGGAATTCGATCGCGGGCTCGCCCGGCGCGGCTTGCCGCCGCGCGCGGAGGAGGTGCTGACGCTGGACCGTGCGTGGCGCGCCGCGGAGACGGGGGTGCAGGAGGCGCAGTCGCGGCGCAACCGCATTGCCCGCGACATCGGCGCAGCCAAACGCCGCGGCGAGGACATCGAGCCGTTGCGGCGCCAGGTTGCCGAAGACAGCGACGCCGAGGCTTCGTCCGCCGCCGAGGCGGCGCGGCTACGGGGGAAAATCGACGATATCCTGGCTGGGCTGCCGAATTTGCCGGCCGAGGAAGTGCCGGACGGCGCCGACGAGACCGCCAACCTGCTGGTGCGCCGCGAGGGCGAGCCGCCGCTGTTTAATTTCGAGCCGGCGGCGCATGAGGTGCTCGGCGAGCGTCTTGGACTGATGGATTTTCGCCGAGCCGGAAGGCTCTCGGGATCGCGGTTCGTGGTGTTACGGCGGGATCTGGCGCGCCTGGAGCGGGGGCTGGCCCAGTTCATGCTCGATCTGCATACAAACGAATTCGGCTATATCGAGGTGTCGCCGCCATTGCTCGTTCGCGACGAGGCGGTATTCGGCACGGGCCAGCTGCCGAAGTCTGCCGAAGACATGTTCCGCACGACCAACGGCCTGTGGCTGATCCCGACCGCCGAGGTGCCGCTGACCAATCTCGTTGCCGACGAGATTCTCGACGAGCGCGACCTGCCAGTGCGGTTTACCGCCTGTACCCCATCTTTTCGTTCCGAGGCCGGGGCGGCCGGCAAGGACACCCGCGGCATGATCCGCCAGCACCAGTTCATGAAGATTGAGCTGGTCTCGGTGACGACACCCGAACAGTCGGCGGCCGAGCACGAGCGCATGACCGCTTGCGCCGAGGAAGTGCTAAAGCGCCTCGGCTTAGCCTATCGGATCATGCTGCTGTCATCAGGCGATATGGGGTTTCGCGGCGCAAAAGACTTATGACATCGAGGTTTGGCTGCCCGGACAGGCGACCTATCGCGAGATATCGAGCTGCTCGAATTGCGGGGCGTTTCAGGCGCAGCGGATGAAGGCGCGCTATCGCCCGGCCGAGGGCAGGGGGACCAGGCCGGTCCATACCTTGAACGGCTCCGGGCTGGCGGTTGGCCGGACCCTGATCGCGATCCTCGAAAATTTCCAGCATGCCGACGGCAGCGTGTCCATCCCGCCGGCCTTGCAACCCTATATGGGAGGGCAGAAGCTGATCGAGCGCCATGGCTGAGCCTCCTCATGGTTGAGCCCGCGGCGGAGCCCGGCCTCCTACAGAAGAAGCTGCGGCTGTTGATGGAGTTGCGGCGCGCCGGGATTGGCGACCCGCGGGTGCTGGGCGCGATCGAGAAGACACCGCGCGAGAAATTTGTGCCGCCGTCCTTTGCGGATCAGGCCTATGAAAATGTCGCCCTGCCGATCGATGACGGGCAGACGATCAGTCAGCCCTACGTGGTCGCGCTGATGACCGAGGCCCTCCTGGTCGGCGACCGGCACAACGTCATCGAGATTGGCACCGGCTCGGGATATCAGACCGCGATCCTCGCGCGTCTCGCCCGCCGGGTATTTACGATCGAGCGTCATCGCGAGCTGCTGCGCGGGGCTGAGCGCCGCCTCGATGCGCTGGGTCTGCACAACATCGTCTACCGATTCGGCGACGGCGCCAAGGGTTGGCCCGAGCAGCTGCCCTACGATCGGGTTATCGTGACCGCCGCGGCTGCGCAAATTCCAACGATCCTGGTCGACGGGTTGGCGCCGGACGGGGTGCTGGTGGCGCCGGTTGGGGCCGATCATCACGACCAGCAACTGATGCGCATCCGCCGGACCGAGAGCGGGTTTGTGAACGAGGATCTGGGTCCGGTGCGGTTCGTACCGCTGGTCAGCGGGCTGCCGCGGCAGCAGATAACGCCGCGGGGTTGACATGTTCTGATCATCGAGTACCAAGAGTACGCAGTGCTTGCACGCCGGGGGGCGGGCAAGGGGGGAAAGATGGGGGAAGCCAGTGTCGCACGGCGCGTTGCAGGGGTTGCGCGCTCAGTAATTCTGCTCGCTTCGCTGCTCGCCGGGTGTGGGCCGCGAGAGCCGGCGCCCGTCGTCAGCGGCAACGAATTGCCTCCGCCGCCGGCGCAGGTGATCGTAGAGCGCGGCCAGACCTTGTCGGAGATCGCCCAGGACTATCACGTCCCGATGCACGTCGTGGCCGAGGCGAACCACCTGTCGCCGCCTTATCGCATCCTCGTTGGACAAGCCCTGATCATTCCCGGCGGTGGCCAGCCGGGCTCGTTTGGTCCGTCGGTTGCCATGGCGACGCCGCCGAAACCCTCAACTCAGGCGCCGATCGGTGCACCGCCGACCCCGACTGAACCGGCGCCGGTGCAGCCGATCCCGCTCGACCGTCCGCCCCCGGCATCCTCGGTGGGGCCACCGGCAACTGCCGCCCCGCCGGTAGCGGCGCTGACCCCGCCGGTCTCTGTCCCGCCGCCATCGACGACCGAAAACCCCTCCTCGTCGAAAGGGTCAGCTCCGGAACCTGCTTCATCGGCGGCCGGGGAGCCGATGCACCAGCCTTCGGCTGCTCCCGGCCCAACGGCCTCCGCCGAGCCGCCGCCGGCGTCACGCAGCGGTATCTTTCTCTGGCCGGTTCGGGGTCGCGTATTAGAAAATTACGGGGCCGGCCCGGACGGCACCCACAATGACGGGATCAACATCGCCGCGGCGCGCGGCGCGCCGGTGCAGGCAGCCGATACCGGGGTCGTCGCCTATGCCGGCAACGAGTTGCGCGGCTATGGCAACCTGATCCTGATCAAGCATCCGAACGGCTGGATTTCGGCCTATGCCCATTGCGATCTGATCCTGGTCAAGGCTGGCCAGAAGGTCGCCCGCGGACAGGTTATCGCCCGGGTCGGCTCGACCGGCAATGTCAGCGAGCCGCAATTGCATTTCGAATTGCGCCGGGGCAAACACCCGGTCGATCCGCGCGACTATCTGGCCCCGCTGCCGACCGCGGCGGCCGAGCCGGCGGATGCGAGCTGAGCCCCCGCTCCGGGCCGAGGCCGGAGGTCAGGAAAGCGGTTTGCCGAGGCGGCCGGCGAGATCCTGGATGAACTGCCAGGCGACGCGGCCCGAGCGCGCGCCGCGGGTGATCGACCATTCGTTGGCTTCGGCCGTCAGCCGCTCGACCGGTAGATCGAGCCGGTAACGGTCGGCATACCCGCGCACGATGGCCTGATAGGTGTCCTGGTCGACATTGTGAAAGCCGAGCCATAGGCCGAAACGGTCCGACAGCGAGACCTGCTCCTCGACCGCCTCGGCCGGGTTGACCGCGGTCGAACGCTCATTGTCGATCATGTCGCGCGGCATCAGATGGCGGCGGTTCGAGGTGGCGTAGAGGACGACATTCGCGGGCCGGCCCTCGATGCCGCCTTCGAGCACCGCCTTTAAGGATTTGAAGCTGGTGTCGTGCCGGTCGAAGGAGAGGTCGTCGCAGAACAGCAGGCAGCGACGCGCGGCCGGCCGCAACAGAGACAGCAGCCGCGGCAGGCTCGGGATATCCTCACGATGGATCTCGACTAGAGCAAGGGCGTGCGGCTGCTCGCCATTGACCGCGGCGTGGGCGGCCTTGACCAGGGAGCTCTTGCCGGTGCCGCGCGCCCCCCACAACAGCACGTTGTTGGCGGGCAGCCCGGCGGCAAAGCGCCGGGTATTGTCGAGCAGGATGTCGCGCACCCGGTCGATCCCGCGCAACAGACCGATGTCGATGCGGTTGACCTCGCGTACCGGCTCGAGCCCGCAGCGATCGGAATGCCACACGAAGGCGTCGGCAGCGTCGAGATCGACGGGCGGCGTCAGTGCCGGGGCGAGACGTTCGAGAGTATCGGCAATCCGCTGAAGCAGGGGTAGCAAATCCGCGGTGGTCATCGGTCTATCAACGGCTCCGGCTCGAGCTGAAATAGGGGCGCGGACGCTATCACAGGGCGTGCGGCGCAGGAAATGTGCGCAAAACCCGACCATTGCTCTTTAACCAGGCATCGCGTACCTATCCGCGTGCCGCGCGGGTCCATCATTTGCCGCTACCGGTAGGCGCGCCTGCCGGTGGCGGCGCGGCGCATGATCTCAAGGCTCGAGGCCGATGCTGATCTCTACCGCCTATGCCCAGGGAACCGGCCTGTCGGGTCTGTTCGACAATCAGAGCGCGCTGATCCAATTTCTGCCGCTGGTGCTGATTTTTGTCGTGTTCTATTTCCTGCTGATCCGCCCACAACAGCGAAAGGCCAGGGATCACCGGACAACGCTCGACGCGCTGCGGCGCGGGGACCGGGTGGTGACCGGCGGCGGTATCATCGGCACTGTGGTTCGAGTCGACAGTCCGGACGAGGTCGTTGTCGATATCGCCGACGGCGTGCGTGTGCGCGTCGTGCGCAGCACGATCACCAACGTTATCGCCAAGCCCGACCCGGCCGCCGCGCGCGAGGCTGCCAAACAGAAGGAGCAAGCGCGGGCGAAGGTGGACACCAAGGAGTGAGCGTCGCGCGCAAACACCGCGCCGGGTTGCCGATAACATCGAACGGCGTCACCCTCGCCACCTCGCGAGGCGCGTCCGCCCTATCCTCCGGGGGGCTATTATTGGCATTGGGCGCCTGGGTATTAGCTGTGGGGTGGCCGTCGGTATAGGTCTGGATCTCGGGAAGATGGCGGCATCGGGTTACGGCCAGCAGTATCGCGCTCGCACCCGGCTCGGTGGCGGTAGCCCGCGGAATTGACGGCATGCTGTATTTCGCGAATTGGAAGATTTTGCTGATCTGCGCGATCTGCGCGCTCGGCGTCCTGCTGTCGGCGCCGAATCTGTTCAGCCCGGCACTTCTTGCCCGGCTGCCCGACTTCGTACCGCGTAGACAGGTTGCGCTCGGGCTCGACCTGCGCGGAGGCTCGTATCTTTTGCTCGAGGTCGATGTTGCGGCGGCGCAGCGCGAGCGCCTCAACTCGATAATCGACAATGTCCGCAGCGCGCTGCTCGACGCCAATATCGGCTATACCGGCCTCGCCGTAAAAGGGGATGCGATCGTGTTCGCGATCCGCGAGCCGGGACGGATCGACGATGCGCGCCAGGCGCTGGCCAAGATCGATCCAGACCTGACCGTAGCCATCGCGCCCGACGGAGCCGGGACGGTAGGCTTCAGTGCGGTCGCGACCGATCAGAGGCGGCGCCTCGCCGTCGACCAGTCGATTGAGATTATCCGCCGTCGAATTGACGAGACCGGGATCAAGGAGCCGACGATCGAGCGCGAGGGCGAAGACCGCATTCTGGTGCAATTACCCGGCATCTCCGATCCCGAGCACGTCAAGGCGCTGCTGGGGCGTACCGCGAAGCTGACCTTTCAACTCGTCGACACTGGTGCTTCGCTGGAGGATGCGCGCAGCGGCCGGCTGCCGCCCGGCGACGAGATCCTGCCCGCCGAAGAAGCGAAAGCCGTGCGAATCGGGCCCGAGAGCTATGTCGTGCGCAGGCGGGTGATGGTCGGGGGCGACACGCTCGTCGACGCCCAGCCGAGCTTCCAAGGCAATGAGCCGGTCGTCAGCTTCCGCTTCGACGCCGACGGTGCCAAACGTTTCGCCGAGGCGACCCGCGAGAACGTCGGCAAGCCGTTTGCGATCGTGCTCGACAACAAGGTGATCAGCGCGCCGGTCATCCGCGAGGCGATCCTCGGAGGGTCAGGCATAATCTCGGGCAGTTTCACGGTCCAATCGGCGAGCGACCTTGCCCTGTTGCTGCGGGCGGGCGCCCTGCCGGCACCGATCACGATTTTCGAGGAGCGCACCGTCGGCCCGAGCCTCGGCGCCGATTCGATCCATGCGGGTGCAACGGCGTGCTTCGTCGGGGTGGCCCTGGTTGTTGTCTTCATGATTCTGTTTTATGGGCTGTTCGGTGTATTTGCCGACATTGCCTTATTTTTCAACCTTTGCCTGATGCTGGGCAGCCTGTCGTTGCTCGGCGCCACCTTGACCTTGCCGGGGATCGCCGGCATCGCGCTGACGATGGGCATGGCAGTCGACGCCAACGTGCTGATCTACGAGCGCATCCGCGAGGAGGTGCGGGCCGGGCGGACGATACTGTCGTCGCTCGACGCCGGGTTCACGCGCGCGTTTGGCACGATCGTCGACAGCCACGTGACGACGCTGGTCGCCGGCGCGCTGATGTTCTGGCTCGGCTCGGGGCCGGTGAAAGGCTTTGCCGTGACCCTCAGCATCGGTGTGTTGACGTCGCTGTTTTCTGCAATCCTGGTGACCCGGCTGCAGATCGTGACCTGGGCGCGCCGGTGGAAGCCGCGCGCGATACCGATTTGACCGGCCATTTTGCTGTGATCGCGCCATGTTGAGACCGCTGATCGTCATCCGGCGCACGCCGAAGATCGACTTCATGAAGTGGCACAAGCTCGGCTTTGCCCTTTCCACGCTGCTGACCTTGTCGTCGATCGTCCTGTTTCTGACCGTTGGGCTCAATTACGGGATCGATTTCGTCGGCGGCACTCAGATGGAGGTACGGGCGACGCCGGGGCCGGCAAACCTTGCCGACATGCGGCAAAAGCTCGACGCGCTACATATCGGCGATGTCTCCCTGCAAGGCTTCGGCCCGCCGAGCGATGTGCTGATTAGGCTACCGCGCCAGCCAGGCGGCGACGCGGCGCAGGAGCGGGTGGTCGGGCTGGCGCGCCAGGCGCTGGGGTCGGGGATCGAATATCGCCGGATCGAGGTGGTCGGCCCGACGGTGGGCGGCGAGTTGATCCGCGCCGGCGTGATCGCGACCATCCTCGCCCTGGTCGCCATCGCCTTCTACATCGCCTTTCGCTTCGAATGGCAGTTTGGCATCGGCGGGATGATTTCGACCCTGCACGATGTGGTTACCACGGTCGGGCTGTTCGCGCTGTTCCACCTCGAATTCAACCTGACGACATTGGCGGCG
Source organism: uncultured Alphaproteobacteria bacterium (assembly GCA_963785565.1). GTDB lineage: Bacteria > Pseudomonadota > Alphaproteobacteria > ATCC43930 > CGMCC-115725 > AP-15. The sequence goes on along the minus strand of CAWAVV010000043.1, from coordinate 14,068 downwards.
ATCCTTACCGTCGCCGGGTATTCGGTCAACGACACCGTCGTAATCTACGACCGAATCCGCGAATCCATGCGCAAATACCGCACGATGCCGTTTGGCGAACTGATCAACCTCGCTCTAAACGAGACCTTGTCGCGCACGATCTTGACCGTCAGCACCGTGGCGCTGGCGGTTCTGTCGCTGCTGTTCCTCGGCGGAGAAGTGCTCCGCGGGTTCAGCATCGCGATGCTGTGGGGGGTCGTGATCGGCACCTATTCGTCGCTGTTCATCGCCGCTCCGGTCATCTACTACGTGCGGCCGAAGCGAGCGGCCGTCGCGCGATCGAATGAGGTGGCCAAAGCTCCGGTATCCCGGGCTCGGTAGCCGATGCGGTGACGATGGATCTGACCCCGATCGTCCCGGCTGGCCGGCAGGTCATCGAGCGTTACGGGCCGACCGGGTTTCGCGTGGCCGGGGTGATCTGGCGCGGGCCCCTGCTGGTTTTCCCCGATCTGACCTTGCGGTGGACACCGATCGACGCGGCAGCGGTCGACTGGGAGAGCTTGACGCCGGTCGTCGAGCACGGCGGCGTGCAGATCCTGCTGCTCGGGCTCGGCAGCGGTATGGCGGCGGTCGCCGGGGAGCTGCGCGCCAAGCTGCGCGCGGCCGGAATTTCGCTCGAGCCGATGGACACCGGCGCTGCCTGCCGCACCTATAACGTGCTGGTCTCTGAGGACCGCCGCGTCGCCGCGGCGCTGATCCCGCCGCGCTGACGGTTCAACCGGGGCGCGAGGGTACCAACCGCAGTCGGCATAACAGCGCGGCGCGATATATCGGAAGCGTTATCGGGAACCACGCGCCCCCTGCGGGGGTTTTCAGCATACCCCGTCACAAGCGAGGCGAGCATTGCCATGCATACACGTTTTTTGACTGCCGCCGCGGTTGCTTCGGCTCTCGCGTTAGCGCCCGCCGCTAATGCGGCCGACTGGCATCGCGGCTGGCATGGAAATTATCACCGCGGGGGCGGCGGCGGAGCCGCCGTCGGCGCTGCGATCGCCGGCGGGCTCGTCGGCCTCGGGGTCGGGGCGGCGATCGCGTCGGGTGGCTACAACCCTTATTACTACGCGCCGCCGCCGCCGGTCTATTACGGGTACCCGAACAGCTATTACGCGCCGCCGCCGCCAGTCTACTACGGGTATTGACCGAACAGCACGGCCAAGGGCCGGACCAACCCCACCCAGCCCGCCGCGCGGCCGGCAACTTTTGCCGAGCAGCGGGCAACATGACAGCGAGGAAGCATTCGATGAAATCGATCCGATCGAACTATTTGGCCTCGGCGGCGATGGCCGCGTTGCTGGCATTGCCCGGAGTGGCGCTGGCACAATCCACAACGGCGCCGGCGCCGGTCACGCCGCCGGCCGCCACGACGGCTTCACCATTAGCGACCCAGCCCGCGCCGGGTAACACTGCCGAACAGCGTGTCGAGACCCACATCAAGCAGCTGCATGCGCAACTGCGCATCACCGCGGCCGAGCAGCCGCAATGGGATCAATTTGCCCAGGTCATGCGCGAAAATGCCCGCGACATGGATCAGGCGTTCATGCAGCGCGCTCAGCAGTACCCGACGATGAACGCGGTGCAGAACATGCAGTCCTACGAGCAGATTGCCGAGGCCCACGCCCAGCACCTACAAAAGCTGGTTCCGGCCTTCGACACCCTCTATAACGCGATGCCCGAGCAGCAAAAACAGCTAACCGATCAGGTGTTCCGTGCGAATGCAGAGACAAACCAGCAGAAGCGGATGCAAACCGGCCAAAACAGGTAATCTTTCTCAGATTCTTTTGTTGAAGCCCCGCCACGCGCGGGGCTTCGTGTGTGTGGACCTTGCGAGCAACAACGCCGATCCGAGGGTTGGCGCAATCCCTGCCTGATCGCCGATAAAGGACCATCGGAGGAGCCGCGATGGCGCCAGTCTATGCCGGCGCGGCTTTTGTTTCCCCCGGCCTTGGCCATAATCGCGGGCCGCCGCTCGATCCGGGAGCCGGCTGGCGGGCATTCTGCTGGAGAAAAGCTCATGCGCAGGCGTGGAAGACCCCGCCGCGCGAGGTCGCACTGGCCCGCCTCGCCCGAGCGCAGGCTCTCGGCATGACCTACCGGCAATATACCGCGGTGCTGCTCGATCGCGGCGTTCACCTCTGATGTGCTACCGGAGACGCTGAGTTAGTCAGATATAAACGCGTCCAGGTATGATACAGCGCCGCGATCGAGGGGGTGCCGTTCCTTGCCGGCTGAGGATGGCAAATGGGTTCCGCCCAATTCCGTCGCAACTCGTGGTCACCGGAGCTCGCCTGAGATGAGCGCTCCTAAAGTGATGGTCGTCATTCCGACCTACAATGAGCGAGAAAATATCGTTGATCTTATTGAGGAAATCCTCCGGCTTCCGATCCCACGGATCGAAGCCGTAGTCGTCGATGATCAAAGTCCCGACGGCACCGGCGAGGTCGTCCGTCGGTTGATTTCGAGCCACCAGGGGCTCTTCTTGATAGAGCGCGAGGGGCCGGCGGGTCGCGGCTTGGCGGGGCGCGATGGCTTTCTTTTCGCGCTGCAGTCCGGCGCGGATTTCGTCGTCGAGATGGACGGTGATTTTTCCCATCAGCCGAAACACATCCCCGAGCTTCTCAGGGCCATGGCCGATTGCGACTTGGCTATAGGTTCGCGACTAGTCCCGGGTGGCAGCGATGCGGACCGTCCCGGCTGGCGCTATTGGCTGACAAAAGCCGCCAATTTTTATGCCCGAACTCTGCTTCACTTCCCGGTAGCGGATACTAACTCCGGCTTTCGGTGTTTCAGTAGCGAGGCGTTGCGCATGATCCATCCGGAATCGTTGCAGTCTCCGGGTTTTTCCATCGTGCACGAAACGCTTTTTCGCGCTGTCAACCAAAAGATAAGGATTTGTGAAGTACCTATCCAGTTCATCGACCGGAAGAGAGGTACGTCAAAGCTAGACCTATCGCTCTTGATGGCTGGTTTCTTCTGGGTACTGCAGCTTAAATTTGGCCGGAAAAGTTGATAATGTGAGCTGCATAGGCTGAGGGTCGGTGGAACTGCGGGAGGTTAGAGGAGAGAGCACTTCGCGCAGTCGCCCAGGCCGTCTCAACCGTCATCGTCCAGCGATATTGGCATCTTATTGTCGGCTGTCGGCCTTGGCGAGCCCTGCGGCGAAACTGGCAATGTTGCCGCCGGGGAAAAGATGCCCGGCGATCCCGGCGGCCGCGGCGGCGGCGAGGTCACTCTCCTTGTCGCCGATCAGAAAGCTGCGGGCGCGGTCGACGGGCCAGTGGTCGAGCAGATCGAGAAGCATGCCGGGGGCCGGCTTGCGCCAGTCGCTCGCCCGGCGGTAGGCGGGATCGCTGGCGTCCGGGTGAAACGGGCAATAGCGCAAATCGTCGATATGTGCACCACCCGCGGCCAGTTCTACCGCGAGGTGGGCATGGACGGCGCGAACATCTTCCTCGGAATAGAAACCGCGCGCGACACCGGCCTGATTGGTAACAACGAATACAAACAGCCCGGCGTCGTTGAGCGCCTTGACCGCAGATTTGGCGCCCTCGATCCAACGGAAGCGGGCGATCGAGCCGATATACCCATCGTCGTAGTTGAGCACCCCGTCGCGGTCGAGAAAGGCCGCCGGCCGGCGCCGCCGACTCGGGATTTCATCCCTAGCCCGTGCCAGGTCGGCCGACACGCCGATATCGATGAAAAAGCCGTCGTATTCGGCGCCGAGCAGGCGGCCGGCCCGGGCAAGCCGCGGAAAGACATCGCGCTCAAGCGAACAGCGCGGGCCGAGGTGGTCGACCAGCGCCTTACGGAAGGCATAGACGCCTCCGCTGACAAGCCCGGCGCCTGGCCGCGTCGGCCGCTCGGCGAAGTCAATAATCCGGTCGCCCGCCAGCTCGGCCGTCCCAAACCGTACCGCGTCGGCAAGAGACCGCAGCGCAATGACGCCGAGCGCGGGGCCGGCATCGGCCACTCGCCAACCAAGATCCAGGAGATTGATATCGAACCACGAATCTCCGTTGAGCAGGAGGAAGCTGTCGTCGAGCAGGCCGCGCGCATGCCATAGCGCGCCGCCGGTGCCGGCCGGCTCCGGCTCGATCATCACCTCGATATCGAGGCCCAACTGGCTCTTCAAGACCGTCGATTGGGCGTAGGCCGCGAGCTGGTTCGCCTCGAACCCGGCCAGTAGCACGATACGTTTCAGGCCATGGCGGCCGAGTTCGAATAGCAAGACGTCGAGAAACGGAGCCTTGTCGATCGGCAATAACGGTTTTGGCGTTCGCACCGTCAGCGCGCCGAGCCGGGTACCAAGGCCACCACAGAGTATGACCGCCTGACGAATCATCCGGCGCGGTCGGCAAGCCGCTGAGGCTGATCCAGTTTCGGAAACAGCCGCTCCTCGACGAGCCCGCAGATAACGTGGCCGGCGGTGATATGGAGTTGCTGGATCAGCGGCGTCGCATCAGCCGGCGCATAGAGGCAGAGATGGCAACGCGCCGCCATCTCTCCCCCGCCCCTGCCGGTAAAGCCGATGACGACCAAACCCGTGGACCGCGCCGCCTCGATCGCGCGCAGGATGTTCGGCGAGCGCCCCGAGGTCGAGATCGCGATCAGCACATCGCCGGCAACCCCAAGACCCAGCACCTGCCGCTCGAATACCCGGTCATAGCCGTAATCATTGCCGATCGCGGTCAGCACCGAGCTGTCGGTGGTGAGCGCGATGGCGGCGAGCGGAGCGCGGTCGTAATTGAGCCGGGAGAGAAACTCGCCGGCCAGGTGCTGGGCATCTCCGGCACTGCCGCCATTGCCGGCAAACAGCACCTTTCTTCCGGCCGCGATCGCCTCGACCAGCCGATCGACGATCGCCTCGGCTGCCGCCAGGACGGCGTCGCCGTCGATCGCCGCCTGGACCGCGTCGCGAGACTGCGCGAGATAATCGACGATCGAGGCTATCGCCGCACTTGCCATGTCGCGCAACCACGATCCGTCAGCTTCACGGGTCCGGCTTCACCGCCGGCTCGATTCAATCCGTTAATCAGTTCGAAGCGGTCCTCGGGGGCCACGATGAACATCAGAAACCCGCCGCCCCCGGCGCCTGAAATCTTGCCCGCAAGCGCGCCATTGGTAAACGCTACGGAGCACAGGCGGTCGATGTGCTCGTTCGAGACGCTTGCGGCGGTCCGTTTTTTCGCCGCCCACGAATCATCGAGAATCCGCGCCATCACTTTGATATCGCCCTCAAGCAACGCGCGCTTCATGGCGATGGCGTCGGCTTTGAGTTGGTCTATCGCCTCGATGGTGGGGGCGCTATGTTCAGCCAAGTGAGTTGTCTGTTGCTCGATGATCTCGGCCGAATCACGCGAGCTGCCCGAGAAGCAGATAACCAGCGAGGACTCGAACTCGTTTCGCGCGTCCTCTGAAATCCGCAACGGGTTAACAATTACCCGGTCGTTCGCTAGAAATTCGATGAAGTTCGTTCCGCCAAACGCCGCAGCATATTGGTCCTGCTTGCCGCCAGCAAGGGCGAGATCAATCCGTTCGATCTCAAAGGCCAGATGGGCGACATCATACTGACCGAGGGGAAGGCCCAGGCAAGCCCTGAACGCGTCGACGAGCGCGACCGTCAACGCCGAGGACGAGCCGAGGCCCGAACCTACGGGCGCGTCGACGGTCGTGGTAATCGTCGCTGCGATCGGCCGCCCGTTGTTGTAGTCGCGCACCATGCGCTCATAGACCCCGCGGTGTAGCCGGAGCGTCGCCTCCGGCAGCAGCGGTTTCGCCGACAATACTTCCTGCCGGCCTAAATCCTTGGCGCAAAACACCAACCGCCCATCGTCGCGAGGACTAATGAAGGCGTAAGCGAAACGGTCAATCGTCGTATTGAGAACCGCGCCGCCAAACTCGTCGCAATAGGGGGAAAGATCACTTCCACCACCGGCCAAGCCGAGCCGCAGCGGCGCCCGCGCCCGGGTCGTAATCGAGTTCGCCATCGGGAAAGTCGACAATTCGCCCCCGGGTTCGCGATGCCGCTCAAGACTGCCAAGTCGATCCGGCAACGGTTACATCGGGCGGGTTCGGAGGTCGAGGATAAAAAGGAGCCTTCGATGCCAAAACCACGTCCACGCGCGAGGCGTGCGGTGGAGATAAACCTTCTCGAAAACGGCGAACCGGCAGAAGCGGTACGGACTCTCTCCGCTGGGTGATCGTATCGCTGCTCACATAAATTTAAATCAGGGAAGTCTAGTTTCGGACAAGCACCTTGATATCCTAATTTACGCGTGGCGCCCGATCGAATGTCCGACATCACCAGGGCACCGGGGATGACAGAGCGCCACGATCAAGCGTTGCTGCCGGCCGAGGATGGTAAATGGCTCCTTTCAATTCTGTCGTGACTTGCAGGCCCAACGCTAGCAGTCGGGCGCCAGCATGCCCGCTCTCGACGCGCATAGAAATTGCACCATGATGGCTCGACCCCTTGCCTTGTGGTTGGGAGCACTCGGCGTTCTCCTGACGTCCGCTCTGCTCGCGCACGCCCCCGGTATCCTGTTCGACGTCGGTGTTCGCAACCAAGATTTCAATTCCCACTATCCGTGGACGGTACAGTTCGCCGAGGCTTTGAGAGACGGAGATTTATATCCGCACTGGATGTGGCGGGGCAATTTCGGTCTTGGCGAGGTCGCGCTGCTTTATTATTCGCCGCTCTTCTACTACATCTGTGGCGCAGTTCGACTCCTGACGCCCAACACGTGGGAGGCGATGCGGATAGTCTTTGTCATCTCGACACTACTCACTGGGTTCTACGGCTGGCGATTGCTGCGGCTGTTTGCGAACGACGTTCACGCGCTCGTCGGCGCTGTGCTCTTGCAGTGGGTGCCGATGATCTTCATGCTGTTCTATTACTTTAATGGTTTCCCGTGGGCCGTGGGCTTCGCTGCACTCGTTGCGCTTACATATTATGCATTGCGTCCTGGCGCGTTTGAGCGCTGGGTCGATCTTCCGGCGAGCCTCGCCGTTGCCGTGCTTGTGCTGACCCACATCGTCTCGGCGCTGATGGCGCTGATCTGTTTCAGTTTCATGTGTTTGCGTTTTGTCCGGCGCTCCGAAAGCGGCGAGCGGGCCGGCCGGCGGGCGGTCTCGTGGTTTGTTTCCGCCGGATTTGGTCTCGCGCTGTCCGCGTTTTACCTGGGCCCCGCCATCGGCTCGATGGGTTTGATATCGCCCAAGGTTTGGACGACGGCCTACACGCCGTGGAACGCTTTTGCCTTCCCCACCGTAACCAGCCTTATCTTCGGCATGCGTTGGTTCTCCTTCCAATGGATAGTGCCGGCGGTAGCGCTGCTCGGGGTTGCTGCCGCAAGCTGGCATGCGCGTCGGCGCAGAGATGTGTCGGATCGGCTGGGTGAGGCGTTGCTGCTGATGCTGGCGGTATCGTGGGCGTCGCTGGTGCTGGCGAGCGAGCTTTCCTATCCATTGTGGTTGCTGAATACGCCGCTGCGCATGGTCCAGTTTCCGCACCGCTTCATTTACGTTACGTCGGCGACGGGTCTCGTGGCTAACCTTCTCGCGTTGTGGGATTCTCGGCGCATGGGACAGCCCTGGCCGCGGAAACTGGTTCTGGTGCTGCCGCTGGCATTGGGTTTCGCGACCACGGGGTTGCTGAGCGCGAAGATGCTGCTGATCGACGGGAAGCCGCTTCACCTGTCCGTCGACGAGACGGCGCCGTATCGCGGGCAGGCCGAATATCGGCTCGCCGGCCAAGGAGAGCATTGGGAGGATTATTATCGCGCCGGCGGCCTCGCGGCCGAGTGCCGAGAACAGATGTTGGCCTGTCGCACGATCGAAGCGGGCAGTCGGCTGCAGGCCTGGGCTGTATCTGGTGCGCAGCCGGCCCATCTACGCTTGCCGCTCTTTGCCTTTCCCGCATGGCAGGTGACGGTCGACAGCGCGGCTGTGCCGACCGCCTCTGACCCTGCGACGGGGCTGATATCCCTCGATTTACCGGCAGGCACGCACCGGGTCGCGGCGTCCTGGGAGAGACTCGGCACAGAACGCGCGGGCCTTGCCATTACCGGTCTCGGCGTGCTTGCCCTCGCCATCCTCGCCTCGAGGCGGCGATCGTCAGGTTCGGCTCGGTCGACCCCGCGATCCGCCTGAATTCGGCGGGCCGACCGGACGACAATCGGCGCCCAACTTTGAGAAGAGCCCCGCCGAAGCGGGGCATCTCCGCGAAAATCGGTCCTTGGTCAGCCCGCCTTTGCCAGGTTCTGGGCGGCAAAATCCCAATTCACCAGATGGTCGAGAAAAGCCTGGACGAAATCGGGCCTGCGGTTCTGGTAGTCGAGGTAATAGGCGTGCTCCCACACGTCGCAGGTCAGGAGCGCGGTCTGACCTTCGGCCAACGGGGTGACCGCGTTCGGCGTGCCGACGATCTTGAGCTGACCCTTGTCGGCGACAAGCCAGGCCCAGCCGCTGCCGAACTGGCCCACCGCCGTCGCCTTGAATTGCTCCTTGAACTTGTCGAGGCCGCCGCAATCGCGGGTGATCGCCGCGGCGAGATTACCGCTCGGCGCGCCGCCGCCATGCGGTTTCATCGAGCTCCAGAAAAAGGTGTGGTTCCACACCTGGGCGGCGTTGTTGAATATGCCGGTCTTCGTCGTATCCTTGTAGCTTCCTTTGATCAGGTCTTCGAGCGACTGGCGCTCGAGCGGTGAGTTTTTGATTAGATTATTGAGGTTGGTGACGTAGGCTTGGTGGTGCCTGCCGTAATGGAAATCGAAAGTCTGTTCCGACATGTGCGGTGCGAGCGCGTTTTTCGGATAGGGCAGGGGCGGCAGTTCGAAAGCCATGGCGACCATCCCAGGTTATGTTGAGAAAGCTTGATGGAGAAACGTCCGTTCACAGCCAGCGTTCCAGCGATCCGCAGCACCTGTCGCCGGCCGCGGCGATCACCCGCCGTCACGACCGCGACCGGTTCCAGACCGCGCTGTTTGCGCCGGCCGCGCGCCGCGAGGCGCTGTTCGCGCTTTACGCCTTCAATTACCAGATTGCAAGGGTGCGCGAAGCCGCTACCCAGCCGATGCTGGGCCGCATCCGGCTCCAATGGTGGCGCGAAAACATCGCCGCCGCGTATGAAAACACCCGTCCCCGCCGCGACGACATCGTTGAAGCTCTGACCGTCGCGATCCGCGCGCGGAGACTGACGCGCGTCCATTTCGACCGGCTGATCGACGCGCGCGAGGCCGATTACGACGAAGACCCGCCGGCGAGTCTCGCCGCGCTCGAAGCCTATGCCGAGGGGACTTCCTCGCAGCTGATCTATCTTGCGCTGGAGGCCCTGGGCGCGAGCGACCACGCCGCGCGCGAGGCCGGGCATCATATCGGGATCGCCTATGCGCTGGCCGGCCTGCTGCGGGCGCTGCCGCTGCTGGTCGCGTCGGGGCGGCCGATTATCCCGGCCGATATTGCCGGGCGCGCCGGGCTTGATTTTGACGATCATCGGGGGCTGCGTAGCTCTACCGCGCTGAGCGCCGCGGTCGCCGAGATCGCGGCAGCCGCAGAGCGCCATTTGCGGGCAGCGCGCGAACGGCGTGGTGCGGTCAAGCGCGAGGCGCTCCCCGCGCTGCTGCCGGCGGTGGTCGCGGAGCGGTCGCTGACGCGGCTCAAGCGCGCCGGGCATGATCCGTTCGACCCGGCGCTGAGGCATCGCGACCCGTTGCAGAGCTGGCGTCTCGCTGCGGCGGCGCTGCGCCATCGGTTCTGATGCCGGCGATCAGCGGCCTCGGAAATCGGGCAGGCGGCGGTCGGCCATCGCCTTGATGCCCTCGGCGAAGTCTTCGGTGCGGCGCAGCCAGTCCTGCTCGACCAGCTCGCGCTCGGTGGCGGCCTCGATCGCATCGATCAGCCCGCGGCGCACCGTTTCGCGCGTCGACATGACCGCGAGCGGCGCCGATTGCGCGATTTCGAGCGCCAAGGCCTGGGCGGCGCTGCGCACCTCGGCCTGCGGCACCAGCAGATCGGCGAGGCCGATGCGCACCGCTTCGTCGCCGGGGATGCGGCGGCCGGTGTAGAACAGCAACGCCGCCTGCTGGGCGCCGACGAGCCGCGGCAGGGTCGCGGTCAAGCCAAAGCCGGGATGGAAGCCGAGGCGGTTGAAATTGGCGCTGAACCGCGCCTCCTGGCAGGTGACCCGGAAATCAGGGACGAGCGCGAGGCCGAGCCCGCCGCCGACCGCGGCGCCATGCACCGCGCCGACGATTGGTTTCCGGGTCCGGAACAGGCGGATCGCCTCTTTGTAGAGATGCCGCCCGGCGGCGCTGCGGGTTCCCTCCGATACGGTGCCGGTATCCATGCGCTTGGAGAAGTCGGCGCCGGCGCAGAACGAGCGGCCTTCGGCGGCCAGCACGATCGCCCGGCATTCCGGATCGGCATCGAGCCGCTCGAAGGCATCGCCGATTTCGGCAATCAGCGCACTGTCGAAAAAATTGTGCGGCGGCCGGCGCATCTCGACGGTGGCGACGAGGCCATCACGGCTGACGCCGATCTCGCGGTAGGTGGGGGTGTCGGTCATATCACGGGGTCCTCTGTCCGGATTGGATACAACGTCGGATTTAGTTGAATGTTACCGCGTCGCTGCTTCTGCAGCAAAATAACAGCGAGGTTTCTCGCACAGGTTGCTGTCGAACGCCAGCATGCCGGATATGGTCGCCCGCAAGCGGACCGCTGTTCAGCATCACCAGCCAAGATTGTCTCATACCAACCGGTCCCAGCCAACGGATTCGCTCAGAAAATATCATAATCGCAATTTGTCGAAATATCAAGCATAGAACGGCACTCAATGAGTAGCCGACGTTAATCAGTCATGGTGTTGGTCCATGCTCTTGAACGGCTACCAGCTCTCAGTTCCGTTAGCGGTCACTCGTCACCCGTGACGGCTTCGGCCGCTTATGCCCACTTCAGTCATTGCTCGGTGCCGGTCCAAAGGTCTCAGTCGGGTGAAAAGCGGAACTTCAGCCTTCATTACTCGATGACCTCGCCAGCGCGGGCAAGGAACGACCGCAGGATTGTCAGGCCCATTTCCGTGGCGGCGCGAAGGTTGACCGCCAGCTGAGCCTTGGTGGGTTGTTCGACTGCCAATTCGCTAGGCTTAGAACCCCTGAGCGAGCCGCGCTCTGCCCGATCCAGGCGGGCGTGGTGCCGTAAAACATCAACCCGCTGTCTCGCGCGTCGCGCAAATAGGGAAGGATCGTTGGCCGCCGTTCCCGCTCAGCAGGGGCGGCTACACTCGAAGCAGCCTGATCCCAACTCAGTTGCAAAAATCGTTTGATTGTCGTACTTTATTTGACAAATGGGTAATCTCGCCATTGATCCTCCATAGCTGTTAGGATGCGGAGGCTCATCGAATATGCGCTGGCGGGCGGAAGCTGGGGAGTGACAACAACCGCTTTGTCGGCCGTCGATCAAGTCTGCCATGTCATGGAAGAGAGGCAATCTAGTGGTACGATCCAGACAGATGGTTCCCAGTCCTGTTCCCCGTCGCCCCGCGGAAGCGAGGGTCCCAGGGCCACGAACTCGGCGATTGGTCGCTCTGGGTGCCCCGCTTTCGCTGGCATGACGAGAGCTACGGAGGGTATCATCTGTGTGAATTCTATCACTAGTTGCGCTGGGATGCCGAAGGTGCAGGACGTGGTCCGTGACCCGCCAGTGGGAAGAACTGATGAGATTGTAAAGTCTTCGGACCGAAGTGAAGCAGACGGCGCCAACATGGTGCACACCTAAAGCTATCTTTGGAGAACATAAAATGTCGGATGAGAAGACATTATGGAAAGGTACCGAAGTAACAAAAGAGTTTACTAAAAGCGTGTTGGGTAAAGCCGCTGAGTACTTAGTGTTACTACTCCTGGGCGGGCTCGTGACGCTCGGGCTATCTCTTTGGCTCTTTACCGAGGAATACCTTGGCGCTAAAGCACTTAATTTTGCAAGTAATGTCTTAACTAGCTCTCCCGATACCAAAGATGCCGGAAAATCATACTATCAAGATGCGGTAATTCGATTCCAGAAAAGTCTGATTAGCTTCGCACAGAACTTAATGGTAGCCGATCCCGATTTCATAGACCGGGCAAACAATCAGCGGAGAGATGAAGGGATTTCGCGGTCTATGCGCGACTTTCAGCAGACAGTTCTTCAAAAGTTTACTGATGTCTTTACGGTTTCTCCGGACAGTTCTGCGACACAATACCCTACAGGCAACCAACGTCTAGTACAACGATTTAAAGATTCGATCTATAAAATGATTGCAAACAATCGTAACATTATAGGGTCGATCCAAACTGGCGCATTTAATCTTACATCCAATTCGCCAGCAGCGAGTACGTATAAAGCACAACTCTTTGTTGACCGACAGTCGTCAATATCTCTTGAATTGAACGTCAAAAATCTGGACGACGATCAAGATAACCTTTCGTTGGTTTTAGGATTGAATAATACATGCAGACTAACTGATGGATGGAATACTATAAAAGTGGACGTTGTGGATCTCGAGAGCGAACAACTTCAGCTCCACGGCCATTGCGCGACAGAATCAGGTAAAGTGGCATTGTACGTTCCGACCACACCTGAGGGTACAGACGCCTCGCCATCAGCACTGCATCTCGCAAATTTACTGGGTCTCCAAGTGCAAATAAGCCCGAGACAGAACTACGAGCAAGCTGGGAGCTCAAGGGTAAGCAAAAAGAAGGATAGCAACCGTACTGTTACGATCGCCTATGTTGCTCTAATATCTCCTCTGTTGAAGCAGTAAAGAACCTGAGAGTCCAGATATGATCGGGCATCGTAGTTGCTTCCGGCCCATAGTGACGCTTATGGTGTTAGGCGCGATATTCTCAACTTCAGTTACCGCATTTGCAACCGAAAATGACATTGAACCGTCGGAACGCGAGCCCATCGCAGCCGGGGTCATACAATACACATTCCGAACCCCGGACGAGAATGGCAGCGAGCTAATCTTCATTGAATTGGATGGGTCAGGGTTTGCGGTTCGCATAATCGGCGGAACTGGCGAAGTTGACGATACGGCGTATTCTTTTCCGACTACCCTGTCGACGCTACAATTTGCTCATATACCGGTGGTCGTATCCGGTGCGTACAGTCAACGGATCGGGGGCACGGTACTGCCTCTTGGCTATCTGAAAGTAGGCGGACAGGGGATTAACGGCCATTTCCATAATACCTGGATAGGGGATGGGTTATTTTGTGTTAATCCCAACGAAGATCAATCAGTGCTTCTTCCAAACCCGTCACAGCAAGTGCCTCCATCGAAACTGAACGTGGGACAATTTCAAGACTGCTTTCAGACTGGCCCGCGGCTGTTCGAGAACAGTGAGAATGTAGTAGCGCGGCCGGAAGATATATCAAAACAGACAGGAAAACAAAGGTACATGGACTTACCAATCATACATTTGCTCGTCTGTAAGGGTGCCTCGAGTCCAAAAACATAAGTTTCGGAATTACCACTTCTCAAATCACACTGAATAACCTGATGAATATTTTGCCCCGACTAGTCGTAGGTAAGAAGAAGCTGTGTGATACAGCCACGGAACTCAGTGGAAACACTTCAGCTGGTTTGCGTGTCAAGGGAGCACTGGTCGCTGGAACGGATTCGTTCTTGCAGGCCTCTGCCGTCATTCTCCTTCCAGTGCACACAAAGCCGAAGACAGCTGCGACTGTGGGGTTGAGCACACGCCCGAAAGAGCACCGGTAACCCTGACCCCCCCATTCTCGCCCGGGGGGCCCTAATAGACCCGGGTGAGGGTTGCCGGCGTGCCGGAGTGCATCGCCAGGTCTCACACAAACCCTAGATAGGCGACCACTTTGGGTCGACTGCGGCGGTTCGACAGCGGCGTCGCAAACGACCGGATCGGCGCGAAGGCGTCATCCGATAAGCGGCTGCGGGGTAGTCGGCTCACTACGCATAGCGGAGGGCGTCTCGCGCGACGCGGAAGTATGGCTTTAGGAGTTCGGGGGTTGGCGTTTGATGATC
>CAWAVV010000042.1:0-20474 GCA_963785565.1 uncultured Alphaproteobacteria bacterium | reverse complement strand
TCGCGCAACTCGGGCGCGTCCTTAGCCGTCAGCGCCGCGCGAAAATTGGCGATTTGCGCGGCGAGCGCCAGCTCGGTTTTGCCCGAAAGCGCCAAGCCGTAGAGCGGTCGGCCGCTTGCCGATCGCGCCGGCGGGGGCGGCGCCTCTTCGAGCACGACGAAGGCGTTCGTCCCGCCCATGCCGACCGAATTGACCCCGGCGCGGCGTGGCGCGGTTCCGGGCGGAAACAGCTGTGTCCGGGTGTTTACAAAAAACGGCGAGCGTTCGAACGGGATGCGCGGATTGGGGTTGGCATAGTTCAGGCTCGGGGGGATCAGGCCGCGGTGCAATGCCAGCACCGTCTTGATCAGTCCGGCGAGCCCGGCGCATTGCTCAAGATGACCGAAATTCGATTTGACCGAACCGATCGCGCAAAACTGGGTACGCTCGGTTCCCTTGCGAAAGGCACGCGTCAGCCCCTGGATTTCGAGCGGATCGCCGAGCGTGGTCGCGGTGCCGTGGCACTCGACAAAGCCGATACTATCGGGCCCGACACCGGCGAGCGCCATCGCCTGGGTCATGGCGCGGGCCTGGGCCGATACCGCCGACGCGGTGTAGTTGACCTTGAGCCCGCCGTCATTGGTGACCGCGGAACCCTTGATGACTGCGTAGACGCGATCGCCATCCGCCATCGCCGCCGCCAGCGGCTTCAGTATCACCGCCGCGACGCCACTGCCGAACAGTGTCCCATTGCCCTCGGCGTCGAATGCGCGGCAATGACCATCGGCCGAATAGATGCCGCCCGGCTCGGCGAGATAACCGCTGATATGGGGAACGCGAACCACCGAGGCGCCGGCCAAGGCCATCTCGGCCTCGCCGTCGAGCAAAGCCCGGCAGGCCAGATGGACCGCCACCAGCGATGTGGAACACGCGGTCTGCACGTTGACCGCCGGCCCGGTCAGATCGAGCTTAAACGCCACGCGCGAGGGAAGGAAATCACGGTCGTTGCCGATGTGGCCTAGATCGCCGGTCTGGCCGCGCAGTTCGGGATGGTCGTGATGCAGCGCGTAGCTCGACACCAGCCCGCCGGCTCCGGCATAGATGCCGACGATGCCCTTATCGCCCAGGGGATCGTAGCCGGCGTCCTCGAACGCCTCCCAGGCGACTTCGAGAAACAGCCGCTGCTGCGGATCCATCAGCCGCGCCTCGCGCGGCGCGTAGCCGAAGAACGCCGCGTCGAACCCGTCGTACTCGGCGAGAATGGGTGCGGCCTTGACATAGTGCGGATCACTGACGAGCTGAGCCTCGACCCCTGCCGCGAGCAGCTCTTCGTCGGAGAAACGGGTTATCGATTCGACGCCGCCAATCAGATTCTCCCAGAACATTTCCGCGGTCGAGGCGCCTGGAAACCGGCAGGCAATGCCGATAACGGCAATATCGCGAAAGCCCGCGGCCGGCATCATGCGGCGTCGATGAAATCCCGGTAGGCTCGGCATAAATCGCCGACCGTGCGGATCTCGGTGATCGCCACCGCTTCGAGAAACGGGTCGACCTGCCAGACATGTTCCAGCTTGGCGACCAAGGCGGCCAGATCCAACGACGCCAATCCGGTGTCGACGAGAAGGTCGTCGTCGCCGAACGCCGGCGCAGCGCGGCCGCTGCGCTCGACGATCTCGGTGATGACGCGGCGGATGGTCTGTCGGATTTCGTCGGCGCTGGGCTTTCCGGTCAGCACGTAAGGCCTCCGTCGATGACGATGGTCTGTCCGGTCATGAAAGCGGCCGCGGGCGAGAGCAGGAACAGCGCCACCCCGGCGATCTCGTCGATGGCGCCGAGCCGGCCAAGCGGCGTATGGCGCACAATGGAGCGCCGCTGGCGCTCGGTAAGCCCGGCCACCATGTCGCTGTCGAAATAGCCGGGCGCCAAGGAATTGACACGGATGTTGCCGGGGCCAAGCTCGCGCGCCAGTGCCCGGGTAAACCCGTCCAATGCTGCCTTGGTGGCGCTGTAGACCGCGACCCCGGCGCTGCCGCGCACTGCATTGACCGACGAAATGTTGAGGATCGAGCCTCCGCCATGCGCGACCATGCCAGGCGCGCACAACCGCGCCAGCACGATATTGCTGCGCAGATTAATGGCGATGCTTTCATCGATTTCATTGATGCGCATCAGCGGGAAGGACCCAAAACGACCGACCGCGGCATTATTGATCAGCGCGCCGATCGCCCCATAGCGGTCGCCGACATCAGCGACGAAACTGCCGAGAGCGGCGTCGTCGCGGTTGTCCACCGCGGCCCAGTAGAACAGCTCGCCGTGCGGATCGCGCTGTTGCTCGGTCTCGATAAAAGGTGTGGGCGAGCGGCTGAAGGTGGCGACAGCGTATCCCGCGTCGAGGCATTTGCGCGCGATCCCGGCGCCGAGCCCGCGGCTGCCGCCGCTGATCAAGACGACCGGGCGCGCCATTGGGCTCTGGCGGGTCCGACGGGACGGACTTTCTTGAAGCGCTGGCCATGGAGCTGGCCGTCGGCAATCTCGATGTAGAGCGGCGCCTTGTAGTCTGCCAGACGGTCGCGACAGAAATGATAAACGCGTCGTTCGAGCGATTCCTGATCCTCGGGGTGCGCGAGGCTTAGCCGCGCCGCCACGACCTGGCCGGTTACCGGGCTGGCGTGGCCCCAAACGGTTGCCTCGCAGACATTGTCCATTTCCAGCAACACATTTTCGACCTCGGCGGGATAGACCTTGTGTCCGCCGACATTGATCAAATCGGTGGTCCGACCGAGAATTCGCACGTAAGGGCCGTCGACTTCGACCGCGTCCTCGGTGTTATACCAGCCATCCTCGTCGAATGGGTTGGGCGCATTCAGGTAGCCGAGCATCGCCGTCTCGGAGCGTACCCAAAGCACGTTGTCGACAACGCGGATTTCACAGCCGACGCCGCCCACTTGCAGCCACAGCGGGTGCTCGGCTTTTGACCGGGTCGGCAAGACCCCGAGCTCCGACAGGCCATAGGTCTGCTTGAAACGGGCCCCCGGAAACAACGCGGTCAGGGACTTCAATGTCGCAGCCGCCATCGGCTCGGTTCCGTAGGTGATCAGCTGCAACGAAGACAGATCGTGCCGCCGGCAGGCGCCCGACAGCGCCAGCATGCGTAAGAATGTCGGGGTCGCAGGCAACAGCGCGACCCGATGGCGTTCGATTGCGCGGCAGACCGCGTCGGGGTCGCGGTGCTCGCTGATGACGAGCGCGCCGCCATGCGCCAGGGTATGCAGCATAGTATGGATGCCACCCAGATGGTCCAGCTGCAGAAACAGCAAGGTGCGCTGCGCGGGCCGGGTTTCGCGGTAGCGTGCGATCAGGGTCGGAAAGTCGAAGAGCGCCGCCTTGCTCTGGCCGGTCGTCCCAGAGCTGAACACCACCAAGCCCCCGGAACCGCTTTCACGCAGCCGTTGCAGCAGGGCGGGCGGCTTTCCCGGCGTCAGCCGGGACCACGCCCAATCCCCGCAGGCTCCCAACTCGATGACAGCCTCGGCAGTCGCCAGATCGAGATAGTGGCGCCGAGCTTCGCCGCCGGCGGGCAGAGGCACGGCGATATAGCCATGGAGGGCCAGCGCCAGAAGCAGCGCCACGGTGTCGGCATGATGCCCGCCGCCGATTGCGACGACGGCGCCGCGACGAATGTCCGACGCGTCGAGCATATGAGACCATTCGGCGATGCGGGTGCATAGACCTGCGTATTCCATTGCGCTGTCGCCGCAGAGAATGGCCTGGCGGCCGGAAAACCGCGACATCCGCTCCAACAGCCAATCGGATGTGTGGGGCGCCATTTCTCACCCGGACGATTGCGCGGCCGCTAGCCCGGGCCGTCCGGCTGGCCATCTGACTGGCGCAGCGAGGCTTCGAGCGTGCGGCGATATTGCCGGATAAGCTCCTGATGCGACGCGAAGAGCTGCTCGCCGAGCGCGCGCTGAGCCCGCAGCAGCGGCAGCATCGAGGACATTATCGATTTTAACGCTTCGTTCAGCCGCGGCTCGTCCCAGCTGCAACTTGCAAGCAGCTTTTCGTAGGCGTCGAGCACCGCCAACTGAAAATCGACGATGTCACGCGGCGTTGCGGCATCCGTCACTGGCGTTTCCCGGCGGGGTTAGGGGACGGCGGAAACTTGGCGTCCAGTACCCCCTTAAACAGTTCGAGAAAATCGATCGTCCGCTGGGTGTTGTCCTCACCCTGATGGTATCGATACTTTTCCAGCTCCGCGGGGTCGTCGAGGGCGGCCGAGAATTTTTTTCCTGCGTCATGACCGACATGCCATAACGTCAGCGCATTGGAATAGCTCCATTCGAGAATATGCTGTGCTTCCCAATCGGGTACCGGGAACGGCAGCCAGTACAGCTTTGGCAGGACCTGTTTGGGTGCGGCCCCGTTGACCGTGAATTCGAGCTGGCCATAGGCGGTCAGCACGGTCTCGGCCAACGAAACGATCGGGTCCATGATCGCCATCTGCAATCCATCATAGACGTTCCCCGGATTGGTCCACAAATTCGGGCCGATCGTGTCGAGCGCGATGATCTTTTCGAGCTTGTCCACGTCGGGGCCGGCGTATTCCCACAATGCTTCGAGCCCGGACGGGTCGTGCGAGGCGCCCTCGGTATAGAACTCACCGTCCGCTTCAGTCGGTTCGAACAACCACGGCATCGCCAATGCCGCCCAGAAAGTATCAGGCTTAAGGTGATGCTTGTCGAACAGCTTCAGCTTTTGTTTCCCCAAGTCGAAAGCATTCAGATAAAAATCCTTCGGGTAGGCCGGCAAGCGGTCCCAAGCTATCAGATCATCGATGACGCCAACTCGGGTGCATACGCTCTTCGAAAAGTAGTTCAGCGTTGTCGGGGTCAACGCCGCCATCATGAAGTCGAGCGAGTCGTTGAAGAGGCGGGACAGGGTGTCGCGGTTCCGCTCGTCCCGGTAGAGCGGGCGATGTGGAATAGCTTGCCCCAGCTGCCAGAACAGCTTGGTCAACGGGCCGCGCTTGAAAAAAGTCTTATAGTTCATCGGCAGCAACTGATAGATCGCGTCGGAGACATTGATGTTGACGGTCTGCTCGAGCGCCGCGACCTGGCCGCCGGGCTGCTTGGGAACCGCATAGAGGAGACCGGCGAGCGCCCCGGCGCCCGACGCGCCGATGACGTCGAAGCTCCTCTTGTTCTCGTAAAACGCGCACAGCGCCCCGGCGATCAGATGGAGGTTCGGGGCGCCGCCGCTGGCAAGGACCCCCATTTTCGTAGGTTTGCTTAACCACTCATCCATCGCCCGCCTCCCCCGTGCTCCTCAGCCCCGCTGACCCAGCGCGAACAGGTGGGCGAACGGCCGCGCAAAATCATTAAACCGCGGCTCCTGCTCGACGTGGTTGTAGTATCGGTATTTGTGCTCGAACTCTTCCTGGTTGACGGACCGCCGGGCTTCGTCGAACGCGACAGCGGCGTCTCGACCGATCTTTTCCAAGGTCACCGCGTTCGAATGGTTCCATTTCAGCATGTTCGGGTAATACTTCTTATCTATCATCGGAAACGGCACGCGGTACAATTTCGGCAGCTTAACATCCCGGTTGTCCTTGCGAAGTCCCTCGGCGGCGCGGTCGGTCCACGCATAAAAAGCCGAGATCAGAACCTGCAGCGCGATGATCGGGTTCATCAGCATCAACTGAAAGGCATCATGGATGTTTTGCGGCGAGCGCCAGATCGCGGCGCTCATCGGGTCGAGCATCACGACCGCGTCCAGATCACCCCTATGCTTTAGCCAGATCGCCTGCAGCCCTGTCGGGTCGTGCGTGGCCCCGGTCGTGCACAGATCTCCGCTGGGCATGCGCTGCGGCGCAAACAGCACCGGCATGGCCTCGGTCGCGTGATAGGCGTCCGCATTCGTAGAGTCGTTGTCGAAGATATCGAGCGTCCGCTCATCGAGATTAAAGGCATTGAGATAAAATTTGGTCTTTGCGTCCTTCAGCTTGGTGAAATCGACCAGATCGTCGATCTCGGGGTTGGGGCTCATCATCCCCTTGCTTTTGAGCTCGAAGGTCGAAGGCGTCATTGCGCAGAACGCCAGATCCACCCAGTCGTTGAGTAATCGACCGACCGGGCTCGACGCTCTCGGATCGAGCTTGATCTTCGGGATACGGTTGCGCAGATCGTGCATCGGCTTGCTGAATGGCCCGAATTTGTGGAAGACTTTGAAATTGATCGGCAAGACCGAATACAGCAAGTCCGAGACAAACGTATTGGGCAGCTCTTCGAGAGCCTCTTTGGGGGCGCCGGTTTTGGGCGCCAATGAGAGCAGTCCGATCAACGCCCCGGCCCCGGTGGTGCTGATTACGTCGAATTCAACGCCTTTTTCCATAAAGCCGAGCATGGCGCCCGACATCAAGGTCATCGCCGGCGCCCATCCGCTCAGTACAATACCGATGCGCTCTGAGTTGCGGACTCGGGACGCCTCCCGTGCAGTACTACCGGATCGCAATAACGTCGCGGTCGCCGCGTCTACGATCCCGGTTGTCGGCAACCTGTTCCGTAGTTGTAACTGCACCACACTTTCTCTCGTTCCTGGACCAAAAAGTCTTGCTTCGATCTCGCCAGGAGGGACGTGAAACCCGAGCTGCCGCAGCGCTTCCTGCAGTGCCCTGACCTGTGCTCCCGACATTCCCAGTGACAAATCAGACCCGTTCATCAGCCCCTCTGTCGGCAACCGCCTCGTCTTTTCGCTGGGGATGACATTCAGACCTCAGCCGCTCCAGCGTGTGGTTCTACTCCAGGTCGACCCGAGCGCGGATATCATCGATCACTAACCGGAATTGCTCGCCGACCTTATACCGCGGCCGTCCCTCCGGGTCATTCGACAGCGAAGGATCTACCCAAATGTCCATCGGCACCGAAAGGCTTATAGTTCCGCGGGCAAGGGAAAACATGACACCCTTTTTTTCTCGAAGGGCGTCGCTGTAAAGAAATCCATCTTTTGCTAGGAGCGGCAAAATTTGGTAAATCGGCGCATCTGCTGCACCTCCGCCACCAAGAGGTGTATAGGCTTCTCGATATAACTCCGAAGACACCACGACATAATATTCTGAATATTGACCGTTGTCTTGCAGCGCTTTCCTAGCCGCAAGAATAGTCTCCAGAATAGGCCTGCCAACATCGGCTTGCTGCCAGAGACCTTCTTGATTTCGTAATTCTTCACGATCGAACGTTACATGAAGATCAGCCAATAAGCGAGTGGCGTTGGCTCCGAGCAAAATGACCGCGTCCTCGGCCTGCGCGATATCTGCTGCGGCACGTCTAATCAACCCGCTTTGGACCTCGAAATCACTGGATTGTTCTCTCTGAAGAACAAAGTATCGCGAAATCTGCAACGGTTGAAGGTGCTGGTTAGGACGAATACTCATTTCCCATAGTGGCGCGTTTCCCGGTGTTACTTTATGTCCTGACACGTTGTCAACGTAGTCGTGTCCGATAACGGGTTTAATCGCGCGGCGCATGACCCTCAACTTGTCGGCGTGAGCTCTGGGGAGGGCGGTCATCTCGTCCTGACTAATTGTGTTCCTCATTGTCCCTCCTTGTCCGCCCAGGCGATTTTTGCGCCAATTTGGGCTTCTGCATGGATGCTTACGTCGTCAGGTATTCGTGCCTACCGCTTCGGCGCGCGCTAGGTCGGCGGGCATGCCGAGTCGGCGAAAAATGTCGACAGCGTGCGCAAATTGCGCCTCCGCTTCCTCGGTGCGGTCCCAGCGGGCCAATAACGACGCATAGGCAAGATGGCTGCGGCCGAGCTCGGGTTCGCAGCCCATCTCGCGCTGGATGCGCATGGTTTCCAGCACAGCGGTTTCGGCGGCGGTGGTGCTGCCCGGCTCCAGGATCGCCAACGCCCGGGCCAATACCCGATGGGCGAGCGCATTGGCCAGCCGGTCGTGCGTGCGTTCGGCGAGCTCGATCGCCTGGCGGCAAAGCGTCTCAGCCGCTCCCGCGTCCCCCTGGGCCAGCAAGGTCCTTGCCAGCAAGCCCTGGCCCCAAGCAAGCAACGTCGTCGTCCCGAGCTCTTTGGCCAGGGCGATGCTCGCTTCGAGCAATTCGCGCGCTTTCGCGGGATCCCCGGCCATCGTGTACGCCTGGCCCTCATAGAACTGCACGAGGTAGATGCGAAACCGGTCGCCAACGCTCTCGGCGAGGCGACGCGCCTGCTCGCAATCGGCGATCGCCGCCACGGCTGATCCTTGATGGCAATGCGCCACCGCCCGGTAATTATAGGCCGCAGCCTCGACAAATGGGTTTTTCAGCTGTTGCGAGAGGTGCAGGCCGTGATCGGCATAGGCGAGCGCCCGCTCGAACTCGCCCAGCGCGCCAAAGGTTACACCGGCGAACCCGGCTGCGGTGGCCTCTTCGGTCGGGTTCCCGAGATTGCGCATCTGTTCGACGCTGCGCGCCAACAGCCGACCGGCGCGGGCGTATTCGCCGGTCAGATAATAGCGCCGTCCCATCAGATTGACCGGTGGCCCGGCCAAGGCCTCATCGTCCAATCGATCGGCGATCGCCAGGCTCTGCTCGGCATAATCGGTAGCACTGTCGAACATGCCGCGGACATAGGCGAGACGGCCGAGCCAGTAGAGCACGTTCGCCAGGCGCGGCTCGTCGCCGAGCGCGTCGGCCAAGACGCGCGCCTCGCCGAGGTTGCGCTCGTCGGCTTCCAGCGCCTCCCGCGTCGCCCCGACGCTGGCGCGCTTGAGCGCCGCATCGATCTGGGCGCGCTGCAGCTCCGGCGAGGGCGGCAAGGATTTCGCCAACTCGAGGGCCTGGTCGTAATGGGACGAAGCGTCGGCGTTGGCGTAGAGACGGGCGGCCTGGTCGCCGGCCAGAAGGGCGTACCTGACGGCCTTTTCCTGCTGGTCGCTCTGGGAATAATGATGCGCGAGAATGGCGGCCTGGCCCTCGCGCCCGAGCTGCTCCATGCAGCGCCCGATCATGCCGTGCAGCGCCTGCCGCCGCGGCCCCAGCAGGCTGCGATACGCGACCCCGCGGATGACGGCGTGCTTGAAGCGATATTCGAGATGCGGCAGCAGGCGGGTTTGGTGGATCAGCTCGACATGCTTCAAGATCTCGAGGTGGCCGGGCACCACTGCGGGAGCATCGGACGCCGCGGTCAGCAAGGGCAAGTCGAACTCGCGGCCGATGATGGCGGCGATCTGCACGTTCTGCTTGACGGCCTCGCCAAGGGCATCGATGCGCGCCTGGATAATCCCCTGGATGGTCGAGGGAAATTCGACTTCGGCCGCGCTCGCCAATTGCAGCCGGGCCGGTTGATGGATCACGAAATTTCGTTCGACCAGGGCGCGGGTGATTTCCTCGATGAATAACGGGTTGCCGTCCGCTCTTTCGGCGATAAAGCGCAGCAGATCCTCGGCCACACCGGGGCCGAGGAGCCCCGTCGCCATTCGCTCCATCTCGTCGTCGGCGAGCCGGTCGAGCGTGATTTGCGCAAGGACCGGCAGGTCCGCCCAGCGCAGCTGATAGCCCGGCCGGTGTGTCGTCAACATCAGGACCGGCAGTTCAGGCAGACTGCCGGTCAGAAAGGCGATGAAATCCTCGGTGCTCTGGTCCCGCCAGTGCAGGTTCTCAAACACCAGCACCAGCGGGCGCTGGCGCGCGACGGCGGCGAGGACACCGGCGATGGCCTTCTGGGTTCGTTCCCTCTTATCCTTCGGTTCCAGACCGCGCAGCGCCCCGTCGTCGCCGGACAAGCCGAAGAGCGGCTCGAGGAAGGGCAGAGCCTCGGTCAGAAGCGGGTCCAGCTCCACCACGCCCGCCCGCAATTTTTCTCCCGCCTGATGCGGGTTGTCGCCCTCCTCGATGCGAAAGACGATGCGCAGCACCTCGATGATCGGACCGAAAGGGAGGGTCAGCCCGCGCGCGCGGCAATGTCCTTCGAGCCAGCTCACGCGATCCTGCCCGAGAGATTGCCGGAATTCATACAACAGGCGCGATTTGCCGAGCCCGGGCTCTCCGACGAGGGCGATGGCCTGGCCGTGACCCGCTTCGGCGCGAGTGAGCCGTTCGTGCAACTGCCCTAGCTCACCGCCGCGGCCGACGAGCGTCGTCAGCCCCCGCTCGACCCGCATCTCCAACTGGTTGCGCCAGGGCGCACGACCGATAACCTTGTAGACGACCACCGGCTCGCGCTGGCCTCTAACTTCGACCGGACCGAGCCGTTCCGCCCGCACTTCGCCGGCGACCGCCTGGTAGGCATCCTCGGTGATCACGATAGTCCCGGGTTCGGCCAAGGATTGCATCCGCGAGGCCAGGTGCACGACATTGCTGTTGGCGGTGTAGTCCATCCGCAGATCGTCGCCGATACGGCCGACAACGACCGATCCGGTGTTCAAACCAATGCGCAGCTGCACCGCCACCCCGTGCTCGCGCTGGATCTCGGCGTTGTAGCCGCGGATCGTCTCTTGGATCGTCAGCGCCGCGTGCACGGCCCGCGCGGCGTGGTCCTCGAGCGCGATCGGGGCGCCGAACAGCGCCATTATTCCGTCGCCGAGATAGCTGTTGACCGTCCCCTCGTAGCGGTGCACCGCGTCCGCGGCCAGCTTCAGCACCCGGTCCATCAGCAGATGCAGGTTTTCTGCGTCGAGTTCTTGCGCCAGGGCCGAGGAGTTGGCCACATCGGCAAACAGCACGGTGACGAGTTTGCGCTCGCCTTCGAGCGCGCTGCGCGTCGTTAGTATCTTTTCCGCCAGATACCGCGGCGTATAGGTCTGCTGCGCCCGCGACTCGTCAAAGCTCTTCGTGTCTTGCCCGGCGACACCCGGGCGGCCGAGAAGGGCGGCGCCGCATTCGTCGCAGAACTTCGCCAGGGGCCGGTTGACGCGGCCGCACGCCTCGCAGCAGATCGGCAGAGCCGCGCCGCACTCTTCGCAAAAGCGCGCCTCTTCCCGACTCTCGTGCTTGCACTCGAGGCACTGCACGCTCAGCTCCTCCCGTGACCACAGCGTTCGGAATCGGCGAGCGCCGAGGCCGACGAGATTATAGATGGACTCCGTCAGGTTTCGTTAAGTTTTTGACCTTTTCCCCCGACCCGTAAGGATCAAGCGATGCGACCGGTTTCGACAGCGGAACGAGCGCCTTGCCTGCGCAGCGGCTCCTGGGTCGGCTCAGCCATTCGCAGGCGGCTGGGCTGCCGTCGTTTTCGGCACATAATAGATTGCCGCCGGCATCGCCATATCCGTCGGCGTGCGCGTCAAAAAATCGTCCGAATCGTCAAGCCGCGGACGCTTGTCGACGCGACCCGAGACGTGCTGATGGATTGTCATCGCGCCCACCGCCGGCTACGATCGCGACCTCTCCGCGACGAGGACCGAACGCAATGCGCACGAGCTTCACCGTCGACGACATGACCATTCATCGGATCGTCGAGCAGGAGGCGGGGTTCACGCCGATCCTGGAATTCCTGCCCAGCCTGAGCCGTGAATTGCTGGACGAGAACCGATCTTGGCTACAACCCGCGGCACTCGACCAAGCCGATATGGCCGTCCTCTGCTTCCAATCTTATGTCGTCAAGACGCCACACCATACGATCCTGGTGGATGCCTGTATCGGCAACGACAAGTCGTTTCCGCACCGCCCGACCTGGCACCGCAAGAACGACAGCAACTGGATGCAGGCGCTGAACGCCGCCGGCGTGACCGTCGACGACGTCGACTTTGTCATGTGCACGCACCTGCACGGTGATCATGTCGGCTGGAACACGCGGCGGGAGAATGGCCGCTGGGTGCCCACTTTCCCGAATGCCAAATACCTGTTCTCGAAAAAGGAATATGAATATTGGGACGCCGTTCACCGCGATACCCCGCTGGATCCGATGACCGATAGCGTGCTGCCGATCATCGACGCCAAAAAGGCCGAGCTGGTGACCAGCGACCACGCCCTCAACGACCACATCAGGCTGATGCCGACCCCCGGCCACACCCCCGACCATTTCGCGGTCCGCGCCGGGCGGCGCGAGGACGTCGCGGTGTTTACCGGCGATTTGATCCATTCGCCGATCCAGGCGCGCTATCCCGACCTGGTGATGCGCGTCGATTACGATCAGAAACAGGCCTCGGCGACGCGACGCGCATTCTTCGAGCGCTACTGCGACACCAGCACGCTGTGCTGCACGATGCACTTCCCGTCGCCCTCGGTCGGCCACATAAAGCGCTGGGGTAACGGCTTCCGTCACCAGCCGGTCAGCAGCTGACGCCGCTCAAAAATCCGCCCTTATATCCGGGCGGACGCAATACCGTCCGAGCGGCGGGGTGAATACGCGGCGCTATGATTTGTCAGGTGGCGAAGAACAGGTTGGTGGCGGTGAAGGTGGGGTGGCCGGTAAGAGTGGCGACGAGCTCACGCGAGCTGCCGGTCGTGTTGCCCTGGGCGTCGTAATAAAGGGTGCCGACAGTCGTGTTGTAGGCAAAACGCTCGACCGCATTGTCGAAGGTGCCGTTGGTCTGGGTCGAGAACAAACTCGCTGGCAGCGGCTTTGGCGTCGACGTCGCCCCGCTCAGACCGAGGGCGAAGCCGGAATTGCTGAACGCGATCTCGTTGGTGGTCGAGGCGGCGAAGTCGGCGATCGTGTTCGTGTCCGGTGCCGTGGTCGAGCCGGACGTCGTGAACTCGAACACATTGGCTCCGGCTCCGCCGGTCATGACCGCGTTCTGGCCAGCAATCAAGAGGTCGGCGCCGGCGCCGCCCTTGATGACCGCCTTATCGGCGGCCGCCACCCCAGCTTCGCTGATCGTGTTGCCGCTGTTGCCGCCGTTGACCGTGATCGCGCTGTTGGTCACCCCGACAAAGTTGGCGTTAGCCAGGGTCAGGCTGTTGGCCCCGCCATTGGCCAGGTCGTAAACCTCGACCCCGCTGACCCCGCCGGCATTGACCGTGCCGGCGGTGGTCATCAGCAGAGTGTCGGTGCCAGCCCCGCCCGCGACCGTGTCGGTCGCCGCTAGGTTGGCGGCTGAAAACTCGAAGATGTCGTTGCCCGCCCCGCCGGTGAAGTCGTCGGTTCCGGGTCCACCGACCGCGATCACCCGGTTGGCCCCGGTCAGCCGCGAGGCGTCGATCGTGTTGCCGCTGTTGCCGCCGTTGACCCTGATCGCGCTGTTGGTCACCCCGGTGAAGTTGGCGTTAGTCAGGGTCAGGCTGTTGGCCCCGCCATTGGCCAGGTCGTAAACCTCGACCCCGCTGACCCCGCCGGCATTGACCGTGCCGGCGGTGGTCATCAGCAGATAGTTGGTGCCAGCCCCGCCCGCGACCGTGTCGGTCGCCGCTAGGTTGGCGGCTGAAAACTCGAAGATGTCGTTGCCCGCCCCGCCGGTGAAGTCGTCGGTTCCGGGTCCACCGACCGCGATCACCCGGTTGGCCCCGGTCAGCCGCGAGGCGTCGATCGTGTTGCCGCTGTTGCCGCCGTTGACCCTGATCGCGCTGTTGGTCACCCCGGTGAAGTTGGCGTTAGTCAGGGTCAGGCTGTTGGCCCCGCCATTGGCCAGGTCGTAAACCTCGACCCCGCTGACCCCGCCGGCATTGACCGTGCCGGCGGTGGTCATCAGCAGATAGTTGGTGCCAGCCCCGCCCGCGACCGTGTCGGTCGCCGCTAGGTTGGCGGCCGAAAACTCGAAGATGTCGTTGCCCGCCCCGCCGGTGAAGTTGTCGGTTCCGGGTCCACCGACCGCGATCACCCGGTTGGCCCCGGTCAGCCGCGAGGCGTCGATCGTGTTGCCGCTGTTGCCGCCGTTGACCGTGATCGCGCTGTTGGTCACCCCGACAAAGTTGGCGTCGGCCAGGGTCAGGCTGTTGGCGCCGCTGCTGGACAGATCATAGATCTCGACCCCGCTGACCCCGGCGGCCATCACCGTGCCGGCGGTGGTCATCAGCAGATAGTTGGTGCCAGCCCCGCCCGCGACCGTGTCGGTCGCCGCTAGGTTGACGGCTGAAAACTCGAAGATGTCGTTGCCCGCCCCGCCGGTGAAGTTGTCAGCGCCAGCGGTGCCGATAAAGACCACCGCGTTGGGCGTGGCGCTGTTGATCGTTACGCTCTGCGTCGGCGAAGCTGGGCTCTTGTTGGCAGCGACATCGACCTCACTCGTGGTGAGGCTGTGCGCGCCGACTGCGAGCGGGCTCGTCGTGGTGATCGACCAGCTGCCACCCGCCGCCACAGTCGCGGTGCCAACCGCCGTCGTGCCGTCATAGAGGGTAACGGTGTCGCCGGCCTCGCCCTTGCCGGCGACCGTAAACGTGTCGCCCTTGGCCCCGTCATCCGCCGCCACCGCAAAGCTCAGCCCCGACGGCGGCACCATAAGCCGAATGTCGGTGCCACCATCGCCGTCGTTGCTACGAACAAAAAAATCGCCTGTATAGCTTCCCGATAATTGCTGTGTATAGGTCTGGCTGCCCTCAGATACAGTGAGCACGTCGGTCGTCGAATCTAGTGCAGCTGATCCGCCGCTGACGTAGGGAAGATACGCCACGTCGATCGTACCGCCGCCGCGCAGAGTTGTACTCGTGGCAGTGCCACCAGAGGACACGACTTCATAGCCACCGCTATTCACCGTGGTGCCCGTAGCCGTGCCCCCTGAGTACACGCCCTGCTGGCCACCGCTGCTGACGACCGTGCCAATAGCCGTGCCGCCGGAGAAAACGACTTCGTCGCTGGAATCCTTCACCATGGTTCCGCTGACCGTACCATCAACTTCATCGAATCCGCCGCTTTCCACCGTAGTGAAGCTGGCGCTGCCACCAGAGTTAATGCTCATTTGGGCACCGTAGGCGCCAAGGCCATTCACCGTGGTGCTGATGGCTGTCCCGCCATATTGAACGTCCAACTGACCGTCGGCATGCACCGTCGTCCCGCTGGCCACTCCATAGTCTGATTCGGCGCCGCCGCTGTTTACCGTGGTGCTGATGCTTGTGCCGCCAGGTTGAACCTGCTCTTCGCCGAAGATGGCGGAGGCGGACCCGTAGAAGCCGTATAACGTGGTATTGATGGCGGTACCGCCGGCGGAGACAAGCTCTCCGCCACCGCTGTTGACTGTGGTGCTGATGGTCGTGCCGCCGGACGCGATCTCGACGCCACCGCTGTCGACCGTCGTGCCGCTCGCCGTGCCGGCAGACAAAATCTCCTGCGTGCCGCCGCTGGACACTGTCGTCCCATAGGCCGTGCCTCCGCTTTCGACGATCTGGGTGTCGCCGCTCTCGACGATCGTACCGCTCGCAACGCCGTAGACGTGTTGGGTGGCGCTGCCGTCGAGCACGGTGCCGCTCGCTGTGCCGCCGGCGAGGATGGTCTGCGACCCGCCATTCTCGATGGTCGCACTGACGTCCGTCCCGCTGGACCACACGGCCTCGCTGCCGCCACTGCTGATGACGGTGGCGCTCGCCGTGCCACCCGAAAAGACGATCTCGCTGCCGCCATTACTGATGACGGTGCCGGTTGCCTCACCGCCAGAGCCAATCTCTAGGACTCCGCTTTGGGTGACCGTGAGATTGAAGTATGCCTGCCCCGCAGAAACAGTGAAGGTACTAGACGATATTGTCGTAGGACTGGAAGATAATGATGAAGCCCAGCCAGAGATAGTCGCATTGTCGATATCTGTGAGTTGCACGTCAATAACCGGTCCCTCGGGAACCCCGTTAAAGGTTCCGGCAGATTTGACCTGCGATTGAATTCCCACCGCAGTTGGGGTAATCCCATCGTACGTCCAGAGGGGACCGCCACTCTCGCCTTGGAAGCCCACTAGGCCGTCGATCAGGGTGGCGATCAGGGTGTTAGCGTTTGAACTAACAGCTCCTATGTAATTATATTGTTGGGAGGAGATATTTCCATTTTCTTGAGATGAGAGGTACCCAGTTAGATTTACTGTCCCGGTGAGGTAATTGGATCCCAAATCGAAGAAATTGCCACTGTTGAGACCGCTTACATTAAGGACAGCAAAATCGTATTGAGCTTGAGCCCCCGAAGGGAGGTATGTAGGATTCACCTGCAGCGAGGTTACATTGTATTGTACGCCTCCAGGGGTTGTAACTACGATGTCGCTATCTAACCCAAAGGAATTTTCGACATTGTGAGCTGCAGTTAAAATCTTGTTTGGACCGATGATGAACCCCGTACCCGCACCTGATCCAACTCCGACCTGGCCCGTTTTCGGATTAACCCCAATCAATTTATCGGTGAAGAGAACGACATCATTATAAGGTGAGGCCGTCGGCGGGTCTGGCGAAGCAGTCGTGGAGTATCCTGAAACCGGGTTGGGGCTGAGCTCGACATTTGTGCCGGTTGAAAAGTCTGATGAAAGCTCGAATCCACCCGAAAAGGGTTGCAAGGGATCGAAGTTTAGGGTGTAAGTCTTGCCGCTCTCGACGATTTGGAGAATGTTGTTAGCCTGGGGCGAACTCGGGTTAGTCTCGAAAAAGGTGGCTCCCCCCGCGCTATCGTAGCTGATGTTCGCGAGATCGATCGTATCGCCGACGGCAAACCCGCTGATCGTATTGGTCGGCATCGTCGTGCCGTCGATTTCCAAGGTGCCGCTGGTCCCGGCGGCGAAGTCGATCGAGCCCGAGACGATGGCGCCAGACTGCACATCAAGCAATCCGCCGCTGATTACCGCGTTGCTGGTCGTTCCTCCCGAGGAGACAATCTCCTGGCCACCAATCGTCGTGCTGATGGCCAAGCTGCCAGATGCAACGCCCTGTATGCCGCCGCCGTCGATCGTAGTGCCGCTGGCAGTTCCGCCGTAACCAATAACCTGTGTGCCGCCGCTATTGACCACCGTACCGCTGGCGACTCCGCCGGAAAACACGGTCTCGTCGCCGCCGGTGCTGACTATCGTGCCGTTGGCAACGCCGTAGACGTAGTCGAAGCCGCCGCTGCTGACCACCGTACCGCTGGCAACCCCACCGGAATACTCGTACCAATAGCCGCTGCTGATGACCACTGTGCCGCTGCCGATACCGCCGGAACCGACGACCCCGAAGCCGCCGCTACTGATCAATGTGCCGCCGGTAACGCCGCCGGAAAACACCTCCTCAGCGCCACCGCCGCTGACCACCGTGCCGCTGGCGACGCCGCCGGAAGAAACGAGCTCATAGCCGCCGCTGCTGATCACCGTGCCGCTGGCAACCCCGCCGGAAGAAACTTGCTCAGAGCCGCCGCTGCTGACGATCGTGCCGGTGGTTGTGCCGCCGGCAGAGATAAGGTCGTAGCCGCCATTACTGACGACGAAGCCGGATATCGAGCCGCCCGAAAGGACATTCAGGCCAACGATGGCGCCAGGTTGGAGCGTCACGCCATCGATGAGGTTCGGTGCGGCGGCACTCGTCAGGGTGAGGCCGTTAATGTAGCCGCCGCTCAGCACCGCCCCGCCGGTGACAATACCACCGGACGCGATGTACTCCTTCCCGCCGCTGCTGACCGTCGTGTCGATTGCTGTACCGCCGTAACCAAACGTCGCGGTATCGTCGCTGGCAACCTCCTCGATGCCGCCGCTGCCGACCACCGTGCCGCTGGCCGTGCCGCTATCATAGACCAGCTGGAGGCCGCCGCTGTTGATGATCGTGCCGCTGTTCGTGCCGCTCAAGAGCTCCTGGAGGCCGCCGTTGACGGTCGTGCCGCTGGCGGTGCCGCCGCTATCGACATATTCACCGCCGCCGCTATTGACGATCGTGCCAGTAGTTGTGCCGCCGGCAGAGACAAGGTCGCTGCCGCCGCTACTGGCGATGAAGCCGGATATCGAGCCGCCCGCAAGGACAATCAGACTAACGATGGCGCCAGGCTGGAGCGTCACGCCATCGATGAGGTTCGGTGCGGCGGCACTCGTCAGGGTGAGGCCCTCGATGCTGCCTCCGCTCAGCACCTCCCCGCCGCTGACAACACCGCCGGAGGCGATCCCCTCCCCGCCGCCGCTGCTGACCACCGTGCCCTTGGCAACGCCGCCGGAAAAAACAGTCTCCCAGCCGCCGCTGTTGACCACCGTGCCGCTGGCCACGCCGCCGCTCTCGACATATTGATAGCCGCTGCGGACGACCGTCGCGCCGCTTGCGACGCCGTAAACGAATTGAGTTCCCCCGGCGATCGTAGCGCCGATGTCCGTCGCGCCAAGGAAGATATCTTCTTCGCCGCCGCTGCTGACTACAGAACCATTGGCAACGCCCCCGGATTCGACAAACTCCTCGCCGCCACTGCTGACGACCGTCTCGATGGCAACGCCGCCGGCGTAGACCTCCTCGTCATCGCCGCTGTTGACGACAAACCCGGATACCGAACCCCCTGCATAAATTTCCAGCGAGACATGCGCACCGGCTTGGATCGTCACCCCATCGATGACACTCGCAGTACCACCGATATAGGGGCCAAACGCACTCGTGATAGGAAGAGAAACGAGGCCGCCGCCGCTGACCACCGAGCCACTGGCAATGCCGCCGGAGGCGATCCCCTCCGAGCCACCGCTGCTGATGATCGTGCCGCTGGCAACGCCACCCGAGTCAACAAACTCCGCGCCGCCACTGCTGACCACCGTGCCAATGGTGATTCCGCCGGAGTCGACAACCTCAAAGCCGCCGCTGAGAACGGTGTCGCCGGTATCGGTCTGCCAGGAAGAAACCTGATATGTTTGCCCGCTGCTGACGGTCGTGCTCATCGCGAGCCTCCCTCAGTATCGTTGGCTTTTCGAGCTGTCGGAAAGGCTGGAATCCGACGCAACGCGCCCTTAACCTGCTCCGCGGTGATAAGCCGCGTGCATTCGAACTGTCGCGGCGTGTCTTTGTGGCGCGGGCACCACAGAAAATCCTTGTGGTCGAAACGCACCCTCACGTCGTTCCAGCAGCTGTTGCAGGCGTGATAGTTGATCACCCGATACGGCGTCGCGAATTCGTTTACCGGGTGGGTGAAGCCGCTGATCATCACCACCTTGGTGCCGACCGCCCAAGCGAGCCAGGCGAGCCCGCTCGACAGGCCGATGAAGAAATCCGCGTGTTTCAGCCAGCGCGCCCGCTCGGCCAGCGGCCGGTCGCCGGTTTCGTCCTCGGCGCCGTGTGGAATGTGAGTCCAGACGAGGCCATGGCCGTGCACGGGCTGCTTGTCGATGCAGATGACCCGGTAACCGGACTCTTTCAGAAAGCGGACGATCTCGCGCCAGCCGTTTGGGTTGTTCCAGTATTTGGCCCCCGTCGTGCTCTGCACGGCGATGCACACATAAGGCTCGGCGACCGGCCTTGTGTCGTCGCCTAGGACGACCTTCGGCGGCTCCTCGGTCGGATCGACGCCGAGGATGTAACCGGCGGTGCGGTGCAGGCCGACAAGTCGGAAATCGCAGGGCTGGAATACCCGAGCATCATCGTCGAAGAAGAGGCCGATGCTGTAGGTCGCGTAGTAGCGGTTTGGCTCGACCGCCTCATGCGGGACGAAGGTGATCTCGGGGTAGACGTCGGCAAACAGCGGGATCAGCCATTGCGCCATGGCGCAGGTCAGGCGGCAATCGTGCGCCCGTTGGAACTTCACGGCATACGGAAACCAGCCCAGCGTGTCGCCCAGGGTGCCAACGGGGAATTGCACCAGCACCTCTTTCCCGCGGGACGAATAATCGTGCTGCAACACTGATTTGCCAGCCACCCAGACGTCGATCCGGAAGCGGATGAAATAGCGCTTCGCGCTGTTGACGCGACCGGCCACCATCTCGGTTTCGTAGACGATGTTGCCGGTGTCGAGGTCGCTGAGCCGCACGCGCCACGGTCCGCCCTTTTCGGGCAGCGACACCCGGCAGCCGTCGTTGAAGTCAAACCGGATGCCGCGCTCGGCCAGTTGGGTCGGCTGTTCCGCCGGCGCGGGATACGGGCGCTTCTCCGCCGGCGCCGACACAAGCTGTGCTACCGCCGCCGTCGTCGATCCGCCATGGTCGCCAGCACCCACCTTGCCATCGGTTTCGGAGCCACTCGCCCCATTGCCGTCGACCGCCGTGACGCTTGCTACCGGCGTTGTTTTGACGGCTTCGGAAGGTTCCGAGATGGGCTGACCACCCGTCAAGATGCACCCCCGGATCGCACGAACTCACATCCCCTGATGACCAGCTTCTGAGGTGGCATTGTGCTATGATCCGGCGGCGTCGATGATGGCTTCGGCCGTGGAGCCTGGGGGAGGCCCCCGGCCCAATCGGCCGCCGTGGTCCAATTACCGCTAGGGTCGAGCCAATGGAGGGCAGCCATGCGATCCTTCCCATCCGGCGCCGGCCGACCGCAAATAAGCGGTTCTTGTTCGAGCGAAGGGGCGGATCTGGCGGTGACGGCGGGCGAAAAAGGGCTTTGCGACGCCAGCTGCCGCAGATCAACTTGGTTATCACCGAACAGCGCGTGCGTATTTTTTAGGCAAACTTACCCTAAAGGACGAAAGACGGGACGGCAACTAAATCTAATTTATGGTAAATATCAGCCGGCGGG
>CAWAVV010000041.1:0-16315 GCA_963785565.1 uncultured Alphaproteobacteria bacterium | reverse complement strand
CTACCCGCAGGCGGCGACGGCGCGGCGGGCCATCACGCTGACGAGGTGGGCGCGGTATTCGGCTGACGCGTGGATGTCGGAATTGAGACCGGTGTCGGGGATCGTGATGTCCTTGATCGCGTCGGGGGTGAAGGAGGCCGCGAGCGCTGTCTCCATCGCGGGGACGCGGAACACGCAGGGGCCGGCGCCGGTTACCGCGACGCGGACGCCACTTGGCGTGCGGGCGACAAAGACGCCGACGATCGCATAGCGCGAGGCCGGATTCGGAATTTCTGATAATTCGCGGACTGCGTCTTCGGGAACCTGACCGAGGTGACGATCTCGGTCGGTTCGAGCGCCGTTTCGAACATGCCGGTGAAAAAAGTTTCGGCCGGGATCTCGCGCTTGGTCGTGTGCACGGTGGCGCCGAGGGCGACGAGGGCCGCGGGATAATCGGCCGCCGGGTCGTTGTTCGAGATCGAGCCGCCGATCGTGCCGCGGTTGCGCACCGCCGGGTCGCCGATCATCCCGGCCATCGCCGCCAAGGCCGGGATCCCCTGCTTGACGACCGGCGAGCGGTTGACCTCGGCGTGCCGCGTCATTGCGCCGATCACGATCGCGTCGCCGGCATCGGTAATGCCGCGCAAAGACGGGATCGATGCGAGATCAACGAGATCCGACGGTTTGGCGAGACGCAGCTTCAAGGTTGGGATCAGGGTCATGCCGCCGGCGACGAGCTTGGCCTCCTCGTTGGCGCCGAGCAAGTTCGCGATCTCGTCGAGGCTCGCGGGCTTGTGGTAGGTGAATTCGTACATCAGGGATCTCCCTATTCCGCGGCGAGCGGCTGGCGGTGCTGTTGGATCACGCGCCACAGTTTTTCGGGGGTTGCCGGCATGTCGAAATGCCGAACCCCGAGCGGTTTCAGCGCATCGACGAGGGCGTTGGTGATCGCCGCCGGCGCGCCGATCGCCCCGGCCTCGCCGCAACCTTTGACGCCGAGCGGGTTGTGCGTGCACAGGGTCACGTTGGTCGACAGCGCAAAGGCCGGCAGATCGTCGGCGCGCGGCATCGCATAGTCGTTGTAGGAGCCGGTCAACAGCTGCCCGGTCTCCTTGTCGTAGACGCAGCCTTCGAGCAAGGCCTGGCCGATGCCTTGGGCCAGCCCGCCATGGACCTGGCCGGCGACAATCATCGGGTTGACGATGCGGCCGAAATCATCGCTCGCGGTAAAGTTGATAACCGCTACTTGCCCGGTTTCGGGGTCGATCTCGACTTCGGCGATGTGCGCGCCCGATGGATAGGTAAAGTTCTTCGGGTCGTAAAACGAGGTCTCGTCCAGTCCCGGCTCCAAATCCTCAGGGTAGTTGTGCGGCACATAGGCGGTCAGCGCCACCTCGCCAAAACTCTTCGAGCGGTCGGTGCCGGCGACGCTGAACTTGCCGTCGGCGAACTCGACATCGGCTTCGGCGGCTTCGAGCAGATGCGCGGCGATCTTGCGGCCCTTGGCGACCACCTTGTCCATCGCCTTGACGATCGCCGAGCCGCCGACCGCCAGCGAGCGCGAGCCGTAAGTGCCCATGCCATAGGGGATCTTGGCGGTATCGCCGTGGACGATTTCGACGCTCTCGATCGGGATGCCGAGCCGGTCGGCGACCAGCTGCGAGAATGTCGTCTCGTGCCCCTGGCCGTGGCTATGCGAGCCGGTCAGGATCGACACGCTGCCGGTCGGGTGGACCCTGACAGCGGCACTTTCGTAGAGGCCGGCGCGCGCGCCCAAAGAGCCGACCACGGCCGAGGGGGCGATGCCGCACGCTTCGATATAGGTGGCGATGCCGATGCCGCGCAGCTTGCCGCGCGCCAACGCCTCCCGGCGCCGTCCCTCGAAGCCGGCGTAATCCGCCGCTTTCAGCGCCAGTTCCAGGGTCGTCCCGTAATCGCCGCTGTCGTATTGCAGCGCGACCGGGGTCTGGTAGGGATAGGCGTCGGCGGGAATGAAGTTGCGGCGGCGCAATTCGGCCGGGTCCATGCCGATCTCGTCGGCGGCGAGATCGACAATGCGTTCGAGCAGAAACGTCGCCTCGGGCCGGCCGGCGCCGCGATAGGCGTCGACCGGGACGGTGTGGGTGAACGCCGCCTTGGTCTCGACATAGATCGCCGGGGTCGTATAGGTGCCGGCCAGCAGGGTGCCGTAGAGATAGGTCGGGATGCACGGCGCGAAGGTCGACAGATAGCCGCCCATATTGGCGATCGTCGAAACCTTGAGCGCCAGGAACTTCGCCTGCGCGTCGAGCGCCAGCTCGACATGGGTCACGTGGTCGCGGCCATGCGCGTCGGACATAAAGCTTTCCGACCGCTCGGCGGTCCATTTGACCGGCCGGCGCAGCTTGCCGGCGGCCCAGGTCACGATCGCCTCTTCGGCGTAATGATAGATCTTCGAGCCGAAGCCGCCGCCGACATCGGGGGCGACGACCCGCAATTTGGCTTCTGGGATGTGCAATACAAAGGCGCCCATCAGCAGGCGGATCACATGCGGGTTCTGGCTCGTCGTAAAGAGCGTGTATTCGCCGGTGGCGCGGTCGTACTCGCCGATCGCGGCGCGCGGCTCCATCGCGTTGGGCACCAGCCGGTTGTTGACGAGGTCGAGCTTGACGACCCGCGCCGCCTTGGCAAAAGCGGCATCGACCGCGGCGAGGTCGCCCAAATGCCAGTCGTAGCAGAGATTGCCCGGCGCTTCGGCGAAGACCTGAGGCGCGCCCGGCTTCAGCGCTTCGGCCGGGTCGACGACGGAGGGCTCCTCGACATAATCGACGCGCAACTGTTCGGCGGCCTCGCGGGCCTGCGCCAGGGTTTCGGCGATGACTACCGCGACCGGGTCGCCGACATGCCGCACGCGGTCGACCGCGAGCGGCGGGTGCGGCGGCTCGGCCATCGGCGAGCCGTCTTTGGAATGGATCTGCCAGCCGCAGGGCAGCCCGCCGACGCCGTCGGCCGCCATGTCCTTGCCGGTATAGATTGCCGCCACTCCAGGGGCTGACGCCGCCGCGGAAGTGTCGATCCCGGTGATCCGCGCATGCGCGTGCGGGCTGCGCAGGATATAGGCGTGGAGCTGGTGCGGACGGTCGATGTCGTCGGTGTAGGTGCCTTGCCCGGTCAGGAAGCGGTAATCCTCGCGCCGCCGGACCGGCGTTCCGACCGTAGTCATCGGCCTACTCCGCCGCCGCCCCATGGACGTTGGCCGGCGGCGCCTCGCCGCGCATCACCGCCGCCCCCTCGGCGATCGCCAGGACGATGTTGTGATAGCCGGTGCAGCGACAGAGATTGCCTTCGAGATATTCGCGGATCTCGCGCTCGGTCGGATTGGGGTTGTTCTTGACCAGGTCGAGCGCGCTCATGACCATGCCGGGGGTGCAGAACCCGCATTGCAGCGCGTGGTTGTTGCGAAACGCCTCCTGCATCGGGTGCAGGGTGTCGCCGGTCGCCACCCCTTCGATCGTCAGCACCGAGCGGCCCTCGGCCTGCAGCGCCAGCAAGGTGCAAGACTTGACCGCCTCGCCGTCGACATGCACGACGCAGGCGCCGCATTGGCTGGTGTCGCAGCCGACATGAGTCCCGGTCAGCCCGAGATGTTCGCGCAGCAATTGCACCAAGAGGGTGCGGCCCTCGACCGTCGCCGAAACCGGCTTACCATTCACGGTGAGGCTTACCGTCTTTTGCATCGAACCCTCCCTGGATCACAAATCATCGCCGTCAGCGGGCGGCAGCAGCCTGCCGGAGTTTTGTTCCCGGAAGCGCCTTTGGTCAAGGCGTTCCCGGATGCCGCCGCTTTGGCTAGCGCACCCCGCCGTTGCGGGTAAAGTAATAGAGCATCAGGGCGACGACCGCGGTCAGCCCGGTGACCCAAACCGCCGGCGATAGCCTGCGGGTGGGGGTGCTGCCGGCGGTCGCGGTTCCGCCCTCGGCCGGCGTCGGCTCGACGGCGGCGGACGCCATCTGCACCCCCTCGCCGGCCGCGCCGTTGGCCTGGGGCGACCCCGCCGGCTCGGGCGCCACCACCGCGGCGAAGCGGGCGAAAAAATCGTCCGCCATCTTGCGCGAGGTGGCGTCGATCAGGCGCGAGCCGATCTGCGCGAGCTTGCCGCCGACATGAGCCTGAACCTCGTAATGGAGCATGGTCGCCTCACCGCCGTCCGCGTCGAGGTGGACCTTGGCGCTGCCCTTGGCGAACCCGGCGACACCGCCGGTTCCTTCCCCCGAGATCGTGTATGCCCTCGGCGGGTCGAGGTCGGTCAAATTGACCTTGCCGCCGAATGTCGCCTTGACCGGTCCGACCTTGGCGACGACCTTGGCGGTAAATTCGGTGTCCGACACCTTTTCGATGGTCTGGCAGCCGGGGATCGCCTGCTTCAGAATCTCAGGGTCGTTGAGCCCCTGCCAGACGCGCTCGCGCGGCGCGGGAATGCGAAATTCGCCCGTCATTTCCATCGGCGTGATCCTTTCCTGCGTGCGTTGAGTGTGGGGTTCGGCCGCGGCGATTGCAACCGCGCCGATGGTCCAGCGCGATGGCGTCCCGCTTGATCGCCCGGCGCGGAATAAACGCTTGCCCGCTGCGGTCTGCACCGTTGTGAGGTAGAATGAACGGATGGGCTGGATTGCGCAGCGGCGGCAGCAAAGCCGGTTCGAAGCGGTGGCGCTGCCCCATCTCGACGCCGCCTATTCGCTGGCCCGCTGGTTGACCCGCAACGATGCCGACGCCGCCGACGTCGTGCAGGAGGCCTATCTGAGAGCGTTCCGCTATTTCGACAGCTATCGCGAGGGCGACGCCAAGAGCTGGCTGCTTCGGATCGTGCGGCGCACTTGCTACAGCTGGCTGGAGCGCAACCGGCCGGCGGAGGTTGTTCCGCTCGAAACCGCGGCCGATCTCGACGAGGCGGTGGCGGCGCCGCCGGACGGGCCGGGCGATACCGAGGCGCTGCTGCTGAGCCGATCGGATCTGCGGCGTCTCGACCGGCTGATCGAGGCGCTCCCCGTGCCGCTGCGCGAGGCGATCGTATTGCGCGAGTTGCAAGAGCTCGGCTATCGCGAGATCGCCGAGGTGACCGGAGTGCCGATCGGGACGGTCATGTCGCGCCTCCACCGCGCCCGGTCGGC
The DNA here is from genome assembly GCA_963785565.1 of uncultured Alphaproteobacteria bacterium. Taxonomy (GTDB): domain Bacteria; phylum Pseudomonadota; class Alphaproteobacteria; order ATCC43930; family CGMCC-115725; genus AP-15. The sequence continues at coordinate 11,188 of CAWAVV010000041.1, read as the reverse complement.
GCTGCGCCGGGCTTGGGATGGAAAGGATGTGAGCGATGCAGTGTGAGGAGGTGCGCCCGCTTCTCGACGCCTATCTCGATGGCGAAGTCGCCGAGGCCGAGCGGACCTTGCTTCGCGACCATATCGAGGACTGCGCCGAGTGCGGCCCGGAAGCGGTGGCGCTGGAGCGCTTGCGCGACGGGATCCGCCGCGCGGCGCCGGTCTATCGCGCGCCCCAGGCACTGCGTTCGAGCGTGCGCTCGGCGCTGCGGCGCGAGGCGGCCGCGGCGCGGCCGGCGGCGATGCGCGCGTCCGGTTGGCTCGCCTATGCCGCTTCGATCCTGCTCGCTGTCGCGGTCGGCTCCGGCGGCACGTTTTTGCTGACCGGCGAGCGGCAGGAAAACACTGTCGCCAACGAGGTCATCGACAGCCACCTGCGATCGCTGCTGGGCGACCACCTGACCGATGTCGCCTCGTCCGATAAGCATACGGTCAAGCCGTGGTTCGCCGGGCGCACCGATCTGTCGCCGCCGGGCGTCGATCTCGCCGCCGAGGGTTTTCCGCTGATCGGTGGACGCCTCGACCTGATCCAGGGAAAACCGGTCCCGGCGCTCGTCTACCGGGCCGGTAAGCACGTCATCAACGTCTTCGTGCTGCCAACCAGGACGGGCGATCGTGCCGAAACCGTCACCCGTCGCGGCTACACCCTGCACCACTGGAACGAAGGCGATATCGGCTACTGGGCCGTCTCCGACGCCTCCCCCGACGAATTCTCGAAATTCGAGCAAGTCTTCCGCAAGGCTACCGCGGGCTGATCTTCGGCAGCAAGATTCTCCAAGTGGCGCGGCTGCCGCGAGTGTTAGGATCGGGTATGGCGGCAAGCGGCTTTGCGCTCTTCGACACGGCGATTGGCCGATGCGGCATCGCCTGGGGTGATCGTGGGATCGCCGGGGTGCAGCTCCCCGAGGCGGGCGAGCCGGAAACACGCGCGCGCATGCTCCATCGATTTCCGGCAGCCGGGGAGACAATCCCGCCGCCTGAGGTGCAGCGCGCCATTGACGGCATCGTTGGACTGCTGCGCGGCGGGGAGAGCGATCTCTCCGGCGTCGCGCTCGATATGGAGCATGTGCCGGCGTTCCACCGCCGGGTGTACGAGGTGGCGCGCACCATTCCGCCGGGCATGACCTTGTCGTATGGCGCCATCGCGGCGCGGATCGGCGCATCCGGCGCGGCGCGCGCCGTGGGGCAGGCGCTAGGGCGAAACCCGTTCCCGATCGTCGTCCCGTGCCATCGCGTGCTCGCCGCCGGCGGCAAGATCGGCGGTTTTTCCGCAGAGGGCGGCATCACGACGAAGCGCCGCATGCTGGCGATCGAAGGCGCGCAACTCGATGGCTGACGGAGAGGTCGTGCTCGGCTTCGATCCGTGCATCGCGGTCGAGCACTTACGCAGCTCGGATCCCGCGCTTGCCCGCGTCATGGATACGGTCGGGCCGTTTCGCCTGGAGCGCGTCAAGAAGCCGAGCATTTTTCTCGCGCTGGCCGAGGCGATTGTCTACCAGCAGCTTACCGGCAAGGCGGCGGCGACGATCTTCGCGCGCCTCTGCGCCCTGTTCCCGGGCGCGCGTGACGGGCCGACCGCCGACCAGATCCTCGGCGCCGGCGACGAAGAATTGCGCGGTGTCGGGCTCTCGCGTTCGAAGCTCCTCTCGCTGCGCGACCTCGCGCGAAAGACTGCCGACGGCGAAATTCCGACGCCCGCCGAAATCGATCGCATGGAGGACGAAGCGATCATCGAGCGCCTCACGCAGGTTCGGGGAATTGGCCGATGGACCGCGGAGATGCTGCTGATCTTCCACCTCGGCCGTCCCGACGTGCTGCCGGTCGATGATTACGGCGTCCGCAAAGGTTTTGCGCTCGCCTACGATCGTGATTTGCCTTCGCCCAAAGAACTCGCAGCCTATGGCGCCCAGTGGAAGCCTTACCGAACCGTGGCGAGCTGGTATCTATGGCGCACCGTCGAGCTGGCGAAGACTCCGCCGAACCGCCGAGCCAAGGAGGAAGCATGAACCTCGAGGGCGGCTGCGCGTGCCGTACGATCCGATACAAGCTGACCGCCACTCCGTTGATCGTTCACGCCTGTCACTGTCGCGACTGCCAGCGTCTGACCGGCGGTCCGTTCGCGATCAACCTCTGGATCGAACGGAGATTTGTCGAAAACAATTCGGCGCCTCCGAAGTCGTACCGGCTGATGGGCGGCGCCGGAAAGCCCCACGACGTATTCTTTTGCGCGACTTGCGGCACCACCTTGTGGAGCCGCTACCACATTGTCCCCAGCGACTGCCTGTTCGTGCGCGCCGGCACGCTCGACACTCCGGAAGCGGTTACGCCGGATGTTCATATATTTACGCGCAGCAAGCTGCCGTGGCTGTCTCTGCCGGAAGGCGTGCCGGCATTCGAGACGATTTATCGGATCGACGAATTCTGGCCGGCCGAAAGCAAGGAGCGGCTGCGCCGCAACCGCGCCGAGCAGGCCTAACCTGCTCGCCCGGTGAAACCCGACAGCGGCAGTCCCGGCTTTACGTCAATAGCTGATAGTCGCCGCATGCGGTCCCAGCTGGTGTTCCGGAACCAAGCAATCTCGGTCGTCGACCACCGATGCCGGGCCGGCCCGGACGACGCGCCGTTCGTCGAGCTGCATGAAAGCTTTTCGATTTCTTATGTGCGCAAGGGCAACTTTGGTTGCCGCGCCCGGGGTGGATCGTTCGAGCTGGTGACAGGGTCGATTCTGATCGGCCATCCCGGTGACGAATATATCTGCACGCACGAACATGGCGGTGGAGATGAATGTCTGTCGTTTCATCCCGCTCCGGCGCTGGTCGAAATGGTCGGGTACCGGCGCGATATCTGGCAGTCGGTCTATGTGCCGCCGCTGCCCGAGTTGATGGTCCTGGGCGAGTTGGCCCAGGCCGCCGTAGAGGGCAGGAGCGAGGTCGGCCTCGACGAAATCGGAATGCTGCTCGCGTCGCGCTTCGTCGAAATCCTCTCCGGACGGCCGCGACGGCCGGCAGCAGTCCGGGCATGCGATCGCCGCCGCGTGGTGGAGGCGGCGCTGTGGATCGACGCGAACGCGCATGAGCCGCTCGATCTCGACAGCACAGCCAGGGAGTTCGGGCTCAGCTCGTTTCATTTCCTGCGGCTGTTCGCAAACGTCCTGGGCGTAACCCCGCATCAGTACCTGATTCGCTCACGGCTGCGCCGGGCGGCGCGGCTATTGGCCGATGATGCACGGTCGATCACCGAGATCGCGCTCGATGTCGGGTTCGCCGACCTGTCCAACTTTGTGCGGACATTTCATCGGGTTGCCACGGTATCTCCGCGAAGTTTTCGGCGTGCGGCGAAAGGAGACCTCGGGATCCTCCAAAATCTGCTGCCCCGAAGCGCGGCGAAACTTACCTGAGCTTGGCCGTTGCCTGACAGGCTGCGTTATTTTTCGCGATGATGACAGTATTCAGCAGAGACGGCGTGGCCCCCCTTCGTGAAGTTCCCGAACCTTTCCGCAAGGCGGCCGGCGGCTGAAAACCCCTCCGGCTGGAAGCCGACCGAAGCGCAATTTTTTTGTGTGAGTGTGAACTGGCTCACAGCGCGGCGGCACACGGCTTCGGAACATCAGTGCCAGTCGCCGAGCACAAGTGTTCCGCTGGGCGTGGTCTGACCGAATTCGGTCTTAAACGACCGAATTGGCCTTTAGCGCGGGTTATCTACGCGGGGCGCACGTACAGATGGAGGAGATAATGACCGGGAGCACATTTCGGATACATGTCGTTATCACTATAGCACTATTGTTATTGTGTACTATTATATTATTGGGATTTGCGTTAAATTTTCCTAAAGCTGCAGATAATCTTCGGGCCGGCGTGCCGGCATTGGTTGCAGCCGCCGTAGGCTGGATCACCTACTGTCTGCAACGCCGAGTGTCCTACATTAACTCACTCAGAGACCTGTGGGAGAAAGTCGTTGAGGCCGTCCAGGACGCCTATCAATATACGTACAAACGCATTTACCAAGAAACTGATTTCTTACAAGTGATACATAAATTAAGCTGTCGTATTGATGACGTAAGAGGCGTATTCATGAACGTGGAAGAACTCTATGTTGTGCCATCATCTTTATCAAAAGCAATACGTAATCGATATAAAAGAATCACAAACGATGCAAGATATAATCGCAATTAATCAAAGATTTAAATTAAATCGGTCACATATAGGGGTATATCCCTTCGAGTCACTCAAACAAATTCGTGATACGATTATGAAGCTTGGCTACGGAGATGCAGTTTCCGAAGTTAATGCCATCGCTGCCAGAAAAGCGATTGATAATCTCTGGAAGATCATGCGATACGAGCTGTCGAAAGAGCTTGACCGTGATTATCCGGCCTTTCCGGATACGCCCTATGATCCCGGTACTGGATTTTGGCGGAAGGTTCGGCGCGCGATCGGCCTCTCGCCGCGTTCTCGTAAACGATTGAGCCGGGGTGTGCGCGTCGCAAAAGCAACGTCGCCGCAGCTGAAGACCAATGTGCAAATCGGACAAATGAGCGGTATATCAGCGGATGAGCTACCCAGATGAATGCTGTACTCTTGCAAAGGGCATTCCCCGAGAGGAGAGATGTCATCCGAGTTTGCCCGCGGGGAGCTTGATCGGACGGTGACCACTCCGCGGGCCTTCGTTCGGCATTCTGACCTGCCCATGGACAGACTGACGTCGCCCTGCTGTGGGTCCGGGCAGTGCCGCGTCGCCTGTGTGATCTGCGCAGCACTGTTGAACGCGAAAGAGATAGGCGTGCCGCTTCCGCAGAACGGGTGCACGAAATGGCGGACCTGGCCGCTGAGTGGCAAGCGCCAGTAGGACGCGATCGCTGGCGAGATTTCCGAATGGGGCACTTGGTGCCGCGAGGCGGATTCTTCCGCCTGTCCGCCGGGCGCTCCAGAGAATATGTTTACGAAGACCTTAGTAAAGAAAGCGGCCTATGATGCACCAGCCCCGCGATGTCCCCGAACGGATCGAAGACCGGCTGATCGTGGCCCTCGACGTGCCCAGCGTCGCCCAGGCGCGCGCGCTGGTGGCTGGGCTCGATGCGGTGGTTTCGTTCTTCAAGATCGGGTTATGGCTGCAATACGCCGCCGGCTTCGACCGGCTGCTCGACGACCTCGTGGCCCAGGGAAAAAGCATCTTTCTCGACACCAAGATGTTTGACATCGGCGAGACCGTAAAGCAGGGCGTCGCCCGCGCGGCCGAACGCGGTGTCAGTTTTGTCACGGTGCATGGCGACGATCACATTGTCCGCGCCGCCGCCGAGGGCAAAAGAGGCTCCGATCTGAAGGTCCTGGTCGTGCCCGTGCTGACCAGCCTCGACGACGACGGCTTGCGCGCTCTCGGATACCGCGGCAGTGTCGGCGAGCTGATCCACGAGGGCGCCAGCCGAACGCTGGCCTGCGGCTGTGACGGGATCATCGCCGCGCCCCGTGATAATCCGAATCAGATCCGGCGCGCCGCCGGTACCGAGGAGCTGCTGGTCGTAACCCCAGGAGTCAGGCCGGTCGGCAGCGCGCGCGACGACCACAAGCGCTCGGGCACTCCGGCCGAGGCAATCGCCTTGGGGGCCGATTACCTCGTTGTCGGCCGCCCGATCGTCAAAAGCCCCGATCCCGCGGCGGCGGCGGCGCAAATCATCGCGGATATGCGCAACGCGTCGTGACCTCGGCAGTTGCCGCCGCGTTGCCGAGCGCGGCGCGGTTGTGCTAGACGCGGCATGTACCAGCCGTGGGGATGAGGGGGAGGACGCGTAATGCAATTCAGGCAATGGACGCTGTCGCTGGGGGCGGCCGCCGTCGCGCTCGGCTTCGCGGTCGCGGCGCAGGCCGGGGCGACCTTCGACAAGGTCAAACAGGCCGGACAGGTGGTTTGCGGCGTCAATACCGGCCTCGCCGGCTTCGCGATGCCGGATAGTCAGGGGCATTTTGCCGGTCTCGACGTCGACATCTGCAAGGCGCTTGCCGCCGCCCTGTTTGGTGATGTCAGCAAGGTCAAATACGTGCCGCTGACCGCGCAACAGCGCTTCACCGCGCTGCAATCGGGCGAAGTCGACCTGTTGTCGCGCAACACGACCTGGACCTTGCAGCGCGATACCGATCTCGGGCTCAATTTCACCGCCGTCGTCTACTATGACGGCCAGGGCTTTATGGTAGCCAAGAAACTTGGGGTCAAAAGCGCCAAGGAGCTGAACGGCGCCACGATCTGCGTGCAGCCGGGAACGACCACCGAGCTCAACCTCGCCGACTACTTCCGCGCCAACAAGCTCGATTTCAAGCCGGTGGTCATCGAAAAGCTCGACGAGGTCGAGAGCGCGTTTTTCTCGGGGCGCTGCGATGCCTATACGACCGACCGTTCCGGGCTGGCGGCGACCCGCGCGGCGCGAGCGTCCAACCCCGACGACTACGTCATCTTGCCGGAGGTCATCTCGAAGGAGCCGCTGTCGCCGGCGGTGCGCCAGGGCGACGACCAATGGAACGACCTGGTGCGCTGGGTCATCTTTGCCTTGTTCAATGCCGAGGAAAAAGGGATCACCTCGAAAAACGTCGACGACATGCTGAAATCGGACGATCCCGATATCAAGCGGATGCTCGGCGTCACTCCGGGGTCGGGCAAGTCGCTCGGGATCGACGACAAATGGGTCTATAACGAGATCAAGCTGGTCGGCAATTACGGCGAGATCTTCGAACGCAATGTCGGTCAGGGCTCGCCGCTCAAGCTCGCGCGCGGGCTCAACAATTTATGGACCAAGGGCGGACTGATCTATGGCATGCCGATCCGCTGAGCTGCGGCGCGGCGGCATTTCCTAGCGGCAAGTGGCGAGCCCGCCGCTCGACGCCGTCCCGCGGCCGACCCGGCCGCCGTTTTGGCGCGACTCGGCGGTCCGCGGCGTGTTTTATCAGGTGCTGTTCGTCGCGGTCGTCGTCGCGTTCGGCTGGTTTCTGGTCCATAACACGCTGGTCAACCTCGGGCGCCAGAACATCGCCACCGGGTTCGGTTTTTTGGGCCGGGAGGCTTCCTTCGCGATCGGCGAGTCGCTGATCGCCTACGCGCCGTCCGACACTTATGCCCGCGCCTTTCTCGTCGGTCTGGTCAACACGCTTTACGTCGCCATTCTCGGGATCGTGCTGGCGACGATTCTCGGCGCCGTGATCGGCATCGCCCGGCTGTCGCGCAACTGGCTGATCGCCAAGCTGTCGCTGGTCTATGTCGAGACCTTCCGCAACATCCCGCTCCCGCTGCAGTTGCTGTTCTGGTGGACCTTTCTGCGCGAGGGCGCGCCATCGCCGCGCCAGGCCTGGAGGCCGCTGCCCGGTGTCTTCGTCAGCGATCGCGGCGTCGAATTCCCGATGCCGCAGAGCAACCCCGCGCATCTCTGGATATTTCTCGCCTTTGTCCTCGGGCTCGCGGCCGCGATTGCCGTCAGCCGATGGGCGAGGCGGCGGCAAATGGCGACCGGCGCCCAATTCCCGTCCGGTTGGGTCGGACTTGCGCTGATCGTCGGGCTGCCATTGCTGGTTTTTTTCGGTGCCGGCGCGCCGCTGGCGTTCGATTGGCCGGCGCTGAAGGGCTTCAATTTCGCCGGCGGCGGTGCGGTCTCGCCGGAATTCGCGGCATTGCTGTTCGGGCTGACGATCTACACCGCGAGCTTCATCGCCGAGATCGTGCGCGCCGGCATTCTGTCGGTCAGCTGGGGGCAGAGCGAGGCGGCCTCGGCGCTCGGCCTTCGACCGGCGCTGACGATGCGGCTCGTCGTATTGCCGCAGGCGCTGCGCGTCATCATTCCACCGATGACCAGCCAGTATCTGAACCTGACCAAAAACAGCTCGCTCGCGGTGATCATCGGGTACCCCGATCTCGTCTCGATCGCCAACACGACAATGAACCAGACCGGTCAGGCGGTCGAAGGCATCGCGCTGATCATGGCGGTTTATCTGGCGATCAGCTTGACCATCGCGCTGTCGATGAACCTCTATAACCGGGCCGTGGCGCTGGTCGAGCGCTAGAATTATGACCGACGCCACGCAAGATTTGCCGTTGCCCGCGGAACGCCCGCCGCCGCCCTCTGCCGGGGTCGTTTCGTGGCTGCGCGCCAATCTGTTCAACGGCGTCGGCAATACGCTGCTGACTTTGGCGGCGGCATGGTTCCTGGTGATGACGATACCGCGGCTGGTGCGGTGGGCTGTCATAGACGCGATCTGGCATGCCGACAGCGGCCGCGCTTGCCGCGGCGAGGGCGCCTGCTGGGCGTTCATCGGCGAAAAGCTGCGCTTCATCCTGTTCGGGCGGTTTCCCTATGCGGAGCAATGGCGGCCGCTGTTCGTCGTGCTGATCTTTATTGGACTGATCCTGGCAAGCTGCGACCGCCGTTTGTGGGGCCGCCGGCTCATACTCCTTTGGCTCGGGGGACTGGTGCTGGTCGGGGTGCTGATGTGGGGCGGCGTCCTCGGCATGAGCTATGTCGAGACCGATTTGTGGAACGGCCTGCCATTGACCCTGATCCTCGCTGTCGTCGGCATGGCCTTGGCCTTCCCGCTGGCGATCCTGCTGGCGCTCGGACGGCGCTCGGAACTGCCGGCGGTGCGCGCGATCTGCGTCGCCTATATCGAGCTGATCCGCGGGGTGCCGCTGATCACGGTGCTGTTCATGGCTTCGGTCATGCTGCCGCTGTTCCTGCCGACCGGGATGACGATCGACAAATTGCTGCGGGCGCAAGTCGCGTTCATTCTGTTTGCCGCGGCCTATCTCGCCGAGGTCGTGCGCGGCGGATTGCAGGCGATCCCAAAGGGACAGATCGAGGCGGCCGACGCGCTCGGCCTCGGCTATTGGCAGCGCACCCGGCTGATCGTGCTGCCGCAGGCGCTGGCATTGGTAATCCCGCCCCTAGTCAATACTTTTATCGGCACTTTCAAGGACACCTCGCTGGTCATCGTCATCGGGCTTTTCGACCTGCTCGGCGCCGCCAACGCGGCATTGACCGACGCGAACTGGCGCGGTTTCTTCGCCGAGGCCTATGTCTTCGTGGCGGCGATCTACTTCACCTTCTGTTTTTTCATGTCGCGCTACAGCCAGATGCTCGAGCGCGAGTTCAACAAGGGCCGGCGGCGCTAGCGGCGGAGGGCGGCATGACTGACGCGGCTGGGGAGATTTAAGCGGGCAAGCAAATCATCGAGCTGCGCCATGTCGACAAATGGTATGGCGAGTTCCACGTCCTCAAGGACATCAACCTCGAGGTCGCCAAGGGCGAGCGCGTTGTCGTCTGTGGACCTTCGGGCTCCGGCAAATCGACGATGATCCGCTGTATCAACCGGCTGGAGGAGCACCAGCGCGGCCAGATCATCGTCGCCGGCATCGAGCTGACTTCGGACGTCAAGAATATCGACGCGATCCGCCGCGAGGTCGGCATGGTGTTCCAGCAATTCAACTTGTTCCCGCATCTGACGGTGCTGGAAAACCTGGTGCTCGCGCCGGTCTGGGTGCGCAAGCAGCCTCGCCGAGAGGCCGAGGAAACCGCCCGAATGTACCTCGAACGGGTGCGCATTCCCGACCAGGCCAACAAATATCCGGGCCAATTGTCGGGCGGTCAGCAGCAGCGTGTCGCCATCGCCCGCTCACTGTGCATGAAGCCCGAGATCATGCTGTTCGACGAACCGACCTCCGCGCTCGACCCGGAGATGATCAAGGAGGTGCTCGACGTGATGATCGAGTTGGCGCAGGAGGGGATGACGATGGTCTGCGTGACCCACGAGATGGGCTTTGCCCGCACGGTCGGCGACACGATTGTGTTCATGGACCGCGGAGAAATCGTCGAGCGCGGGTCGCCCCAGGAACTCTTCGCCAACCCCAAAAACGACCGCACCAAGCTGTTCTTGAGCCAGATCCTGGCGCATTGAAGGCCGGGGAGGTTTTCTACCCTTTTTCTTCCAATTTCAGGTCGCGACCAGTGCGCGGGCGTGGCGGGCGATCATCAGGTTCTCGTCGGTCTTGATTACAAAGGCGGCGACCCGGCTGTTCGGCGTGCTGATGCGCTCCTTGTGTTCGCGGTTGGCCGCTTCGTCGAGGTCCAGCCCCAGCCAGGCGCAGGCGCGGCAGATGGCGCTGCGCACCGGCGCAGCGTTTTCGCCGACCCCGGCTGTGAACACGAGCCCGTCGAGACCGCCGAGCGCGGCCGCGAGCGAGGCAATGTGGCGGGCAACACGATAGCAGAACACCTCGACCGCGAAATGCGCGCGCGGCTCGTCGCTGGCCAGCAGATCGCGGAAATCGGAGGAGATGCCGGAGAGGCCAAGCATGCCCGAGCGGCGATAGAGCAGGTCGACCAGCTCGTCCGGCGGCATATGCTTTTGCTGGATCAGATGCAGCACGACGCCGGCATCGAGCTCGCCGCAGCGCGTCCCCATCGGCAGCCCGTCGAGTGCGGTGAACCCCATCGTCGTCGCGATCGAGACGCGGTCGCGCAGGGCGCAGGCCGAGCAGCCATTGCCGAGATGCGCCACGACGACCCGGCCACCGGCGATCTCCGGCGCGCGTTGCGGCAAGACCGAGGCGATGTATTCGTAAGAGAGGCCGTGAAAGCCGTAACGACGAATGCCTTCCTCGAAAAACGAATAGGGCAGGGCAAAGGCCTGCTCGACCTCGGGCGCCGTCCGATGAAAGGCGGTGTCGAAGCATGCCACCTGCGGCAAGTCGGGATCAAGGCGCAGCGCCATCTTGATCGGCGCGAGATTGTGCGGCTCGTGCAGGGGCGCGAGCGGCACCAGCGCCTCCAACTCGGCCAGCAATTCGGGCGTAACGCGCGCCGGCCCGGAGTGACGCAGGCCGCCATGAACGACGCGGTGCCCGAGGGCGGCGAGCCGGCGGCCGCCAAGCCGCTCCCGCGCCCACGGGATGATTGCCGGCAACAGTTCGCTCGGCGCAGTCGCCGGTCTTCCGCCCAGCTCCGGCGGGGCGACCGCCTTGCCATCGGCTCCGGTGGCGCTTGCCCTGGGGTTCACCCCGATCCCATCGACTTGCCCGGCGAGGAGGCACTTCTCGCCCTCGTAGAAGCTGAATTTCAGCGACGAGGAGCCGGCGTTGATCACGCCGATCAACGGCTCTGCTTCGGTCTTCATCCCGAAAG
>CAWAVV010000040.1:0-22290 GCA_963785565.1 uncultured Alphaproteobacteria bacterium | reverse complement strand
GCTGATGCGCCTCCCTTTGGAAATGCATTGTGCGTCCTTCGAGACGCCCGCTTCGCGGGCTCCTCAGGATGACAAAGTTTTTAGGATGCCCTCAAAAGGACACCGTCATCCTGAGGAGCGCCTGCAAGGCGCGTCTCGAAGGGCGCACGGCGGCTTTGCAGCTTGGGTTCGCTGATGCTCGCAATCAGAAATCTGCATGCCCGGCTCGCCGATGGTCGCGAGATCCTCAAGGGCATCGATCTCTTGGTCGAGAGCGGCGAGGTGCATGCGATCATGGGGCCGAACGGCTCGGGCAAAAGCACGCTCGCCGCGGTGCTGGCCGGCCGCGACGGCTACGAGGTAACCCAGGGCGCGGTTCAATATCTCGGCCGAGATCTGCTGGCGATGCCGGCCGACGAGCGGGCGCGCGAGGGCCTGTTTCTGGCATTTCAATACCCGGTCGAGATCCCCGGGGTGAACAACATGTATTTCCTGCGCACCGCGCTCAACGCCGGCCGCCGCCACCGCGGCGAGCCCGAGCTCGACGCCGGCCAGTTCCTGCGCGCGGTCCGGGCCAAGCTTAAGGAACTCGACATCGGCGAGGACCTGTTGCAGCGCGCGGTCAATGTCGGGTTTTCCGGCGGCGAGAAGAAACGCAACGAGATCTTTCAGATGGCGATGCTGGAGCCGCGCCTGGCGATCCTCGACGAGACCGACAGCGGGCTCGACATCGACGCGCTGCGCACCGTCGCGACCGGCGTCAACCGGCAGCGCGCCCCCGACCGCGCGATCGTCATCATCACCCACTACCAGCGGCTCTTGGATTATGTCGAGCCCGACCGGGTGCATGTGCTGCAGGACGGGCGGATCGTCGAGTTGGGCGACAAGTCCTTGGCGATCGAACTCGAACGGCGCGGCTACGGCGCGTTTGGCGACGCGGCATGAGCGACCGTCTGATGCGCGTTAATTCTTTGGCTGTCATTCCGGGGCGGTGCGCAGCACGGAGCCCGGAACCCATGAACATGGACCGCAAAGGGTTGGTACCGATCGTGTGCATAGGTTCCGGGCCTCGCCCTTTGGCGATCCCGGAATGACGGGTGGGAAGCGATGAGCGCTGTCGTCGATTTCCCGGTCAAGCCCGAAGCGCGGCCCTATCTGGACGCTGCCTTGGGGCATGCCGGAGAGCCCGACTGGCTCGCGCGCCACCGCCGACGCAGCCTCGCCCGCTTTGCCGAGCAAGGCTTTCCGAGCCGCCGCGGCGAAGCTTGGCGCTACCTCGATCTGCGTCCGCTCGAACAATCGCCCTTGCTTCCGATCCGCGCAAACGGCGCCATATCCCCGACGCAGCTCGACGACATCAGCTTCGCCGGCAGCGATCATCGCCTGGTGCTGGTCGATGGGCGGTTTATGCCAGAACTTTCCGCGATCGAGGGGCTGCCCGCGGGCGTTTGGCTCGGCTCGACGGCGGCGGCAATCGACGCGCGGCCGGAGCTGGTTCACGAGGCGCTGGAGATACCCTCGCCCGACCGCGACCGCGGTTTTGCCGCGCTCAACGGCGCCTTTTTCAGCGACGGCTTTGTCCTCGATGTCGCGCCCGGAGTCATTCTCGACCGGCCGATCGAGATCGTCCACCTCGCCTCAGGCGAGGTTTCCGGTTCGCTGCACACCCACAGCCTCGTCGCGCTCGGCGCGGAAAGCCGCATCCGCCTGATCGAGAGCTTTAGCGGAGTGGGCCGCTATTGGCGCAACGACATGATCAGCCTGCGGCTGGCCGACGGGGCCGATCTTAATCGCGTGGCATTGGTCGAGGAGGCGGTGGACGCCCTCCATCTCGGCGATGTCAGCGCGGCGCTCGGCAGGAACTCGCGGCTTGCCAGTTTTGTCCTGTTGCTCGGCGGGCGCACGGTGCGGCACGAGGTTGCGGTGCGCAGCGCCGGCGAGGGGGCGCATTGCGGGCTCTACGGCGCCTTTCTGCTGGCCGATCGCCAGGAGGCCAACATCGTCACCACGGTCGAGCACATGGCCGAGCGCGGCGAGACCCGCGAAATCTTCAAAGGGGTCGCTGCCGGGCGGTCGCACGGCGCCTTTCAGGGCCGCATTACGGTTCAGCCGGGCGCGCAGAAAGTCGATGCGCAAATGCTGAGTCGCAATCTGCTGGTCGGCGCGCGCGCCGCCATCGACACCAAGCCCGAGCTCGAAATCTTTGCCGACGACGTCAAATGCAGCCACGGCGCGGCGGTGGGCGACCTCGACGAAGCGGCGTTGTTCTACCTGCTCGCCCGCGGCATCCCGCGCGATGAGGCGCGGCGGATGCTGATTGGGGGCTTTTTGCGAGAGGCGGTCGAGATCGTCGAGCCCATGGCGGTGCGCGAGCACCTGCTGTCGCGGCTCGCGCGTCGCCTGACGGTGCTGGAGGAATAAAGATGACCACGGCCCACCCGCGGATTGTCGATCGCGCTGCCCCCACCCTCCCCTCCCCCGCGAGCGGGGGAGGGTTAGGGAGGGGGTTCGATCCGCACCGGCTGAGGAGCGAATTCCCGATCTTCGCCAACAACCCCGGCCTGGTGTTTCTCGATTCCGGCGCCAGCGCGCAGAAGCCGGCTTTGGTCATCGACGGCGTCGCCGACTACTACCGCACCGATTACGCCAATGTGCATCGCGGGGTGTATCGGCTGAGCGCCCGCTCGACCGAGTTGTTCGAGGAAGCGCGGGTCAAGGTGCAGCGCTTTCTGAACGCCGCCGACCCGCGCGAGATCGTCTTTGTCCGCGGCGCCACCGAGGCCATCAACCTCGTCGCGCAAAGCTGGGGCGGCGCCTTTCTCGAAGCCGGCGACGAGGTCGTGATCAGCGAGCTCGAGCACCACTCGAACATCGTGCCATGGCAAATCCTGCGCGACCGGATCGGCTTCCGCATCGTCGTCGCGCCGATCGACGCCACCGGCGGGCTCGATCTCGCCGCTTTTGCCGAGCGGCTGACGCCGCGCACGCGGCTTGTCGCAATCACCCACCTCGCCAACGCCACCGGCGCGCTGGTTCCGGTCGAGAGCGTGATCGAGCTGGCGCACCGCGCCGGCGCCAAGGTGCTGATCGACGGCTGCCAGGCGGCGCCCCGGCTCCAGGTCGATGTGCAGGCGCTGGGCTGCGATTTCTACGCCTTCTCCGGGCACAAGATTTATGGCCCGACCGGGATCGGGGTGCTTTATGGCCGCCATCAGCTGCTGTCGGCGATGCCGCCGTGGCAGGGCGGCGGCGAGATGATCCTCAACGTCACCTTCGCCGAGACGACGTTCCAGGAGCCGCCGCACCGCTTCGAGGCCGGCACTCCCGGATATTTCCGGAGCAATCGGGCTCGGCGCCGCGCTCGACTTTGTCGAGGGGCTGGGGCGCGACAATATTCTCGAGCACGAGGAGGCGCTGACCGGGTACGGCGTCGACCGTCTATCGCGTATTCCGGGGTTGCGGTTGATCGGCGCCGGGCAGCGCCGGCTCGGCATTTTGTCCTTCGATCTCGAAGGAGTGCACCCGCACGATCTTGCGACGGTGCTCGATCGCCACCATGTGGCGGTGCGCGCCGGGCATCACTGCGCCCAGCCGCTGCTGGAAAAGCTCGGCTATCCGGCGACGACCCGCGCCTCGCTCGGCGTCTACAACGACGAGGGCGACATCGACAAATTGGCCGCCGCAATCGAAGCCGGCCGGGAGCTGTTTGCGTGATGGATCTGCGCGAACTTTATCAGGACATCATCCTCGACCACGGGCGTCGCCCGCGCAATTTCCGCGCGATCGATAATCCGACGCATACCGCGCAGGGCTACAACCCGCTGTGCGGCGACCGGGTCACGATCTACCTGACCCTCGACGGCGACCATATCGCCGATGTCGCTTTTCAGGGCCGCGGCTGCGCGATCTCGACCGCGGCAGCCTCGCTGATGACCGAGGTGCTGAAGGGCAAGACTATCGCCGAGGCGCAGGAACTGTTCGCGCATTTTCACGCGCGGGTCACCGGCGGCGAGGACAACCCGCTGCCCGAGCCCTTGGCCGAGGAGATGGAGCGGCTCGAACCATTGACCGGGGTCAAGGCGTACCCGGCTCGAGTCAAATGCGCGACCTTGTCTTGGCATGCGCTCGAAGCTGCGCTGAAAGGCGCCGGCGACGCCCCCGTTAGGACGGAGTAGCAAAATGGACCGCGACCCGTTCGATTTCGGCTCGGCCGAGCCGGCTGCTGAAGCCGGCGCGGAGGTCGAGCGCCCGGAAGGCGGCGAGGACGACCCGGCGCTGATGGCCCCGGTGCTCGCCGCGCTGAAGACCGTGCGCGATCCGGAAATTCCGATGGATCTTGTCGAGCTCGGGCTGATTTACGAGCTGATCGTCAAGAAGGGCGGTGTCGTTTATGTCGAGATGACGTTGACGACTCCCTCCTGCCCGGTCGCCGCCAGCATGCCGGGCGAAGTCGAGGCGGCGATCCGCGCCGTCCCCGATGTCGGCGACGTGCGTGTCAAGCTGGTCTGGAGCCCGCCCTGGGGACCCGAGCGGATGAGCGAGGAAGCAAGGCTCGAACTCGGCATGCTGTAATAGGCGGTTCAAGCGGCGAGCCTAACGCCCGCTCGATTGGCTCCAACTCGCCAACGCGTCGTTGACAAATCCGCGTGCCTGGTCCGACAGACCCCCGGCCCCGATCGCCCAGGCCAGCGCACCGATCACAATCGCCATTCGGAACACGCGCAGCACCCAGCGTTCCATCTTCGTCTGATTAGCAAAATTATCTACCAGATTTAATAATAATTTATGATAGTGATGTGGTCAACACTTGCTGATGGCGGCTACGACCAAATTTAGTTCAAATTTTATCAGTTTTTGATCTAATCTTGATTAATATAAGGGCCGAGATACGAATAGCGGAGACGGCGCGGTCCGGTCGCCGTTGACATTTTCGAGTTCGTCCGGGATGGTCTCGCCAGCGGCTAAGCCTCGTCGGCGGAACCGCGCCCACCGTGCAAAGGGGAGCCGCAGAGTGCGACTGACCGATCTGCCTCCGGCACAGGCGAAGCGCCTTGCCGAACTCGAGTGTCCGAATTTCACGTACGACGCCATGGATCGCCGGCCCGCCCTTAGCGCAGCGACGGGTCGCGATCGTGTCGTCCGCGGGCCTCGTCGTCAGGGGCGAGACGCCGTTTCGTGGGCGCGACCCCGATTATCGCGTGATCCCCGCGACGACCCAGCCCGACCAATTGTTGATAAGCCACATTTCGATCAATTTCGACCGCACCGGCTTCGAAGAGGATTGGAACGTCGTCTTCCCGCTCGACCGGCTGAACGAGCTGGCCGCCGACGGCGTGATTGGCTCGGTGGCGGCGACCCACTACTCGTTCATGGGCGCCACCGATCCGGTGCAGATGGAAGGCTACGCGCGCGAAGTCGCGGGCCATCTCAAACGCGACGCTGTCGACGCCGTCCTGCTCTCCCCCGTTTGACCGCTCTGCACGCGCGCCGTGAGCGCGCTGGGGCACTATCTCGAGGAAGAAGGCATCGCGACGGTCTCGATCAGCCTGATCCGGCCGCAGACGGAGAACACCCGGCCGCCCCGCGCGCTGTGGGTGCCGTTCGAACTCGGGCGCTCGTTCGGCCCGCCGAGCGACCCCACGTTCCAAAGGCGCGTCGTACTCGCAGCGTTGCGCATGCTCGAACTTCACGGTGGGCCGGTGGTCATCGAGGATTTCCCGGAAGATGATCCGCGCGAGCGACCCGATCCGGGCTGGCGCCCGCCGGTCCCCGCGACCGCAGTCCCCCCCGGCAGCTCAGCTGCAGCAATTGCCGACGCGCTCGAAAGCGAGATCGCGCGGCTCGACGGCGCCTATCGCCGATCGGTTGCCGAGCGCGGGCGCACGACGGTGGGCCTCAGCGGGTTGTCGATTGTCGAAATCTTCCATTACCTCGCCGCCTGGCTACGCGGCGAGAACCCGGCGAGCCCGCATGCCGAGATGTCAGCGCCACTGACACTGCGCTTTGCGGTCGACGATCTGAAGGCGTACTGCCTCGAAGCGGCACTAGCCGGTGTGGCCAAGCCGTCGAGCAAGCAGCTCACAGACTGGTTGTGGAACGAGACCGCGGCCGGAGCGGCGATCTTCGCGCTGCGCCGGGGCTATCGCGAGGCCGAGGACGATCGGCTCAAGCTGATCGCCGGCAATTTTCTCGTCCCGGGTCTGCGCGTGCCACCTGGCGGCTGACGGGCCGAACGCCTATAGGCTGAGCGCCGCGTCGAGATCGGCGAGGAGATCGGCCGGGTCCTCGATCCCGACCGAGAGGCGCAAAAGGTCAGGCGGTGCGGGGCTGTCCGCACCTTCGATCGATGAGCGGTGCTCGATCAGGCTCTCGACGCCGCCGAGCGACGTCGCGCGCTGCCAGACCCTGACCTTAGCGGCGGCGGCGATCGCCGCCTCGGCCCCGCCTGCGACGCGGATGCTGAGCATTCCGCCAAAGCCCCCGGTCATCTGGCGCGCGGCGACCCCGTGTCCGGGATGGGTGGGCAGTCCGGGATACAGAACTTCGGCGATCCGAGGGTGCGCCGACAACGCTTCGGCAATCTGCCGCGCCGAATGGCAGGCGCGCTCGACCCGCGGAAACAGGGTGCGCATGCCGCGCAGCAGCAGATAGGCCTCGAAGCTGCCTAGGATCGCGCCGCCGCCACTGCGCGCGGCGACGAGCCGCTCCCAGAATTCGTCCTTACCCGCCGTTGTCAGGCTGCCGGCGACTACATCGCTGTGCCCATTCAGGTATTTTGTCGCCGAATGCATGACGATATCGGCGCCGAGCGCCAACGGCCGGGTCAAAACCGGCGTCGCCGCGGTGCTGTCGACCGCCAACCGCGCGCCGGCACGATGCGCGATTTCGGCGGCGCCGGCGATGTCGGTTACCGACCATACCGGGTTGGCAGGCGTTTCGATCCAGACAAGGCGGGTCCGGCCCGGCCGCATCGCCGCCTGCAGCTCATCGAGCGAGGTCATGTCGCAGAAGGTCGCGTCGATCCCCCACCTCTCGGCGAAAGTCTTGAGCCAATTGCGCAAACCCCAATACATGACCCGCGGTGCGACGACATGCGCCTCCCGCGCGAGACACTGAAAAACCGCCGCAGCCGCGGCCATCCCGGATGAGAACAGCAGTAAGTCGATGCCACCCTCGAGTGCCGTCAGCAACGCCTGCGGCTGGTCGTAGCTCGGATTGCCGGCGCGCCCATAGCTGCGCCCGCGGCGATACTGGTTGTCGGGATCGCGCAGAAAAGTCGTTGCAACGTGCACTGGCAGCACCACCGCGCCGGTCGTGGCATCAACCCAGCCCAGCGCCTGCGCCGCGATCGTCGACGGATGAAGTCCTTTGCCTGTCATCGGTAACCTCTAGTTGCAATTGAGCTGGGATAAGCCGCTATGTTCACCTGATACCGCCTCAGAGCGCTGCGTCTCTATATTGCCTCAAATCTTTCATGGTTTTGTGTTGGCATGGGTTATGCGCGCTATCGACCGTAGGCGGTGAAGCCGACCGCGGCGTGTCATATAAACCGCGGGCCCAGCGAAGATCGAGGGGTCGTTCTCGCATGCCCAATAGCCGGCCGTCGAAGCGAAAAACTCACGTAGCGACCGAGCGTCCGCCTTTCGAGCGCATAGCGCTGCTGTTGCAGGGGGGCGGCGCACTCGGCGCCTATCAGGGCGGCGTCTATCAGGCGTTGACCGAGGCGAACCTCCATCCCGACTGGGTCGCCGGAATTTCAATCGGCGCCATCAACTCTGCTTTGATCGCAGGCAATCCGCCGGAAAGTCGGGTCGAGAGGCTGCGCGCATTCTGGGAAACCGTCAGCACGCCGCCGCCGGGCGCAGTCTATTTCGGGCTCGATCCCAGGGACGAGACTACCCACCGGCTGGTTAATCAGGCGCGAGCCTTCGGCACCCTCGTCGCCGGGGCTCCGGGCTTTTTTACGCCTCGGCTGCCGCCGCCCTACCTGCACCCGCCGGGGTCGCCAGGAGCGCTCAGCTACTATGACGTCACACCGCTCAAGGCAACGCTGGAACGCCTCGCCGATTTCGATCGGATCAACCGCGGCGAAATGCGGTTCAGCGTTGGCGCAGTCAATGTCCGCAGCGGCAACTTCGTCTATTTCGACAATACGACGCATCGGATCGGGCCGGAACATGTTATGGCCAGCGGCTCGCTGCCGCCCGGCTTTCCGTCGACGGTCATCGATGGTGAGCATTATTGGGATGGCGGCCTGGTCTCCAATACGCCGCTGCAATGGGTATTGGACAGCCGACCGCGCGTGGACACGCTGGCTTTCCAGATCGATTTGTGGAACGCGCGGGGCGAATTGCCGCGCGATCTGATGGAGGCGGAATTACGCCAAAAGGAGATCCGCTATTCCAGCCGGACCCGGGCGGCGACCGATCAGTTCAAGAAGCAGCAATTGCTACGCCGTGCAGTAGCCAAGTTACTGCCCCTAATTCCCCCAGAGTTGCAGCAGAGCCCAGAGGCAGAGTTTCTTGCCGGGGAGGCCGATGAGAAGGTTTATAATCTCATTCAGCTGATTTACCACGCGAGAAATTACGAGGGTACTTCAAAGGATTATGAATTTTCGCGCCGTACCATGAACGAGCACTGGCAATCCGGTTACAACGACGCGGTTCGTACCTTGCGCCATCCTGAGGTGCTGTTGCGCCCGGAGGACTTGGACGGCGTCTTCACCTTCGACCTCGCGGTCGACGGACGCGATTAGTCGTCGGCATAGAGGAGATCCGACCGATGAAACTCACCGAAGTGCGCGACAAGGCCTTCGCCATGCCGCTCAACGATCCCGCCTATCCGAAAGGCCCCTACAAATTTTACAACCGCGAATTCGTCGTAATCACTTATCGCACTGACATTGACGAACTGCGCCAGGTGGTGCCAGAGCCGTTGGAGGTAACCGGCGACACCGTAGCCTACGAATTCATCCGGATGCCCGATTCGACCGGTTTTGGCGACTACACCGAAACCGGCCAGGTGATCCCGGTACGGTTCAAAGCCAGGGACGGCACGGTTCAGGAAGGCGGCTATGTCCATGCGATGTATCTTGACGACAATGCGCCGATCGCCGGCGGGCGCGAGATTTGGGGGTTTCCGAAGAAGCTAGCCAGGCCGAAAATCTCGCATGAAAGCGAGACTGTGGTTTGCACGCTGCATTACGGCTCGGTGCTGTGCGTCTGTGCGACCATGGGCTACAAGCATCGCGAGATCGACCCGGCGCCGCTGAAGCAGGCGCTGGCCCGGCCATCCTTCATGATCAAGATCATCCCGCACGTCGATTGCACGCCGCGCATCTGCGAGCTGGTGCGTTATTCCCTCGAGGACGTGACGATCAAGGGCGCCTGGTCCGGCCCGGCGGCGATCCAGCTGTTTGAACATGCGATGTGCGACGTAGCGCGGCTGCCGGTGCGCGAAGTGGTCGGCGCCAGCCATTATGTCACGGATCTGACGCTAGGCCTCGGCGAGGTTGTCTTCGACTATCTAAAAGACGTGTGAACCAATCTGAAAGGACCCGGTGCAATGTCTCGTTTCGATGGAAAGGTCGGCATCATCACCGGTGCAGCCAGCGGTATCGGCAAGGAGATCGCGCTGCGCTTTGCCGCCGAGGGCGGCATCCCCGTGATCGCCGATCTCAATCTCGACGCCGCCGACGCAGCAGCTCGCGAGATCAAAGGCAATGGTGCCGACGCCTTTGCCGTCGCCATGAATGTCGCGGACGAGGCCGCGGTGGAGAAAGGCGTCGCCGATACCATGGCGAAATACCACAGGATCGACGTATTGGTCAGCAACGCCGGCATTCAGATCGTGAGGCCGGTCGTCGATTTCCCGTTCGCAGAGTGGAAGCGGTTGCTGGCGATCCACCTGGATGGGGCATTTTTGACGACAAAGGCCTGCTTGCGCCACATGTACCAGGCGAAGTCGGGAAGCATCGTCTATATGGGATCGGTGCATTCGAAAGAGGCCTCGGTTCTGAAAGCGCCCTATGTCACTGCGAAGCACGGGCTGATCGGATTGTGCAAGGTCGTGGCCAAGGAGGGCGCCGAGCACAATGTCCGCGCCAATGTCGTCTGCCCCGGCTTTGTCCGCACGCCGCTCGTCGATAAGCAGATCCCCGAGCAGGCCAAGGAGCTCGGCATCAGCGAGGATGATGTAATCGAGCACGTCATGCTGAAGGACACGGTCGACGGCGAGTTCACCACCACCGAAGACGTCGCCGAGGCGGTGCTGTTTCTCGCCGGCTTCAAGACCAACGCGCTGACCGGCCAGTCTCTCGTCGTCAGCCACGGCTGGTTCATGCAGTAAGCGCGGCCGTTCGGATCGCCCCCGTCCCCGCAAAAGAGGTTTGGTCGACGCATATCGAGCGTATAGCCTAAGCCCTTCCGGGAGGAAGGTGATGGCGACAACTGCAGCGACAGGATCGGGTGGAGCGGCGCCCCGAACGGCCGAAGGGGCGCGTCTGGCCGATATCGGCAAGGGCACAAAGTGGCAGCGCTGGGGACCGTACCCGAGCGACCGGCAATGGGGCACGGTGCGCGAGGATTACAGCCCCTACGGCACCGCTTGGGAGTATCTGCCGCACGACCATGCGCGTAGTCGCGCCTATCGCTGGGGCGAGGACGCGATCGGCGGCTTTAGCGACGATCAGCTGCTGCTGTGTCTCGGTCTCGCCCTGTGGAACGGCCACGACCCGATCCTCAAGGAACGGTTGTTCGGGCTCACCAATTTGGAAGGCAATCACGGCGAGGACGTCAAGGAACTCTATTACTACCTCGACGGCACCCCGACCCATTCCTACATGCGGATGCTTTATAAATACCCGCAGGCGGCATTTCCCTACACACGGCTGGTCGAAGAAAACCGGCGGCGCGGCAAGGGCATGGCGGAATTTGAGCTGCTCGATACCGGCGTATTTGCCGAGAGCCGCTATTTCGATGTCGAGATCGAATACGCCAAAGCCGATCCCGAGGACATTCTGATGCAGGTGACGGTCTACAATCGCGCGTCCGAGGAGGCGTCGCTGAATGTGCTGCCGCAGCTTTGGGCGCGCAATATCTGGTCGTGGAAGCCGGAATCGATGAAGCCGCGGCTATTGGCCCGCGGCAGCGACACGATCTCGATCGACCATCCGCTGCTGACGCCGATGCGGCTGCGCTGCGAGGGCAGCCCGCAATTTCTCTTTTGCGAAAACGACACCAATATCCGGCGGCTCTGGGGAATGAACGCGCCGGGTCAATATTTCAAGGACGGGATCAACGACTACATCGTCGATGGCAATCCGGAGGCGGTGAACCCGGCACGACTGGGCACCAAGGTCGCGGCGCATTACCGGTTGAACTTGCCAGCGGGCGGCAACGCTCGGGTGCGCCTGCGGCTGACGCGTGATGGCGCCAACCCGGGGTTCGACGATTTCAGCAACGTTCTCTGCCGAGCGCCGCGCCGAGGCCGACGAGTTTTATGCCGAACTGCAACGGGACATCGACGATCCCGATACGCGACGGGTACATCGCCAATCGCTCGCCGGCATGCTGTGGACCAAACAGTTCTACTATTTCGACATCCCGGAATGGCTCGATGGCGACCCGCTGCAACCGGCGCCACCGGAAGGACGGCGGCATGGGCGCAACTCGGACTGGCGCCATCTGAATAACGCCGACGTCATCTCGGTGCCCGACAAATGGGAATATCCGTGGTATGCCTCATGGGATCTCGCCTTTCATAGCGTGATACTGGCTCGCGTCGATCCCGCCTACGCCAAAAGGCAGCTGGTTCTGCTGACGCGCGACTGGTACATGCACCCCAATGGCCAGTTGCCCGCCTATGAATGGGCATTCGGCGACGTCAACCCGCCGGTACATGCCTGGGCGACCTGGCGGCTGTATGAAATCGATCGCGAGCGAAGCGGCCACGGCGACCGGGCCTTTCTTGAAACGGTTTTCCACCGACTGATGTTGAATTTCACCTGGTGGGTCAACCGCAAGGATGCCGAGGGTCACAACATCTTCCAGGGCGGTTTTCTCGGTCTCGATAATATCGGCATTTTTGACCGCAGCGCGCCGTTGCCGACCGGCGGCGCGATCAACCAATCCGACGGCACCGCCTGGATGGCGATGTACACGCTCAATCTGATGCGTATCGCTCTTGAACTGGCGCTTGAGGACCGCGTCTACGAGGACCTCGCCACCAAATTCTTCGAACATTTCCTTTATATCGCCGAGGCGATGACCAACATTGGCGGCGAGGGCATCGGGCTGTGGGACGAGACCGACGAATTCTATTACGATGTTCTGCATCTGCCCGACGGCGAGCGGATCCCCCTACGTCTGCGCTCGATGGTCGGGCTGATCCCTTTGTTTGCGGTCGAGGTGCTCGACAGTTCGGTCTTCACCCGATTACCGCACTTCACCGCACGGCTTCGCTGGTTTCTCGATCATCGGCCGAAGCTGGCGCAGTTGGTCTCGCGCTGGGTTGACCCCAGCGCCGGCGAGCGGCACCTGCTGTCGCTGCTGCGTGGCCACCGCATGAAGCGCCTGCTTGCCCGCATGCTCGATGAGACCGAATTTTTGTCGGATTACGGTGTGCGTTCATTGTCCAAATTTCACGAAAGCAACCCTTATGTTTTCGAGCACGCCGGCAACCAGATCAGTGTCCATTACGTAGCGGGAGAATGCGCAACCGATGTTTTCGGCGGTAATTCGAATTGGCGTGGGCCAATCTGGTTTCCGGTCAATTTCCTGCTGATCGAGTCGCTGCAGAGATTTCACAGCTATTACGGCCACGATTTCAAGGTCGAATGTCCGGTTGGCTCCGGCACGTTGCTCCACCTGGGCGAGGTCGCGGCCGAGTTGGCACGGCGCTTGTGCCGGATATTTCTGCGCGATCAAGCCGGGCATCGGCCGGTATTCGGCGATTCTGCGCTCGAGCAGAACGATGTGAATTTCAAAGACAATGTCTTGTTCTACGAATTTTTCAACGGCGACACCGGCAAGGGTCTTGGCGCCGCACACCAGACCGGCTGGACGGCTCTCGTTGGGATGCTGATGCGCACGTATCCGACCGCCTACACCACCGAAGCGCAACCGCCGGAGGCAGTTGAGGCGGCCCTGCCTGAGCCGGTCGGCGCGCGTTGAGGCGGGCCGGGGCCAATGCCGGACCCGCTCGCCCGGCTTCAGCCGATCCGCTTTGGCCGCGCGATCTGCGGCGATCTCGCCGCCGCCGAGCGGCGCGAGTGGTGGATCACCAACGGCCGCGGCGGCTATGCCGGCGGAACCATCGCGCAGAGCCTGACGCGGCGCTACCACGCGTTGTTGGTGGCGCCCGTCGATCCGCCGCTCGGCCGCGTCCTCGTACTTGCCAAAGCTGATGCGCGTTTCATCTCGGGTGGCGAGACGCAGCCACTGTTCGCCAATCGCTGGGCAAGCGGCGCGGTCGCTCCCCAGGGCCATCTGGCGCTCGAAAGCTTTCACCTCGACGGCACGGTCCCGGTGTGGCGCTTCGCCTTCGGCGGCCATGTCGTCGAGCAGCGGTTGTGGATGGAGCCGGGCGCGGACACGGTCTACGTCGCCTGGCGGATCGAGGGCGAGAGCGACGCGCCGGCGCCGCTACTGTCGGTGGCGCTTCTGGCCAATGGCCGCGACCACCACGGCGACACCTGGCCGCCGGGCTTTGCACCGCAGATCGCCGCCGAACGAGCGGCGCTGACGATGACGGTCCCGAACCGGTTCGCGCTGCACATCGCCGCGACCGGCGGCGCCGTCGCTGCGCGCAGCGAGTGGTATCGCGATTTCGACCTGCCGGTCGAGCGCGAGCGCGGGCTCGGCGCGCACGACTCGCATCTTCACATCGGCGACCTCGAATTACCGCTGGCGGCGGGGATTTGGAGCGGCTTTGTCGCAAGCCTCGCACGTCCGGCAGCACCCGATCTCGACGTGGCGCTCGAACGCCGCCGAGCCCATGATCGAGGGGTGCTGGAGCGGACGATCGCCGCCGACCCGGTTTTTGCCGACGCGCCCGGCTGGGTAATGCGGCTGGTGCTGGCGACCGATCTTTATCTGATCGCCCGGCCGCTCGCCGGCTTGCCCGAGGGACGGTCCGTCATTGCCGGCTATCCTTGGTTCGGGGATTGGGGCCGCGATACGATGATCTCGCTGCCCGGGCTGTGTCTGGCGACCGGCCGGTTCGCCGCAGCGCGCGAGATCCTCGAAACCTTTGCCGGCTTTGTCGATCGCGGGATGCTGCCCAATGTCTTTCCCGGCGCTGGAGCCGCGCCCGATTACAACACCGCCGATGCGACCCTGTGGTATATTGAGGCTTGGCGCGCCTATGTGGAGACGAGCGGTGACGAGGCGGCGCTGCGCGAGGTCTTTCCGGTGCTGGCCGAGATCATCGGCTGGCATTTCAAAGGCACCCGCTTCGGCATCGGCGTCGATCCCGTGGACGGGCTGCTGCACGCCGGCGAGAAGGGTGTGCAACTGACCTGGATGGATGCGCGCGTCGGCGACCGGGTAGTCACCCCGCGCACCGGCAAGCCGGTCGAAATCAACGCCCTGTGGTACAACGCCCTCACCGCGATGGCGGCAATGGCCCAACGGATTGGAGCGCCAGACGCGCGCTATCGGGCCGCGGCGGCAGGGGCACGGCAGGGATTTGCCCGGTTTGTCATGCCCAAGGACCAAGGTCTCTACGATGTCATCGACGGGCCGGACGGGGCTGATCCGAGCCTGCGGCCCAACCAGATCTTCGCCGTAAGCCTGCCGGCGAGCCCACTCGATCCGGCAACCCAGCGCGCGGTTCTGCGGCGCTGTGCCGGCCCTCTGGTAACGTCTTACGGCCTGCGCTCGCTGGCGCCCGACGAGGCGGCCTATAGCGGCGCTTGCTTTGGCGCGGCACCAGAGCGCGACGGCGCGTATCACCAGGGCACCGTCTGGGCTTGGCTGCTCGGTCCTTGGGCGCTGGCGCATTATCGCGTCCACGGCGACGCGATCGTGGCACAGCGGTTTTTGGAACCGATCGGCGACCATCTGGCCGATGCCGGGCTCGGTCAGGTCAGCGAGATCTTCGACGGCGACCCGCCACACACCCCGTGCGGCTGTCCAGCGCAGGCCTGGTCGGTCGCCACCGTGCTCGAAGCTTGGTGGCGCCTCGAACGGGCGAAATCTGCCGGTACCTAGTCTGGACCCCCTTCACGCTCTGTTGATCCGCAATGCGGACGACCTGCCCTAAGATTGCGGCATGATCAAAACACGCGCGGCGCTCACATCGCTTTTTCTGTTATCTGCAATACTGCCGGTGCAGGCGGGCGAGCGACCGATCGTGGTCGAGCTGTTCACCTCGGAGGGTTGTTCTTCGTGTCCACCCGCCGATGCGCTGCTCGTCGAGCTGGCAGACCGCCGGGATGTGCTGACGCTGTCGTTTCATGTCGATTATTGGGACCGGCTCGGCTGGAAAGATCCGTCGTCCAGCCCCGAGGCGACCGCGCGCCAAGAGCGATACGCCCGGCTCCTCAACATTGACGCCGTATACACGCCACAAATTATCGTCGACGGCCGGCGTGAGGCGGTGGGCTCAGACCGCGGCGCGGTCGAGCGCGCGCTCGACGCCACCAGCCGGGAGCCCAGCGTCGTACCCGTGACGCTTTCGTTCAAAAACGGCCAGGCCAGAATAACCCTGGGTCAGGGCGGTGTCACGGCAAGCGCCTCGGTCGTGTTGATCGGCTTCGACCGCCGCCGCGTCGATACCGTCAAACGCGGCGAAAATTCGGGGCGCACTCTGACGCATGTCGATGTCGTGCGCGGCATTGAAGAGGTCGGGCGATTCACCGGCAGCGCAAGTCAGATCGTGTCGACGCCGCCCTGGCAGAGCGACCGCCTGGCGGCGATCGTCCAGGCCCCCGACGGCCGTATCCTCGGCGCCGCCGTCGCCGACCGCGAGCCGCTTTGAGCTCGGTGTCGACGATATGGCAGGCGATTGCCGCTGCGGCTGGCGGGGTGACCGCGCTCGTGACATTCTCGGCGATCCTATAAGCCGGAGCCCGTCCCATGCAGATCGAACGCCTCGACCATCTGGTCCTGACCGTGGCCGATATCGCGAGCACGTGCGAATTTTATACGCGGGTGCTGGGGATGGAGGTCACCACCTTTGGCGAAGGACGCACCGCACTCAAATTCGGCCAACAGAAGATCAACCTGCATCCGGCCGATAAGATTCCCGGCCTCGTTGCCGACCGGCCAACTCCAGGCTCGGGTGATCTGTGCTTCATAACCGCCGTGCCGCTTGCCGAGGTCACGGCGCATCTCGCCAGATGCGAGGTGCCGATCGTCGCTGGGCCGGGGCCCCGCGCCGGCGCCATCGGCACAATCCAGTCGGTGTATATCCGCGACCCCGATCAGAACCTGATCGAGATCTCCAATTACTAACCAGATCGCTTCGCGCCGCCGGTCGACGCCAATTCGCTCCCGTTGAAGCGATCCTGTTGCGCCGTGAAGGAACGGTTGCACATAAAGAAAACCCGCCGGCATAACCGGCGGGCGCCGAGGTTCCGTGTAGTTTCTGTTTAGAAGGCCACGCGCCACTTGGCGATCAGCACTTGTTCGGTGCCGGAGGCGTTCGAGACCACGACGCGCCTGCCATACATGTACTCGACGCCGGTGGTGATAAACGCGACCGGGTTCCACACCAGGTTGATGAAGGTGTTCCACTGCTGCTTGTTCGCCGAGTTGGACTCGGTCGGCCCGATGATCTGCGAGGGGACGGCTTGCTGCCAATTGCCGGCGGCGATGGTCGAGCGCAGGTTCGGCGTCCACCAATGCTGGTAGCCGCCTTGCATGCTGTACCCGAAGATCGGCTTGGTAATGATGTTCGACGCTGCCGCCAAGCCCGTGCAGGTCGGCGTCGGCGTCGCGCACGAGGTGGCGACGCTGAAGTTGCTCGCCAGCGAGAACCCAGTGGCCGACCCGCCGCTGGTGTTGGCGCCGAGCGCTTCGCCGATGACGGCGCTGAACAGGAAATCGTCCTTGTTGTAGCCCCACCAACCGGGGTGCACGTCGCCGGAGATGTGCCCGCCATAGCCGAGGAATTCCTGGCTGACGAAACGGCCGTCATTGACAAACAGCGGCATCAGTTCAGCGGCAAAGTCGACATGCCCCCAGGGCTGCGACCAATAGGAGGCGGCGGTCAGGGTGGGCGCCCTGGTCTGGGCCGGGTTGAACTGCGTCGTGGTCCCGTTGACAATCCCGCTCCCGGTGCAGGGGACGCCGTTGCAGAAGCTTCCCGCGGGGACCAACGGGGCCGTTACGCTGGTGGCGCCGAACGGGCTGGCCGCGAGCACCTGGTCGTTGGATATCGTGCCGGCCGGCACGATGATGCCGGTGAGCGGTTGTTCGGCCGACACCGAGAAGGCGCTGCCGTACGGACCGGCGACGGTGTAGCGCACTTGCGGGATGCGATTGCCGCCGGTCGAGCCCATCGTGCCGCCGAACTCCATCGATTCGGTGTCGGCATCGGCATCCGAGAAGTTCGAGAGGGCCTGGCCGCCGAGGAACCCGCCCAACGTGCCATAGGCGAAGCGCAGGCGCGGGATCAGGCTGTCGCCGCCGGCCTGCTGCACGCTCAGGGCGCTGAAACCGTTGCCGCCGGCCCAGTCGAAGGAGAAAAACGTCCGCGACTCGCCCCAGGCCGTCGGGGTGCGGGTCTCGACGTCGAGCCGCGATTGCTGCGGGCTGAACATGAACACGCCGTTGCTGCGCGAATGGTTGGACGACTGCGCGACGACACCGCCATTGGCCGCGCCAGGGACAAAGGCTTCGCCGATCGGTATCGACGCCAGGTTGCCGTTTTGGCCGGCGTTGGAGCTGGGGGTGCCGGGGTTCCCACTGTTGGCGCCCTGCAGAAAGTCGAGCGCGGTGATGTCGACAAAGCCGCCGACGCGGATCGAGGTGTCGGTGCCCGGGATCAGAAACGACCGCGGAAAGCTGCCGCCCAGCGACGGAGCGGTCGGCGCCGGTTGGGCGCCCAAGGTCAACGCCTGGCCGCCGCCGGCCCCGCCGGTCAGCGGCGCCGGAGGCTGATACTGGGCCTGGGCCTGTGCCAACTGGTCGATCCGCTGCTGGAGAAGCTGCTGATTGGCGCGCAGGTCGGCGAGCTCGTCGGCGTGCGCGCCGGAAAGACCCGTCAGCAAGGCGACCATCGCGGTCGCCCCGCCGATCGCCGCCACGTTGCCGATATTCCGCTTTCTGGTCATTGCTCCCCCCGAGAAATCAAAGGTTGCGGTCAGCCCGGACGAAAGACACCCGTTCTTCTCGCGCCATAATATTGAAGGTTGGACCGCGATCAAGCGCCCTTTGTTGTCGGCGTGGTGTTTTCGTCGCAGCGTGTCCGGACTGCCACACTGTCTCATAACACTATGATTATAAAAGATCATATCCGGCAGTTATATTCCTCAAGGTGACGCGCTGCGTCTCGCAAGCGCGCGGAATCGCTCTAGCGGGTTGCGCGAGAACGATCAGGATCTGATCCCGGCGAGTTGAGTGCCCGCATCGATCATGCCGTTATTGTGCGGGCGCCCGGCGCGCCACCGCCAGCCGACGGAGATCAGGGCGGTACGCGGAATGGGTTCAGCTTCTTCACCCGCGCCGACCAACGATGCCGGCCGAGTTCACGGCGGACTACTTCGGCGTCGGTCACCCAGTTCAGCTGCAACGCGCGGCGCGGGCCGGTGTGCGGGCGATGCCCGTGGAACGAGCACCCGCTACGCCGAAACGCCAGCATGGTCCCGGCGAGCGGCACCACCTCGCGAGCGTAGTCCTCGAGATCGCCCGGACCGCGCAACAGGCGCAGCCGGCCCTCGGCCGGCTCCCACTCCGGGTTCAGGTACAACAGAAGGGTGATGATCTTCGTTTCGGAGTCGGTATGGATCCGGCCGTCCTTGCCGTCGCTGTTGCCGCGCACGGTCAGCATCGTCGGGCGGCTGCGAAGGTCGACGCCAAACTTCTCCGCCACCACCTGGCCGAGCGCCGGACCGGTCAACGCTGCGACGAGGCCGGCAAAAGCCGGCCCGTAGTCGAGGCTTTCCACCGGATAGCTGCCGGCGCCGCGAATCAGGGGAAAATCAGTGAGGATCGCGGGCACCGCATCGCCGCGCACAAACCCTGGGACGACGACGAAGTCGAATGGATGGCGTTCGAGCGGCGCGGCGCGCAACAGCTCAAGATCGAGCATGGTCGGAGGATATTCACGAGTTCGAACTCCCGCGAAATATACACGACGGATCGCTCCAGGAGCAATTTCGGCGCGACGCCACGGCGGTGTCGGTGCCGGTTTACGGGCATGCCAATTAACGCTTCGCCGCCGCTGGAGGTTGGGTTACAGGTAGCCGCCACACGTCCGACCGAACTTTAGAGGGGGCATGGAACAGCGCTGGGGCCTGCCCCTCGTCGCTTGGCCGCGGCGCCTGCGCCCAAACACCTGGGACCTGGTGGCGCTGCCGCTGGTGCTGGGGTTGCTGGCCCTGATCGGCTGGGGCAGCCTGGCGATGAGCGCGCGGTACCACGTGGGCCAGCCGCTGGTGATCAGTCTCGACCCATGGAGATTGCCGGAATACGCGCTGCGAACGGTGTTGCGCATGGCCTGGGCGCTGATCGCTTCGCTGATCTTCAGTCTCGCCTATGCCGCACTGGCCGCCAAGAGCCGCCAGGCAGAAAAGATCCTGATCCCACTGCTCGACGTCCTGCAGTCGGTGCCGATCCTCGGCTTTTTGTCGATCACCGTAACCGGGTTTATCGCCCTGTTTCCAGGCCGCCTTCTCGGCGTCGAATGCGCGGCGATCTTTGCCATCTTCACCTCGCAGGCCTGGAACATGACGTTCAGCGTCTACCAGTCACTGCGCACTGTGCCGGCCGAGCTGATCGAAGCCGCGCGTATGTACCATCTGTCGCCGTGGCGGCGTTTCTGGCGGCTCGAAGTGCCGCATGCGATCCCGTCGCTGGTGTGGAACATGATGATGTCGGTCTCGGGCGGCTGGTTCTTCGTGGTCGCCTCCGAGGCGATTACCGTCGCCGGCCAGACAATCCTGCTGCCCGGCATAGGCTCTTATATCGCTGTGGCGATCGAGCAAAAGAACCTGGCCGCGATCGGCTGGGCCGTCCTCGTCATGTTTGTCGTTATTCTGCTCTACGATCAGCTGCTGTTCCGCCCGCTGCTTGCCTGGTCGCGCAAATTTCAGCCCGAATTGTCGGCCACTGAGGAGAATGTTCGGCCGTGGTTTCTGATCATGCTACAGCGCGCCCGCCTGTTCGATCTGGTCCAGGCAGGGCTGCTCGGGATCAACCATGGCATCGACAGCGCCATCGCCCGGCTCTCGCGGTCGCGATCGCCTTCTTCACGGCGGCGGTCGCAGCCGAGCTTGGGGCGCCTGTATGACATCACGGTGCTGGCCTGCGCCTTCGCCGCAGCGGCGTGGCTCGTCGTCTTTATCCGGGCGCATGTGGATGCGGCAGAGATCGGCTGGGTGTTCGTGCTCGGGATGATAACGGCGGTACGGGTGCTGGTGCTGATCGCCGTCGCCTCGCTGATTTGGGTTCCGATCGGCGTCGCGATCGGGCTGCGCCCGCACCTCGCGGACCGGGTCCAGCCGATCGTCCAGTTTCTCGCCGCCTTCCCGGCAAATCTCTTCTTTCCGGTGGTGGTCGTGCTGATCCTGAGATTTCACCTCAACCCGGAAATTTGGCTGAGCCCGCTGATGATCCTCGGCACCCAGTGGTACATTCTGTTTAACGTCATCGGCGGCGCCGCGGCGTTGCCGGCCGAACTGCAGCGCGCGGCGCAAAATCTCGGGGTCAGGCGATTGTTATGGTGGCGGCGGGTGATGCTGCCGGCGATCTTCCCGGCCTATGTGACGGGTGCGGTGACCGCCGCGGGCGGGTCATGGAACGCGAGCATCGTCGCCGAAATCGTGCAATGGGGGAACACCGTGCTGACCGCGACGGGCATCGGCGCCTATATCGCCCGCACCACCGCCGCCGGCGACGGCGCCCGGATCGCTCTCGGCATCAGCGTGTTGTGTCTCTATGTACTCGCCTTCAATCGGCTGTTGTGGCGACGGCTCTACGATCTCGCTGCCGAGCGTCTGCGGCTCGACTGACGGCTGGCAATTTCTGACCTGGAATCCTTCACGATGCCCGCTCCACTTTTGCGCTCCGGGGCCGTCTGCAAGACCTATCAGATGCCGGACCATCACGACCGGCTCGTTCTCGACCATTTGGACTTTACCCTGGGCGATGGCGAGATCGTCGCAATACTCGGCAAGTCCGGGTCGGGAAAATCGACTTTTCTGCGCATCCTCGCCGGCCTCATGCCGCCAAGCGACGGCATCGTCGAATATCGCGGGCAACCGGTCGGCGAACCGGTCCACGGGATCGCGATGGTGTTTCAGAGCTATGCGCTGTTTCCGTGGCTGACCGTGCTTGGCAATGTCGAGCTCGGTCTCGAGGCGCAGGGCATAGCCGGCGCCGAGCGCCGCCGCCGAGCGGTCGACGCGATCGACCTGATCGGACTCGACGGGTTCGAAAACGCCTATCCGAAGGAGCTGTCGGGCGGCATGCGCCAGCGGGTCGGCTTTGCCAGGGCGCTCGTCGTCAATCCCGACATCCTGTTGCTCGACGAACCGTTTTCCTCGCTCGACGTACTGACCGCCGAAACCCTGCGCGGCGACCTAATGGATCTGTGGGACGACCGCCGCATCCCGACTAAGGGGATCGTGCTGGTCTCGCACAATATAGAGGAGGCTGTCGAAATAGCCGACCGCATCCTGATCTTCGGCAGCGATCCCGGCCGCATCCGCGCCGACATTCCGATCCCACAGCCGCGCCCGCGCGCCGCTCAAGGCGCCGGATTTCGCCAGATCGTCGACCAGGTCTATACCTTGCTGACCGAAACCGGGCGCGATGGGCGGCGCGGCGCCAAGCCCGAGCCGATCGGGATCGGCTATCGCTTACCCGATGCCGCGGTCCAGCAGCTCTCCGGGCTGATCGATAGCCTGACCGAGGCGCCCTATCACGGCCGTGCGGACCTGCCGCACCTCGCCGACGAGGAAAACCTCGTCATGGACGAACTGTTCCCGCTGATCGAGACCTTGCAACTGCTAGGCTTTGCCCATGTCAGCGGCGGCGATATCGAATTAACCGCGCTCGGCCGCGCTTATGCCGAGGCCGATATGTTGACGCGTAAGCAGATGTTTGCCGAGGCCGTACTCAACCACGTCCCTCTTGCCGTCCA
>CAWAVV010000039.1:0-109551 GCA_963785565.1 uncultured Alphaproteobacteria bacterium | reverse complement strand
CGCGCAGAATGTGACGACGATCTTCGAGAATATCGGCGTGGTGCAGGAAGGCATGCGGTCGATCGCGGTGCCGCGGCAGATGCCGGACCGCGCCGACGCGGTGCCGTTGCAGGTCGACCGCGGGCATGTGCGGTTCGAAGATGTTCGGTTCGGCTATGGGACCGCGCGCGGGGTCTTGCACGGGATCGACCTGACGATCGCACCCGGCGAGCGGGTCGGGCTGGTCGGACCGTCGGGCGCCGGAAAGTCGACCTTGGTCAATCTGCTGCTGCGCTTTTACGACATCGAGAGCGGCCGGATCCTGATCGACGGGCAGAACATCGCCGAAGTCACGCAGGAGAGCCTGCGCGCTCATATCTCGATGGTGACGCAGGATACCTCGCTGTTACACCGCTCGATCCGCGACAACATCCGCTATGGCCGGCCGCGCGCGAGCGAGTGGGAGGTGCGGCGCGCCGCGGCGCAGGCGCAAGCCCTCGAATTCATCGAGACCTTGGAAGATTGGAACGGGCGCTACGGCTTTGACGCGCATGTCGGCGAGCGCGGGGTCAAGCTGTCGGGCGGACAGCGCCAGCGCGTCGCCCTCGCCCGCGTGATCCTCAAGGACGCCCCGATCCTGGTCCTCGACGAGGCCACCTCCTCGCTCGATTTGGAAGTAGAGGCGGCGATCCAGGAACAGCTCGAAAGCCTGATGCGCGGGCGCACGGTCATCGCCATTGCTCATCGCCTGTCGACAATTGCCCGCCTCGATCGGCTGGTCGTGCTCGACAAGGGGCGGATCGTCGAGGAGGGGACCCATGCCTCGCTGCTCGCCGCCGACGGCACCTATGCGCGGCTGTGGCGGCGGCAATCGGGCGGGTTCCTCGACCCGGTCGGCCCGCCGGGGCTCGACGCCGCCGCCGAATAGCTTACTTTGTTGGCGTCGGGCGAGGTGGAGGGTGAGGTGAGCGAGCTGGCCGAACGGCGTATGTCGCTGGATGAGTTCCTCCGCTGGGAGGACGGAACCGACACGCGCTACGAGCTCGTCGGCGGTTATCCGGTTGCGATGGCGCCGCCGGCAAGGGCTCACGGCATTCTGTGCGCTCGGCTTGCGGGGATGATTGATACAGGCCTGCGCCCTAGGCGGCCATGCACCGCGCAAACCGAGGCTGGGATCACCCGGCCCGATCGCGACGACAGCTTTTACGTCGCCGATATAGCGGTGACCTGCCGTCCCTACGAAAGAGGCGAGCAACTCGTTAAAGATCCAATCCTGATCGTCGAGATCCTGTCGCCGGGAACCGAGAGGCACGACCGGCTGACAAAGGTCCCGGTCTATCGGAGCATCGACAGCGTCGAGGAGATCCTGCTGATCGATTCCGAGAGCATCTATGCCGAGGTGCTGAGACGAGAAGGGGATCGCTGGATCACAGCGCTGGTCCGTGGGCAGGACGCCATTCTCCGCCTCAATTCGGCCAATCTCTCGGTCCCGATGGCCGAGCTTTACGACGGGATCGAGATCGACGCCGGCGCAGAATAGCTTACTTTGTTGGCGTGGGGCAGGTGGAGGGTGAGGTGAGCGAGCTGGCCGAACGGCGTATGTCGTTGGATGAGTTCCTCCGCTGGGACGACGGGAGCGACACGCGGTATGAGCTGATCGATGGGTTCCCCCTCGCAATGGCGCCGCCGGCCGAGGCACATCGCATTTTGGCGATGCGACTGGGCTTGCGGATCGATACAGCTCTCCAGAACCGTCGGCCTTGCAATGTCCAGATCGAGGCTGGGGTACTGCGCCCCGATCGAGCGGATTCGTACTATGTCGCCGACCTCGCGGTCACTTGCCGGCCGAACGAACCGGGCCGGCAGGCAATCGTGGATCCGATCCTGATCGTTGAGATCTTGTCTCCGAGCACCGAGCGCCACGACCGCCGCGTCAAGCTTCCGGTCTATCGACAGATCGAAAGCGCGCACGAGATCCTGCTGATCGACGCCGACAGCCTTTATGCCGAACTGCATCGCCGCGAAAACGATCGGTGGGTAACCGAGTTGGTGCGCGGCGCCTCGGCGATACTGTCTCTGGCGTCGGTGGAGCTGCGGGTATCGATGGCGGAACTCTATGAGGGGGTCGCCATCTCGGCCACAGCGTCCTGATCGTGTGAGGGTGCTGCCGCCTGGGTCCTCACCACTAACCCCGCCCCATTGCACGCCTCGCCCTTTTTGCATGCTTAACCGCCTCTATGCCCGGACCTTGGCGCTCGCCGCCAGCCGCTATGCGACGGCGGCGCTGGCGCTGGTCGCCTTTGCCGAGAGCTCGTTCTTTCCGCTGCCGCCCGATCTGCTGCTGATCCCGATGATCCTGGCGCGGCCGCGTCGGGCGTTTCTACTCGCCGGGTTGTGCACCGTCATGTCCGTGCTCGGCGGCTTTCTCGGCTATGCGATCGGCTATTTCCTGTTCGACGCGATCGGCCGGCCGATCCTCGAATTCTACCATGCGATGGGCCGCTATGATGCGCTGAAGGCGGCGTTTGCCCAATGGGGCGTATGGATCATCATCATCAAGGGGCTGACCCCGATCCCGTACAAGCTGGTCACGATCGCCAGCGGCGTCGCGCAATTCCCGATAGTTCCCTTCGCCCTCGCCTCATTGGTCTCGCGCAGCCTGCGCTTCTTCCTGCTCGCCGCATTGCTGTGGCGCTTTGGCGAGCCGGTGCGCGAGTTCATCGAGCGCCGGCTGATGCTGGTGACGAGTTTGTTCGCTGCGGCCCTCGTTGGCGGCTTTGTCGCCTTGCGCTATCTATGACGGCATGACAACCCAGGCCCGCGCCTTTCCGATCTTCGTATTGGCCGCGAGCGCCGTCGTGCTCGGCGGCGCGCTGCTGTCGCAATATTGGGGCGGGCTCGCCCCTTGCGAATTGTGCCTCAAAGAGCGCTGGCCGTGGACCGCGGCGATCGCGATCTCATTCGTCGCGACGACGACCTCCAGGCGGCCGACATCGCCGCGGATCGCGCTGCTGCTGGCTGCTGGTCTTTGCCGTCGGCAGCGGCGCTGGCGTTCTATCACGTCGGCGTCGAGCAGCATTGGTTCGCCGGCCCGAGCGCCTGCACCGCGGCGGCCGGCACCCCGACCACTCTGGAAGCGCTGAAGGCGCAGCTGCTTCATCAGCAGCCGGTGCGCTGCGACGAGCCGGCCTGGTCGCTGTTCGGGATCTCGCTTGCCGGCTGGAACCTCCTCGCCTCGCTCGCGATGGCCGGCATCTGCCTCGTGATGTTTTTCCAGCTTCGCGGCACTGGGCGCCGCGGGATCGGCCGGAGGATCGCGTGAGCGACGCTCCCCGCCACCGGTTGCCCGGCGACCCTGTACCGGCGACGGAGATCGCGCGCATGCTGCGGGTCGATCACGCCGGCGAGTTTGGCGCGACGCGGATCTATCAGGGCCAGCTCGATGTGCTGCGGCGGGGTCGTGCCGCCGGCGAGATCCGCCGGATGGCCGAGGCGGAGCAACGCCATCTCGCCGCCTTCGAGACATTGCTGCACGAGCGCCGAGTGCGGCCGACCTTGCTGCATCCACTGTGGTCGGTTGCCGGCTACGCCCTCGGCGCGGCAACCGCCCTGCTCGGCGAGCGGGCGGCGATGGCCTGCACCGTCGCCGTCGAGGAAGTCATCGACGAGCATTACCACGATCAGGCCGAACGCCTCGCCGACACCGATCCCGCGCTGACCGAAACGATCCTCTCCTTCCGCGATGACGAGATCGCGCATCGCGACGTCGCGATTGCCATGGGAGCCGCGGACACGCCGGGCTACGACCCGCTCAACGCGGTGATCAAGACCGGCTCGCGGCTCGCGATCTGGCTCTCGACCCGCTTCTAGAACGGTTTTCGACCGAGTCGATGCACTCGGCAGGCATCACCCCCACGCCGACCCGCCCCCGTCATGGGGGCGGGAGTACAAATAGGAGCGCTGATTGAAGCCCTCCCCCTTGATGGGGGAGGGTTTGGGAGGGGGTGAGCGCGGTTCAACTTGATCGGAAATCGCTCTAACTGCCCTTGCGTTCGACCGCGGGCGTGCGACGACCCGCGCCTTACGGCCACAACTCGCTGGTCGCGAGCTTGGCGCCGGCAACCAGCGCTTCGAGCTTGGCCCAGACGAGCTGCGGATGAATCCGCCCGCCGAGGCCGCAATCGGTGCCGGCGATGACGTTCTCGCGCCCGGCGACGCCGGCGAAATTGAGGATGCGGTCGGCGACGACCTCGGGATGCTCGACGACGTTGGTGGCGTGGCTGACGACGCCCGGGATCAGGATCTTGCCTTCGGGCAGCTTGACATCGCGCCACACCTTCCACTCGTGCTCGTGACGGACATTGCCGGCCTCGATCGAGAACGCCCCGGCCCTGACCTTCAGCAGCACATCGACGATATGCTTCAGCGGCAGGTCGGTGGTATGCGGCCCGTGCCAGCTGCCCCAGCAGATGTGATAGCGGATCCGCTCCTCGGGGAGGCCGCGCAGCGCGTGGTTCAGCGCCTCGACCCGCAATTCGGCAAATTTGCGGTAGTCCGCGACGCTCGGCTCCGGGCTGGCCATGTCCCAGGTGTCCGGCAGTCCGGGGTCGTCGAGCTGCAACACGAACCCCGCCTCGACGATGGCCTGGTATTCCTCGCGCAATGCCTCGGCGAGGGCGTACAGGAACGCCTCGTCCGAGTTGTAATACCGGTTCTGCCGCCGGGCGAAGCTGCCGGGCGCGACGGCGGTGATGAACCCCTCCTCCGCCGTCACCTTGGCCAATGCGGCCTTGAAGTTCGCGAGGTCGGCGCGCACCGCCTGCTGGCCGATATAGGCGATCGGGCCGGTGAACACCGGAGGCCGCCCGCCGAGCGAACTCGACGACCGAAAACTCGTGGCGTCGAGCTCGGCGTAGAACTCGGCAAATTTCTGGCGGTCGCGGCGGCCGGCGAGCGCCGGCAGACGGCCCGGCTCGCCCGGCTCCCAGCCGCTGAGGCGCGCCCAGGCATAGCTCGACCACGCGCCGTAATCGATGGCGCCAAAGCTCGCCTTGCCGAACTCGCCATCGTTGATCACATCGACGCCGGTTTCGGCCTGCTTGCGGCAGATCTCCTCGACCGCGGCCGACAGCCTTTCGGCGTAAAGCTTCTCGTCATAGGCCTCGCCGGTAAGTTTCGGGCGGTTGACTTCGAGCAGCGCCTCCGGCCGCGGCAGGCTCCCGGCATGCGACGTCAGAATGCGTCGATCGCTTCGCTTCATGGTATCCGGCCCTCCCAGATGGCAAATCCCGTTCTTCGGCTCGCGGCGAGACGGCGGGTCTGGCTCATGGCACCTCGCCTTTTCGATGCGACTGGGCTTGCGATCGATACAGCTCTCAGACGCCGGCCCTGCAACGTCCAGATCGAGGCTGGGGTGCTGCGCCCCGATCGAGCGGATTTGTACTATGTCGCCGACCTCGCGGTCACTTGCCGGCCGAACGAACCGGGCCGGCAGGCAATCATGGATCCGATCCTGATCGTTGAGATCTTGTCTCCGAGCACCGAGCGCCACGACCGCCGCGTCAAGCTTCCGGTCTATCGACAGATCGAAAGCGCGCACGAGATCCTGCTGATCGACGCCGACAGCCTTTACGCCGAACTGCATCGCCGCGAAAACGATCGGTGGGTAACCGAGTTGGTGCGCGGCGCCTCGGCGATACTGTCTCTGGCGTCGGTGGAGCTGCGGGTATCGATGGCGGAACTCTACGAGGGGGTCGCCATCTCGGCCACAGCGTCCTGATCGTGTGAGGGTGCTGCCGCCTGGGTCCTCACCACTAACCCCGCCCCATTGCACGCCTCGCCCTTTTTGCATGCTTAGCCGCCTCTATGCCCGGACCTTGGCGCTCGCCGCCAGCCGCTACGCGACGGCGGCGCTGGCGCTGGTCGCCTTTGCCGAGAGCTCGTTCTTTCCGCTGCCGCCCGACCTGCTGCTGATCCCGATGATCCTGGCGCGGCCGCGTCGGGCGTTTCTGCTCGCCGGGTTGTGCACCATCATGTCCGTGTTCGGCGGCTTTCTCGGCTACGCGATCGGCTATTTCCTGTTCGACGCGATCGGCCGGCCGATCCTCGAATTCTACCATGCGATGGGCCGCTATGATGCGCTGAAGGCGGCGTTTGCCCAGTGGGGCGTATGGATCATCATCATCAAGGGGCTGACCCCGATCCCGTACAAGCTGGTCACGATCGCCAGCGGCGTCGCGCAATTCCCGATAATTCCCTTCGCCTTCGCCTCATTGGTCTCGCGCAGCCTGCGGTTTTTCCTGCTCGCCGCATTGCTGTGGCGCTTTGGCGAGCCCGTGCGCGAGTTCATCGAGCGCCGGCTGATGCTGGTGACAAGTTTGTTCGCTGCGGCCCTCGTTGGCGGCTTTGTCGCCTTGCGCTATCTATGACGGCATGACGACCCGGGCCCGCGCCTTTCCGATCTTCGTATTGGCCGCGAGCGCGGTGGTGCTCGGCGGCGCGCTGCTGTCGCAATATTGGGGCGGGCTCGCCCCTTGCGAATTGTGCCTCAAAGAGCGCTGGCCGTGGATCGCGGCGATCGCGATCTCACTCGTCGCGACGACGACCTCCAGGCGGCCGACATCGCCGCGAATCGCGCTGATGCTGGCTGCGGTCTTCGTCATCGGCAGCGCGCTGGCGTTCTATCACGTCGGCGTCGAGCAGCATTGGTTCGCCGGCCCGAGCGCCTGCACCGCGGCGGCCGGCACCCCGACCACTCTGGAAGCGCTGAAGGCGCAGCTGCTTCATCAACAGCCGGTGCGCTGCGACGAGCCGGCGTGGTCGCTGTTCGGGATCTCGCTTGCCGGCTGGAACCTCCTCGCCTCGCTGGCGATGGTCGGCATCTGCCTCGCGATGTTGCTCCGGCTTCGCGGCACTGGGCGCCGCGGGATCGGCCGGAGGATCACGTGAGCGACGCTCCCCGCCACCGGTTGCCCGGCGACCCTGTACCGGCGACAGAGATCGCGCGCATGCTGCGGGTCGATCACGCCGGTGAGTTTGGCGCGACGCGGATCTATAAGGGCCAGCTCGATGTGCTGCGGCGGGGTCGTGCCGCCGGCGAGATCCGCCGGATGGCCGAGGCGGAGCAACGCCATCTCGCCGCCTTCGAGACATTGCTGCACGAGCGCCGGGTGCGGCCGACCTTGCTGCATCCACTGTGGTCGGTTGCCGGCTACGCCCTCGGCGCGGCAACCGCCCTGCTCGGTGAGCGGGGGGCGATGGCCTGCACGGTTGCGGTCGAAGAAGTCATTGACGAGCATTACCACGATCAGGCCCAACGCCTCGCCGACGCCGATCCCGCGCTGACCGAAACGATCCTCTCCTTCCGCGATGATGAGATCGCGCATCGCGACATCGCGATTGCCATGGGAGCCGCGGACACGCCGGGCTGCGACCCGCTCAACGCGGTGATCAAGACCGGATCGCGGCTCGCGATCTGGCTCTCGACCCGCTTCTAGAACGGTTTTCGACCGAGTCGATGCACTCGGCAGGCATCACCCCCACGCCGACCCGCCCCCGTCATGGGGGCGGGAGTACAAATGGGGTACGCACACCGGCCCTCCCCCTTAATGGCGGGGTGTCCGAGGAAAAATCGGGGGTTTGTCTTACCGCGAAATTTATCTCCCCGAGCCACTTTTTTACCCCTCTCCTCCCGCCGGCCGGGGGGAGAGGGAAGGGTGAGGGGGGCCGATGAGGCAGTTTGCGGCGTCACCCACCTCACCCTGCTTGCGATTGCGCATATAGCGCATCTACAACCTGTTGCGGTTTCCCGGACAGCCCTGCCTTGATGGGGGGGGTTGGGAGGGGGTGAGCGCGATTCAATTTGTTCGGAAAGCCTCTGACCGGCCTTGCAGTCGGCCGCGGGTGCGCCGACGCCCCGCCTTACCGCCACAGCTGGCCGGTCGCGAGCCGGGCGCCGGCAACCAGCGCTTCGAGCTTGGCCCAGACCAGCTGCGGATGAATCCGGCCGCCGAGGCCGCAATCGGTGCCGGCGATGACATTCTCGCGACCGGCGACCCCGGCGAAATTGAGGATGCGGTCGGCGACGACCTCGGGATGCTCGACGACGTTGGTGGCGTGGCTGACGACGCCCGGGATCAGGATCTTACCATCGGGCAATTTGACGTCCTGCCACACCTTCCACTCGTGCTCGTGACGGACATTG
Organism: uncultured Alphaproteobacteria bacterium; assembly: GCA_963785565.1. Taxonomy (GTDB): domain Bacteria; phylum Pseudomonadota; class Alphaproteobacteria; order ATCC43930; family CGMCC-115725; genus AP-15. Next base: position 101,369 of record CAWAVV010000039.1, on the reverse strand, counting down.
CCGGCCTCGATCGAGAACGCCCCGGCCCGAACTTTCAGCAGCACGTCGACGATATGCTTCAAGGGCAGGTCGGTGGTATGCGGCCCGTGCCAGCTGCCCCAGCAGATGTGATAGCGGATCCGGTCCTCGGGTAGGTCGCGCAGCGCATGGTTCAGCGCCTCGACCCGCAATTCGGCAAATTTGCGGTAGTCCGCGACGCTCGGCTCCGGGCTGGCCATGTCCCAGGTGTCCGGCAGTCCGGGGTCGTCGAGCTGCAACACAAACCCCGCTTGGACGATGGCCTGGTATTCCTCGCGCAATGCCTCGGCGAGGGCGTACAGAAACGCCTCGTCCGAGTCGTAATACCGGTTCTGCCGCCGCGCGAAGCTGCCGGGCGCGACGGCGGTGATAAACCCCTCTTCCGCCGTGACCTTGGCCAATGCCGCCTTGAAGTTCGCGAGATCGGCGCGCACCGCCTGCTGGCCGACATAGGCGATCGGGCCGGTGAACACCGGAGGCCGCCCGCCGAGCGAACTCGACGACCGAAAACCTGTGGCGTCGAGCTCGGCGTAGAATTCGGCGAATTTCTGGCGGTCGCGGCGCCCGGCGAGCGCCGGCAGGCGGCCCGGCTCGCCCGGCTCCCAGCCGCTGAGGCGGGCCCAGGCATAGCTCGACCACGCGCCGTAATCGATGGCGCCAAAGCTCGCCTTGCCGAACTCGCCATCGTTGATCACATCGACGCCGGTTTCCGCCTGCTTGCGGCAGATCTCCTCGACCGCGGCCGACAGCCGTTCGGCGTAAAGCTTCTCGTCATAGGCCTCGCCGGTAAGTTTCGGGCGGTTGACTTCGAGCAGCGCCTCCGGCCGCGGCAGGCTCCCGGCATGCGACGTCAGGATGCGTCGATCGCTTCGCTTCATGGTATCCGGCCCTCCTAGACAGCAAATCCCGTTCTCCAGCTCGCGGCGAGACGGCGGATCTGGCTCATGTCGTCTCGCCGGCCGCCAGGCGCAGGCCCGACAGGTAAAGCTCGCGGTCCCCTGGGTTACGCAAAGGAAGACCGCTCGGCACGACCAGAGCTGTTATGGCCCGCAGCCGGGCGACAATCGCGCCCGCTTCGTCGAGCCGCCCCATATGTGCATAGCAGGCGGCGAGATAGCGATATGAGTTGGGATCGCCGGGATCATGTTGAATAGCCAGGAGCAGCTTCGCCGCCGCTTCGCCAAACTGACGTTTATGGAAATAGGCCATGCCCGCCACCGCTAGCGGCTGACTAATGCGCTCGCGTGGGCTCAGGCGCAGCGAGGTCTCAACATTCTCGATCGCACGATCGGGTTGACCCGCCCAGAGCCTGAGAAGGCCGCTGACAGACCAACCGCGGGCGAAGCTCGGGTTGAGCCCCAACGCGCGGTCAACCAACCCGATCATCGCGCCCATATCCTCGCCGCAATACGCCAGCACCTGGGCGGCATTGGCGAGGATGCCCGGGTCGTTCTCCCCCACCTCAAGTGCCTGCCGAGCAAGATCGCTCGCCTTGCGGTGGGATGTCTCCGGCTCTTCGGCCCAGCCTTCGGTAACGAGACGCAAGTGGCAGTTTGCCGCCCAGGACAGCGCTGGCCCGTAATGCCGATCGATCGCGATCGCCTGCTCAAGCAATCCCAAGGCCTCGAAAATTCGATCTCTTGTTATAGGAAAAAAGATCGCTAGCGCGCGCAGGTAGAGATCATAGGCGCTGAGGTCGGTCGCCGACCGCGCGGCGGAGCGGCGCATCTCGGCCACTTGCAATGTCGGCTCGATGACGCCAGCGACGCTCGACGCCACCTGATCGTGAAGGTCGAAAATGTCTTCCAGAGAACCGTCGAATCGGTCGGCCCAGAGATGGGTGCCCGTGAGCGCGTCGATCAGTTGTCCGGTAATGCGCACCCGGCCCCCCGCCTTGCGCACCGAGCCTTCGAGCACGTAACGAACGCCCAATTCGCGCCCGACCTGCTTCACATCAACGGCTTGGCCCTTGTAGGTGAAGCTCGAATTGCGCGCGATCACGAACAGCCAGCGGATGCGGGAGAGCGCGGTGATGATCTCCTCGACCATGCCGTCGACGAAATATTCCTGCTCCGGCTCGCCCGCTCATGTTCTGGAACGGCAGCACCGCGATCGACGGCTTGTCAGGGAGTGGCAGCACCGGTTCAGCCCCCACCCGCGCGCTGCGCGCACGTCCCTCCCCCGCCGCTTGCGGGGGAGGGCTAGGGAGGGGGCCTTCCGCCTCGAGCCGGTAGACCCGGATCGGCTGGACGATGTTTTTGACCTGCTGCCCGCCGAGATCGATGAACCCGACCGGCAATTTGCTTCCGATCTGATCGCGGACCGTGGCCGAGACGCATACCCCGCCGGGCTCGGCAACCGCCTCCAACCGGGCGGCGATATTGACCGCGTCGCCGAACAGGTTTGTGCCCTCGACGATCACATCACCGACATGGATGCCGATGCGGAACCGCATGGCTTCGCTCTCGGCCATGCCCGCATTTTCCTTGGCCAAAGCCTCCTGCACCGCGACCGCGCATTGCACGGCGCCGACCGCGCTGACGAAATCGGCGACGACGCTGTCGCCGGCGGTGTTGAAGATCCGCCCGCGGTGCGCCGCGATCAGCCGGTCCATGATTTCGCGGCGGGCTTTGAGCCGGGCGAGCGTGCCGGCCTCGTCCGCCCCCATCAGCCGGCTGTAGCCGGCGATGTCGGCGGCGAAGATCGCGGCAAGTTTTCGTTCGACCGCTGGGACGGGCACCTTGCGGCTCCTCTCGGCGGCGAGTATAGCCTTAACGAGAGCGGAATCGGAATGTCCCCGATCGGCCTCCGGGAGGCGACGCCAGCGGCGACGAATGCCGTTTGCCGGCGTTGGCTCATTGCCCGGGTGGTTGCGCCCGGAGGGGCGGGGATTTCGCTGTAATGATCAAAATCCGTCTCGGCTATCAGGTTGCTTATGAATTGCCGCAGCCGACGGCGATGGTGCTGGCCTTGCGGGTCCATCCCTCGCGCGCCGGCGATCTGGTGACCCCCGACCCGATCGTCACCGACCCGGCGATCCCGGTCGGCGAGTACCGCGACAGCTTCGGCAACATCTGCAGCCGCATCGTGGCGCCGGCCGGGCGGCTGACCTTATCGTCCGAGGCGATCGTGCACGACAGCGGAGAGAGCGATGCCTTCGTCCCGTCAGCCGGCGAGTCCGCGATCGCCGATCTGCCGGCCGAGACGTTGCTGTTTCTGCTCGGCAGCCGGTATTGCGAGACCGACCTGCTCTCCGAAACCGCCTGGTCGCTATTCGGCAATACCCCGCGCGGCTGGGGGCGGGTGCAGGCGATCTGCGATTTTGTCCACGCCCAAATCACCTTCGGCTACGAGCACGCGAACGCCACCAAGACGGCGCTCAACGTGTTCGACCAGCGCCGGGGGGTGTGCCGCGACTTCGCCCATCTGGCAATCACCTTGTGCCGCTGCATGAGCATCCCGGCCCGCTATTGCACCGGGTATCTCGGCGATATCGGCGTCCCGCCGGACTCGGCGCCGATGGATTTCAGCGCCTGGTTCGAGGCCTATCTCGGCGGCCGCTGGTACACTTTCGACGCGCGCCACAATCACCCGCGGATCGGCCGCATCCTGATCGGCCGCGGCCGCGACGCCGCCGACGTGGCGCTCACCACCAGCTATGGGCCGACGACCCTCGCCGGGTTCAAGGTCGTGACCGAAGAGGTCGCCACCTAACCTCAAACCGCCCCGGCTTCGCGCAGTCCCGCGATGTCCTCCGCCGAATAACCCAGCTCCCGCAATATGTCGTCGCTGTCGGCGCCGAGATCGGGGGCGGGGCGGTAGAGGCGGCACGGCGCCTCGGTGAATTTGATCGGGAAGCCGAGCATCCTGACCTCGCCATGGCCGGGGTGGTCGATGCCGAGGACCATTTCCTGCTCGATGATCTGCGGGTCGGCAAAGACCTCGGGCAATGTCTTCACGCGCTCGCAAGGCACGCCTCGCGGCGTTGAGCTTGGCGATCCAATAATCGCTGGTGCCGCCTTTGAGCAGAGCCTCGATCGCCGCGTTCATCGCCTGGCGGTTCTGGACCCGCAGATCGTTGGTGCGGAAATCGGGGTTGTCGCGCAATTCGGGCGCGCCCAGCGCGTCGATCAGGCGTTGATAGGATTGCTCCTGCGAGGGGGCGATGGCGATCTCGCCATCGGCGGTGCGGAACATGCCGTAAGGCGAGACGATCGCATGGTCGTTGCCGCTGCGGTCCGGCGCCTCGCCGGTGGCGAAGTAATTCGCGGCGAGGAAACCCAGCACGCTGACCATCGCGTTGTTGAGGCTGGCGCCGACGGTATCGCCTCGCCCGGTACGGCCGCGGCGCACCAGGGCCGCGCACACCCCGAGCGCGCCTTGAAGGCCGGCGATCAGATCGGCGATCGGCGGCCCGGCGCGCATCGGCGGGCCATCGGGCTCGCCGGTCACGCTCATAAACCCGCTCATCGCCTGGGCGATGAAATCGAAGGAGGGCCGGTCGCGATAGGGCCCGCTGGCGCCAAAGCCGGTGAGGCTGCAACAGACCAGCGCGGGGTTCAGCGCCTCGAGCCGAGCCCGGTCAAAGCCCATTGCCGCCATCACCCCGGGTCGGAAATTCTCGACCAGAACATCGCTGCGCGCGATCAGCTTTTCGAGCACCGCGCGGCCTTCGCCGCTGCGCAAATTCAGGGTCAACGAGCGCTTGTTGCGGTTGAACGCCGCGAAATACCAGCTCAGCCCGTCGCGCATCGCCCCTTGCCGGCGCACCGGATCGCCCGCGCCCGGGGTTTCGATCTTGATCACCTCGGCCCCCATATCGGCCAGGATCATCGAGCAGAACGGCCCGGCCAGAATGCGGGTCAGATCGACCACGCGGATACCCGACAACGGCATCGGAACGCATGGCTTCGCTCTCGGCCATGCCCGCATTTTCCTTGGCCAAAGCCTCCTGCACCGCGACCGCGCATTGCACCGCGTCGACGACGCTGGCGAAATCCACCACCACGCCGTCGCCGGCGGTCTTGACGATCCGCCCGCGGTGCGCCGCGATCAGCCGGTCCATGATTTCGCGGCGGGCTTTGAGCCGTTCGAGCGTGCCCTCCTCGTCCGCCCCCATCAGCCGGCTGTAGCCGGCGATGTCGGCGGCGAAAATCGCGGCGAGTTTTCGTTCGACCGCTGGGACGGGCACCTTGCGGCTCCTCTCGGCGGCGAGTATAGCCTTAACGAGAGCGGAATCGGAATGTCCCCGATCGGCCTCCGGGAGGCGACGCCAGCGGCGACGAATGCCGTTTGCCGGCGTTGGCTCATTGCCCGGGTCGCAGCACCCGGAGCTGCGGGGATTTCGCTGTAATGATCAAAATCCGTGTCGGCTATCAGGTTGCTTATGAATCGCCGCAGCCGACGGCGATGGTGTTGACCTTGCGGGTCCATCCGTCGCGCGCCGGCGATCTGGCGACCCCCGACCCGATCGTCACCGACCCGGCGATCCCGATCGGCGAGTACCGCGACAGCTTCGGCAACATCTGCAGCCGGATCGTGGCGCCGGCCGGGCGGCTGACCTTATCGTCCGAGGCGATCGTGCACGACAGCGGTGAGAGCGATGCCTTCGTCCCCTCGGCCGGCGAGTCCGCGATCGCCGATCTGCCGGCCGAGACGTTGCTGTTTCTGCTCGGCAGCCGGTATTGCGAGACCGACCTGCTCTCGGAAACCGCCTGGGCGCTGTTTGGCAATACCCCGCGCGGCTGGGGGCGGGTGCAAGCGATCTGCGATTTTGTCCACGCCCACGTCACCTTCGGTTACGAGCACGCGAACGCCACCAAGACGGCGCTCAACGTGTTCGACCAGCGCCGGGGCGTGTGCCGCGACTTCGCCCATCTGGCAATCACCTTGTGCCGCTGCATGAGCATCCCGGCCCGCTATTGCACCGGGTATCTCGGCGATATCGGCGTCCCGCCCGAACTCGGCGCCGATGGATTTCAGCGCCTGGTTCGAGGCCTATCTCGGCGGCCGCTGGTACACTTTCGACGCGCGCCACAATCACCCGCGGATCGGCCGCATCTTGATCGGCCGCGGCCGCGACGCCGCCGACGTGGCTCTCACCACCAGCTATGGGCCGACGACCCTCGCCGGGTTCAAGGTCGTGACCGAAGAGGTCGCCACCTAACCTCAAACCGCCCCGGCTTCGCGCAGTCCCGCGATGTCCTCCGCCGAATAACCCAGCTCCCGCAATATGTCGTCGCTGTCGGCGCCGAGATCGGGGGCGGGGCGGTAGAGGCGGCACGGCGCCTCGGTGAATTTGATCGGGAAGCCGAGCATCCTGACCTCGCCATGGCCGGGATGGTCGATGCCGAGGATCATTTCCTGCTCGATGACCTGCGGGTCGGCAAAGACCTCGGGCAATGTCTTCACGCGGTCGCAAGGCACCCTCGCGGCGTTGAGCTTGGCGATCCAATAATCGCTGGTGCCGCCTTTGAGCAGAGCCTCGATCGCCGCGTTCATCGCCGGGCGGTTCTGGACCCGCAGATCGTTGGTGCGGAAATCGGGGTTGTCGCGCAACTCGGGCGCGCCCAGCGCGTCGATCAGGCGTTGATAGGATTGCTCCTGCGAGGGGGCGATGGCGATCTCGCCATCGGCGGTGCGGAACATGCCGTATGGCGAGACGATCGCATGGTCATTGCCGCTGCGGTCCGGCGCCTCGCCGGTGGCGAAGTAATTCGCGGCGAGGAAACCCAGCACGCTGACCATCGCGTTGTTGAGGCTGGCGCCGACGGTATCGCCTCGCCCGGTACGGCCGCGGCGCACCAGGGCCGCGCACACCCCGAGCGCGCCTTGAAGGCCGGCGATCAGATCGGCGATCGGCGGCCCGGCGCGCATCGGCGGGCCATCGGGCTCGCCGGTCACGCTCATAAACCCGCTCATCGCCTGGGCGATAAAATCAAAGGAGGGCCGGTCGCGATAGGGCCCGCTGGCGCCAAAGCCGGTGAGGCTGCAACACACCAGCGTGGGGTTCAGCGCCTCGAGCCGAGCCCGGTCAAAGCCCATTGAGGCCATGACCCCGGGTCGGAAATTCTCGACCAGGACATCGCTGCGCGCGATCAGCTTTTCGAGCACCGCGCGGCCGTCGCTGCTGCGCAAATTCAGCGTCAACGAGCGCTTGTTGCGGTTGAACGCCGCGAAATACCAGCTCAGCCCGTCCCGCACCGCCCCTTGCCGGCGCACCGGATCGCCCCCGCCCGGGGTTTCGATCTTGACCACCTCGGCCCCCATATCGGCGAGGATCATCGAGCAGAACGGCCCGGCCAGAATGCGGGTCAGATCGACCACGCGGGTACCCGACAACGGCATGCCCCACCCCCGTCACAAGCCCATTTTCGAGTGGTTATAAAACCAGACGCACCAATCGCTATGAGCGTCCGAAGCCGCGCGGCGGCTCCGCCACACTCATCATTGATAGATAGATTGAGGTCTCAGACCCCGCGCAAAGCCTCCACCGCCGTGCTCAAAAGGAGGCCGGCGACGCCGCGTACGCCTGAGGGGGCCCGTACGCCGGAACAGGGGCACCCGCTGGGGCAGGCGCGTAAACTTGAGCAGGCGGCGCGTAACCTGGAGCAAGAGCGTAAGCTGGAGCGGGCGCGCGTAACCTGGAGCAAGAGCGTAAGCCTGCTGCGGCGCGGGCGGCGGCGTTGTCGATGCAAGTCCACCGGCAGCGCCTACGCCCCCGCCAATTGCCGCCCCGACTGCCGCACCCGGAACACAACCGATGGGTATCGTCGCAACACACCCAATTATTGCGCCGGTCGCAGCTCCTCCCAAGCCACCGTCCGCCGTGTTAGCTGCAGGGTTGGACGTGCACGCAGCAAGTCCGGCAAGTCCGGTAACGAGTACGATCGCACTGTACATCTTCATAACTTTTCCCTTTCTGTTCGGCTAAAATCGTAAAGCGTATGCGTTGTAGCCATACCCGGTGTCTCCGGCGTCATTGTATCTGCCATAGCCATACCCGGCGCCTCCGGCGTTATCGTTTCTGTTGTAGCGATACCCGGAGTCACTGGCGCTGTAGCCATACCCGGTGCCGCCGTATCCGTTGTAACCGTATGGCCCCATGCAAGCCGACAGGCCCGTCACCAATCCAAGCACCATTGCCACGTTTTTGAGCATCGGAGCCTCCAATTCACTACAGTAACCGTCGCATCGTGCGGTATTGTCCAAGAAATAAAATATAGGAATTAAATTCCGTGATACAATGTAATGCGTGTTGGGTATAAATACTTAGACACAAAAAGGACTATTCTCAGTCAATATTAGATTTAAATCGATAGGCAGAGGGAGTCGGGCAGCAAGTGCGCCCGCAGGCTGACGCCCGCTCGGTGAAAACCGATTAAAGATCGGACACATCACGAGCCGGCCCCATCGACGTTCCATCACCTTGCCCTAACGCGGCTGCGATGCACGCTCTGGGGGATTTGGATCATGGACTCTGGCGGGGACCGCTATCTGCTCCTGCCCTACTTGCCCGACGGTCTCACCATGTTCGACGGCGACGGCCAATGGTGCAACGCGCAGACCAGCCACATCGCCCGCGACCCGACCTCCCTGATCACCCCTTGATGGCGCACCGGGTCGCCCGCGCCCGGGGTTTCGATCTTGACCACCTCGGCGCCCATATCCGCCAGGATCATCGAGCCGAACGGCCCGGCCAGAATGCGGGTCAGATCGACCACGCGGGTACCCGACAACGGCATGCGGCACCTCCCCTTTTTAGCTATAAATTAGGCTAGCAACGCTAGTCCGAACATCCGGCCGGTGGGATAAGATCGCGAATTTTCATCATCCGGGCGCTCCTTCGTCGAAATACACGGCGTGTTCGGTAAGCGCTTCCGAGATCACGAGCAGCCCGGCACGCGCCTGTAGAATGGCTGTGCCCGGTCGAGCCGCGAGCGCGTCATCAAGATTGGCAAGTTTGGCGACCGCCGCCGCGCTGTTGCCTCCCGCCAAAGCCTTAAGCGCTTCATCAAGGCCCGAGCCAAGATCGAGGCGCCGACAAATGTTCCGCAGGCGGATAATCTCGCAACCGACCGCCAGCGCCGCCAGAAGCTCCGAGCGCTGCAGCGGCGCGGCCGAGCCCGGCAGGACGGAGAGGCGGCTATAGACGCGACCCTCCCAGCCCTCCGATGTCTGGGGAATTTTGCCGGTCGCGAGCCGCCGGAGATCCCGTAAAGTGAGACTGAGCAGCCGACGGGCCCGCGACGCCGGAGGCAACAGCGGCAGTAAGCGAAACGAGAGCGCCGCGCTGCCCAATCCTGCGACCGCGGCCGCTGCCGCATTATAGAATTGCACAGTGTCGTAGCTCATTAGGTTTGTCGGCGCGAGAAGAAAACAAAAGAACGCGGCTATGGCGGTAAACATCGGCGTCTGCCACGACTGGGCCACTCCTGCGCCGGCGGGCACCAGGACAAGACCGAGCGCGAGGCTAAAACCGGCGAAGGTCGTCAATGTCGGCAGCAGCGCAAAGCCGATGATCGCTGCGAGAGCCGCGGTGAGAAAGGTTCCTATCGTGAAGCTCATGGCCGCCGGATAAGCCTGGTCGCCTCGCGTTCCGAACAGAATCGTCCCGATCGCCGCGAAGGTTATGGCGAAGGCGCCGTTCGGCCATGCTGTGACGATCCAGAACAGCTCGACCGCACCAACCGCAACGACGACGCGCGCTGCGTCGACCAGCGGGGGATGCCAGTTCGGCACATGCAGCCGAACCCCACGACGGCGCCGAGCCGGCCGGGCGAAATCCCCAACGAGGAGCGCCAGCCCGTTGAGCGCGCACGAGACACCCGCCAGGACTTCAGCCGTCTGATCGGCAAGCAACCGCAGCGACGATGTGTCCGCCGATAGGGCGTTCAGCGCCGCTGCGCCTTGGTCATAAATACGACGCAGACGGACCGGGTTAGCGAGCCACCCCGCCAGGTCTGCGCTCTCGAATCCAGGCCTCAGCTCGTTCGGTACGGCTTGCGACATGATCGCGGCCCGTTGTCGAGCTTGGTCATGCGATAGCCGGGCAAGGTGAACCACAACGATGCGCCAGCCGGCCAGCGCCTTGAGCAAACCGTCCACCGCTGCCCGTAACACCGGCGAATTCTGACGCAGCTGGGAAGATTCTCCGGTCGCCTCCTCGATGAACGAATCGAGTTCGCAGACACGCCGGGTCAGCTCTTGCCGTATCGGCTGCGTCTGCAAAAGTTCAGGCCCAGCCGGTGCCAAGGCGGCGGCGAACCCACCTATGATATCGGTCGCGATGGATCCGATCTGGGTGGCCAGCCGGCGATCTGCCCTGCCGAAATCGGTTACCGAGAGGATGATGCCGGCACTCACGATGCCGATGCAAATCTCGGTACAGCGGATCACCGCCAACGTAAAAGCCTCGCCGTTCACGCCTCCGGTCGCCCCGAGCTGGTTGCCCGCGATAATTGCTGCCGTAACCCCGGCGAGTTGCGCCGCAAGGGCGAGGAAATTGCGCAATATTGAGGCGACAAGGGCGCACGCGGCACCCCACAACGCCAGGCCCGCGAGAAAAGCGATGCGGTCCTGCGGGAAACAGGCGGTCAGCGCCACGATCGCTACCCCGCCCACGATCGTGCCGATCATGCGATACCAGCCCTTGCGCAACGAAGCGCCAAGATGGGGCTGAAAAACCAGAGCTGCGGTCGTTCCTGCCCAGTAAGGATTGTCGAGCTCGAGCCAGAACGCGACATAAAGCGCCAAGCAGACAGAGACCCACAGCCGCAGGCCAAAGAAGAGCGGTGGGCCCACCGCTCTTATGCTATTCGCCATCAGAGCCGGGCGAGCTCGGTCAAGGGAGGTCCGAGCGGCGCGATGCGCTGCTTGGACGCCCTTCATCGTTCGGCTTAGGTCCGCCACGAAATTGGCGATCCCAGGGAGTGGCGGATCGGCGAACGGCGCGGGCTTCGCGTCCGGGTCATGCGGTGTCTAATAGACGATCGGACATATCGGCGATGACACCCGCCAGCTCAGACGATGGAAAGAACCGAGACCATGCCCGATTTCAATGCCTACATGTAATGGCGCAACCCGCAAACTGGCCACATCGCCGCGACCCGGCCAAAATCCTGCTCGTCACCCAAGCGAACCCCGCCAGCGCCATCGACGGTGACCACGCCTACAAAACCCATTCCACCAGCAATCGCTCGGCCTGATCACCCGCGACTCCGGCGCGGCGTTCTAGTGGTACGAATTTGACGGTTAGTACCCGATCCCTTCTTGCGTCATTCCCGCGAAAGCGGGAACCCAGAGCAACCAAAACCCCGTTTGCCGCCCTGGCCCCCGCTTTTCGCGGGGGCGACGAAGGATGCGCAATGGGAACCATCTGTCTGATTCACGCCACTTAAAACCGCTTCAATCAAATGACGAGCCGGTAACCGCACACTACCGGACGTTTGGGATCTGGATAGATAGGTCTGGCTGGGGCGTGGCGAGCGGTCCTTCGCCGACGGCACGCCAACGGCGCCCTCGCGCCCGATACCGGTCGTCCCCAGAATGCCGATCGCGCGGCCAAGGGCGAGCCATTCATCATTGTCAAGGCCGGCAAGCCGCTGGTCAAGGCGGTGCCGCTGGAAATGCCGGACGCCGCTCAGCTTCGCCGGCTCGCATTCATGGCCGGTAGATCGCGGTCCCCGACGATTTCGGCCGGATGGGCGAGACCAAGATCGAACAGCTGTCTGCAGCGGCTTGTGAAGCTGCTGTTGGACACTCAGTTGCTGCTCTGGGCGGCGGTGCAAACCGAACGCCAACAACGGTTTCTACCGACGATAGGTTCAGACACGGCCCGGCGCTAGCGCCGCGCGCGCCGCTTATTTTTTTAGGTTAATGTGATCTGGTTCACATCAGGTGCCGCCAACATTCACCTATTGATTAGCGATTTCCTCGAAGTGGAGCGGACTACGCCAGCCCAGCTCCTTCGCAGCTGATCATCGGTCCGGAACGTGCCATGAACATTCTGTCCGACCAACCCTTCTGGATCCTCTCGGGCTTATTATTGTTCGTCATCGCTTGGGTTCAGTTCAATAAACCTCCGACAAATCGATCGACTACCACGTTCCTCCTTTTTTATAGCGGAGTAGCATTTTATTATACATTGCTGGTAGCTCTGTGGTTGATCGTCATTTTAATTTTGCACGGTACGGGGGTGGGTCTTACAGGAGTGGGGCTTACAGGAGTTGGCCTTGCCATCAGCAGTTCCCTGAAAACAAACGAAGAGCTTGCCGGAGTTGTGCCGTTTGTCGCGGTACTTATAATCGCGGTCGCGTCCCGATTTAAAAGTCTTAGGAATATCGACACAACCGCTAGATCGCTCTGCATAGCCCTCGCTGCCATTCCAAGGCAAGCAGACGATTTGGCTACGGAGCTTGCAAAGCGCGCAGAATTCCGTGTTGTTGATCCAGCGTTAAAAAAAGACATCTCTGATGAAATTAAAGGCACTATCGGAGCCTCTGCACTTAGGTTCGAGGACGACGCTACGGTATCGTCTCGCCTCACCCGAGCTGTCGCATTATATTGGTTATTTGTTGTACCTTTCGATACGGGCCGACCACTTGGTTTCCCTACTAATGCGGCAGCCCAATCAACGTATGCTCGTATTATGCGGTTAAACGATAGGATGGTTGTAAATACAAGAGCCGTCTATGATTTTCTAATTGAAGTGGCTCATGAATACTTCTCTATCACCACAAAAACACGCAAGCTGGAAGAACGGGTCACTCACCGAATGCAGGAATTATCATTGCTAGTTTGCAATTTGATAGCTCGGTATGTACTCGCCAATAACATCACAGTGCGCCAACGCCGCCGACGTCTGGCTCGAATGGGTTTTGTCAATTTTGAGGATCACCCATCTGCGTTCAGTCGTGATCAGTGGATCGCTACAATCGTAGCGATTATCATACTATTTTCACTTATATCGATCGTGGTCCCGGGTGGACAGCCGTTTCCGTTTCTGCTTTTGTATTCTATTCTGGGTGCCGTGCAGCTCGGCATCGCGTCCATTGCCGGGACAGTAGTTGCCCAACGGTTTGTCCGGCAGAACAGCGCGCAATCGCCGCGCATGCCTCCTTTTGGGGAGCTTCTGATCGCAGTATTAGTAGTAGTTGCGCTTTGTGTCGCGCTGAGAATTTTATGGTTTTTGGTTCCGATGTTCATAAAGAACGGCCAGATCGATCTTCAACGGTCCATCGATATTTTTGTGCAACGTTGGGCGTTCCTCTTAAACCCAATCGTCTGCACAATAACTATTGGCGCATTGTGTAGCTATTTAGGGAATTCGAGTTGGAGCCGCACTCTCTTGTCAACGCTGGGCGGCACTTTGAATGGTATCGCTTTTGCGCTCACCGGTCTCCTGATGAGCCAGTTATTACCCGAGGCACTGATGCCTCAGTTCAAATCACACCCCGAGTGGACCGATGTCGTTATGATGGGGATGAATGGAGCGGCCGGAGCAGTTCTTGGGGCTATTATTCTTGCGATATTTCCTCGGTCTGTAGGTCAGGAGCGAGGGGTGATCGAGGAAATAGGTTCAGTCCGCTCAGGAATTGATGGCTTATCGGTGCTGGGGAGCCCCACACAGAAAGGGTCAAGCAACATCACAGCCGGAATGGGCGCGGTCTCGGCGCTGGAAATCGGTGGCTACACAGAAGAGGGTGCAAAAGAACTCGAGGGACGTTATGTCTGTTTTCGGCCCGGCTTCGGCGACCCAGGAACAATTACCGCATATTTAGTGATAATACGGTGGGATGGAGCGCATGCGTGCTTAACATTCGAGGAGCAAGGCAGGCCGGATGGAGCTCACACCCAGAGAGGGATGGTATACCTTCCCAATGGTAAGCCGTTCTTGAGCTTGGTGACCATAGACAAAGGCAGCGTTCGTCTACTCATGGTATGCCGACCAGTAGAAGGAATTGCGCGGGGCGTCATATTAACGCTCTCTACGCCACGTGGCGCGCATTTCACACCGGTGGCAGCGCCGGTAGTATTGAGACGCCTAGGAGAGGAGACGCCGACGGTCGGGTTCGTGCGCCCGGACATGCCGGATTACGATCTCTATTATGTGCAACTCACCAGCGTTGTACCAGATTTTGGAAACCTCGTATTTCCGTCCCTTGACCTAACGGACCATGCCGGCTCGGGTCGGCCAGAGAGCCGGGACCCGGAGCGTCCTCGCCGCGGATTACGGGCTAATAAGGAGGCCAGATCGCCGGCGAGTTAGAGGCGTCCATTACCTTCAGATGAGAGCGGAAGCCTGACCACTGCTATTGGCCAACTGTCTGCTTTGGGGGCATGGGCCGTCGTCGCCGTAGACGGAACCGATGGTCGGCAAAGAGATCCGGAGCAGTCATTCCTCTGCTGGCAGACGGGTGAACCGAGGCCAGCCAACCGGTTCGCGTGAGCACCTTCGGGGCGTGATCGAATTGAAGACGCGCGCCGTCAGCGCGGCGAGCTGCCCGGCGCCGGGTCATATCGTTCCATAAGGCCGGACAGCAACGTATTTGCCCACGACCTCTTGCGTAGCCACCGTCTCGGATGCACGCTGAACCAGAAGCATGAAACCGAGGCAACGGCGACCGCATGCCTGATGCGAACCCCATGACGCGCCGTGACCAGGTCTCAATCTCAGGCGATGACAGCGCCCTTCCGGAGGAGGAGCGGGCGGTGCTGGAGCGGGCGCGGGCATTGATCCCGCGGCTCGCCGAGCGGGCGCCGGAGGCAGCGGCGGCGCGAAAGGTGCCGGCGGCGACGATCGCCGAGTATCGCGCGGCGGGCATCCTGCGGATTTTGCAGCCGCGGCGGTTTGGCGGCATGCAGGGTCGGTTCAGCCTGTTCTCGCGGATCGTCGAGGAACTGACTTTTGGCTGCGCGTCGTCGGCCTGGGTCTATGCGGTCTTGGCCGAGCATCAGTGGATCGTCGCCCAGTATCCTGAGCAGGCGCAGATCGATGTGTGGGGCGCCGATCCCGAGGCGGTCGCCGCGTCCTCCTTGGCGCCGCGCGCCGCCGCCAAGCGTGTGACCGGGCGGCTGGCGGCTCAGCGGCCGCTACTCGTTTTCGAGCGGCTGCGACTATGCGCAATGGGCGATCATTGGCGCGTTCCTCGGGCAAATGGGCGACCCGCGCAGCCCATGCCTATCTGCTGGCGCCGTTCGCCGAGATCGAGATCGTCGACGACTGGCAGACCTTGGGCCTTGCCGGCACCGGCTCGAAGTCGCTGATCCTGGACGATGTGTTCGTCCCCGAGCATCGCGTCGTGATGGTCAGCGATCTCTTTGCCGGGACTCCGCCGGGCGCCTTGGTCCATCCGGACTATCCGGTGTTGCGCGCGCCGCGCGGTTACCTGGTCTCCTATTCCTTGCCGCCGGTGCCAGTGGCGCTCGGCCGCCGCGCGCTCGATGTCGCCTGCCGGTCATTCGCCGGCCGGGTGTCGCGCGGGGTGCGAAGGCTCGCCGATTCCGAATTCGTGCAGATGACGCTCGGCGAGGCCGCCGCCGCGATCGATGCGGCGACGATGCTGCTGCACACCGGGCGCGAATCCAGCACCGCCGAAGTCAGTTCGGGGCGCCGGATTACCGAGGCCGAGGCGTTGCGCGCGCGCCGCGACATGGTCTACGCACAGCATCAGGTCGGCTGGGCAATCGACCGGCTGTGCGAATTGGACGGCGCCCGCTGGGTCTACGACAATGACGAGCTGGGCTCGATCCGCCGCGACGTGATGACCGTGTTGACCCACACCGCCGCCAGCCGCGTCGCCGGGCTGGCGCCCTACGGCCGCATGCTGCTCAGCGACGGCGCCGAATAAACGGCGGTCAGGCGGCTCGCCATCGTCCGACCACATCTCGCCCGCATAATGGCTCGCATGGCGACATAATGGGCACGAGATGCTCGTGCCAGAATGGATGGTGGTGAAGCGGATTGCTCCGGGTATGGCCGGTTTTTGGCAATTCCCGTCTATTCCCGGTTCCGCGAAATTCTTTCCCGGTTCGGCCGGAAAAATTCCCGGTTCCGCGCTGACGGGAATTCCTGTGTAAGTGATTGATTCGAAACTCGGATTTATTGCGATTTAGGACCGTAAAGTGGCCGATGCGCGGATTTCCCGGTTATTTTCCCGGTTCACGGGAATTTGGCCGCTGACCCGAGAACGCTGACGTGCTGGTAGAGATCGGCCATTTCGCGCTCGTCCTCGCCCTGCTGGTCGCGGCGGTGCAGGGAACGGCGCCGCTGATCGGCGCCGCGGCGCGCAGCCGGGCATTGATGGATCTGGCGCGGCCGTCGGCGTTGCTGCAGCTCGGCCTTGTGGCGTTGTCCTACGCGGTCTTTATCCACGCCCACATCGTCTCCGACTTCTCGGTCCGCAACGTCTTCGAGAATTCGAGCCTCTCGAAACCGATGCTCTACAAGGTGACCGGCGCGTGGGGCAGCCATGAAGGCTCGATGATGCTGTGGGTCTTCATGCTGGCGTTGTTCGGCGGGCTCGTCGCCCTGTTCGGCCGCTCGTTGCCGGCGAGCCTGCGCGCGCGCACCCTGGCGATCCAGGGCCTGCTCGGCTTTGGCACCTTGCTGTTCATCATCGCGACGTCGAACCCGTTCGAGCGGCTGTTCCCGGTCCCGGCCGACGGCCGCGACCTGAACCCGCTGCTGCAGGATCCGGGCCTCGCCTTTCATCCGCCGTTTCTCTATTTCGGCTATGTCGGGTTCTCGATCACCTATTCTTTCGCGATCGCCGCGCTGATCGAGGGCCGGGTCGGCGCCGCCTGGGCGCGCTGGGTCCGGCCCTGGGCCTTGACCGCGTGGTGCGGGCTGACGATCGGCGTCGCGATGGGCAGCTGGTGGGCCTATTACGTGCTCGGCTGGGGCGGCTGGTGGGCTTGGGACCCGGTCGAGAACGCCTCGTTCATGCCGTGGCTGCTGGGCACCGCGCTGCTGCATTCGGCCGCGGTCGTCGAAAAGCGCGGGACGTTGCAGCGCTGGACCGTGTTGCTGGCGATCATGACCTTCGGCATGAGCCTGATCGGGACCTTTCTGGTGCGCTCGGGGGTGCTGACCTCGGTCCATTCCTTTGCCCTCGACCCGGCGCGCGGCGTCTTCATCCTGGTGCTGGTCGGGATCGTGATCGGCGGCGGCCTGATCCTCTACGCGTTGCGCGCGCCGGGTCTCGAAGCCGGCAACCCGTTCGCGCCGGTCAGCCGCGAGGGCGCGCTGGTGCTCAACAATCTGCTGCTCGCGGCCGGTATGGCGACGGTGTTCCTGGGCACCTTCTACCCGCTCTTCGCCGAGGTGTGGAGCGGGACCAAATTGTCGGTCGGGCCGCAATATTTTGACGCGACATTTGTCCCGATCGTCGTGCCGGGTCTTGTTGCCATGGTCATCGGCCCGGTCCTCGCCTGGCGCCACGGGAGTTTGCGGGCGGCGCTGCGCCGATTGTCGCCGGCATTCGCCGGAGCGCTTCTCGCCCCGCTCGCCGTGTTTTTGTTCAACCGCACCGCATCCCCGGCGGCGCTTGCCGGAGTGGCGCTCGCCGCCTGGGCGATGCTCGGCGTGCTGGCCGATCTTGCCGACCGGACCGGTATCGGCAAGCTGCCTCCAGGCACCGTGTGGCGCCGCCTGCGCCATCTGCCGCGCGGCACCTGGGGTTATGCAATCGCCCATTTCGGCGTCGGCGTCCTGATCGCCGGGGTGACGGTCTCGATCGCCTGGCGCAGCGAGCGGATCGAGACCCTGCGCGCCGGCGACAATTTGCAAATCGCCGGCCGTACCCTGCACTTTGTCGGGGTGACCGAGGGTAATGTCGAAAATTACCAGGTTCAGCGCGCCGAGATCGTGGTCGATCGGCCGGGCAGCGCCCCGTTCACCGTCCACCCCGAGCGCCGCTGGTATCCGATCGCCGGCAGCATGACGACAAATACTTCGATCTCGACCAACGGCTTCGGCGATCTCTATCTGGCGCTCGGCGATCCTGACGGAAAGGGCGGCTGGGTCCTGCGCGCGTACTACAATCCGCTCGTCCCGTGGGTCTGGTTCGGCGCGCGTGTTGGCGGCGCTCGGCGGGCTGGTCTCGCTCAGTGACCGGCGCCTGAGGATGCGGCTGCCGAGATCCCGCGCCGCACCGGCGATTGTCCCTCGACCGGCGGATCCGTGATGATCGCGAGGCTGCTGGTTGCGGCGGCGTTGCTGCTGATCGCGGCCGGGGCGGCGGCAGCCTGGGCGGTCGAACCCTCCGAACGGCTCGCCGATCCAGCCCTGGAGGCGCGCGCCCGCACGATCAGCCAGGAATTGCGCTGCCTGGTGTGCCAGAACCAGTCGATCGACGAGTCGAACGCCGACCTCGCCCACGATCTGCGCGTTCTGGTGCGCAAGCGGCTGCTCGCCGGCGACACCAACCAGCAGGTGCTCGACTACATCGTCGCGCGATATGGCGTGTTCGTGCTGCTCGACCCGCCGTTCGAGCCGGTGACCTGGGTGCTGTGGCTGGCGCCGCCGGTGCTGGTGCTGGGGGCGGGAGGCGTGTTGCTGATGCGGGCGCGCTGGCGGCGTCCCGACCCGGCGTTACCGGAGCTGACTCGGGAAGAGAGCGCTCGTGCCGCGGAATTGCTGAGCGATCGGGCATGGTCTGGTTCTGGATCGGCGCCGGGTTCCTGACCCTTGCGGCGCTGGCCACCTTGCTGCGCCCGCTCGTCCATCGCCCGCGGCCGGGCGGTGGCGACGAGGAAGCCGTCGCCGCGCTGTTTCGCCGGCAGCTCGCCGAGACCGATGCCGAGCTGGCTCAGGGCCGGATTTCACCCGACCAGGCCGCTGTGGCGCGCACCGAGATCACCCGGCGCATGCTGGCGGCGGCCGAGCGCGGCGACGCCGGGGCGGGGGCGGCGTTGGACGGCGGAGCGGAAACATTCTGGCGGATGGGTGCGGCGATCGGCATTGCCGGGGTGCTGCCGGCGGCGGCGATCGCCATCTACTTTGCGGTCGGCTCACCGGCGGCGATCGATCGGAGCGCCGCGATCGAGGCCGCCATTCCACACGGCGCGATCGAACTTGCCGCTGCCGCCGACCGCATAAAGGCGCATCTACAACAGACGCCCGGCGATCTAAAAGGTTGGACCCTGCTCGCCCGTACCCTGGCCGCGCTGCGCCGCTTCCCCGAAGCGCGCGAGGCCTACGCCCGGGCGATCGCCTTGGCGCCCGGCGAGACCGGCTTGCACGCCGAGCTGGGCGAAGTCTTGCTGCTTGAAGCAGAGGGCGCCGTGACGCCGGCCGCCGAGGCCGAATTCGCCAAGGCGCCGGATGATCCACGTTCTCGCTATTACAGCGCCGAGGCAGCGCTGCAGCATGGCGACAGCGCCGGGGCCAGGCAAAAATTGCAGGCCTTGCTGGCCGACGCCCCGGCTGGCGCGCCGTGGCGCCAAACCGTCGCGGACAGCCTCGCCGAACTGATGCCGAACGGGCCGGCAGCAGCTGGGGCCGCGCCGGCTGCGGCGCCGACCGGCCCGAGCATGCAGGACATCGCCGCCGCCCGCGAGATGTCGCCAGAACAGCGGCAGGCGATGATCCGCGGCATGGTCGAGCGCCTTGCCCAACGGCTCGCACAGCACCCGGACGACAAGGAAGGCTGGGCGCGGCTCGCCCACGCCTACGATGTGCTCGGCGAGCCCGACAAGGCGCGAGCTGCCCGCGCCCGAGAAGCGGCGGCCGCCGCAAGGGCGCCGGAGGCGCTGCCGCATGACGCGCCGGATGACGCGCAGGGATGGATCGCACGCGCCCGCTCTTATCAGGGGCTCGGTCGCACCGCGGATGCGCTCGCCGCCCTCAAGCAGGGAAACGCGCAATTCCCCGGCAATCTCCCGCTGCTCGAGGCCTATATGAATGCGCTTTCCGTCGGGACCAAAGACGACGGGCCGAGCCCCGAACTCGTCGATCTGGCGACCCGGATCAACGCGCTCGACGGCAAAGAGCCGGACGCATTATGGTATCTGGGTCTCGCCGCAGCTCAAAGCGGCGACGGCTTCCGGGCGGCAAGTTATTGGACAACGCTGCGAGACGAACTGTCTCCGGCCGACAGCCGGCGCGCGCTGGTGCAACACAAGCTCGACGCGCTGCGTTGACCTCGACGCCGGCCCTCGCGCCGCCGCAGGCTCGGCGGGCCGGTGGATAGTGATGTCGCTCGCGCCGGGTTTGTGCCTCGTTACCGGGGCGACCGGGTTCGTCGGATCGGCCGTGGCGCGCGCGCTGTTGCTCAAAGGTCATCAGGTTCGGGTGCTGGCGCGCCCCGGCGGCGATCGCCGCAACCTTGGCGGTCTGTCCGTCGAAATCTCCGAGGGCGCGATGGAGGACGCGCCGTCCCTCGCCCGCGCGGTCGCCGGCTGCCGGTACCTGTTCCACGTCGCTGCCGATTATCGGCTGTGGGTTCCCGACCCAGCGGCGATGTTCCGCGCCAATGTCGACGGCACCCGCGACCTGATGACCGCGGCGCTCGCCGCCGGTGTCGAGCGCATCGTCCATACCAGCAGCGTCGCCACGATCGGTCTGGCTTCCAGCGGCTCGGCCGACGAGGAGACGCCGAGCCGGCTCGACGACATGATCGGGCCTTACAAGCGCTCAAAATTCCAGGCCGAGGAGGCCGTTCGCCAGCTGATCGGCGAGCGCGGCCTGCCCGCTGTTATCGTCAATCCGTCGACGCCGGTCGGCCCGCGCGACCTCAAGCCGACGCCGACCGGGCGGCTGATCCTCGAAGCCGCGCGCGGCCATCTGCCGGGCTTTGTCGACACCGGGCTCAATATCGTGCACGTCGACGACGTCGCCGCCGGCCATCTCGCCGCGGCCGAGACCGGGCGGATCGGTGAGCGCTATATTCTGGGCGGCGAAAACATGGCGCTGGCCGAGATCCTGGCCGAGGTCGCCGGCGCGGTCGGCCGGCGGCCGCCACGCCTCAAGGTCCCGTATGCGGCGGCGTTCGCGGTTGCCGCCGGAGCGGAGCTGATGGCGCGGGTGACCGGCCGCGAGCCCTTTACCACGCTCGACGGGGTTCGCATGGCCAGAAAGAAGATGTATTTTTCATCGGCGAAAGCCTCGCGCGAACTCGGCTATCAGCCGCGGCCGGCGCACGAGGCCATTGTCGATGCTGTCGGCTGGTTCGCGGCGAATGGGTATCTGAGATGATTGCGGCGGCAGCGCCGGAGACGCAAGACCGCGAGATCGTCGAGACGCCATCGGGCAAGTGGCGCGACGGCGAGAATTTCCCGGTCGGGTCGTTGCTGATCCGGCGCGATTTGCGCGTGCATGTCCATGCCTTCTACCGCTTTGCCCGCAACGCCGATGACATCGCCGACAACCCTGAGCTTTGCGCCGCCGAGAAAATCCGCCGGCTCGACCGCATGGCGGCGGTGCTCGGCGGCGCCCCAGGCGAAGCTTCACCGGCCGCTTCGGCGATGCGCCAAAGCCTGGCCGCGACCGGACTGATCGGCGCAGCACTGCAACGACGTTTTGCGCGCCTTCCGCCAGGACGCCGAAAAGCGGCGCTATCGCGACTGGGACGAGCTGATGGAATACTGCCGCTATTCGGCCTCGCCGGTCGGGCGGCAGCTGCTCGATCTGCATCGCGAAAGCCGCGAGACCTGGCCCCCCTCGGACGCGTTGTGCTCGGCATTGCAGGTGCTCAACCACCTGCAGGATTGCGCCGAGGATTACCGCTTGCTCGACCGGGTCTACCTGCCGACCGCCGATCTTGCCGCTGCCGGGACCGACATCACGGCGCTGACGGGGGAGCAATCGAGCCCGGCGCTGCGCCGGGTGTTCGACACCCTGCTCGATCGGACGGCCGATCTCGTCGAGGCCGCGCGCGGGCTGTCGCCGCGCGTCGCGGCGCCGGGTTTGCGCTGTGAATGCGCGGTTATCACCGAGCTGGCGGCGCGCTTGTTGCGCCGCCTGCAGCGCGGCGACCCACTGGCCGCCCGGGTCGGGCTCGGCAAAACCGATTTCCTTGTGGCTTTTCTGTCCGGCGTCCTGCGTGGGATCCGCCGGTGAGCGACGCAGCGTTCGGCGCCGACGCGGATCGAATGGGCGATGCCGCGCTGCGTCAAACCATCCGCAACCGGGTCGAGGCGGCTGGAACCTCGTTCTATTGGGCGATGCGGCTGTTGCCCCAAAAGCGCCGCAACGGCATGTACGCGGTTTACGCCTGGTGCCGCGAGGTCGACGACATTGCCGACGGCGAGCGGCCGGCCGCGCATAAGCTCGCGGCGCTGGCCGCCTGGCGCGACGAAATCGAGACGCTTTATGCCGGGCGGCCAAGCCATCTCGTCGCGCGCGCGCTGCATGAGCCGATGCTGTGCTATCACCTGCGCCGAGAGGATTTTCTCTCCGTCATCGACGGCATGGAGATGGATGCCCGCGAGGACATCCGAGCCCCGGATCTAGCCACGCTCGATCTTTATTGCGCCCGGGTCGCGAGCGCGGTTGGTCATCTTTCGGTCCATATTTTTGGCGATGCCAGCGAAGCGGCGCACCGCGTCGCCGACTCGCTCGGCCGGGCATTGCAGTTGACCAACATTCTGCGCGACCTCGACGAGGATGCCCGCCGCGGACGGCTCTACTTGCCGCGCGAGATCCTGGAGCGCCACGGGGTTCACAATGCCGATCCGATTGCGGTGCTGCGCCATCCGGCATTGCCGGCAGCCTGCCGTGAGCTGGCGGCGATTGCCGAAACGCATTTTCGCGACAGCGCGCGGGCGATGGCGCAATGCCGTCGCCGGGCGATGCGCCCTGCGGCGGTGATGGGGGCCGTTTACCGGGCGACCTTGCAACAGCTGTTGCGCGGGGAGTGGCGCGACCCGGCCGCGCGGCTGAGCCTGCCGAAACCGCTGAAGCTTTGGCTGGTTCTGCGCCACGGTCTTGTATGAGCGGCGCCGTGCATGTCGTCGGCGCCGGTCTGGCCGGCCTGGCGGCTGCGGTCGCGTTGGCGGCAGAGGGGCGCCGCGTGCAGCTCTACGAAGCAAGCGCGCATGCCGGCGGCCGATGCCGCTCCTATTTCGACGACGAGCTCGGCTGCCGCGTCGACAACGGCAACCATCTGCTGCTGACTGGAAACCGCCGGGCGCTCGACTATCTCGAACGGATCGGCGCGCGAAACACGTTGGAGGGGCCGGAGGATGCCGTCTTCACGTTCATCGACGCGCAGACCGGACAACGCTGGATTATCCGGCCGAACCGGGGGGCCGTGCCGTGGTGGATTTTCCGGCGCGCCAGACGGGTCCCGCACACCCGTGCGGCTGACTACCTCGGAGCGCTGGCACTGCGCTGGGTCGGCCCGACGGCGACGGTCACCGAGGCGTTGGATCGCCAAAGCCGGCTTTTCCTCAGGCTGTGGGAGCCGCTTGCCGTCGCTGCGCTGAACACCGCTGTCGAGCGTGCGCCTGCCCGGCTGTTTTGGCGTGTTCTGGTCGAGACACTTGGCCGCGGCGGGGCGGCGTGCCGGCCGCTGGTGCCGCGCGAGGGGCTTTCGGAGACGTTTGTCGATCCGGCGCTTGCTGTATTGCGCGCACGCGGCGCCGAGATCCGCTTTGGCGCTAGGCTGCGCGCGCTGAACTTCGGCCCGGATCACGTCTCGGGGCTGGCGTTCGATGCGGACGCAATCGAGATCGGCCGCGATGATCGTGTGATCCTCGCCGTGCCGGCGGCTGTTGCCGCACGGCTCGTGCCGTCGCTGATCGTGCCCGATGCCTTTTCCCCGATCGTCAATGCCCACTTCCGGTGCGCGGCGCCGACTGTTTCTCCACTGTTTGTCGGCGTCGTCGACGGCGCCGCACAGTGGGTCTTTCGTAAGCATGGGGTGTTGTCGGTAACGGTCAGCGCGGCCGACGGCGTCATCGACCTCCCGGCCGACGCGTTGCGCGAGATGCTGTGGCGCGACGTGGCGCTGGCCTATCGGCTTCCCACACTTCCGGTGCCGCCGGCGCGAATCGTCAAAGAGCGGCGGGCGACGTTTCTCGCCAGCGCGGAACAACTGCGGCGCCGGCCCGGCGTGACGACGCGCTGGCAGCACCTTTTGCTTGCCGGCGATTACACGGATACCGGCTTGCCGGCGACGATCGAAGGCGCTATCGGGTCGGGGTTTGCTGCGGCGCGGCGGGCGATGGCCCGCGGCCATGCAAAGCCCCGGCGGGCGGCGAGCGGCGGCGACATTGTTACCAAAACGACCACCCAACCCAACAAAGAGCGTCAGCGCATCCTTTCATGAACAGCGCAATAAACGAGCAAGCGGCGGTCGCGAAGAACCCCATCGACGCCGGCCGGGAGACCCACGGACTGGGTCAGGCGATCACCCGCGCGGTGGCGTCGCTGCTGGCGCTGCAGCATGCGGATGGCCACTGGGTTTTCGAACTCGAAGCCGACGCGACGATCCCGTCAGAATATATTCTGCTGCAGCATTATCTCGGTCGAAGCGAACCCGAACTTCAGACAAAGATCGCGCGGTTCGTGCGCGCCCAGCAAGGCGAGGACGGCGGCTGGCCGCTATTCCACGGCGGCGCGCTCGATGTCAGCTGTTCGGTCAAGGCCTATTTTGCGCTGAAAGCAGCTGGCGATCCGATCGACGCGCCGCACATGGCGCGCGCCCGCACCGCGATCCTGGCGCAAGGCGGCGCCCGGCGCTGCAATGTGTTCACCCGCACCATGCTCGCCTTGTTCGGCGAGGTGCCGTGGCGGGCGGTTCCGGTCATGCCGGTCGAAATCATGCTGCTGCCCGGATGGTCGCCGTTTCACATCGGCAAGGTGTCCTATTGGTCGCGCACCGTTCTGGTGCCAATGCTGGTGTTGATGGCACTGCGGCCCCGCGCCCGCAACCCGCGCGGCATCACAATTCGCGAGTTGTTCGTCGAACCGCCCAACTCGGTTCGAGACTGGATCGCTGGCCCGACCGCCTCGCCACTGGCGACGGCTTTCGGGCTGCTCGACCGGGTGCTGCGCGTGGCCGAGCCGTGGCTTCCCTCGGGGGCGCGGCGACAGGCAATCGACAAGGCGGTCGCCTTTGTGACCGAGCGGCTCAATGGCGAAGACGGTCTTGGCGGGATCTTCCCGGCGATGGCGAACTCGTTGATGATGTTCGACTGTCTGGGGTATCCCCGCGATCATCCCGATTGGCTGACTGCCGCATCCGCGATCGATAAGCTTATCGTCCGCGATGGCGAGCGCTGTTATTGCCAACCCTGCCTGTCTCCGGTCTGGGACACGGCGCTCGCCTGCCACGCGCTGCAGGACGTGGATGACCAGCGGCTAGACTCCGCGGTTGGGCGGGCGCTCGACTGGCTCGCGGAAAAGCAGGTGCGGGAGGTGGTCGGCGATTGGGCGATGAGCCGCCCAGACTTGCGGCCCGGCGGGTGGGCCTTCCAATATGAGAACCCCTATTACCCCGATGTCGACGACACCGCCGCTGTCGCCCTGGCGCTCGATCGCTTTGATCGTGAGCGGTATCTGTCCGCCATCGAACGGGCAGGCGAATGGATCATCGGCATGCAGAGCCGCAACGGCGGGTGGGGCTCCTTCGACGCCGACAACACGCATTATTACTTGAACCACATTCCATTTGCCGATCATGGCGCGCTGCTCGACCCGCCAACCGCCGATGTCAGCGCCCGGTGCCTCGGGTTACTCGCCCAGCTCGGCTACCGCGCGGATCACCCCGCCGTCGCCGCTGCCATCGCCTTTCTGTGGCGGGAGCAGGAAGCCGACGGCAGCTGGTTCGGACGCTGGGGAACCAACTACATCTACGGGACCTGGTCGGTACTGGCAGCCCTCAACGCTGCCGGCATCGATCCTGCGGCGCCGGAAATCCGCCGGGCCGTCGGTTGGTTGCTTGCCCGGCAGCGTGCGGACGGCGGGTGGGGCGAAGCCGAGGAATCGTACTGGCCCGGCATGCCGCCGGGCGAGGGGCCCTACAGCACGTCCTCGCAGACGGCATGGGCGCTGCTCGCTCTGATGGCCGCGGGGGAGGTCCGCAACCCCGCGGTGACGCGCGGCATCGCATATTTGATGGCGAGCCAGAACTCGAGCGGAGGTTGGGATGAGCCGTGGTTTACCGCGGTCGGCTTTCCGCGCGTGTTTTTTCTGCGCTATCACGGCTACCGCGCCTATTTTCCGCTCTGGGCTTTGGCCCGTTACCGCCGTCTGATAAACGGCAATTCGGCCCGGGTGCCGTTCGGTATTTGAGCCCTGGGTAGGGCTTTGCTCGAGACGACAGGACCGGCCGCTACGCTTCTGCATCTGCGGGCTCGCGGCGGAAGCAAAGATCGCGCGGGCCGCAGGCTTTTCGGTGGTGGTCGGCGGCGGGAATCGAAGCCGCACAACAACGCTTGTCGAAAGCGCGGTCCGGCAGGCGAATTGTCTGATCAGTTTCGGCATTGCCGGCGGGCTCGCGCCCGAGCTGCGAACGGGTGATGTGATCGTCTCGACGAATGTGATCGCAGCCGACAAACGCTGGTGGGCAGGGAAGCGGTTTCGCGACCGCATCGCCGATTTCGCCCGCGCCATCGTCGCGCTGGAAGGTCCGGTGCTCGGGACTGAGGCCATTCTGGCGACAGCTGCTCAAAAAAGTCGGGCATGGAGCGAGACCCGGGCGCTCGCGGTCGATCTCGAAAGCGACATCGTCGCCCGTATCGCCACTTCGGCGGGGATCCCGTTCGTCGTTTTGCGCTCAATTGCCGACGCAGCTTATCGCGAGCTGCCGCCTGCGGCGCTGATCCCGCTTTCGCAGGACGGAACGCCAAGGCTTGCGCGGGTACTCGCATCGGTGCTGCGCCAGCCCCGACAGCTCGCGAGCCTGGTTCGGCTGGCGCGCGAGGCTCGGACGGCGCAGTTGGCCCTAGCCGGACCCGCCCGCGCCCTGCACGGGCTCCTGGCTGCCGGTTAGCCGCTCCATCGCCTCGGCGACATGGCGGGTGAGCACGTATTCGGCTGGGCGCTGCCGGTCGAGCGGGATTTCCGGCGCCATATCGCCTTCGGTGCGCATGCCGCGCAGCGCCACCGCCGCCGCCTTAAGCGGGTGCCGCACCGTATCCATAACGGCGGTCGCCTCATATCCGCTGTGAACCATGCAATCGGCGCATTTTTCATAATTGCCGGTGCCGTAGGCGTCCCAATCGGTCTCGTCCATCAGCTCCTTGAAGGTCTTGGCGTAGCCTTCGCCGAGCAGATAGCACGGGCGCTGCCAGCCAAAGAAATTGCGCGTCGGATTGCCCCACGGCGTGCAGCGGTAGGATTGATTGCCGGCGAGAAAATCAAGGAACAGGCTCGACTGGTTGAACGACCAGCTTCGGCGGCGGCGCTCGAAGATGGCGCGGAACAATTCCTTGGTGCGCCGGCGATTTAGGAAATGCTCCTGGTCGGGCGCCCGTTCATAGGCGTAGCCGGGCGACACCGTGATCCCATCGAGGCCGATCTCGCTGACCCGATCAAAGAACCCGGCGACATGCTCCGGGTCGGCGTTATCGAACAGGGTGGTGTTGATGTTGACGCGGAAGCCGCGGGATTTCGCCAGCGCGATCGCGGCGACCGCGCGGTCGTAGACCCCGTCCTGGCATACCGACTGGTCGTGCTCCTCGCGGTCGCCATCGAGATGTATCGTCCAGGCGAAATAAGGGTTGGGCTCGAACTGATCGAGTTTTTTTTCGAGCAGCAGCGCGTTGGTGCACAGATAAACGAATTTCTTCCGAGCGGTGATGGCTTGTGCGATCTCGGCGATGTCGCGGTGCAGCAGCGGCTCGCCGCCGGCGAGGACCACGATCGGGGCCCCGCATTCATCGACCGCGCCGAGGCATTCGGCCAGGCTGAGCCGCTGATTGAGGATTGCGTCGGGATAGTCGATCTTGCCGCAGCCGGCGCAGGCGAGGTTGCAGCGGAACAACGGCTCCAGCATCAGCACCAGCGGGTAGCGTTCGACGCCGCGCAGATGACGCCCGAGCACATAGGCCCCGACCCGGATGGTTTGGCGCAACGGAATGGCCACGGTAGACCCTCGTTACAAAGTGGAATGTCGGGCTGGCATCATTCGGCGGCTTCGGCGAGCTGAGGTGGCATTCGGAAGCGCACGTTCTCGGTGACTCCCGGCAGCACTGCGAGCTCGATTTCGGCGATCTCGCGCAGCCGGTCGATCAGCGCCTCGACCAGTTCGGCCGGCGCCGACGCGCCGGCGGTAATGCCGACCGCAGAGACGCCTTTGACCCAGCGGAAATCGAGCGCGGCGGCATCTTCGATCAGATAGCTCGGTACGCCGCTTTCGGCGGCGATCTCGCGCAGCCGGTTCGAGTTCGAGCTGTTGGGCGCGCCGACCACCAGAACCACATCGACGATCTTGGCGAGTTCGCGTGCCGCCCGCTGGCGATTTTGTGTAGCGTAGCAAATGTCCTTTGTGTCCGGGCCGACGATCGTCGGAAAGCGCGCCTTCAGCGCCTCGATTACCGCACGGGTATCATCGACGCTGAGCGTCGTTTGGGTGATAAAGGCAAGCTTGCCGGGGTCGGCGACTTGAAGCCCAGCCACCTCCTCAGGCGTCGAGATCAGATGCACGCGACCGACGATCCGCCCCATGGTGCCGACGATTTCCGGATGGAAGGCATGCCCGATCAGGATGATCTCGCGCCCCTGATTGGCGTAGCGCTGGCCCTCGATATGGACTTTCGAGACCAGCGGGCAGGTCGCGTCGATGACCGGCAGCCCGCGCGCAGCGGCCCGATCCTCGATCGTGCTGGCCACGCCGTGGGCGCTGAAGATCGTGACGCTGCCTGGCGGCACCTCGTCGATCTCGTCGACGAAATGCGCCCCTTTGCCGCGCAGCCGCTCGACAACGTGCCGGTTATGAACGATTTCATGACGGACATAGATCGGCGGGCCGTATTTCTCGAGCGCCCGCTCGACGATCTCGATCGCCCGTTCGACCCCGGCGCAAAATCCTCGCGGTTGGGCTAGTACGACCCGCATGATCTCCCCTCGTCGCCTCACCCAAGCAAGCCCGGCCTGCGACAGCCTGGATATAGGTGAACGCCTGATCCATGCCACTACTCCGTTCGCACCTCACGCGCAATCCTCCCCGAGTGTGACGCGCTTGCCATGAACCCGGCGCTCGCCATCGCGCTGCTGCTTCCAGGCTGGGTGTACCTGTTCGGTGCCGCGTGGGCTGTCACGCGCTTCGCCCGGCGCGAATTGCCGGTATCGACCGAGCAGCCCGCGATCTCGATCCTGAAGCCGCTCCATGGCGCCGAGCCCGGTCTTTACGAAAATCTGCGGTCGTTCGCCGAGCAGGATTACCCGGCGCGCCAGATCGTGCTCGGCGTCACCGACCCGCAGGACGGCGCGATCGAAGCCGCGCAAGCGCTGGTTCGCGAGTTTCCCGGCGATGACATCGCCCTGGTGATCGAGCGCCGCATCCGCGGCAGCAACGGCAAGGTGTCGAACCTCGAAAACATGCTGCCGGCGGCGCGTCACGACATATTCGTCCTCGCCGACAGCGACATGCGGGTCGACCGCGACTATCTCGCCGCGGTCACGGCGCCGCTCAACGATCCGCGCATCGGGATCGTCACCTGTCTTTATAAAGCCGTCCCGACCGGCGGCATCTGGTCCGAGCTGGGGGCGATGCACATCAATTTCGGGTTCCTCCCCGGCGCTGTTGTCGGTGAGGCGCTGGGCGTGGGACGTGGCTGCTTTGGCGCGACGATCGCCCTGCGCCGCCAGACCCTCGAGCACATCGGCGGCTTCGCCCGAGTGCGCGACGAGCTGGCCGACGATCATCGGCTGGGTGACGCGGTGCGCTCCGCAGGTCTCGCGGTGGTCCTGTCGCGGTACGTCGTCGAGGCTCGGGTGGCCGAACCTTCGTTCGTTGCGCTGTGGCGCCACGAACTGCGCTGGGCGCGCACGGTGCGCGGGGTCGCCCCGGCGGCCTATGCCGGATCGATCGTAACCCATCCGCTGATGGTCGCCGTGTTCGCCGCCGCAATCACCGGATTTGGCTTGACCTCCTGCACCTTTGTCGCGATCACCTATTTGGTCAGATGGGCCTGCGCGAGGGTGACGGCGCGCGCGCTCGGGCTGCGGACGGCCAGGCCGGCGCTGCTCCCGGTGCGCGACGCCTTGTCTTTCGCGGTGTTCGTCGCCAGCTTTTTCGCACGGACGGTGTTCTGGCGGGACCAGCATTTCCGCGTCGAGTCGAGCGGCCGCATGACAGCCGACGGAGACAAGGTTTGATGATGAAGACACTGTTCCTGCATCCGCCGTCCTTCGACGGTTTCGACGGCGGCGCCGGCTCGCGCTATCAGGCGCGGCGCGAGATCCGGTCGTTCTGGTACCCGACCTGGCTCGCCCAGCCGGCGGCGCTCGTTCCAGGAAGCCGGCTCGTCGACGCCCCGCCGGCGCGGTTGAAGCTCTCCGACATATTGCCGCTCGCCAGCGAGTACGAGCTTGCGGTGCTCCATACTTCGACCCCGTCCTTCGCCTCCGACGTCAAGGTCGCCGAG
Source organism: uncultured Alphaproteobacteria bacterium (assembly GCA_963785565.1). Lineage (GTDB taxonomy): Bacteria > Pseudomonadota > Alphaproteobacteria > ATCC43930 > CGMCC-115725 > AP-15. The sequence continues at coordinate 70,811 of CAWAVV010000039.1, read as the reverse complement.
GCGCTCAAGGAGATGAACCCGCGGCTGAAGATCGGCATGGTCGGGGCCAAGGTTGCGGTCGAGCCCGAGGACAGTCTGAAGGCGTCGGCGGCGCTCGACTTCGTCGCCCGCGAGGAGTTCGATTTCACGATCAAGGAGGTCGCCGAGGGCCGCGCTTTGGCTGCGATCGACGGCTTGAGTTATCGCGCGCCGAGTGGTGCGATCAGCCATAACCGCGATCGCGCGATACTCGAAGACATGGACCAGCTGCCCTTTGTCAGCGAAGTCTACAAGCGTGACCTGCGGGTCGAGGACTACTTCATCGGCTATTTGCAGCACCCGTACCTGTCGCTCTACACCGGGCGCGGGTGCCGCTCGAAATGCACGTTTTGTCTGTGGCCGCAGACGGTTGGCGGGCACCGCTACCGGGTGCGCAGCGTGGGCCACGTGATCGAGGAGATCCGTCTCGCCAAAAGCTGGTTTCCGCAGGTCAAGGAGTTCTTTTTCGACGACGACACCTTTACCGACGACCGACCGCGCGCCGAGGCGATCGCGCGCGAGCTGGGCAAGCTCGGCGTCACCTGGTCGTGCAACGCCAAGGCGAACGTGCCGCGCGCGACCCTTGAAGTGCTGCGCGACAACGGGCTGCGGCTCTTATTAGTCGGCTACGAATTGGGCAACCAGCAGATCCTGAACAACATCAAAAAGGGGATGCGGGTCGATATCGCCCGGCGTTTCACCAAAGACTGTCATGAGCTCGGGATCACGATCCACGGCACCTTTATCCTCGGCCTGCCCGGGGAATCGAAGGAGACGATCGAGGAAACGATCCGCTTTGCCGGCGAAATCAATCCGCACACGATCCAGGTTTCCTTGGCCGCCCCTTATCCCGGCACCTATCTGCATCGCCAGGCGGTCGAAAACGGCTGGCTCGATATCGGACATGCCGAGCTGATCGACGAGCGGGGCGTGCAGATCGCACCGCTGCATTACCCGCATCTCTCGCATACCGAAATCTTCCAGTCGCTGGAAATTTTCTATAAGCGCTTCTATTTCCGCCGCAAAAAGATCGCCGAACTGGTCGCCGAGATGCTCAAGAGCCCGCAGATGCTGCGCCGCCGCCTGCGCGAAGGGGTCGAGTTCTTCCATTTCCTGCGCCATCGGGAGATGGCAGGCTGAGGCGGCTGATCGTCTGCGCCGACGATTTCGGGCTCGACCCGGCCGTCAACGAGGCTGTCGAGGAGGCGCATCGGCACGGGATCCTGTCGACCGCGAGCCTGATGGTCGGTGCGCCGGCAGCGGCGGATGCGGTGGCGCGTGCCTGGCTGTTGCCTGGGCTGCGAGTCGGGACTGCATCTCGTGCTGGTCGATGGCCTGCCGGTATTGCCCCCCGCCGAGGTCCCGGCGCTGGTCGGCAGCGATGGTGAATTCGACCGCAATTTGGCCCGCGCCGGCATCCGGTTCTTCTTTCTGCCGAAAGTGCGGGATCAGCTTGCGCGCGAAATCCGCTCGCAGTTCGAGGCCTTTCGGGCTACCGGCCTGCCGCTCGACCATGTCAACGCCCACAAGCACATGCACCTTCACCCAAGCGTCGCCAGGCTGATTATCGAAATCGGCCGCGACTATGGCATGAAGGCGGTGCGCGTCCCGGCCGAACCGGTCGAGGCGCTGCGTCGCGCTTTCCCGCGGGAGCGCTATCCGACGCCGCTCTATCAGCTGTGGGTCGAGAGACTACGGCGGCGCTTGCGGTTGGCGGGGCTGCACGTCAACGACCATGTCTTCGGCCTCGCCTGGAGCGGCGGTATGACCGAAGATCGGGTGCTGCGGCTGCTCCCATACCTGCCTGACGGCGTCAGCGAAATTTATTTTCACCCGGCGACCGAGCGGACCCCACGGCTGGCTGCGGCAATGCCGGGCTACCGCCACCGCGACGAGCTGGCGGCGCTGTTGAGCCCCGCGGTTCGTGAGCGCATCACCGGCCTGGGCATCGGCCTTTTCACTCACGGCGACCTCCCGGCTTAATCATCATTGGCCCGTCCGGGGGCCGCTCACTTCACGAATTGTCAATTTCTCTCCCGCGCAATGAGAGCAGGGCGACGGGGATGCGATCCTCGTTCGTAGATTTTGCACGACACCGGGAGCGAACGCGTGCCGATCTTGATTCGAAGCACTGTATTGACGGTTGTGTTATCTGCCGCCGCCTGCGCACCCATCGTTTGGGACAAACCTGGTGCGACACAGGCCGAATTTAGCGCCGACAATTATACCTGCGAAGCGCAGGCCCGTGCGTTAAGTCCGGGCGGTAGCTACGCCCAAGGCCGCATCGGCTTCGTAGTGGCGGCAACGCTCGTCTCGGCCCTCGCCACGGCGGCTGACCAGAACGCGCTCTACCGCGATTGCATGAGCGCGCACGGGTATATGCCCCGCCAAGCCTACGCGGCAGCGCAACTGCCGGTGTCGGCAGGTCCACCCCCGCTCGCCCCCACACCAGCAGGCGCGCCTCAAAAAAGCGCCTCTTCGTCGGCATCTGCGACCGACGTTCCGCATGGTCCGGGGCGGGTCGTGCTGTTCCCGGTCACCATTTACAACCCCTATTACCCGCCGAGCGTATTCGTGGACGTACAATAATGGCGATCGGCGGATTTTAGCGTCGGCGGGCCCCGCCGATCTGCCCGCCGCTCTATTGCTGCGGGAAAAAAGGCGGAGGTACAGACTAATGCCGCGAAATTTCCGATCCGAGGACATAAAGCGGTCATGCTTTGCGTTGATGGTGCATAGAATAGAGGAACACGGAGGAACAACATGGACGAGCGTCTCGATTGCTGCCGCTACCGGCCGAGCCTCGACGATCTGCTCGCGGACGCGGTGATGGAGCCTGTGCTGCGCAGCGCCGGGCTCGATCAGCATGAGCTGCGCGAAATGATGGTCGAAACCGCGCGGCGCATCGAAGACCGCGACCGGCAGAACGACGACGGCGCCGCCGTCACTTCGGACGAATAGTCAGGCGGGCAGCGCGGGGAATTCGAGCCGGACTCGCAGACCGGGCCGATTGTCGGCGAGCGCGACGGCGCCATGGTGGCGGTGCGCGACCGCACGCACCAGGCTGAGGCCGAGCCCGTTTCCCGGCGTGCTGCGGCTGGGCTCTAGGCGGACAAAGCGGTCGAACACGGTCTCGCGATGCGCCTCGGGAATCCCTGGTCCGCGATCGGCGACTTCGAGAACGGCGCGCGCCTCGTCACGAAAAACGGTAATTAGGAGATCGCCACCGCCCGCATATTTAAGGGCGTTGTCGAGCAGATTGGCGAGGGTCTGCGACAGCAGATGCCGATCGCCGCGGATCCTGATACCGGGCTCGACTACCACCGACATAGCGAAGCCCTTTTGCTCGGCGACCGGCTCGTAAAATTCCGCCGCCGAGCGGACGACTTCCGAGAGGTCCAGCGGCCCGGCCTGATCGCGCCCGGCCTCGGCTTCGGCGATGCCGAGCAACGCGTTGAAGGTGGCCAACAGCCGGTCCGCCTCGTCGATCGCGGCCGAGATCGCCTCGCTCTGGCCGGCGTCGTCCTGCGGCCCGATCAATGCCAGTTCGAGCCGGGCGCGCAACCGTGCCAGCGGCGTCTTAAGATCGTGGGCGACATCGTCGGTGACCTCGCGCATGGCGGTCATCAGCCGCTCGATCTGATCGAGCATCCGGTTGAGATTGGCGGCGAGCTGATCGAACTCGTCGCCGGTTCCGGCGAGCGGCACGCGATCGGATAGATTCCCCGCCATGACCCGCTCGCTGGTGCGGTTGACCAACTCGACCCGGCGCAACAGATTGCGGCTCATCGCTGCACCACCCAGCAGACCGACACCGAGCGCCACCAAACCGGACCACAGCAAGGTCATCTTGACCCGGTCGCGGAATGCCGCCGCGTCGCTGATGTCGCGGCCGACCAGCAGGCGGTAGCCGCCGGGGATGATGATCAGGCTGCCGCGCGCGGGGTGGGTCTCGATATGGCCTTTGACCCTCGCCTCGATCGTGAACGACAGCCATCCGGTCCGCGCCGGCACACCCAGAGGCCAGCCCGCGATGTTGCCGGCGAGCGGCCGGCCGTCGGGGTCGGTCACCAGGTACAGCATCGCGTCGCCGCGGTCGCCGGCGCTGCGCGCGGCGACGATCTGCACCAGCCCGCTCAACCCGCGCTGGTCGTATTGCTCGGCCAGCCCGCTGATCTCGGCGTCGAGCGTCGCCTCGGTCTGGCGCTCGACGAAATTGGCGCTCGTCCAATAGACGAACAGCAGGACGCCCAGCACCGAGGCGGCAAACACCAGGAAATAAAGTGCGGCGAGACGAACCGCGTGGGTGCGCACCAGCCGGCGCAGATTCGCCGGAAGGCGGCGCGGCCAGGACCACGATCGCGCGGCGGAAAGGGACAGCTTTTCGGCGACCATCCCGGCCGAGCGCGGAGTTATTCCGCCAGGCGCAGGCAGTAGCCGGCGCCGCGAACCGTGTGCAGCAGCGGCCGCGCAAAGTTCTTGTCGATCTTTTGGCGCAGCCGGCTCACATGGACGTCGATCACATTGGTCTGCGGGTCGAAATGATAGTCCCAGACGTGCTCGAGCAGCATCGTTCGGGTCACGACATGGCCGGCGTTGCGCATCAGATATTCGAGCAGCCGGAATTCGCGCGGCAACAGTTCGAGCCCCCGGCCACCGCGTTTGACGGTCCGGGTCAACAAGTCGAGCTCGAGATCGGCGACCCGCAACGTTGTCGTCGCCGCCGCCGCCGAGCCACGCCGCAACAGCGCCTCGATCCGAGCCAGGAGTTCGCTGAAGGCGAACGGCTTGACCAGATAGTCGTCGCCGCCGGCGCGCAACCCTTTGACGCGGTCGTCGACGCTGCCGAGCGCGCTGAGGATCAGAGCCGGAGTGCGAATGTCGGCGGCGCGCAAAGCTCCCAACAACGCCAATCCGTCCATTTCCGGCAGCATGCGGTCGAGCACGATCGCGTCGTAGCCGCCCGAGCAAGCCATGAACAGCCCGTCGCGCCCGTCGCCGGCGCGATCAACCGTATAGCCGCTCTCGCCGAGACCTTTGACCAGATAGGCGGCGGTTTCACGATCGTCTTCAACGACGAGCAGCTTCATATCCGAAACGGGAATGTCGAGGCATTTGCCGGGCCCGATAGAGAAATGGCATCGCTCGTCAGGGCCCGCAAGCGCTCGGCATTTTCCCCCTGGACGCTTGCCGTGCAACGGGGCTTGACCCAGGCCGCGTTAACGACGATTTATAGCGGACCAATTCGGTCCGAATTCGGTCTGTTCGGCCGATTATCGGGCAGGCTGAAAGCGATGATCATCCTCAGCAAGCTCGCCGATTACGGCGTTATCGTCGCCACCCATCTGGCGGCCGATGCCGACCGGCAGCAGACCGCCGCGGCCATCGCCGACGAGACCCGGCTGCCGCGGGCGACCGTCGCCAAGATCCTGAAAGGGCTGGCCCATGCCCGGCTGGTAACGGCGACGCGCGGGGCGGCCGGCGGCTATCGCCTGGCGCGCCGGGCATCAGCGATCTCGGTCGCCGAGGTGGTCGCCGCGATCGACGGCGATATCGGGCTGACCCAATGCTCGGTCCATGTCGCCGAATGCGCGCGCACCAATTATTGCCCGACCCGGCCGCACTGGACGGCGATCAACCGCGCCGTCGAGCAGGCTCTGGCCGCGGTTTCGCTCGATGCGATGATCACGCCCTCCGCGTTTGTGCCGCGCCGGCCCGCCGCAACCGTTCACGCCGCCACAAACTGACGAGCCCAGATAATCCATATGACTGCTTCGATCGATACAATCGGCACCGTCCGCTCGCTGTCGCAAGAGGGCTACAAATACGGCTTTGTCACCGATATCGAAGCCGACGAGGCGCCGCCCGGCCTCAGCGAGGAAACGGTTCATTTCATCTCGGCCAAAAAGGGCGAACCCGAATGGCTGCTCGAATGGCGGCTCGCGGCGTTTCGCGCCTGGGAGAAGATGACGCCGCCCAATTGGGCCAAGCTCAATCTGGCGCCGATCGATTATCAGGCGGCCACCTATTACTCCGCGCCGAAGCAGAATGCCGGCCCGAAATCATTGGACGAAGTCGATCCCGAGCTGCTGCGCACCTATGAGAAGCTTGGAATCCCTTTGCGCGAGCGCGAGGCATTGGCCGGGGTCGCGGTCGACGCCGTGTTCGACAGCATCTCGGTGGCGACGACATTCAAGGGCGAGCTGGCGAAGCTCGGCATCATCTTCTGCTCGTTCGGCGAGGCGGTGCTCGAGCACCCCGAACTGGTCCGCAAATACCTCGGCACGGTCGTGCCGCAGAACGACAATTTCTTCGCGGCCCTGAATTCGGCGGTGTTCAGCGACGGCTCGTTTGCCTATGTCCCGCCGGGCGTGCGCTGCCCGATGGAGCTCAGCACCTATTTCCGCATCAATGCGGCCAAGACCGGACAGTTCGAGCGCACCCTGCTGATCGCCGACAAGGGCAGCTATGTCAGCTATCTCGAAGGCTGCACCGCACCCCAGCGCGACGAGAACCAGCTTCATGCCGCGGTCGTCGAACTGATCGCGCATGAAGACGCGCAGATCAAATATTCGACGGTGCAGAATTGGTACCCGGGCGACGCCGAGGGCAAGGGCGGCATCTACAATTTCGTGACCAAGCGCGGCGCCTGCCGTGGCGCCAGGGCCAAGATCTCGTGGACCCAGGTCGAAACCGGCTCGGCGATCACCTGGAAATATCCGAGCTGCATCCTCGAAGGCGACCACTCGGTCGGCGAATTTTATTCGGTCGCGATCACCAACAACCGCCAGCAGGCCGATACCGGGACCAAGATGATCCATATCGGCAAGGACACCCGCTCGACGATCGTCTCGAAAGGGATCTCGGCCGGTCATGGCCAGAACACCTATCGCGGGCTGGTGCGGGTGCAGCCGCGGGCACAAGGCGCGCGCAACCACACCCAATGCGACTCGCTGCTGATCGGCGAGCGCTGCGGCGCGCACACCGTGCCCTATATCGAGGTGCGCAACCCCTCTGCCAGGGTCGAGCACGAAGCGACGACTTCGAAGATCAGCGACGACCAGCTGTTCTACTGCCGTCAGCGCGGGTTGAGCACCGAGGATGCGGTGTCGCTGATCGTCAACGGTTTCTGCAAGGAAGTGCTGAAGGAACTGCCGATGGAATTCGCGGTCGAGGCGCAAAAGCTGCTGGCCGTTAGTCTCGAAGGCAGTGTCGGCTGATGCGCCTCCCTTTGGAAATGCATTGTGCGTCCTTCGAGACGCCCGCTTCGCGGGCTCCTCAGGATGACAAAGTTTTTAGGATGCCCTCAAAAGGACACCGTCATCCTGAGGAGCGCCTGCAAGGCGCGTCTCGAAGGGCGCACGGCGGCTTTGCAGCTTGGGTTCGCTGATGCTCGCAATAAGAAATCTGCATGCCCGGCTCGCCGATGGTCGCGAGATCCTCAAGGGCATCGATCTCTTGGTCGAGAGCGGCGAGGTGCATGCGATCATGGGGCCGAACGGCTCGGGCAAAAGCACGCTCGCCGCGGTGCTGGCCGGCCGCGACGGCTACGAGGTAACCCAGGGCGCGGTTCAATATCTCGGCCGCGATCTGCTGGCGATGCCGGCCGACGAGCGGGCGCGCGAGGGCCTGTTTCTGGCATTTCAATACCCGGTCGAGATCCCCGGCGTGAACAACATGTATTTCCTGCGCACCGCGCTCAACGCCGGCCGCCGCCACCGCGGCGAGCCCGAGCTCGACGCCGGCCAGTTCCTGCGCGCGGTCCGGGCCAAGCTTAAGGAACTCGACATCGGCGAGGACCTGTTGCAGCGCGCGGTCAATGTCGGGTTTTCCGGCGGCGAGAAGAAACGCAACGAGATCTTTCAGATGGCGATGCTGGAGCCGCGCCTGGCGATCCTCGACGAGACCGACAGCGGGCTCGACATCGACGCGCTGCGCACCGTCGCGACCGGCGTCAACCGGCAGCGCGCCCCCGACCGCGCGATCGTCATCATCACCCACTACCAGCGGCTCTTGGATTATGTCGAGCCCGACCGGGTGCATGTGCTGCAGGACGGGCGGATCGTCGAGTTGGGCGACAAGTCCTTGGCGATCGAACTCGAACGGCGCGGCTACGGCGCGTTTGGCGACGCGGCATGAGCGACCGTCTGATGCGCGTTAATTCTTTGGCTGTCATTCCGGGGCGGTGCGCAGCACGGAGCCCGGAACCCATGAACATGGACCGCAAAGGGTTGGTACCGATCGTGTGCATGGGTTCCGGGCCTCGCCCTTTGGCGATCCCGGAATGACGGGTGGGAAGCGATGAGCGCTGTCGTCGATTTCCCGGTCAAGCCCGAAGCGCGGCCCTATCTGGACGCTGCCTTGGGGCATGCCGGAGAGCCCGATTGGCTCGCGCGCCACCGCCGACGCAGCCTCGCCCGCTTTGCCGAGCAAGGCTTTCCGAGCCGCCGCGGCGAAGCTTGGCGCTACCTCGATCTGCGTCCGCTCGAACAATCGCCCTTGCTTCCGATCCGCGCAAACGGCGCCATATCCCCGACGCAGCTCGACGACATCAGCTTCGCCGGCAGCGATCATCGCCTGGTGCTGGTCGATGGGCGGTTTATGCCCGAACTTTCCGCGATCGAGGGGCTGCCCGCGGGCGTTTGGCTCGGCTCGACGGCGGCGGCAATCGACGCGCGGCCGGAGCTGGTTCGCGAGGCGCTGGAGATACCCTCGCCCGACCGCGACCGCGGTTTTGCCGCGCTCAACGGCGCCTTTTTCAGCGACGGCTTTGTCCTCGATGTCGCGCCCGGAGTCATTCTCGACCGGCCGATCGAGATCGTCCACCTCGCCTCAGGCGAGGTTTCCGGTTCGCTGCACACCCACAGCCTCGTCGCGCTCGGCGCGGAAAGCCGCATCCGCCTGATCGAGAGCTTTAGCGGAGTGGGCCGCTATTGGCGCAACGACATGATCAGCCTGCGGCTGGCCGACGGGGCCGATCTTAATCGCGTGGCATTGGTCGAGGAGGCGGTGGACGCCCTCCATCTCGGCGATGTCAGCGCGGCGCTCGGCAGGAACTCGCGGCTTGCCAGTTTTGTCCTGTTGCTCGGCGGGCGCACGGTGCGGCACGAGGTTGCGGTGCGCAGCGCCGGCGAGGGGGCGCATTGCGGGCTCTACGGCGCCTTTCTGCTGGCCGATCGCCAGGAGGCCAACATCGTCACCACGGTCGAGCACATGGCCGAGCGCGGCGAGACCCGCGAAATCTTCAAAGGGGTCGCTGCCGGGCGGTCGCACGGCGCCTTTCAGGGCCGCATTACGGTTCAGCCGGGCGCGCAGAAAGTCGATGCGCAAATGCTGAGTCGCAATCTGCTGGTCGGCGCGCGCGCCGCCATCGACACCAAGCCCGAGCTCGAAATCTTTGCCGACGACGTCAAATGCAGCCACGGCGCGGCGGTCGGCGACCTCGACGAAGCGGCGTTGTTCTACCTGCTCGCCCGCGGCATCCCGCGCGATGAGGCGCGGCGGATGCTGATTGGGGGCTTTTTGCGAGAGGCGGTCGAGATCGTCGAGCCCATGGCGGTGCGCGAGCACCTGCTGTCGCGGCTCGCGCGTCGCCTGACGGTGTTGGAGGAATAAAGCATGACGACGGCCCACCCGCGGATTGTCGATCGCGCTGCCCCCACCCTCCCCTCCCCCGCGAGCGGGGGAGGGTTAGGGAGGGGGTTCGATCCGCGCCGGCTGAGGAGCGAATTCCCGATCTTCGCCAACAACCCCGGCCTGGTGTTTCTCGATTCCGGCGCCAGCGCGCAGAAGCCGGCTTTGGTCATCGACGGCGTCGCCGACTACTACCGCACCGATTACGCCAATGTGCATCGCGGGGTGTATCGGCTGAGCGCCCGCTCGACCGAGTTGTTCGAGGAAGCGCGGGTCAAGGTGCAGCGCTTTCTGAACGCCGCCGACCCGCGCGAGATCGTCTTTGTCCGCGGCGCCACCGAGGCCATCAACCTCGTCGCGCAAAGCTGGGGCGGCGCCTTTCTCGAAGCCGGCGACGAGGTCGTGATCAGCGAACTCGAGCACCACTCGAACATCGTGCCATGGCAAATCCTGCGCGACCGGATCGGCTTCCGCATCGTCGTCGCGCCGATCGACGCCACCGGCGGGCTCGATCTCGCCGCTTTTGCCGAGCGGCTGACGCCGCGCACGCGGCTTGTCGCAATCACCCACCTCGCCAACGCCACCGGCGCGCTGGTTCCGGTCGAGAGCGTGATCGAGCTGGCGCACCGCGCAGGCGCCAAGGTGCTGATCGACGGCTGCCAGGCGGCGCCCCGGCTCCAGGTCGATGTGCAGGCGCTGGGCTGCGATTTCTACGCCTTCTCCGGGCACAAGATTTATGGCCCGACCGGGATCGGGGTGCTTTACGGCCGCCATCAGCTGCTGGCGGCGATGCCGCCGTGGCAGGGCGGCGGCGAGATGATCCTCAACGTCACCTTCGCCGAGACGACGTTCCAGGAGCCGCCGCACCGCTTCGAGGCCGGCACCCCCGATATTTCCGGGGCAATCGGGCTCGGCGCCGCGCTCGACTTTGTCGAGGGGCTGGGGCGCGACAATATTCTCGAGCACGAGGAGGCGCTGACCGGGTACGGCGTCGACCGTCTATCGCGTATTCCGGGGTTGCGGTTGATCGGCGCCGGGCAGCGCCGGCTCGGCATTTTGTCCTTCGATCTCGAAGGAGTGCACCCGCACGATCTTGCGACGGTGCTCGATCGCCACCATGTGGCGGTGCGCGCCGGGCATCACTGCGCCCAGCCGCTGCTGGAAAAGCTCGGCTATCCGGCGACGACCCGCGCCTCGCTCGGCGTCTACAACGACGAGGGCGACATCGACAAATTGGCCGCCGCAATCGAAGCCGGCCGGGAGCTGTTTGCGTGATGGATCTGCGCGAACTTTATCAGGACATCATCCTCGACCACGGGCGTCGCCCGCGCAATTTCCGCGCGATCGATAATCCGACGCATACCGCGCAGGGCTACAACCCGCTATGCGGCGACCGGGTCACGATCTACCTGACCCTCGACGGCGACCATATCGCCGATGTCGCGTTTCAGGGCCGCGGCTGCGCGATCTCGACCGCGGCAGCCTCGCTGATGACCGAGGTGCTGAAGGGCAAGACTATCGCCGAGGCGCAGGAACTGTTCGCGCATTTTCACGCGCGGGTCACCGGCGGCGAGGACAACCCGCTGCCCGAGCCCTTGGCCGAGGAGATGGAGCGGCTCGAACCATTGACCGGGGTCAAGGCGTACCCGGCTCGGGTCAAATGCGCGACCTTGTCTTGGCATGCGCTCGAAGCTGCGCTGAAAGGCGCCGGCGACGCCCCCGTTAGGACGGAGTAGCAAAATGGACCGCGACCCGTTCGATTTCGGCTCGGCCGAGCCGGCTGCTGAAGCCGGCGCGGAGGTCGAGCGCCCGGAAGGCGGCGAGGACGACCCGGCGCTGATGGCCCCGGTGCTCGCCGCGCTGAAGACCGTGCGCGATCCGGAAATTCCGATGGATCTTGTCGAGCTCGGGCTGATTTACGAGCTGATCGTCAAGAAGGGCGGTGTCGTTTATGTCGAGATGACGTTGACGACTCCCTCCTGCCCGGTCGCCGCCAGCATGCCGGGCGAAGTCGAGGCGGCGATCCGCGCCGTCCCCGATGTCGGCGACGTGCGTGTCAAGCTGGTCTGGAGCCCGCCCTGGGGACCCGAGCGGATGAGCGAGGAAGCAAGGCTCGAACTCGGCATGCTGTAATAGGCGGTTCAAGCGGCGAGCCTAACGCCCGCTCGATTGGCTCCAACTCGCCAACGCGTCGTTGACAAATCCGCGTGCCTGGTCCGACAGACCCCCGGCCCCGATCGCCCAGGCCAGCGCACCGATCACAATCGCCATTCGGAACATGCGCAGCACCCAGCGTTCCATCTTCGTCTGATTGGCAAAATTATCTACCAGATTTAATAATAATTTATGATAGTGATGTGGTCAACGCTGGCGGATTCGCGAATACTTCAAATTTAGTTTTTAATTTTATGGCCGAATACGAATAGCTTTTGGCCTATAGTCGCCTTGGACATTTTCGAGTTCGTCCGGGATGGTCTCGCCAGCGGCCCTCGTCGCCGTTGAGCGCCCACCGTGCAAAGGGGAGCCGAGAGTGCGACTGACCGATCTGCCTCCGGCACAGGCGAAGCGCTTGCCGAACTCGTGTCCGAACGACGACGCCAGGGTTGTGAGGCGGCCTAAGGGCGAGCGCCTCTTCGAGGTCGGCGAGGAGATCGGCCGGGTCCTCGATCCCGACCGAGAGGCGCAAAAGGTCAGGCGGTGCGGGGCTGTCCGCACCCTCGATCGAGGAGCGGTGCTCGATCAGGCTCTCGACGCCGCCCAGCGACGTCGCGCGCTGCCAGACCCTGACCTTAGCGGCGGCGTCGATCGCCGCCTCGGCCCCGCCTGTGACGCGAACGCTGAGCATTCCGCCAAAGCCCCCGGTCATCTGGCGCGCGGCGACCCCGTGTCCGGGATGGGTGGGCAGTCCGGGATACAGAACTTCGGAGATCCGAGGGTGCGCCGACAACGCTTCGGCAATCTGCCGCGCCGAATGGCAAGCGCGCTCGACCCGCGGAAACAGGGTGCGCATGCCGCGCAGCAGCAGATAGGCCTCGAAGCTGCCTAGGATCGCGCCGCCGCCACTGCGCGCGGCGACGAGCCGATCCCAGAATTCGTCCTTACCCGCCGTCGTCAGGCTGCCGGCGATTACATCGCTGTGCCCATTCAGGTATTTTGTCGCCGAATGCATGACGATATCGGCGCCGAGCGCCAACGGCCGGGTCAAAACCGGCGTCGCCGCGGTGCTGTCGACCGCCAACCGCGCGCCGGCACGATGCGCGATTTCGGCGGCGCCGGCGATGTCGGTTACCGACCATACCGGGTTGGCAGGCGTCTCGATCCAGACAAGGCGGGTCCGGCCCGGCCGCATCGCCGCCTGCAGCTCATCGAGCGAGGTCATGTCGCAGAAGGTCGCGTCGATCCCCCACCTCTCGGCGAAAGTCTTGAGCCAATTGCGCAAACCCCAATACATGACCCGCGGTGCGACGACATGCGCCTCCCGCGCGAGACACTGAAAAACCGCCGCAGCCGCGGCCATCCCGGATGAGAACAGCAGTGAGTTGACGCCACCCTCGAGCGCCGTCAGCAACGCCTGCGGCTGGTCGTAGCTCGGATTGCCGGCGCGCCCATAGCTGCGCCCGCGGCGATACTGGTTGTCGGGATCGCGCAGAAAAGTCGTTGCAACGTGCACTGGCAGCACCACCGCGCCGGTCGTGGCATCAACCCAGCCCAGCGCCTGCGCCGCGATCGTCGACGGATGAAGTCCTTTGCCTGTCATCGGTAACCTCTAGTTGCAATTGAGCTGGGATAAGCCGCTATGTTCACCTGATACCGCCTCAGAGCGCTGCGTCTCTATATTGCCTCAAATCTTTCATGGTTTTGTGTTGGCATGGGTTATGCGTGCTATCGACCGTAGGCGGTGAAGCCGACCGCGGCGTGTCATATAAACCGCGGGCCCAGCGAAGATCGAGGGGTCGTTCTCGCATGCCCAATAGCCGGCCGTCGAAGCGAAAGACTCACGTAGCGACCGAGCGTCCGCCTTTCGAGCGCATAGCGCTGCTGTTGCAGGGGGGCGGCGCACTCGGCGCCTATCAGGGCGGCGTCTATCAGGCGTTGACCGAGGCGAACCTCCATCCCGACTGGGTCGCCGGAATTTCAATCGGCGCCATCAACTCTGCTTTGATCGCAGGCAATCCGCCGGAAAGTCGGGTCGAGAGGCTGCGCGCATTCTGGGAAACCGTCAGCACGCCGCCGCCGGGCGCAGTCTATTTCGGGCTCGATCCCAGGGACGAGACTACCCACCGGCTGGTTAATCAGGCGCGAGCCTTCGGCACCCTCGTCGCCGGGGCTCCGGGCTTTTTTACGCCTCGGCTGCCGCCGCCCTACCTGCACCCGCCGGGGTCGCCAGGAGCGCTCAGCTACTATGACGTCACACCGCTCAAGGCAACGCTGGAACGCCTCGCCGATTTCGATCGGATCAACCGCGGCGAAATGCGGTTCAGCGTTGGCGCAGTCAATGTCCGCAGCGGCAACTTCGTCTATTTCGACAATACGACGCATCGGATCGGGCCGGAACATGTTATGGCCAGCGGCTCGCTGCCGCCCGGCTTTCCGTCGACGGTCATCGATGGTGAGCATTATTGGGATGGCGGCCTGGTCTCCAATACGCCGCTGCAATGGGTATTGGACAGCCGACCGCGCGTGGACACGCTGGCTTTCCAGATCGATTTGTGGAACGCGCGGGGCGAATTGCCGCGCGATCTGATGGAGGCGGAATTACGCCAAAAGGAGATCCGCTATTCCAGCCGGACCCGGGCGGCGACCGATCAGTTCAAGAAGCAGCAATTGCTACGCCGTGCAGTAGCCAAGTTACTGCCCCTAATTCCCCCAGAGTTGCAGCAGAGCCCAGAGGCAGAGTTTCTTGCCGGGGAGGCCGATGAGAAGGTTTATAATCTCATTCAGCTGATTTACCACGCGAGAAATTACGAGGGTACTTCAAAGGATTATGAATTTTCGCGCCGTACCATGAACGAGCACTGGCAATCCGGTTACAACGACGCGGTTCGTACCTTGCGCCATCCTGAGGTGCTGTTGCGCCCGGAGGACATGGATGGCGTCTTCACCTTCGACCTCGCGGTCGACGGGCGCGATTAGTCATCGGCATAGAGGAGATCCAACCGTTGAAACTCACCGAAGTGCGCGACAAGGCCTTCGCCATGCCGCTCAACGATCCCGCCTATCCGAAAGGCCCGTACAAATTTTACAACCGCGAATTTGTCGTGATCACCTATCGCACCGACATTGACGAACTGCGCCAGGTGGTGCCGGAGCCGTTGGAGGTAGCGGGCGACACCGTCGCCTATGAATTCATCCGGATGCCCGATTCGACCGGTTTTGGCGACTACACCGAAACCGGCCAGGTGATCCCGGTACGGTTCAAAGCCGAGGACGGCACGGTTCAGGAAGGCGGCTATGTCCATGCGATGTATCTTGACGACAACGCGCCGATCGCCGGCGGGCGCGAGATTTGGGGGTTTCCGAAGAAGCTAGCCAGCCCGAAAATCTCGCATGAAAGCGAGACTGTGGTTTGCACGCTGCATTACGGCTCGGTGCTGTGCGTCTGCGCGACCATGGGCTACAAGCATCGCGAGATCGACCCGGCGCCGCTGAAGCAGGCGCTAGCCCGGCCATCCTTCATGATCAAGATCATCCCGCACGTCGATTGCACGCCGCGCATCTGCGAGCTGGTGCGCTATTACCTCGAGGACGTGACGATCAAGGGCGCCTGGTCCGGCCCGGCGGCGATCCAGCTGTTCGAGCATGCGATGTGCGACGTGGCGCGGCTGCCGGTGCGCGAAGTGGTCGGCGCCAGCCATTATGTCACGGATCTGACGCTAGGCCTCGGCGAGGTTGTCTTCGACTATCTAAAAGACGTGTGAACCAATCTGAAAGGACCCGGTGCAATGTCTCGTTTCGGTGGAAAGGTCGGCATCATCACCGGTGCAGCCAGCGGTATCGGCAAGGAGATCGCGCTGCGCTTTGCCGCCGAGGGCGGCATCCCCGTGATCGCCGATCTCAATCTCGACGCCGCCGACGCAGCAGCTCGCGAGATCAAAGGCAATGGTGCCGACGCCTTTGCCGTCGCCATGAATGTCGCGGACGAGGCCGCGGTGGAGAAAGGCGTCGCCGATACCATGGCGAAATACCACAGGATCGACGTATTGGTCAGCAACGCCGGCATTCAGATCGTGAGGCCGGTCGTCGATTTCCCGTTCGCAGAGTGGAAGCGGTTGCTGGCGATCCACCTGGATGGGGCATTTTTGACGACAAAGGCCTGCTTGCGCCACATGTACCAGGCGAAGTCGGGAAGCATCGTCTATATGGGATCGGTGCATTCGAAAGAGGCCTCGGTTCTGAAAGCGCCCTATGTCACTGCGAAGCACGGGCTGATCGGATTGTGCAAGGTCGTGGCCAAGGAGGGCGCCGAGCACAATGTCCGCGCCAATGTCGTCTGCCCCGGCTTTGTCCGCACGCCGCTCGTCGATAAGCAGATCCCCGAGCAGGCCAAGGAGCTCAGCATCAGCGAGGATGATGTAATCGAGCACGTCATGCTGAAGGACACGGTCGACGGCGAGTTCACCACCACCGAAGACGTCGCCGAGGCGGTGCTGTTTCTCGCCGGCTTCAAGACCAACGCGCTGACCGGCCAGTCTCTCGTCGTCAGCCACGGCTGGTTCATGCAGTAAGCGCGGCCGTTCGGATCGCCCCCGTCCCCGCAAAAGAGGTTTGGTCGACGCATATCGAGCGTATAGCCTGAGCCCTTCCGGGAGGAAGGTGATGGCGACAACTGCAGCGACAGGATCGGGTGGAGCGGCGCCCCGAACGGCCGAAGGGGCGCGTCTGGCCGATATCGGCAAGGGCACAAAGTGGCAGCGCTGGGGACCGTACCCGAGCGACCGGCAATGGGGCACGGTGCGCGAGGATTACAGCCCCTACGGCACCGCTTGGGAGTATCTGCCGCACGACCATGCGCGTAGTCGCGCCTATCGCTGGGGCGAGGACGCGATCGGCGGCTTTAGCGACGATCAGCTGCTGCTGTGTCTCGGTCTCGCCCTGTGGAACGGCCACGACCCGATCCTCAAGGAACGGTTGTTCGGGCTCACCAATTTGGAAGGCAATCACGGCGAGGACGTCAAGGAACTCTATTACTACCTCGACGGCACCCCGACCCATTCCTACATGCGGATGCTTTATAAATACCCGCAGGCGGCATTTCCCTACACACGGCTGGTCGAAGAAAACCGGCGGCGCGGCAAGGGCATGGCGGAATTCGAGCTGATCGATACCGGCGTATTTGCCGAGAGCCGCTATTTCGATGTCGAGATCGAATACGCCAAGGCCGATCCCGACGACATCCTGATGCAGGTGACGGTCCACAATCGCGCGTCCGAGGAGGCGTCGCTGCATGTGCTGCCGCAGCTTTGGGCGCGCAATATCTGGTCGTGGAAGCCGGAATTGATGAAGCCGCGGCTATTGGCCCGCGGCAGCGACACGATCTCGATCGACCATCCGCTGCTGACGCCGATGCGGCTGCGCTGCGAGGGCAGCCCGCAATTTCTCTTTTGCGAAAACGACACCAATATCCGGCGGCTCTGGGGAATGAACGCGCCGGGTCAATATTTCAAGGACGGGATCAACGACTACATCGTCAATGGCAATCCGGAGGCGGTAAACCCGGCACGACTGGGCACCAAGGTCGCGGCGCATTACCGGTTGAACTTGCCAGCGGGCGGCAACGCTCGGTTGCGCCTGCGGCTGACGCGTGATGGCGCCAACCCGGGGTTCGACGATTTCAGCAACGTGCTCTGCCGGGCGCCGCGCCGAGGCCGACGAGTTTTATGCCGAACTGCAACGGGACATCGACGATCCCGATACGCGACGGGTACATCGCCAATCGCTCGCCGGCATGCTGTGGACCAAACAGTTCTACTATTTCGACATCCCGGAATGGCTCGATGGCGACCCGCTGCAACCGGCGCCACCGGAATGACGGCGGCATGGGCGCGACTCGGACTGGCGCCATCTGAATAACGCCGACGTCATCTCGGTGCCCGACAAATGGGAATATCCGTGGTATGCCTCATGGGATCTCGCCTTTCATAGCGTGATACTGGCTCGCGTCGATCCCGCCTACGCCAAAAGGCAGCTGGTTCTGCTGACGCGCGACTGGTACATGCACCCCAATGGCCAGTTACCCGCCTATGAATGGGCATTCGGCGACGTCAACCCGCCGGTACATGCCTGGGCGACCTGGCGGCTGTATGAAATCGATCGCGAGCGAAGCGGCCACGGCGACCGGGCCTTTCTTGAAACGGTTTTCCACCGACTGATGTTGAATTTCACCTGGTGGGTCAACCGCAAGGATGCCGAGGGTCACAACATCTTCCAGGGCGGTTTTCTCGGTCTCGACAATATCGGCATTTTTGACCGCAGCGCGCCGTTGCCGACCGGCGGCACGATCAACCAATCCGACGGCACCGCCTGGATGGCGATGTACACGCTCAATCTGATGCGTATCGCTCTTGAACTGGCGCTTGAGGACCGCGTCTACGAGGACCTCGCCACCAAATTCTTCGAGCATTTCCTTTATATCGCCGAGGCGATGACCAACATTGGCGGCGAGGGCATCGGGCTGTGGGACGAGACCGACGAATTCTATTACGATGTTCTGCATCTGCCCGACGGCGAGCGGATCCCCCTGCGTCTGCGCTCGATGGTCGGGCTGATCCCTTTGTTTGCGGTCGAGGTGCTCGACAGTTCGGTCTTCACCCGATTACCGCACTTCACCGCACGGCTGCGCTGGTTTCTCGACCATCGGCCGAAGCTGGCGCAGCTGGTCTCGCGCTGGGTTGACCCCAGCGCCGGCGAGCGGCACCTGCTGTCGCTGCTGCGTGGCCACCGCATGAAGCGCCTGCTCGCCCGCATGCTCGATGAGACCGAATTTTTGTCGGATTACGGCGTGCGTTCATTGTCCAAATTTCACGAAAGCAACCCTTATGTTTTCGAGCACGCCGGCAACCAGATCAGTGTCCATTACGTAGCGGGAGAATGCGCAACCGATGTTTTCGGCGGCAATTCGAATTGGCGTGGGCCAATCTGGTTTCCGGTCAATTTCCTGCTGATCGAGTCGCTGCAGAGATTTCACAGCTATTACGGCGACGATTTCAAGGTCGAATGTCCGGTTGGCTCCGGCACGTTGCTCCACCTGGGCGAGGTCGCGGCCGAGTTGGCACGGCGCTTGTGCCGGATATTTCTGCGCGATCAAGCCGGGCATCGGCCGGTATTCGGCGATTCTGCGCTCGAGCAGAACGATGTGAATTTCAAAGACAATGTCTTGTTCTACGAATTTTTCAACGGCGACACCGGCAAGGGTCTTGGCGCCGCACACCAGACCGGCTGGACGGCTCTCGTTGGGATGCTGATGCGCACGTATCCGACCGCCTACACCACCGAAGCGCAACCGCCGGAGGCAGTTGAGGCGGCCCTGCCTGAGCCGGTCGGCGCGCGTTGAGGCGGGCCGGGGCCAATGCCGGACCCGCTCGCCCGGCTTCAGCCGATCCGCTTTGGCCGCGCGATCTGCGGCGATCTCGCCGCCGCCGAGCGGCGCGAGTGGTGGATCACCAACGGCCGCGGCGGCTATGCCGGCGGAACCATCGCGCAGAGCCTGACGCGGCGCTACCACGCGTTGTTGGTGGCGCCCGTCGATCCGCCGCTCGGCCGCGTCCTCGTACTTGCCAAAGCTGATGCGCGTTTCATCTCGGGTGGCGAGACGCAGCCGCTGTTCGCCAATCGCTGGGCAAGCGGCGCGGTCGCTCCCCAGGGCCATCTGGCGCTCGAAAGCTTTCACCTCGACGGCACGGTCCCGGTGTGGCGCTTCGCCTTCGGCGGCCATGTCGTCGAGCAGCGGTTGTGGATGGAGCCGGGCGCCGACACGGTCTACGTCGCCTGGCGGATCGAGGGCGAGAGCGACGCGCCGGCGCCGCTACTGTCGGTGGCGCTTCTGGCCAATGGCCGCGACCACCACGGCGACACCTGGCCGCCGGGCTTTGCACCGCAGATCGCCGCCGAACGAGCGGCGCTGACGATGACGGTCCCGAACCGGTTCGCGCTGCACATCGCCGCGACCGGCGGCGCCGTCGCTGCGCGCAGCGAGTGGTATCGCGATTTCGACCTGCCGGTCGAGCGCGAGCGCGGGCTCGGCGCGCACGACTCGCATCTTCACATCGGCGACCTCGAATTACCGCTGGCGGCGGGGATTTGGAGCGGCTTTGTCGCAAGCCTCGCACGTCCGGCAGCACCCGATCTCGACGTGGCGCTCGAACGCCGCCGAGCCCATGATCGAGGGGTGCTGGAGCGGACGATCGCCGCCGACCCGGTTTTTGCCGACGCGCCCGGCTGGGTAATGCGGCTGGTGCTGGCGACCGATCTTTATCTGATCGCCCGGCCGCTCGCCGGCTTGCCCGAGGGACGGTCCGTCATTGCCGGCTATCCTTGGTTCGGGGATTGGGGCCGCGATACGATGATCTCGCTGCCCGGGCTGTGTCTGGCGACCGGCCGGTTCGCCGCAGCGCGCGAGATCCTCGAAACCTTTGCCGGCTTTGTCGATCGCGGGATGCTGCCCAATGTCTTTCCCGGCGCTGGAGCCGCGCCCGATTACAACACCGCCGATGCGACCCTGTGGTATATTGAGGCTTGGCGCGCCTATGTGGAGACGAGCGGTGACGAGGCGGCGCTGCGCGAGGTCTTTCCGGTGCTGGCCGAGATCATCGGCTGGCATTTCAAAGGCACCCGCTTCGGCATCGGCGTCGATCCCGTGGACGGGCTGCTGCACGCCGGCGAGAAGGGTGTGCAACTGACCTGGATGGATGCGCGCGTCGGCGACCGGGTAGTCACCCCGCGCACCGGCAAGCCGGTCGAAATCAACGCCCTGTGGTACAACGCCCTCACCGCGATGGCGGCAATGGCCCAACGGATTGGAGCGCCAGACGCGCGCTATCGGGCCGCGGCGGCAGGGGCACGGCAGGGATTTGCCCGGTTTGTCATGCCCAAGGACCAAGGTCTCTACGATGTCATCGACGGGCCGGACGGGGCTGATCCGAGCCTGCGGCCCAACCAGATCTTCGCCGTAAGCCTGCCGGCGAGCCCACTCGATCCGGCAACCCAGCGCGCGGTTCTGCGGCGCTGTGCCGGCCCTCTGGTAACGTCTTACGGCCTGCGCTCGCTGGCGCCCGACGAGGCGGCCTATAGCGGCGCTTGCTTTGGCGCGGCACCAGAGCGCGACGGCGCGTATCACCAGGGCACCGTCTGGGCTTGGCTGCTCGGTCCTTGGGCGCTGGCGCATTATCGCGTCCACGGCGACGCGATCGTGGCACAGCGGTTTTTGGAACCGATCGGCGACCATCTGGCCGATGCCGGGCTCGGTCAGGTCAGCGAGATCTTCGACGGCGACCCGCCACACACCCCGCGCGGCTGTCCAGCGCAGGCCTGGTCGGTCGCCACCGTGCTCGAAGCTTGGTGGCGCCTCGAACGGGCGAAATCTGCCGGTACCTAGTCTGGACCCCCTTCACGCTCTGTTGATCCGCAATGCGGACGACCTGCCCTAAGATTGCGGCATGATCAAAACACGCGCGGCGCTCACATCGCTTTTTCTGTTATCTGCAATACTGCCGGTGCAGGCAGGCGAGCGACCGATCGTGGTCGAGCTGTTCACCTCGGAGGGTTGTTCTTCGTGTCCACCCGCCGATGCGCTGCTCGTCGAGCTGGCAGACCGCCGGGATGTGCTGACGCTGTCGTTTCATGTCGATTATTGGGACCGGCTCGGCTGGAAAGATCCGTCGTCCAGCCCCGAGGCGACCGCGCGCCAAGAGCGATACGCCCGGCTCCTCAACATTGACGCCGTATACACGCCACAAATTGTCGTCGACGGCCGGCGTGAGGCGGTGGGCTCAGACCGCGGCGCGGTCGAGCGCGCGCTCGACGCCACCAGCCGCGAGCCCAGCGTCGTACCCGTGACGCTTTCGTTCAAAAACGGCCAGGCCAGAATAACCCTGGGTCAGGGCGGTGTCACGGCAAGCGCCTCGGTCGTGTTGATCGGCTTCGACCGCCGCCGCGTCGATACCGTCAAACGCGGCGAAAATTCGGGGCGCACTCTGACGCATGTCGATGTCGTGCGCGGCATTGAAGAGGTCGGGCGATTCACCGGCAGCGCAAGTCAGATCGTGTCGACGCCGCCCTGGCAGAGCGACCGCCTGGCGGCGATCGTCCAGGCCCCCGACGGCCGTATCCTCGGCGCCGCCGTCGCCGACCGCGAGCCGCTTTGAGCTCGGTGTCGACGATATGGCAGGCGATTGCCGCTGCGGCTGGCGGGGTGACCGCGCTCGTGACATTCTCGGCGATCCTATAAGCCGGAGCCCGTCCCATGCAGATCGAACGCCTCGACCATCTGGTCCTGACCGTGGCCGATATCGCGAGCACGTGCGAATTTTATACGCGGGTGCTGGGGATGGAGGTCACCACCTTTGGCGAAGGACGCACCGCACTCAAATTCGGCCAACAGAAGATCAACCTGCATCCGGCCGATAAGATTCCCGGCCTCGTTGCCGACCGGCCAACTCCAGGCTCGGGTGATCTGTGCTTCATAACCGCCGTGCCGCTTGCCGAGGTCACGGCGCATCTCGCCAGATGCGAGGTGCCGATCGTCGCTGGGCCGGGGCCCCGCGCCGGCGCCATCGGCACAATCCAGTCGGTGTATATCCGCGACCCCGATCAGAACCTGATCGAGATCTCCAATTACTAACCAGATCGCTTCGCGCCGCCGGTCGACGCCAATTCGCTCCCGTTGAAGCGATCCTGTTGCGCCGTGAAGGAACGGTTGCACATAAAGAAAACCCGCCGGCATAACCGGCGGGCGCCGAGGTTCCGTGTAGTTTCTGTTTAGAAGGCCACGCGCCACTTGGCGATCAGCACTTGTTCGGTGCCGGAGGCGTTCGAGACCACGACGCGCCTGCCATACATGTACTCGACGCCGGTGGTGATAAACGCGACCGGGTTCCACACCAGGTTGATGAAGGTGTTCCACTGCTGCTTGTTCGCCGAGTTGGACTCGGTCGGCCCGATGATCTGCGAGGGGACGGCTTGCTGCCAATTGCCGGCGGCGATGGTCGAGCGCAGGTTCGGCGTCCACCAATGCTGGTAGCCGCCTTGCATGCTGTACCCGAAGATCGGCTTGGTAATGATGTTCGACGCTGCCGCCAAGCCCGTGCAGGTCGGCGTCGGCGTCGCGCACGAGGTGGCGACGCTGAAGTTGCTCGCCAGCGAGAACCCAGTGGCCGACCCGCCGCTGGTGTTGGCGCCGAGCGCTTCGCCGATGACGGCGCTGAACAGGAAATCGTCCTTGTTGTAGCCCCACCAACCGGGGTGCACGTCGCCGGAGATGTGCCCGCCATAGCCGAGGAATTCCTGGCTGACGAAACGGCCGTCATTGACAAACAGCGGCATCAGTTCAGCGGCAAAGTCGACATGCCCCCAGGGCTGCGACCAATAGGAGGCGGCGGTCAGGGTGGGCGCCCTGGTCTGGGCCGGGTTGAACTGCGTCGTGGTCCCGTTGACAATCCCGCTCCCGGTGCAGGGGACGCCGTTGCAGAAGCTTCCCGCGGGGACCAACGGGGCCGTTACGCTGGTGGCGCCGAACGGGCTGGCCGCGAGCACCTGGTCGTTGGATATCGTGCCGGCCGGCACGATGATGCCGGTGAGCGGTTGTTCGGCCGACACCGAGAAGGCGCTGCCGTACGGACCGGCGACGGTGTAGCGCACTTGCGGGATGCGATTGCCGCCGGTCGAGCCCATCGTGCCGCCGAACTCCATCGATTCGGTGTCGGCATCGGCATCCGAGAAGTTCGAGAGGGCCTGGCCGCCGAGGAACCCGCCCAACGTGCCATAGGCGAAGCGCAGGCGCGGGATCAGGCTGTCGCCGCCGGCCTGCTGCACGCTCAGGGCGCTGAAACCGTTGCCGCCGGCCCAGTCGAAGGAGAAAAACGTCCGCGACTCGCCCCAGGCCGTCGGGGTGCGGGTCTCGACGTCGAGCCGCGATTGCTGCGGGCTGAACATGAACACGCCGTTGCTGCGCGAATGGTTGGACGACTGCGCGACGACACCGCCATTGGCCGCGCCAGGGACAAAGGCTTCGCCGATCGGTATCGACGCCAGGTTGCCGTTTTGGCCGGCGTTGGAGCTGGGGGTGCCGGGGTTCCCACTGTTGGCGCCCTGCAGAAAGTCGAGCGCGGTGATGTCGACAAAGCCGCCGACGCGGATCGAGGTGTCGGTACCCGGGATCAGAAACGACCGCGGAAAGCTGCCGCCCAGCGACGGAGCGGTCGGCGCCGGTTGGGCGCCCAAGGTCAACGCCTGGCCGCCGCCGGCCCCGCCGGTCAGCGGCGCCGGAGGCTGATACTGGGCCTGGGCCTGTGCCAACTGGTCGATCCGCTGCTGGAGAAGCTGCTGATTGGCGCGCAGGTCGGCGAGCTCGTCGGCGTGCGCGCCGGAAAGACCCGTCAGCAAGGCGACCATCGCGGTCGCCCCGCCGATCGCCGCCACGTTGCCGATATTCCGCTTTCTGGTCATTGCTCCCCCCGAGAAATCAAAGGTTGCGGTCAGCCCGGACGAAAGACACCCGTTCTTCTCGCGCCATAATATTGAAGGTTGGACCGCGATCAAGCGCCCTTTGTTGTCGGCGTGGTGTTTTCGTCGCAGCGTGTCCGGACTGCCACACTGTCTCATAACACTATGATTATAAAAGATCATATCCGGCAGCTATATTCCTCAAGGTGACGCGCTGCGTCTCGCAAGCGCGCGGAATCGCTCTAGCGGGTTGCGCGAGAACGATCAGGATCTGATCCCGGCGAGTCGAGTGCCCGCATCGATCATGCCGTTATTGTGCGGGCGCCCGGCGCGCCACCGCCAGCCGACGGAGATCAGGGCGGTACGCGGAATGGGTTCAGCTTCTTCACCCGCGCCGACCAACGATGCCGGCCGAGTTCACGGCGGACTACTTCGGCGTCGGTCACCCAGTTCAGCTGCAACGCGCGGCGCGGGCCGGTGTGCGGGCGATGCCCGTGGAACGAGCACCCGCTACGCCGAAACGCCAGCATGGTCCCGGCGAGCGGCACCACCTCGCGAGCGTAGTCCTCGAGATCGCCCGGACCGCGCAACAGGCGCAGCCGGCCCTCGGCCGGCTCCCACACCGGGTTCAGGTACAACAGAAGGGTGATGATCTTCGTTTCGGAGTCGGTATGGATCCGGCCGTCCTTGCCGTCGCTGTTGCCGCGCACGGTCAGCATCGTCGGGCGGCTGCGAAGGTCGACGCCAAACTTCTCCGCCACCACCTGGCCGAGCGCCGGACCGGTCAACGCTGCGACGAGGCCGGCAAAAGCCGGCCCGTAGTCGAGGCTTTCCACCGGATAGCTGCCGGCGCCGCGAATCAGGGGAAAATCAGTGAGGATCGCGGGCACCGCATCGCCGCGCACAAACCCTGGGACGACGACGAAGTCGAATGGATGGCGTTCGAGCGGCGCGGCGCGCAACAGCTCAAGATCGAGCATGGTCGGAGGATATTCCCGAGTTCGAACTCCCGCGAAATATACACGACGGATCGCTCCAGGAGCAATTTCGGCGCGACGCCACGGCGGTGTCGGTGCCGGTTTACGGGCATGCCAATTAACGCTTCGCCGCCGCTGGAGGTTGGGTTACAGGTAGCCGCCACACGTCCGACCGAACTTTAGAGGGGGCATGGAACAGCGCTGGGGCCTGCCCCTCGTCGCTTGGCCGCGGCGCCTGCGCCCAAACACCTGGGACCTGGTGGCGCTGCCGCTGGTGCTGGGGTTGCTGGCCCTGATCGGCTGGGGCAGCCTGGCGATGAGCGCGCGGTACCACGTGGGCCAGCCGCTGGTGATCAGTCTCGACCCATGGAGATTGCCGGAATACGCGCTGCGAACGGTGTTGCGCATGGCCTGGGCGCTGATCGCTTCGCTGATCTTCAGTCTCGCCTATGCCGCACTGGCCGCCAAGAGCCGCCAGGCAGAAAAGATCCTGATCCCACTGCTCGACGTCCTGCAGTCGGTGCCGATCCTCGGCTTTTTGTCGATCACCGTAACCGGGTTTATCGCCCTGTTTCCAGGCCGCCTTCTCGGCGTCGAATGCGCGGCGATCTTTGCCATCTTCACCTCGCAGGCCTGGAACATGACGTTCAGCGTCTACCAGTCACTGCGCACTGTGCCGGCCGAGCTGATCGAAGCCGCGCGTATGTACCATCTGTCGCCGTGGCGGCGTTTCTGGCGGCTCGAAGTGCCGCATGCGATCCCGTCGCTGGTGTGGAACATGATGATGTCGGTCTCGGGCGGCTGGTTCTTCGTGGTCGCCTCCGAGGCGATTACCGTCGCCGGCCAGACAATCCTGCTGCCCGGCATAGGCTCTTATATCGCTGTGGCGATCGAGCAAAAGAACCTGGCCGCGATCGGCTGGGCCGTCCTCGTCATGTTTGTCGTTATTCTGCTCTACGATCAGCTGCTGTTCCGCCCGCTGCTTGCCTGGTCGCGCAAATTTCAGCCCGAATCGTCGGCCACTGAGGAGAATGTTCGGCCGTGGTTTCTGATCATGCTACAGCGCGCCCGCCTGTTCGATCTGGTCCAGGCAGGGCTGCTCGGGATCAACCATGGCATCGACAGCGCCATCGCCCGGCTCTCGCGGTCGCGATCGCCTTCTTCACGGCGGCGGTCGCAGCCGAGCTTGGGGCGCCTGTATGACATCACGGTGCTGGCCTGCGCCTTCGCCGCAGCGGCGTGGCTCGTCGTCTTTATCCGGGCGCATGTGGATGCGGCAGAGATCGGCTGGGTGTTCGTGCTCGGGATGATAACGGCGGTACGGGTGCTGGTGCTGATCGCCGTCGCCTCGCTGATTTGGGTTCCGATCGGCGTCGCGATCGGGCTGCGCCCGCACCTCGCGGACCGGGTCCAGCCGATCGTCCAGTTTCTCGCCGCCTTCCCGGCAAATCTCTTCTTTCCAGTGGTGGTCGTGCTGATCCTGAGATTTCACCTCAACCCGGAAATTTGGCTGAGCCCGCTGATGATCCTCGGCACCCAGTGGTACATTCTGTTTAACGTCATCGGCGGCGCCGCGGCGTTGCCGGCCGAACTGCAGCGCGCGGCGCAAAATCTCGGGGTCAGGCGATTGTTATGGTGGCGGCGGGTGATGCTGCCGGCGATCTTCCCGGCCTATGTGACGGGTGCGGTGACCGCCGCGGGCGGGTCATGGAACGCGAGCATCGTCGCCGAAATCGTGCAATGGGGGAACACCGTGCTGACCGCGACGGGCATCGGCGCCTATATCGCCCGCACCACCGCCGCCGGCGACGGCGCCCGGATCGCTCTCGGCATCAGCGTGTTGTGTCTCTATGTACTCGCCTTCAATCGGCTGTTGTGGCGACGGCTCTACGATCTCGCTGCCGAGCGTCTGCGGCTCGACTGACGGCTGGCAATTTCTGACCTGGAATCCTTCACGATGCCCGCTCCACTTTTGCGCTCCGGGGCCGTCTGCAAGACCTATCAGATGCCGGACCATCACGACCGGCTCGTTCTCGACCATTTGGACTTTACCCTGGGCGATGGCGAGATCGTCGCAATACTCGGCAAGTCCGGGTCGGGAAAATCGACTTTTCTGCGCATCCTCGCCGGCCTCATGCCGCCAAGCGACGGCATCGTCGAATATCGCGGGCAACCGGTCGGCGAACCGGTCCACGGGATCGCGATGGTGTTTCAGAGCTATGCGCTGTTTCCGTGGCTGACCGTGCTTGGCAATGTCGAGCTCGGTCTCGAGGCGCAGGGCATAGCCGGCGCCGAGCGCCGCCGCCGAGCGGTCGACGCGATCGACCTGATCGAACTCGACGGGTTCGAAAACGCCTATCCGAAGGAGCTGTCGGGCGGCATGCGCCAGCGGGTCGGCTTTGCCAGGGCGCTCGTCGTCAATCCCGACATCCTGTTGCTCGACGAACCGTTTTCCTCGCTCGACGTACTGACCGCCGAAACCCTGCGCGGCGACCTAATGGATCTGTGGGACGACCGCCGCATCCCGACTAAGGGGATCGTGCTGGTCTCGCACAATATAGAGGAGGCTGTCGAAATAGCCGACCGCATCCTGATCTTCGGCAGCGATCCCGGCCGCATCCGCGCCGACATTCCGATCCCACAGCCGCGCCCGCGCGCCGCTCAAGGCGCCGGATTTCGCCAGATCGTCGACCAGGTCTATACCTTGCTGACCGAAACCGGGCGCGATGGGCGGCGCGGCGCCAAGCCCGAGCCGATCGGGATCGGCTATCGCTTACCCGATGCCGCGGTCCAGCAGCTCTCCGGGCTGATCGATAGCCTGACCGAGGCGCCCTATCACGGCCGTGCGGACCTGCCGCACCTCGCCGACGAGGAAAACCTCGTCATGGACGAACTGTTCCCGCTGATCGAGACCTTGCAACTGCTAGGCTTTGCCCATGTCAGCGGCGGCGATATCGAATTAACCGCGCTCGGCCGCGCTTATGCCGAGGCCGATATGTTGACGCGCAAGCAGATGTTTGCCGAGGCCGTACTCAACCACGTCCCTCTTGCCGTCCATATCCGCCGCGTTCTCGACGAGCGCCCGGGCCACCGCGCCCCAGCCGCGCGGTTTCTGCGCGAGCTCGAGGATCACCTATCCGAGGAAGAGGCCGAGCGCGTGCTCGACACGGTCATTAATTGGGGCCGGCACGCCGAGATCTTTGCATACGATTATGACAGCGAGGTTCTCAACCTGGAGAATTTCTGAGCCTTCGTCTGGGGCGCCGGCCCGCGGCCCGCACCGTCAGATGCCGGTGCGGTCGCGAGCGATTTCAGCCTGCGCGACCGGCGGCGGGATCAGCCAAGCGTAGAACGTATCGCGCGCCATATTCTTGGAGCCGGAGACGCTCACCCCCCAGCTTCCCAGAGAGACGATCTTGACGTAGAGCTGCTGGCCGGGGGTGAGGTCGACATTCCTATCTTGGTTGACGTCACGACCGAAACTCTCGGGGACAATGCGATAATGCCCGGGCGGCACGTCGAGATAGAATGCGTTGCCGTTTGCGACAGACCCGATATAGCTGTCATTCATGTCGATTCGAGCGAGATTGAGGCTCTCGTAGGGTTCCGAAGGGCGGTAGAACCAAACTCGGGCTTGGCCCGCCGGGACCTGCGGTGCTGCAGCCGCGACTTGCGCAGGCGCCCGCCACTCGGCGCACCCCGCGACGATCAGCAACAGCCCGCTCGCCCATTGTAGCCATCTTCTCGGCCGTGATGCAGGAACTCTCGTCACCGGCCCCTCCTTCTTGGCTCAGCCATACGACTCGCCGAGCAGCAATTTATTCCGCAAGGGTGGATATGCCTCATCCGGCTGCGCTATCAAGCTCCAATGAACCGAAGACAGCGACGAGCCGAGCCCCGGCTAGGCGAGGGGCGCACGGCGGACAGTCCGGCAGCGCCGATCGCCGGTTGGTTCAGCGGGGCGCTCGCCTATCAACGTGCCGGCCGGACCGCCGAGGCAGAGCGAACTTGCCGTCAGATTTTGTCCGTCGACCCCGGTCATGCTCAAACCCTTCATCTGCTCGGTTTAATCGAGCATCAGTGCGGGCGCTCCGACGACGCTATCCGGCATATCCGCATGGCGATTGCGCGGAACGGTCGGGACCCGGCTTTTCACCACAACCTCGGCAATATCCTCAGAGCGCAGGATAGGCCCGCGGAGGCGTTGACGTGCTACGAGCACGCGATCGCCCTCGCGCCCGGCTCGGTCGACACTCTCTATAATCTCGGCAACATCTGCCAGGATCTCGGCCGGACGGAGCGGGCGATCGCCTTTTTCGAACGGGCATTGCGCCTTAGGCCCGATGCGGTCGAATTGCACAACAACCTCGGTACGGCCTTGCAGTCGGCCGACCGGCTCGACGAAGCGATCGCTTGCTATCGCAGGGCGCTGGCGCTGCGGCCTGATACCGTTGAGACCCTCGACAATCTCGCCGGTGCGCTGCAGGCGCGGGGGCAGCTGGATGAGGCACAGGCCTGCTACGAGCGCGCGCTGACGCTGCGGCCGAAGCGTGTCGAGAGCCATATCGGGCTCGGAGTCGTATTGCGCGCCCAAGGCCGGCTGGAGGAGGCGGTGGTCCGCTATCAGCAGGCGCTGGCGCTGGCCCCCGAGCACCCCGAGACACACAACAATCTCGGCGTCGCGCTGGTCGAACTCGGGCAGCTGGACGAGGCGATCACCCATCATGAGCGGGCGCTTGCCGTGCGGCCGGCTGGCGCCGAAATGCACTACAACCTCGGCAGCGCTCTTCAGCGCCAAAGCCGGTACGCCGAGGCGCTCGCCTGCTACGAGCGCGCGCTGGCCCTTAAACCCGATTATGCGCGCGCGCACCTCAACCGCTCGCTCGTGCTGCTGCTGACCGGGAAACTCGACGAAGGGTGGCCGGAATACGAGTGGCGATTTGCCGTCAACGGATACCACCGAAATTTCGACCAGCCGCTGTGGTCCGGCAAGCCCCTCCTGGGACAAAGAATCTTAGTCCACGCCGAGCAAGGGTTCGGAGACACGTTGCAGTTCATCCGCTTTGTCCCGGCCATTGCGGAGCGCGGCGGCAGTGTCGTGCTGGAGGTGCCGGCGTCGCTCGTCCGTCTCGCCCGCACGGTCGCCGGCGCGTCCCAGGTCGTCGCTGCCGGCGATCCGCTGCCGGCTTTCGACTGCCATTGTCCGCTGCTCAGCCTGCCTCGGGTCCTCAAAACAAACCTGGCGACCATCCCCAATGCTGTGCCCTATCTGAGCGTCCCGGCCGAGGCCTCGGCCGTCTGGGCCGAGCGGGTCGCCACCGCGCCCGGCCTCAGGGTGGGTATCGTATGGGCCGGCACAACCCAAGGCGCAATTGATCTGCAATTACTCCAACCGCTGTGGGAGATTACCGGGATAAGCTGGTTTAGTCTTCAGGTCGGCGCCGAGTCTCGTGGCCTATCATCACTCGACCGCGTGAAAATCGTAGATCTGGCGCCATGGCTGACGGATTTCGCCGAGACCGCCGCCGCGATCCGTCATCTGGATCTGGTGATAAGCGTCGATACGTCGGTCGGGCATCTGGCAGGCGCGCTCGGGCGGCAAATTTGGGTCCTGTTGCCATATGTTCCGGACTGGCGTTGGCTGCTCGACCGGGACGACAGCCCCTGGTACCCGACGGCGCGACTGTTCCGCCGCCGGAAGGCGGGCGACTGGCCAGACATGGCGCACGAGGTTGCCGAGGCCCTCGCGCAGATCTCCCCTGATTAAACCCGCTCGCAACAAAGCACCCTATAGTGCAATGCTACGCGAGCGGATACATGAGTGCCGCCGCGTCAACCCTTTGCGTGAGCCGGAATGCGCCCACTACTGCTGCTGACATTGCTCGCTCTTGCCGCCTGCGTCCAACCCACTTTGAGCAAGATCGACTATCGCACCTACGTGATTGGTTCAGGGGCCATTCCAGGAGGCTCCGTCGCCCCGAACCGCCGCTTGGCCGAGCAAGTCTGTCCCGGCGGTTATCGGGTTTTGGACCAGAGGGTTCACAACGAGTCCCCCGATCGAGCCCGTGACGAGCCCGGCATAACCACCGATTGGACGATCCGTTGCTTATGAGCCTCGCTCTGCGACGAGTTCACCGTGGACGCAAGGTCGGAAAAGCGATGACGTCGCGGATCGACGGGCTGTTCGTCAACAGCATGGCCAGGCGGTCGATGCCGAGCCCAAGCCCTCCGCACGGCGGCAGCCCGTATTCGAGCGCCGTGACATAATCCTCGTCGAGCGGCTGCGCCTCCTCGTCGCCAGCAGCTCGGGCCGTCATCTGCGCCTCGAAGCGAGCGCGCTGATCTTGCGGGTCGGTCAGCTCGGAAAAGGCGTTGGCGACCTCCCACCCGTAAATGTAGGTCTCGAACCGCTCGACGAGCCGGGGGTCGGCGCGGTCGGCCTTGGCCAGCGGCGAGATGTCTCGCGGGAACCCGGTGACATGGATCGGCGCGATCAAGCCATCCTCGACGCGCGCGGCAAAGACCGCCTCCAGCGCCCGCCCCCAATTCTCGCCACCCGTCAACGCGACACCGAGCGCGCCGGCGGCGACGCGCGCTGCCTCGGCGCCGTCGAGGGTCAAAAAATCGACGCCGGTCGCCTCGCGCACCAATTCGGCCATGCTGCGACGCGGCCAAGGCGGCGACAGATCGATGTCGCTCCCACCATAGTCGATCCGCAGGGTCCCGAGCACAGCCTTCGCGGCAGTGCTGATCAGCTCCTCGGTCAACCGCATCATTGCGGTGTAATCGACATAGGCCTCGTAGAGTTCGAGCGTGGTGAATTCGGGGTTGTGCCGGGGCGAGACCCCTTCGTTGCGGAAGCACCGGTTGATTTCGAACACCTTGTCGGCAAGCCCGCCGACCACCAGCCGCTTTAAATGCAGCTCGGGCGCGATCCGTAGATAGAGTTCGATATCAAGTGCGTTGTGATGGGTGACAAAAGGCTTCGCCGAGGCACCGCCGGGGATGGTGTGCAGCATCGGCGTTTCAACTTCGAGATAACCGTGCTCGACGAGGTGATTGCGCAACGCCGCGACAATCCTGCTGCGCCGTCGCAATGTCTCGCGACTCTCCGGGTTCATGATCAGGTCGAGATAGCGCTGGCGGTAGCGCAGCTCGACATCGGCGAGACCGTGATATTTCTCGGGCAGAGGGCGCAAGGTCTTGGCCAAAACCGAGACCACGATCGCGTTGACCGTCAGCTCGCCGCGCGGGGTACGGCGCACCATTCCCTCGACCCCGATCAGATCGCCGATGTCGAGCAGGCGAACCGCCGCCAACCCGGCGGGATCGAGGAAGTCCCGGTGGCAGAAGATCTGGATCTTGCCCGAGGTGTCGTGCAGGTCGATGAACATGCCGCTGTTCCGGATGGCGCGAATGCGGCCGGCGACACGCACCCGCTCGTCGGTCTCGGCGCCGGCCGGCAGCCCCTCATGGCGTCGATCGAGCTCGGCCGCTTCATCGGTGCGGAAGAAAGCATAGGGATAGGGCTCGATCCCAAGCGCTTTGAGCCCATCGAGCTTCGCCAGGCGGATAGCGCGCAGCGGATCTTCTGCATCGTTCATCGCCAATTCCTATCCGCGAAGGGTCGTCATCCGGCCGCCGCCTGGGACACCGATTGCGGCGCGAGCTCGACGAGCGTGTCGTGAAAGCGCCGCAACGTCCGGTGATGGCCGACGCTGACGATCGTCGGCTGCCAGGACGCGTCGCGCAACAGCCGATAGAGCGACATTTCCGCCGCCTCGTCGAGCGCCGAGGTCGCCTCGTCGAGAAAAACAATCTCCGGGCGCGCCAACAGTACCCGTGCAAAGGCAAGCCGCTGCTGCTCGCCGATCGATAGGCGCTGCGCCCAGTTCCCCTCCTCATCGAGACGCTCGGCCAGCTGCGGCAGCCCAACGGCGCGCAAGGCTTCGACGAGGTTCTCGCGCGCCAGCCCGGCGGCCGCGCGCGGATAAGCGAGCGCGTCGGCCAACGTCCCCAGCGGTAGATACGGCCGCTGCGGCAAAAACAAGGCGACGCCGTCAGCGACCCGGACGCGGCCACGCCCGAATGGCCACAACCCGGCGAGCGCGCGCAACAAGGTGCTCTTGCCGGCGCCGGACGGCCCGGTGATCAGCAGCGCATTGCCGGGGCCGGCAGCCAGCGCCAAATCATGGCGCAGGGGCGACCCATCGGGCAGGTTGAGATCGAGCGCTTCGACTTCGACCCCGACGCCACCGCGTTCGATCGCGATCGGTTGGACGGCCTGCCGCTGCGCGGTGATCTCGTCCATTCGCTCGCCAAACCCGGAAAGCCGCTGAACCACCGCCTGATATTGCGCGATTTCGGTATAGGAGCTGATGATAAAGGACAGCGAGTCCTGGACTTGGCCAAAAGCCGAGGCGATCTGCATCAGTCCACCGAGCTGGATTACCTTGTTGAAGTAGCGCGGTGCGGCGACGATGAAGGGGAACACGATCGCCAACTGGCCGTATCCGGTCGTCAACCAAGTCAGTTTTTTGCGGCGCCTGATGATACCCCACCAATTGTCGATGATGCGTCCGAAGCGGGTTTGAAAGGTGTCCAGCTCGCGGGCTTCGCCGCCGTAAAAAGCCACGTTTTCAGCGTTCTCGCGCAGTCGGACCAGGCTGAAGCGGAAATCGGCCTCAAAACGCTGCTGATTGAAACCGAGACGGACCAGCGGATAGCCGATCCAGCGGGTCAGAAATGTGCCGGCGACGGCATAGATCAACGCCGCAAAGACCATATAGCCTGGGATGCTGATCCTTGCTCCACCACCGAGCGGGACACTCAGCGCTCCGGACAGCACCCAAAGGATCGACAGAAACGAAACCAGGGTCACAAAAGAACTCAGAAGGCCGAGCGATAACCCCAGGCTCATCGTTGCGAAGCTGTCGAGGTCGTCGGAAATCCGTTGATCCGGGTTGTCGGTGACGCTCTGATCCAGCTGCATCCGGTAATATTGCTGATCGTCGAGCCACCTGTGCAGAAAATGCTCGGTCAGCCAGCGGCGCCAGCGTATATGCAGTATCTGCCGTAGATAAAGTGAATAGACAGCATCCACAATTAACGCGAAGGCGATAATTCCGAAGATCCCGAACTGCCGCCAGAACTCATTCCAATTATACTGCTGTAGTGCATTATAAAAATTGTTGTTCCATGTATTGAGCCGCACATTGAGCCACACGGCAAACAGATTGAGCGCTATGACCGAGACCAGCAAACCGATGGCCGACCATCTCTCATCCGATTTCCAATAAGGCCAGGCAAGGTCCCAGGCCTGGCGCAGGAATCCCCGCTCGGTTGCCGCCGTCATCAACACCCTCCGTCGGTCCCGCCCGGTCTATTTGCACGACATCTCTGTCTACACGATTTAGGATGGCGTGGCTGAAATGTCCGTTCCGTCCATCACCGCCGCGCTACTGGCACGCGGGGTTTGCCGTGCCTTGGACCAGCTCGGGTATGCCAGTCTAGTCGAATTCCCGCTCGCCAATGGTCGCCGCGCCGATGTTGTGGCCCTCGGCAAGGGCGGCGACTTGGTGATCGTCGAGATCAAAAGCTCGGTGGCCGATTTTCGGGCAGACCAGAAGTGGCCGGCTTATCGTGAGTTTTCCGATCGTCTCTACTTTGCCGTGGCGAGCGGGTTTCCAACGGTGATCATCCCTCAGGAATGTGGCTTGATGGTGGCGGACGGGTTCGGCGCCGCGGTACTGCGCGACGGCGGCACGATCCCGCTCAGCCCCGGCCGGCGCCGTGCGCTGACCTTGCGTTTTGCCCGCATTGCGGCGACACGGCTGCGCCGCTCGTCCGATCCCGAGGCCGGCCCTCTCGAGGGGATCTGATCCGCCGCACCATCCGGCTCAGGCTGAGCGAGCAAAGCGAGCGATCGTCGCACTGGTGCTGTAGCCCGGCATCACTTCGGCGAGTAGAACCTCGCCGCCGCTGGCCTTGACGATGTCCGCCCCAACCACCTCGTCGAGGCGATAATCCGCGCCTTTCACCAGCAGTTGCGGGTG
Organism: uncultured Alphaproteobacteria bacterium; assembly: GCA_963785565.1. Taxonomy (GTDB): domain Bacteria; phylum Pseudomonadota; class Alphaproteobacteria; order ATCC43930; family CGMCC-115725; genus AP-15. Next base: position 35,473 of record CAWAVV010000039.1, on the reverse strand, counting down.
CAGCGCCCGTATCAGCTCGATCGGCGTGTCTTCCTCGAAGATTACGATCAGGTCGACCGCGGCGAGCGAGGCCAACACGGCAGCCCGTGCGGTATCGCTCTGCACCGGACGGCTCGGCCCCTTGAGCCGCGCCGCCGACGCGTCGCTGTTGATACCGACGATGAGCCGGTCGCAGGCCGCCTTGGCTTGCCGCAACAGCGCCACATGACCGGGATGCAGCAGATCGAAGCAGCCGTTGGTGAAGCCGATCTTCAACCCTTGGCGGCGCCAGCGCTCGACCTCGTCGATGGCGTGCGACCGCAGCATTACTTTATCGGCCGTGTAAAGATCGTGGCCATTGAGAGACGCGGCCAGCTCGCTTGCGTAAACGACGGCGGTGCCGACCTTGCCGACGACGATGCCGGCGGCGATGTTGGCGAGGCGTGCCGCCTCGACCAAGCTAATGCCGGACCCGATCCCGGCCCCCAGCACCGCCACCACAGTATCGCCGGCGCCCGAGACGTCGTAGACCTCACGTACCTCGGCGCGCTGGACATGCACCGTGCCGTCGCTGGTAACCAGTACCATGCCTTCCTGACCGAGCGAGGCGAGAACGGCGCCGAAGCCGCAGCGCTCGATCAGCGCATTGCCGGCGGCGGCGATTTCACTCTCGGTCGCCACCGGCAGCCCAGTGGCATGCGCCAGCTCCCGGCGGTTCGGCTTCAGCAGATTGGCGCCGCGGTAGCGGATATGGTCGCCGCCTTTCGGATCGACGATGACAAATGCTCCGGCCTCGCGCGCGGCGCGGATGATTTCGAGCGCCACCCCTTCGGTCAGCACCCCTTTGGCATAGTCGGAGACGATTACTACCGAATGGGTCGTCACCAGCTCGCGGGCCAGCCGCAACAGGTCTTCGCGGATAAAGGGACCGAGCGGGACCGCAGTCTCGCGATCGGCCCGCAGCAATTGCTGGTTCGCCGCGACATAGCGCGTCTTGACCGTGGTCGTGCGCTGCGGCTGGACCAGGACATGGACCTCGGCACCGTCTTGGGCTTCCAGAAGCCGGCCGATCTCGCGGCCTGCATCGTCGCTGCCGATGACCGAGACGAAGGAAGCTGACGCCCCCAAGGCCACGAGATTGCGCAGCACATTGCCCGCGCCGCCCAAGGTTTTCAATTCGCGCTCAACGCACAAGACCGGGATCGGCGCCTCGGGCGAGACCCGCTCGACTTGGCCGTATACGTAGTGATCGAGCATCACGTCGCCGATGCACAGGACGCGGGCCGATTGCAGGCGTTCGATGTGCGGAAGCAGGTCGCTGTTGTCAGCCATCGCCAATTCGTCGATCGCGGAGGGTTCGTCTCTCTTTTGGTGGGAACGGCGAGCGAACGCAAGCTTCGCGGGTACTCGCGCGTCAGATGCTCACCGCTGCCGTCGCAACAACAGGTAGAGCGCTCCGGCCCCGCCGTGTCGTGGTTGGGCGGCCGCGACTGCGAGAATCCGCCGGCGCAGCCCGGCCTCTTCGAGCCAGCGCGGCACCGCGCTTTTCAACACGCCGGGCCCGTCCGGACCGAGGCCGCGCCCGGTGATGACCAGCACGCAGCGTCGGCCGACCTCGTGCGAAGCTACGACGAAACCGATGAGTTCCCGATGGGCTTCGGCCTGGGTCAGGCCATGCAGATCCAGACGCGCCTCGATCGCATGGAGACCGCGCTTCAACCGCTCGGCATTGGCCCGATCGACGCCGGCGAACTCGATCAAGAGGCTGCTCAACCTGGCTCGGGGCGGGACTGGCCTCGGCCGGGGCAGGCGCGCGTTGCAGCGGCGGCGAGGATCCGCGGCGCCCGGGAAGCGGGGTCACATCGCGCATCGCCTCGGACCACAATGCCCGATCGTGGAGTGCGGGCGCTACCTCACCCTTGGCCCTGACCATCCCACCCTTTCTGCCGATCTTCGATGACGACGATATGCAGACGCCGCGGCCCGTGCGCACCCAGCACGATACGCTGCTCGATATCGCCGGTACGCGATGGCCCGGTGATGAAATTGACAACTCGCGGCAACGACCTGTCGATGCGTAGACGGTCCCAACCGTCCTCATAGGTAGCGACGACCTGGTCGGCGCGGACCACGGCGATATGGGTATCAGGTAAAAAATTCAAAGTGGTCGGCGTTTGCGACCCCGACAGGAGCATCAGCGTGCCAGTCTCCGCCACCGCGGCAAAGCACGGGGTCAGGCTGACCGCGTCGTCGGGCTCGGCCCGACCGCGGCGAATCCGTAATAGTGGCCGCGTCTCCCAAGGCACATCGTCGAGGCCCGGGTCGGGTGCCATGACCAGCTCGGCCGGCAAGTTTTCGGCGGCCAGATAGCGCGCCACCGCCTCTGGCACCGCCTCAGTCGACGCGACGCGGGTGACCGTCGCCTGCACCTCTTCGGCCATGGCGACGAACAGGTCGATTTGCCCGGCATGGTCGAGCGTCGTCGCCCGCGCTGGAATTAGGTTGCGGCGATGCGCCGCAACTCGCGCGTGCAGCTCGGCCTCGGTCTGCAGGTCGAGCCGACCGCGCCCCAGTGAGCGGCGGATGCCTGCAAGAATATCTGATCGCGCCCCGCTCACCGGCTGGCCCCGCGTTTGATCCGCTCCACCCACAGGCTGTGAAAGCTGCGCCCCTCGGGTGTCGGCAAGTCGCGCACTGAGGTCCAGCCATCGGCGAATGGCAGGCTGCGGAATCGGCCGCGGCGGCTTCCGGCCCAGCCGAGCGCGCGGCTCGCGACCTCGGTCAGAGCGTGATAGAGCGCCGGCCGGCGCGCCACCCAAGACCATAGCGATAGGCCAGTCCGCCAAACCGGCGGAGCGAGCTTTTTCGCATGTTCGCGCTCGCGCCAGTGGCGCAGCATCTTCGGCAGCGGGATCTTGACCGGGCACACGCTTTCGCAGCGCCCGCACAACGTCGAGGCGTTGGGCAGCGGAGCCGCTTCATCGATGCCGATCAGGCTGGGAGTCAGCACCGCCCCCATCGGCCCTGGATAGACCCAGCCATAGGCATGACCACCGACCGAGGCGTAGACCGGGCAGTGATTCAGGCATGCGGCGCAGCGGATGCACCGCAGCATGTCGTGGAACTCGCCGCCCAGCATCGCGCTGCGGCCGTTGTCGAGCAGCACGACGTGGTAGGCCTGCGGCCCGTCGAGATCGCCTTGGCGCCGTGGCCCGGTCGAGACCGTCGTATAAGACGAAAATTCCTGCCCCGTGGCCGAGCGCGCCAGCAGGCGCAGCAAGCTTGCCGCATCCTCGAAGGTCGGCACCAGCTTTTCGAGGCTGGCAATGACGATATGAACACGCGGCAGGGTCTGGGTCAGATCGCCGTTGCCTTCGTTGGTGACGATGATGCTGGAGCCGGTCTCGGCAACGAGGAAGTTCGCGCCGGTGATGCCGACATCGGCGGCGAGAAACCGCGGCCGCAGCAAGGCCCGCGCCTCGTCGCATAGCTGGCGCGGCTCGGCCAATGGCCGCCCTGGGTCGAGCGCTTGGTGCGCGGCGCGAAAGGTATCGGCTACCTGCTCCTTGACCAGATGCATCGCCGGCGCAATCAGATGGCTCGGCGGCTCGTGGCGCAGCTGGATGATGTACTCGCCGAGATCGGTCTCGACCGGGGTGATGCCGTTCTCTTCGAGAAAGTCGTTGAGCCCAACCTCCTCCGCGATCATCGACTTGCCCTTGGTCACGGTCTTGGCGCCGGCCGATTGGCAGATCTTCAGCACCGCCGCGCGCGCCTCTTGGGAAGTGCGCGCCCAGTGCACCTCGCCACCCGCGGCGAGAACGTTCTGCTCATAAAGTTCGAGGTAGAAGTCGAGATGAGCGAGCGTGTGCTCCTTGATCGCGCGACCGATGTCGCGCAGTGCCTCGAATTCGGGCAGCCGCGCAACCGCGTCTCGGCGGCGCAGCGGAAACCCGCTCTGCGTCATCATCTCCAACGCGCGTTGGAGATTTTCGTCGGCTAAGCCGGCGCGGGCGTTCGCCTCGAAATTGCGACTGGCGGCGAGCATCGGCGCTAGCGCGGCATCGCAATCGGCGGTGTACTGTCGGTCATGCCAGCGAGCACCTCAGCGACATGGCGGACTTCGATCGACCGCCCCTGGCGAGTGATCTTGCCGGCGATGTTCAACAGGCAGCCTAGGTCGCCGGCCAAGACCACCTCGGCGCCGGTGGCGGCGATGTCCGCTGTCTTGTCGCCGACCATTTTGTCCGAAATGTCCGGGTATTTGACGCAGAAGGTGCCGCCAAAACCACAGCAGATCTCCGCCCCCGGAAGTTCGCGCAGCCCTAACCCCACGACCGAGGCGAGCAGCCGGCGCGGCTGATCCCGAACGCCGAGCTCGCGCAACCCCGAGCAGGCGTCGTGATAAGTGGCGGTGCGCTCCCACCTCGCGGTGACCGCCTGCATACCACGGACATCAACAAGGAACGAGACCAGCTCCCAGGTTCGCGCAGCCAGTTCCTGTGCCCGCGGCAACAGCGCCGGGTCGTCGGCAAACGCCTCGGGGTAATGCTGACGGATCATACCGGCACAAGACCCGGACGGAGCGACCACATAATCATAGCCGGCAAATGCATCGATAACCTGCAGCGCAATGGCCTTTGCGTTAGCACGATCGCCTGAGTTGTAGGCCGGCTGACCGCAACAGGTCTGCGCCCGCGGCACTTCGACCGTGCAGCCGGCCTCTTCCAGCAATTTGACGGCGGCAAACCCCACCGTCGGCCGGAACAAATCGATCAGGCACGTCACGAATAGAGCCACCCGGGCCCGCTTCTCCGCCATCCACAGCCACTCCCGATCGCAGGTGTCGGAAATTAGGCATCGCATCCGCGGCAAATCAATCGGCCGACGGTCAGCGGCGAGACTCTTCGGCAGAGAGACGGCCGGCGAGGCTGCGCGGCAGCAGCAGGTAGTAACGACCGCGGGCATCCATCTCGCCGGCCCGGTCGCCGGCAGCGCGGCCGGTGCCCCAGAACAAATCGCCGCGCACCGGGCCCTTTATCGCTCCGCCCGTGTCCTGAGCGATAACCAGACGATGCAAGCTCTCGTTGGGCACAAACTGTTCGTTGGCGTTGAGCCAGATAGGGGCGCCGAGCGGGATGTAAGCGCGGTCGACGGCGAGGCTGCGCACGGGTGTCAGCACGATTTTCTCGGCCCCGATCGGGCCGTCGCCCTTGACCTCGCGGAAGAACACATAGGATGGGTTCTCACGGCGCAGCGCAGCCCCGGCCTCGCGATGCGTGTGCATCCACGTCCGGATCGAGGCCATCGTCAGTGTCTCACGGGGGATCTGGCCGCGTTCGACGAGGAACCGGCCGACCGGAACATAAGGCAGCCCGTTCTGACCGTCATAACCGAGCCGAATGGTTTGGCCGTCCCCGAGTCGAGCCCGTCCCGACCCCTGGATCTGCAAAAAGAACGCGTCGATCGGATCATCAACCCAAAGGAGCTCGAGAGCGCGACCGGCAAGCGCGCCATCTTCGATTTCCGCGCGCGAATAATGAGGGCCGGAGTTGAGGTCCGGGGGGCGCCGGTAGATTGGCGTCTGGTAGGGTCCGTGCCGGCGACGCGAGCCGTTCAGCTCGATCTCGAAATAGCCGGTGAACAGGCCTTCGCGGGCACCGTAATCGGCGACTGCCATCGGCATAAATTCGCCTTCGAAAAATCGGCGCGCAGCCTCATCGTTACCCGGCAACACCGTCGCGGCATCTCGGCAGACTGCCCGCCAGTCGCCGATCTGGCCGAAATCTACGTTGGCTTCCATCGGACCAAACAGGGCTGAATTCGGCTCCGTCAAAAACCGGGTACAGGATTTAACAAAGGCCGGGAGCGCTGCGGCGACGTCATCATCCGCCCATCCCGCCAGCCGGTCGAAGCCGACAGGCGTCAAGCTCAGACGCGGCGGGCCCGCGTCGCGAGCGAGGCCGATCGCCAGCGCGGTAATCGCAGCGCCGATCGTCGCGCGACGCAGCCGGCGGCGCTCACGGTTATTCGCTGCTAGTGGCGACGAGAACCCAGTTTGGATCGGCGGATCGGGTGTCGCGAGCAAACGTCCAGTAATCGGTCTTTTCGACCGGATGATCGGGATCGCCGTCGACGATGCTACCATCCATTGCACGCGTCACGTTGATCTGGCGCGATGCAAGCTTGACCGTCACCCGAGCAGTCCGCCCCGCCAGGTCGGCGTCGACAATCTCGGCATCGTCAAGACGCAAGTCGCTGGTCTCGAATGTCTCCTTGGCGGCGGCACGTTCGTCGATCGTTGCAGCGAACGGTTGGTACACCTCATCGCTTAGCAGCGGCCGCAATCCCGACTTGTCGCCTTTGGCATAGGCACTTACGATCATCTCGAAGGCGGTACGCGCCCCTTCGAGAAACTGCGACGGATCGAAGCTCGGATCAGCGCGGCGAATCCGGCTCAGCCCATCGGCCACCGCGTCGGCGGGTTTACCCGCGGGCGGGAGGCTCGCCATGTCCTTGTCCGGGTCGCCAGGCGTCGCCACTTTTTCGGGCACCGGCTTGTCGGCGATCGGCGCAGTACGCCGCACGAACAATTCGCGACGCCGCTCGTTGCCTGTGCGACGGCCGAGAACGCTGCGCAGCCGCAGCACCAGGAAGGCGGCGATCATCGCGAATAGGATGATGTCAAAGTATTGAAAATCGCCCATCGATTTGCGCGCCCCGCCACTCTCCGGCCAGGGCCGGGGAATGGCCCTCGCATTTCCTTCACATGGGGGGCCGTGCCTGCCGTGGCAAGCGCATCTGGTGCGCGCCAGGCCTGACCAGATGCTGAAACGCGCGCTTACAGCATATCTGCTGATTGAGACTTTTCTGACCTTGGCCGTCGTATCATGGCTCGGTCTCGGGCCAACCTTGCTGCTGCTCGCTCTTGGCACCGCTGCGGGCATCGCGGTTCTGCGCACCAAACAATTCTCGCTGCTGTCGGGGCTGCACCACAGTCTCGCCGCTGGCGAGCCGCTGGTGCCAGGGCTGCTCGACGCCTCGCTTCGGGGAGCCGCTGGCCTTCTGCTGATCATCCCCGGCTTCGTCAGTGACTTGGCGGCGTTCGGATTGCTGATCCCGCAACTGCGTCGCGGGATAGTTCGCCGCCTGTGGGGTTGGTTGGATAATGAACCGGCCGCGCCAGTCGTGATCGAAGGCGATTATCGCAAGGTCGACGACCCGATGCCGGCCGATCAGGAACGGGCCTTTCGTGATGCTGGTCCGGCACGGACACACTTGGTTCGGTCGGATCTTTGCCGCGATCCATCACGACCCGAACGCTAAGCGGGCTAAGGGCGCCGAGATTCGCATTCTACGCGCCGACTCGACCCCGAGGCCAAGCTGCCGTGCAGACCTCCCTAGCGTCGAGCACCGGCGCCGAAGATTGATGCGCCTTCCCGATCCATGCTAGCCAGCCAGCTCGTCGGGATTCGGCGCGGGGAGGGGATAATGGCAGGAGAGACCCGAGGCAACGGCGAGACCGATGCATTGCCGGCCGCCACGGACGGCCCTCAATTATTCATCAACCTTCAATACATCAAGGACTTCTCGTTCGAGAACCCGCGCGCGCCACAGAGCCTGATCCAGCAACCAGCCCAGCCCGAGGTGGCGATAAACGTCGACGTGACGGCGCACAACCTCAATCCCGACACCTATGAGGTCGTGTTGACGATTAACGTCACAGCCCGAATGCAGGAAGAGCCGGTGTTTCTGGTCGAGCTTATCTACGCAGCGGTAGTGACGGTCAGAAACGCGCCCGAGCCGATGCTGGCGAGCTTGCTTCTGGTCGAGTCGCCGCGGATCATCTTTCCGTTTGCTCGCGCCGTGATCGCCAACGCGACCCGCGACGGGGGTTTTCCGCCGCTGATGATCAACCCGATCGACTTTGCCGAACTGTTGCGCCGCCACCAATCCCCGCCGGCGCCCGACACTGGCGAGGACGAGGCGGCAGTCTGAGCTTCAGGTCTCGGCGAGCCACATCGGCGCCGTCAGCAGCGTCAGCAGCGCCTGGTGCGCGGCGAGCTCCTCGGCCGAGGCGGCGTGCGGACGCGGCGGGCGGAGAACCCGAATCGCGGTGGCGTTAGCCGACGCCGGGACTACAAAATCGAGGCCCGGCTGGCGCCCACCAATCAACTCGAGATAGACCGCGGCAAGCAGGCTGCAATCGATCCTCGCCCCATGGTTGACCCGATCGGACGCGTCGACGGCAAAGCGCCGGCACAGCGCGTCGAGACTTGCCGGAGCGCCGGGATAGCGCTGTCGGGCCATCGCCAAGGTATCGACGTGCGAGATCGCAATCGGCGGGCGGTCGAGCCGAGCAAACTCCATATTCAGGAACGCCAGGTCGAATTCGGCATTGTGGATCACCAACGGATCCGAGCCGACAAATGCGAGCAAATCGTCGGCGATCGCGGCAAACGGCGGATGCGGAGCGAGAAACTCCGCGGTTAGCCCGTGCACCAAAAGCGCGTCCGTGGGCATGTCGCGCCCCGGGTTCACGTAGCGGTGAAAATCGCGACCGGTCGGGATGTGGTGCAGCAGCTCGATGCAGGCGATCTCAACGATTCGGTGGCCGGCCTGCGGGTCGAGCCCGGTCGTTTCGGTATCCAAGACGATTTCGCGCATTACCGGCCTCGCCGCCGCTGGTTGTGCGCTACCCGCCAGTCCCTGCCGGCGAGCCGCGGCTTTCCCCTGCGCAGAACTCTGACAATCGCCCGCAGGCGCCGCAAGCTCGACCTTCGGTCAAGCCCGGTCGGCACGACGAAATCGGCGCACCGGCGTTTTTCTGCATCAGGCATCTGCTGTTTGAGGATGGCGAGAAAGCGCTCCTCGGTCATCCCCAGTCGGCGCATCACGCGCTGCCGCTGCAGCATCGCCGGTGCTGAGACCACTACGACGTAATCGCAACGCCCCGCTCCGCGGCTCTCGAACAGCAATGGCACATCGAGTACGGCGATCGGTTGTCGCCGGGCCCGCGCCCGCGCCAGAAACCGCTTCTCATAATCGGCGACCATCGGATGGATGATCTTCTCCAATCGGGCGAGCATCTCGGGATTGCCAAAAACCCGTGGTCCGAGAAGTCGGCGATCGATGCCGCCCGCCGCGTTGCGAACCCCAGGAAACGCCGCGGCAACTGGAGCCACCGCGGCCCCGCCCGGCGCCAACAACTGGTGTACCGCCTGGTCGGCGTCAAACAACGGCACCCGCATCCGCCGCAGCATCGCAGCCGCGGTACTCTTGCCCATGCCGATCGAGCCGGTAAGCCCGACGACGATCACCGCGGCGGCGCCAGAGTTGCCATAATCGCGTTCCGAAGGGCGCGGCTGACCCGCACCTTGGCGCCAAACCAAGCCTCGAAACCCGGGCGCCCCTGGTGCAGCAGCATGCCAAGGCCATCGACTACCGGGTGGCCGTGCCGCCTCGCCGATTTCAGCAAACCAGTTTCGAGCGGCACATAGACGATATCGGCAACTGGCGCCGAAAGCGGCAGCAACGAGAGATCAAGATCGAGCGGTGGTTCTCCGGCCATGCCGAGGCTCGTTGTATTGACCAGCAGCCCGGCGCCATCCTGGACCGCGACCGCCTCATCCCACGAATGAGCCGAAATCCGCGCCTGGGCAGTCGCTAGATCGGCGGCAACGACCTCGGCGCGGCTGCGTGTGCGGTTGACAAGGCGAATCTCGCCGACCCCGGCATCGATGAGCGAGGCCACTACCGCCCGCGCCGAACCGCCCGCGCCGAGCACCACCGCTGGCCTCTCCGCGGGGTTCCAACCCGGCACAGCCTCGCGCAAGTTTTCGCGAAACCCATACGCATCGGTGTTGCTGGCTTCGAGACTGCCATCGGCAGCGACGACAACGGTATTGGCCGCCCCGATGCGCCGGGCCAGCCGATCGACCCGATCGGCCACCTTGAGCACTGCCTGCTTGTGTGGAATTGTCAGATTGCAACCGCGAAAGCCCAGGATTGGCAGCGCGCGTAACGCCGGCTCGATGTTCTCGGGCCGCACCGGCAACGGCAGATAGGCACCGTCGACACCGGTCTCGTCGAGCCAGAAACCATGCAGCAAGGGCGAACGCGAATGAGCCACCGGCCATCCCATGATGCCGGCGAGCCGCGTCGCTCCGGTAATTTTCATGCTGAAGCCATTATCACGATGATCGATCTCGAAGCCATCTTCGTCCGTTTTCTTAGCTGGCGAGCGCGGCGTATCCGCGCAGTGAGGGCGAACGCGCAATCTGCTCTCGTCCGCCAATTTGCGCGAAAAGCGCGCCTTAACGGCGCTTCCGCCGACTTCACCCGACCCGGCTCGAAAATCGATCCAGCGGCAGCCGACAGCCTGGCGCGAACCAAGCCGGCAAGCCAAGAATCAGCTCGTCAGTCGCCAAGGCCATGGCGCCGCGCCAAGAGCTTCAGGATCCCTGCCGCAGTCTCCTCGATCGAGCGGCGAGTCACGTCGATGACCTGCCAGTGCCGTTCCGTAAACACCCGCCGCGCCTCACGGACTTCGGCGCGCACCGCATCGATATCGGTGTAATCGGTGGTCTCGTCATGATGCAGCATATTGAGCCGATTACGGCGTAGCTGGATCAGCCGTTCGGGATCGTTGGTCAGCCCAACGATCAGCGGCCGTTTGGCATTAATCAGTTCAGGCGGCAGCGGTACGCCAGGGACAAACGGCACGTTCGCAGCCTTTACTCCGCGATTCGCCAGATAAAGGCAGGTCGGCGTCTTTGACGTGCGCGACACGCCGACAAGGCAGACATCAGCATCATCGAGCCCCCAGCTCGACTGCCCATCGTCGTGGTTGAGGGCAAACGTCATAGCGTCGATGCGGGCAAAGTACTCGCTGTCGAGAAGATGCTGTTTTCCCGGCACGCCCCGACTCTCGCGATGAAGATAGGACGCGAGCGCTCCGATGACCGGATCGAGGATTGGAATAGCCGGCAGCTGGAGACGGCGACAACCTTGCTGCAGCAGTTGGCGCAGTTGATCGCTGACCAGGGTAAACAACACCACGCCAGGGTTGGCCTCGACACCGGCGATAACCCGGTCGATTTGGTTGCGAGTGCGCACCATGCTCCAGACGTGCTCGACAGGCTGCGCATCGTCGAATTGGACGAGGCAGGCGCGAGCTACCGAATGCACCGTTTCCCCGGTGGAGTCGGAAACGAGATGGAGATGAAACCGGGTCACGGCGAGCTGACCCGATCCGATAATGTCATCCCAAGGAAGGTGTGAATCGTCGCCAAACGACCCACAGAACGTGGGCTATCCGCTGACGGCGTCGATTTTTGTCCTCGCTCCGCTTTCATCACCACCAATTTCTCCCACCTGGGGATACAGTGGTGCGGCTGCCTGCAAACTCGGGGATTGTGCAGGGTCCGCAGCCGTCTATCCCCATTTTACCTTTTATATACAGCAGCTGAAAGTCCTCTCTAACGGTGGGAATCATCGCTTTCACACACAGATATATCACTGGGCATAATCAGGCCGTTTCCTCAGTGCACAAATGCAGGATGAATTGCAATCCCCGGTATCCACGGCACCCACTACTTTCTACCATCTAAGAAACTTACATGAATGAGAGGAGAATAGTCACGATGGTCCGCGATAAGACCAAGCCACTGCTGCGCGCGCTGGCTGGTGAGGCCGTCTCGCGAGTACCATGGTGGCTAATGAGACAGGCCGGCCGTTATCTGCCGGAATATCGCGAGGTCCGGGCCCGAGCCAAGGATTTCGTCGCCCTGTGCCTGACCCCGACCCTGACCACAGAATTGACCTTGCAGCCGGTGCGGCGGTACGGCATGGACGCCGCGATCCTGTTCTCGGACATTCTAATGCTGCCCTACGCGCTGGGTCAGGGAGTGAGCTTTCGTGACGGCGAAGGACCGGTGCTCGACCCGGTCGCCGATAACAGCAGGGTGGCGCAGCTCAAGAAAGCAGGCGCTACAGGGCGCCTCGAACCCGTCTTCGACGCAGTTCGGCGGGTTACCGCCGCGCTTGGTTCGGAGACCGCGCTGATTGGTTTCGCGGGCGCGCCTTGGACAGTCGCAACCTATATGGTCGAGGGCGGAACCAGTCGGGACTTCCGCAGGGTCAAGGCCTGGGCCTATCGCGATCCCGAAGGCTTTGCGGCGCTGATCGAGATTCTGGTCGAAACCACGATAGAACTTCTGTCGGCGCAGATTTCGGCGGGTGCGGAGATCGTTCAGTTGTTCGATAGTTGGGCCGGCGTTTTGCCGGAGGCGGCTTTCGCACAATGGGTCACCGCGCCGACAAAGGGGATCGTTGCCGCGTTGAAAAGCCGGCATCCCGACTGTCCGATCATCGGCTTTCCGCGCGGCGCCGGCTTGCTCTATGAGCAGTATGCCGCGAAGACCGGCATCGATGCGGTGGGGCTCGATACCTCCGTGCCCACCGGGTTCGCTTGCGCCAAGCTGCGTCCGCTCGCGGTCGTGCAAGGCAATCTCGATCCTGTCCTTCTGCTGACCGGCGGCGTTGCGCTCGAAACTGCCGTCCGCAAAATGCGTCGGGACTTTGCCGGCGGACCCTGGGTCTTCAATCTCGGTCATGGGGTGCTGCCGGAAACACCGACTGAGAATGTTGCCATGCTCGCTCGCCTTCTCGCGGAGCCGATCGCCGACGACTGACATGGCGCGCATCGCGATCATCTTGATGAATCTTGGCGGTCCCGATTCGCTCGATGCGGTCAAACCGTTTTTATTCAATCTGTTCAAGGATCCTGCGATCATCCGCCTGCCAGCTCTATTGCGGTTGCCGCTGGCGTGGCTCGTAGCTCGGAGGCGGGCCGGGACAGCGCGCGAAATCTACGCACGGCTGGGCGGAGCATCGCCGCTGCTTGCTAATACCGAGGCGCAGGCGCGGGCACTGGAGGCGGTTCTCGGCGATCGACATCGCTGCTTTGTCGCGATGCGCTATTGGCATCCGACGAGTTCGGAAGCGGCGTGTGCAGTCGCCGAATGGGGGCCGGACGAGATCGTCTCTCTGCCGCTCTATCCTCAATTCTCGACCACGACGACGGCTTCCTCGCTCGCCGAATGGCGGCGAGCAGCGGTGCAGCAAGGGCTTAACGGGTCAACGCGGAGCGTCTGCTGTTATCCCGCCGAGAGCGGATTTATAGACGCCGTTGCCGAGCTGATTTCGACCGGAGCTGGCCACAGCCAGCAGCCACGGTAAAGCGCCACGTCTGCTGTTGACCGCGCATGGCCTGCCAAAACGGATCGTGCAGGCCGGGGATCCCTATCCCAGTCAGGTCGAAATGACGGCGCGTGCGGTTGTCGAGAAGCTCGCGCAGCCCGGTCTTGATTGGCAGGTGTGCTACCAGAGTTGAGTGGGCCCGCTCGAATGGATCGGCCCGGCGACCGATGCGGAAATCCGGCGCGCCGGAAGCGAGGGTGTGCCACTGGTGGTGGCGCCGATCTCGTTTGTTTCGGAGCATTCTGAGACGCTGGTCGAGCTTGACATCGACTATCGTGATCTCGCGGAAAGGAGCGGCGTCCCGGCCTATCATCGGGTCGCAACCGTGGGCACCGCGCCCGCGTTTATCGCCGCGCTCGCCGATCTGGTCCGGGGCGCCGGCCCGGCCTCGGGGTTAGCGGCTTGCTCTGCCTTCGCCCGCTCCTGCGCGGTTGCCGGAGGCCGGATGTGAGCGTTTGGCTGATTGACGCATATCCCTGGATCAAGTCGGCCCATATCGTCTTGGTTGTCGCCTGGATGGCCGGACTACTCTACCTGCCGCGCCTGTTCGTCTATCACGCGATGGCGCCGGTTGGGTCCGATCAGTCGGAGACGTTCAAGATTATGGAACGCCGTCTGCTGCGGGGCATTATGAACCCGGCGATGCTGGCGACGCTGGGCTTCGGTCTGGTGCTGGCGGTCACGCCCGATTTGGTTGACTGGCATCGAGGCTGGATTTGGGCCAAGCTTGTTCTCGTTGCCGGGCTGGTTGCCTATCACGGATGCCTGGCGCGCTGGCGCAGGGCCTTAGCTGCGGATCGCAACTGGCACTCACCCAACTTTTTTCGGGCGATCAACGAGCTTCCGACTTTGGCGCTGATTGCCATCATCGTGCTCGTCGTGGTCAAGCCGTTCTAAGGGCGTTGGCATTTTTTTCATAAGTTCGGGGGATCTTGATATCGGGTTTGACACGCCTATTTGCTTTGGCTAAGGGGAATGGCCTACGGGCATCCGCCTTTTCTCCCGGCAATTCCCGCCATCCCTCGCCTGACCTTAGAGCCTGCGAATTTATCCGCAGGAATGCCCTGGATGGGCGAGCCTTGTCCCCACCGCGACACGAAGCTCCATGAATCTCCAGGAACTCAAACGAAAAACACCAGCCGAGCTGCTGGCATTCGCCGAAGAGCTCGAAATCGAGAACGCATCCTCCCTGCGCAAGCAGGATATGCTGTTCGCAATTCTGAAACAGCTTGCCGAGAACGACGTGCCGATTTCCGGCGACGGCGTGCTCGAGGTGCTGTCTGACGGGTTTGGTTTTCTAAGATCTCCTGAAGCCAATTACCTGCCCGGCCCCGATGACATCTATGTCAGCCCGAGCCAGGTGCGGCGGTTTGGATTGCGCACCGGCGACACGGTTGAGGGCGAAATCCGCTCGCCTCGCGATGGTGAGCGGTATTTTGCGCTCCTCAAGGTGAGCGGGATCAATTTCGACGAGCCCGACCGCCTGCGCCAGAGGATCAACTTCGACAATCTGACACCGCTCTACCCTGAAGAGAAGTTGCAGCTGGAATTCGACGATTCGACTCGCAAGGATGTGACGACTTGGGTCATCGACCTGATCACGCCGCTCGGCAAGGGGCAGCGGGCGATCATCGTGTCGCCGCCGCGCGCCGGCAAGACGGTGATGCTGCAGAACATTGCCCACGCAATCGCCGCAAACCACCCCGAGGTCTATCTGATCGTGCTGCTGATTGACGAACGGCCCGAGGAGGTCACCGACATGGCCCGCTCGGTGCGGGGCGAGGTCATCAGCTCGACCTTTGACGAGCCGGCCCAGCGCCACGTCCAGATCGCCGAGATGGTGATCGAGAAGGCCAAGCGGCTGGTCGAACACAAGCGCGACGTCGTGATCCTGCTCGACTTGATCACCCGCCTCGCCCGCGCCTACAACACGGTCGTTCCGTCTTCCGGCAAGGTCTTGACTGGTGGCGTCGACGCCAACGCCCTGCAGCGGCCAAAGCGTTTCTTCGGTGCCGCGCGCAACATCGAGGAGGGCGGCTCGCTGACCATCATCGCGACGGCGCTGATCGACACCGGCTCGCGCATGGACGAGGTGATCTTCGAGGAGTTCAAGGGCACGGGCAATTCCGAAATCGTGCTCGACCGCAAGGTCGCCGACAAGCGCACCTTTCCGTCGATCGACATCACCAAATCCGGCACCCGCAAGGAAGAGCTGTTGGTCGACCGCGGCGTATTGTCGAAGATGTGGGTATTGCGCCGGGTGCTGACCCCGATGGGCACCGTCGACGGCCTCGAATTCCTGATCAACAAACTCAAGGAATTGAAGTCGAACACTGAGTTCTTCGACGCGATGAATACCTAGGACCAGGTTCGGCGATCTGTCATTGCGAGCGAAGCGAAGCAATCTCATTCCGGCTTGCTCCGCTAATTGAGATTGCTTCGTCGCGTTGCTTCTCCCGATGACGAAGAGATGCCGTTACCAGTCTCTATACAGTAAGAACGGTCTGGCCGGTCGTCTTGCGGTCTTGCAGGTCGCGGTGCGCGCGTGCGGCCTCGCGCAGCGGATAGGTCTGGTTGACCGCGATCTTTACTGCACCGCTTGCGACGACCTCGAACAATTCACGCGAGGCGGTCACCAGATCCTCGCGGCTTGCGGTGTAGGTGTTCAATGTCGGCCGGGTCAGGAACAGCGAGCCTTTGGCGGCGAGAATGCCGATATCAACCGGACCGATTGCCCCCGAGGACTGCCCGAAGGAGGCCATTAGTCCGAGCGGCGCCAGGCAATCGAGCGATTTATAGAAAGTATCCTTGCCGACTGAGTTGTAAACTACGGGGAGCTTTTTGCCGCCGGTGATTTCGGCAACCCTGGCGACGAAGTCTTCGCGGCGATAGTTGACCGGATAGTCGCACCCGTTTTTCTTGGCGAGTGCGGCCTTGTCATCGTCGCCGACGGTGCCGATTACGGTGGCGCCAAGATGCTTGGCCCATTGGCAGACAATCAGCCCGACTCCTCCGGCTGCAGCATGTATTAGGATCGTTTCGCCGCGCTTCACCGGATGGGTGCGCCGAACCAAATACCACGCGGTCATGCCTTTGAGCATCATTGCCGCGGCCTGGCTATCGGTGATGCCTGCAGGCACCGTGACGAGGCGGTCGGCCGGCATGACGCGGCCCTCGGCATAGGCGCCGATCGGGCCGCCGGCATAGGCGACGCGGTCGCCGGGTTTGAGCCCGCTGACCCCCGGCCCAACCTCCTCGACGACGCCGGCCGCCTCGGAGCCGAGTCCGCTCGGCATTGGCATCGGGTAGAGCCCGCTGCGCTGATAGGTGTCTATGTAATTGAGACCAACCGCGGTGTGGCGCAGCCGCACTTGGCCGTGACCGGTCTTGCCGACCTCAACCTCCCGCCAGGACAAGACCTCGGGGCCGCCGGCCTGCTCGAAACGAATTGCGTGAACCATAGCGTTTCCCTTCCCGCCTCAGATCAACAATGGAGCCGGTAAGGCGACCTTCTGCCCGCCGGCGAGGAGCGCGCAAGATAGACCGGCTGGATCAGCGCGTTCCAGTTCCAAGAGAATACGCTTGGCAGCAAGACCGTCGTCCGCCCGGATAAGACCATCCCAGACGTCAGCGTTGTTCGACGAGGTTGGCGGCCAGTTTCTCCGGGTCGGTCAGCGGCAGCGAGCACACCGGGCCGCGGCACACATAGGCGGCGGCGCGATCGTCTACGAGACCCTTGCCGTGCGCTGGATGCTCGGCCGGCAACTCGCGGCCTGGCGGCAGCGAGAGAACCACCCGGTTCGGCAGCGACGCGCTGTAAACGGCGCAGTGCAGGGCGTCAAACGCCGCGTCGCCGGGGTCGCCGATAATCACGATCTGCAACGGCTCGGCCAGCACTTCAGCGTTATTGAGCAACGTCGCCAGCGGAAAGAAATTGCGCGCGAGTTCCCCGGAAAACGTCTCGACGATTGCTTCGGCGCGGCGGCGATAGGCATCGTCGCCGGTCAAGATCGCGAGCCGGCTCAACATCCCGACGAGGGTGCCGTTGCCGGCCGGGACGGCCGAATTGGCAGCGGTCTTCGCGCGGGCGATCAGCGCCTCGGTGTCGTCCGCCGAAAAGAAATATCCGGCCCCCGCCGCGTCCCAATAGTGACGGTCGAGGATCGCCACCCAATCGTGCACCTGCACGAGCAGACGATCGTCGCTGGTCGCTTCATAAAGTGATAGCGCGGCGCGGCAGAGATTGGCGTAATCGTCGACGCTGGCCGGATGGCGGGCACGGTTCTCTCGCCAGCTGTGCAGCAGGCGCCCATTCGGTAGGGTCATGTGCTGACAGGTAAAGTCGAAGGCGGCACGCGCGGTTTCGATCCAATCCGGGCGCTTGAAGACGAGGCCGGCATTGGCCATCGCCGCGATCATCAGCCCGTTCCAATCGGCGAGCACCTTGTCGTCCCAGCCGGGCCGCACTCGCACCCCGCGCGCCCGGAACAGCAGGTCTCGGCATAGCGCCAACTCGCGTTCGGTCTCGGGATTGGCTATCGCCGGCGAATTCATTCGGTTGAGGATCGTGTGACCCTCCCAATTGCCCGCCGGCGTTACGTCGTAAAAGCCTTTGAATAGAGGCGCTCGGTCGTTCAGCACCGCATCGATCTCGGCTTCCGACCAGACGTAGAATTTGCCTTCTTCATGCTCGCTGTCGGCGTCCAGACTGCTCGCGAAACCGCCTCCCGGCGTCCGCATCTCGCGGTCGACCCAGCCCACCGTTTCGTCGATCCGCTGTCGATAGATCGGGCTCTTCGTCTCCTGCCATACGAGGGTCAACAGATCGACCAGCTCGGCATTGTCGTAGAGCATCTTTTCGAAGTGCGGCGCCAGCCAGCGCGCATCGGTCGAATAGCGGGCGAAGCCGCCGCCCAGATGGTCATAGATGCCGCCCTGGCACATCGCGTCGAGAGCCTTTGTTACGGCATCGCGGTAGGGCGTGCTGTGAGTGCGCTTCCAAGCCCGCCAAAACAATTCGAGGATCGCGCATTGCGGGAACTTGGGTGCGGTGCCGATGCCGCCATGGATCTGGTCGATCTCACGCAACAGCCGCTCGGCGATCGGGTCGAGCTGTTGGGGCAGGATGGCGCCGCCCTGCTGCGGCTGGCCGAGCCGCTGCAGCGCCTCGCGTAAGACCACGACATTTTTCGCCACATCATCGCGTTTGCCGGCATAGGCCTCGCTGATCGCCTCGAGCACTTGCGGAAATCCGGGCCGTCCCCAGCGGTGATCGGGCGGGAAATAGGTCCCGCCCCAGAACGGCTCGCCGTCAGGGGTCAGGAACATCGTCAGTGGCCAGCCGCCCTGCTCACCCATCAATGCCAGCGCGTGCTGATAGATCTGGTCGAGGTCGGGCCGCTCCTCGCGGTCGACTTTGATGTTGACGAAGAGCCGGTTCATCGTCGCCGCGATCTCCGGGTCTTCGAAACTCTCCCGCGCCATGACATGGCACCAATGACAGGCCGCGTAGCCGACCGACAGCAGGATCGGCTTGCCGGCCGCTTTGGCCGCTTCCAACGCCGCTTGATCCCAAGGTTGCCAGTGAACCGGATTGTCGCGGTGCTGCAGAAGATAAGGGCTCGTTTCCTCGCCGAGGCGGTTGCGCTCCATTGGGCTCCTGCCATGCAGATAGTCGGGGCAGATAGTCGGGGCCAGGGCGGCGGATGCATTTGCCCTCTGTGCCGCGACGGGTTAGGCTCGTACTCTACTCTCACCACGGCGGTCTGCATCATTCGCTCCGCCGCGCGCTACCCAAACCGGAGAAACGACAATGGCAGACGCACCCGGCGATCCGCAGCTCTTCTACACGCGGCACATCTTCATGTGCACCAATGTGCGGCCGGACGGCCATCCCCGGGGCTGCTGCATGGCCCGCTCACAGGTCGGCGGGGGAGTGGACAAGTTGCGTGCCTATATGCGCGAGAGGGCGCGCGCGGCCGGCGTCGAGAATATTCGCCCCAACGCCGCGGGCTGTCTCGACCGCTGCGAACTCGGCCCGAACATGGTCATCTATCCTGAAGGGGTGTGGTACCGTTACGAAACCACCGAAGATATCGACGAGATTGTGCAGAAGCATCTGGTCGAGGGCGGTCGCGTCGAACGGCTGATGCTGCAGCCCGACCAAAAGCCGCCGGCGCACTGACGACCGCCGCGCTCACGACAGACACCATTTTCGCACCGGCGACGGCGGTAGGCCGCGCCGCCATAGCCATCTTGCGGCTGTCGGGACCCGACACCGTGCGGGTCGTCTCGCTGGTCGCGGGCGATTTGCCACCGCCGCGATCGGCGCGGCGCAGACGGTTTGTCAACCCGGCGGACGGCGAGCCGCTAGACGACGGGTTGGTGCTGTGGTTCCCGGCGCCGAACAGCGCCACCGGCGAGGATGTCGCCGAATTTCATCTGCACGGCAGCCGCGCTGTGCTCGCTGCATTCATCGAGGTACTGAGCCGGCTCACGCTGCGCCTCGCCGAGCCCGGGGAGTTCACCCGCCGCGCGTTTCTGAACGGCAAGCTCGACCTCGTGCAGGCCGAGGCGGTCGCCGATCTCGCCGCGGCCGAGACCGAGGCGCAGCGCCGCCAAGCACTGCGCCAGCTCGACGGCGCGCTCGGCAACCTCTATCGCGACTGGGCGCAGCGCCTGACCCATATCCTCGCCCATCTCGAAGCCGCGATCGATTTCCCCGACGAGGATCTGCCCCCGGAGATCGAACGCCGGACCCTCGCCGAGACCGCCGATCTTGCCGCTCAAATCGACCGCCACCTCGCTGACGGCCATCGCGGCGAAAGGCTGCGCGAGGGCATCAGTGTCGCGATCATCGGACCGCCGAATGCCGGCAAATCGAGCCTGCTCAACCGGATCGCCCGACGCGAGGCGGCGATCACCTCGCCAATCGCCGGCACCACCCGCGACATCGTGGAGGTTGCGATCGACCTTAACGGCTACCCGGTCGTTTTGGCCGACACCGCGGGCTTGCGCGACAGCACTGACATGATCGAGCAGGAAGGATTGCGCCGCGCCCTGCGTCGCGCCGAGGAGGCCGAGATCCGGCTATTCGTCTTCGACGCGCGTCACCCCGCCGAAGCCACCGGCGCCGCGGCCTGGCCCGGCGCTGATACTTTGTTGGTGGCGAACAAGATCGACCTGTTGTCGCCGAGCTCGGACGGCCCCCACCCTAGCCCTCCCCCGCAAGCGGGGGAGGGGATGGCACCGGGCTCGTGCAGAATCGAGCGGCAAACTCCCTCCCCCGCAGGCGGGGGAGGGTTGGGGTGGGGGCAGCATGGCACCGCCTCGCTTCCGCAAGCCGCGCTGGCAGTCTCGGCTCTGACCGGCGCAGGACTCGACGCACTGCTAGCAGCTCTTTCCGATCGGATTGCCCACGCTTATCGGTTGGAAGCCCCGGTTCTGACCCGCGCCCGCCACCGCCAGTCGCTCGAAGAGGCCGCAGTTTCGCTGCACCGAGCTCTCGAGGCGACCTTGCCGGAATTACAGGCCGAAGACCTTCGCCTCGCCTTGCGCAGCCTCGGCCGAATCACCGGCACGGTTGATGTCGAAGACCTGCTCGACGTGATCTTCCGCGACTTCTGCATCGGCAAATGACCGGAATTATGTAGCTGAGTCACCACCCGTAATGAATCGCGCGGGGTGATTTGCCGAGCGCGTGGGAGTTTTCCCCACTTTTCTCCTCGCGTAATCTGTTAGTCTATCCGCATGAGCCGGGCCGACTTTCAACTCGCGTATGATGGCGAGGCGCTTCGCGATCATGCGATGGATGTTGACGAATTAGCTCCTGCCCTTCTCGCCGTTGGGAATCTATGCCGTGAGGCCAACCGAATCTTGAACGAAGGCCGTGCAGAGGTTGCTGTCCGCGTTCGCGCCGACTTTGAGCGAAAATGCTTTGATATCCATTTTGAGCTAATCCAATCTCTGTATGAGCAAGTTAAGACTTTACTGGGCGAAGATCATATTACCACGGCAAAAACGTTACTCGAGTGGATTGGACTACTGGGCCCAACTGGCACGCTCAGTTTATTTGGGTTTTTGAAACTACGCAAGGGGCGGGCTATTGCCAATGCTGTACGACTAGATCAAACTGTGGGCAGTATTGTTTATAATATAGTATTTGAGGGGGACCGCAACACCGTTTCAATTCCTGAACAGGTTTACAAGCTGGCGAATGACCCTAAGATCGCTAAAGTTCAGCGCGAAATTGTGCGCCCGCTTAGGGCAGAGGGCATAGACACATTAGAATTTAGAGACGGGAGTCGTGTAGTAGGGATCGTCGCAAAATCCGACATAGACTCCTTCTATGTTAAAGAGATTGCGGAGGATTTGGGGATTTCCGCTCAGTCCTTAAACGCTATATTTACGTTGAGAGCACCGGTGTTTGTACCTGGAGAAAAATGGCAGTTTTTCTATGGGGAAACGAGGTTGTCTGCGGACATTTCTGACCAGCGATTCCTTTCCAGGGTGTTTGTCGATGGAGAGCGTTTCGGTGTCGGAGACAAACTCCTTGTTAAACTGCGCATCACTCAGCGCCAAACGCCGTCGGGACAAATCAGAAACGATTATGAGATTATGGATGTTCTACAAATTTGGCCGAGCGGCAAGCAGATCTCGATGCCGTTTTTCCGCGACGAAAGCCAAGACCGGCAATGAAGGAGGTTTGGTCAAAAATCGAACTGATCCGCTATCGGCTGCCGTGCGGGGCCCAGCGGCGGCTGTTTCACGTGAAACCTCGACACGTCTGACCGGGCTCCATACATTCCGCGGCCATGAATGAGATTGTCGGGCGTTACGACGTCGTCGTGGTTGGCGGCGGGCATGCGGGGTGCGAAGCGGCGGCTGCGGCGGCACGGCTGGGGGCGCGCGCCGTATTGCTGACCCACAAGCGGGCGACGATCGGCGAGATGTCGTGCAATCCGGCGATCGGCGGGCTCGGCAAGGGGCATCTCGTGCGCGAAATCGATGCGCTCGACGGAGTCATGGGCCGCGCGATCGACCGGGCCGGCATCCAGTTCCGTATTCTAAACCGCAGCAAGGGCGCGGCGGTGCGCGGGCCACGCGCCCAGGCCGACCGCAAGCTTTATCGCCGGGCGGTCGGTGAATTGCTGGCCGAAACCGCCGGTCTCGACATCGTCGAGGGCGCGGCAGAGGATCTGTCGCTCGACCGCGATGGCCGGATTTGTGGGGTTGTGCTCGGTGACGGGCGTGAGATCGCGGCGGGCCGGGTGGTGTTGACCACCGGCACATTTCTGAATGGTCTGATCCACATCGGCGAGGAAAAGATCCCAGCAGGAAGGGTCGGCGACCCGCCATCGCGCGGGCTGCCGCAGACCCTCGCCCGCACCGGGTTCGCCCTCGGCCGGCTCAAGACCGGCACCCCGCCCCGGCTCGATGGGAAAACGATCGACTGGGCCGGGCTCGACAGCCAGCCGGGTGATGACCCACCCCCGCCGTTTTCATTCATGACCGAGCGGATCACGACGCCGCAAATCGCCTGCCACATCACGACGACGACCCCGGCGACCCACGCGCTGATCCGCGCTAATCTCGAGCGCTCGCCGATGTATTCGGGCGACATCACCGGCATCGGGCCGCGCTACTGCCCTTCGATTGAGGACAAGATCGTGCGCTTCGCCGAGCGCGAGGGGCACCAGATCTTTCTTGAGCCGGAAGGGCTCGACGACGACACGATCTACCCAAACGGCATCTCGACCTCATTGCCGCGCGATGTGCAGGAGGCGATGCTGCAAACCATCCCTGGGCTCGAACGCGCGGCGATGCGGCGGCCCGGTTACGCGATCGAGTATGATTTCGTCGATCCGCGCGAGCTTTATCCGAGCCTGGAGACCCGGCGGGTTCCCGGCCTCTATTTCGCCGGCCAGATCAACGGCACGACCGGCTATGAGGAGGCGGCGGCGCAAGGGGTGATCGCCGGGATCAACGCGGCACTCGCGGCGTCGGGGGCTGAGCCGCTCGTTCTCGACCGCGCCGACGCCTATATCGGCGTGCTGATCGACGACCTCGTCACCCGCGGCGCCAGCGAGCCCTACCGGATGTTCACCTCGCGTGCCGAGTATCGGCTGGTCCTCCGCGCCGACAACGCCGATCAGCGGTTGACCCCGATCGGGGTGCGCCTCGGCTGTGTCGCCGCCGGCCGCGCCGAGAAATTTGCGACCAAGATTGCGGCGCTCGGCGAGGCCCGCGATCGGCTTGCCCAGCTGCGGATGACGCCGCCGGCGTTGAAGCGCCACGGGATCGCGGTCAACGAGGACGGCGCCGCCCGCAATGCCGCGGAATTGCTCGCCTATCCCGGGATCGACCTCGCAAGACTGGCGGCGATCTGGCCCGAGCTCGCTGGACTGATGCCGGAGATCGTCGAGCAGGTCGAGATCGATGCGCGCTATGCCGGCTATCTCGAGCGCCAGGAGCGCGATATTGCCGCGTTCCGGCGCGACGAGGTGCTGCTGCTGTCGCCCGATCTCGATTACGCGGCGGTCGGCAGCCTGTCGCGGGAGATCTGTGACAAGCTCGCGACCGCCCGGCCGGCGACCTTGGGCGCTGCGGCGCGGATCTCGGGGGTGACGCCGGCGGCGCTGGTCGCGCTGTTGAAGCATGTGAGGCGGCGTGCGGCATGACGACCCGCCGCCGCTGAGCGCGCACGGCTTTGCAGAGATCGTTTCTGTTTCACGTGAAACACTGGCGCGAACTCGAGGCCTACGCGGAATTGCTGACGCGATGGTCGGCGCGGATAAATCTCGTCGGGCGCGACACGATCGCCGATCTGTGGCGGCGCCACGTTCTCGATTCGGCGCAGCTGCTGCCGATTGTGCCCGATGGTGCGCAGAGCCTGATCGATCTCGGCAGCGGCGCCGGGTTTCCGGGTCTGGTTCTGGCGATTCTCGGCGTAGCCGGGGTCGAGCTGATCGAGGCGGATTCGCGCAAAGCGGCGTTTCTGCGCGAGGCGGCGCTTGTCGCCGAGGCGAGTGTGACGATCCGCCCTTGCCGCATCGCCGCCGTGCCGCCGCACTCGGTCGATGTCGTGACCGCGCGGGCATTGGCGCCGCTCGACCGGCTGCTTGATTTCGCCCGGCCGTTTCTGGGGCCCGACACGGTCTGCCTGTTTCCCAAGGGCGAGCGGGCGGCGGAGGAATTGACCCTCGCGCGCAAACGCTGGACAATGACCGTGGTACTGCACAACAGCATTGCCGATCCGCGGGGGGTCGTTCTGCGCTTGCATCATGTCGTCCGTGAGCCTCACGACGGTTGAGGCCCGGCCGGAGTCGCGTTCGGTTGCATATCGCGCCCGGATCGTCGCCGTCGCCAATCAGAAGGGCGGGGTCGGCAAGACCACGACCGCGATCAATCTCGCGACGGCACTGGCTGCGGCAGGCCACCGCGTTCTGGTTATCGATCTCGACCCGCAGGGGAACGCCAGCACCGGGCTCGGCATACCCCGCCGGGCCCGCCGGGTGACCAGCTGCGAGCTAATCCTCGGCGAGGCGGAACTGGCCGACGCCGTTCTCGGAACCGAGATTCCGGGTCTGTCGATCATCCCGGCCTCGGACGATCTGAGCGGCGTCGAGTTCGAGTTCATGACCCGCGAGCGCCGTGAGTTCTTGCTGAGCCGGGCGATTCGTAGCCGGGTGCGCGACTATGACGAGGTGCTGATCGACTGTCCGCCATCGCTGAATCTGCTGACGATCAACGCCCTCGTTGCCGCCGACCGGGCGCTGGTGCCGATGCAGTGCGAATTTTATGCGCTCGAAGGGTTGAGCCAGCTGATGCGCACGATCGAACGAGTGCAGCGGGCCTTGAACCCGCGCCTCGAACTGCAGGGCGTGGTGCTGACGATGTACGACCGGCGTAATAATCTGTGCGATCTCGTCGCTCTCGACGTGCGCGAGCATCTCGGCGCCAAGGTCTTTGACACGGTAATCCCGCGCAATGTGCGGGTTTCCGAGGCGCCATCGCACGGCAAGCCGGTGCTGATCTACGACCATCGCTGCGCCGGCGCCCAGGCCTATATCCAGCTCGCTGCCGAATTGTTACGCCGCGCCGCGCCAGGTATGCCGCAATGAGCGATCGGGTCAAGCGGCGCCCGCTCGGCCGCGGCCTCGCCGCCTTGTTCGGTGAGACCGAGCCCGATGCGACACCGGACCCAGGCGCTCAACGGCGTGTTCCGATCGAGCTGATCCGGCCCGGGAGTTTGCAGCCGCGCCGACGCTTTGGCGAGGCCGAGCTGGAGGCGCTCGCCCAGTCGATCCGCGAAAAGGGCGTATTGCAGCCGCTGCTGGTGCGCGCGATCGCCGAAGACGATGCCGCCTTCGAATTGGTCGCCGGCGAGCGCCGCTGGCGTGCGGCTCAGCGCGCAGGGCTCCATGAAGTACCTGTGATCGTGCGACCGCTCGGCGATTCCGAAGTGCTCGAGATCGCGCTGGTCGAGAACCTTCAGCGCGAAGATCTGTCACCGCTCGAAGAAGCCGAAGCCTACAGCCGACTGATCCAGGAGTTCGGCCGCACCCAGGCGAGCCTCGCCGAAGCCGTCGGCAAAAGCCGCAGCCACGTCGCCAACACAGTGCGGCTGCTCTCGTTGCCGGCGGCGGCGCGGCGCCGGCTCGACCAGGGGGAGTTGTCGGCCGGCCATGCACGCGCGCTCCTGGGCGCCGCCGACCCAGCCGCACTCGCCGGAGAGGTTGTGCGCCGCGGGCTCAATGTTCGGGCCACCGAGCGCCTCGTGCAGCGCCGCGCACAACCGACGCAAGAGCGTCGCCCGCATGTTCTCGGTGCCGATACGCTTGCCTTGGAGCACGACCTCGGCACCCATCTCGGGCTGCGCGTCACGATTGAACCGAAAGCCCGCGGCGGCGCTCTAACCTTGCATTACGCGAGCCTCGATCAGCTCGACCGGGTATTGCGCCTTCTGCGCGCCGGATGAGCTTCGAGACTACCCGGCGAGGCCGTTGAACGCGGTCGCGAACGGCTGCGGGCCGCGTTCATTGACCATAGCAGGCCGCGGCTGGTGGACGCAGACATCCGTGCAAACATGGATGATGCCGCCAGCTGCGAGAGCCGCCGGGGGATGCCGATCATCGTCGGAGACGAGCCAGACCACCCGCCAACCTTCGGAAGCAAGCTTGCGCGCGCGGGCGATCGCCGGGCATTCCGCCGGTGCGCAATCACTGTCGGACGCGACCGGCTCGACAAAGGCGTCGTGGGGGACCAAGGCCAGTATCCTCGGATCGACGTCATCGTCATGGAGAACGACATCTGCTGCGGCAAGTGCTGCGCGCGCGGGTCGGGCAAGCGGGTGCGCGTGTGCGGGATCAGAGCGAATCAGAAAGACGCAGCCGCAAGCCGTACCCGACGAAACCGGTGACGAAGCCGAAAGCGCTGACAGCCGCGACTCCATTGATTCCTCCTTGTGACGGCCGGGCTACAGGCCAGCGCTGAGCTGTCCGCCGGCCCGATGCTTCTCCGGCGGCATAACAATTGAGCGTTAAACTCATGTCAATAGCGATATTTCAGCAGTTTGCTTATGTGTTATAGCGAGACCGTTGTTGCTCCGCCACCCGTCTGAGTTAAGCTCGCGGCCGCGGATCACCAGCCGCGGATCCGGGATGGCCTTTCGAGAAATGTCCGTGGTTTTTGAACAATTCCGAGCACGGCTAGTTACTCGCGTCGTATTTGCCTCAGCCCTGCTGCTCGCCGCTGCTGCCGCGGCCCAACCGCCCCCCAACGCCGACCCTACTCTGGCGCCATGGTTCCGCAGCCTGCTGCAGCCCGGCACGACGATCTCATGCTGTTCGTTGGCGGATTGTCGCGCGACCGAATACCGGATCAGAGCGGACCGTTACGAGGCGCTGGTCGCCGGGAACTGGCTCTCGGTGCCCCCAGAAAAGATTTTGCAGCGAACCGACAATCCGACGGGTCACGCTATTGTATGTTGGACCCCGCAACGCGGGATCATGTGCTTTGTGCGGGCGACCGAATCCTGAGAGTGCGCCAGATCAGCCCTGGCCACGGTTCAGGGCGTACCGGGCGGCTGCGGCGCCGGCGCATGGCCTGCTCCCCCGCCGCGCAGGCCGCCACGGCCCGGCACGCCGGAGGGCGGCGCCGGCATCGAGGAGCCGCCGTGCGGAGTGGTCGGCAACGGCGGTGGCTCGGCGCCAAACAGCGGTACGTTCGCCAACCGGCTGGTTTCGCCGGGACTGGCTTCCGCCGGCCGTATCAAGGCGTCGAGCTGTCGGTCACTGAGCGCGACACCGTAATACAATTGATAGAACTCACGCGCGTTTGTGCGCAGGTCTTCCTGATAGAGGTCCGGATAAAAGAGATTTGACAGCCAATACAGTCCGATGGCGCGGTTGACTCCGGGCGGGCCGTCGATCCACCCAAACGGGTCGGCCGGCGCCAGGTAGACCCGCTTGCTGCGGACTGCCGCCAGCCCGCGCCACTGCGGATCGCGCAGCAGTGCATTATAAAAGCTGCGCTCTTGCGCTACGATGATCTGCGGGTTCCACGAAAATATCTGCGCCCGTGTGACCCGGGTAAGCCCGCCGCGGCCGAGGCCGGCCGCGACATTGATAACGCCGGCCTGGTCGACATTGCTGATGGCCGGGGAGCCGGGGAGACCGGTTTCGAGCCCGTCGCTCCCGCGGCCGTAATAGACCAGCGGCCGGTCTATGGCAGAGCTGATCAGCAGCTGCCCGCGCAGCCCCTCGATCGCATGGTAGGCATAGCTGGCGACAGCGAGGCCATGATCGCCCGCCCCAACAATCGGACCGACCTGGCGGAGCATCTCCGGCATCTGCTGGATGCTGTCGTCGAGAAGGATATAGGGAACTCCGGTCTGTTGCTGGATGCGATCAGCGAGCATCACCGTGGGCGGCGACAGGACGCCGTAACCAATGATCAAATCGGGATGCAGCCGCTGCACATCGGCTGCCATGGCTGTCGGGGTCGGCCCGCCAAGTTGTCCGATGACCGGAAGCCGCCCGAATTTTGCCGGCAACAGGTTCCGCTGCGCCCGCGATAGCGGCTGCGTCCAGCCGATCAGCTTGTTCGGTACCAGAGCGTAGACAAAGACTGCTGAAGCCGGTCCGGCCGGCATGATCCGCTCGACCTGGTCCGGCAGCATCACCCGGCGTCCGGCCGAGTCGGTGAACACCGCCGCGCCCACGGGTGCTGAGACGAGCAGGAATATTAGCAGAACGGCAATCCGCACAATGGGCGAACGAAGCGGCATCTGCGTACCCGATACTTCTCATGATGGCGGCGGCGACTATAACCGCGCCGATCAGGGAGGCAAGCACCAGCCGGTGCAGTGCGCTTGGCGCGCGATGCCGCCTTCACCGGGCCGATGCGGGGAGTAGACTGACACTCGCTATATTGGGGAGGCATCTTATGCGCGGCGATGTCGGCAAGGACGAACCGGTCGAGATGTCGGCCGGTGATCCGCGCCGCCGGCCGGTCGTGCGTCTCGATCCCTACCGCTGGCGGCTGTCAGGCAGCTTCGCCGCACATCTGTTCAAGGCCACGACGCAGCAACACCATCGCGCGCTTGCTTCGACGATCGCGCGGCTGGTTCCGCGTGCGGCCGTTGTCTTCGATGTCGGCGCGCATGCCGGCCAATACACTAAGCTGTTCGCACATGCCGCCTCGGCGGGCCGGGTCTATGCCTTCGAGCCGGGTAGCTACGCCCGCGCCATCCTGCGCATCGTCGTGTGGCTGCACGGGCTCGCCAATGTCGTGGTCGTGCCGATGGCGCTCGGCGCCGTTTGCGGGGTCGAAACCTTGAGCGTGCCGCTCAAGAGAAGCGGCAGCTACGGCTTCGGCCTATCGCATTTGGGAACCCCGCAAGAGCGCTGGCTGGCGGTCGCGCAGGAGCTGGTGGCGGTGAGCACTATCGACACGGTGGCCGCGTCGCTCGCTCTCGATCGCATCGATTTAATTAAGGCCGATATCGAAGGCTGGGAGCTTTCCCTGCTGCGCGGTGCGGAGAATACGTTGCGCCGATTCCACCCACATATGCTGATCGAGCTGTCGGCTCCGCATCTGGCGCGCGCCGGCGACCGGCTCGACGACGCCTTCGCCTTTCTGAGTGGGCTCGGCTACACGGCATTCGAGCTTGCACCGGGCGGCGGGCTTGTTCCGGTCGCCGCCCCGCACGACGGCGATTTCTGGTTCATTTGGCGCGACGACCCGGCGCTCTCGATGCGCTAAGCTTACCCGCTTGCAGTTGATCCGACTGAGGAGTCCGGCATGACCCGACCGTTCGAGGGCATTCGCATTATCGACATCACCCATGTATTGGCCGGCCCGTTCGCGGCGTATCAGCTCGCCGTGCTCGGCGCCGATGTGATCAAAGTCGAGCATCCCGACGATCCCGACCAGAGCCGTGACGGCGGCACCGACCGTGCCCTGAACCGCCAGCACATGGGCACGTCGTTCCTGACCCAGGGTTCGAATAAGCGCTCGATCACGCTCGATCTTAAGACCGAACCGGGGCGTGAAATCCTCAAGCGGCTCGTCGGCGCCGCCGACGTGTTGGTCGAAAATTTCCGGCCCGGCGCGTTCGAGGCGTTGGGGCTCGGCTATGCAGCGATGAGTGCGATCAACCCGCGACTGATCTATTGCTCGATCTCCGCCTTCGGCCAGGACGGCCCGCGCCGCGAGCAGACCGCCTATGACCACGTCATTCAGGCGACCTCCGGCTTGATGGCGATGACCGGCACCGAGGAGGTCAATCCGATCAAGTTCGGCGCCCCGGCGGTCGATTACGCGACCGGCACGATGGGCGCTTTTGCGCTCGCCAGCGCGCTGTTTCAGCGCGAGCGGACTGGAAAGGGTCAGCATATCGACCTCGCTATGGTCGGCGTCGCGATGATGCTGATGGGCTCGCAACTGACCGGCTACATGCGCACCGGCGCCGAGCCGCGCCCGCACGGCAACAAGCAGCCCTTTGCTACCAACAGCTGTTACGAAGCCAAGGATGGGCTGCTGATGATCGGCGCCAGCAATCTGGGGCAGCAGCGCCGCTTGTGGACGGTGCTGGAGCGGCCCGACATGATCAAGCATGACAACGAGGCGCGCGAGGCCGACCGCGCGCGCGAGGCCGCGGTGCTTGCCGACATCCTCAAGACGCGAACCGCGGACGAGTGGGAAGTCTACCTTCAGGCCAGGCATGTCCCGGCGGCGCGGGTGCGGACGATGGCCGAAGCGGTGGCGGACCCACATTTCAAAACCCGCGGCGTGTTTCACCACCACGCCTCTGCTCCGGGCATCGACGGTCCATTCGGCGTGCCGCTCGCGGCCTTCAAATTCGCTCATGGCGGCCCCAGCATCGAGACGCCGCCACCCGAATTCGGCGCTGACACCGACGCGGTGCTGGCCCAGCACGGCTACCATGCGGAGGAGATCGCCGCGTTCCGCCGCGACCGGGTGATCGGCTGAAAGCGGGCGCAAAGCGGGCCCCGTTTTCGAGGTTCAAACCCCACTGAACTTCGTCTTGGCCGGGCTTGGCCGGGCCATCCACGCCTTCCAGCTCTGGGAAACAAGGGCGTGGGGATACAGATCAAACCCAAAGCTCGCGGCGACGCTTGGAGCAGGATCCTCTTGAATGGAAGCGTCCCTCGATCCCCTCGGCCGGACCCGATCCGGCCGTCCACGTCTTTTCGTTCCAACATCCGGGAATGAAGACGTGGACCCCCGGTCAAGCCCGGGGGAAGGGAATAAAACTGGAGGTGCTTCAATCCAGAGGATCATGCTTTGGGTGTCTGCGACAGAGCCGGAAGGGCCGGCCGACGCGACGACGGGCTCAAGCACGCAACACAACCTCGTATTGCAGCCAATTCTGCCCGCCGCTGCATCTGCAGCAAATCTGCAGCAAAAAATCTCGCGCTGGTTGCATACAATCCCGGGTTTCGGCTGGGACTGACGCGACGCCGCAAATTGCGACAACAGCACCTCGGCCCCACGACAATCGTTGCGCGCACGGTCGGGTTAATCGAACGGCTCTTGCAACCATGACATGCCATTTCGACAAATTTATGGTGCCGCGAGCCGCTATGATCCAATCTGCTATGATTGGCTTGTTTGATGGTGTCTGGGCTGTCTCGGAATACCTGCCACTTGTGGCAAAGCATGCGCCCGCCCGCCCATGTTCGAAAAGTAACAATTTTGGAAGGCGGGGTAGGCGAAGCGGCAAGCGCGCGTGACCGGCCGCCCGCTCCGGCATGACAGCGGCGGTGTCAGATGAGACAGACGACGAAGGCAGAGGTGTGCCCGGAATGAAGCAAAGCCACGAGTTCCGGACCCGCCAGGCGAGCGACCCGACCGGCTGCGAACGAGGCTGGTTGCGCCCGAATTTCATTGCGGTGTGCCTCGATGAGACGGAAGATCGCGCTCAACAGCCCCGGAATCCGGGGAATGTCGGCTAAGATGGCTCCCCAGTTGTTGTCTCGTGTCTCTCCTGGGCCTCCAGGCGTGAGGACCGGGCGCCAACGAGACCAGGCCAAAACGATGGCGGCTACGCCTCACAGAGGAGACGGAAACATGGCGCAAAAAGGTCGCGGGATTTTCATGGTGTACGTTGATATCGACGCCCGGCACGTGCAGGAATTCAACGAGTGGTATAACAAGGAACATCTACCGGAATTGCTGTCGGTGCCCGGCATTCTCTCAGCGGCCCGCTACGAGGCGGTCAAGGGTGGCCCGCAATACCTGGCATGCTATGAACTGGAAAGCGTGGCGGTGATGCGGACGCCGGCGTTTACCAACCGGCCGCGGACGCCGTGGGGACAGAAAGTCTCGCCGTCCGTGATCGGGAAGAATTTGACACGCATTGTCGGGGAACAGATTTACCCGGAGGGCATCGAAATGCCGGAGCGTGGCATGGCGCCGGTGTTGCAGATTGGCCGCATGTCCGTCCCCGCCGAAATCGATGCGGCGTGGAACGCCTGGTATAATGGGGAATATGTGCCAGGCTACCGCAAGGTGCCGGGAGTGATCTACGCCCGCCGCTATCGGGTTCTCGAGGGCACCAGCGGCTACAGCACGGTCTACGAATTCGCCAGTACGGCCGTGCCCGAAAGCCCGGAGTGGAAGGAGCAACAGCAACATTCCTCGCCCAATTCGCCGCGCATGCGGCAGGCCATGACGCATGCACCGGGCTCTGCCGGGGTATACGTACGGGTGAATCCCTAAAGTCCAGGGTGCGCTAATGTCCCGGTTCTGAAGTTCGTGGTATAAACATGGTCCTCGTCATTGCGAGCGTAGCGAAGCAATCTCGGGCCGTAGAGCTGAACCCGGGCGAGATCGCTTCGTCGCCCTTCGGGCTCCTCGCAATGACAATCCCTCTCGAATAATGTTCCGAACTTCTGGCTCGGGACACTAGGTGTCCATTTTGTAAGTCCTGTGCCAGCGGTCTTGGAGCCACAGGCGCATTCGCCAGAAAGGTACGGTTTCACGCGGCGAGCAGACGGTGCGGCAAAGCGCACCGAGGGCCGTCAAGCCTCATATAGCGTGTTCAGCGTTCGTCACACGTTGCATTGCGGGCCTCGTGGAAGAAAACGGTCGGATACGGCAGCCGCGACATCTACCGGGAGAAGGTGACGGGCGCGCGGCCCGACTGGTTCCCCCGCGTAAGGCTTTGCTGACCTAACATCCGACCGCCGCTGACTTGACTTTATAGCGCCATGTGCCATAGTGTATGGTATTAGGGTATGGCGTGCGAATTTTCAAAACCAAATGGCTGGTGCGGTACGCGCGCCGCGAGCGGATTACGGATCGAAGCCTGAGCGAGGCTATAGAGCGCGCGGCCCGTGGCCTGATCGACGCCGATCTTGGCGGCGGCATCATCAAGCAGCGGGTCGCGCGGGGAGGACAAGGACGCTCCGGCGGCTATCGCATGCTGGTCGCCTACCGGGCCGGCACTCGCGCCGTCTTCCTCTACGCGTTCGCCAGAACGAGCGCGAGAACATCGGCCCCGGCGAGTTGCTGACGTGGCGCGAGATCGGGGCCGGATGGCTGGCGGCAGACGCACGACAAATTGCGCATGCCCTCGCTGAGGAGATTTTGCAGGAGGTGAGCGATGGCGAACACAACCAAGCCTAGCCGCATGATCAGGGCGATGCTGGAGACGGCAGACAACATGCGCCGCGCTGGGATCATGGACGACATGACCCACGCCAAGATCACGCTGCGCCACCTCGGCGATCGGGCGGACGTGGTGACCGAGCCAATCAGCGGCGAGGACATCCGCAGGCTCCGCGAAGAGGCGCATATGAGCCAAGCGGTGTTTGCCCGCTATCTCAATCTGACGGTCGGTTACGTGTCGCAGTTGGAGCGGGGAGCGAAGCGGCCTACCGGGCCTGCCCTTGTCCTGCTCAACGTAATCCGCCGCAAGGGCATCGAGGCTATTTTGTAAGACGCGGCTGCATGAACCTTCGAGCACAGACCGATGCGCCGTCTGAGGGCCGCAAGCCGGGCTTCCTCATCGGTACAACAGAAAGAGGCCACCAGACGCCGCGCGCAGGGTGCTACGCTGCAAGAATTGGCCGACAGCTACGACCGCAGCGTAGCCACCATGCGTCGCGCGACGAGCGCCGCCGAGATTTCGCATCCGAGGCGGGCAAGATGGAACATGGGGCCCCGAGTATTCGCCGCACGACTGACGACCGCAAAACGCCCGGATAAACTGCCCCCGCCCATGTTTCATCTAGGCGAGCGCAGCGAGCACTTCGCAGCAACTTCGCCGTCGTTTCCATATATAGCAATTGTGCGGCATTTGACGTTGACCGCCGGAAGGACGAAAATACAAGATATAGAATCTGTTACCGAAGGCGGAACGCGAAAAATACTCGAGGCTGCAAAATGAAGCCGCTATTCACTATTCATGCCGGTGAATTTCTCGTATGCGGGGAAATAGAGCATAAATTTCCAAATGTGAACGTGTGGGTTCCTGCGAAAGACACCGGCGTTGATTTGTTGGTTACCAACGCCAGCAACGAGCGAGCAATCTCTCTCCAAGTCAAATTCTCGCGGGACTACGTTATTGCTACACACACCACACACATGCAGGACGAGTTTTTCCATACAAAACTTCGCGCCAGCGGGTGGTGGACGCTAACACGCCAGCAAATCAAAAACTCACCTGCAACATATTGGGTCTTTGTTCTCGCGGGATTCGTGAACAGAACTAGAGATTTTATCATTATAGAACCACGCGAACTGCTCAAACGTCTTGACGGTATCCATCAGGGGAAGCCAGATAAGTTTCAGTGCGCCTTTTGCGTGACTAACGGGAACGTGACTAACGGGGAAAGGTGTTGGGATATTCGTGGCTTGAAAAAGATGGCTCTGCGCTTGGTCGCTGAGGGAACTTCTAAAGAGGAAGCGCGTGAGTTCACAACCCACCTCAATAACTGGAGGCCCATAGAAGCTCTTTAACGGCTGATGACGGAAGGAGCGGAGTTTCCAGAATCCATCTTACGCGCCGAACGCCTGTAGGCGCCCGATCAAAATGTCATTCCTCTGCCGGTTAGAGATGACACTGCCCCGGGGATTTCGGGGGTTTGGGGTGACGGTTCGGCTGATGAGCGATGGCGAGCTGCAGCGGCTCGAGGTGCAGCAAGATTTGGATCGGCGACGGCTAGTGCGGTTTCCGATCGAGTTGCACCGTGCTCACCCCTCCCAATCCCGCCCCTATCAAGGCAGGTTTGTCCGGGGAAAATGTTGGTACAATTTCTCGGCGTTTTACTGTTGTTGGAGACGACTGGAAATCGTCTTGCCCGGCCTTGTGCCGGGTATCCACGCCTTCATTTCCGGCGCCAAAAGACGTGGATGGCCGGGACAAGCCCGGCCAAGACGAAGAACACGGCTGCAATTCTACCTTCCCGGTCACAGCCTGCTGTCCCCGGACACCCTTGCATCAAGGGGGAGGGCCTCAATCAGCACTCCCATTGGTACTCCCGCCCCCTCGACGGGGGCGGGTCGGGTGGGGGTGATTTGTGCCGAATGCGTCTATTCGATCGGAAACTGCCCTAACGCCCGCGGTCGAAGGCCCGCTGATCGAGGCGCCGTTCACCGTCGGCAGCGCCGCGGCCACGAGGGCCGCGGCATCAGCACTGGTTCAAGTCGCCGCCGCCAGAGTCGCCGCCGCTGAAGTCCTGGTCCGAGCTGTAATCCT
>CAWAVV010000038.1:0-7740 GCA_963785565.1 uncultured Alphaproteobacteria bacterium | reverse complement strand
CGCACCATGTCCGACACCTTCTCGCCGATCATGATCGTCGCCGCGTTGGTATTGCCGGATACGACCGTCGGCATGATCGAGGCGTCGGCGACGCGCAGTCCGTCGAGCCCATGCACCCGCAGTTCGGGGTCGACCACCGCCATCGCGTCGACCCCCATCTTGCAAGTGCTGGTCGGGTGAAAGACGGTGCCGCCGCGTCGCCGCGCGTAATCGAGCAGCTGCTCGTCGGTCTCGATCGCCGGGCCGGGCTGAAATTCCGACGCGATAAAGCACTGCATGGCAGGGGTCGCCATGATCCGGCGCAACAGTTTGAGCCCGTCGACGATGGTTTGCTGATCGGTCGGGGTTGCCAGGTAATTCGGATAGACCGCCGGCGGATCGGCCGGGTTGGCGCTGCGCAGCTCGATCCGGCCGCGGCTTTCCGGCCGCAGCTGATAGACGATCGTCGTAAACCCCGACCATGAATGCAGCCCGTCCTGCGGCCGGTCGGCGCTGAACGGCGAGCATGAGCACTTGATGTCGGCCGAGGCCAGCTCCGGCCGGGTGCGCGCGAACAGCGCCGCTGGCGAGGTCCCCATCGCCAGCGGGCCGGTTTTGAACGCGTAGTATTGCAGCCCGGCCTTGAGCTTGCGCAGGTTGCTCTGCATCACGTCGTTGACCGTGATCGGCAATGCGCATTTGAATTTGAGCGGCGCCGAATAGTGGTCCTGCAGGCTCTGCCCGACCCCTGCCAAATGGTGCACGACCGGGACCCCTGTCGCCACCAGATGCTCGGCTTTGCCGATCCCGGACAACATCAGCAATTGCGGCGAGTTGACCGCCCCACCGCACAGGATGACCTCGCTCGCCGCCCGCGCGGTGCGGATCTGCCCGTCCTGGCGGAACGTGACGCCGGTGGCGCGCCGCCCGTCAAAGACGATCTTTTCGGTCAGCGCATTGGTGACCACACGCAGATTGGCGCGGTTCATCGCCGGGCGCAGATAGCCGACCGCGGTCGAGCAGCGCTTGCCGTTGCGGGTCGTCGTCTGGTGATAGCCGACGCCGTCCTGCCCGGCGCCGTTGAAATCGTCGTTGCGCGGAAAGCCCAAACCCGTCGCGCTTTCGATGAACGCCTCGCAGATCGGGTGCTTGTCCGGGACATCGGAGACGCAGAGCGGCCCGCCGGTCCCGTGAAATGCGTCCGCGCCCCGAACCTGGTGCTCGGAGCGCTTGAAATAGGGCAGCACGTCGTCGAACGCCCAGCCGGTGTTGCCGAGCTGGCGCCAATGGTCGAAATCCTCGGCCTGGCCGCGGATATAGACCATGCCGTTGATCGAGGACGATCCGCCCAGCACCTTGCCGCGCGGCCAGAAGACCTTGCGGTCGGCGGCGCCGGGGTCGGGCTCGGTCTCGTAGCACCAGTTGACCGACGGATCGGCAAAGGTCTTGCCAAAGCCGAGCGGGATGTGGATCCAGCGGTTCTTGTCCTCGCCGCCGGCCTCGAGCAGGACCACCCGCGTCGCCGGATCCTCGCTCAACCGCGCGGCGACCGCGCATCCGGCCGAGCCGGCGCCGATCACGACGAAATCGGCCTCGATCGCATCCTGTTGTGCGGGCATCTGATCGTCCCTCTGTTCCTGCCAACCGGACTATAGTCGCCTCGTCGATCGGGAAACATCGAAACAAGGGAGGAATTGCCATGCCCGTCTATCGTTTCGCATGGGCCGCGCTCGCGGTTTCGCTCGCCGCACCCGCGAGCGCGCAACTGCTCGACCACAAGGATCTGTCCCTGGCCGCAGCCCTGACCATCGCGACAACCGCGGCCGACACCTGCAAGGCGCAGGGCAACCGCGTGTCGGTGACCGTCGTCGGCCGCGAGGGCCAAGTAATCGTGCAGCTGCGCGGCGATGATTCCTCGCCGCATACGGTCGAAAACAGCCAGCGCAAGGCCTACACCTCGCGCACCTTCCGGATCTCCTCCGGAGAGTTCACCGAGCGCGTCAAAAACAACCCGACCAACGGCGCAGTACATCTTGCCTGGATCGTCGCCAACCAGGGCGGCTTGCCGATCAAGCTCGGCAGCGAGGTCATTGGCGGGGTCGGGGTCTCGGGATCTCCCGGCGGCGACAAGGACGAGGTTTGCGCCAAGGCCGGGATCGACAAGATCGCCGATCAGCTCAAATAGCGATTGGCGCTTCCGGGTCACGGTAAGTTTCTGTATGCCTCGCGCCGCCGCATAGAAAGGACGAGCCACCGATGCCCCAGACCGTTGCCCGGCTGCTCGCTGAAAGCCTTGAGGCGCACGATGTCGACCAGGTCTATTCCGTGCCCGGCGAGAGCTATGTCGGGCTGACCAGCGCGTTGATCGAGAAGAACTCGATCCGGGTCATCGTCTGCCGCCACGAGGGCGGGGCCGGCTATATGGCGGTCGCCGACGGCCGGTTGCGCGACCGCGCCGGAGTGGCGATGGTGTCGCGCGGGCCGGGGCTGTCGAACGCGATGGTCTCGTTGCACTCGGCCTATCACGACGCGACCCCGGTGGTGATGCTGGTGGGCCAGGTCGAGCGCAAGGATTTCGGCCGGCTCGCCCTACAGGAGCAGAATTATTCGCGCCTCTTATCCGACGTGACCAAACAGGTCATCGAGGTCAACGAGCCCGAGCAGGCATCCGAGGCGATCGCCCGCGCCTTTCATCTGGCGGAGAGCGGCACCCCCGGCCCGGTCGCGGTGATCCTGCCCGAGGACATATTCGACGAGGAGACAGATGCAACGCTCGACCCGGCGCGGCCGCGCGTCGTCGCCGGGCCGCGGCCCAACGACCTTGACCGTCTCGCCGTGATGCTCGAAGCGGCCGAGCGGCCCTTGGTGCTGGTCGGCGGCGCGCTGTTGGCCGACGCGGTGCACGACAATGCCGTCTTCGGAGATCTAAACCGGCTGGCCGAGGAATGGGTCTTGCCGATCAACCCGACCCATCGCCGGCCGCAATTGTTCGACGCGACCCATCCGCACTACGGCGGCTATATAGGCATCCGCGTACCGCCGGCCTTGATCGGCGAGATGAAGCGCGCCGATCTGATGGTGGCGCTCGGCGAGCGCATGACCGACTCGGTCAGCCAATCCTACAGTTTCCCGTCCGCGCCGCGGCCGCAATTGCCGTTTGTCCATGTCTGGCCGGACCCGAACGAGGTCGGCCGCGTCTGGCGCCCGGATCTTGGCATGCCGTGCAGTCCCTATGAGGTGATCAAGGGGTTGTTGCGCCGGGCCGTGCCATCCGACGCCAGGAAGCGCCGCGGCTGGGTCGACGGGCTGCACGCAATCCACCGCAAATTGTTGGCCAAGGAATGGGAGCCGACCTCGGACGGGATCAACTTTGCCGCGATCGTCTGCGAGGTCGACAAGCATCTCGCGCCCGACGCCACGGTTACCACCGATGCCGGCAATTTCGGCAGCTTCGTGCACCGGTATATCGGCTTCCGCCAGGGCCAGGTGTTCCTCGCCTCGGTGGTTGGCGCGATGGGCTCGGGCATGCCGATGGCGGTGGCGGCGGCATTGCGCCGGCCAAACACGCAGGTCGTCGCGTTCGTCGGCGACGGCGGCGCGTTGATGACCGGGAACGAGATCGCCACCGCGCTCCAATACGGCGCCAATCCGATCGTGATCATCTCCGACAACAGCATGTACGGCACGATCGGCATGCATTCCTATGTGCGCTATCCCGAACGCCCGTTCATGGACGGCGTGCGGCTGACCAACCCCGATTTCGCCCAATGGGCCCGTTCGTTCGGCGCCGAAGGCATCACCATCCGCGCCGAGGCCGAGATCGCCGACGGCATCGCCCGGGCCTTCGCGGTCAAGACCCGCCCGGTCGTCGTCCACTGCCTGACCTCGGCCATCCAGATGAGCGCCTGGCGCCGCTACACCCACTCGGAGACCTTGCCTTAACTCTATATAGCGATCTTCCTGCTTTACCCTGTGCCGCGCGACCGCGACTTGCACATCCACTGCTTACCCAGTTCAGCCATCGCGCCGGATTGCGATCAACCAAGGCCGCACCAACCTTTCTCTAGCCCCCCTTGTGTTGGTCGAGCGTCAGCTTGATCTTAGCGATGGTGACTGGGCCGGCGATACCGTCGGCTTTAATCCCGGCGGCCACCTGAAATTCTGTTACCGCCCGGCGCGTATTTTCCCCAAGACGGCCATCGACCTCAAGCTGGGGATCAGCACCCAGGGTATTGAGATCGCGCTGCAGTGATCTGACTTCATCGTCCGGATCGCCCGCTGCAGCGGGATCTGCGCCAGGCCGAAGCAAAGAGAATATTTTATTGAACAGCACTTGGCGGTCGGCAAGTCCATTGAACCCACCATTGATTTTCCTTGTTATCGTGGAGATATCGTTTTTGTCTGCGAAGATGTTCAACCGGTCTTCGGTCCACTCCTGGAGGGGAGGTTTCAGGGCGTGCTCGGGAGCAGTGGCCAAATCCGGGTCGCCTTCGAAATCGACACCACAGGCTTGTCCCGTCCGCCGATGAGCGCCGCGCCCGGTCATCTGTAAGATCCCGTTGCCGCGGTAGCGGAAACCGTCGCCCGGCTCGGTATTGCCAAGCTCTTGCGCCTTGCTGGGATTGCCGAGACCATAAACTCGTTCGGCGATTTGTTCCGGATGATGGGCGAGATTAAAAGCTTCGTCGTGAGTAATCGCGGCTGAATGATGGTTCACCCCGAATACATCGAATAATCTTGGTGCGGAATAGTCCATGTTTTCGCGCAGCACCGTGAACCGGCCAGTCTCGAGCAAGGTTTGAGCGAAAAAATGCGCCATCCGGAGTGGAGTGTTGATCTCGGCCTGATCGAACAGCGCCTGACCTTGGCGAATCGCCTGCGTGTAATTGCCAAGCGCATTGGGAATGATCGGTCCAATGCTATTGAGGACGTCGACGACATCGATTGCCATGAGCCTAGCCTCCTCTGTGACAGACGCCGGGTCTCTATGCCGACAACTGCCGGGTACCGGCGGTCCGACGCCACCAATATCCCTCCCCGCGGCCTAAGCGTGTGTGACCGAGTTCACACTGCACCCAATTCTTTTCGGAACGTCCGAGCTAACGAACGCTGAACCGGAGAGACAAAATCGAGCGCATAATGTCGGGGTCGATCGGTGCCGTACCCTGAGTATCCGCCACGATCGAGCGTTTACCATTGCTCACGACCACCCAAAGGCACTCCCCGGCACCCGCGTGAAAGCCGTTGCTGTCCGAAATTCCACAGTCAACGACGGATTTTAGACCTCGCCAGCCCGATCCCCAAAGCGTTTCAACCGAGTGTTTGCCGATGCGTCCCTTGGCAATCCAATGGTCGCCGTCCTTCTGGAAGACCGCATGGTCGGCCGCGACGGTGTCGAGAGCCCCATCAAATACCTCGAATGCAACGAGGTAGTCGTCAGGGCGTGCGGTGGTTGCAACTAGAGCAACGCATTTTTGGCTAAGATGACAACCGTGGATTACGTAGCGGTTATCCGGGTACAAAAATACGATCCCCAAATTCGGATCACGGTAGATTTTCCATTCGGTTTTGTCCACCGCGGCCAATTGAACGAGGCCGTTGTCGTCGGCGGTGTTGCTTGGGGCATCCGCTTCAGCGAAGCAGTGCAAGGGCCCACCTGAAACAACGCCCGAAGCGGCGATAATGGCGGCAGCAATAATCTTCGTCATCCGTGGTCCTGAGGACCGGCGGCGGTGCGCCCCCACAGAGCGACTCATCGAGATGCGGACGGTTTCACGGGCTTCGGTCTCCAAAGACATTCCCTTAAGCGCCTCGTTATATGGTTATAGCGAGACGGCCGATTGTCTCCTTACCTTGCACAAGCGGCGCTCAAGCGCGGCACGGCCGCCTAGCGCACCTGGGCGCGGCCGCTGACTTCGGCGCCGGCGTCGGGCGACATCCGCAGAAAGAACGGCACCGACAGCAGCGAGATCATCGCAATGCCGATGAAGACCGGGTAAAAATCGCTCGCGGCCAAGGCCGTGTCGCCGCGCAGGGTTAGAATGGTGTGCAACATCAGCGCCGCGGTGGCGACGCCCGCGGTCTGCGAAAGTTGCTGCGCCATGCTGGTCAGGCTGGTGGCGCGGCTCAGCATCGCGGGCGGCACGTCGGCATAGCTCAGGGTGTTGATGCTGGTCATCTGCAACGAGCGGAAGAACCCGCCGGCGAGCAGTGCCAGAAAAATCACCAGATGCGGCGTGGAGGGCCGAAACAAGCTGTAGCCGAACAGGAATGCGGCGCTGATCACCGCGTCGCCGACGAGTACGACGCGAAACCCCAGAGTGCGCAGTACGCGAACAGCCGACGTCTTCATCAGCATCGCCCCGGCGGCGCTGGCAAAGGTCAACATCCCGGAGTTCAGGGCGCTGAGGCCAAACCCGACTTGCAGCATCAATGGCAACAGGAACGGCAAGGCGCCGAGCCCCATGCGAAACAGAAAGCCGCCGATCGAGGCCATCGCGTAGGTCGGGATCTTCAACAGGGCGAGATCGATGATCGGATGCGAGACGCGGTAGGCGTGGCGGACATAGAAGGCGAGGCACACCGCGCCGACGGCCAATAATGCGATCACCAGGATATTCGGCAATGCGCCGCGCCCGACATTCTCGAAACCGAAGGCGAGGCTCGCCAGGCCGATCCCGGTCAGCGCGAACCCGGCGAGGTCGAACGGCCGGCGTCCGGTTTCCTTGAGGTCGCCGATCAGCAGATTGACCAGGATGATGCCCAGAATCCCGATCGGAATATTGATGAAGAAGATCCAGCGCCACGACGCAAAAGTGACGATAAAACCTCCGACCGGCGGCCCCAGGACCGGCCCGATCAAGGCCGGCACGCTGACATAGGACATCGCCCGCACCAGGTCGGATTTAGCCACGGTCCGCAACAGCACGAGACGCCCGACCGGCACCATCAGCGCTCCACCCATGCCTTGAAGGATGCGGGCCGCGACGAGGGTCGGCAGCGAATTCGAAATGCCGCAGGCGATCGAGCCCAGGGTGAAGACAACGATCGCCAAGCTGAACACGCGGCGCGCGCCGAAGCGGTCCGCGGTCCAGCCGCTGATCGGGATGAAGACGGCGAGGCTCAACAGATAACAGGTGATCGCGACGTTGAGGCGCAGCGGGCTTTCGCCGAGCGACCGCGCGATCGTCGGCAATGCCGTGGCGATCACCGTCGAATTGAGGTTCTGCATGAACATCGCGCAGGCGACGACCAGCGGCACCAGGACCCGGCTCGACAAGGTCACGCGCATGCACGTTTCCCCGCCGCTCGGCGGCAGCGGATGCAAATCACAGTCGATGCCGTCTCCACCCGCTCCGCGGCGGCTTGCCGGCAGGTCAGAGACGGGTAAATGCTGTTGGCGGCATTCCGCTCGCCCGCCGCCAACACCATCCAGCAGAAGCAAGGATTATGGTTCGTGCATATCATAGACATTGTATACCGCGTGCCGGGATCGCGCAGAAGCGCGTTGGCGTCGAGGGTCCGTTGCGCACACGGGTAAAAGAGGGCCGACTGGCTGCCCTGGCCGTGCTGTTGCTGATGACGGCGTGTGATCCCGTGCAGATTATCGAGGGTTCGGACACTCATGTCTCGGTCCGCTACGACGGCGTCATGAACGGGCTCGACCAGGCGACCGAGCTCGCCAAAACCACCTGCGCCGCGCACGGCAAGACCGCCAAATTGCGCAAGACTTATTACGAGGGTCTCGGCGCCGGCGAGCGC
>CAWAVV010000037.1:0-38146 GCA_963785565.1 uncultured Alphaproteobacteria bacterium | reverse complement strand
CAACCGTCTTTCGACAGTGTCCGCGACGCCTTCGACACAGAGGGCAAGACGCGACGGCCCTGATCTCGCTCGGCCTCGTCAGCGGTTGCGGAAGGCTGGTTTGCGCTTTTCGATAAATGCGGCCATGCCCTCCTTGCGGTCCTCGGTGGCGAAAGTCGAATGGAACAGCCGTCTTTCGAAGCGCACACCCTCGGCCAGGGTGGTCTCATAGCCCCGGTTGACCGATTCTTTCACCATCATCGCGATCGGCCGCGACATTTGGACGATGCGCTCGGCGACTTTGATCGCCTCGCCAAGCAAATCGGCCGCCGGCACGATGCGGCTGACCAGACCCGCCCGCTCGGCCTCGGCGGCGTCCATCATCCGCCCGGTCAGGCACAGATCCATCGCTTTGGCCTTGCCAACAAAACGGCTCAGGCGCTGGGTTCCGCCGGCGCCCGGCATCGTGCCGAGTTGGATCTCGGGCTGTCCGAAGCGCGCCGTGTCGGCCGCGATGACGATGTCGCACATCATCGCGATCTCGCAGCCGCCGCCGAGCGCAAACCCGGCGACCGCCGCGACCACCGGCTTGCGGCATTGCCCGACCCGCTCCCAGCCGCGGGTGATGAAGTCTTCGAGGTAGATTTCGGGATAGGTCTTGCCGGCCATCTCTTTGACATCGGCGCCGGCGGCGAAGGCCTTGTCGTTGCCGGTCAGAATGATGGCGCCGATCGCGTCATCGCTTTCGAACATGTCCAGGGCCAAGGCCAGCTCGCTGATCAGCGCCGCATTCAACGCATTCAGGGCCTGCGGTCGGTTCAGGGTGACGATGCCAACGCCACCCCGACGCTCCACGAGGATGTTCTGGTAGACGGACGTTTCGCTCATCGGATCTCCCCTCAACGCTGCCGCTTGGCGCAATAAAAAGTCGATCGGCCCGACTGCACGATCCGCCGCACCCCCTCGGCGCAGTTGCAGCCGGGGCAGGGCTCGCCTTCGCGAGCGTAGACGGCCCAGCGGTGCTGAAAATAGCCGAGTTCGCCATCGGCCTGGACATAGTCGCGCAACGACGAGCCACCCGCCGCGATGGCTTCGTTCAGCACCGAGCGGATCGCCGCCACCAGCCGGCCGAGCCGCGCACGGCTGATCGATCCGGCAAGCCGCCGCGGCGATAATCCCGCGCGGTAAAGCGCCTCGCAGACATAGATGTTGCCGAGCCCGGCGACGATGCGCTGATCGAGGAGGGCGGCCTTGATCGAAGTCATCTTCCCGGCGAGCTTCCGCGC
This sequence comes from uncultured Alphaproteobacteria bacterium, assembly GCA_963785565.1. GTDB lineage: Bacteria > Pseudomonadota > Alphaproteobacteria > ATCC43930 > CGMCC-115725 > AP-15. The sequence continues at coordinate 36,881 of CAWAVV010000037.1, read as the reverse complement.
GAGATAGGCGCCGTCGAACCCTGCTTCGAGCGGCTCGGGCCCGAGCCCTGCCAATAGCGGATGCCGGTCAGCCTCGCCGCGCCTGATGTAATCGAGAGTTCCGAAGCGGCGGGCGTCGTTGAAGCGGACGACCGTGCCGTCGTCGAGGGTCAGGACGACATGGTCGTGGCGCGCCTCCGGCTGCCCCGCATCGCCGGCGGTGATCCGCCCGGACATGCCGAGATGCAGCAGCAGCAGGCCGTCGGCGTCGAGCTCGATCAGGATGTATTTGCCGCGGCGGGCGAGCGCGCCGATCCGAGCGCCGTCGAGCCGCTCGGCCAGCGCCGGTGGAAACGGCCGGCGTAGATCGGGCCTGCGCAATTCGGCTCGTACGATCCGGCGGCCGCTCATTTTCAGCGCCAGGCCGCGCCGCACCGTCTCGACTTCAGGCAGCTCGGGCATTCGACAGATGGTTTCCGCGCCTCTCAGCCGCGGCGTGGCGCGCGCGGCTCGATGGCGGTATCTTCCTGCCCGATGAGCGGGGAAGAGACAAGCGGCAGTGCCGCCCGCGACTATCGCCATGTCGCCGAGGACGAAAAGGCGCCGCTGGTTCGCGGCGTCTTCGACAGCGTCGCCAGGCACTACGATCTGATGAATGATCTAATGAGCGGCGGCATCCATCGGCTGTGGAAGGCCGAAATGGTGGCGTTGCTAAAGCCGCAGCCCGGCCAGCAACTGATCGACGTGGCCGGCGGGACCGGGGACGTCGCACTGCGCGCGCTGAAGCACCTCGTCCCCGAGGGCGCGATCCCCGAGGGGGGCGCGGTCGTCTGCGATACCAACCAGCGTATGCTAGAGATCGGACGCGCCCGCGCGCTCGACCGGGGCATACTCTGCGGCATCGAGTGGCTGGGCGCCGACGCCGAGCGGCTGCCCTTCGCCCAGCGCAGCTTCGATCTCTATACGATCGCGTTTGGGTTGCGCAATGTGACCCGCATCGAGGCCGCGCTCGCCGAGGCGAAGCGCGTATTAAAGCCAGGCGGCCGCTTCATTTGTCTCGAATTCACCCCCGGGGTAGGGCCGCCGTTGCAGCCGCTCTACGACCTCTACAGTTTTCATGTCGTGCCCTTGCTCGGGCAGATCGTCACCGGCGACCGCGAGGCTTATACCTATCTGGTCGAGAGCATCCGGGGCTTCCCGCGCCAGGGCGAGCTGGCCGAAATGATCGCCGGCGCCGGGCTCGAACAGGTCAGATACCGCAATCTCACGGGGGGCATCGCTGCGCTTCACTCGGCTTGGCGCCTCTGAGGCTCTGCGCCCCGGCTTCGGGCTGCTGCGCAGCCTGCGCAATATCGCCCGCCTGGCTGCGATCGGGCTGATCCTGGCGCGCCACGATGCCCTGTTCCCTTTCGCCGGCGTCCCGGTGATCGCCCTTTACCTGCGCCTCGCCGGGCTGTTCTCGCACCGGCGCGGGCTCGGCGCGGCGCGCCGGGGTCAGCGGCTTGCCGCGGCGCTCGACGAAATGGGGCCGAGCTTCATCAAGCTCGGCCAGCTGCTGGCGACCCGGGCCGATCTTCTTGGAGAGGAAATTGCCGCCGATCTGACGAGCCTGCAGGATCGCCTCCCGCCCTTCCCGGGGGCGCAGGCGCGCGCGGCGATCGAAGCCGAGTTCGAGCAGCCGCTCGAAACCCTGTTCGCATCGTTCGACGAAATCGCGGTAGCCGCCGCCTCGATCGCCCAGGTCCACTTCGCCCGAACCGCAAACGGGCAGGACGTCGCGGTCAAAGTGCTGCGGCCGGGAATTGCCGAGGCGTTTGCTCGCGACCTCGACCTGTTCCTGTGGCTCGCCGGCTGGATCGAGCGTCTCCACCCGCCATTCCGGCGACTGAAGCCGGTCGAAATCGTGCAGACCCTGACCGAGGTGGTCCGCTTCGAGATGGATTTGCGGTTCGAGGCGGCCGCCGCATCCGAGCTGGCCGAAAACTTTGCCGGCGATTTGAGCTTTCGCGTGCCGCCGATCGACTGGCAGCGCACCGGCCGCGGAGTGCTGACGCTAGCGCGGATAACCGGCAGCCGCATCGACGACCGTGCGGCACTGCTCGCCGCCGGGCACCGGATCGGCGACCTGCTGGCGAAAGCCGCCGGCGCGTTTTTCAATCAGGTGTTCCGCGACGGCTTCTTTCACGCCGATATGCATCCCGGGAACATGTTCGTTGACGCTTCGGGAGCGATCGTCGTCGTCGATTTCGGGATCATGGGGCGGCTCGACCGCGCCACCCGCTATTACCTTGCCGATATGCTGATCGGGTTTTTGTCGGGCGACTATCGGCGGGTGGCCGAGGTCCATTTTGCCGCCGGCTATGTCCCGCCCGACCGCTCGGTCGACGCCTTCACCCAGGCTTGCCGCGCAATCGGCGAGCCGATCCTTGGCCTCCCTTTGCAGGACATCTCGGTCGCGCGGCTGCTCGCCCAACTGTTCCGGGTCACCGAGCAGTTCGGCATGGAGACCCAGCCGCAGCTGTTGCTGCTGCAAAAGACGATGGTGTTGGTCGAGGGAGTGGGCCGCCGCCTCGATCCCGAGGTCAACATCTGGGCCTTGGCGCAGCCGTTGATCGAAGGATGGATGCGCGACAATCGCGGCCCCGAGGCGCAATTGCGCCAGCGGCTCGAAACTGTCGCCGACATCATCGACCGGCTGCCGCGGCTGATCCGCAATCTCGACGCCCTGGTCGGCGACATGGCGCGCGACGGCGTGGTTCTGCACGCCGAGACGATCGCGTCGCACGCCGCCGAACAAGCCAAGCGTATGTACCTCGCGGTGATCCCGCTGTGGCTCGCCGCGGCGGCGCTGTTCGCCATCGCGCTCGCCCTCGTCTTAAAACATTAGCGTGCTATCCTCGGCTGCTACAGCGGTAGCGGAGGGGGAAATCCGATGAAGATATCGAACATTCGCTCGCAGATCCTCGTCCTGCCCGAGGCTGATTCGCTGGCCGATACGCCGGAAAACCCGAACGCGGCTCGGCCGATCGTGATCGTCAGGATCGGCACCGCCCATCTCGTTGCCGCGGCGCCGAATGGGCTGACCGTCGAATACATGGGCTGGATGCTGAAATTGTTCGACGGCGTTGCCGAATTCGATCCCGCCGCCGGCGAGCTGGTTTTGTCCGACCGCCCCGGGCTCGGCCTGACCTTCCGCGAAGACACGATCCGGCAGTACGGAGTGGCATCATGAAGATCACACGGGTCGAGACCGGGATTGTCGCGCTGCCGAATGACGAGCCGCTCGCCGGCTTTTCGGAAAACCCGAACGCCAAGAACCCAATCGTCTGGCTGCGGCTCGGCACCGACGAAGGCGTAGAGGGGCTAGGCGTGACCTATTTCGGCGGCGCCTTGACCCGCACGCTCAGGCACGCGGTCGATGAGCTGGGCGCGCTGGCGATCGGCGAGGATCCGATGCGGGTCGAGGCGGTCTCGGCCAAGTTGCGCGCGGCGGCGGTCTCGGCCGGTCCGTCCGGGATCTTTATGATGGCGCTGTCGGCGATCGACGTCGCGCTGTGGGATATCAAGGGCAAGGCGCTGAGCCTGCCGTTGTGGAAATTGCTGGGCGGCGGGCGCGACCATATCGCGACCTATGCGAGCGGTGCGCTGCGGCGCGGCCTCAAGCTCGAAGAGGCGGTGACCGCCGCTGAGAGGCTGCGCGAAAAAGGTCATCGCCAGACCAAGATGCAGCTCGGCCTGCCGGGGATCACCTCGCCGGCGCGCGAGGTCGAGCAGGCCCGGCTGATCCGCCAGGCGGTCGGCCCCGACATGGATTTGATGTGCGACATCAACCAGCGCTGGCGAGTCGAGCAGGCGATCGATATCGGTAAACGGGTCGAGGATGCCGGCGTCGGCCTGTTCTGGCTTGAAGACGTCACGACGCACGACGACTATCCTGGGCTCGCGCGGGTGGCGGCGGCGCTGTCAACCCCGGTCTGCGGCGGCGAATACCTTTACGGCATCGCGCCGTTCCGCCATATGCTGGAAGCCCGCTCGGTCGATATCGTGATGATCGACCAGGTGCGCTCGGGCGGCATCACCCCCTGGCTCAAGATCGCCGGCATGGCCGAGGCCTTCAACCTGCCGGTCGTCAGCCACGGCGTCCCGGAGATCCATGTCCATCTGGTCGGCGCGGTCCCCAACGGCCTGACCGTCGAATACATGCCCCGCCTGTTCCAGCTATGGGAGGAAGTCCCAATCCCCCACAACGGCCTCCTCGCCATGCCGACCGCCCCCGGCCTCGGTCTCAAATTCAGCGCCGAAGCGATCAAGCGGTTCGGCGTCGGGTGACGCTTCGTCGGTTCGCTCGCCGGATGCGCGCTGGGAGAGAGCGTGGCAACCGGCGAAAAGGAAAGAGCATCACGGTGGGAAAACGGATCCCAACCTAGAGTTTAGCCCAACCGAGATCGACCCCCTGAGACCGATCGCGATGATCTGGCCTCCTGAACTTGTAAGATGGTAATGCGAACCCGCGCATCATCGATTGTCGTTGGCAGATTGGCGAAAACGTGATCCGCGGATTGCTTGCAGTAATTATTGCCGTGTTTACCGGCTTTCTCAGCGGGTGCGGTGATGACGGCATCATCGCGCGGTTCATGCTGAAGCCGGACCACATCATCATCGAGCGGCGCCCCGACCCGGCCTACGAGAAGCTCTTCCCCTATTATGTGGAGCTCTGCGCAACCAGCCAATTCCGTCCCAAGCTGAAGGGCGAGGGCGGGGTCGCGGGCCACGCGGTAATGTATATTAAAGGCGCCTGCAAGGACGAGCGGGCGCCCTACCCACAACTGCGGCGATGCCACGCGGTGGCGACCGACCTCGACGACCCCGAGCACGGCGCCGGTGTCAGCGTGGGACGCTGGTTTCGCAACGTCAACTGGGTGGCGGTCCCCGGCTACGAGCTTTTCTATCAGGGCAACCTCAAGCCCGGCGAGCGCCTGACCCAAGCCCGCTTTGAAGCCACTATGCACGATGCAATCGACAAAGGCGTCTACAAGGGCGTCGAGTTCCATGATTACCCGACCGCGGGCGCTCAATCGGGCCTTGCGGATTTCGTCGCGAAAGAGGGGGTCGGCACCGACTTTGCGATACTGTTCGCGCGGACAGCCTTTTGCGCGCGCCTTCCGATGACCGAGCCGATGGTGGACGAGGTTATCGCCTTTCTAAACGACAAGAACCGCGAATACGCCGAGGGAGAAGCCGACTACAATTGGAGTGTCTGGGCCGACAACTGTGTTCACACCTTGCGGAACGCCTTGGCGGCGGCGAATGTCTGGTCGCCGCTGTCGGTGCGCGCCGTGAAGTTTCTTCAAATATTCAACCTCGCAGTGCCCGCGAACGAATTCGTCAATCTGGCCGAGCTCGGCACCGAGGGGAATATCGACGACTATCGGGCAATCCAACGAAACGGGCCTCAGCGCGATGCACTCCATGAATTTGGCTGGCTGCCCACGCGCCAGGGTGCATTGCTGAAGACACTGCCGGTGCACGAGCCGAATGACATCTACGATACGTCTTTTCGCCTGTTCACACTTCAGTCGCCGTTCAGGATGCCGAAAACGGCGCATGCGATCGAGCTGCTCTCGGACGATCGGTTTGTGAACCTGCGCGCGAACCTGCGCTACTTTCAGCAAAAATACGACTCGATCCTGGCAGCCCATAACGAACGGCACGACATGCTTGCCAGTGTTCGCGGCACGCCCTACCGCCGGGCGGAGCGTCTGTTTTACGATTACATCAAGGCGCAGCGTGACGAGGTCGAATCCATGTTGGCTAGGCTTCCGGGGTTGGAAGGTCAACCAGTCGAGTCAAAGGCCAAATAGTAGCATTATCAGGCAATTGGCCGGCGGGTCTCGAAATATCTCAAAATTGCAAAGCAGGCGGCCGCGGCGCTAAGGTGCTTTAGCGTGTGGCCGCTCAACAAGTATCCCGCGGAAAAAATCGCATGATCTGAAAATTCAAATACCTTGGCGAGCGCGTAGAGCCCGGCGGCGATGATCCAATAATATGTGCCGGTGTATTTCGGCGGACACATCAAAAAAAGCAGCAGCAATGCGAGCCCGGGGAAAAACTGCACCCAGAAGTAGAGCCGCAGATCGTCGGTCCAGAGCCACAGCAACAGGCTGAACAAACCGATTGCGAGCGCCGGCCACAGCAGAATGGCTCCCGCTCTTGCATTCACCCGCTCTGCGACCACAAGGGCGAGAATGGCCGCAAAGGCGAGCGTCATCGGCAGCCGATCCCAGAACAAGGTGCGGTCATTCGGGTTCCAGTGATAGTAGGACGAGCCGATACCGGTCAGAAAAATTCCCAGGAAGAGGACGATGGTCGCGGGATCATTCCGAAATCGCCAAAGCCCCGCGGCGCCGACCGCGAGGAAAGGAAGATTCGACACGACGTTCCAAAAATTCGGGATGCCAAAGATGGCGCGCTGGTCGGCGAATTGGTGATAGCTTTGATCCTGCGGGATCGGAGGCAGCAGCAATAATCCGGCGAGGGACGCCGACATCAGGCCCAGGAGGACAACTACGGGGAGAGAGAATTTGATCATGCGCACGTCGCTACGCCGGCTGCAGCTCGACCGCCGCGGTGGACCACACCCGACGTGCAGTCTTTGACGGCGCCCGATCCGCGCATCGCTGATTGAGCCCGCCTCGCGCCCTCTAAAAGGCTTCGCTCCTCTCGACCGATTAGTTGTTGATCCACTCCCTCTCGAAGCGCGCATAGCACTCGCGTTCGCCCGGCATCTTGAGCCAGCCGGCGAGCAGCCGCGGCGTCGCGAGCAGCAACCGGTCGCGCAAATGCGTCGAGTTCCGACCGTATTCCTCGAAGGTCGAGACCGTGATCTTCTGGTTGTGCGGATCGTCCTGAAAGCGACAGGCGCAGAGCGCGACGGTTTCCTGATAGGCGCGGCGGTCGGCGCCCGATTGCAGATAGGCGTTGGCGACCGCGGTCGCTCGAGGGTAGTCCAATGCCATGATCGCCTCGTCGAGTTCGCCGAGCAGCGCCCCCGGCGTGCGGCCGGACGCATCGAACCCGGCGCTCTCCTGCTCGATGACCGAATTGTAGAGCTTGTTCTCGTGGGCCACGTCGTTGATGAAGCTCGCCATCAAATAGAGAATGCGAGGCTGATAGGGATTGTCGCTGCGCCGCATCCAATTGTTCGCAACATTGCAATAGTCGAATGGGTGTTGGCCGTTGGTAAACTGTCGCGGCACCGTGGTGCGCAGGATCAGCTCGGCTGCGCCCAGCTGGATCGTGTCGCCGAGGCTGCGGATCGACTTGCCATTTTTCAGATGTCCAGTGAGCAGGTCCCAGACCGCACCCGCATCCGCGGTCATCAGCTGCTCGATCATCTCCTCGACTTCGGCCGGGGAAAGCGGCATCTGGTTCGTTTGACCGAGACTCTTGCCGGCGTCCGGAAACTCGGCGGCGAGCCTGACACACACCGCGTCGTAGAGCGAGTAATAGAGCGGGCCGATCGCCATGTCGGGCACGCCCATGTAATAGACGCCGTGCGCCTGGTCCCAACCGATCACATCGGCGAGATCGGTCACGGCCCGGGCGCGGATCGCCTTATGGCCGGTATTGCGCGCCTTGCGGCCGACAACCGTGTCCTGCAAATCGATAAGGCCGAGATATTCCAATTGGTCGCGGAGCTGGGGGCGTAGCCGTTCGTCCTCGGCCAGACCGAGGAAGAGGCCATAAGACCGCCGCGAATTGCCGGCTACAGTAGCGATCATGTACGCGTGCAGCCGCTCCTCGGCCGAGCCATCTTCGCAGATTGGCGCCTGATCTTCGTTCCACACGACCGGGCCGTAGCTCGGCGGCGGCACGTTCATACCTTTCATTGTGGCGTAGCGGCCGGGGTATTTTCCGCGCAGCTGGTTCCAGATGTCGAGCCCGGCCGGGATGTACCACACGCTTTGCAACAGCGGCAGCAGGCGATACTTCTCGGGCAGATAAGGCATCAGATAAGAAGAAGCGCGCAGGCCGAGGATCGTGTGGTCGTTGTTGATCAGAGTGATCTGCCCGTCGCGCACGTCGATGTGGCTCGGCACCTGAACAAACGGCGCCTCGGCTGCGGTCACCACACTCAACGCATCGCCGATCGACCGCCCCTCCCGCGCCACCATCTGAAAAAAGAGGTCGGTGGTCCGCGGCTGATCGCGCTCGAGGATGGCCTCGGTCAGCGGGCCAAAGGATTTATCCTCACTGATCTCTGCGCGGTTGCGTAACATCGTAGCGCTCCGTTCGCTCTTGGCGGGTGACGATCCTTGTCGCGAGCGTAACGCGACGATCAGCAAACCGTAAAGCAGCGATACCCGTTTGGCTGGTATGTTCAGAGCATGGACGGAGCCGGCCGGGCACGAAGCGGAGAGCGCGGAGATCAGGCTCCGGTGTCAGCGCGTCTCAACCGCCAGCTGGCGCAGCCGCGCCTTCGGTAGCGCGCAGATATATCGCGAACCCGATGAACTCGCCGCCGTGGCGTCATCGGGGACGGCGTTTACTTCCGGTTTTACCAAGCGCCAGGTCGCGGTCATCTCAATCGCTGAGGGCCAGCACGCGATGCGATCGTGGCCCCTATCATGCATCCGCCAGCAGCGATGCCGGCCAATTCTGGCGGATGGCAGTGGCAGGGTCCGAAGATTTTCCATTCTGCATTGACAGATCCGCGCCATAGCGCTACATTTCTACGTAGACTTGAATCAAAATGCTCGACACCATGATCGGAGTAGGAAAACAATTGTTCATCTTTCTCCGATTATTTGGGTTAGAGATCGACTCGAAGAGGTCTTTTTGCCGACAATCGCATCACAGGGCGGAGGGGTAGAGCAGCCGCACGACTGACAGAGCGCGTCCCACGAGGGGTGAGGTCGGACGCGGATTGGGTCGAGAGAGAAGCACCATGGTCCCGATCGGGGTTATGATGCGCCAACAGTTTTAGGAGACGTTTGGTGGCGATGCTGGTGGAATTTCTGCACTATCTTAAAGTTCGAAAGAAGTTCTGGCTATTGCCAGTGATGGTGATGATGGTTATATTCGGCAGCCTACTGATGCTGCAGGGCTCGATCCTTGCCCCGTTCATTTATACGATTTTCTGAGATGGAGAGAATACTGCATTTTCGCGGTCACAATACGTTCCTTGTCATCGCAGGGCGCTGACGACGCGCCATTCTCTCTTCGCCGAGAAGGATTCGCTTAAACGGTCCTTAATCGGTCCGGTCGTCCGCCGCCGCTCGCGGCGTGCGATCAGAGTGAGACACCACATGGCGGATCCCGTCCCACCAGGCCAGAAATGGCCACATTCCGGCCTCTCTGACAGTTCCGGGCCATTCGCCGGTCGGCAACCCTGTCTCCGGCCATTCGCCTCGTTTTGGCCGGCAATAGGTGCCAAACAGCACATCGTAAATCGAGAAGAACGCCGCGAAATTCTTATCGCGGTGTTCCGGCTTGATCGAGTGGTGAAGGCGGTGCAGCTGTGGCCCGACAACCAGCGGCGTTAGAGGGCCAAGCGTAATGCGTAGGTTCGCGTGCTTGAACCCCGCCCAAATATTGAGAACCATACCGATGGCGGCGAATTCCGCGGCTGATAGATTGGCGACGATCAGCATCGGAATGGATATGAACAGGGTGCGCAACGGCACCTCGAGCCAGTGGTGCAGCCCGGCGGTGATCACGTTCAGAGCGGGGTCTGCATGATGCAGTTTGTGTTCCTGCCATAGAACAGGCCATTTATGCTGCAATCGATGAAGCCAATAATAAAAAAAGTCGAAGATGAGCAGACCGGCCAGCAGCTGGGCCGTGCGCGCCCAAACACTAGCGCCAAAGGTCAGCCGGGACCCGTGATCTCCCATCATGGTGACTGTCGTACGCATCAGCGGCGCCATCCCGAACCCGAGCGCGACGCCAATCGCGCTAAAGGCCAAGAGAAGGCGAAGCTTGAACAACGAGTTGTGCAGCGGTGGCTCGCGCTGCGCCGGAAAGTATTGCTCAAGGGTGAACCCGACCAGGATGATAAAGGCCAAGCCCCAAAGGGCCCCCAGGAGCCTGAGCAGCAGCGGGTAGAGGTCCATCAGGCGAATATCCGTCGCAGCTCAGCTTGATTCCGATCGCCCGGCCCTGTACCGATCGATCGCCGGAGAGGCTAGCCGATTCGGTGACGGACTGCCAGCTTCTCGACCGACCTGTCGCAACAAAAGTCGCGAACCCACGCCCGCCAAACCCACCACAACATATAACAGCAAATGATCGCGAAAAGTCAAGTTGTAATTTAAGTAATCGGCCAAGACAGCCACATTCAGGTTTGCGGCTCCGGGGCGCCCCTGAAATATGTCCGAAACGAATCATTCACTCGACGAGCGTATCCTGGTGATGCCCAGCAATCTGGAAAGGCGTATTGATCATGTTATTTGGACCTGATAAAGAGCCGTGAACTCAGGCCCAACACCTTAGCTCGGAAGGTCGGCGGAATGATCGGGTCAAGACGGTTTGGGTGGATACGCGATGCGTTCTTGATCATCGGCATCATCATTGCGTTGGACGCTGTCGTTAGTCTTTTTATCCCGGCGCAGATTCTGGCAGGTGGAAGTAAGGATCCCGACGTCTACGATCGCTCGGTCCCGTACACTCATGATTTGCTCCCAAATGTGGGGCCGGTGCAACGGTATTGGGGACGATCGCAATATCCATTTCAGACCGACCGATTTGCGCTTCGCACCGGGAAATGCGCCCCGACAGACCCTGCCGCCGAAAGAGATCGTTCAGTCTTCGTAAGCGGCGATTCGATGACCGAAGGGTTGGGCTTGCCTTACGAAAAGACGATGGTGGGGCTCATGGCGTGCGCTTGGCGCGCCAAGGGTTTAGCGGTATGGAACCTAGGTGTCACAAGTTACAGTCCGGCCATCTATTGGCGCAAGATAAAGGCGGTGGCCGCCAAGACCGGCATTCATCCAAAGGAGAATTTCATATTTCTTGACATGTCGGACGCCTCCGACGATGCCGAAGTCTACCATGAGATGCCAGACGGCAGTGTTGTCGACCGTGCGCCTGACTTGATCGCTGGGGCCTTCCAGCTGGCTCCGCACGTCGAACATGCCCCGCCGTCCTGGCTCCATCGTGCTACCTACGAAAGTTATGATTTTCTTCGACGCAACTCGATGATTGTAGGATTTCTGGGGCAGTTGCGGGACCGGATCCTGATCTGGAGCAGTAGTGGTGGACGTTTAGGGCTGCGGCGAGATTCCTGGCCGACCAATAAGGCATTGTTTGACGCGTACGGCCGTCGAGGCCTCGAGATCAATTCGATAAACCTAGACAAAATTGTCCAAATGTGCCGCGACTGGAGTTGCAAGGTGACACTTATTGTCTATCCTCTGCCCGATCAGATTGCGGCGCATGACCGCGACAGCATTCAAGTCACCTACTGGCGTGACTGGTGCGCGAAGCACGGTGTGCGGTTTATCAACGGCTTTGAGCCGTTCTTTCACGAACCCGCCGAAATCGTATTGAAGAAATATTTCATACCCGGTGATGTGCATTACAACGAGGCGGGGCACCGCCTGCTCTTCGATACAGTGTCGCAGGCCGTGTGGGGGAATTCGAGCCAGACGACGACGTCCGAGAAATGACCCGGCCGCCAGGAAAAGAAGGGAAATGCCGCTTTCAAAAGATGGCCTGATCACCTCGCGGGAGGTAAGGCCGGGAGCCCGTATCCTCGTCAGCCCGGTGCGGAAACGCCTCCCATAACGGCGGGCGCCGGCTCGACCGCAGTCGCGTCGTAATCGTAGAGCCAGCGTAGAGCGTCGGGGGAGCGGTCAGCGGCCTTGGCCCATTCGGCGTCGCGCCCCTGTTGCGCCGGTCCGTCGGGCATGTGAAAGCGGGTTTTGTTGGCCCGCGACATTTCCTGCAGGCGGGTCACGCGCGGCAGGCGCAGCCGCTCGTAACGCCGCAATGCCTCGGCCGGGTCGCCGGCCGCGGCGGCGAGGCAGGCGGCCAGGGTAGCGCCGTCCTCGATCGCCTGTGCCGCGCCCTGGCCCATAAATGGGTACATCGGGTGGCAGGCGTCGCCGAGCAGAGTGGTATGTCCGACCGACCAGCGCGGCAACGGCTCGCGATCGAACAATGCCCAGATGAAACAGGTCTCGGCCGCGGCGATAATTCGCCTGACCTGCGGATGCCAGCCCTCGAAGGCGGCGAGCGCGCGCTCGATCGTCGCACGATCGGTCCAGTCCTCGCGGTTCCAGCGGTCGTGTTCGGTCCAGCCAACAAAATTGAGCAGCTCCCCACGCGAGACGAAATAGTGCACGAAATGGGCGCCGGGGCCGACCCAGGATTGCGAGCCGATTTCGAGGCCGAGATCGGCGATACGTTCTACCGGCACCAGCCCGCGATAGGCGACGCAGCCGGCAAAGCGCGGTTCCTCGTCGCCGAACAACGCCGCACGCACCGTCGAATGAATGCCATCGGCGCCGACCAATACATCGGCGCTGATCCGCGCGCCGTTTTCGAACCAGGCCTCGGCGCGGCTGCCGCGATCGGCGAGACCGACGAGGCGGTGGCCCAGATGGATATGCTCGGCCGGGAAGCCCGAGGCGATGACCGCCAACAGATCGGCGCGGTGCAGGGTCATGTGCGGCGCGCCGTAAAGTTCTTCGCACAGCGGATTGAGCGGCGCGCGCTGCAAGGTGCGGCCGTCCCGCCAGCGGCGCTGATGGGTCCCGGCCGGGCGCACCCCCTCGCGATCCAGCCCTTCGGCGAGCCCGAGCCGGCGCAGGATGCGCGTCGCGTTCGGGCCCATGTTAATGCCGCCCCCGACCTCGGTCAGTTCGGGTGCCTGCTCATAGACCTCGACTGCGAGACCGGCGCGGCGCAGCGACAGGGCGGCGGTCAGGCCGCCTATGCCGGCGCCGATCACGGCAACCTTGAGCGGGGCGGACGTCATCCAATTCGCCGCGTCGGACGCGTCCGCGTGTCCCTTGCCGGCTATCGACGATCAGTGGCTCTTCGCCGTCTGCCAGCGAGCGAGCGCCTCATGTGGCTTCGATAGGGCGGGGTCCATGATTTCGCCGTGCAAGCCGGTGCTGGCGGTCAGTTCGATGACGTAGCCATTCGGGTCGCGGAAATAGATCGAGCGCACAAAGCCGTGATCGATCGGTCCACGGACCTCAATTCCTTCCGCCTTCCCCTTTTGCAGCATGCGCTCGAATATGTCGGGTTCGACCCCGAGGGCGATGTGCAGATCCAGCGTATCCTGGCGTTTGAACTCGAACGGCGTACCCGGCACCTCGAAAAAGGCGAGGCAGGAGCCGTCATCCATCTCGAAGAAGGTGTGCAGCGCGCGGCCCTCGTTGATTTCGAACGCGCTGACCAGCCGAAGTCCGAGGAAATCCTCGTAAAAGGTACGGGTCTCCTCCGAATCCCGGCAGCGATAGGCATTATGGTGCAGACCTTTGATCATCCCAATCCTCCCTACGCATGGGCACTCCTACGATATCGCCAATCGCCCACCGCCGCCATCGAGTTCAGCCGATCGCGAAAGAGCGCCCCGCGAAAGCGCCGGTTGACGCCGTCTAGAACCGGATGTCGGAAGGCGGCAGGCCGAATTCGGAGCGGCCGAAGATGAACGAGGCGCGCTCGGGATTGTTGCCGGCATGCGCGCGCATCGCGTGCACATCGCGCCAGGCGCGCTGGATCGGGTTGTCGAGAAAGATGCCGTGTCCGCCGCTCGCCTCGAATATCAGATCGACCGCGCGCACGCTGCGTTCGATCGCCTTGCCGGCATCCCAGCGATAGCGGGCGCGGTTGGCGAGCGGGATTTCCGCGCCGGCACGCGCCAGGCGCATCATCTCGGCGAAATTGGCGAGCATACGGTCGCGCGCAGCGTCGATCTCGGCCGCCGCCTCGGCCAGCCGGTATTGCATAAACGGGTCTTCGACCGCGCGCGAGCCGTCGCGCACATTGATGCGCTTCGCCGCCTGCTCGCGAAACGCCGCCAGAGCGCCCTGCGCCGCGCCGATCGCCGGCGACACGATGCCGTAGGTAAAGACCAATCCGAACGGCAGCCGGTAAAGCGGCGCGGTGTTGACCGCGGCACCGGGATGGTTGAGGGCGAATGCGTCGCGATAGGAATGCGTGCGGTATTCAGGCACAAATGCATCCTCGACGACGATATCCTTGCTGCCGGTGGCGCACAGCCCCATGACGCGCCAGTTGTCGTCGATTACATAGTCGCGGCGCGGCAGCAGAAACACCCGCAGATCCGGCGGGTCACCGGGCACCGCCGGGGGTGCCGCACCACCGAGGACCGCCCATCGGCAATGATCGCAGCCGCTCGAAAACGACCAGCGCCCCTTTACGCGAAAGCCGCCATCGGCCCGCTCGACGGTTCCGGTCGGCGCCAGCGAGGTCGACAATTGGACGCTGTCGTCCGCGCCCCAGACATCCTCCTGGGCCCGCGATGGCAGGATCGCCACATGCCAATTGTGAACGCCGAGAACGCCGAGGATCCAGCCGCTCGACCCGCAGACTGCGCCGACTTCGGCCACTGCTCTGTAGAAAACTCCAGGATCGAGCTCGTAGCCGCCATACCTCTTCGGCTGCAACGCGCGGAAGAGGCCCGCCTCCTGGAAATCGGCAAAGGTCTCGTCCGGCAGCCGCCTCAGCTTTTCCGCCCGCGCGGCGCGCTCGCGCAATGCCGGCAACAGGGAGCGCACGCGGCCGAGATACACTTCAGGGGTCATGTGCTGGGCCTCCGCTGTCACGGCTCGTGGCTGTCATCAGACCGCGCCAATTATCTGCCCGCCAATTCCGCGACCACCGGTGCGAGCGTGTTCAGGTACGGCTCAAAAATCGTGAAATACGAAAAGCCCCAGCGCCGCCGGACCGCGCGCAATTGCTCGATCATTTGCCCCGCCGTGCCGATCAGGAGGTGAGGAGTCTCCATGAACTCCTCCGGAGTGAGCTGGTTCCAACGGCGCGCCAGTTCTTCGGCTGCGCGCTCGCGGTCGTCGATCATGACCACGCGTTGGATCAGGAGGTTCAGCTCCAGCTGCGCCCACCGCGCACCCGCGGCTTCTTGGACGAGCCGGGTTCGCTTGTCGATCTCCGCCACTTTCCACCCGGTGAGATCAGGCGCCACGCCGCCGCGGCGGAACGTGATTCCCGAGAAACCGACGATATCCGCCTCCTGTGCCGCGATGGTAAGGAGGCGGCTGCCATTTCCGCCGATGGCGATCGGGGGACGGGGCCGTTGGACCGGGAGAGGATAGATCTTGTGGCCGCTGATCCGATAATGCCGGCCGGCGAAGCTGACGGGTTCGCCGGTCATCAGGCTTTTTATTACCGTGACAGCCTCTGCCAGCCGCTCGACCCTGACGCCACCCACATCAAAGGCCAATCCCGCCTGGTCGTATTCGGATCGCATATACCCGGCGCCCAAGCCGAGGATCAGTCGACCTCCTGTCAAGAGATCAGCAGTCGCCGCCTCGCGCGCCACCAGCACGGGATGTCGGAAGTCGTTGTTGAGCACATTGGTCCCGAGGCGGAGGGTCGTTGTCGCTGCCGCCGCGCATACGATAGCGGGAATGGGTGCGAAGAACTCGGTCAGGTGGTCGGGGACCGTCAAGACGTCATAGCCGAGCGCTTCGATCCTGCGGGCCTTCTCGACCCATTCGGCGCGCGAGCGCGACGGCCCGACATTGACCCCGAACCGGAACGGCTTCACGCGACTGAGCTTCTGTCAGCCGAGCGGACCTTGGAAGACCTGGTCGACATAGGTGTCCGACAACGGCTCCAGCGCTTCGGGCCAGTTGCCATTGACCCGGCGGCGCTCGGCTGTCGAACGGACCCGGCCGTCCCAGCCGATCTGCTCCATGTAGTAATAGAGCTGAATGCAATGGCCGTCGGGATCGAGCGCGAACGCCGAATAGTCGATGCCGGGGTAAAGCTCGGGCGGGATCGAGTCGACAAAGGTGACGCCGCGTTCCTTCAAGAAATTGACAGCCGCGCGCAACTGCGCATAACTGCCGACCTCGACGCCGAACGACATGCAGGTTGTGTGTTCGCTGAGCCCCAGCGCGCGCCGCAGCTCCTTCGGGAACAGGCCCAAGCTGTGGTGCTCAGCGCCGCAGCGCAGGAATGCGCAGCGTGCTCCGCGGTAAATCGCGTCTTCGCTGCGAACAAAGCCGACGCGCTCGTTGTAAAACGCCGCGGCGCGTTCGACATCGTCGACGAACAGGCTCACCGGGCCGACCTTGGTGATCTTGAATGGCCGCGGCAGCAAGACACCTTCGACATCATAGGTCGCGGGCAGGGTTTCCTTTGGCTGGTGGCCCGATAAGACCCCGATACCCTTGTCATACGCCTCGGCCAGCTCGGCTGCTTCGGACATTTGCGGCAGCTCGGGCTTTTCGTTGAAGCCGCGATAGTACATGTCCCGCGGCTTCGACAGCTGGTTCCAACCGATCTGTTCGATGCCATAGTAGAATTCGTTGGTGTGGCCGTCGGGATCATAGACATAGACGTGCCAGTTGCTGCCCGGCATGTCGCGCCCGACCCGCTGAATGCGGACCTGCTGTTCCTCGAAATAGCTGTGGGCGTCGGCGATCTCCTTGAGGCTGCCGCACTGCCAGGTGATCTGGTTGATCGTGACCTCGGGCGCGAATTTGCGGTCGGCGCGGTGGTCCATCACCCGCTTCGGAAACAGGACAAAGGCGTGGTGGTCGGTCCCGTAGCGCATGAAATAGCCGCGCGGATCGCCCAGATCGGCGTCCTTCGGGAACCACGGGGCGCGCGAGAAATCGAGGGTGTCGGAGGCTTTAAAGCCGAGCAGATCGCCATAGAACGCGCGGCCCTCGGCGAGCTTTTCGACATTGAACCCGAAATGCCCGAGCCGGCGAACCTTGAACGGCCGCGGCAGGAACACCCCCCCGACATTGTAGCGCTGAACAGCGGCTGACATCGTTCGCTCCCTCCTCTGCGCGCGCCGGATTTATCGCGCGATCACCTCCGGATAATTATCGCATCCAAGCCCCGCCGCCAAGCAAAGCCGGCATCTTGCTCGTCTTCCGCGCAGCGCTCGGGCATAGTGGCCCGATGCAGCAGCGCGGTTGCGATTGCTCAGGATCTGGTTCTGGTCGGCGGCGGGCACGCCCATGTCCATGTGCTGAAGAGCTTTGGCATGCGCCCGATGCCAGGTGTGCGCCTGACGCTCGTCGCCCGCGATGTCGAGACCCCTTATTCGGGCATGCTGCCGGGTTGGGTCGCCGGGCATTACGCCTTCGACGAATGCCACATCGATCTCGGCCGGTTGGCCCGCTTTGCCGGCGCGCGGCTGATCCGCGACGAGGCGACCGGCCTTGACCGCGGCGAATGCCGTCTGTTGAGCCGCACTCACCCGCCGATCCGCTACGATTTCTTGTCCCTCGATATCGGTTCAACCCCGCGCGCGGACGAAGTCCCCGGCGCCATCGAGCACACGATCGCGGTCAAGCCGATCGCCCGTTTTGCCGAGCGCTGGGAAGCCTTACTGGCCCGCGCCCGAGAGCTGCGGGGGCTGCGGCTCGCCATCGTCGGCGGCGGCGCCGGCGGCGTCGAGTTGGCGCTGTCGGCCCAATACCGGCTCGCCGGGCTGGGTGTTGCGCCGCTGGAAGTTGTCCTCATCACCCGCGAGACACTGCTGCCCTCGCACAACCGCCGGGTCCGGTGTTTGTTCGAGCGGATTTTCGCCGAGCGCGGGATCGATGTGCTGACCGACAGCGCGGTTCTCCGCGTCGAACCCGGCGCGCTGCTCCTCGCCGACGGCCGGCAGATCGATTTCGACGAGGCCCTGTGGGTGACCGAGGCGGGTGCGGCCCGATGGCTCGGCGAGACCGGGCTGCCCTTGACCTCGGGCGGCTTTGTCGCGATCGACGAGACCCTGCGCTCGCCCGGCGATCCGCGCATCTTCGCGGCCGGCGATGCCGCCACCATGGTCGCCCATCCGCGCGCGAAAGCCGGGGTCTACGCCGTCCGCCAAGGCCCGCCGCTCAGCTCCAATCTGCGCCGCGCGCTCGCCGGAAAGCGGCTGCGCCGCGCCGTGCCGCAACGCCGCGGGCTGGCTTTGATCGGCGCCGGCGATGCGCATGCCGTCGCCTCGCGCGGGCCCTTTGCGGCCCAAGGGGCATATATGTGGCGGCTCAAGGACTGGATCGACCGGCGCTGGATGCGGCGCTATCGCGAATTGCCCGAGATGCGGTCCGAGCCGGGCGAAGAACCGATGCGCTGCGGTGGGTGTGCCGCGAAGGTGCCGGCAGTGGTGCTCAACCGCGTCATGGCACAGCTGCAGCCGGCGACAAGCCGCGCAGTCATGATCGGCCTCGACAGCCCCGACGACGCCGCGGTCATCGCCTTCCCCGGCGCACCACCACTGTTACAAACTGTCGATTTCTTCCGCGCGATGGTCGACGATCCATATCTGTTCGGGCGGATCGCCGCCACCCACGCGCTCGGCGACATCTACGCAATGGGTGGCCGGCCGGAGACCGCTCTTGCGATCGCCACCCTCCCGGCAGCGCGTCCCGACATCGTCGAGCACGATCTTTTTCACATGCTGCGTGGTGGGCTCGACGTGCTGGAGGCGGCGGGGGCGGTGCTGATCGGAGGTCACAGCGCCGAGGGAGCCGAACTCGCGCTCGGCTTTGCCGTGACCGGTCGCGCGACCGCCGGAAAACTTCTGCGCAAAGGCGGGCTGCGGCGCGGCGACCGGCTAATTCTGACCAAGCCGCTTGGCACCGGCGTGATCCTCGCCGCCGATGGGCGCGGGCTGGCGCCGGCGCGCGCGGTCGAGGACGCGCTCGCGTCGATGACGCAATCCGCCGCCGCCTCGGCCGCCTGCCTCCTCGCGCATGGCGCCACGGCCTGCACCGACGTAACCGGGTTCGGGCTTCTCGGCCATCTTCTCGAAATGCTGCGCGCCTCGGAGATGGACGCAGCGCTTGACCCCGCGGCGATCCCGGCGCTCGACGGCGCCCTCGACCTCATTGCCCTCGGGATCACCAGTTCGCTGCATACCGACAATCTGGCGGCGCTGACCGCGCTCGTCGCGGGCGAGGCACATCCGGTCGCGGCGTTGCTGATCGATCCGCAGACCGCCGGCGGGCTGCTCGCCGGCGTCCCCGCCGAACGGGCCGCCGCTTGTTTGAGCGAGTTGCGGCGGCTCGGTTACCGTGCCGCCGCCGTGATCGGCCGTGTCGTATCCTCGAGCGGCGCCGAGCCGCGCATTCTTCTTGAACCCGACGCGGCGGAGGTCTTGCTCGAACCCGCCGTCGCGTCATGACCGCGGCCGAACGCAAAGGCCGGGCCGCCCTGCCCGCCGTCGACCTGATCCTGCGCTCCGACGACGGCTGCGCACTGATCGCGCGATATGGGCGCGCGCTGGTGCTCGACGTAGTCCGGGCGGCACTGTCCGAGCGGCGGAATTCCGGCGAAGCCGCCTCGGTGTCGGCGATCGTCGCCGACGGTAGCAGCCGCCTCGCGCTCCTGCTGCGCCCGTCGCAGCGCCGCGTCTTCAACCTGACCGGGACCGTATTGCACACCAACCTCGGCCGCGCGCCCTTGCCCGAGGCGGCGATCGCTGCGGCGGTGGCGGCGATGCGCGACCCGTCAACGCTCGAATACGACACCGAGACCGGCCGACGCGGCGAGCGCGACGACCATATTTCGGGCTGGCTCATCCGGCTGACCGGGGCCGAGGCGGCGCTCGCCGTCAACAACAATGCCGCCGCCCTGGTGTTGGCGCTGAACACGCTGGCCGACGGCCGCGAAACGATTGTGTCGCGTGGCGAGCTGATCGAGATCGGCGGGTCGTTCCGCCTGCCCGACATCATGACACGCGCGGGGACACGCCTGCGCGAGGTCGGCACCACCAACCGCACCCACCTCGCCGATTTCGCCGCCGCGATCGGCCCCGACACCGGGCTGATCCTGAAGGCGCACACCAGCAACTACGCGATCAAAGGCTTTACCGCCGCGGCGCCAGCGGCAAAGCTCGCTTCCCTCGCCCATGAGCACGCGATCCCGTTTGTCGAGGATCTCGGCAGCGGCTCCTTGGTCGATCTCGAACCCTGGGGCCTGCCGCACGAGCCGACTGTCGCCGAAGCGTTGGCGCAAGGCGCCGATCTCGTGACGTTCAGCGGCGACAAATTGCTTGGCGGACCACAGGCGGGGCTTGTCGTCGGCCGCGCCGATCTCGTCGCCAAACTGGCCAAGAACCCGCTAAAGCGCGCTTTGCGGCTCGACAAGATCCGGCTCGCCGCACTCGAAGCGGTCTTGCGGCTATACGCCGACCCCGATCGGCTTGCGGAGCGTCTGCCGACATTGCGCCTGCTCTCTCGCCCCAAAGCCGAGATCGACGCCGTTGCGCAGCGCTTGTTGCCCGCGGTCCGAGAGGCGTTCGCCGGTATTGCCGAGGTCGACATCGTCGAGACTCGTAGCCAGATCGGCAGCGGCGCCTTGCCCGTGTCATTGTTGCCGAGCGCGGCACTGGCCCTGCGCCCCACGAATGTGAGGAAATCCGGCGCCGCCGTCGAAGCCTGGGCGCGTGCCCTGCGCGGCTTGCCGATGCCCGTTATCGGTCGGATCGAAGCCGGCAATGTCGTGCTCGACTTGCGTTGCCTCGAAGACGAGGCCGCCTTCCTCGCCCAGCTCGGCGAACTTCGTGTGACGCCACCATGATCCTGGCGACCGCCGGGCATATCGACCATGGCAAGACGTCGCTGGTGCGGTCATTGACTGGGGTCGATGCCGACCGGCTGCCCGAGGAAAAAAGGCGCGGTCTGACGATCGACCTCGGCTTTGCCTATGCGACCTTGCCCGACGGCGCCGAACTCGGTTTTGTCGACGTTCCCGGGCATGAGCGCTTTCTGCCGAATATGCTGGCGGGGGTTCTGTCGATCGACCGGGTATTGCTGGTGGTCGCCGCCGATGACGGGCCGCGCCCGCAGACGATCGAGCACCTCGACATACTCGAATTGATCGAGGTGGCGGAGATCACCGGCGTCGTCACCAAGATCGACCGCGTACCCCCGGAGCGCTCCGCGGCGGTCGTGGCCGAGGTCGTGGGAATCCTCGCCGATAGCGGTTATGTCGACAGTCCGATTTTCCCGGTATCGAGCTATACCGGCGACGGCATCGCCGCGCTCACCCGGCATCTGCAAGAAAGCGCCGGGCTCGCCGATGGCGCCCGCGCCGCGACGCCGCCGTCTGGTCTTTTTCGCATGGCGATCGATCGCGCCTTTACCCTTCCAGGGATCGGGCTGGTCGTCACGGGCACGATCGACGCCGGCAGGGTCGCGGTCGGCGACCGGTTGACGGTCAGTCCGCGTGGCATTTCGGTGCGGGTGCGCGGATTGCACGCCCAGAACCATCCGATCGAAACCGCGCGCGCCGGCGAGCGTTGCGCCGTTAACATCGTGGGCTCCTTCCCCGAGGGCGCCGGGCCTCGCCGCGGCGACTGGCTGCTGGCGTCAGAGCGGCATCTGCCGGTGCAGCGGCTCGATCTTTTCCTCCGCGCCTCGCGCCACGCCGAAGCCCCGTTCCGCGACGGGCTGCCGGTTCATCTTCACCTCGGCACCGAGGATGTCGTCGGCCGCGCCGCGGTGCTGAGCGGCCGGGCCATCGACCCCGGCGACACCGGCTTTGTGCAGATCGATCTCGATCAGCCGATTGGCGCGTTGCATGGCGACCGCGCGGTGCTGCGCGACCATGCCGCCCGCAACACCGTGGCGGGGGGTCGCGTCGTCGACCCGCTGGCGCCCCGCCGCGGGCGGCGGCTGCCGACGCGGCTCGCGCTGCTCGACGCGATGACCCCGACCGACCCTGTGACGGCGTTGCGGCAAATGCTCGCGGCTGTCGGCGTTGTCGACCTCGCCCAATTCGCGCTGGCGCGCAATCTGACGGTGGCCGAAATGAACGCGCTGACCGATGGCGCCGAGTTCCTCAGGGTCGGGCCGGCACAAGCGCCGGTCGCGGTCACTCGCGAGCGCCTCGCAACCCTCGCCGCCCGGATCCTCGAGCTGCTTGCCTTGTCGCACCGGACCCAGCCGGACACGCTCGGCCCAACCCGAGCCGCCCTGTTCGCCCAAATGCGGAGTGCGGCGCCCGAGGCGGCGCTCGATGCGGCGTTGGCCACACTCGCCGCTGCGGGGAGCGCCGCGCGCGAAGGCGGAATGTGGCGGCTTCCCGAGCATCGGCCGCGGCTGACCAACGCCGACGAGAAATTGTGGGCGCGGGTGCGCCCGTTGCTCGCCGCGGCCGAACTCCGCCCGCCGCGGGTGCGCGAGGTCGCCCAAACGCTCGCGCTCGAACCCGAGGCGGTCGAGCGGCTTCTGAACCGCGCCGCGCGCCTGGGCCGTGTCGCCAAAGTTGCCGACAACCGCTTTTTTCTGCCGGAAACCGTGGCGCGCTTCGCTGAGATCGCGCGCGACTTGGCCCCCGCAGCGCCGGAGGGCGCCTTCACCGCGGCGACGTTCAACGACCGCACCGGCGTGGGGCGCAATCTGACGATCCAGGTTCTCGAATATCTTGATAGGATAGGCGCAACTCGGCGCATCGGCGACGCCCGCGTCGCACTGCTTGGCGACACCGCTGGATGAGCCGCGTGGTATTGCCGCAATCTCCAATTAACGTGACGATGGCGGGGGCAGGGGTTGGCGCGGGACTTGGCCTCTCTGGGTTCCTTGCGGTGGAAGGCCTTAAAAATGCCGCCTCCGCGGTCGGTAATCCGGCGGCTCTTTTAATGGCAATAGTTTTGGGGGGCGCACTCTTGGGTAGTTCGGTCGCTGCCGGGCTCTTCAAGGTCACCGCCGGTGCAGATGGCGTAGTGATTGGAAAGGGCGGCTAACCGTATCGACTTCGCCAACGGGCCACAACTTGAGGCGGGTTGGCGCCGCCGAGGCTTTAATCCAGTTTCGCAAACGAGGTATCGTTTGGTTCAGGAAGAGTATCGTCCCCGGTGGGGCGCGCGGTCTTCAAAACCGTTGGGGGGCGCGAAGGCGTTCCCGGTAGGTTCGACTCCTGCCTCTTCCGCCATTCCCCTATTACTGGCGGATCGCGTCTAGCGTTTGGTACCCACGTCTGAACCCGCTTCGGACTCTTATGTTAGATTTATACCACGAGACATCTCAGCCGGTCTCGATGAGCCCGCGGATATGAGTTTTCCTGGCGGTTCGTGTCCTCCCTTGTTTCTTGGCGTACACAATATCTCAATCTCAAGAGGGGAACGATAGGGCAGTCCGATATAGCGGGACACCAAGGGGAAATGCGGTATGCCCGAAAACTTTGGGATTATGAGGGCATGTGGAGACAGTCTGATACAGCTAGAAATGGGGGAGTGGCGGAGGGGATGAGATTCGAACTCACGATAGGGGTTTATCCCTATAACGGTTTAGCAAACCGCCGCCTTCAGCCACTCGGCCACCCCTCCACCGATGAGTGGGTCGACACGGCGCATGCCCGTAGATTCTAGCCGCCGCCCGGCGCCGAGTTAATTCGACCTCATGCCATGCCCGGGGCAACCGCCGGCTGGAGTTGCGCTTGACAACAGCGCTGTCCGCTCGTTGCATCGGCGAATGAACAAGCCTCCATATCTGTCGCCGCGAAAGCAGGAGGAACGGGCGGCGCGCAACGAACGGTTGGCCCAGGCTTTGCGCGATAATTTGCGTCGGCGCAAGGAACAGGCGCGGGTGCAGGCCGGGCGCGCGCCCCATTCCGCCGATGTCCGCGACGGCTTGAGCGGCGCACCGCTCTCCGGTAAAACCAACCGCCACGGCGGGACGACCGCCGATTGATGGCCGCTGCCTCCCCAGGACCGCCTGGGTGATCGGCCGCGCGGAGAGCCGAGGCGATGGACCGGATCCGCATCACAGGCGGCGTGCCGCTCGACGGGGTAATAGCGATCGGCGGCGCCAAGAACGCTGCGTTGCCGCTGATGGCCGCGAGCCTGCTGACCGCGGAAACGCTGAGCCTCGAAAACGTCCCGGACCTTGCCGACATCGCGACGATGGCGAACCTTCTAGTCCAGCACGGCGCGGGAATTGCCATGGCCGGGGATGGCGGGCCGAGCGGGCGTAGGATTGATCTGTCGGCCGCGCACATCACGTCGATCACCGCCCCCTATGACCTCGTCCGCAAGATGCGCGCGTCGGTCTTGGTTCTCGGGCCGCTGCTGGCGCGGTGCGGGCGGGCGCGCGTTTCGTTACCCGGCGGTTGCGCCATCGGCACGCGGCCGATTGACCTGCACATCAAGGGGCTGCGTCAGCTCGGCGCCGTGATCGAATTACATGAGGGGTATGTCGATGCGCGCGCGCCAAAAGGGCTGCGTGGCGCCGAAATCGTCTTTCCTTCGGTCTCGGTCGGCGCCACCGAAAACCTGCTGATGGCCGCGTCGCTGGCCGAGGGCGAGACGGTGCTGGTCAATGCCGCGCGCGAGCCCGAAATAGGCGATCTCGCGGCCTGCCTCCAGGTGATGGGCGCCCGCATCGAGGGGATCGGCAGCGACCGCCTTCGGGTCCTCGGAGTTGGTCGGCTGCACGGCGCGAGGCACCGCATTCTGCCCGACCGGATCGAAACCGGAACCTATATGATGGCAGCGGCGGCGACCGCGGGAGAGGTGCGGCTGACCGGGACCCGGCTCGATCTCGTCGCCACGGTCGCGAGCGTCCTCGACGGCGCCGGCGTCGCGGTATCGGAGATTGCGGACGGGCTCGCGGTGCGCCGGCGCAACGGCTATGTCGCGGGCGTCGACATTACTACCGCACCTTATCCCGGGTTTCCGACCGATTTGCAGGCGCAGGTGATGGCGCTGATGGCGATCGCCAACGGCGCTTCGACGATCACCGAAACAATCTTCGAGAATTGGTTTATGCACGTCCCCGAGCTAGCCCGAATGGGAGCCAACATCAACGTGCACGGCTCCTCGGCCGTGGTGCGCGGTGTGCCGGGGCTGATGGGGGCGCAGGTGATGGCGACCGATTTGCGTGCCTCGGTCTCGCTGGTCGTCGCAGGTCTCGCGGCGCAGGGCGAGACGGTGATCAGCCGGGTCTACCATCTCGACCGCGGCTATGAGCGTCTCGAGGAAAAGCTCGCTGCCTGCGGCGCTCGAATCGAGAGGCTCCGTGATGGCGCCTGACGACGCGGGCGCCGCGCTGAAGCTGCGCGCCGAGGATGCCGACGATCTGGCGGTGCTGTCGGCCTGTCTGCAGGACGCGCTCGTTCCGGTTCGCGATCTTGCTTACGTCCCGGACCAGAAGATCTTCGTCTTCGTCGCGAACCGCTTCCGCTGGGAAAGCGGCTCACGCCCGGTGCCGGGCGGGCGCCAGCGCATCTTGTGTGCCGTGACCTTTAGCGCGGTCGCCGGCGTGTCGTATCGGGGCTTTCGTCGCAGCGACGAAGACAGGATCCTCGCGCTGCTCGCGATCCGCGCAGAGGCGGGGACCGTCGGCGCGACGGCGATCCTCCTCGAATTCTCCGGGCATGCCGCAATCCGGCTCGAGGTTGCGCGCATCCAGTGCCGCGCCAGGGATCTGGGCGAGCCCTGGCCGACCCCATGGCACCCGCGCCACGACGCCGAGGAGCCCTAGGTGGTTGCCGAGGTCGACGACCGGCTGATCTTGGCGTTGCCCAACGGCCGTATCCTTGCCGAGGTGATGCCGCTGTTGCGTCGGGCTGGGGTCGAGCCCGAGCCGGCCTTCGGAGACCCCGCATCGCGCCGGCTGCGCTTTGCGACCAGTGAGCCTGATCTCGATCTGATTCGCGTGCGGAGTTTCGACGTTGCGACTTTTGTCGCCTTCGGCGCGGCGCAGCTCGGCGTCGCCGGCAACGACGTGCTGATGGAATTCGACTATTCGGAAATCTACGCGCCGCTCGATCTTGAGATCGGGCACTGCCATATCGCCGTGGCCGCGACGATCGACTGGGTCGCGCGCGAGGACGGCAGTCAGCCGAGCCATATCAGGGTAGCAACAAAGTACCCGGAGATTACGCGGCGCCACTTCGCCGCGCGCGGGATCCAGGCGGAATGCATCAAGCTCAACGGCGCAATCGAGCTGGCGCCGCGCCTGGGCCTGTGCCGCCATATCATCGATCTGGTCCAGACCGGCGCGACATTGAAAGCAAACGGACTTGTCGAAATCGAGCGAATCGCCGAGGTCAGTTCACGGCTGATCGTCAACCGCCCGGCGCTGAAGACCAGGCCCGAGGAAGTCGGCGGCTGGGTCGAGCGGTTCCGCGCCGCGGTCGCCGGAACGCGGTTCTCGTCCGGCGCCGGACCCTCATCCGCCGCTCGCCGCGCGACACCCGCTCCCGCAATGCGGGAGATTGAAGGGGTCCATCGCGGGCGCGAGCGGAGGGGTGACGGGCCCCCGCTTGGCGGGGGAGGCACTGATGCCGGTTAGGCTTTCGACCGGAGACAGCGGCTTCGAAGCGGCATTCGAGCGGTTCGTCGAGACCAAGCGCGAGGTTGCCGCCGACATCGATGCCGCCGTCGCGGCGATAATCGACGATGTCGCCCGCCGCGGCGATTCCGCCCTTGTCGATTACACCCGCCGCTTCGACGGGATCGGCCTCACGGCAGCCGGCCTGCGGCTGTCGCACCGGGAGATTGCCGAGGGCGCCGCGGCGGCGCCGGCCGAGACGGTGGCGGCATTGCAGCTCGCGGCCGAGCGGATCGAGAGCTTTCACCGCCGTCAATTGCCGGCGGATATCGACTATGTCGACGCACTCGGGGTCCGGCTAGCCGCCCGTTGGCGCCCAATCGCGGCCGCCGGGCTCTATGTTCCGGGCGGCACCGCGGCCTATCCCTCCTCGGTGCTGATGAACGCGATCCCGGCCAAAGTGGCGGGTGTCGAGCGGCTGGTGATGACCGTGCCGGCACCGGGCGGGGTCCTCAACCCGCTCGTCCTCGCCGCGGCCCGGCTGCTCGGGATCGACGAAATCTACCGGGTCGGCGGGGCGCAGGCGGTGGCGGCGCTGGCCTACGGCACAGCGACAATTTCGGCTGTCGACAAAATCGTCGGACCGGGAAACGCCTATGTCGCGGCGGCGAAGCGGCGCGTCTTCGGCCGGGTCGGGATCGACATGATTGCCGGCCCGTCGGAGATCCTGGTCGTGGCCGACCGCGTGAACGACCCCGCATGGATCGC
The DNA here is from genome assembly GCA_963785565.1 of uncultured Alphaproteobacteria bacterium. Lineage (GTDB taxonomy): Bacteria > Pseudomonadota > Alphaproteobacteria > ATCC43930 > CGMCC-115725 > AP-15. The sequence goes on along the minus strand of CAWAVV010000037.1, from coordinate 9,687 downwards.
CGCCGACCTGTTGTCGCAGGCTGAGCACGACAACGCCGCTCAGGCGATCCTGGTCACCGACGACGACGCTTTCGCAGCGGCGGTCGAGGCCGCGATCGAGCGCCATTTGGCGAGGCTGGCGCGGGCTGATATCGCGCGGGCGAGCTGGGAGGCGAATGGTGCGGTCCTGATTGTCGGCGATTGGCTCGAGGCGCCGGCGCTGATCGACCGCATCGCCCCCGAGCATCTCGAACTGGCCCTCGACGAGGCCGATTTGTTGGCTGAGCAGGTGCGCCATGCCGGCGCAATCTTTCTCGGCCGCTGGACGCCGGAGGCGATCGGCGACTACATCGCCGGGCCCAACCACGTGCTGCCGACCGCGCGCAGCGCGCGGTTTGCTTCGGGCCTGGGCGTCCTCGACTTTGTCAAACGAACCTCGCTCGTCCGCTGCGAGGCGGCGAGCCTCGCCGCCCTTGCCCCGTCGGCGATCCGTCTCGCCGAGGCCGAGGGGCTCGACGCGCACGCTCTGTCCCTGTCGATCCGGCTCGATCGGGCGTGCGGTGCGAGCCGGCCATGAACAAGCCGAATGACGACAGCGGCGGCGATCAACGCATTGCCGAGATCACACTTGACGAACATACGGTCGTGCGCCGCGGCGCCGATATCGAGCATGAGAGGGCGACGGCGATCGCCGACCTGCTGGAAGAGAACCACTTCGCTCCGGCCTCCGGGAGGGAAGGGCCGTTCGATCTTCATCTGGCGATCGGAGAAAACCGCCTAAACCTTGACATTCGCTCGCGGGCGGATGGGTCGAGCGAGACCATCGTCGTGCCGCTCGCCCCGTTTCGCGGCATCGTCAAAGACTATTTCATGGTCTGCGAGAGCTATTACCAGGCGGTGCGCGGTTCGAGACTGGCTCAGGTCGAGGCGATCGACATGGGGCGGCGATCCTTGCACGACGAAGGCTCGGAGTTGCTGGTGGAGCGGCTCGCCGACAAGGTCGCGATCGACCACGCGACCGCGCGGCGCCTATTCACCTTGATCTGCGTGCTCCATCTGCGCGGATAAGCGAGCGGTGACGGCGCCGCTGTTGGTGCTCGCCTCGGCTTCGCCGCGCCGGCTCGAATTGCTGCGGCAGATCGGGATCGAGCCCGACCAGGTCGATCCGGCCGAGATCGACGAGACACCCCGTCGAGACGAGGAGCCGGCGGCGCACGCACTGCGCCTCGCCGAAGAAAAGCTGCGCGCGGTAATGCCGCGCCATCCCGGCGACTACGTCCTCGCCGCCGACACGGTCGTCGCCTGCGGTCGGCGCATCCAGCCCAAGACGATGGACGAAGCGAGTGCGCGCCGCTGTCTCGAATTGTTGTCCGGGCGGCGTCACCGCGTCCATTCCGGCATTGCGCTGGCTGGTCCCGACGGGCATGTGTCGCTGCGCCATGTCCAAAGCCAAGTCACGTTCAAGCGCTTGAGCGCGGACGAGGTCGCGGCCTATCTGGCGAATGGAGAATGGCGTGGCAAGGCTGGCGGCTACGCGATCCAAGGCCGTGCCGCGGCGCTGATCCGCTTTATCTCTGGATCCTATTCGAATGTCGTCGGATTGCCGTTGTTCGAGACCGCGCAGCTGCTCGCCGGCCGCGGCTATCGCCCGCGATGCGCCGCGAGCTGATAGTCTCCGCCGTCCCCGGGGAATGGCGGGCGACGCTCGTTGAAGACGGCGTCGCTGTCGAGGTCGGGGTCGAAACCGGTGAGGGTTTGGAGGCTGGCAGCATCCATCTCGGCCGCGTGCGGCGTCTGCTGCCGGCGCTGGGTGCGGCCCTGATCGATATCGGCGCGGTTCGGCCGGCCTTTCTACCGCAGAGCGAAATCGTCCCGCGCGGCCGGCGGCTCGACGAGGGCCAGCGGGTCATCGTGCAGATCCGCCGCGAGGCGCAGGGCGGCAAGGCGGCGCAGGCGACCTTGCGCAGCGTGTTGCGCGGCAGGTTTGTCGAGCTGCTGGCCGGTCGGTCCGGCCTCGGCGGGGACGAAACACAGTCCCCCGAGACGCGCACCCGATTATTGGAAATTGTCCGGACCGTCACCGCCCCCAACCGGGGGGCGGCGTATGAGGGGACGACCCGTGAGGAGGCACTTCAAGGACTGGCGATCGGGCTCCGCGTGCTCGAACTCGCGCCGAGCGGTGCGGTCATCGAGGAGGCAGACGGTTTGGCACGGCGTTGGCTGGATATCGGCGGGCATGCGGCGGGGCTCGATCCGCCGGCCCGGCTTTATCCGGCTGCGACCTTTGCCGTTGCGCTTGCGGGCACGTTGCCCGCGGCCGACCGCGTTTTCGTCGACGAGCCCGGCGCCATCCCGGAAATCCGCGCCGCGTTTCCCGGTGCCGAGGTCATCCATGAACCTGAAAGCCAATGGCCGGTCGACCTCGACGCGCTTTTTGACGAAGCGCTGTCGCCGACCATCGCGCTTCCCGGCGGCGGTTCGGTTCATATCGAGGTGGTACGGGCAGCGACGTTGATCGATGTCGATAGCGGGACGCCAGAATCGGGCTCGCCGGAGCAGACGGCGCTCGCGATCAATATTGCCGCCGCCGCAGTCATCGCCCGACAGCTCCGGCTGCGCCGTCTCGGCGGCGCCATCGTCATCGATTTTGTCGGCCACGACGATCGCGGCGCGCGGGAACGGGTGCGCTCCGCTCTCGCTCGGGCCCTTGCCGCCGATCCGGCGCGGCCGGAGATCCTCGGCTGGACAAGGCTCGGCCATCTCGAACTGGTCCGCCCGCGCCGCCTCCGTCCTCTTGCCGAGGTGCTGCTCGAGGCCCCGTCCTGTGGACTCCCAACCAAAACCGCGGTCACGGTCGCGCACGAAGCATTGCGCAGGCTGCGCCGGGAAGAGCGGGCGCAACCGGGCCGCCGTTGGCGGTTGACCGTCGCCCCGGATGTCGAAGCGGCGCTGGCTGGCCCCGCGGCAACGGCCGTGCTTGCGTTCGAACAGCGATCGGGCCGAACGATCGCGATCGCCGCCGATCCAGGCCTGGAGCGCGCGCGGTTTCAAATCTCTCCCTTATGATTATATCGGCGATGCCATGACCTCCAATTCGCCAATCCCGATGCGGCGCCGCTGCCCGATCTGCGGCAAGCCGGCGACTTTGCAGCATCGGCCATTCTGCTCGGCGCGTTGCGCGCAAATCGATCTCGGCCGCTGGCTGAAAGGCAATTACAGTATCCCGACCGACGAAGCTCCCGACGAAGGCGACCAGCAAGGCTGACCGGCGACGAAGCAAAGTTGACCCCGTATGCCGTTGCCGCGAGCATCGGCCACGGATATGGGGGGTCAATGACCGCGTCACCTCGGCTTAACCATTACCGGGTTATCTACGCCGATCCGCCTTGGACGTTCTCGACCTATTCGCGAAAAGGGAAGGGCCGTAGCGCCGAGGCCTATTACGACTGCATGTCGCTCGCCGACATCAAGGCGTTGCCGGTGGCCGAATGGGCGGCGGCGGATTGTGTACTGCTGCTGTGGACCACCGACCCGCTGCTTCCTACAGCGCTCGATGTGCTCTCTGCATGGGGGTTTACCTACAAAACGGTCGGTTTCTACTGGGCCAAGCTAAACAAATCCGCCGACCCGGCGATTTACCGCGATTCCAGTTTCTTCGCCGGCCTCGGCTTTTGGACGCGTGCCAACCCTGAGATGTGCCTGCTCGCGACCCGCGGCCATCCCCATCGCCGGAATGCGAACGTGCGCAAGCTGATCGTCTCGCCGCGGCGCGAGCATAGCCGCAAGCCCGACGAGGCTTACGAGCGCATCGAGGGGCTGTGCGAGGGGCCTTATCTGGAAATGTTTGCACGCTCCTCGCGGCCGGGCTGGGACAGGTGGGGCGCGGAGTCCGATCTGCGCCATATCGGGCCGCGGCGTTGGCGCGCCGATAGTTATCCCGGCGTCTCCAAGGCCGCGGATTAGTTAGCAGCCTGCCCGCCAGCTTCACTAACGCTTAAGCGCTGCCGCGGACAATCCGCGGAGGTGTTTTTGGGGCGACGGCATGATCGGCTGGGCGCTGCGCTGGGTATTGCTGTGGTGCGGCGTCACCTTGGTCTGCGCCGTGGTCATCGGGGGCGACAAATGGTTTCCGTCAAATGGCGCGCCGAAACCGGAAATCGTCCTGCGCACTTCGACCCCGATCGAGCCGCGCGCGGATCCTGCGGTCAACACCCTCGTCTATCCCGCCAACCGGGCCGGCCATGTCATCATCGACGCGGTCGTCAACGGCGCGCCGATGCGGATGCTGGTCGACACTGGCGCGAGCTTTGTCACCCTGACCCCCGCCGACGCGCGCGCCGCCGGCATCACCCCCGGCGAATTGGTGTTCAACCGGCGCGCCAGCACCGCCAACGGTTTCGTCCGCATGGCGATTGTGACTCTGCGTGAGATCCGCCTCGGCCAGCTCTCGCTCAACGACGTCCACGCCGCCGTGCTCGAAAACCTGAACGTGTCGCTGCTCGGGATGAGCTTTCTCGACCGGCTGCAGAGCTACGAGATGCGCGACGGCAAGCTGACGATCAGCTGGTAACGGGGCGGCGGGCACTGCGGGAACCCTGGGCTAGCACCGCGCCGCTAGAGCGGTTTTCGACCGAATAGACGCACTCGGCACGAATCACCCCCACCCCGACCCGCCCCCATCGAGGGGGCGGGAGTACAAATAGGAGTGCTGATTGAGGCCCTCCCCCTTGATGGGGGAGGGTTTGGGAGGGGGTGAGCACGGTGCAACTTGATCGGAACCCGCTCTAGCCCTCGGCCTGCTCTTGCGGGGGCGACCAACAAAATATTGGTATTTAATTAAGCTGATCGGTTAGTCCGAGGCCATGTCACGTCGATGGGCCTATATATTCGCTGCCCCAGGTCGGCCCTTTCAAAAATCAAAGCTCCATCGTTGCCACAGGTTACGATTTCACCATCCCAACTATAGAGGCTCCACTGATCGCCAGGGATTTCGGTAGAGCGCCAAATTTCCAGACTTCCCCCCAGATCAAAGCAGAATGCACAAGACCGCTCCTGGATGCCGGGATCGACCGAAACGAGACGCTGTCCCTCTAAATCGCTTAGGCATTCGTCAAATACCGAGCCCAGGGAGTGGTCGCTCGTCAGCACGCCATTCCTCGTCGAAATCCTCCAGTCGCCATATTGCACCCAGAAATGCCAGTCTCCGGTGATATCGACATGACGCCGCTGCAAATTTCGCCTGACGCGTTCAGCACTGTCGGGACGAACCAATATCGGCTCCCTGACGGCGAGGTGCGGGGCTCCGAATTCCATCGTCATGAAGCTGCCGTGCCCTCTGCGCACCTGCCAGACCAGCTGGCCAATGAACCGAGCAGCGCCTGCGAGCGTTGTCAGCTGTCGGCTTCGCTGATCGGGATGCCCATGCCGTAGATCTGGGCGAGCGCCACACTCTGCTCACAGAGTGCCTTAGCGATCCTACAACACTGCTGGAAGAGCCAATTCGGATCGTCCGTTCGACCAATCAGAATAGCTTGTATCGACGCGGCTTCGTGCCGGGCCAGAGAACGATATCCTTCCGGCGTCCGCCGGACGAGGACAAAATCAGGTCCGAGCATTGCGCCATCCGCATATACTGCAATGCCTCGGCTCGACCGGCCGCGCGCGTGCAATTGACGCAGGGTCTGGAATATTGGGTACAAACCGCGGTTCGCTATTTTGCCACGCTTATATGGAACAAATCAGCAACAAAAGTCAAGCGAAAATGCATTTACGTCTGTCCGCCTACTACACGTGGGCGCGGCGAGCTCATATTCCGTATAAATTTTCGGGCGCTGCCGCCTTCTGGCCGTGCTCTACCGCCTTGACCGCGGCGATCAGCTTGACATGCGCGGCGACGGGGCAGCCGACCTCCTGGCCCTTGGCGGCGATCACGCCATTGATGAAATCGATTTCGGTGCGCCGGCCCTTGAGCATGTCCTGACCCATCGAAGGCCGCGCCAGCTCGCTGCGGGTATTGGAGTTCAACCCGGCGAAGATCTGTGATTCGATCTCATCGAGGGCGGCGCGATCCCCCTCGGCGGCGCGCGCCAAGGTCTCGGGATCGTGCATGCGGATATGTTCGAGCTGGTAGCCGAGCGCCTGGCCGACGCGCACGCCTTCGCCGGCGAGACGAATGCTCAGACGTCGAATCTTCTGGTCGCGGTTCATGTCGTTGCCCGACAGGCCGGTTGCGGCCGCGACGCCGTTGGCCATGCCGTTGACGCACAGCTTGGACCAGCGCTCGCCCCACAGGTTGGTGGTCGGCTTGACGGTATCGACAGTGGCGATCATCGCCGCGAGTTCTTCGAGCCGCTTAGTGATCCGGCCATGGACCTCGCCCACGCGGTATACCTCGTGAGGCGATGAGCCTTTCGCAGCTGTGCGGCGCACCCGGCCCGCCGCATAGAGCTCGGCGCCGAGAAGCGCCGGGATCGCGCCGACCGTCTTGTCCCAACCGACGACCCCGGCGATGCGCTCCTCATTCATGCAGTTCTGCAACGAGACGACATAGCCGTCGGGCGCCAAGTACTGCGCGATCAGCCTCGTCGCCCATTCCGTGTCGTAGGATTTGACCGCGACCATGGCGATGTCGATCGGCTTCTCTTTGGCGAATTGCTGCACCTCGGTCAGATGCATGGTCTTGGGCTTGGCGAGGACAAATTCTTCTTCGGTCACCCCTTCGAGGGCCAGCCCGTCCTTGCGGATGGCCTCGACATGCTCGGGCCACGGGTCGATCAGGGTCACGTCGAATCCGTTATGCGCGAGCTGGCCCCCGGTATAGCCGCCGATTGCGCCGGCGCCGATCACCGCGATACGCTTGTCCATGATCTGATCCCTCTATGACACGGATCGCGCCATGATAAGCTGACCCTGGGCAACGGAAAAACACAAAGCCCGGCGCCTGGCCATGACCAATTCATCCAAGGACGTAAACACCATGAACTGGACCGAGCGGCGCGAGCGCTTTCGCGCGATTCTTTCCGGAAATCGCTGCGTGCATCCGGGCTCTGTGTATGACGCTATATCGGCCCGCATCGCCGAGGATCTCGGCTTCGAGGTCGGGATGTTTTCGGGTTCGATCGGGTCGATGTCGGTGCTCGGCGCCCCCGATCTCGTCGTCCTGACCTTGACCGAATTTGCCGGCCAGGCCAACCGCATCTGCCGCGCCGGCAATTTGGCGCTGCTAGTCGATGCCGACCACGGTTACGGCAATGCGCTCAACGTGCGGCGCACCGTCGAGGAGCTGGAGACGGCCGGCATCTGCGCGATGTCGATCGAGGATACGGTGCTGCCGCGGCCTTACGGACCGAACGGCAAGCCGAGTTTGAGCTCGGTCGAGGAGGGCGTCGGCAAGATGAAGGCGGCGCTGTCGGCGCGCCAGGACAAGAACCTCGTCATCGCCGGGCGCACCAGCGCGCTGGCGATCGCCAATATCGACGAGGCCGTCAAGCGGGCCAAGGCCTATGAGGCGGCTGGGGTCGATGCGGTATTTCTGGCCGGCGGCGTGACGGTCGAGGCGGTCGAAGTGGTGTCGTCGGCGATCAAGATCCCGCTGATCTTGGGCGGCGGCAGCGGTCAGCTCGGCGATCTCGGCTGGCTTGGGGCGCATCGGGTCCGGGTCGCGTTGCAGACCCACGCTCCGTTCTCGGCCGCTGTGCAGGCGGTCTACGATACCTTGAAGGCGCTGCGCGAAGGTGTCGCACCACGTGACCTCAAAAACATCGCCTCGCCCGAGTTGATGCGGCAGGTCACCCGCGGCGACGATTATCAGCGCTGGACCAAGGATTTTCTCGGCGGGGCGTGAGCCGCCGGTTCCATCCTTTCCCGCCCGGCGCTGCGCTATTCGGGGATTTTAGCTGTTCGCTGTTCGCGTGACGTAAGCAGGGATGACCGAGCCGGCCCGGGCCCACCCGACCGGCCGGCGGATAGCGCGGCTGGCTTGGCGGGGAGGCTGCACCCGACCAGCTCGGCATTCCAACCGTTCGCGGCAGCCGCTATATAGCGTGATTGGCGATTTTGAATGCGGGACTCGCGCATTAACGGGAAATTGTGGAGCGTTCAGTTGGCAATTGTGCGGAAATTGCCGGTGCTCCCGGCCATCGTGCTGTTCTGCGTCGCTGCGTGCGCACCGCAGCCGGTGCAGCCGGGGACCCTGCTGCTGAGCAACCCGAATTTCGGCCCGACCAATGTCGAGGCGGTGATCACCGCAAACCCCGATTGCGGTGCGCGTGGTTCCGGCTACGTTTCGACGCTCGAATTTGTGTTGCCGAACAACGCGACCAAATTCATCGACGTCCCGCCCGGCACGGAAGTCTGCTGGCGGCGCGATCGCGACCCCTCGCAACCCGTCGCCGGCCAATGGTCGGGGTGGGACCGTGCGTATGTCGAACCCGGGACGACGATCGACGCGAATTTGTGATCGGAGCGACCCGCCAGCCGGGCGTGCCTACCCCTGCAAGCTGAACCGGATGGCCACCGATACCTCGATTGATGGCTGGTCCATGTCGGCAGGAAAAGGTGGCAAAGTCGCGCCGCGCATCATGCTTTCGAGGGCAGCATCGAGATCGGGATAACCGGAGCTTTTGATAACGGCGAAATCGGCGACCCGACCGCTGCGCTCGACCACGAAGCGCAGCACCGCGCGCCCTTCCTCACCCTGTTCACGGGCGCTTTCGGGGTAACGCTTGTGGCTTTCGAGCCACTGGCTCAGCAGTGCACGATAGCTCGGGGTGATTTCCGTGGAAGGCGCTCGTGCAGGGGCCGGTGTCGGGGCAAAGGCCGTCTGCGGGAGCGATGCCGGGGATGGCGCTGGTGTAGCGAAGGCCGGAGATGGGCGCTCACGCTCGGGGCGCCTGAGTGCAGGCTTGAGCAGCGTCGGGATCGCGGGCTTGCGCGGTGGCGGTGGCGGCGGCGCCTCGGGGACGACGACGGCGGCTTCCGGCGCGGGCGGCGGTGGTTCGATCGGCGGTGGTGGAGGAGGTGGCGGTGGCGGTGTCACGACGGGCGGAGGTGGTGGGGGCTCGGCTTTGACCGGGAGCCGCGGGGTGGGCGGCTTCTCGGGTTCCGGTAATGAGGGCGCGAAGGCGACCTCGATCCCACCGCTGGCGAGCGTGGGGATCACTGGTGGAGCCGGGGCCGGCAATCCCAACAGCAATGCCAACAGAATGGCGTGCCCCGTCAGCGACAGCGCCAGCGGAAGCTTGAAGCCGCTCACTTAGCTCCGGATGCGGCGGCGACCAGCGAGACCTTGGCGAACCCGGCGCGGTTGACCTGGCTCAGCAAGTCCATCAGTTGCGCGTAGGTGATCGTCCTGTCGCCGCGGACATAGACGATGCGGGTCGGGTCTTCGGCCGCAAGCGTCGCGAGCTGCCTTTCCAATGCTTCCGGTGCCACGCGATCGTCGCCTATGAACAGCTCGCCGTTGCGATTGAGGCTGAGGATGATCGGCTGCTTCGGGGCGGTGATCGCCGCTGCTTTCGTCTTCGGCAGATCGAGCGGCACGCCGACCATCAGCAGCGGCGCCGTGACCATGAAGATGACCAGGAGCACCAGCATGACGTCAACCATCGGCGTCACATTGATCTCGGCCAATGGCGCATAACGGTCTTCACCGGCTTCGCCCGAAGGGGGCAGCGACATGGCCATCACTCAGGTCTCCGAAGGAATGCG
>CAWAVV010000036.1:0-48432 GCA_963785565.1 uncultured Alphaproteobacteria bacterium | reverse complement strand
GCTGGTGCGGACGGCGGGACTCGAACCCGCACCCCCTTCCGAGGAGCAGATTTTCGTACCACTTCGGCTTTCGCCGCCGCCTCATCGGCGTTCGTGGTCTGGACTATCCCTTCGCCCTAGCCCGATGGCCGTAGGCGCCGCCCGTCTAGTCTCTACACCTTCCCTCGAAGAGGGCTTGGCTCGGGATTGGCTTAGATGACCCTTAGCTTTCCCCGATTTTGAGCGGTTCTGCTCCACGGGTTTCCCCGTGGGCACTCCGACTGAAGTCTGCTGCGTCTACCGATTTCGCCACGTCCGCGCTCGCTCAGTTCTCCTTCTCAGCATATCCGCCTGCGCGCGACAGGCTAGCCCTCGCTGAGGCCCTCTTGCGGGTCGCCGCCGAGCGTTTGGATCAGTGTCTTGAGCTCTTCGGTTGCGGCGCCAAGCCGGATGCGATTGGTGCTGCGCAGCACCAGGGTCACCCCGAAATCCCCGCGCCGGAAATAGGGGTAGGAGCCGATTTCAACATCGGGGTAGCGGTCCTGCAGCGCCGACAGATCCTGTGCCAAAGTGCCTTCGCCGAGGCGGCAGCTGACGCTGCGGCTGAGCATCTTTTCGCCCCCGGCGAGGCGGTGCTTCAGCTGCTCGAAGATCCCCTGCATGATGCTGGGCACCCCGGGGAGGACAAAGACATTGCCGATCTGGAAGCCCGGCGCTCGGGAGATCGGGTTGGGCAGCAATACGGCGCCTGCGGGAACCCGCGCCATGCGCAGCCGCGCTTGGTTCAGATGGCCTGCCGGATAATCGGTTTCGAGCAGCCGCTTGGCATCCGGATGGAGGATCAGAGGCACCGCAAACGCGTCGGCCATGCATTGGGCGGTGATGTCGTCATGGGTCGGGCCGATCCCACCAGTGGAGAAAACGTAATCGAACCGTCTGCGTACATCGTTGACCGTAGTGACGACGACGTTGGCGTCGTCGGGAATGACCTGCGCCTCGCGCACCCGGATGCCGATCTCGTTTAGGCCACGGGCGAGGAAGCCCAGGTTCTCATCCTGGGTGCGCCCGGAAAGGATCTCGTTGCCGATTATCAAGACGCAGGCGGTGACGATCTTGGGTTCGGCAGCCGCGGCGCCGCGATCGGGGTTGCTCGTCGTCATTCTCTCTTCGGCCTCTTCCGCCTCGGCGGCTTTGTCTTTCATAGGCGAATGGATGGCGCGGCACAATCGCGGGCAAGGTTGCCCAGCCGCGCGGGAATCCCTACGTTCAATCCGATGCGAGAAGGCTCGCGGCGTGACCCACCAACTACGATGCGAATACGCGGCATGCAGCAGGATCTGATGAGAGGTCTCGCGGTCGGCGAGGCACGCGACGGCCGGATCAAGATCCACGGGTCCGAGGCGTTCGAGGGCATGCGGCGCGCCGGCGCGCTGGCGGCGGCGACGCTCGACTTCATCACCCCTTTTGTTCGCCCGGGTGTCACCACCGGCGAACTCGATCGGCTGTGCCACGATTTCGTGGCCGACCACAATGCGATTTCGGCGCCGCTCAACTATCGCGGTTTTCCGAAGTCCATCTGCACCTCGATCAACCATGTCGTCTGTCACGGCATTCCGGGCGAGCGGCGGCTGATCGAGGGCGACATACTCAACATCGACGTGACGCCGATTCTCGACGGCTGGCACGGCGACACCAGCCGGATGTTTTTCGTTGGCGAGCGGGTCCCGATCAAGGCGCGACGCCTCGTCGATGTGACCTATGAGGCGATGATGCGCGGCATCGCCGTGGTACGTCCCGGTACTCGCATCGGCGCCATCGGCAACGCGATCCAGCGCTACGCCGAGGGCCACCGCTTTTCGGTGGTGCGCGACTTTTGCGGCCACGGCGTGGGCCGCATCTTTCATGATGCGCCTTCGATCCTGCATTACGGCAGCCCCGACGAGGGGCCGGTCATGCACGAGGGAATGATCTTCACCGTCGAGCCGATGATCAACGCCGGACGCTGGGAGGTGAAGATTCTGGGCGACGGCTGGACCGCAGTGACCAAGGACCGCTCTCTGTCAGCGCAGTTCGAGCACACCATCGGAGTAACCGCCGCCGGCTACGAGATCTTCACGATCTCTCCCGCCGGCTTGCACCGGCCGCCTTATCCGCCTGGCTTGCGGGAAGAAAACCCCGATGTGGGACCGCATCCGGCGTCAGCTACCCAGCCGGCTACGGGTGGCGAATTATAGCGGCAGGAGGGTTCGAGCGGACCCGTGCAGTGCTTTCGACGTAGAAGCCAGTGCTGGGCCGTCACCGGCTGGATCCCGCCATGATTTCTCGTGCCGTCGCACCTTTTTCTCTGATCCTGCTGACCGCCGCCACGGCGCTGGCCCAGGCCCCAGCCTCGCCTGTCGGCGAGCCGCCTACCGCGGCGCCGCAATCGCCCGCTCCGCAAATCGGCGGCACGCAGCCGGGCCGCGTTTTCTGCGAGCAGAATGTCAGCTTTCGGCTTTCCGACCCATCGACCATTGCCGAAAACTTTCGGCGTTTTGTCGGCGTATGGAGCGATGCAGCGTGGGACGCGCGTACCTGTGCCGCGCTGATCGTGCAGGACGTCAAAGGGGACGGCACCGCATCGATTATCTATGTCTTCGGACCGCAAGGGACGAGCACGCCAGCGCCCGGCGGCGTGCTGCACGGCACCGGAGTGATCCGCGCAGACGAATTGAGATTTCAGAACTCCGACGGCAGCCAGTTCGCCTTTCGCCCAGGGATCGTCGATATGGTCGGGCATCTGATTGATCCCAAAGGCCAGAGTTTCGAAGCAACGTTCAAGCAGACGCCATAGCCCGCCGCCCGGCCGCCCCGAGTTGACGTTGTGGGCCTGCGTTACCAAATCACGCCAACGCCGGGGTCGATCGCCGACCGGCTAGATCGCCGCTGCACGCGAGGCTTCTCGGCGGGAACCGGGCTGTTGTATCTGACTGTCGCAACCATCAAATGCCTCGATCCATCACCCCCTCGCCAATCAACGAGCTAAACGAGCGCAGCCGGGAGATCTTTCGCCTGATTGTCGACGGCTATGTCGCCACCGGCGAGCCGATCGGCTCTCGCACCTTGTCGCGGCTGTTGGGCCAGAACTTGTCGCCGGCGACGATCCGCAACGTCATGGCCGATCTTGAGGAAGCGGGGCTGCTTTACGCGCCCCACACTTCTGCCGGGCGGCTGCCGACCGAGGCGGGGTTGCGGCTGTTTGTCCACGGCCTGCTCGAAGTCGGGCGTCTTGCCGAGGACGAGCGCCGCAGCATCGAAAGCCTTTGCGTCGCTCGCGGCAAAAGCCTGCCGCAGGCGCTCGAGGAGGCGATCAGCGCGCTTTCGGGTCTGGCGCATTGCGCCGGGGTGGTCATCGCCCCAAAGCAGGACCGGCCGCTGAAACATGTCGAGTTTGTCCATCTCGGCCCCGGCCGCGCGCTTGTCGTTCTGGTCACCGAGGATGGGCTCGTCGAAAACCGAGTCATCGAGGTGCCGCTGGGCCTGCCGCCCGCAGCATTGGTCTCCGCCGGCAATTATCTGAACGCCCGGTTGGTCGGCCGGACCCTCGAAGAGGCCAGGGACGAAATCCAGCAGGAGATCGAATCGCATCAGGCTCAGCTCGACGTACTGACCTCGAAACTCGTTGCCGCGGGGCTGGCGGACTGGGCTGGGGGAGAAGCCGGCAGCGCCCTGATCGTTCGCGGCCAGGCAAATTTGCTCGACGACGTGACCGCGCTGGCCGACCTTGAAAGGCTGCGCACGCTCTTCGAGATGCTGGAGACCCGCGAAACAATATTGCGCCTGCTCGATGCCAGCAAACAGGGCGACGGCGTGCAGATCTTCATCGGCGCCGAAAGTCACCTGTTCGGGGTGGCCGGCTGTTCGATGGTAATCGCTCCCTACCAAAACAGCCGCGAGCAGATTGTCGGCGCGATCGGGGTGATCGGCCCAACCCGAATCAACTACGCCCGGATCATCCCGATGGTGGACTTTACGGCCAAGGTGATCGGGCGCCTTATCGGATAGGACGGATGATGGACGACACCAGAAATCACCAGGAGACGGCGTCCGATGAGGCGTCGGTCGCCGCCAACAACAATTTCGACGAGGCCGCCGAGCTGTCGCCTGAAGCGCGGGTGGCGGTGCTCGAGGCCGAACTTGCCGAGCACAAGGACCGGCTGCTGCGTGCCCTGGCCGAGGCCGAGAACACCCGCCGCCGGGCCCAGCGCGAGCGCGACGACGCCACGAAATACGCGATCTCGGGCTTTGCAAAGGAGCTGCTGTCAGCGGCGGACAATCTGCGCCGCGCCCTCGACAGCCTGCCCGAGGCGGAGGCCGGGGATGAGCGCACCCGCAGCCTGCTCGCTGGGGTCGCCGCAACCGAACGCGAGCTCCTGTCGGTGTTCGAGCGGCACGGTATCCGTCGTATCGATCCGATGGGCGAACGCTTCGACCACAATCTCCATCAGGCGATCTTTGAGGTCGAGCGCGGCGACCGGCCGCCCGGCACGATCGTCGAGGTGCTGCAGCCGGGCTATCAGCTGCACGACCGCTTGCTGCGGCCGGCCATGGTTGGCGTCGCCAAGCCGCCGGCGTAACCGGCCGAGCCGTTGTAGCGCCCCAAGCGCTGACTTATATAACTTTCAAAGTAAGGGGATGACTGTACAACCACTTCCTGGGGGATCGGGACGGTGCTTCCCCAGGCCGCCCGGTTCTGCTTTTGAAATGAGGTGTCCATGAGCAAGGTCATCGGTATCGATCTCGGCACGACCAATTCCTGCGTGGCCGTGATGGAGGGCAGGAATGCCAAGGTAATCGAGAACAGCGAGGGCATGCGGACGACGCCCTCGATGGTGGCGTTCACCGAATTGGGCGAACGGCTCGTCGGCCAGGCGGCGAAACGCCAGGCGGTGACCAATCCCGAAAACACGTTCTTTGCGATCAAGCGGCTGATCGGCCGGCGCTTCACCGACCCGATGGTCAAAAAGGACATCGATCTCGTCCCATACAAGATCATTTCGGGCGACAATGGCGACGCCTGGGTCGAGAGCCGCGGCAAGAAGTATGCGCCTTCGCAGATCAGCGCCTTCATCCTGCAAAAGATGAAGGAAACCGCCGAGGCCTACCTCGGCGAGACGGTGACGCAGGCCGTCATTACCGTACCGGCCTATTTTAACGACAGTCAGCGTCAGGCGACCAAGGATGCGGGCAAGATCGCCGGGCTCGAGGTTTTGCGCATCATCAACGAGCCGACGGCGGCGGCGCTCGCCTATGGCATGGAGCGCAAGGGCAGCGGCACGATCGCGGTCTACGATCTGGGCGGCGGCACCTTCGACATCTCGGTGCTTGAGATCGGCGATGGCGTCTTTGAAGTCAAGTCGACCAACGGCGACACTTTTCTCGGCGGCGAAGACTTTGACAAGAATATCATCGATTACCTCGCAGATGAATTCAGGAAAGAGCAGGGGATCGACCTCCGCAATGACCGTCTGGCGCTGCAGCGACTGAAGGAGGCCGCGGAGAAGGCCAAGATCGAACTCAGCTCGTCAATGCAGACCGATGTCAATTTGCCGTTCATCACCGCCGACCAACACGGGCCCAAGCACCTCAACATCAAATTGACGCGGGCCAAGCTCGAGGCGCTGGTAGATGATTTGATCCAGCGCACGATCGGGCCGTGCCGCAACGCGCTGAAGGATGCCGGGCTAAAGGCCTCCGAGATCAACGAGATGATCCTTGTCGGCGGGATGACCCGGATGCCCAAGGTCATCGAGACGGTCAAGCAGTTCTTCGGCAAGGAGCCCAATCGCAGCGTCAACCCAGACGAGGTCGTGGCCATCGGCGCGGCGATCCAGGCCGGTGTTTTGCAGGGCGAGGTCAAGGATGTCCTGCTGCTCGATGTGACGCCCTTGTCGCTCGGCATCGAGACCCTGGGTGGTGTCTTCACCCGGCTGATCGACCGGAACACGACGATCCCGACCAAAAAGAGCCAGACCTTTTCGACCGCGGAGGACAACCAGACCGCGGTAACGATCCGCGTCTTCCAGGGTGAGCGCGAGATGGCGGCGGACAACAAATTGCTCGGTCAGTTCGATCTGGTCGGCATTCCCTCGGCGCCGCGCGGCATGCCGCAAGTCGAAGTCACTTTCGATATCGACGCCAACGGCATTGTCCAAGTCTCAGCCAAGGACAAGGCTACCGGCAAGGAGCAGCAGATCCGCATCCAGGCTTCGGGTGGGCTCTCGGAAGGCGATATCGACCGGATGGTCAAGGACGCCGAGGCCCATGCCGAGGAAGACAAGCGGCGTCGCGAACTGGTCGAGGCCAAGAACAACGCCGATGCGCTGATCCACACGACCGAGCGCACCCTGAGCGAAAGCGGCGACAAGGTTGCCCAGGGCGACCGCGACGCAGTGCAACAGGCGATCCAAGCCTTGAAGGATGTGCTCGGGAGCGACGATGCCGCGCAGATCAAGGCCAAGACCGAGGCCCTCGGGCAAGTTTCAATGAAGCTGGGCGAGGCGCTGTACAAGGCCCAGCAGGAACAGGAAGCCGGTGCGGGCGAGGGCGGCTCGGGCTCGGGTGGGGCGTCGCATGGCGCCCCCGGAGGACCCGGCGGCAATGACAAGGTCGTCGATGCCGATTTCGAGGAAGTCGACGATCAGAAAAAGCGCGGTTCGGCTTAGCCGGCGCTACGGCGTAAATTCGGATCGAATGCGTTCTCCCCGGCGGATTCTCGCCGGGGAGATGCGTGGCGGCTAACCCCTTTCCAGCGAACGCCCGTCGATCATGGCAAAGCAAGATTTTTACGAGGTACTCGGCGTCGCCAAATCCGCCAGCGCGGATGATCTCAAGAAAGCGTATCGCAAGCTGGCGATGCAATATCACCCCGACCGAAATTCGGGCGATAAGAGCGCCGAGCAGAAATTCAAGGACATCAGCGAGGCCTACGACGTTCTCAAGGACGATCAGAAGCGCGCCGCCTACGACCGTTTCGGCCACGCTGCCTTTGAGCAAGCCGGCGGCCGCGCACCTGGCGATTTCGGCTTTTCCGGCGGGTTTGCCGACATCTTCGACGAGTTGTTCGGCGAGTTCACGGGCGGCGGACGGCGTGGCCAGACGGGGCAGAGCCGCGGCAGCGATGTCCGCTACAACCTCGAAATCTCGCTGGAGGAAAGTTTTCGCGGCAAGCAGACGACCATCCGTGTTCCCAACCTCGTCGCATGCGACCAATGCAACGGCAGTGGGGCCGAGGCGGGGTCCAAACCGGTCTCTTGTCCGACCTGTCACGGACGCGGACGCGTTCGCACCCAGCAAGGCTTCTTTTCGGTCGAGCGCCCCTGCCCCGGCTGCCAGGGCGCGGGACGGGTCATCGAGAAGCCGTGCAAAGGCTGCGGCGGCCAGGGCCGGGTGCGGCGCGAGAAAACCTTGTCGGTCAACATCCCGCCCGGGATCGAGGACGGCACCCGCATCAGGCTAGCCGGCGAGGGCGAGTTCGGGGTGCGCGGCGCCGCCCCCGGCGACCTCTACATGTTCGTCAGCGTGGCGGCGCACCGGATCTTTCAGCGCGACGGCGCCAACATCTATTGCCGGGTGCCGATCCCGATCACCACAGCGGCACTCGGCGGCAATATCGAGGTTCCGACCGTCGATGGCAGTCGGGCGCGCGTCACGGTGCCGGCCGGGACCCAGTCGGGACATCAATTCCGGCTCAAAGCAAAGGGAATGACGGTGTTGCGCGCGGCGGCGCGCGGCGACATGTTCATCGAAGCGACCGTCGAGACGCCGGTCAACCTGACCAAGCGCCAGCAGGAACTGCTGCGCGAATTCGATAAGGAAGGCGAGAATAACCGGACCCACCCCGAGAGCGAGGGTTTCTTCGCCCGGGTCAAGGAGTTCTTCGAGGATCTCCGCGAATAGCGCTTACTCAGCCGCCGCGGGCTCGGGTTGGTCTGCGGGGACGGGCAGATTCCCCTTGGCCAGCACAGCTTCGAGAGTGGTGCGGATTTCGGCGAGCTTAATTGGGTGCTCGATCTTATGGCCGAACAAATTCTTGACGTAGAAGACGTCGACGACCTTTTCGCCATATGTCGAGATCTTCGCGCTTGATACCTGGAGACTGAGGCGGGTCAGCTCGCGGGTCAGCTCGAACAGTAGGCCTGGCCGGTCGCGCCCGTTGACTTCAATCACCGTGTGCGACGCACTGGCGTTGTTGTCGACAAGAACGCGAGGCGCCACGGTAAATACCTGCATTCGGCTGGGAAACGCGGGCGGGCGGGCAAGCTCGCGATGCGGCTTCAATTCGCCGGTCAAGACGTTCTCGAAGACCACTGCGAGCTTGGCGAGCTTGTCCGGACGATCGAACGCCCGGCCAGCCAGATCCTGAACCCAGAACGTATCGAGGGCCATCCCGTTCGACATCGTCATGATCCGGGCATCGACGATATTGGCGCCGCTGACCGCGAGGGCTCCGGCGATCCGTGAAAACAATCCGGGGTGGTCGGCCGTATAAAGTGTGATCTCGGTTACAGCGCGCTGGGGATCGACTTGCTTTTCGACGGTGAGCGGCGCGCCGCTCACCTCCGCCTCGCGCATCAGTCGCGCATGCCGGGCATGGGTATCGGGATCGAAAGATAGCCAGTAGAAGGGATAGCCGCTTTTGGCGAACCCCGCGAACTCCTTGTCGCTGAAATCCGGCAACCGCTCCCGCACCGCGGTCAATGCGGCCGCAACCCGCGAATCCTGTGCTCCGACCGTCAACCCGCCCGACATCGTCTCGACGGCGCACTGAAAGAGGTCGCGCAACAACGCCGCCTTCCAGCCATTCCACACACGCGGGCCGACCGCCCGGATGTCGGCGACGGTCAAGATCAGCAGCAGCTTCAACCGCTCCGGCGATTGTACATGCTCAACAAAGTCGCCGATCGTCTGCGGGTCGCTGATGTCGCGCTTGAACGCTGTGCCGCTCATCAACAGATGCCAGCGTACCAGCCAAGCCACCGTCTCCGTCTCCTCGGCGGACAGGCCGAGCCGCGGCCCGAGCTTGAGGGCAACCCGTTCGCCGAGAACCGAATGGTCGCCGCCCCTGCCCTTGGCGATGTCATGCAGCAAAACTGCGAGGTAAAGCGCACGGCGCGATACGATCGTCGCCACCAGCGCTGTCGCCATCGGCAACTCGTCCTTGAGCAGTCCGGTCTCGACCTGGTGCAGAATCCCGATCGCAAACAGCGTGTGCTCGTCGACCGTATAGTGGTGATACATGTCGTATTGCATCTGCGCCACGACACGCCCGAAATCGGGGATGAACCGGCCAAACACGCCGGCTTCATTCATTCGGCGCAGCGCCGTCTCGGGATCCTTGGGCGAGGTCAGGATTTCGAGGAATAGGCGATTAGCCTCGGGATTTTCGCGCAGCCGCCCGTCGATCAGCCGCAGGGATTGACCGGCCCGGCGCAGCGCGCGCGGATGAATGTCGAGCTCGTGCTGCTGGGCAACATGAAACAGGCGAAGCAGCGCCACCGGATCCTTCTTGAAAAAATCCTCGGACGGGATCGTCAGCCGCTCGCCGTCGAGCACGAACCCGTCGAGCGCGCGCTTGCCTGCTCCCCAGCGTACCCAGGAGAGCCGCCGCTTGCGCTTCTGATCGGCTTCGAGGATCGCGCAGAAAATGCGGGTCAGGTCGCCGACATCCTTTGCGACCAGAAAGTAATGCTTCATGAAGCGCTCAACCCCACGGCTGCCCGCGTGGTCGGTATATCCCATCCGCCGCCCGATCTCGCTCTGCAGATCGAAAGTCAGCCGCTCCTCGGGGCGTCCGGCGAGATAATGGAGATGGCAGCGCACCGTCCACAGAAAGCTCTGGGCTCGGGCGAAGCGCCGCGATTCCTCGTCCGATAGTACGCCGAGATCGACGAGTTTGGCGACATCGTCGATGCGGTAAATATATTTTGTGATCCAGAACAAGGTATGCAGGTCTCTGAGCCCGCCCTTGCCCTCCTTGACGTTCGGCTCGAGTTGGTAGCGGCTGTCGCCGACCCGGCGGTGGCGCTCGTCCCGCTCGGCGAGCTTGGCCTCGACGAATTGCGGGGCAGTGCCGCGGACGATCTCGCTATCGAAGCGGTTTTTGAGCTCGCGGAATAATGCCTCGTCCCCCCACAAATAACGCGCTTCCAGCAGGCTGGTGCGGATGGTCAAATCGGATTTGGCCTGGCGCAGACATTCCTCGACCGAGCGCGTCGACTGGCCGACCTTGAGCCCGAGATCCCACAACAAATAGAGCAGCAACTCGACGACTTGCTCGGTATGGGGGGTCTGCTTGTAGGGCAGTAGAAACAGCACGTCGATGTCGGAGAACGGCGCCAGCTCGCCGCGCCCATAGCCGCCGACCGCGACGAGAGCCAGCCGCTCGCCCGAGGTCGGATTGGCCAACGGATAGATTTCTCCGGTGACTACGTCGAACAGAGCGCGGATCAACTGATCCATCAAAAAGCACTGCTCGCGCACGACCGCAGTGCCGTCGCCGGCAGCTTCAAAGCGGCGGCGAATCTCGGTGCGTCCCGTGGTCAGAGCCGCTTTCAGCGGTCTCACTAACGAAGCGCGGTCAAAGCTCGGCAATTTGACGGAGTGCGAGGCGGCTGACAATTCTTCGGCCAGAACCCGCCGGTCGATGATCTCGCGTTGCCGCGCGATGGTCGCCATGATCTTGCGTTTCGGCGGCGAGGCGTTGGCGGCCCTGACAGGTTTCCTCCCGCGGCGGCCGAGAGCGACCGCCGAGCGAGATATATAGGGACGAAAACCGAAATCCACCCGTTAGCTCCAAAATCCGGTCATCACAAATGACGGCCCGCGTCGACGGTGACGATGGACCCGGTAGTGTGCCTCAGATGGGTAATCGACGCCATGACCGCGAGCGCCACGTCATGTGCCTCGATCGCGCGCTTCAGCGGCGTCGCCATTGCCGCGGCGGCCATCATCTCTTCTGTGCGGCCGGGGACGAAGCCGGTATGGACCATCCCCGGCGCGACGATCACGACGCGGATCTCAGGGCCGAGCACGCGCGCCAACGCCATGCTCATGGTGTTGAGAGCAGCCTTTGAGGCCCCGTAGATGATCGAGCTGCCGGTGCCGTGCTGTGCGGCCCCCGAAGAAATATTGACGATCACGCCGTCGCCGGACTCGCGCAACAACGGGACAAAGGCCCGGATCGTCGCGAAAGGCCCGCGCACATTGGCAGTCAGCACGGCGTCGATCAGATCGTCGTCGAGCGCTTCGAGATCGTGGTGTGGGACCATCCGGGTGAAGCCGGCGGAATTGACCAGGATGTCGGCTCGGCCGAACTCCTCCCTGACCGCGGCCGCCACCGTGCGGATCTGGGCGGTGTCCTCCAATGGCAGATGCATCGCCTTGTGGCCGGTGCCGGGTACTTCGCCGATCAGCGCCGCCGCCCGCTCAGCACCCCTGTTGTAGCCGACGACGACCCGCGCCCCTGCCGCAGCGAGCAGCCGCACGCTCGCGGCGCCGATGCCGCTGCTGCCGCCGGTTACGACGGCGACCTTGCCGGCGAGCGAGGAAGTGTTGTCGGTGGTCATGGCGATGCACTCCGAACCTGCGAGACGATCTCGGCGAGAAGCGGGTTGAAGCGGTCGGCGGCTTCGTAGGCAACCCAATGCCCGGCGCCGGGGATGATCTCGAAGCGCAAGCCCGGTTGGATCTCCTCGAGCACGCGCCGACGCTCGTTGAGATACGGATAGGCGCCCGCATCCCGCCCGCCCCAGATGCCTGACAACCGCGCCGTTACGCGCGGCAGCGCCTGGATCAGCGTGTCGGTGCGCGAAAAGCGCCGGCTCCTAACCCGGCCGCGCGGCGCGTTGGTGTACTGGACGTAGACGGCAAGATCATCAATCTTATCCTTGTCGGCAATCATCAAGACGCCGAGATTGTGCTCGGCGATGGCGAGCAATTCCTCGACGGTCCCGCCCGGCTTCTGGCGCTCGAGCTGGGTCGGTTGCCGCGGCAGGCCAAGCCCGTTCGAGCCGACGATCGTGAAACCATCGAGCCGGTCGCCGAGCAGGGCCGCGACATGGCCGCCGAGCACACCGCCGAATGAAAACCCGGCGAGATGCAGGCGCTCGTGCCGCGGCAATAGGATGTCAAGACCCTCGACAAGAATGCGCGCCAGTCGCTCGGCGGTGTGCGGCTCGGGCGGGGTCGCCGACTTGCCGAGCCCGGGCAGGTCGGCTGCGACAACGGTAAACCTGCGCGACAGCGGCAGCACGTTGCGGATCCAATGCATCCACGAGCCATAGCCGCCATGGAACAGGACAAGGGGCGGTCCGGAGCCCCACACACGCCACACCATCCGGCCGTCCCCGCACGGGGTCTCGACCCGTTCTGCCTTAGCCGCAATGCCTTCGACAAAAGCCCTCGTCTCTGCGTTGGTCTCAGCCACCGATCGCCTCTGAAAGTCGTTTCGACAAGGCTGATAGCCGGTTTCGCATGGCAGGCCTAGTCCCGTATGCCTATCGCTGCCAGCCCGACCAAATGCGTAATTCGCTCTCCCCGACCGTGGGAGCGTGACTATATCAACCAGATTAGGCGTCGCCGGGATCGAACTGGGCGGGGCCGCCCCGTTTGGAGTCGATGATGCCGGAACGACCGCTCGAAGCGTTGATGTGGGCGAAAGCCTGTGAGGCGATGGAACGTGCAGACCGTCTGCACCGTCAATTCTTTCATCGCGGTCATGAGCCGGCCTACTGGGAAGCCCCATGCGATATCTTCGAGACCGACAATACTTTGACCATCCTGATTGCCCTGCCTGGCGTCGCGCCCGAAGAGATCAAGGTGAGTTTGAGCGCCGGGGTGCTGATCGTCAGCGGCGAGCGCCCGCTGCCGCCCGAGGTGGCGCAGGCCCGAATTCATCGGCTGGAGATCCCGCACGGGCATTTCCAGCGGCGCATCGAGCTGCCCCCGGTCCGCTTCGAGATTTTCGGCCGGCATCTCGCCAATGGCTGTTTGATGGTGCAGCTACACAAGCTGTGACGAACGCGCAGCGACCGCCATCGAGCTCCTTTCCAAGGATACTTTCAGATGCCTCTCGAGGAACATGAATTGCGCACGGCGGAACCCGCCGCCCTCCCGACGCCGGGTGGGATTGAAAGCGCGTTGGCCGGGATCCCGGCGCTTCCCGCCGATGCGCTGATCCTGATCCCGACGCGCAGCCTCGTAATGTTTCCGGGCACGGTCCTGCCGGTCACGCTCGGTCGCCAGCGCTCGATCGCGGCGGCGCAGGCTGCGATTCGCCTCAACCGGCCAATCGGGCTGGTCTTGCAGCGCGATCCGGCGACCGACGACCCGATCCCGGTCGATCTGCACCGGATGGGCACTGAGGCCAACATACTGCGCTATGTGACCAGCCCCGACGGCCAGCATCATGTGATCAGCCAGGGCGAACGGCGCTTTCGCATCCTAGACTTTCTCGACGGCTACCCGTTTCTTGTGGCGCGGATCGAGCCCGTGGCCGAGGTCGAGGCCAGCAGCAAAGACATCGAAGCGCGGATGCTCAATCTGCGCAACCAAGCGATCGAGGTGCTGCAATTGTTGCCGCAAACCCCGGTCGAGCTGGTTAACGCCGTGCAATCGGCCAGCTCGGCCGCGGCCCTCGCAGATCTGATTGCCGGGTTCATGGACATTACCCCGGCCGAGAAGCAGGAAATCCTCGAAACCGTCGATATCGAAAGCCGCCTCGAAAGGGTGTCGGCGATGCTGGCCTACCGCACCGAGGTGTTGCGGCTGTCTCGCCAGATCAGCGAACAGACCAAGGAGAAGATCGACGACCGCCAGCGCGAGTTCCTGCTGCGCGAGCAAATGAAGACGATACAAAAGGAACTCGGCGAAGGCGACGATGCCAAGAGCGCAGAGATCGCCGAGCTGGCGAAAAAGATCGCCGAGGCCAAGATGCCGCCCGAGGTCGAGGAGCATGCCAAGCGCGAGCTGGCCCGGCTCGAGCGGATGCCCGAGGCGGCCGGCGAATATTCGATGGCGCGCACCTACCTCGAATGGCTGATCGAATTGCCGTGGTCGATCGAATCGGGGAAGCCGATCGACATCGCCGAGGCTCGCCGCATCCTCGACGCCGACCATTACGGCCTGGCCAAGGTCAAACGGCGCATCCTCGAAAACTTGGCGATCCACCAGCTCAATCCGGAGGGTCGCAGCCCGATCCTGTGCTTTGTCGGGCCGCCCGGCGTCGGCAAGACCTCGCTTGGACAGAGCATCGCGCGCGCGACTGGGCGGAAATTCGTCCGGGTCAGCCTCGGCGGCACCCATGACGAAGCCGAGATCCGCGGCCATCGCCGCACCTATATCGGGGCACTCCCCGGAAATATCATCCAGGGCATCCGGCGGGCCGGCAGCCGCGACTGCGTGATGATGCTGGACGAGATCGACAAGCTCGGCCGCGGGATTCAGGGTGATCCGTCCTCGGCATTGCTCGAAGTGCTCGACCCGGAGCAAAACTCAACCTTCCGCGACAATTATCTGGGGGTGCCGTTCGATCTGTCGCGGGTCATGTTCATCACCACCGCGAATGTGCTCGACAGCGTCCCCGGCCCGCTGCGCGACCGCATGGAGATCATCGACCTTCCGGGCTATGTCGAGGACGAAAAATTCGAGATCGCCCGGCGCTACCTGGTCGCGCGTCAGCTCAAGGCCAACGGCTTGACCGCCGAACAGGCCGAGATCAGCGACGATGCCTTGCGCTCGATCATCCGCGATTACACGCGCGAGGCCGGCGTCCGCCAGCTCGAACGCGAAATCGGCGCGGCCCTTCGCAACGCCGCGATGCACATCGCCGAGGGGACGGCAGGTCACGTCGCCATCGTGGCGGAGGATCTGGCGGAAATACTCGGGCCGCCGCGTTTCGAGGGCGAGGTGGCGATGCGCACCAGCGTCCCCGGCGTCGCCACCGGCCTCGCCTGGACCCCGGTCGGCGGCGATATCCTGTTTATCGAGGCGACGCGCTTCCCCGGCAGCGGCCGTCTGATCCTGACGGGCCAGCTCGGCGAGGTGATGCGCGAAAGCGCGCAAGCGGCGCTGAGTCTGGTCAAAGCCAGGGCGTCGACGCTCGGGCTCGACCCGGCCATG
Organism: uncultured Alphaproteobacteria bacterium; assembly: GCA_963785565.1. GTDB lineage: Bacteria > Pseudomonadota > Alphaproteobacteria > ATCC43930 > CGMCC-115725 > AP-15. Next base: position 33,294 of record CAWAVV010000036.1, on the reverse strand, counting down.
TTCGAGAAGAGCGACATCCATGTCCACGTCCCGGCAGGCGCAATACCTAAGGACGGGCCAAGCGCCGGGGTGGCGATGTACACTGCCCTGGTCTCGCTGCTGACCAACCGCACCGTGCGCAGCGACACCGCGATGACCGGCGAGATCAGCCTGCGCGGGCTGGTGCTGCCGGTCGGCGGTATCAAGGAAAAGGTCGTCGCTGCCGCCCGCGCTGGGCTTTCGACGGTCATCTTGCCGGCGCGCAACCGCAAGGATTACGACGACATCCCCGAAAGCGCGCGCGACAGCCTGCGCTTTCTATGGGCCGAGCGGGCCGAGCAGGTGACCGAAGCCGCGCTCGAAGGGTAGCGCCAACGCTCGGAGCTACCCTGCACAGGCCCCCGACCGCGAAGACCTTCAGGGTTTCGCGGCTTGACCCTTGCTTGCCGACTTGTCGGCGCCCTTTTTCTTCTGCTTGGGCTTTTTGGCTTCTCGGCTCGACCGTTTCTGCTCCTTGTTGGCCATCGGAACCTCCCGTCATCGTAGGTCGGGCGAATATGCTGCAGATGCGCACCGATGCAACCGCAGATTTTCGACGTCACGAGCGCGGCGTCCATCGCTTCGCTTCGACCGCCGCGTCGGCGGCGGACGCTATCCGGTCGAGACTGGCGGCGAGTTCCGGGGTTGGCCAGACCGGGCCGGCCGCGGCCTCGTAGGCGCGGCAAGCGCGCAACACCCCAAGATCGTCGTAAAGCGGGCCGGTCACCATCAGACCGACCGGCAGCCCGTCGACCACGCCGCACGGGATCGAGCAGGAGGGGTTCTTGGTCAGGTTGAAGACATAGGTATAGGCGACCCAGCTCCACGAGTTGTTCGGGTTCGGCATATCGTCGGCGCGAGCGACGGCATAGGCGGCCGGGATCGGCATGGTCGGCGACAACAGCAGGTCGAAGCGGTCGAAGAAGCGCCGCAGCCTCTGGCCGAGCGCCACCCGTTGGGCTACGGCATCGACATATCGTGTCTGCGTCACCGCCTCGCCACGGCGGCACATCTCGACGAGACCGGGGTCCATCACTGCAATCGCCGCGGGTGTCTGCGCGCGCAACAAAGCCCAGAACCCACCCAGGGCGAGCGTCTCGAAGATCGGCATCGGCGATTCGGAAAACGGGTCGGCGTGCTCGACCACGGCGCCCAAGCGCGCAAACACCTCCGCGGCGCGCTCGACCGCCGCGCGCACCGGCGGCGACGGCTCGGCGAAGCCGAGAGTGGGCGACAGCGCCACCCGCTTGCCCGCCAGCGAACCTTCGCGCACACGGTCGCGATAATCGATGCCGTCGTCCGGCAGGCTGTGCCAGTCGCGCGAATCCGGACCCTTGATCGCATCGAGCATCAGCGCCGCGTCCGCGACCGTCCGCGCCATCGGGCCGACGTGGGCGACATCCCCGAAGGCCCCCGGCGGATAGGCCGCCACCCGGCCGAAAGTCGGCTTCAGGCCGACAATCCCGCAAAATGAAGCCGGAATTCGGATCGACCCGCCGGCGTCCGTGCCGACCGCGAGCGGGCAAATCCCGGAAGTTATCGCGGCGGCGCTGCCGCCGCTGCTGCCGCCGGGGGTGCGCTCGAGGTTCCACGGGTTGCGCGTGACGCCGGTGAGCGGCGAGTTGGTGACCCCTTTCCAGCCGAATTCGGGCGTCGTCGTCTTGCCGAAGAACAAGGCGCCTTGGGCCCGCAACCGCGCGGGGACCGGGGCATCTTCGTCCCATGCCTGGTGGGGATCAATCGTGCGCGAGCCCATCAGCCGCGGCCAACCCAACGTCAGCAGCGTATCCTTGATCGCCACCGGCACCCCGTCGAGCAGACCCTGCGGCTCGCCCTTTTGCCAACGCGCCTCCGACGCGAGCGCCTGTGACGCCGCCGCCTCGGGGTCGTACAGCACGAAGGCGTTCAGCGCCCCCTCGTACCGTTCGAGCCTCCGCAGCGTCTCGGCCATTGCCTCGACCGGCGACAGCGCCTTCTGACGATAGCGCCCCAGCAGCTCCGTCGCAGACATAAAGGCGAGATCGTCGCTCATCCAATTTTCCTCAGGTCACGGCCACGACATTCTCGAGCGGCTCGCCGCGAACGAACCGGTCGATGTTGCGGGCGATATCGCGCGAGCGGCGCTCGATCGTCCCGTCGGTCCGGGGCGAGCAATGCGGCGTCATGATCACGTTCGGAAGTTCGTGGAACGGGTGCCGCGACGGCCGCGGCTCGGGTTCCGAGGCGCTCGGGTAGCACCACCAAGTGTCGAGCGCGGCGCCGCCGATCACACCATCGCGCAAGGCCCGATAGAGCGCGTCCTCGTCGGCGATCGGCCCGCGCGCAAGATTGATCAGAAAGGCGCTGGGTTTCATCGCGGCGAGGCGGCGCTCGCCAAAGAGCCCCGTGGTCTCGGGCGTCAGTGCGCAGCTCAAGACGACGATGCCGCATTCGCCGAGCATCCGGTCGAGTTCGGACATCGGAAAAATCCGCTCGACCGAGGGCGGCTTTTCCCGCGCCGTGCGGTTGGCGGCCAGCACCCGGCAGCCGAGCGCGGCGGCGCGCCAAGCGACCTCCCTCCCGATATGGCCGAGCCCGACGATGCCGACGGTCTGGCCGCCGATCTCGCCGCGCGCCGGGCCGCCGACAGTCGGGCTCCAGTACCACGATCCGGCGCGGAACGAGGTGGCGATGTCAAACAGGCGATGCCTCCAGGCCAGCATCATCATGATCGCGAATTCGCCGAGGGCCGGCTCGTGGCCATAGGCGTTGCACAAGCTGACGCCCTTGGGCAGGGCGGCGACCTCGATGCCGTCGGTGCCGGCGAGCGGCACTTGCAGCAGCCGCAGCCGCGGCGCCGGCGGGTATCCCGCGCGCCAGGCCCCGGTCAGCACGATGTCGGCATCGACGAGCGCCGCAGCGAGGCGCGGCGGGTCGCCGACGTCAAGGATCTCTGCGCGGATGTCCTCGGTTATGAAGCTGGTGATCGGCGCCGCCTGCGAGGTGGCGAGCGCACCCAGAAACAGCGCCTTCATCGCCGCGCCCCGGGATAGCGGAACAAATCCATGATGCCTCTCAACCGGCGGTGACGATGTTGATCAACTTCTCGCCGCGCGCGAAGCGACCCAGATTTTCGGCGATCTCGTTCCAGCGCCGTCCGACCATCCCTGCGGTCCAGCCGGAATTGTGCGGCGTCACGATGACGTTCGGCAATTCGTGGAACGGATGGCGCGAGCCGCGGCGATTAGGGTCGGCGGCATTAGGGTAATCCCACCACACATCGAGTGCCGCGCCGGCGATCGTCCGGTCGCGCAAAGCGGCATAGAGCGCGTCCTCCTCCGCGACCTGGCCGCGGGCGATGTTGATCAGGAACGCGGTCGGCTTCATCAGCGCGAGGCGTCTTGCGTCGATCAATCCGGTGGTCTCCGGACCGAGCGCGGTGCACAGCGCCACCGTGTCGCAATCGGGCAGCATCTGGTCGAGCTGGTCGAGTGGATAGACGCGTTCAACGCCGACTCCCGGCTCGCGCGCCGAGCGGTTGGCCGCAAGAATACGGCAGCCGAACGGCGCCGCGCGGCGAGCCACCTCGCGTCCGACCCGGCCATACCCGACAATCCCCAGGGTTGAACCCCGCAATTCGCCATGCGGCTCGCCACCCTCCACCCAACTGGTGCGCCACGAGGCACGCTCGCGGAACTCGCCGGAAATCTCGAACAAACGATGGTGCAATGCCAGCATCGTCATCAGGACATATTCGGCGATCGCGGTCTCATGGCCAAAGGCGTTGCATACAATGATTCCTTTCGGCAGCGCCGCCATGTCGAACAGGTCGATGCCGGTCGCGACGGACTGCACGAGCCGCACCTTCGGCGCCGGCGGATAGTCGGCGCGCCAGTGATTGCTGACGAGGATGTCGGCCTCGGCGGCGGCGGCGGGCAACAGGGCAAGGTCAATCGGGTCGTTGAGGATTTCGACGGCGAGCGAGGAGGGCAGCTGTGCCTTGATCCCTTCGCCCGTGTCGGCGGCGACTCCGCCGAGAAACAGCGCTTTCACAACATCACCGTGCCAGCTGAACCAGAGGCCAATATGCAAGGCTATGGCATTTTTGGGAATAAATGACACTTCGTTGAGTCGTAGACAGTACGCCGCAGCGGGCCGCCGCTTTCGGAGCGTGAATAGAGAAATTGCAAGACCCGGCCCGAAAGGAGGTGTACGGTTAACAGGAATGTGATCACCGGTGGGCGCGATTGCATCGATAGTAGAGTTCGCGGCTGCACCAAGTCTGGCGTCTGGATTCGCGCTACCACTGGCAGTGCGGAGGTGGGCGCTGTGGACTGCGAAGTTTTCGTCCGCAGGGGAGGGTATGCCAGCAGATGCCGCCCTGATCGAAGCGCACATTCCGGGCTTGCGTCGCTTCGCCTCGGCACTGCTGCGCGGCGACCGGGAGCGTGCTGACGATCTTGTGCAGGATTGCCTCGAACGAGCGCTGTCGCGATGGCACCTCCGCCGCGCCGAGGGCGACCTGCGCGGTTGGCTTTATACAATTCTCTACAACCGGTTCCTTAGTGAGCAGCAGCGCCGGAAGCGGCGAGGGGCGCACGACGCGTTGACCGAAGCCATTGAGGCCGAGCTGCCGCAGATCGGGGGCGGTCAGGACGAGGCGCTCCAGCATCGCGATCTGTTGCGGGCTTTTGCGGCGCTGCCCGAGGAGCAACGGTCGGTGCTGCTGCTCGTCGGGGTCGAGGCTCTGTCCTACGACGCGGCGTCGCGCGTACTGGGGGTGCCGATCGGCACGGTGATGTCACGGCTGTCGCGCGGTCGCGAGCGCTTGCGTCAAATTCTCAATAAAGATTCCAGCGGAGAGGATTCCATCGAGCGGGGCAAGGCGCTGAGGAGGACCAAATGAGCGCGATCCCCGGCGCGGTCGAAGAACAAGAATTGCACGCCCGCCTCGACGGTCGCCTGTCGCCCGAGCGCGCCGCCGAGGTCGACGCCTACCTCGCGGCACAGCCCGAGGCGCGGGCCCGCCTGCAGCGATATGCCGAGCAGCAGGGGTTGCTGCGCACGGCCTTTGCCGAGGAGACGGCAACGCCGATCCCGGCGCGCTTACGGGTCGCCAAGCTACTCGCCGAGCAGCGCCGACGCCGCTATCAGCGCTTCGCTCGTATCGCCGCGGCCGTGGTACTGGTCGTAGCGGGCGGCATCGGCGGCTGGGCCGCCCGCGACGTGGCAACGGTGCTCGCTCCCTCGACTAATCCGGTCGCTTCCAACGCCCGCACGATCACCGCCGATGCGATCGCGGCCTATAAGGTCTTCTCGGTCGAGGTTCGCCATCCGGTCGAGGTCGATGTTGCCCAGGAGGCCCATCTCGTGCAGTGGCTGTCCAAGCGCCTCGGACAGCCGCTCGTCGTGCCCGATTTGAGTGCGGCCGGGTTCCGGCTGATGGGCGGACGGCTTCTGCCCGCCGAAACCGGGCCTGCCGCGCAGTTCATGTACGAGAACGGCAAGGAGCGCGTGACATTGTATCTGCGCACCGGCATCGGCGGCGAGACCGCATTCCGCTACAGCGAAGAAAACGGAATCGGCGCATTTTACTGGTCGGATCAAGGCTTCGGCTATGCGCTGGCGGCCAAAGCTGACCGTGACCTCCTGCTGCGGCTCTCAGAGATCGTCTATCAACAGATGTCCGCGGAAGGCGCCAAAGCAAAGATCCCACCCAAGCCCGGCAAGCCCAGCTGACCCGTCCGCACTCGGCGAGATAGCTGTCGATGCGCAGGCCGCAGACCGCGAGCCGATGATTTTGACGCCCATTTGTCCCGACGATCTGGCCAGGGCGCTCGATCGCTTTGGCGCCGGTCTGGACAATGCCGCGTCTCGCCGCGTGTTCCATCAGATCCGCGCGACCTCTCCCGAGCGCGCCGAGGGGCCGGAGGCGGAACGGCATCGCCTGGCAGCATTGGCGCTGGCCCGGAATTGCGGCATGGCGGTGCATCCCCCAGAGGCGCGATGCGTTTTCAACTGGGACGGGGCGGCGCTCAACGGGGCGACCGAGGCGTACGTCATTTTGCATGAGATCGCCCATTTCATGCTGGCCCCGCCCGAACGCCGCAGGCTCGTCGATTTTGGCTTGGGTCCCGGACCAGACACGATCGACCGCGACACGGCGGAGCGCGCCGCGCTGCTGGCGCCGTTGGCTCGCGCGGAGGAAGAGGCGGAGGCCTCGCTTCTAGGCATCGTCTGGGAAGCCGGGCTCGACCAGCCGGCCTTGGCGTCGTTTCTCGATCAGAACTGGCTCGAGGGTCTCGAACGCTCGGCCGCCGGCCATTTCAGCAACGTGGTCGCGGGTCTTCGGCGGCGCGAACTGCTCGGGCGTCTTCCAGCGGTAAGCCCCCTCAGCGCGTCTCGCCGATGAAGCCGTCGTGCAATGTCTTCACCCGTTGGAGTGCGGCGGCCGGCAGCGGCCCCCTGTTGACTGCGGCGGCGGCGTATTCGAGCTGATCGAGGGTCGAGTAGCCGACGAGCGCGGTCGAGACCGCGTTGTTGGCGATCGCGAAACGGATCGCCGCCTCGATCAAGCTGTCGGCGAACCCCTCGCGCACCAGCGGATCGAGCCGCCGCGCGCGCTCGACATCGATCCGGTAATCGCGGCCCGAGCCGATCGGCTCGACACTGGGCGAACCCAGCGGATGGCGGTCCTCGACCCCGCTCAGGGAGCCGGCGGCGAGCACGCGGATCGCGATCACGCCCATGTTGGCAGCCCGGGTATGCGCCAAGAGATCGCCGAAATCATGCGCCGGATAGCCCGGCGGCACCGTCGTCCCGGCGCTGGGGTTGAGCAAATTGTAGCTGACCTGCGCGGTGTCGAAGACGCGGGCATCGGCGACCCGGTGCAATGCCGCGGTGTCGCCGACAGCGGTGATGCCGTAGAAGCGGGTCTTGCCCTGCTCGCGCAGCCGTTCGAGGGCCGGCACGACCTCGCCGAGCACGATCTCAGGCGTCAGGTCAGCGTCTCGGCCGTCGAGCATGATGTGGTTGTGCAGTTGGAACAGATCGACATGGTCGAGCTGGAGCCGCTGCAGACTCGCCTCCAACGAGGCGGTCACGGCGACCGCGATATTGCGGCGGTCGGCGGCCGGGACACGTACCTTGGTGCCGAGGTAAAGCTTGGGTTTCAGGTTTTGCAGCACGCGGCCGAGATTGCGCTCGGACTCGCCATTGCCGTACATCGCGGCGGTATCGAAGTAATTGATCCCGAGTTCGAGGGCGCGCGCCACCGCCCGCTCCTGGTCGGCGGCGTTGCCCTTGACCATCAGCCCACCGACCGCACCGCAGCCAAAGCCCAGAACCGAAACCTCAAGTCCGGTGCGTCCGAGCGTCCGTGTTTGCATGTGATTCCTCCGGCGTTTCGAGCGCTTCCGAGTCTCTAGAGTTTCAGACCGATCTTTCAAGCTCGCGCAGGATCGTGTCGCCCATCACCCGGGTCGAGACCCGAGCGGTGCTGGGCTGGAAGATGTCGTTCGTGCGCACCCCGGCGGCGAGCGCGCGGCGCACCGCGTTTTCGACGAGATCAGCCTCGTCACCGAGGTCGAACGAATAGCGCAGCATCATCGCGAAGGAGAGTATGCAAGCCAGCGGGTTCGCCAAATCCTTGCCGGCGATGTCGGGAGCGCTGCCGTGGACAGGTTCGTAAAGCGCCTTACGCCGCCCCACCGCGTCCGCCGCGCCGAGCGAGGCCGAGGGCAGCATGCCGAGCGAGCCGGTCAGCATCGCTGCGCAATCCGACAGGATGTCGCCGAACAGATTGCTGGTGACGATGACATCGAATTGCTTCGGGTTGCGCACCAGCTGCATCGCGCAATTATCGGCGTACATGAACGACAGCTCTATCCCCGGATATTCGCTGTCGCGCACCCGCTGCGCCGCCTCGCGCCACAGCCCGCCCGATTCCATGACGTTGGCCTTATCGACCTCGCAGACGCGGCCCCGGCGCTTTGTCGCCAGCTCGCAGGCGACACGGACGACGCGCTCAATTTCGGCTTCGGAGTAAACTTCCGTGTTGATGCCGCGCCGGCTGCCGTCGGGCAGGGTCTCGATTCCGCGCGGATCGCCGAAATAGATACCGCCGGTCAACTCGCGAACGATCATCAGATCGAGATCGGCCACCAGCTCTCGTTTCAGACTCGAAGCGTCGGCGAGTGCGTCGAACACCACCGCCGGGCGCAGATTGGCGAACAGATCCATCTCCTTGCGCAGCCGCAGCAACCCGCGCTCCGGGCGCAGGTCGAACGGGAGGCTCTCCCATTTCGGGCCGCCGACCGAGCCGAACAGCACGGCATCGCTGGCCAACGCCTGAGCTAACGTCGCATCGGTAAGCGGCGCGCCGTCGGCGTCATAGGCAGCGCCACCGACCAGTCCCTCGGTGATCTCGAAGCTGGCAACTTGGCGGCGGTCGAAAAAATCGACGACGCGCAGCACCTCGCGCATGATCTCTGGGCCAATGCCGTCTCCCGGCAGCACCAGAACTTTGCGGGCGGACCGCATGCTCAGGCTCCGGCGTGGGTCAAACCCCATTTCCACGGCTCAACCAGCCGACTCTTTTCTTCATAAGTGTCGATTGCCTTGGCCTTTTGTTGGGTAAGCCCGATGTCGTCGAGCCCGTTCAGCAGGCAATCCTTGCGAAACGGATCGAGCTCGAAATGCACCTCCTCGCCGTCGGGACGGGTAATCGTCTGCGCTTCGAGGTGGATCGTCATCACCGCGTTCGCGCCTTTCCTCGCGTCTTCCATCAGCTCGTCGCAGATCTCTTTGGGCAGAGCGATCGGCAGGATGCCGTTCTTGAAGCAGTTGTTGTAGAAGATGTCGGCAAAGCTCGGGGCGATGACGCAACGGATGCCGAAATCGAGCAATGCCCAGGGCGCGTGCTCGCGGCTCGACCCGCAGCCGAAATTGTCGGCGCCGATCAGGATCCGCGCCTTGCGGTAGGGCGCCTGATTGAGCACGAAATCCGGGTTCTCCGACCCGTCCGGGCGGAAGCGGATCTCCTGAAACAGCCATTGCGACAACCCGGTTCGCTTGATCGTCTTCAGGTAGATCGCCGGGAAGATCTTGTCGGTGTCGAGATTGACGATCGGCAGCGGCGCCGCGACGCCGGTCAGCTGAGTGAACTTCTCCACGAGGTGTCCTTTCGAATAGTACGGCCTCACAGGTTGGCGACCGGGCTCGCGACCCCGTGCGGTTACCCTCCTAAGCGGCTTCGCGCACCCGCCGCGGCCATCCCGCTGGACGCCGAGCCTGGTCAGGCTAATTGGCGGACGTCGGTCGAGTTTGCCGGTCACGGCGGCGGCGGCGGCCATCGCCGGTCCCATCAGGTGGGTCTTGGCGTTCTTGCCCTGGCGGCCCTCGAAATTGCGGTTCGACGTCGAGGCCACCCGCTCGCCGTTCATCGCCTTGTCGTCGTTCATCGACATGCACATCGAGCAGCCGGCTTCGCGCCACTGGAACCCGGCTTCGAGGAAGACGCGGTCGAGCCCTTCCTCTTCGGCCTGGTGCTTGACATGGCCCGAACCTGGAACGACCAGCGCGGTTACCCCGTCGGCGACCTTGCGGCCCTTGGCGATCGCGGCCGCGGCGCGTAGATCTTCGATGCGGCTGTTGGTGCACGAGCCGATGAACACGCGCTGCACCGGCACGTCGGTCAGCAAGGTGTTCGGCTTGAGTTGCATATATTGCAGCGCGCGTTCGACCGCCGCCCGCTTCAACGGGTCGTCGATCTGCGCCGGATCAGGCACCCGGCCCGTGACCGGCGCGGCCTGTTCGGGGTTTGTGCCCCAGGTGACGTGCGGGGCGATATCGGCGGCGGCGAGATGGGCTTCCTTGTTGAACTTCGCGCCGGGGTCCGAGGGCAGGGTGCGCCAATAGGCGGCCGCCTGCTCCCAGGCAGCCCCCTTCGGCGCATAGGGCCGGCCCATGACATAGGCGATGGTCTTCTCGTCGGGGGCGACGAGCCCGGCCCGCGCGCCGGCCTCGATCGACATGTTGCAGACGGTCATCCGCCCTTCCATCGACATGTCGCGGAAGGTGCTGCCGGCATATTCGAAGACGTGCCCGGTGCCGCCGGCGGTGCCGATCTTGGCAATGATCGCCAGGATCACGTCCTTTGGGCTGACCCCGGCGCCGAGCGAGCCCTCGACGTTGATCAGCATGTTCTTGGCCGGAGCCTGGATCAACGTTTGGGTAGCGAGCACGTGCTCGACCTCCGATGTGCCGATGCCGAAGGCGAGCGCGCCCATCGCGCCATGCGTCGCGGTGTGACTGTCGCCGCAGACGATGGTCATCCCCGGCTGGCTCAGGCCCTGCTCCGGGCCGATGATATGGACGATGCCTTGGTCGATGCTGGTGATCGGGAAGTACGGAACCCCGAATTCCTTGACGTTGCGTTCGAGCGTGTCGACCTGGAGCTTTGACTCGGGTTCGTGGATGCCGGCGGCGCCGGCGCTGCGGTTGGTCGTCGGGATGTTGTGGTCGGCGACCGCCATCGTTGCGTCGGGGCGGCGAACCTTGCGTCCGGCGAGCTTCAGCCCTTCGAAGGCCTGTGGGCTCGTCACTTCGTGAACCAGATGGAGGTCGATATAGATCAGGCAGGTGCCGTCGTCCTGCCGGTCGACGACGTGGCTTTCCCAGATTTTGTCAAAGAGCGTGCGGGGCGCGGCCATGGTTTCCATCCCTTCGATCGATTATGCGTCGCCGCTTTTGGATTTCGCCGGCGGCGGCGCGGTTTCGGGGCGCACGCTGTCGCGGCCGCGCTCGGCAATACGCGCGGCTTTACCGGTGAGACCGCGCAAATAATAGAGCTTCGCCCGCCGCACGACCCCGCGGCGGACCACCTCGATCGCGGTGATCCGCGGCGAGTACAGCGGAAAGATGCGCTCGACTCCTTCGCCATAGGAAATCTTTCGCAAAGTGAAGTTCGAGTTCACCCCGGCGTTTTTGCGCCCGATGCACACGCCTTCGAAGGCTTGGATGCGCTCGCGCTCGCCCTCGACGACGCGCAGGCTGACGCGCACGGTATCCCCTGGCTCGAATTTCGGCACAGGTCGGGCGGCGGCGAGCTTCTCGACCTGCTCGAGCTCCAATTTCTGCAGAAGATTCATAACTCGACCTCTCGATCCGTTCCGGCTTCGCGCCCCGCGGCATGGCCAGACGCAGCCAGATAGCGTTCCCACAAATCACTGCGCCGTTCGCGGGTCAGCCGCTCGGCTTCTCCCCGGCGCCAGTCGCGGATGCGGCGATGGTCACCCGACACCAGCACCGGAGGCACCGCGCGTCCCTGCCACAGCTGCGGCCGCGTGTATTGCGGATATTCGAGCAGACCGTCGGCGAAGCTCTCCTCGGCCAAGGCCTCAGCAGCGCCCACCACCCCAGGGAGGAGGCGCACGCAGGCATCTATCACCGCGATTGCCGCAGGCTCACCGCCGGACAACACGAAATCGCCGAGGCTCAACTCCTCGATCGCGCGGGCCTCGAGAAGACGCTCATCGACCCCTTCGAAACGGCCGCAGATCAGGGTGACCCCGGTCGCAGTAGCCAGCGCCGCGACCCGTTGCTGGTCGAGCCGGCGACCGCGCGGCGACAACAGGATCGCGGGTCCGACCCCGCCAGAGCCCGCAATCGCGGCGTCCAGAACATCCGGCCGCATGACCATTCCCGGCCCGCCGCCAAACGGCGCGTCATCGACAGAACGGTGCTTATCGCGCGCAAACTCGCGTATGTCCACCGTTTCGAGCCGCCACAGTCCTGCGTTAAGCGCCTTCCCGGCGAGCGAAAAAGCCAACGGGCCGGGCAGCATCTCCGGGAAGATCGTCAATACCGTCGCCCGCCAGGTCATGCGTGTTCCCTCATGGCGGGCCAATGGCCGCCCCACTATCGGGGAGCAGACCCGGCGGCGGCTCGATGACCAGCCGGCCCGCCTCGATTTCGATGACCGGGACGACCGCGCGGGTAAAGGGCACCATCGCCGCCGGCGCGGCCGGGCGCTCGATTTCGAGGGTGTCACCGGCGCCAAAATCGTGGACCGCGCGCACTCGCCCAACCGACGTCCCGTCGCTGAGCACCACTTCAAGCCCGATCAGATCGGCATGATAATATTCTTCCGGGTCGGGCTGCGGCAGGGCCGAACGCGGCAAATAAAGGCGCAAGCCACGCAGCGCCTCCGCGCGGCTGCGATCCTCGACCCCTGTCAGGCGTGCGATCAGCACGCCCTTTGCCGCGCCGATAACGTGCATTTCCAGGTTCTGCCGACCGGTTTCGTCGCTGAGCGGCCCATAGGCGGCGATGTTCTCCGGGCAGGCGGTAAAGCTCTTGATCCGCACCGCGCCCTTGACCCCGTGTGGGCCGGTAACGACCCCCACGCAGACCTGCTTTGTCGCCGCCGTCATGGTTTCGCCCGAAGAGGCTTGCCCGGCTCGGCTCTCAGCCGCGGCCGGCGGCGGCTGCAGCCGCTTCGGCGGCGGCCTTCAGCCGTTCTTGCGCCTTGGCCTTTGGCGCCGACTTGATCGGGGTCTCGCGCATCGCCGGCTTGTCGATCAGGCCGGCATCGCCCAAAAAGCGCGCGACCCGGTCGGTCGGCAACGCGCCGACCCCGAGCCAGTGCCGGATCCGCTCCGGCTTCAGGGTGACCCGGTCGGCATGCGAGCGATCGAGCATCGGGTTGTAGGTTCCGACCCGTTCGATAAAGCGGCCGTCGCGCGGACTGCGCGCGTCGGCGACGACGATGCTGTAATAGGGCCTCTTTTTTGCGCCCCCGCGTGCGAGGCGGATCTTCAGCGACATCCTGTTACCCCTGTCTCAATGGCGAAAGCCGGCGCCGGGCATCAGTCCGGCGAGGCCATGGCGCGCCACGCCCTTGGGTCCGAGCTTCTTCATCTTTTTCATCATATCCGCCATGTCCTGATACTGTTTGAGGAGCCGGTTGATCTCCTGGACCGAGGTTCCCGAGCCGCCGGCGATGCGCCGTCGGCGCGAGCCGTTCAACAGCTTGGGGTTGCGCCGCTCGCTCTTGGTCATAGACGAAATTATCGCTTCCTGGCGCTTGACGATGCCCTCGTCGACATTTGCCTCGCCAAGTTGTTTCTTCAGCTTGCCGATCCCCGGCAGCATCGACAGCATTCCGCCCATCCCGCCCATTCGCCGGATCTGGCGCAGCTGACCGGCGAGGTCGTCGAGGTCGAAATTGCCCTTCGCCATCTTGGCGGCGAGTTTTTCAGCTTCGTCGTGGTCGACCGTTTCGGCCGCCTTCTCGACCAGGCTGACGACATCCCCCATACCAAGGATACGCCCGGCGATCCGTTCAGGGTGGAACGGTTCGAGCGCGGCAATCCGCTCGCCGGTGCCGATGAACACGATTGGCTTGCCGGTGATGGCGCGCATCGACAAGGCGGCCCCGCCGCGGGCATCGCCATCGACTCGGGTCAGCACGATCCCGGTGATGCCGGCGCGCTCGCCAAAGGCTTTGGCCAGGTTGACCGCGTCCTGCCCGGTCATCGCATCGGCAACAAGCAACGTCTGGTGCGGCGCCGCCACTTCGCGTACGGCCGCAACTTCAAGCATCAGCTCTTCGTTGACATGGAGCCGGCCGGCGGTGTCGAGGATGACAACGTCGTAGCCTTGGGTCCGCCCGGTCTCGATTGCCCGCCGTGTGATCGCCACCGGCTTCTCTCCGGGCACGACCGGCAGGCTGGCGACGCCGATCTGGCGGCCGAGGACGGCGAGTTGTTCCTGCGCCGCCGGGCGCTGCACGTCGAGCGAAGCGAGCAGCACCTTTTTGCGGTCGCGCTGCTTCAGCCGGTTGGCGATCTTTCCCGCAGTCGTGGTCTTGCCCGAGCCTTGCAACCCGACCAGCATGATCCCGACCGGCGACGGGGCATTGAGATCGAGCCCGTCGATCTCGGCGGTGTCCCGACCGCCGCCCAGCACTTCGACCAAGTGGTCGTGGACGATCTTGACCACCATTTGCGCCGGCGTCACCGAGCGCAACACCTCCTGGCCCAGCGCCTTTTCGCGCACCGCGGTGACAAAATCCCGGACCACCGGCAGCGCCACGTCGGCTTCGAGCAATGCGACCCGAATCTCCCGTAGTGCGGCCCCGACATCGTCCTCGCTCAGCGCACCGTGTCGGCGCAAGCGGTCGAAAACATCGCCGAGGCGATCGGTCAGACTGTCGAACATACGATATCTCGAAACATTGTCCCGAAGGCGCAACGCGCCGGTGCGCGACACTCGCGGACCAGCGGCCCCTATGCGGGGGTGATCGTTCGCTCCTTTGGGAAGCGCTGCCGAAAGCTAGCGCCGGGGCGATTTGCTGTCAATTGCGTGGTCGACGGCAGAATTTGCACCTTTCTCTAGCTAACGAGGCTCGTGGAAGACATTTCGATCTGGCGCGGATCCCGGCGACGGATCCCTAGGAATGATTGAGTTTGACGATGACTAAGCCCGAGCGTGAGCGGCGCTCGCGGCGAGGTCGGGTGGCGGATCGCGCTCGCTTCGATTCGCCGTCGGAATCACGGTGGAGCTCGCGCTGCTCCGGTGTCCGATCAAAGTTTTCCCCCCGCAGGAGGTGATATTACAGGGCTAGGCATGATCGTGGTGGCGACGGGGGCTGCACGCGGCCAAATTTTTCGGCTAATTTCTCGGACGGGACGGCAATAGGGGGATCTGATGCCGGTCAAGCTGACGACAATCTGTTTTGCCGCCATGGTGGCCTTCGCCAGCCTGCCGGCGCTGGCTGCCGACATGCCGGTGTCGGGCACCAAGAACTTCATCCCGGGCGGCGATGCGCCGTCTTACTTTACCAATGAGAATGCTGCTTTCTCCGGCGTGGCGGCTGTAGACGAAACAACCTCGGATGACGGGGTCGATCAGACGCTCGGCTCGCCGCGATCCGAGACCGGGCCGATGCGTTCAGCCAGAACGACGACGACGCGGCACGGCGGGCTAGCCGCGTCCCATCGGCGGGCGAAGTACGGCGCGGCGAATTTCGCCGCCGGAGGGCGCGCGGCTCATATCGCAAGCGCGAGCAAAACCAGGATCGCGTCAGTCGGCGCAGCCCTCAGATCGGCCCGGACCACCGGTAGGACCACGAATCTGCCAAAAGTAAAATCCGAGCGAGCCGAAATTGCCAGACCGGCCAGGTCGGGTGCCCGGCACGCGGCGGCGAAACCGGCCGCCAGAAGGGGGTAACGCGGGACACGGGTTGCCCCGGTCCCGCCGCGGAAGTTGGACAGACCCGGCGGGGCCGCCATATAAGCGGCGCTATGGGAAAGGTGCCGTTTCTGAAGATGCACGGCCTCGGCAACGACTTTGTCGTGCTCGATGTCCGCGGCAGCGGGCTTGCGATCGGGGCCGAGGGCGCGCGCGCATTGGCGGATCGGCATACCGGTATCGGCTGCGACCAGGTGATCGTGCTGCAGCCGCCACGCCACCCGGCGGCGCAGCTGTCGGTGCGCATCCACAACCCCGATGGCAGCGAGGCCGAGGCTTGCGGCAACGCCACGCGCTGCGTCGCCTGGATGTTCGGCCGCGAGACCGGAGATTCACGGGTGCGGATAGAGACCGTGGCCGGGCTGCTCGAAGCCGAGATCGCGGCCGACGGACGGATCGCCGTCGATATGGGGCCGGCCCGCACCCATTGGCGCGACATTCCGCTCGCACGCGCTGCCGACACCGATTGCGTTGACTTGGCGTTGGGCCCTCTGTCCGCGCCCGTGTGCACCAATATCGGGAACCCGCACGCTACCTTCTTCGTCGATGATGTCGAGGCGGTCGATTTGGCGGCGCTGGGCCCTGCGCTCGAGCATCACACGCTATTTCCGCAGCGCGCCAATATCGGCATCGCCGCGATCCGCGACCGCGACAATATCCGGCTGCGAGTTTGGGAGCGGGGCGCCGGGATCACCCAAGCTTGCGGCAGTGGCGCCTGCGCCGCGCTGGTCGCCGCGCATCGCCGCGGCCTCGCCGAACGCCGCGCCGTCGTGATGCTCGACGGCGGAAGCCTCGACATCAAGTGGCGCGAAGACGGGCACGTGATCATGACCGGTCCGGCGGCGTTGAGCTTCGAGGGCAGCTTCGATCCCGTACTCCTCGCCGGAAGTTGACGGGAGCCATGGAGGGGAACGAGATCGTCACGTTCGGCTGTCGGCTGAACGCATTCGAATCCGAAGTCATTCGCCTGGCCGCGGCCGAGGCCGGGCTAAAGGGCGCCATCATCGTCAACACCTGCGCGGTCACCGCCGAAGCCGAGCGGCAGGCGCGACAGGCGATCCGGCGGGCGCGGCGTCGGCATCCCGAGGCGGAGATCATCGTCACCGGCTGCGCCGCCGAGATCGCTCCACAGCGCTACGCGGCACTCGCGGAAGTCGATCGGGTGCTCGACAACCGCGCAAAACTGCAGGCGCGAAGCTATCACCCGGCAGGGGTCGAGGCGCCGAACCTCGATGAGTCCCCGGCCCATTTGATCGACGGCTTCGAGGGCAGAGCCCGCGCCTTTCTGCAGGTCCAGCAGGGCTGCGACCACCGCTGCACCTTTTGCATTATCCCTTACGCGCGCGGACCCAGCCGATCGGTGCCGATGGGCGCCATCGCCGATCAGGCACGCCGGCTTGTCGCCGCCGGCTATCGCGAGATCGTGCTGACCGGGGTCGATCTGACCGCCTACGGCGCCGATCTGCCAGGGACGCCAAGCCTCGGTCAAATGGTCCGTCGATTGCTCGCCGCGACGCCCGACCTCGAACGGCTGCGCCTCTCCTCGCTCGATCCGATCGAGATCGATGCCGAGCTGTGGCGGCTCGTGGCCGAGGAGAACGCGGCTAATGCCGCATCTGCATCTGTCCTTACAGGCCGGCGATGATCTGATCCTGAAGCGTATGAAGCGGCGGCATTTGCGCGCCGATGCGATTGAGGTCGCGCACAGGGCCCGCGCGGTGCGCCCGGAGCTGGCGCTCGGCGCCGACCTGATCGCGGGTTTTCCGACCGAAACCGAGGACATGTTTCGCCGCAGCCTCGATCTGATCGAGGAGTGCGGGCTCGCCTTTGTTCATGTGTTTCCATACAGCCCCCGGCCCGGCACCCCGGCCGCGCGCATGCCGCCGGTCGCCAATGCTGTCGTCAAGGAGCGGGCGGCGCGATTGCGGGCGGCGGGAGAGGCCTCTCTTGCCGCCGTGCTCAGGTCGCGCGTCGGCAGTGAGGCTGACGTTTTGATAGAGCGTCCGGGGATCGGCCGCGCCGCCTTTTACGCCACGGTCGTTTTTTGCGGTTCGGGCGCCGTGGGGTCGGTGCAGCGTATGCGATTTATCGACTGCAATGCGCGCAGCCTTGTCGGAGTGCCGGTCGAATGAGGTTCTGGCGGCGCAACGGCCCGGCCGAACCGACGCCGGAGGTGGAGACGGCGCTGGTTCGCGAGCTTGAAGAAGAGGCAGCGCTTCGCCACCCCACCTCCGCGATCGAGGAAACCTTTGAGCCGCCGCAGGCGGAGCCGGCTTCGGCCGACGAGTCCATCACTTCCGCCGAAGCTGCCGAGAGCGCCGACCAGCGGGGCTGGTTCGGCCGTTTGCGCGCCGGGCTGGCGCGCAGTTCCGCGCGGCTCAACGAGGGCATCAATACGATTTTCAATCGCCGCCGGCTCGACGATGAGGCGCTGCTCGAACTCGAAGAACTGCTGATCTCAAGCGACATGGGGGTCGGGGTCGCCGGCGAGGTTACCGAGGCATTGCGCCGCAACCGCTTCAACCAAGAGGTCACGCCCGAAGAAGTCCGCTCGGCGCTCGCCGAACAGGTCATCCGGCTGGTCGAGCCGGTGACCCGGCCATTGCGCATCGACCGCGAGCGCCGGCCCTTTGTCATTCTCGTCATCGGCGTCAACGGCAGCGGCAAGACGACGACGATCGCCAAGCTCGCCAAACAATATCGCGACCAGGGGCTGAGGGTTGTGTTAGCCGCCGGCGACACCTTCCGCGCAGCCGCGGTCGAGCAATTGCAGATCTGGGGCGAGCGCATCGGCGCTCCCGGTGGTGGCTCGGGCGGCCGGTTCGGATGCGGCCGGGCTCGCCTATGACGCGCTGGCGCAGGCACGCGCCGAGGACGCCGACATCCTGCTGATCGACACCGCCGGACGGTTGCATAACAAAACCGACCTGATGGGCGAATTGCAAAAGATTGTCCGTGTGCTGAAGAAGATCGACCCCCAGGCGCCGCACTCGGTGTTGCTCGTCCTCGATGCGACAACCGGCCAGAACGCCCACGCTCAGGCCGAAATCTTCCGCGAAATGGTCGGCGTTACCGGCATCGTCATGACCAAGCTCGACGGCACCGCACGCGGCGGCGTGCTGGTCTCCCTGGCCGAAAAATACGGCATCCCGATCCATGCGATCGGGGTCGGCGAAGCCGCTGACGATCTTCGTCCGTTCGAGGCCCGAGCCTATGCCCGCAGCCTGGTCGGGCTCGAACCCTGATCGGCGTCAGAGACAAGTCGGTCAGAAGCCAGGCGGGTTGATGCGGGCGGTGAAATCGCGGGTCGCGCGCGCTTCCTGATCGTGCTGCAATGCCCAGCGGTTCGAGGGGAAGGCGAGGTCGGCCCACGGGATTTCGTCCCAGCCGAAGAGCCGCACCTCGAGGCTCTCCGGCCCCGCCGAAACTGCGTCGTCCAACAGCCGCGCCCGATAGATCAGCTGCACCTGGCTGATGCGCGGGATGTCGTAGATCGCCAGCAACCCCTCGATCTCGATCCGGGCGCGCGCTTCCTCCCAAGCTTCACGCTCGGCGCCGGCGCTCGCGGATTCGTTGAGTTCAAGATAGCCGGCGGGCAAGGTCCAAAAGCCGTGGCGCGGCTCGATCGAACGCCGGCACAACAGGATGCGCTCGCCCCATCGCGCAACCGAACCGACCACGATCTTCGGGTTGTCGTACAGGACATAACCGCAATCGGCGCAAATCATGCGCTCGCGATTATCCCCTTCGGGAACCCCGCGAACCGACGGGCCGCGCAATTGAGGGTCGTTCGCCATCGCCGATCGAGCGCCTGCCGCTGCTCAGTCGCGCGAGCCCGGCCGCGATCGGCGGACATTGGGGACGCAGCGGCGAAGCATACCGGTCGGCTTGTTCCGTTCGACACGCCGATCATAGGCGGCGGGTCGAACGGTGGCAAGCGAGCCGATCGTTCGATACAACGCCTCTTGGTCTAGCTCTGCGAAGAGCTGATGGCCGACGGCGCCCCAACCTGTCGTTAACGACAGGTTGGCAGGGCGACGCCTAATGAATGTTTTGTTCTCGTACTGCGTTACCTCTTTTTAACCTGGCGTCGCCACGAGCAGCACCCCGGTGCCGTCGGTCAATATGACCTCGAAGAATATCTGGCCGCGATCGTTGATGATCCCGCCGGCCTGGAGACTGGAAGGCATCATGGGGCCAGAAAAGCTTGGGGAATTGACATGGGCGACCGTGCCGATGTGGGGAATGAAGGTGCCGGTCCGAGCCACGACCTGCGTCTTGCCGTGCGATACCAGATACAGTCCGGTATCCGCCACGCCATTTGCATCAGCCGTGTCGAGCGCGGCGACGAAGGTGATGTCGCCGGCGTTGCTCAGGTAATATTGATAGGGTATCGAGGCCGTGGTTGCGAAATGGCCGCCGCCCGGCAAGGGAGCGCCGGGGAGCACCACGGGGGTCGTTATTCCCTTCGAGTGCCGGAACACTCCGAGGGCCAGCGAGTGGTCGGGTGCCGGGGTCAGATCGCCGACAAAGACCAAATCGCCGGCGTCGTTCATCACCGGACCAAAGGCTTGGCGATAGGCTAAACCTCCGGTTCCGGGCGCCGGATCACCCTGATGGGCGATCGACTGGATCTTGCCATTCTTTGGCAGCTTGTACACGCTCGATCCGCAAACCAGCTCATAGCCGCCGCCGAGATCGATGCATTCCTCGCCCTTCACGTGGGCATCAAAGGCGATGTCGCCGGGATCGTTTGTCCAACCTTCGATCGCATCGTCGAACACCCCGCCGCCCGGCGCCTTGTCGCCCGGCACCACGACGCTGGCGATATGGTTCCAGCGGTCGGCCTTGAAGACTCCGACCTCCAAACCCGTTGGAGTTAGGCGGTCCCACCAGCCCCGGCACGACCCCGTTGAACACGAGATCACCCCGATTGTTCAGGCTGCTGTCGAAGTATACGCCGGCAAACGTGGCGTCGGCTGGCGTCGGCGCCTTGGTCACACCGGGCACGACCACCGCGGCCGGCGTCTGGTTGCGCAGCGAGAACCGGAAAAGCCCGGCGTTCACGCCGAAAGGCAGAAAATTGTTCGGATCCAGGATGTAGATAAAAGCCCCGTCGCCCGAATTGTTGAGTGGAGTGTGGCCGAGGGCGCCGATCTCAAAGGTGGCGTTGACGCCGGGCACTGGCTGACCGGCCCGCGTAATCTGCGAAATCTGGCCTTGACGACTGACGAAGATGCCTTCGCCGCCGGTGTCGACATCTGCGACGAATGCGGTGTTTCCGCCCGCATTGATGGCGTAGGGCTCGAAGTCGTTAACGAAGTTGCCGCCACCCGGCGCAGCCCCGACTATAGTTCCTAGCTCTTTAAACGTATATCCTGATCCATCTGCCCGCGCCGCGTCGGGGGTCGTCCCCATCAGTCCGCCCGCCATCACAGCGATGCCAACCGCCACGAGTATGTTTTGCCGATACGTCTTCCCGTCTCTCATGACTTCCTCCGGTAAATTTATCTGCGATGCCCATCCGACCTAGTTGGTGCATTGCTCGTCACTTGGTGACAGAAATTCACATTATCTGGGTTTCCTTTCTCACAGCGGCAGTTGAACGCGATGCGCTCGTGATGGACGAGGGTCGTTCAATCTCGACGGCAAGATTCTTACTTTAGCAAGACTGGCTGAACCATTAGCGTATAGGTAACGTCTTCGAAGCCGCTGTTTCCTTTAAAATGGATTACGTGTACCCCTGGCTTCGTCGGCTTGAGGAGCACATAATATCCGTCGTCTACCGCTGGCGAATAGATCCCCGCTGGAAGGCCGTCTTTGCCGCATATAGCCTCGAAGACATTCTCCTCCGGCAATGCTAACTCATAGACGATTGACTTGATACGCTGTAATAAATCTTTCACGTCTTTGCCGTCGACCTCAACGCTTAGGTCGGTAATGCTGTCGATGGGAGCCTTGGCAGCCGCCCGTAAATCCTTGACCGACGCAATCTCCGGACCATCCTCACATACGTTGGGAGCGTCGAAGGCATCCTGGTTGATGACAGGAAAAAAGAGCGCCTTGCCTTCGGGCACGGTGCAGGAACGGTTCGCAATTCCACCGAGGAACACACCCGCCAGAAACCACACGGGACCCCTTTGCCCGACCATGCAGTATTGCCCGGTCGCGTCCTCTTGGGGATTTTGAGTGGTTGGTATCGAAGTCAGCCCATTGCCGCCATTGGGCAGTGAGTGCCGGCAAACTTCCACTGTCTTCGTCCGCGATCGCCATATTCAGGGGTACAATCAGCCCCAGCACGGCCGCGGCGACCGAAAGGCTGTATTTATTTATGGCTTTCTCTCCCCCATCAAAGATGCCGTGTGCTACCCCAGTGCAGCGCTGGCATTGGGGCCTTACAAGAATCTGAGGCGCATTGAAGCGTGCGGGCTGGGACCTGTCGTCATGCGTTCGGATGACGAGAGCCATTTTCGTGTAATATTTTTTTGCGGCAAGTGTGAGGAACCTCACACAACAAGCGGTGCGCGACGTCATATGGCTGTAAGCGCCCGGGCTAGCGCGCCTTCCGGGCCGGTGCGTTGCGCGCATGCGGGGGGCGGCGATGCGCTTTCGAGCACTTTCGGAATTGATCGGATCGATCTACGACACGGTGGTGGACCCGAGCGCCTGTCCAACCATGCTCAACGGTCTCGCCGACCTTCTCGGGGCAACGGGCGGAGCGCAAGTCGGCGCCTATAACTCGAAAACCCATCAGCGCCACGATGCTTGCCCCGCGCGTCGACCCCGAAGAATTACCGAGCTTTTCAAAATATTGGGCCGACGTTTGGCGGCAGTGCGACAAGCATCCGATCGGCGCCGTCATCGTCCCGGAAATGCGCATTTCTCACCCCGATCGCTGCCGCACGAAATGTTCAACGGGTCGTCAAAGCCGCAAGGTCCGGAGAGGATGATGGGGGCAACCCTTTTGACCGAAGGTTCTGTTTCTACGGTGGTGTCGGTGTCGCGGCCCGTATTCCGAGGGCGAGTTCGACGCGGCTCAGACCAGGCTGTTCGCCGCCTTGATCCCGCATCTGCAGCGCGCGGTGCAGCTGCGGATACGCCTGGCGGCTTTGGACGGGCCGCCGACGAGTTCGGCCGAGATGCTGAAATCGGCTGCCTCACGCCGTGCTGCTGGTCGATGCGGGGGCGCGGGTGATCTTTGCCAACCAAGCCGCCGCGAGGATGCTCGGCGCTGGCAATGGCCTATCCCTGGACCGCGACGGCCTAAAGGCCGAAACGAGCGAGGACACGCGCCGGCTGCGGCAAACCATCGCCGATTGCGCGGAGCCGGCAAGCGAGCTTGGTGGCGCGGGCGGCCGCCTCCGGCTTTCCCGCCGGGACCGAGGGCCGTTGACGATGCTCGTGATACCGCACCGGACCCAGGTCACTTGGATCGACATCCTCCGACCGACAGCGATCCTGTTTATCACCGAACCGGAGCAAGCTGCCGTGCTCCGCAGCGAACGGTTCAGCCAGGATTTTGGGCTGACCCGGGCAGAAGCCGTATTCGCGGTCGAGATATCGAAAGGAGATGGGCTGCAAGCCACCGCCAGCCGCCTCGGGGTCTCGTTGACAACGGTGCGCACACACCTCGCTCATGTGTTCGACAAGACCGGCACGCGGCGCCAAGCCGAGCTTGTTCGCCTGATCCTGCAAGGCCAGCCGGCGATAGGCGCCGACTAAAAGCGGCGGCGCGGACAAGATCGGCCTCCGGCCGCGGGTGGACGCTGCCGGGACCAACATCGCCGTGCCGGTCTTCTCTTTGAGAAGCCGGAGCCTCCTCGCTCTTTGGCGGCCAGCGGTTAATATCCGTAGAGTTGGTACGCGCCGCCCGGGTTGTGTCACAATCGCCTCGATACCGCCGCCGGACCGAGGAGGGTTCCCATGAAAGTCGCCAACGCCGTCGCCGAAATCCTGAAGCGTGAAGGGATCGAGTTTCTGATCGGCTATCCGGTCAATCCGATCATCGAGGCCGCCGCCGAGGCCGATATCCGCACGATCATGGTCCGCCAGGAGCGGATCGGCCTGCATATGTGCGACGCGATCGCCAAGGTCACCTCGGGCGACCGGATCGGCGTCTTTGCGATGCAGCACGGGCCGGGCACCGAGAACGCGTTTGGCGGGGTGGCGCAGTCCTTTGGCGACTCGACCCCGGTCGTCGTGTTGCCGGCCGGCTATGCCCGCAACATCAATCAGGTGCATCCGAACTTCAACGCCGCGCTCAATTACCGCAATGTCACGAAATTGTGCGAGCAGGTGACCGTCGCCAACGCGACGGTCGAGGCGTTGCGCCGTGCCTTTACGACGGTCAAGAACGGCCGCCCCGGCCCGGTCCTGGTCGAGTTCCCGAGCGACCTCCTGCGCGAGGAGGTGCCGGACGCGGTTGTCGCCGAGTACCAGAAGACGCCAAAGCTCAAGAGCGGCCCCGACCCGCAATCGGTCTCAAAGATTGCCGAGGCGCTGGTCGCGGCACAGCGCCCGGTCATCGTCGCCGGCCAGGGCGTCCATTACGGCAAGGCGTGGCCGCAGCTGAAGGCGCTTGCGGAACTGCTCGAAGCGCCGGTCATGACCACGCTCGGCGGCAAAAGCAGCTTCCCGGAAAACCATCCATTGTCGCTCGGCTCGGGCGGCATCGGCATCGGCGAGCATCTCTGGCATATGCTGCAGAACGCCGATTTGATCTTTGGCATCGGCTGCAGCTTTACCCGCACCTCCTTTGGCACGGCGATGCCGAAGGGCAAGAAGATCGCGCACGCAACGCTCGACCCATACGCGAATCAACAAGGACGTGCCGGTCGATCTCGCGGCGGTCGGCGATGCCGGGCTGACGCTCGACGCGCTGCTCGCAGAGGTCAAGGACCGGCTCCATGGCAAGACCCGCGACCGGCTGCCCACGGTGACGCGCGAGATCCGCGGGCACAGGGAAGAGTGGATGGGCCAGTGGATGCCGCGGCTGACGCAGAACACCAAGCCGCTGTCGCCCTATCGCGTGATCTGGGAATTGCTGCACACGGTCGATGTCAAGAACACGATCATCACCCATGATGCCGGCAGCCCGCGCGACCAGCTGTCGCCGTTCTGGGTCAGCGAGGCGCCGCTGTCGTATCTCGGCTGGGGCAAGACGACCCAGCTCGGCTATGGGCTCGGACTGGCGATGGGCGCGAAGCTGGCCAAGCCCGACAAGCTGTGCATCAATGTCTGGGGCGATGCCGCGATCGGCTTCACCGGCATGGATTTCGAGACCGCGGTGCGCGAGCGTCTCCCGATCCTCTCGATCCTGATGAACAATTTCTCGATGGCGATCGAGCTTAAGGTGATGCCGGTCGCGACCGAAAAATATCGCTCGACCGACATCAGCGGGCATTACGCCGACTTCGCCAAGGCGCTCGGCGGCTATGGCGAGCGCGTCACCGAACCCGGCGAAATCCAAGCGGCGATCCGCCGCGGCATCGAGAAGACCCGCGAAGGCACGCCGGCGCTCCTCGAATTCATCACCGAAAAGGCCGTCGACGTCTCGCGCTTTACGTAAACACGGGCTCCGAAGCTTTCGTTACCCCCGACCTCTCTCTGGCCGTACAGAGAGGGCGGGCCGGCAATGCGAAGCCGGGGATCGCGTAGCCGGGAATGCTATGTCGACCGGGTAGTTTCGCGTATAGAGGTTGCACCGCTACTTGAGGCCGCCCGAAATGAATACCCGCTCCCGAAGGCACCCGCTGGTGCTGTGCATCCTCGACGGCTGGGGCGAGCGGGTCGACACTCGGGACAACGCCATCGAGAGCGCGCAACTCCCGGTCTGGCGCCGGCTGATGGCGCGGTGGCCGCATGCGCGGCTGGAGGCCAGCGAGCACTATGTCGGACTACCCGACGGACAGATGGGCAATTCCGAGGTCGGGCATACCAATCTCGGCGCCGGCCGGCTGGTTATGCAGGATCTGCCGCGTATCGACGCGGCGATTGCCTCGGGCGAACTCGCCCGGATGCCGGCGCTGCGCGATTTTATCGGCACACTAAAGAAGACCGGCGGCGCCGCCCATCTGCTGGGGTTGCTGTCGCCGGGCGGCGTGCATTCGCATCAGCACCAGATCGCGGCACTCGGCCGGATCCTTGCCGAGGCCGGAGTGCCGGTCGCGGTCCACGCCTTTCTCGACGGCCGCGACACCCCACCCCAGGCGGCGCTATCGTACATAAAGACGTTCGAAAGCGCGGTCGGCGGGCTCGCGGGGCTGCGGATCGCGACCGTCAGCGGGCGCTATTATGCGATGGACCGCGACCAGCGTTGGGACCGGGTCGAGAAGGCGTACCGGGTGATTGTGGAGGGCGAGGGCGACGCCGCCGCGAATGCGGCTGATGCGGTCGAGGCGGCCTACTCTCGTGGCGAGACCGACGAGTTTGTGCGGCCGACCTCGATTGGCGGATATCGAGGCATGCGCGACGGTGACGGCCTGTTGATCGGCAATTTCCGTGCGGATCGGGTGCGCGAGATCGCCGCGGCTTTGGTCGATCCGGATTTTTCCGGCTTCGGGCGCGCCAAACGCATCAACTTTGCCGGTGCGCTCGGGCTCGTCGAATATTCGGCCGAGCTCAACAACTTTCTGGCGACCCTTTTCCCACCCGAGAACCTCGACGACACCTTTGGCGAGGTCGTGTCGAACGCCGGGCTGACCCAATTGCGCATCGCCGAGACCGAAAAATACGCGCACGTCACGTTCTTTTTCAATGGCGGGCGAGAAATGGTCTTCCCCGGCGAGGAACGCATCCTGGTGCCATCGCCCAAGGTCGCGACCTACGATCAGCAGCCCGAGATGTCGGCGCTGGAGGTCACCGACAAGGTGGTCGAGGCGATTGCCGCACATCGGTTCGACGTTATCGTGCTGAACTACGCCAACGCCGACATGGTCGGGCATACCGGCCGTCTCGACGCCGCGATCAAGGCGGTCGAGACGATCGACCGGTGCCTGGGACGGCTCGCGAGCGCGGCCGAAAAGGCCGGCGGAACCCTTGTCATCACCGCCGATCACGGCAATGCCGAGATGATGCGCGACCCGGAAACAGGTGAACCCCATACCGCGCACACCCTGAACCCGGTGCCGATCCTCGTGGTCAACCCGCCCAGGACGGTCGAGCATCTCGAAGATGGTCGTCTTGCCGATGTCGCTCCGACCTTGCTCGACCTCCTCGGCCTCGAAAAGCCCGCGGCGATGACCGGTCACACTTTGATCCCTCGGCAGCAAATGCGGCGCGGTACCGGCTGACCGCTTCTGCTCCGATCTTGATCATCGAGGATGGTGGCGGATATCATCGGGGCTCGCCGATCGGAGCGATTAACGGGTGAGTGAATGAAACGGGTAGGGTTGATCGCGGCAGTTGCGGCAACAGTTTTGGTGTTTTCGTTGCGCCAGGACATTAGCGCGGCTACTTCTAACTCCTCGGACACGTATAAAGAACTGAATTTGTTTGGTGAAGTGTTTGAGGTCGTGCGCGCCGACTATGTCGGCAAAGTGGACGACAATTCGCTGATCGAATCAGCGATCAACGGGATGCTGACCTCGCTCGATCCACACTCGAACTATCTAAACACCAAGAACTTCGACGATATGAAGGTTCAGACCCGCGGCGAGTTTGGCGGGCTTGGAATCGAAGTGTCGATGGAAAGCGGTCTCGTCAAAGTAATTTCGCCGATCGATGACACCCCGGCCGCGCGGGCCGGACTGAAGCCCGGCGATCTGATTACGCAGCTCGACGGCCAGCCGGTCCAGGGGATGACCCTTCCGCAAGCGGTCGAAAAGATGCGTGGCCCGGTCAACAGCGACGTCAAGCTGACGATCCGGCGAAAGGGACGGGACCCGTTCGACGTCAAGCTGACCCGGGCGACGATCCGTATCCAGTCGGTTCGCTCGCACCTGATCGGCGATGATATCGGCTATATCCGGATCACCTCGTTCAACGAGCAGACCGATGTCGGGCTCAACAACGCGATCAAGAACATCAAGCAGCAGGCCGGCGACAAGCTGCGCGGAGTGATCCTGGATTTGCGCAACAATCCGGGCGGCCTTCTCGATCAGGCGGTTGCAGTCTCGGACGCGTTCCTCGAGAAGGGCGAGATTGTCTCGACCCGCGGCCGGCGCTCGGATGATGCGCAGCGCTACAATGCGCGACCGGGCGATGTTGCCGCCGGGCTGCCGCTCGCCGTGCTGATCAACGGTGGATCGGCCTCGGCCAGCGAGATCGTCGCCGGCGCATTGCAGGATCACCACCGGGCGGTCCTGGTCGGCACCCGGTCGTTCGGCAAAGGATCGGTCCAGACGATCATACCGTTGACCGGTCACGGTGCAATGCGGCTGACAACGGCGCGCTACTACACCCCTTCGGGGCGCTCGATCCAGGCCAAGGGGATCGAGCCCGACATCATCGTCGAGGCCGCCAAGATCGAGCCTCCGCCCGGCAAGAAAGAGGCAAAGGTCGCCGACGCATCGGAGGGGAAGTCCGATGATTCCGGCGGCGACCCCGAGGTATCGAGCTCGGTCGATCCGTCGATCATGGGAACTGACAGGGACTACCAGTTGACGCGCGCCGTCGACATGCTGCGCGGCATGTCGCTGTTCAACGGGCGCATGGTCAACTGAGGCGCACGGCGGAGCGGTCGAGGCATAGGCGGTCGCAATGACGCATTACGATGGCAAGATCGCGGGATACCGGCCCGCGGTCGGCATCATGCTGCTTAATAGGCTGGGACAGGTCCTTGTCGCCCGGCGCACCGACACGCCGGCGATGCCGGCCTGGCAGATGCCGCAGGGCGGGATCGATCCGGGCGAAACTCCGCGCCAGGCGGCGCTGCGCGAGCTGGCGGAGGAGATCGGCACCTGCAACGCCGAGATCATCGCCGAGAGCCGGGAATGGATGACCTATGACCTGCCCGTCGAACTCGCCAGGAGCATGTGGAGCGGGCGCTATCGCGGCCAGCGGCAGAAATGGTTCGTCATGCGTTTTGCCGGCAGCGACGCGGATATAGACGTCGCGACCAAACATCCCGAATTTGACGCTTGGCGCTGGGTCGCGCCCGAACAGCTGCCGGAACTGATCGTTTCGTTCAAGCGCCAGCTCTATATCGATATCTTGGCCGAGTTCCGCGAGCATTGCTGTTGTGCGGACCGAGGCGGCTGATCCATCGCCTACACTGTCGGCAGCCGCGCCGTCGCCGCATCGATCGCCGCGGCATCCGGCATCGCCGTCTGGGCCCCGCGAGCGAGACAGGCGAGGCCGGCGGCTGCACTCGCCCGCCGCAGCGCGGCTTCGAGCGGCGCGTTGCCGTCGAGCGCCGCCGCCAGCACGCCCACGAACGTATCGCCGGCGCCGGTCGTATCGACCGGGACGATCGGCAGCGCCGGTACGGCAAACGCGGCGCCGCGGGCGGGATAGGCCATAGCACCCGCGGCGCCGCGGGTGACGACGAGCCCCCGCCGCAACCGAGCCGCGATCGACGCCGGATCGGCGCCCAGCGCTGCCGCCTCTCCCTCGTTCGCGACGACAAAATCGACGTCGTGCAAGAGATCGAGGCTGATCGGCACGGCGGGCGCGAAATTGAGCAGGCTCCGCCCACCGCGGTCGCGCGCTCGGCGGATCACGGCCATGGTCTCGCTTGCGGGGACTTCCATCTGAAGGACGAGGAGCGTGCGCGGACCAAGCAACTCGTCCGACACCTGGTCGGAACGTCACGCTCGCATTGGCTCCCGATGCGACCGCGATCGCGTTCTCCCCGGCGGCGGATACCATGATCGCGGCACAGCCCGTGGGTTCCGCGACGCTTCGCACCAGCCGGAGATCGATCCCGGCGCGCCGCAGCGGGTCGAGTGCAGGGGCGGCAAAGGAATCCGCCCCAACGGCGCCGATCAGATGGACCTCGGCTCCGGCACGGCGCGCGGCCAGCGCCTGATTGGCGCCCTTGCCCCCGGGAAGAAGCACGTAGTCGCCGCCGAGCACGGTCTCGCCCGGCCCCGGCAAATGCGGAACCGGAAAGATCAGATCGACATTGATCGAACCGAAGACGACAATCACCCAACGATGTCCGTTTCCCGGGTGGCAGGCACACTAACCTAGATCTGGTGTCTACGGATGCATGCCTGTCGCCAGTCAATTGAGGGAGTAATCGCAATGAACCTGAAGGGCGCAACCATTCCCGATGCAATCGTCGAGCGGGTGACTGCGCGGCGCGGCGCCGAGCATTGCTTTGCCGATCTCGACCCGGCGCGCACGGCGCTTGTGGTGATCGATCTGCAGCACGCCTTCATGACCGACGGGGTGGGGCATGCGGTGTGCCCGGCGGCGCGCGATATCGTGCCGGCGGTCAACCGTCTGGCGGCGGCGGTGCGGGAGGCGGGCGGCGGCGTCTTTTGGATCCAGATGACCCACGACGCGCGTTGCCTCGACGAATGGTCGGTGGCGCACGAGATGGCCTCGCCTGAAATGCGCGAGAAACGCGTCGCCGCTCTTTCCGAAGGAACACTCGGTCATCAGCTGTGGCCCGATCTCGACGTGCGGCCGGAGGACGAAATCGTCAACAAATATCGCTACAGCGCGTTTATGCCGGGGACTTCGGAATTGCCTGGGCGGCTGCGGGCGCGCGGCTTCGACACCGTGCTGATTACCGGAACCGTCACCAATGTCTGCTGCGAAAGCTCGGCGCGCGACGCCAACATGACGAACTTTCGCACGATCATGGTCAGCGACGGCAATGCCGCGAGCACCCAGGAGGAGCATGACGCCTCGCTCAGCGCCTTTTACAACATCTTCGGCGACGTCATGGACACCGATATGATCATCGCCAATCTGCGGCGCGTGAAATCGGCGCGGGCGGCCTAGCCTCGTCATCGAGCGCGAAGTGAGGGCAACATGAGAGAAAATCGGGTAAAGCGCATCCTGCGCGAGGGCGGTCTCGCCTTGGGAACCCATGTCGGCGGCATTCCCGACCCGCAGATCGTCGAGATCATCGGGCTGGCCGGCTTTGACGCCGCCTTTATCGACATGGAGCATACCAGCTTCGACCTGCACGACGTGCAGGGGATGGTGATGGCGGCAGAGCGGGTCGGGATCACCCCGATCGTGCGCACGCCGGGTTTCGACCCGGCCTTTATATTGCGCCTGCTCGACATGGGCGTGCAGGGCGTCCAGGTGCCGCATGTCGGCAGCGCCGAAATGGCGCGCGCGGCGGTGCAGGCGGTGCGCTATCCGCCGCAGGGCGAGCGCGGCATGGCCGCGGGCAGCCGCGCCGCCGAATTCGGCCGTATTCCTCTGATCGAGCACATGGCGCAGTCGAACCGCGAGATCCTGCTCGCCTGCATGATCGAGGACATGGCGGCGGTCGAGCGCATCGACGAGATCGCCGCGGTCGAAGGGGTCGACCTGCTGGCGGTGGGGCCATCGGATCTGTCGCGCTCGCTCGGGGTCAGCGGAACGCCCGACCATCCGCAGGCTGGTGGCGGCGATCGACCGAGTCCGCGAAGCAGCGAAAAAGAGCGCCGGCGCCAAGCTCGCACTGCCGCTCAACCACGCGGCTTTTCCGCGCAATGCCGCACAGCTCAAGGAACTCGGCGCCGGCTATGCCAACTGCGCGCCGACCCCCGAGGCGCGCCTGCTGCATTCGATGCGCGAGCAGGCGGCCGAAGCCCGCCGGCTCCTCGGCTAAACCAAGCTGCCTCCGACCGACGCCTCAGCCGCGGCAAGATACAACGTTTCATTGAGATCAGAGGAAACGGTTTGCTGCACCTGCAGCAAATCTGCAGCAAGGCTCCCGCACCGGTTGCCACCTGAGCCGACCTGGACCCCGGCCAGCGGGGTTGTCGAGCCGGCCCGCGGCGAAACCGCCGCGCCGGCCCCGCGGCGCTGCAAGCGCGGTTTTCGACCGGATAGACGCACTCGGCACGAATCACCCCCACCCGACCCGCCCCCATCGAGAGGGCGGGAGGGGAGTACAAATAGGGGTGCCGATTGAGGCCCTCCCCTTGATGGGGGCGGGTTTAGGAGGGGGTGAGCACTGTGCAACTTGATCGGAAATCGCTCCAGTTCCGCCCGTCGAAATCAGGCACCGGCGACCCCTTCGAGGAAAATCGGGCACGCGCTCACGGGTGCCGATGCCTGCAAGAATACCCAATACAATGCGACCATGGCAATTTCTTGGTTGTCGATGTCGTAAACTCGACAGGCACGGCGCGGCGGCGCGGACCCAACATCTGGTGGTATAAACCAGATAGATGGTTGCCATTGCGTATCCTTCGTCACCCTCGCTTCGTCCCTCCCGTGGACTACCGGGACGAGCGGCGCTTCCTCTCGCATCCGCATCCGCTGCTGCAGCATCGCGACAGCTTGCCACAACCGCGGACCGTCACGCCAATCTTGTGGGATACATCACGAAGGCCGGGGCGACGAAGAAGAGAAACCGGGAACCATCTGTCTAGTTCATGCCGCTGGGTGTCCGCCCGATGTTGCAAAAAGCGTCCGAGGTGCGCGCCCGGGTGACCCGGCTCGTTCTGGCCGGCATCCTCACCCTGGCGCCGATGGCGGCGGGGACCGCCGGATCGGCGCACGCCGCGCAGTTCCTGCTGCTCAGCGACATCCATTTCAATCCGATGGCGGATCCGCGGCTGGTCGACCGATTGGCCGCCGGATCGCCTGCGGAGTGGCCGGCAATCCTCGATGCCTCGGCCGACGAGAGCCTCGGCCGTTACGGCGCCGACACCAACTGGCATCTTCTGCATTCCGCTCTGAAGCAAATGGGGGCGGCGCTGCCGCACCCCACCTTTGTGCTGATTACCGGTGATTTCCTGGCGCATCATTTCCGCGACCAGTTCAATGCTGCAGCGCGCGACCATTCGGATCTCGCCTTTCGCGGCTTTGTCGACAAGACCATGAGGTTTCTCGCGCTGAACATCGAAGCGGTCTTCCCGAATACGCCAATCCTGCCGGCATTGGGAAACAACGACGAAGTCTGCGGCGATTTCGAACTGCAGCCGGGCGGCCCATTCCTCACCGACATGCTGCCGGTGATGCGCGGGCTCGTCGGCGGGCGCGCCGATCGCCATCTCGAACGCGATTGGTCGAGCTACGGTAACTACAGCGCGACGGTTCCCGGGGTTCGTGGAGTGAGACTGATTTTCGCCAACACCGTCTTCTTTTCGCGCCGATACCGGAACGCTTGCGGTGCTCCGGGCGGCGACGACCCGGGCAGGGCGACGCTCGCTTGGCTCGAAGCCGAGCTGACGGCGGCGAGGCGGGCGCGCCAGCGGGTGTGGCTGGCCTTTCACGTCCCGCCCGGCATCGACGGCTTCGTCACCTGGCGCCAGGGGGCGTGCCCCGACCGGATCATCCCGATGTGGGCCGACGCTTATGCTCAGCCGGCTTACGCGCTGCTGCGGCGCTATGCCGATACCGTGGCCGCGGCCTTTGCCGGCCACACCCATATGGACGATTTTCGCCTGATCGGCGACGCGAAGGGCAATTTCGCATTTGCCCTGATCACCCCGGCGGTTAGCCCGATCTTTGGCCAAAACCCCGCCTTCCGCATCGTAACCTATGATTCCGCTGGCGGCATCCTCGATCAGGCGATCTACGATTTGATCAACCTCTCCGAGGCCGATGCCCATACCCCGCCGAAGTGGCAGCTGGAATACACTTTCACGCGTGAATGGCGGCTGCCGCGGGTCGATCTGGCCAGCCTCGAACGGCTACACGCGATGATCACCACCGTGCCCAAGGACCGTGCCCTCTGGCGCACGCTGTTCCCGGTGTCGAGCCTGGTCTACTGGACCCGGAACCGCGGCGGCGCCGATGAGACCCGCGCCTATGACTGCGCCGCCGGACACGTTTCCATAGCCGACTATCGTCAGTGCTGGTGCGGCGGCGGGAAATAGGCGCTATTTGGATCCTGAGCAGGAGTGCCGCCTTCGCGCATCAAGCGATGCCTCGGTCGACAAGAGCCTCGCCTGCTACGGTGTCGAGGTGTCGCCGCGGGGT
>CAWAVV010000035.1:0-72000 GCA_963785565.1 uncultured Alphaproteobacteria bacterium | reverse complement strand
TGCAAGATATTAGGTTCGAACAGATGCAAGTCCAGCGCCTTCGCCCTCCCCCCGCCGCTCACGGCAGCCGCGCTTGGACCGCTTGCCGCCGCAGCAAACGTAAACGCTTGCCACCATCACGCTGAGGCATGCTCGATCCCAAAACATGGAGGATGATCGACTGGCCGGCAGACCAGCCGCCGATGGTCGTCGTCGTCGTCGACACCGAAGCCGAATTCGACTGGGAGCGCGAACAGCCTCGACGCGCCATGGGTGTGACCTCGGTCAGGCGCCAGGCGCAGACCCAGCCGATCTTCGACCGATACGGCGTGCGGCCGACCTTCGTGCTCGACTACCCGGTGAGCAGCACGCCCGAGGGATATGAATTCATCCGCGACCTGCACCGCTCGGGGGCCTGTGAAATCGGCGCTCACCTGCAGCCCTGGGACACGCCGCCTTTGGTCGAGCAGGCGACGGACGAGAACTCTTATCCGGGCAACCTGCCATATGAGCTCGAGCGCGAGAAACTAACGCAGCTGACCCAGATCATCGGCGAAAACCTCGGAGTACGGCCGCGCATCTATAAGGCGGGGCGCTATGGCGTCGGTCCCGCCACAGCCCAAATTCTCGACGAGCTTGGCTACGAGATCGATGTCAGCGTCGTACCGGGCACGGATCTGAGCCGCAAATTTGGGCCTGATTTCTCGCATTGCGGCGCGCGCCCCTATTGGTTCGGCGCCGGTCCGGCATTGCTCGAGATCCCGCTCTCGATCGGCTATGCCGGGTTATTGGCGCAGTCCGGACGGACAGCCTACGTGCTCACGATGAACGAGCGGTTAAAGGCCTTGCACGTACCCGGCATCCTTGCCCGTCTCGGTGTAGTCGAGCGCATCACTCTGACCCCCGAAGGCATCTCGTTCGCCGAACAGCGCCGACTGACGCGCGCGCTTTTGAGCAATGGCCATCGCGTCTTCAGCTTTACCTACCACAGCCCGTCGCTGGCCCCGGGGAACACGCCCTATGTGCGCAGCGAGGCGGATCTACGCGCCTTTTTGCGGCGCATTGAGGAGTATCTCGATTTTTTCATGGGCGAACTCGGCGGCCGAGCGGCGACCCCGTTTGAGATCAAGGCCCTCGCCGAACAATTGACCCCGTGAAGGCGCTAATGCCTCCCGCCCTGCCCCAGCGGATGGCTCTCACGCTCGTCTCCCGCGGGTGACTGCGGCAATGCCAGCCTCGGGTCAGCCGATCGGACGCTCGCGAGCGAGTTCGTAGAGCGCGATTGCAGCGGCGTTGGAGACGTTGAGCGTCGGCTGCGCGGGCAAGGTCGGCAGCCGCGCCAGATAATCGCAATGCTCGCGCACCAGCCGGCGCATGCCGCCCCCTTCGCCGCCCAGCACGATCGCGATGCGCTGGCCGAGATCGAGCGCCGCGAAGGTCTCGGCCGCAGTCTCGTCGAGACCGCAGATCCAGAACCCGCCTTGCTTCAGCCGATCGAGGGCGCGGGCGAGGTTGACCACTTTGACCAGCGGCACGTGCTCGATCGCGCCCGAGGCGGATTTGGCCAAAGCGCCCGTCACCGGCGCCCCGCCATGCTCGGCAAGCACGACAGCAAGCGCGCCGAACGCGGCGGCCGAACGCAGCACCGCGCCGACGTTGTGCGGGTCGCTGACCTGGTCGAGCGCTACGATTACCGCCCTACCCGATGTCGCCGCCGCCTGCCGCAGCAGCTCATCGAGGTCGCGCCCGACGAGCGGCTCGACTTCGAGCGCGAGCCCCTGATAGACGGCGCCCTCGGGCAGCAATGCCGCGAGCGCGGCGCGGTCGAGCACTCGCACCGGCTCGCCGTCGCCGCGCCGGGCCGCCCGCGCGCCGGCGACCAGCGCCCGCGCCTCGCCTTCGTGCCCGGCGAGAGCAGCCAGACGGCGCCAGCTTCGTTCCGGATTGGCGAGCGCCGCGGCGACAGCGTGCCGCCCGTAGATCCAGCGTTCGACGGTCCCCGGCTTGCGCGGGCGGCCGCGCGGCGGCTCGGCGCGGCGCGGGCGGCCGGGCAACGGGCTGCTTTGGGCCGCGGCCGGATCGACGATCGCGGGATTGCGGCGGCGGGAGGCGGCCCGATCCTGGCGGGAGGGCCGAATTCGAACTCATGATTTTCACTCCGACGGCCGCGCGATCTATCGCCCGCAGCCTCTAACACGAGCACGGGCCGCGCCGACAGGGCGTCGATCGACGGAGTCGGATTGACAAGATCAGGGCGAAGCCCTATGAGCCGCCGTTTCCGCTGCGCCAGGCGGCACGCGATCCTGGAGGGGTGGCCGAGTGGTTAAAGGCGGCAGACTGTAAATCTGTTGACGTACGTCTACGTAGGTTCGAATCCTACCCCCTCCACCAACGCGCCAGCTCTGCGCCGGCAGGCGAGAGGTGGCCGAGGCGGATCGGGCGAAGAAGCGGACAGCGGCAAGGATCGAACCGGCGGGTGCGGCGGGGCGCGGGTGTAGCTCAATGGTAGAGCACCAGCCTTCCAAGCTGGCTACGTGGGTTCGATTCCCATCACCCGCTCCAGCCCGCGCGCAGGTGTCGAGGCTCCATTTCTGACGGAAAGCCGGAAGCGATGTCGAAGGCGAAGTTTCAGCGGACCAAGCCGCACTGCAACATTGGGACGATTGGTCACATCGACCATGGCAAGACGACGTTGACGGCGGCGATCACCAAGGTTCTGGCGGAGAGCGGCGGGGCGACGTTTGTGCCGTTCGACCAGATCGACAAGGCGCCGGAGGAGCGGGCGCGGGGGATCACGATCGCCACCGCGCATGTCGAATACGAGACCGCCAACCGGCACTATGCGCATGTCGACTGTCCGGGTCATGCCGATTACATCAAGAACATGATCACCGGGGCGGCGCAGATGGACGGGGCGATCCTGGTGGTGTCGTCGGCCGACGGGCCGATGCCGCAGACCCGCGAGCACATTTTGTTGGCGCGCCAGGTGGGGGTGCCGGCGCTGGTGGTGTACATGAACAAGGTCGACATGGTCGACGACCCGGAACTGTTGGATCTGGTCGAGCTGGAGATGCGCGAGCTGTTGTCGTCCTACGGGTTTCCCGGGGATGATCTGCCGGTGGTGCGCGGCTCGGCGCTGTTTGCCCTTGAAGGCAAGAACCCGGAGCAGGGCCACGCCTCGATCCTCGAACTGATGCAGGCGGTGGATTCGTTCATCCCGCAGCCGGAGCGGGCCAAGGACCGGCCGTTTCTGATGCCGATCGAGGATGTGTTCACGATCTCCGGGCGCGGCACGGTGGTCACCGGGCGGGTCGAGCGCGGCATCGTCAAGGTCGGCGACGAGGTCGAGATCGTCGGGCTGCGGCCGACCGCCAAGACGGTGGTGACCGGGGTCGAGATGTTTCGCAAACTGTTGGACCAGGGCGAGGCCGGCGACAATATCGGCGCCTTGTTGCGCGGCACCAAGCGCGAGGAGGTCGAGCGCGGCCAGGTGCTGGCCGCCCCGGGCTCGATCACCCCGCACACCCGCTTTCAGTGCGAGGCCTATATCCTGACCAAGGAGGAAGGCGGCCGCCACACCCCGTTTTTTGGCAATTACCGGCCGCAATTCTACTTCCGCACCACCGATGTGACCGGCACCGTGCACCTGCCCGAGGGCACCGAGATGGTCATGCCCGGCGACAACATCTCGATGGAGATCGAATTGATCGCGCCGATCGCCATGGATGAAGGCCTGCGCTTTGCCATCCGCGAAGGCGGCCGAACCGTCGGCGCCGGCGTCGTCGCCAAAATCATCAAATAACACCGGATCGGGTCGCACCGGATTAGGAGTGTAGCTCAACTGGTAGAGCACCGGTCTCCAAAACCGGGGGTTGGGGGTTCGAGCCCCTCCACTCCTGCCAGCCGGCGGCCGGGTCGCTGGAACCCGGCCGGGTGCAGTGCCATATGGGTAGTGGCGCCCCTTTCGTTCGAGTGCGGTTAGGTTATGGCGAAGACGAGCCCAGTCAAGTTCATCGAAGAGGTCCGCCAGGAAGTCTCCCGCGTTACCTGGCCGACCCGCAAGGAGACGATGGTCACCACGGCAATGGTATTTGTAATGGTGTTTATTGCAGCCGGCTTTTTCTTCGTCGTCGATCAGATCTTTTCGGCCGGGGTGCGGCTTGTCTTCGGCCTTGGACATTAAGCGCCAGGACGCCGGGCAATGACGAGCCGCTGGTATGTGATCCACGTCTATTCCGGCTTCGAGAAGAAAGTCGCGTCCTCGATCCGCGAGCAGGCCGAGCAGAAGGGACTGTCGGACAGGTTCGACGAGATTCTGGTGCCGACCGAGGAGGTCATCGAAGTCAAGCGCGGCGCCAAAGTCAGCTCCGAGCGCAAGTTTTTCCCGGGCTATGTGCTGATCAGGATGGATTTGAGCGACGAGACTTGGCATCTGGTCAAGAACACCGCCAAGGTCACCGGATTTCTTGGTGGCCGCGGGCGGCCGTCGCCGATCAGCGACAACGAGGCGGCGCGCATCATGCACCAGGTCCAAGAGGGGATCGAACGGCCGAAACCGTCGATTACCTTCGAGATTGGCGAGCAGGTCCGGGTCAGCGACGGCCCCTTCACCTCGTTCAACGGTCTCGTCGAGGAGGTCGACGAGGAACGGGCGCG
This sequence comes from uncultured Alphaproteobacteria bacterium, assembly GCA_963785565.1. Classification (GTDB taxonomy): domain Bacteria; phylum Pseudomonadota; class Alphaproteobacteria; order ATCC43930; family CGMCC-115725; genus AP-15. The sequence goes on along the minus strand of CAWAVV010000035.1, from coordinate 67,365 downwards.
GCTCAAGGTCGCGGTATCGATCTTTGGCCGTGCAACCCCGGTCGAGCTGGAATATTCGCAGGTCGAAAAGGTGTGAGCGCGGCGCCGCCGTGCGAGCACCCCGGCGGAAGCCGGGGTCCATGGCACAGGTGGCGGAGCGGCGACAGGAATGGGCCCCGGCCTGCGCCGGGGTGGTGAGGAGCGAGTATGGCTAAAAAAATTGTCGGCATCATCAAATTGCAAGTTCCCGCCGGCAAGGCAAACCCGTCGCCGCCGATCGGCCCGGCGCTCGGTCAACGCGGGCTGAACATCATGGAGTTCTGCAAGGCGTTCAACGCCGCCACCCAAAACCTCGAACCCGGCATGCCGATCCCGGTCGTGATCACCGCTTTTGCCGACCGCTCTTTCACCTTCGTGACCAAGAGCCCGCCCAACACCTATTTCCTGAAGAAGGCGGCGGGGATCGAGAAGGGTTCGCAGACCACCGGCAAGGGCAGCACGGTGGGTCAGGTGACCATGGCGCAGATCCGCGAGATCGCGGAAAAGAAGATGCCGGACCTCAATGCCAACGATATCGAGGGCGCCTGCCGCATGCTGATCGGTTCGGCGCGTTCGATGGGCCTCGACGTGGTGGAGTGACGAAAAATGGCGAAAATGGGCAAGCGGCTCAAACAGGCGTATGACGGGATCGATCCGACCGCGGCGCATCGCCTCGGCGAGGCCGTGCAGCTGATCAAATCGCGCGCCTCGGCCAAATTCGACGAGACGGTCGAGATCGCGATGAACCTCAACCTCGATCCGCGCAAACAGGACCAGAACCTGCGCGGGACGGTGATGCTGCCGCACGGCACCGGTAAGACGGTGCGGGTCGCGGTTTTTGCGCGCGGCGACCGCGCCAAGGAAGCCGAGGCCGCCGGGGCCGACGTCGTCGGGGCCGAAGATCTGGCCGAGAAGGTTCAGGCCGGGAACATCGATTTCGACCGCGCGATCGCCACCCCCGACTTGATGGCGCTTGTCGGTCGGCTCGGCAAGATCCTCGGTCCGCGCGGTCTGATGCCGAACCCGCGCCTCGGCACAGTCACGCAGAATGTCGGCGAGGCGGTGCGCGCGGCCAAGGGCGGGCAGGTCGAGTTCCGCGCCGAAAAGGCCGGGCTGGTACATGCCGGGGTCGGCAAAGCGAGCTTTACCGACGACGCGCTTGCGGATAATGTCCGCGCCTTTGTCGGCGCGATCACCCGGAACAAGCCGAGCGGCGTCAGAGGCACCTACATCAAGAAGGTCAGTTTGAGCTCGACGATGGGACCGGGCGTCAAAGTCGAATTGTCGGATTTGGCCGAGGAGGCCAGGGCTTAGCCGTCTTGGGCGTCTGCTGCAGCCGCGGCGGCGGTAACGCAAGCGCAATGAGCTCTCTTCGGAAGGGGGCTGTAGATCGGGGTCGGAGAGGCGAGTGGACCGAGTACAAAAGCAAAAGCTGGTCGAGACCCTGCAGCAGGATCTGGCCGACACCGTCTGTGTCGTGGTGACGCACCAGTCCGGGCTTACCGTCGCCGAGGCGACCCAGTTGCGCCGTCAGATGGGCAGCGCCGGGGCGCGCTTCCGGGTGACCAAGAACCGGCTGGCGCGGCGCGCGCTCGACGGAACCCCTTTCGCCTCGTTGTCGCCGCTGTTCACCGGCCCGACCGCGATTGCCTTCTCACGCGATCCGGTCGCCGCGGCAAAGGTGGCGGTCGAGTACGCCAACCGCAACGACAAGCTGACGATCATCGGCGGCGGGCTCGCCGGCCAGGTCATCGATGCCGCCGGGGTCAAGGAGTTGGCCCTGCTGCCCGGGCTCGACGAATTGCGCGGCAAGCTGATCGGCCTGTTGTTAGCGCCGGCGACACGGCTCGCCCGGGTGTTGCAGGCGCCCGCCGGGCAACTCGCCCGGGTTCTCGCCGCGCACGCCGAGAGCCAGGGCGAGGCCGGATAGCCGGCCGCGGTTTATTTGTCATAGTCAGGGTTCATCTTTGAAAATCGGGAGTGGAAGATGCCGGATTTGGCGAGGTTGGTCGACGATCTGTCGGCCTTGAGCGTGATCGAGGCGGCCCAGCTGTCGAAAATGCTGGAGGAGAAATGGGGTGTCTCCGCGGCGGCGCCGGTCGCCGTGGCGGCGGCGGCGGCCCCGGTGGCCGAGGCGGCGGTCGAGCAGACCGAGTTTGATGTGATCCTCGCTGCGATCGGCGAGAAAAAGATTAACGTCATCAAGGAAGTCCGTGCTATCACCAGTCTTGGGCTGAAAGAAGCCAAGGATCTGGTCGAGGCGGCGCCGAAGCCGGTCAAGGAAGGCGTCAACAAGGAGGAAGCGGCGAAAATAAAAAAGCAGCTTGAAGATGCGGGTGCGACTGTCGAAATAAAGTAGGCCTGCTACGAGCTTATTCCCACCGGGGGCCGGCGTCCGATCATTCGCAGCCGCCGCGCCCGACACCGAACCCTGGAAACCGGGGCGCGATTGGTCGCGCACGCCGGGTTTTGGCGTCTGACAGGATAAAGCGTGAGCGCGGGCCGGCCAAACGGCCGCAGAAAGTAATCGGGTTGGCGGTCGGCTCGACCGATCGGCACAGCGTCGTCGCTATGCCGCCGGCATGAGACCGATGGCCGGCCGAGACATCGAGATCGGGTCAGGCAGCGGCGACCCACAGCGAGGAGCGTGCATGGCTATATCCCTTACCGGCAAGAGGCGTATCCGCAAGAGCTTCGGACGCGTGCCCGAGGTGGCGCCGATGCCGAATTTGATCGAGGTCCAAAAGAGCTCGTACGACCACTTCCTGCAGATGGATGAAGCGCCCGAAGAGCGCGCTAACGCCGGTTTGCAGGAAGTGCTCAAATCAGTCTTCCCGATACGAGATTTCTCAGAGCGCGCCCAGCTGGAATTCGTCCGCTACGAGCTTGAAGCGCCGAAATACGATGTCGGCGAATGCCAGCAGCGCGGGATTACCTTTGCCGCTCCCCTCAAGGTTACCTTGCGCCTCGTGGTCTGGGACATCGACGAGGATACCGGCTCGCGCTCGATCCGCGACATCAAGGAGCAGGACGTCTATATGGGCGACATGCCGTTGATGACGAAGAACGGCACCTTCATCATCAACGGCACTGAACGGGTCATCGTTTCGCAGATGCACCGCAGCCCGGGCGTGTTCTTCGATCACGATAAGGGCAAGACCCATTCCTCCGGGAAATATCTGTTCGCTGCCCGGGTGATCCCCTACCGCGGCTCTTGGCTCGACTTCGAATTCGACGCCAAGGACCACGTTTACGTTCGCATCGATCGGCGCCGCAAATTGCCGGCGACGACATTGCTGATGGCGCTCGATGATGCCGCGACCGAGAAGCTGCGTGCGGAGCGCAAAGGCGAGAACAAGCCGCTGCAGCCCGGCGAGGCGGTGGGGATGCCGAAGGAGGAAATCCTCTCGTGGTTCTACCGGGCGATCCTGTTCGGCCATGGCCCACAGGGCTGGATGGCGCCGTTCGACCCCGATCATTTCAAAGGCAAGCTGATCAACGATCTGCGCGACGCGCGTACCGGAGAGGTGGTGCTGCCGGCGGGTGAGCGGGTGACGCCGCGCGTCGCCCGCCGGCTGCGCGAGGCGGGCCTGACTGACATCCTTGTCCGCGACGAGGAACTGATCGCCCGCTATTTCGCCTCGGATCTGATCAACGAGGAGACCGGCGAGGTTTATTTCGAAGCCGGTGACGAGATCACCGCCGTCGCACTCGCCCAGCTGGTCGAAGCGGGAATCGGTGAATTGCCGGTGCTCGACATCGATCACGTGACGGTTGGCCCTTACATTCGAAACACCCTGGCGATCGACAAGAATGCGACGCGCGAGGACGCGTTGATCGACATCTATCGAGTCATGCGCCCGGGCGAGCCGCCGACCCTGGAGACCGCGGAAACGCTGTTCAACAGCCTGTTTTTTGATCCCGAACGCTATGATCTGTCCGCGGTCGGTCGGGTCAAGATGAACTCGCGGCTGGGGCTCGACACCGACGACAGCGTGCGCACCCTGCGCAAGGCCGATATCCTGGCGATCCTCAAAGTACTGGTCGAGCTCAAGGACGGCCGCGGCGAGATCGACGATATCGATCATCTCGGCAACCGCCGGGTGCGCTCGGTCGGCGAGCTGATGGAGAACCAGTACCGCGTCGGCCTGCTGCGCATGGAGCGAGCGATCCGCGAACGCATGAGTTCGGTCGAGATCGACACCGTCATGCCGCACGATCTGATCAATGCGAAACCAGCGGCCGCCGCGGTGCGCGAGTTTTTCGGTTCCTCGCAGCTATCGCAATTCATGGATCAGACCAACCCGCTCAGCGAGATCACCCACAAGCGGCGGCTGTCGGCTTTGGGCCCCGGAGGTCTGACCCGGGAACGCGCCGGCTTTGAGGTGCGAGACGTGCATCCGACCCATTACGGGCGGATCTGCCCGATCGAAACGCCGGAGGGTCCCAATATCGGTTTGATCAACAGCCTGGCCACCTATGCCAGGGTCAATCAGTACGGCTTTATCGAGAGCCCCTATCGTCGGGTCGTCGACGGCCGGGTCACTGACGACGTCGTCTACCTGTCGGCGATGGACGAGGGCCGCTATGCGATCGCCCAGGCCAATGTCGAGACCGATGGGGAGGGCCGGATCACAGCCGACCTGACGAATTGCCGCAAAGGCGGCGATTTCGTCATGCAGCGGCCGCAGGACATCGACCTGATCGACGTGTCGCCGAAGCAGCTGGTTTCGGTGGCCGCGGCGTTGATCCCGTTTCTCGAAAACGACGACGCCAACCGCGCGCTGATGGGCTCGAACATGCAGCGCCAGGCGGTGCCGCTGATCCGCGCCGAGGCGCCGCTCGTCGGCACCGGCATGGAGGAGACGGTGGCCCGCGACTCCGGGGTCACGATCATCGCCCGCCGCTCGGGCGTGGTCGACCAGGTGGACGCAACCCGCGTCGTGGTTCGGGCCACCGCCGAGACGTCGTCGGCCGCCTCGGGCGTCGATATCTACAATTTGTTGAAGTTCCAACGCTCGAATCAGAACACCTGCATCACGCAGCGGCCGTTGGTCAATGTCGGCGATCAGGTCGGCGCCGGCGACATCATCGCCGACGGCCCATCGACCCAGCTCGGCGAGCTGGCCCTGGGGCGCAACGTGTTGTGCGCCTTCATGCCGTGGAACGGCTACAATTTCGAGGATTCGATCCTGATTTCCGAGCGCATCGTCTCTGACGACGTTTTCACCTCGATCCATATCGAGGAGTTCGAGGTGATGGCGCGCGACACCAAGCTCGGTCAGGAGGAGATCACCCGAGACATCCCGAATGTCGGGGAGGAGGCGCTGAAGAACCTCGACGAAGCCGGCATCATCTATATCGGCGCCGAGGTCAAGCCGGGCGATATCCTGGTCGGCAAGGTCACTCCCAAGGGTGAGTTGCCGATGACGCCCGAGGAAAAGCTGCTGCGCGCGATCTTTGGCGAAAAGGCCTCTGATGTGCGCGACACGTCGTTGCGCCTGCCACCCGGCGTCTCCGGCACGATCGTCGAAGTGCGGGTGTTCTCGCGGCGCGGCGTCGACAAGGACGAGCGCGCACTGGCGATCGAGCGCGCCGAAATCGAGCGGCTGGCCAAGGATCGCGACGACGAGCGCGCGATCCTCGAGCGCAGCTTTGCCGCCCGGCTCAAGGAATTGATGCTGGGTCAGACCGCGGTCGGTGGTCCTAGGGGGATGAAATCGGGGACCGAGCTCACCGAAGCGGTGCTGGCCGAGCATGCGCCGGCGCTGTGGAAGCAGATTTCGATTCGCGACGACGCCCGGATGGCCGACATCGAAGCGCTGAAAAAGCAGATGGAGGATGCCGTCGCCGAACTCACCGCTCGCTTTGAGAACAAGGTCGAGAAATTGCAACGTGGCGACGAGCTGCCGCCCGGCGTGATGAAGATGGTCAAGGCCTTTGTTGCCGTAAAGCGCAAGCTGCAGCCCGGGGACAAGATGGCCGGCCGTCACGGCAACAAGGGCGTGATCTCGCGCATCATGCCGTGCGAGGACATGCCTTATCTCGAGGACGGCACCCCGGTCGATATCGTCCTTAATCCGCTCGGCGTCCCGAGCCGAATGAATGTCGGCCAAATCCTCGAAACCCATCTCGGCTGGGCCGCGGCCGGTCTCGGCCGGCGTATCGGCGACGTGTTGGCCGCGGTCAGGCGCGGTGCCGGCGACGGCACGCTGCGCGGCATTCTTGGCGAGATGTATCAGGGACCGGATGGCGCCGAGATCGCCCGCCTTGCGCCGGACGAGCTGATCGAGCTCGCCGGAAGCCTCACGCACGGCGTACCGATGGCGAGCCCGGTTTTCGATGGCGCCAGCGAAGCCGACATCGTGGCGATGCTGGAAAAGGCGGGGCTGTCGTCCTCGGGCCAAGTGACCCTCGTCGATGGCCGCACCGGCGAGGCGTTCGATCGTAAGGTTACGGTCGGCTATATCTATATGATGAAGCTGCACCACCTCGTCGATGACAAGATCCATGCGCGCTCGATCGGCCCCTATAGCCTCGTCACCCAGCAACCGCTGGGCGGCAAGGCCCAGTTCGGCGGCCAGCGGTTTGGCGAGATGGAGGTTTGGGCGCTCGAGGCCTACGGCGCGGCATACACTCTGCAAGAGATGCTGACGGTCAAGTCGGACGACGTGTCGGGCCGCACCAAGGTCTATGAGGCGATCGTCCGCGGCGACGACAATTTCGAGGCCGGCATCCCCGAATCCTTCAATGTGCTGGTCAAGGAGCTGCGGTCGCTCGGCCTCAACGTCGAGCTGGAGGAGCGCGACTATTGAGCAGGATCTGATTTAAGTAAGACTGCCCGCCACGCGCCGGCCGCGCAATCACAGAGTTTCCAAAAGGGGTCGTTCATGAACGAGTTGATGAACATCTTCGGACAGGTCACCGGGACGCAGAGCTTCGACCAGATCCGCATCTCGATCGCCAGCCCGGAGCGCATCCACTCCTGGTCATACGGCGAGATCAAAAAGCCGGAGACGATCAACTACCGGACCTTCAAGCCCGAGCGCGACGGTTTGTTCTGCGCCCGGATTTTTGGCCCGATCAAGGACTACGAATGCCTGTGCGGCAAGTACAAGCGGATGAAGTATCGCGGCATCATCTGCGAGAAGTGTGGCGTCGAGGTTACCTTGTCGAAGGTTCGCCGCGACCGCATGGGCCATATCGAACTCGCCTCGCCGGTCGCGCATATCTGGTTCCTCAAGTCGTTGCCGAGCCGCATCGGCTTGCTGCTCGACATGACGTTGAAGGATCTTGAGCGGATCCTCTATTTCGAGAATTACGTCGTCATCGAGCCGGGACTGACCCCGCTGAAGCAGCACCAGCTGCTGAGCGAGGAGGAGTATCTGCAGGCGCAAGACGATTACGGCGACGACCAGTTTACCGCGTCGATCGGCGCCGAGGCGCTGCGCACGGTCCTCTCGGCCATCGATCTCGGCGAGGAGCGGGAAAGGCTGCGGGTCGAGCTGCGCGAGACCAACTCGGAGGCGCGCCGCAAGAAGCTCGTCAAACGGCTGAAGCTGGTCGAGGCGTTCATCGACTCGAACAGCCGGCCGGAATGGATGATCCTGGAAGTCGTTCCGGTCATCCCGCCGGAGCTGCGCCCGCTGGTTCCGCTCGACGGCGGCCGCTTCGCGACCTCGGATCTGAACGACCTCTATCGCCGGGTCATCAACCGCAACAACCGGCTGAAGCGGCTCATCGAGCTGCGCGCGCCCGACATCATCGTGCGCAACGAGAAGCGCATGCTCCAGGAGGCCGTCGACGCGCTGTTCGACAATGGCCGGCGCGGGCGCATCATCACCGGCGCGAACAAGCGGCCGCTGAAGTCGCTTTCCGACATGCTGAAAGGCAAGCAGGGCCGCTTCCGCCAGAACCTCTTGGGCAAGCGCGTCGACTATTCGGGCCGTTCGGTCATCGTCGTCGGCCCGGAGCTTAAATTACAACAGTGCGGCCTGCCCAAAAAGATGGCGCTCGAGCTGTACAAGCCGTTCATCTACTCGAAGCTCGAGCTCTACGGCCTCGCCAGCACGATCAAGGCCGCCAAGCGCATGGTCGAGAAGGAGCGGCCGGAGGTGTGGGACATCCTCGAAGAGGTGATCCGCGAGCACCCGGTGCTGCTGAACCGCGCTCCGACTTTGCACCGGCTCGGGATTCAAGCCTTCGAGCCGGTGCTGATCGAGGGCAAGGCGATCCAGCTGCACCCGCTCGTCTGCACCGCCTTCAACGCCGATTTCGACGGCGATCAGATGGCGGTTCACGTGCCGCTGTCATTGGAGGCGCAGCTCGAGGCGCGGGTCTTGATGATGTCGACCAACAACATCCTCTCGCCCGCCAACGGCAAGCCAATCATCGTGCCGTCGCAGGACATCGTGCTCGGCCTCTATCACATCACTATGGAGCGTGACGGCGAGCCCGGCGAGGGCATGGTGTTCGGCAGCATCGGCGAGATCGAGCAGGCTCTCGAATCGAAGGCGGTGTCGCTGCATGCCCACATCAGGGCGCGCTACCATACGGTCGATGCCGACAATAACCCGGTGGTGCGCCGTGTCGAATCGACCCCGGGCCGCATGCTGCTGTCAGAGATCCTGCCGCGCAACCCGGCGGTCGGCTTCGAGCTGGTCAATACGCTGTTGACCAAGAAGGAGATCAGCAACGTCATCGACCAGGTCTATCGCCACTGTGGGCAGAAGGAGACCGTGATCTTCTGCGACCGGCTGATGACCCTCGGGTTCACGCAGGCCTGCAAGGCCGGCATCTCGTTCGGCAAGGACGATCTGATCGTTCCGGAGGCGAAGCGGCATCTCGTCGCCGAGGCGCAGGACCAAGTCAAGCAGTACGAGCAGCAATACCAGGACGGTCTGATCACGCAGGGCGAGAAGTACAACAAAGTGGTCGACGTCTGGTCGCGCTGCACCGACAAGGTCGCCGAGGAGATGCTGAAGATGATCCGCTCGGCGCCCCCGGGCGAGCCGATCAACTCGGTGTGGATGATGTCGGATTCCGGGGCGCGCGGTTCGGCGGCGCAGATCAAGCAGCTGGCCGGCATGCGCGGACTTATGGCCAAGCCGTCCGGCGAGATCATCGAGACCCCGATCATCTCGAACTTCAAGGAAGGGCTAACTGTGCTCGAATACTTCAATTCGACGCACGGCGCACGAAAGGGCCTGGCCGACACCGCGCTGAAGACGGCGAATTCGGGCTATCTGACCCGCCGACTGGTCGATGTCGCGCAGGATGCGATCATCACCGAGGAGGATTGCGGCACTACCCGCGGGCTGATGACCCGTGCCGTCGTCGATGGCGGGGAGGTCATTGCTCCGCTCGCCGACCGCATCCTCGGGCGCACTGCGGCGGTCGACATCCTCAACCCGCTGACCGGTGACGTGGTCCTGCCGGCGGCGGCGCTGATCGACGAGGACGCGGTCGACGCAATCGAGCGGGCCGGGATCGATTTGGTGCCGATCCGCTCGGTGCTGACCTGCAAATCCCATATCGGCGTGTGCGGCAAATGCTATGGCCGCGATCTCGCGCGCGGCACCGTCGTCAACATCGGCGAGGCGGTCGGCGTCATCGCCGCGCAGTCGATCGGCGAGCCTGGAACCCAGTTGACGATGCGCACCTTCCATATCGGCGGCGCGGCGCAGCGCGGCGCCGAGCAATCCTCGGTCGAGGCCGCTTTCGATGCCAAGCTCGAGGTCAAGAACCGCAATGTGGTGATGAACTCGGCCGGCGTGCCGGTGGTCATGGGCCGAAATCTGGAGATCGTCCTGCTCGACGAGGCCGGACGGGAAAAGGCGCGCCACCGGGTGCCCTATGGCGCGCGGCTGCTCGCCGACGACGGCGCCCGGGTGCAGCGCGGCGAGCGCCTGGCCGAGTGGGATCCCTACACGATCCCGATCGTCACCGAGAAGGACGGGATCGCCCATTACGTAGACCTGATCGAAGGCCTGTCGATGCGCGAGGTGCTCGACGAGGCGACCGGCATCTCGTCGAGGGTGGTGATCGACTGGAAGCAGCAACCGCGCGGCAGCGAGCTGCGGCCGCGGATCACCTTGCGCGACGAGGCCGGTGAGGTGCTGTTGCTCGGCAACGGGCTCGAGGCGCGCTATTTCATGTCGGTCGACGCGATCCTGTCGGTCGAGAACGGAGCACACGTCAAGGCCGGCGACGTGCTCGCCCGCATCCCGCGCGAATCCTCCAAGACCCGCGACATTACCGGCGGTCTGCCGCGCGTCGCCGAATTGTTCGAGGCGCGCAAGCCCAAGGATTTCGCGATCATCAGCGAGAGCGACGGGCGGGTCGAGTTCGGCAAGGACTACAAGACCAAGCGGCGGATCATCGTGGTCCCGGCCGAGGAGAACCAGGAGCCGGTCGAGTACCTGATCCCCAAGGGCAAGCACATCAGTGTTCAGGAGGGCGACTACGTCCAGAAGGGCGATCTGTTGATGGACGGCAACCGGGTTCCGCACGACATCCTGCGGATCCTCGGGGTCGAGGCGCTGGCCAGCTACCTGATCAACGAGATCCAGGAGGTCTACCGGCTGCAAGGCGTGCGCATCAACGACAAGCACATCGAGGTGATCGTGCGCCAGATGTTGCAGAAGGTGGAGATCGAGGATCCCGGGGAGACCACCTTGCTCGCCGGCGAGCAGGTCGACCGCACCGAGTTCGAGTATGAGAACGTCAAGGTCGAGCGGGAAGGAATGCGTCCGGCAATCGCACATCCGGTGCTGCAGGGCATCACCAAGGCCAGCTTGCAGACGAACTCGTTCATCTCGGCCGCGTCGTTCCAGGAGACGACCCGGGTGCTGACCGAAGCCGCCGTGTCCGGGCGGATCGACACCTTGACCGGGCTCAAGGAAAACGTGATCGTCGGCCGGCTGATCCCAGCCGGCACCGGCAGCGTCATCGCCCGGCTGCGCGAGGTGGCGGCCGAGCGCGACCGGGAGCTCGCCGCGATCGCCGCCAATGCGGCCAACGAAGAGCCGGCTCAGCTCGTCGAGGCCGACAAGCAGACCGCCTAGCGTCGAGGGAGGCAGGCTCGCCTGCCTCCGTCCTCGTCTGCTTTCGAGCCAAGGGGGCTTGACCCGCGGGGCGCCGGACAATTATATGAGCGTTCTTTCTCGGGGCTGGCCGTAGGAAGCCACCTAGACGCGGCCTGATCATCACGGCGTGGCTCTGCGCCCTTGCGAGCGGGTGCGACACTATTCCTGGTGGAGGTGCTTTATCGCACCGGCGCGACAACGGCGTCGGGCGGTTTTCGTGCTTGAGGGTGTGAGAATGCCGACGATAAACCAGCTGATTCGAAATCCGCGACGGCCTCAGGTCGCGCGCGACAAGGTGCCGGCGATGGAGGCCTGCCCGCAAAAGCGCGGGGTGTGCACCCGCGTCTACACGACGACCCCGAAAAAGCCCAACTCGGCGCTGCGCAAAGTGGCGCGCGTGCGTCTGACCAACGGCTTCGAGGTGACGAGCTACATCCCCGGCGAAGGACACAATCTACAGGAGCATTCTGTGGTGCTGATCCGCGGCGGTCGGGTCAAGGATCTGCCTGGGGTGCGCTATCACATCATTCGCGGTACGCTCGACACTCAGGGCGTCAAGGATCGCCGGCAACGCCGCTCGAAATACGGCGCAAAGCGCCCGAGATAGGAGAAGGCCATGTCGCGCCGTCGCGCCGCGGTCAAACGCGAGGTCCTGCCGGACGCCAAATTCGGCGACCCCGTGCTGACCAAGTTCATGAACTGCCTGATGTACGAGGGCAAGAAATCGGTCGCCGAACGGATCGTTTACGGCGCCCTCGACCGCATCACCAAGCGCAGCGGGCAGGACGCCCTGCGGGTCTTTCACGATGCCCTCGGCAATGTGCGGCCCGCCGTCGAGGTGCGCTCGCGACGGGTCGGCGGCGCCACCTATCAGGTGCCGGTCGAGGTTCGACCCGACCGCAGCCAGGCGCTAGCGATCCGCTGGCTGATCTCGAGCTCGCGCGGGCGCGGCGAAAACACGATGGAGGAGCGGCTCTCGGGCGAACTGCTCGACGCCGCCAATAATCGCGGTGTCGCGGTCAAGAGACGGGAGGACACGCATCGGATGGCCGATGCGAACAAGGCCTTCTCGCACTATCGTTGGTAGCGAGGGGGCGGAGCAGCCGGGCCAAAGAGACCCATCATTACAACATCTTGGTCGGCCCGCGCGTTACCGCCGCACCTCGGAGCTTTTTTCATGACACGACAGACACCCCTCGAGCGATACCGCAACATCGGCATCATGGCGCATATCGATGCCGGCAAGACCACGACGACCGAGCGCATTCTGTATTACACCGGGCGGTCCTACAAAATCGGCGAAGTGCACGAGGGCACCGCCACTATGGATTGGATGGCGCAGGAGCAGGAGCGCGGCATTACCATCACCTCGGCCGCGACGACCTGCTTTTGGGACGATTACCGCATCAACATCATCGACACGCCCGGCCATGTCGATTTCACGATCGAGGTCGAGCGCAGCCTGCGCGTGCTCGACGGCGCCGTCGCCGTCTTTGATTCGGTCGCGGGGGTCGAGCCGCAATCCGAGACCGTGTGGCGCCAAGCCGACAAATACGGCGTGCCGCGGATATGTTTCATCAACAAGATGGATCGGACCGGCGCCGATTTCCCGCGCTGCGTCGCGATGATCGCCGACCGGCTCGGGGCGCGCCCGCTCGTCGTGCAATTGCCGCTAGGCGCGGAGAGTGATTTTGTCGGGGTCATCGATCTCGTCGGCATGCGGGCGATCAAGTGGCGCGAAGAGACCCTGGGCGCCCAGTTCGACATCGTCGAGATTCCGCCGGAGATGATGGCCGAGGCGAAGGTCTTCCGCAGCAAATTGGTCGAGGCCGCGGTCGAGCAAGACGATGCGGCGCTTGAAGCCTATCTCGCCGGCGAAGAGCCCGACGAGGAAACCCTGCAACGCTGCATCCGCAGCGGCACGATCAGCGCTGGGTTCGTCCCAGTGCTGTGCGGCTCGGCCTTCAAGAACAAGGGGGTGCAGCCGCTACTCGACGCAGTTGTCGCCTATCTGCCGGCTCCGACCGACGTCGCCGCGATCAAGGGCGTCAGGATGGGCGCCGATCAACAGGTCATGCGCCATTCCTCCGACGACGAGCCTTTCGCGGGGCTCGCTTTCAAGATCATGAGCGATCCTTTTGTCGGCTCGCTGACCTTCGTGCGCATTTATTCCGGCGTGGTGACCAGCGGCAGCCAGATGCTCAACACGGTCAAGAACAGCCGCGAGCGGGTCGGCCGCATGTTGCAGATGCACGCCAACCACCGCGAGGACATCAAGGAGGCGCGCGCCGGCGACATCGTCGCGTTTGCCGGGCTCAAGAGTACGACAACCGGCGACACGCTCTCCGATCCGGCCGCCCCGGTGGTGCTCGAACGAATGGAGTTCCCGGAGCCGGTCATCGAGATCGCGGTCGAGCCCAAGACCAAGGGTGACCAGGAGAAGATGGGCCAGGCATTGGCCCGGCTCGCGACCGAGGATCCGTCATTCCGGGTCGCCGTCGATCACGAGAGCGGCCAGACCGTGATCAAGGGGATGGGAGAACTACACCTCGAGATCATCGTCGACCGAATGAAGCGCGAGTTCAAAGTCGACGCCAATGTCGGCGCGCCGCAGGTCGCCTATCGCGAGACCATCACACGCCCCGCCGACGTCGACTACACCCACAAGAAGCAGACCGGCGGCGCCGGCCAGTTCGCCCGGGTCAAGCTGCGTTTCGAGCCGCTTGCCCCCGGCGAGGGCTTTGTCTTCGAGAACGAGGTCATCGGCGGCGCCGTGCCGAAAGAATATGTGCCCGGTGTTGAAAAAGGGCTGAAGGCGTCGACCGAAACCGGCGTGCTCGCCGGCTTTCCGGTCATCGATCTGAAAGTGACCTTGTTCGACGGCGCCTATCACGATGTCGATTCGAGCGTTCTGGCGTTCGAGATCGCTGCCCGCGCCGCCTTCAAGGAAGGCGTCATGAAAGCCGCGCCAAAGCTCCTCGAGCCGATCATGCGGGTCGAGGTAGTGACGCCTGACGAGTATCTCGGCGATGTGATCGGCGATCTGAACAGCAGGCGCGGCCAGATTACCGGCATGGACACCCGCGGCAATGCACGGGTCGTCGATGCGATGGTGCCGCTCGCCAACATGTTCGGGTATGTCAATACGTTGCGCTCGATGAGCCAGGGCCGAGCCCAATACACGATGCATTTCGATCACTATGAACAGGTGCCGCAGGCGGTGGCGGACGAAGTCCGCGCCAAGATGGCCTGAACACGGCGCCGAGCGGGTTTGAGCGGAGAACAGGACGATGTCGAAGGCGAAGTTTCAGCGGACCAAGCCGCACTGCAACATTGGGACGATTGGTCACATCGACCATGGCAAGACGACGTTGACGGCGGCGATCACCAAGGTTCTGGCGGAGAGCGGCGGGGCGACGTTTGTGCCGTTCGACCAGATCGACAAGGCGCCGGAGGAGCGGGCGCGGGGGATCACGATCGCCACCGCGCATGTCGAATACGAGACCGCCAACCGGCACTATGCGCATGTCGACTGTCCGGGTCATGCCGATTACATCAAGAACATGATCACCGGGGCGGCGCAGATGGACGGGGCGATCCTGGTGGTGTCGTCGGCCGACGGGCCGATGCCGCAGACCCGCGAGCACATTTTGTTGGCGCGCCAGGTGGGGGTGCCGGCGCTGGTGGTGTACATGAACAAGGTCGACATGGTCGACGACCCGGAACTGTTGGATCTGGTCGAGCTGGAGATGCGCGAGCTGTTGTCGTCCTACGGGTTTCCCGGGGATGATCTGCCGGTGGTGCGCGGCTCGGCGCTGTTTGCCCTTGAAGGCAAGAACCCGGAGCAGGGCCACGCCTCGATCCTCGAACTGATGCAGGCGGTGGATTCGTTCATCCCGCAGCCGGAGCGGGCCAAGGACCGGCCGTTTCTGATGCCGATCGAGGATGTGTTCACGATCTCCGGGCGCGGCACGGTGGTCACCGGGCGGGTCGAGCGCGGCATCGTCAAGGTCGGCGACGAGGTCGAGATCGTCGGGCTGCGGCCGACCGCCAAGACGGTGGTGACCGGGGTCGAGATGTTTCGCAAACTGTTGGACCAGGGCGAGGCCGGCGACAATATCGGCGCCTTGTTGCGCGGCACCAAGCGCGAGGAGGTCGAGCGCGGCCAGGTGCTGGCCGCCCCGGGCTCGATCACCCCGCACACCCGCTTTCAGTGCGAGGCCTATATCCTGACCAAGGAGGAAGGCGGCCGCCACACCCCGTTTTTTGGCAATTACCGGCCGCAATTCTACTTCCGCACCACCGATGTGACCGGCACCGTGCACCTGCCCGAGGGCACCGAGATGGTCATGCCCGGCGACAACATCTCGATGGAGATCGAATTGATCGCGCCGATCGCCATGGATGAAGGCCTGCGCTTTGCCATCCGCGAAGGCGGCCGAACCGTCGGCGCCGGCGTCGTCGCCAAAATCATCAAATAACCAAGCCAAACCAACAAGGCCCTATTGGGGGACGAAAACGCCAAATGGACAATCAGAACATCCGCATACGATTGCGGGCCTACGATCACCGCGTCCTCGATCAGTCGACGAGCGAGATCGTCAATACCGCAAAGCGGACTGGCGCGCGGATACGCGGTCCGATCCCGCTGCCGACCAAGATCGAGAAGTTCACCGTGCTGCGCTCGCCGCACATCGATAAGAAGTCGCGCGAGCAATTCGAGATCCGCACCCACAAGCGCGTGCTCGACATCGTCGATCCGACGCCGCAAACCGTCGACGCGCTGATGAAGCTCGATCTCGCCGCCGGCGTCGACGTCGAAATCAAGCTCTGAGGAACGTGCGATGCGCACCGGCCTTCTCGCGCGCAAGCTCGGCATGACCCGGATCTTCACCGATGACGGCAATCACGTGCCGGTAACCGTGCTCGCGGTCGACAATTGCCAGGTCGTCGCGGTGCGGACCCCGGAAAAGGATGGCTATTGCGCGCTGCAGCTCGGCGTCGGCACGGCCAAGGTCAAAAACGTCTCGAAGGCGCAGCGCGGCCACTTTGCCAAGGCGGAGGTCGAGCCGAAGGCCCGGCTCGCCGAGTTTCGCGTCTCCGCGGATGCACTGGTCGAGGTCGGGGCCGAGATCAGCGCCGCGCATTTCGTCCCGGGACAGCGGGTCGACGTCGTCGGCATCAGCATCGGCAAAGGTTTCGCCGGCGCGATGAAGCGGCACAATTTCAGCGGGCTGCGCGCCAGTCACGGGGTTTCGGTGTCGCACCGCAGCCACGGCTCGACCGGCCAACGCCAATCCCCGGGCAAAACATTCAAAAACAAGAAGATGGCTGGGCATCTCGGGGCCGCCCGGGTGACGATCCAGAGCCTCGAGGTGATTTCGGCCGATGCCGAGCGCGGTGTGCTGATGATCAAGGGCGCGATCCCGGGCAGCAAGGGCGGTTTTGTCCTGGTCAAGGACGCGGCCAAACGCGCGGCGCCGGAGGGGCTCCCCTTCCCCGCCGCGTTGCGCCGCGCGCCGGAAACGGTCGAAGCTCCGGCGGGGGAGCCCACATGAGCAAGCTCGTCGTGCGCAATCTCGACAATCAGGAGGTCGGCGACATCGAGCTCGACGACACCGTGTTCGGGCTTCCGATCCGCGGCGACATCCTCGCCCGGGTCGTCAATTGGCAGCTCGCCAAACGCCGCGCCGGCACGCACAAGACCAAAGGCATCAGCGACATCCAGGGCACGACCAAAAAGCCCTATAAGCAAAAGGGGACGGGCCGCGCCCGTCAGGGCAGCTTGCGCTCGCCGCAGTTTCGCGGCGGCGCCCGGATTTTTGGCCCGGTCGTGCGCAGCCACGCCTTCGGCCTGCAAAAGAAAGTGCGCCGACTCGGCCTCAAGACCGCGCTGTCGGCGAAGCATGGCGAGGGCAAGCTCGTGGTCATCGACGCCGCCCGGTCCGAAGAAGCCAAAACTAAGGCGCTGCGGGCTCGACTGGCGGTGCTCGGCTGGGATTCGGTCCTGATCATCGACGGCCCGGCGGTCGACGAGAATTTCGCCCGGGCCGCGCGAAATTTGCCGCGGGTCGACGTGCTGCCGCAGCAGGGCGCCAATGTTTACGATATCCTGCGGCGCGACATGCTTGTCCTCACCCGCGACGCGGTGCAGCATCTAGAGGCGCGCCTCAAATGAGCCGGTTTCGCGTCATTCCGCGCGTCGAGACAAGACTGACGCGCGAGCAGATGTACGACATCATTCGGACCCCGGTGATCACCGAAAAGGCAACGAACGCCTCGGAACACAACCAGGTGATCTTTCGCGTGTCGCTGACGGCGACCAAGCGCGAAGTCAAGGCCGCGGTCGAGGGGCTGTTCAATGTCAAGGTGACCGCGGTCAACACGATCCGCGTCATGGGCAAGATCAAGCGTTTCCGCGGGCGTCTCGGGCGCCGGTCCGACACCAAAAAAGCGATCGTCACCCTCGGCGAAGGCCAGAGGATCGACGTGACCACGGGGATTTGAGACGGAGCCGGGGCAATGGCGCTAAAAACCTTCAACCCAACCACCCCGTCGCGCCGCGAGCTGGTCATCGTCGACCGCAGCGAGCTGTGGAAGGGCAAGCCGGTCAAAGCCTTAAGCGAGGGTTTGCGCGGCAAGGGCGGACGCAACAACACCGGCCGCATCACCGTGCGCTGGCGCGGCGGCGGAGCCAAAAGACGCTACCGCATCGTTGACTTTAAGCGCGGCAAAATGGATATGCCGGCCACTGTCGAGCGGCTCGAGTACGATCCAAACCGCACCGCCTTTATTGCCCTGATCCGCTACCAGGACGGCGAACTCGCTTACATTCTGGCGCCGCAACGCCTTAAGGCTGGAGACATGGTCGTCTCGGGTGAGAAGGTGGACGTCAAGCCCGGCAATGCAATGCCGTTGCGCAGCATGCCGGTCGGGACGATCATCCACAATGTCGAGATGAAAGCCGGAAAGGGCGGTCAGATCGCGCGCTCCGCCGGAACCTACGTTCAGCTCGTCGGCCGCGATCAGGGCTACGCGCTGCTGCGCCTGTCATCGGGCGAATTGCGCATGGTGCGCGCCGAGTGCCGGGCGACGATAGGCGCGGTGTCGAACCCGGACCAGCAGAACATCGTCATCGCCAAGGCGGGACGCAACCGATGGCTCGGCCGTCGGCCCTCGGTTCGCGGCGTGGCGATGAACCCGATCGATCATCCGCATGGCGGGGGCGAAGGCCGCACCTCGGGCGGCCGCCATCCGGTGACCCCCTGGGGCAAGCCGACCAAGGGCAAAAAGACGCGTCACAACAAGGCGGCGGATCGGCTGATCGTCCGCCGGCGCCATCAGCGCTAGCCCCCATTTCGAGCACGGAGAACGAGCTTGACCCGATCGGTTTGGAAGGGCCCCTTCGTCGATGGCTATCTGTTGAAGAAGGCGGAAGACGCGCGGCGGTCCGGGCGCAACCAGGTAATCAGGACGTGGTCGCGCCGCTCGACGATCTTCCCGCAATTCGTCGGGCTTACGTTCGGCGTCTACAATGGGCACAAATTCATCCCGGTGCTGGTGACCGAAAACATGATCGGCCACAAGCTTGGCGAATTCGCCCCGACCCGAACCTTCTACGGCCACGCCGGCGACAAGAAGGCCAGGAGAGCCTGAGATGAGCAAGCCGGCAGCCGAGCGCCGACTGGACGACAGCGAGGCCTTGGCCAGCCTGCGCGGGCTGCGGATCAGCGCGCGCAAGCTCAACCTCGTCGCCCGGGCGATCCGCGGCAAAACCGCCGCGTCGGCATTGGCCGAATTGACATTTTCGCGGCGCCGCATCGCCGGCGACGTCAAAAAGGTGCTGCAGGCGGCGATCGCCAACGCCGAGAACAATCATCAGCTCGATGTCGACCGGCTCTATGTCAAGGAAGCCACGGTCGGACGGGCCTTTGTCTTGAAGCGCTTTCACACCCGCGGCCGCGGCCGCTCGGCGCGGATCGAAAAACATTTCGCGCATCTGACGGTGATCGTGCGCGAACGCCCCGAGGAAACGGCCTGAGATGGAGACGACCTGATGGGTCAGAAAGTCAACCCGATCGGGCTGCGGCTCGGCATCAACCGCACCTGGGATTCGCGCTGGTTTGCGCGCAAGGACTATGCCGGCCTGCTACTCGACGATCTCGGGCTGCGCCGCTTTCTCAATCGGCGGCTGGGGCAGGCGGGCGTCTCGCGCATCGTCATCGAGCGTGCGGCCAAAAAGAGCCGGATCACCCTGCATTCTGCCCGCCCGGGCGTGATCATCGGCAAAAAGGGCGCCGATATCGAGAAACTGCGCACCGATATCGCCAAGATCACGGCAAGCGAGGTCAGCCTCAACATCGTCGAAATCCGCAAACCCGAGATCGACGCGAAGCTGGTTGCCGACAGCATCGCGCAACAGCTCGAGCGGCGCGTAGCTTTCCGCCGGGCGATGAAGCGTGCCGTGCAATCGGCGATGCGATTGGGCGCGCAAGGGATCCGGATCAACTGTTCGGGCCGGCTCGGCGGCGCCGAGATCGCCCGCATGGAATGGTATCGCGAAGGCCGGGTGCCGCTGCATACGCTGCGCGCCGATGTCGATTTCGGCTACGGCACCGCCAAAACGACCTACGGCATCTGTGGCGTCAAGGTATGGGTGTTCAAGGGCGAGATCCTGGCGCATGACCCGATGGCGCAAGAGAAGCGGGCGCTCGAAGGACAAGGCCCGCCGGCAAGTCACGAGCGCGGCCGGCGCGAATCGTTGGGGTGACGATCCATGCTCAGTCCGAAGCGGAGCAAATACCGCAAAGCGCATAAAGGCCGCGTTCATGGTCTCGCCAAAGGCGGGACGACGTTGAACTTCGGCGCCTATGGGCTCAAGGCCGCCGATCCCGGCCGGATCACGGCGCGCCAGATCGAGGCGGCGCGGCGCGCGATTACCCGCCACATCCGCCGCGCCGGCCGAATTTGGATCCGCGTGTTCCCTGACGTGCCGGTCTCGCACAAACCGGCCGAAGTGCGCATGGGCAGCGGCAAGGGATCGCCCGAATTCTGGATATGCCGGGTCAAGCCGGGGCGGATCATGTTCGAGCTCGACGGCGTGCCGGCCGAGACCGCGCGCGAGGCGTTTGCCCTCGCCGCCGCGAAATTGCCGCTCGGCACCCGGTTCGTCACCCGCCCGGGCGAAGAAGTCGTGTGATGAAAGCGGGCGACGTCAGAGCCAAGACCGATGACGAGCTGACCGGACAGCTCGATCTGCTCGGCAAGGAGATTTTCAACTTGCGCTTTCAGCGGGCCAACGGGCAGCTCGAAAACACCGCCCGATTTCGCCAGGTGCGGCGCGATATCGCCCGTATAAAGACAATTCTCGGCGAGCGGCGCCGTCAGGCGCCTTAGGGAAGAAGCAGAATGTCGAAACGCGTGCTCCAAGGGGTCGTCGTCAGCGATGCTCGCGACAAGACGGTGATCGTCCGCGTCGAGCGCCGGGTGATGCACCCGGTCTACAAGAAATTCGTCACCCATTCGAAAAAATACGCGGCGCACGACGAAGACAACCGCTGGCATGCCGGCGACGCCGTCCGCATCGAGGAAAGCCGCCCGATCTCGAAGCGTAAGCACTGGGTCGTACTGGGAGCTATAGAGGAAGGCCGCGGCGGGCGTCGTTCGCGGGTCGCCGATGCCGACCGGGCCGCAGCCGAGTTGGGCG
Source organism: uncultured Alphaproteobacteria bacterium (assembly GCA_963785565.1). Classification (GTDB taxonomy): domain Bacteria; phylum Pseudomonadota; class Alphaproteobacteria; order ATCC43930; family CGMCC-115725; genus AP-15. Next base: position 46,554 of record CAWAVV010000035.1, on the reverse strand, counting down.
GCGACACCGTCGCGCCAGCAGGAGGCGCGGCATGATCCAGATGCAGACGAACCTGGACGTCGCCGACAATTCCGGCGCGCGTCGGGTCCAGTGCATCAAGGTGCTGGGCGGCTCCAAACGCCGGACCGCAACCGTTGGCGATGTAATCATTGTCTCGGTCAAGGAAGCCATTCCGCGCGGCCGGGTGAAAAAAGGCGACGTGCATCGCGCCGTCATCGTCCGCACCGCCAAGGAGATCCGCCGCATCGACGGCAGCGCAATCCGCTTCGACCGGAACGCGGCGGTGCTGATCACCCAGCAGGGCGAACCGATCGGAACCCGGATCTTCGGACCGGTCACCCGCGAGCTACGGGCGCGACGGTTCATGAAGATCGTGTCGCTCGCCCCCGAAGTGCTGTGATTCGCTCGCGCAGGTCGAATTCATGCCAAAGCTGAAGATCAAAAAGGGCGACAACGTCGTCGTCATCGCCGGACGTGACAAGGGCAGGACCGGCGAGGTCTTGCGCGTCCTTCCTGCCGAGCGGCGCATCGTCGTGCAGGGGGTCAATCTCGTCAAACGGCACACCAAGCCGCGGATGGGCGACCCCGGCGGGATCGTCGAGAAAGAATTGGCGCTTCACATCTCCAATGTCGCCCATGTCGATCCGGCATCGGCAAAGCCGACCCGGATCGGCTACAAGGTGCTCGACGACGGGCGCAAGGTCCGCGTCGCCCGCCGCTCGGGCGAAGTCATCGACAGGTGAGAAAATGAGCAAGCCGCGGTTGCAGGATCATTACGAGACCACATTGCGCCCGGCGCTGATGCAGGAGTTCGGCTACACCAACCCGATGCAGGTGCCGCGGCTCGATAAGATCGTGGTCAACATGGGCGTCGGCGAGGCGGTGCAGGACAGCAAAAAGGTCGAGGCCGCGGCGAGCGAGCTGACCGCGATCACCGGCCAGCATCCGGTCATCACCCGCGCCAAACGGTCGATCGCGACCTTCAAGCTGCGCGAGGGCATGCCGATCGGCTGCAAAGTGACCCTGCGCCGGCAGCGCATGTACGAGTTTCTCGACCGGTTGATCAACGTGGCCCTGCCGCGGGTGCGCGACTTTCGCGGCATTTCGGGCAAGAGCTTCGACGGCCGTGGTAATTTCGCGCTCGGGCTCAAGGAGCAGATCGTCTTTCCCGAGATCGACTACGACCGCGTCGATGCGGTGCGCGGGATGAACGTCGTGGTCACGACCACGGCGCGAACCGATGCGGAGGCCAAGGCGCTGCTCAAGGGTTTCGACATGCCGTTTGCGAATTGACGGAGCGAGGAATTTAGCCAAATGGCGAAAAAGAGCTCGATCGAGAAGAATGCCCGGCGGATCAAACTCGCCAAGCAGATCGCCCCCCGACGGTCTCGGCTCAAGCAGATCGCGGTCGACCGAACCGCGCCGCCGGAGGAGCGTTTTGCGGCGCAGCTCAAGCTCGCCCTGTTGCCGCGCAACAGCTCGCCGACGCGGGTGCGCAACCGCTGCGCCTTGACCGGCCGGCCGCGCGGCTTTTACCGGAAGTTCAAGCTGTCGCGCATTGCGCTGCGCGAGTTTGCCTCCTCTGGGCAGATCCCCGGCATGCTCAAGTCGAGCTGGTAGGAGAACCCCGGCGATGACGATGAGCGACCCGTTGGGAGACATGCTGACCCGAATTCGCAACGGGCAGCGCGCGCGCCAGGCCGTCGTCGCCTCGCCCGCCTCGAAGATCCGCGCCAACGTGCTCGAAGTGCTAAAGCGCGAGGGCTATATCCGTGGCTTTACCCGCGAGGATTTGCGCCCGGGCGTCGCCGAGCTCAAGATCGAGCTCAAATACGTCGATGGCGAGCCGGTTATCCGCGAAATCAGCCGAATATCGAAGCCTGGCCGGCGGATCTACTCGCGTATCGCCGATCTGCCACGCAGCTATAACGGGCTCGGCATCGCCATCCTTTCGACCCCGCGCGGCGTGTTGTCCGACAACGAGGCTCGCGCCGCAAAGGTCGGCGGCGAGGTGCTATGCCGCGTCTTTTGAGGTAACCGGAATGTCACGTATCGGCAAGAACCCGGTGCCGGTCCCGAGCGGCGTCGAGGTCCGACTCTCGGACCGCACTCTGACCGCGCAAGGCGGGCTCGGCACGTTGAAATTGGTCGTCAGCAACGCGGTCACGGCTTCGATCTCCGATGGCGCGATCACCATTGCGCCAGCCGACGACACCAAGCAATCGCGCGCGATGTGGGGCACCACCCGCGCCTTGGTCAGCAACATGGTCACCGGGGTGTCGAAAGGCTTCTCGGTCGGTCTTGAAATCAACGGGGTCGGCTATCGCGCCGCGGTCCAGGGCAATATCTTGAACCTGCAACTCGGCTATAGCCACGACATCCCGTTTCCGATACCCGAGGATGTCAGGATCGCCTGCGAGCGGCCGACCGTCATCACCGTCAGCGGCGCCGACCGCCAGCGCGTCGGTCAGGTCGCCGCCGAGATCCGCGCCTTTCGCCCGCCCGAGCCTTACAAAGGCAAGGGAATCAAATATGCTGGAGAGTTCGTCCGCCGCAAGGAAGGCAAAAAGAAGTAACCCCGATGCCACATAAAGCCAAAGCTCTGTTCTTTCGACGGCGACAGCGGGTGCGGGCGAACTTACGCCGCCTGGCCCGTAATCGGCCCCGGCTCTCGGTGTTCCGCTCGTCGAAGCATATTTATGCACAGGTAATCGACGACGCGGCCGGGCGAACCTTGGCGGCGGCATCGAGCCTCGATCCAGGGCTGAAGGCGAGCGTCAAGACCGGCGCCGACATCGCTGCCGCTGGTGCGGTCGGCAAACTGATCGCCGAGCGGGCGAAGGCGGCGGGGGTCGAGCGCGTCGTGTTCGACCGCGGCGCCTATCTGTTTCATGGCCGGGTCAAAGCCCTGGCCGACGCCGCCCGCGAAGGCGGGCTGGATTTCTAAAGGGGCCGGTCATGGCGCGAACAATGTCACGCAACCAGGGCGAACGGCGCGGACGGGGCGATGGCGACCGTCAGTCGCGCGATCGCGAAGAGAGCGAATTTGCCGAGAAGCTCGTCAACATCAATCGCGTCGCCAAGGTGGTCAAAGGGGGGCGACGCTTCGGCTTTGCCGCGCTCGTTGTCGTCGGCGACAAAAAAGGCCGGGTCGGCTATGGCGCCGGCAAGGCGCGCGAGGTGCCGGAAGCCATCCGCAAGGCCACCGAACAGGCGCGGCGCAACATGATCCGAGTGCCGCTGCGGGAAGGGCGGACCCTGCATCACGACATTGTCAGCAGTTATGGGGCCGGACGGGTCATCGTGCGCGCCGCCAAGCCCGGCACCGGGATCATCGCCGGCGGTCCGATGCGCGCGATCTTCGAGGCGCTCGGCGTGCACGATGTCGTCGCCAAGTCGATCGGCAGCGCCAATCCGCACAATATGATCAAAGCGACCTTTGTGGCGCTCGGCCGGGCGACGAGCCCGCGCGCGGTGGCGGCCCGGCGCGGGAAGAAGGTTGGCGAGATCCTCGGCCGCGGCGACGCCGAAGCTCGGGAGCCGGCGTAATGCAAGGCGCGAAGTCGGTCACGATCGAGCAGACCGGAAGCCCGATCGGGCGCAGGCGCGACCAGGAAGCAACCCTCAAGGGGCTCGGCTTGAACAAGCTCCACCGGCGCCGGGTCCTCGAAGATACGCCGGCCGTGCGCGGCATGATCCGTAAGGTCGGGCATCTGGTGCGGATCGTTGAGGAAGGCTAGACAGAACCCACGCCCTTGCTACGGCGCGGGAGGCCCGTGCCCGCGGCTCCGTCGCGGGTGCGAGGGCCAGCCGGAATTGATTGCCCTTTATGCGGGGCGCAGCCGCGGACGAACGAGACGATGAAACTCAACGAGATCAAGGATAATCCGGGAGCGCACTATCGGGCGAAACGCGTCGGGCGCGGCATCGGATCGGGCAAGGGTAAGACTTCGGGGAGAGGCGGTAAGGGTCAGACCGCGCGCACCGGGGTGGCCCTCAACGGCTTCGAGGGCGGCCAAACGCCGCTGCACCGCCGTTTGCCCAAGCGTGGCTTCAATAACAAGATGTTCCGTCCGAATTTCAAGACGGTGAATCTCGGCCGGCTGCAACAGGCGCTTGACGCGGGTAAACTCAAAGCCGACGGCACGCTCGACGGCGCGGCACTGGTCGCTTCGGGAGTGCTGCGGCGGCAGGGCGACGGGGTTCGCCTACTCGCCAAGGGAGCGCTGCGCGCGGCCTTGACGATCGAGGTCGCGGGCGCCTCCAAGGCGGCGATTGCCGCCGTCGAGCAAGCCGGAGGCAAGGTGATCCTGCGCGCCAGCAAGAGAAAGCCGAAGGCGGAGGTAACCGCCTCTGCCTGAGCGCGGCTGCTCGCCGCGGCCGGCCTCGAGCGCGGGGCTGTCCTTGGTCGAGCCGGCTGTCGATGGGCCGGGCTTTCGGTCGGGCCAGGCTTTAGGTAGGGATGAAATCGAATGGCGTCAGTCGCCGAGCAACTCGCCTCCAGCATCAACCTCTCCGCCTTCACCAAGGCGACCGAGCTCAAGAGCCGCATCTGGTTCACGCTTGGGGCGCTGGTGATCTACCGGCTCGGCACCTACATCCCGATTCCCGGGATCGACCCGGCAATTCTGCACGACATTTTCTCGCGCAATGCCGGCGGCATCCTCGGCATGTTCGACATGTTCTCGGGCGGCGCGCTCGGGCGCATGACGATCTTTGCTCTGAACATCATGCCGTACATTTCGGCATCGATCATCATCCAGCTTCTGACAGCGGTTTCGCCCACTCTCGAGGCGCTGAAAAAAGAGGGCGAAAGTGGACGCAAAAAGCTGAACCAGTACACCCGTTATGGCACCGTGCTGCTGGCGGCGGTCCAAGCCTACGGGATCGCGGTCGGGATCGAGGGCATGCGCGCCGGGGCTGAAACGGCGGTGCTGAACCCGGGCCTGTTTTTCCGGCTGGTGACGGTCATAACCCTGGTCGGGGGAACGGTGTTTCTGATGTGGCTCGGCGAACAAATCACCGCGCGCGGGGTCGGTAACGGCATCTCGCTGATCATCTTTGCCGGCATTGTCGCCAACCTGCCGCATGCCCTCGCTTCCACCCTCGAACTCGGGCGCACCGGAGCAATCTCGAGCTTTTTCATCATTCTGTTCCTGGTGGTGTCGATCCTTGTGGTTGGGTTCATCGTGTTCATGGAGCGCGCCCAACGCCGCCTCTTGGTGCAATACCCCAAGCGTCAGGTCGGCAACAAAATGTTCGGCGGCGACGCCTCGCACCTGCCGCTCAAGATCAACACATCTGGGGTCATTCCGCCGATATTCGCCTCCTCGCTGCTGCTCCTACCGGCAACGGTAGCGAATTTCGAGGTAGGCGGGGGCAGCTATGGCTGGCTCGGCCAGATCACCACCTATCTCGCGCACGGCCGACCGCTCTACATGGCGCTCTATGTCGTGCTGATCGTTTTCTTCTGTTTTTTCTACACCGCGATTGTATTCAATCCGACCGAGACCGCGGATAATTTGCGCAAATACGGCGGGTTCATCCCCGGAATCAGGCCGGGCAAGAACACCGCCGACTATCTTGATTACGTGCTAACCCGATTGACCGTGGTCGGGGCCGCCTATTTGGCTGCTGTCTGCATCCTGCCCGAGATTCTGATTTCGGAATATTCAGTACCTTTCTATTTCGGCGGGACGAGCCTGTTGATCGTCGTCAGCGTCACGATGGACACGGTCGCACAGATCCATTCGCATCTGCTGGCCCACCAGTATGAGGGCCTTATCAGGAAGGCGAAACTGAGGGGTCGACGCGGATGAACCTGATCCTGCTCGGACCGCCGGGCTCGGGAAAGGGGACCCAGGCGAAGCGGATCGAACAGAGCCGCGGCATTTGCCACTTGGCCACCGGCGACATGCTTCGCGCGGCGACCGCCTCCGGAAGCGAACTCGGGAGGCGGGTCAAAGGCATCATGGATTCCGGACAGCTGGTTCCCGACGGGATTATGATCGATATGATCGCCGCAAGAATCGGCGAGCCGGATTGCGGCGCTGGCTTTGTCCTCGACGGCTTCCCGCGAACGGTGCCGCAGGCGCAAGCTCTCGACGATATGTTGGCGAGACGCGGCCTCGGCCTCGACCGCGTCATCCTGATAAAGGTCGACGAGGCGGTGCTGATCGACCGGCTCGCCGGGCGATTCTCTTGCGCTGGGTGCGGAGCCAGCTATCACGAACGCTATCACCGGCCGCAGACCGAGGGGGTATGCGACGTCTGCGGCAGCGGCGAATTCGCGCATCGGCCGGATGACCGGCCGGAGGCGGTACATGCGCGTTTTGAGGTCTATCGCCGGCAAACGGCGCCGATCCTGCCGTATTATCGTGATCGCGGCATTTTGCACTGCGTCGAAGGGATGAGCGGCATCGACAAGGTGACGCGGCAGATCGAGACGATCCTGGGATGATGGCCGACCGACGCGTCGGCAGCGCTATAATGCCGCAACCGGGATTGACGTGGGCCCCAGCCCCGATATAATGGCTGCCCTTGTGACGAGCCCCACCCGCTATCATTTTTGAATCTGTTGAGGAGAAGCGCAAGTGGCGCGTATCGCTGGCGTGAATATCCCGAACCAAAAGCGAGTGCCCATCGGCCTCGCTTATATTCATGGGATCGGGCGAAGCACCGCCCTTCAGATCTGTAACCGGATCGGCATTCCGCCCGAACGGCGGGTCCACGAGCTGACCGATGACGAAGTCTTGCGCATGCGCGAAGTGATCGACCGCGAATTTACCGTCGAGGGCGATCTGCGTCGGCTCGTAGCGATGAACATCAAGCGGCTGATGGATCTCGGTTGTTATCGCGGGTTGCGCCATCGCAAGGGGCTGCCGGTACGCGGCCAGCGAACGCATACGAACGCGCGTACGCGCAAGGGTCCGGCCCGTCCGATCGCCGGGAAAAAGAAATAAAGCCCGACACTCAGCGATAACCGCGGACACAGATAGATGGCCAGAACGGCGGCGCCCGCGCCGCGTCTTCGCCGGCGCGAACGCAAGAACATAACGTCGGGTACGGCGCATGTGAACGCCACCTTCAACAATACGATGATCACCATCACCGACGCGCAGGGCAACACCATCGCTTGGTCGTCGTCGGGCAGCCAGGGGTTCAAGGGCTCCCGCAAATCAACCCCTTACGCGGCGCAGGTCGCCGCCGAGGATGCCGGGCGCAAGGCCATGGAGCACGGCATGCGCACCCTCGAGATCGAGGTCAAAGGCCCGGGTTCGGGACGCGAATTGGCACTGCGCGCGCTGCAGTCGGTAGGGTTCGCCGTCACCTCGATCCGCGATGTGACTCCGATCCCGCACAATGGTTGCCGGCCGCCCAAACGGCGCCGCGTCTGACCAGAAGATCCGCCCCGGCCAGGGGCTGTTATCGAGAGATGCCGGTTGCGCTGCCACCGGCTGACGCTGCGGATGGCCTCCGCCACCACCGACTGAGGTGCAAATTGTGATTCAAAAGAATTGGCAAACCCTTATCAAGCCGAAACAGCTTTCGGTAGAGCCGGGCGATGATCCCAAGCGCGTCGCCACGGTCGTTGCCGAGCCGCTGGAACGCGGTTTCGGACTAACCTTGGGCAACGCGTTGCGCCGCGTATTGCTTTCATCGCTGCAAGGGGCCGCTGTGACCTCGATCCAGATCGAGGGGGTGCTGCACGAGTTCTCGTCTATCCCTGGCGTCCTCGAAGACGTGACCGACATCGTCCTCAACGTCAAGAGCATCGATTTGAGGATGTACGGCGAAGGGCCCAAGCGCATGCGGCTGCGCGCCGTCGGCCCAGGCGAGATCCGCGCCGGCGCCATTGAGACCGGCCACGACATCGACATTATGAACCCCGAACTGGTGATCTGCACCCTCGACAGCGGCGCCAGGATCGCGGTGGAACTGACCGTCGAGAGCGGCAAGGGCTATATGCCCGGGACGCAGAACCGGGCGGAAGACGCGCCGATTGGGTTGATCCCCGTCGATGCGCTGTTCAGCCCGGTCCGCAAGGTCTCCTATCGCGTCGAGAACACGCGGGTTGGCCAGGTCACCGACTACGACAGGCTGGCGATGCGGCTCGAAACCAACGGCGCCGTGACGCCCGAGGACGCAGTGGCGCTGGCCGCGCGCATCCTGCAGGATCAGCTCCAACTGTTCATCAATTTCGAGGAGCCGCGCCACCCCTCCGACGAGACGCGGCCGAGCGAGCTCCCCTTCAACAAGAACTTGCTGCGCAAGGTCGACGAACTCGAATTGTCGGTACGCTCGGCCAATTGCCTCAAGAACGATAATATCGTCTACATTGGCGATCTCGTGCAGAAATCCGAGGCCGAGATGCTGCGGACCCCGAATTTCGGGCGCAAATCATTGAACGAGATTAAGGAAGTGCTGGCTCAGATGGGCCTGCATCTGGGGATGGAAATCCCCAACTGGCCACCCGAAAATATCGAGGAGCTGGCCAAGCGACTCGACGAACCTTATTGAGGGTCCGATGCGTCACCGCCTGAAAGGCCGCAGCTTCAGCCGCCGGTCCGAGCATCGCAAGGCGATGTTCGAGAATCTCGCCGCCGCGCTGATCAAGCACGAGCAGATTACCACGACCCTGCCCAAGGCCAAGGATCTGCGGCCGATCGTCGAGCGGCTGATCACCCTCGGCAAGCATGGCGGGCTCGCCAACCGGCGGAGGGCGATCGCCCGGCTGCAAGACGCACCTCTTGCCAACAAGCTGATGACGACCCTGGCCGAGCGGTATATGGGCCGCGCCGGCGGATATACCCGCATCATCAAGGCGGGTTTCCGCTACGGCGACAATGCGGCGATGGCGGTAATCGAGCTGGTCGATCGCGACCCGGCGGCCAAGGGCAAGGATTCGGGTCCGACCGGGACCGAGGAACAGGAAGAAGCCGACGCTGCCTAACACCGCGGTTGGACGATCACAGGGTTGTCCTTTGAGGAGGCCCCATAGCGGCCCTCTTGGAGGGTCTTAAGCTGTTTCCCGCACCGTAAAGCCGGCGTTGCCGGGATCCTCGGCCTCGAGTATGTCGATCGAGTTGACGCGAGCGTCGGAGGGGCCGCGGCGACAAGCTTCGGTCATTGCCGCAACAGCATCTTCCTCACCGGTCGCCAACAGTTCGACCGTTCCGTCCGTGCGGTTGCGCAGCCAGCCGCGCAGCCCGAGAGAAACCGCGATGCGTGTCGCCCAAGCTCGATAGCCGACACCCTGAACCTTACCAGCGATCAGTAGCCGAACGGTTTTCATCGGCGCCAAAATAGCCGGCGAACGCCGATCCACCCAGGGAGAATTCGCTCGGCCCCTGCTACAGGTATTCGTGCAAGTTTAGTGTATGCGAAACAGAGGACAACCATGCAGCGACGATTGTTCGGCCCGACCGGGCGCCAGGTGGCAGCGATCGGCATGGGCACCTGGTATTTCGAGCAGGCCGATCGCCGCACCGCGATCGCCTCTCTGCGGCGCGGTCTCGACCTCGGCATGAACCATATCGACACCGCCGAGATGTACGGCTCGGGGGTCGCGGAAGAGCTGATCGGGGAGGCCATCGCCGGCCGCCGCGACGAGGTCTTTGTGGTTTCCAAGGTGCTGCCGCATAACGCCTCCCGCACGGGAACGCGGATCGCATGCGAGCGCTCGCTCGCGCGTCTGCGTACCGACCGGCTCGATTGTTACCTCTTACATTGGCGCGGTCCCCACCCGCTGGCCGAGACGATCGCCGCGTTCGAGGAGCTGCGCGAGGAGGGCAAAATCCTCAGCTGGGGCGTCAGCAATTTCGACGTCCGCGACCTCGACGAGGTTTTGGCGATAGCCGGCGAAGGGCGTCTCGCCTGCAATCAGGTGCTCTATCATCTACTCGAGCGCACCATCGAGTCCTCGGTGATCCCGTGGTGCGAGCAGCACGGCGTTGCTGTTGTCGCGTATAGCCCGTTCGGACACAGCCGCTTTCCCGGCCCGCATACAGCCGGCGGGCGGGTGCTGACCGAGATCGCCGCCGCGCGCAATGCGACGCCGCGCCAGGTGGCGCTGGCCTTTCTCGCGCGCCGGCCGTCGGTGTTCGCGATCCCCAAGGCCGCAAATCTTGATCATGTCGAGGAGAATGCCGGCGCCGGCGATCTGCACCTCTCCGACCCAGAACTCGCACGGATCGACGCTGCTTTCCCGGGTCCTCGCCGGCCGGGCAGCCTGCCGATGTTGTAACGCAGAGCACGCGCCACCCTAGCCCGGCAGCGTCTCACTCGAATTCGAGGATCACCTCGTCGACGGCAAGGCTGTCTCCGGGTTTGGCGCGAATCTTGGCGATGCGCCCATCGCGGTCGGCGCGCAGCACGTTCTCCATCTTCATTGCCTCGACGATCGCGAGCGGCTCGCCGGCCTTGACCTCCTGACCCGGCGCCACCGCGACCGAAGAAAGCAGACCCGGCATCGGCGACAGCAGCAGCCGCGAGGTATCCGCAGCCTTCCTCCGCGGCATCAGTGCCGAAAGCTCGGCGGCGCGCGGCGACAGCACTTGCGCCCGGCGGATGACGCCGCCATGCACGAGGCGAAACTCCGCACCCGGCAGCCGTTCGATCTGCACGGTCGCGATATGCGCCTCGATCCACACATGCAACAAGGCTTGGCCCGGCTGCCAATCGGTCCTTGCGACCTGGCGCGTCTCGCCGAACTCGACCGCGTAATCGCTGCCCTCTGGCCGCACCAACGCCGAGTGCGGCGCGCCGTCGAGCAGGATCGTCCATTGCTCGGGAATTTCGCCGCCGCCCCCGGCGAGTTTGCCGTCGATCGCGGTCTCGCCCTCGCGGACGCGGCGTCCTGCGAGCGCGGCGGCAAGCAGGATAATTCGGTCGGGCTCGACAAAATCGGCGGGAGGCGCGAACCCGCCGGGGAATTCATCGGTGATGAAGTTTGTCGACAGCGCCCCCGCGCGAAAACGCGGTTTGGCGGCGATCGCAGCCAAAAAGGCCGCGTTGTTTTGGACGCCGCTGATATAGAAGCCGTCGAGGGCGGCGCACAGACGGTCGAGCGCGGTGTCGCGGTCGGCGCCATATGCCGAGAGCTTGGCGATCATCGGATCGTAATAGACGCTGATATCGGCGCCCTCGAAGACGCCGTCATCGAGCCGCAGCCCCTCCCCGCTCGGCGGCAAATAACGGACGAGACGGCCGGTCGAGGGCAGAAAGCCGCGCGTCGGGTCCTCGGCGTATATGCGCGCCTCGATCGCCCAACCGTCGAGCCGGATGTCCTCTTGAACAAATGGCAGCTTCTCGCCGGCGGCGATGCGCAGCATCAGTTCGACGAGGTCGAGCCCGGTGACCAGCTCGGTCACCGGATGCTCGACCTGCAATCGTGTGTTCATTTCGAGAAAATAGAAATTGCGCTGGCGATCGACGATGAACTCGACCGTGCCGGCCGAGCGGTAATCGACGGCGCGGGCCAGCGCCACCGCCTGCCGGCCCATCGCCTCGCGCGTCGAATCGTCGAGGAACGGGCTCGGCGCCTCCTCGATGACTTTTTGATGCCGCCGCTGGATCGAGCATTCGCGCTCGCCGAGATAGACGATGTTGCCGTGCGCATCGCCCAGAACCTGGATCTCGATATGCCGCGGCTCCTCGATATATTTTTCGATAAAGATGCGGTCGTCGGCGAAACTGGACTTCGCCTCGCCCGTGGCGGCGCGAAACCCGTCGCGCGCCTCCTCGTCTGAGGCGGCGATGCGCATCCCCTTGCCGCCGCCGCCGGCCGACGCCTTGATCATGACCGGATAGCCGATGTCGCGCGCTATCCTGACCGCGCTCTCGGCATCGGGAACGATGTCGAGATGCCCGGGCACGGTCGTAACTCCGGCGGCGCTGGGCGAGCTTTTTCGATTCGATCTTGTCGCCCATCGCCGCGATCGCTTTGGGTCCGGGCCCGACAAACACAATACCGGCCTCGGCGAGCGCGCTCGCGAACGCCACGTTCTCCGACAGAAACCCGTACCCCGGATGAACCGCCTCGGCGCCGCTCGCGCGGCAGGCTTCGACGATCCGGTCAATCCGCAGATAGCTTTCGGCCGACGGCGGCGGTCCGATCCGGATCGCTTCGTCGGCCATGCGCACGTGAAGCGCCTCGGCGTCGGCATCCGAATAGACCGCGACCGTGGCGATCCCCATCCGCCGCGCGGTGCGGATCACACGGCAGGCGATCTCGCCGCGATTGGCGATCAGGATTTTGCGGAACATTGAGGGACAAAGCGTGCTGAACCATGGCCGACGTAGCTGGGTTGAACAGGCGCGGCGCAGATCTTTCGGCAATCGAGATCGTCTTCAGGGAGCTCAGCTATCGGAAGTCCTTCGGAATTGTGTCTACGATAGAAGTAATGTAAAAGACCATTGCGTAGCATGGAGTGCGTCGCAAAGCGAGTTCTCTAAGACATTCGAGCGACCGAGTTTTACTTCTTAAGCCGTTGAGGATTGGCCGAACGTGTGTACGATCAATCGATTGGAAAATATCAAAAGCGCGCGTTGAATGCCGCTGAGATCTAGATTTGCCTCGATGGCGCGGACTATAAGATAGCATCGTTCCAAGCTCTGTCGAGGAGCTGAGCCGCTTCTACCGTCTCGCCGAATCCGGTAGAACGTCATCGAGGATAGGCACTTTTCACCTCCGCATCAGACCCGGATGGCTGCGGATCAAGCGTCCTGGTTCCGATAGCCCATGAAATCTGGGTCATCACAGCGGGATGTTGTCGTGCTTTTTGGGCGGGTTGGTCAGATGCTTGCCGCGCAGCATGGCGAGCGCGCGGCAGAGGCGCCGCCTGGTGTCGTGCGGCTGGATCACGTCGTCGATAAAGCCACGGCTGGCGGCGACGAACGGATTGGCGAATTTCTCGCGATATTCCTCGGTGCGCGCCTCGATCGCCGCGGCGTCGCCGAGATCGGCGCGAAAGATGATCTCGACCGCACCCTTCGGCCCCATCACCGCGATCTCGGCCGAGGGCCAGGCGAAATTGAGATCACCGCGCAGATGCTTTGAGCTCATCACGTCATAGGCGCCGCCATAGGCCTTACGGGTGATCAGGGTCACCTTAGGCACGGTCGCCTCGGCGAACGCGAACAACAGCTTGGCGCCGTGCTTGATGATGCCGCCATATTCCTGAGCGGTTCCCGGCAAAAATCCGGGCACATCGACAAAGGTCACGATCGGGATGTTGAAGCAGTCGCAAAAACGCACAAAGCGCGCCGCCTTGCGGGCGCTGTCGATGTCGAGACAGCCGGCCAGCACCATCGGCTGATTGGCGACGATGCCGATCGTCGATCCTTCCATACGCGCGAACCCAACGATGATGTTGCGGGCGAAATTCGGCTGGATTTCAAAGAAATCGCCTTCGTCGACGGTCTTGAGGATCAGCTCCTTGATGTCGTAAGGCCTGTTCGGATTGCTCGGAACCAGGGTGTCGAGCGAAGGCTCGATCCGGTCGCGCGGATCGGCAGTCGGCCGCAATGGCGGTTGGACGCGGTTCGATGCCGGCAGAAAATCGATGAACCGGCGCAGCTCGATCAGCGCCTCGACATCGTTCTCAAAGGCGAGGTCGGCGACCCCCGAGCGCGTCGTATGGGTGACGGCGCCGCCCAATTCCTCTTGTGTCACCGTCTCGTGCGTGACCGTCCGGACCACTTCGGGCCCGGTCACGAACAAGTAGGACGTGTCCTTGACCATGAAGATGAAATCGGTCATCGCCGGCGAATAGACCGCACCCCCGGCGCATGGCCCCATGATCATCGACACCTGTGGCACGACGCCCGAGGCCAGCACGTTGCGTTCGAACACTTCGGCGTAGCCGGCAAGCGAGGCCACCCCGTCCTGGATGCGCGCTCCGCCCGAATCGTTGAGCCCGATCACCGGCGCCCCGACATTCATCGCCTGGTCCATGATCTTGCAGATCTTTTCGGCATGCGCCTCGCTGAGCGAACCGCCGAACACGGTGAAATCCTGACTGAACACAAAAACCAGGCGACCGTTGACCGTGCCGTAGCCGGTGACGACCCCGTCGCCCGGGACCTTGTGCTGGTCGATGCCGAAATCATGGCTGCGGTGCTCGACAAACATGTCCCATTCCTCGAACGAATCGGCGTCGAGCAAAAGCTCAAGCCGCTCGCGCGCGGTCAGTTTGCCGCGGCGGTGCTGGGCTTCGACCCGCTGGGCGCCGCCGCCCGCCCGCGCCGCTATCCGCTTTTCTTCCAGGCGGTCGAGAATGTTGTCCATGGCGCCTCGCGACAATGAACCGGCGAGATAGCATCAACCGGTGCGCCGCGACCAGACCCGCAGTCGGGTTCGACCTTTGTGCAGCTTGTTCGGCGACGGCGATCAAGCGCAGAATTGCCGGCGCGTCGAGAACCAACGGATCGAGGTCAGGACGATGGCGGAGAGCGAGCTTTATCAAAAAGGGGCGGCGATGCGTCGCCGGTTGATGGGCGATGCGGCGGTCGAACGTTCTGCCCGCGAGATCTACAGCGACCCGGTCATGAAGAAGTTCATCGACGTCGCCACCGAAACCGTGTTCGGCGCGCTGTGGACGCGGCCCGGGCTCGATCTGAAGACCCGCGCGCTGATCTGCGTGATTTCGGACACGACCACCGGGCGCGAGCCCGAACTTGCGCTGCATCTGCGCATGGCGTTGCGCCAGGGTTGGACCGAGGAGGAATTGACCGAAGCGTTGCTGCACCTGTCCGGCTATGTCGGCGTGCCGATCATCCGCGAGTTGCTGATGGTGGCGAGCAAAGTGTTTGCGGAGTTCCGGGCCGAACAGGGCGCCGAAAAACCGGTCAGTGCGTAGGCTAGAGACTGAGATGCGCGCGGCATCGGCGCTTGAACGATGACGACGATCGATCTCCAACATCGGGAAATGGAAAGCGGGCAATTTCTTTTCCCGGCAGGATTGGAACGCCTACTACTCGCGGAAGCGAATCGTGCAGCAATGGATGCAGCTTCATTTGCTCGGCACGATCGATTGCCAAAAGGTCCTGGAAGTCGGACCGGCGCTCGGGCTGGTCACCAGCCTATTGGTCAATGTCGGGTACGATGTTCACACTCTCGACCGGGCGCCGCGCGCGTTCGCCTATCCGGACGTGCCGCATCTTGAAAGAGACATCTGCGATCTGCGCAGCGAAGAGATCGCCGGCTATGACGCGATCTTGTGCTGCGAAACGCTCGAACATATCGATTGGCAGCGCGTCGGGCCGGTCCTGTCGACCTTCCGAGCGAGCGGCGCCAGATACTTGATCGTCTCGGTCCCCTATATGGGGTTTCAGGTATCGCTCGACGTCTATCTGAACCGCACCTCATTTCGTCAATATTTTTCGATGAAGAAATTGCTGTGGCGAACATCTGCGAGCTGCACACCAATGAGAATCGCCGGATATGACGCGATCCTATGCTGCGAAACGCTCGAACACATCGATTGGTCGCGCGTCGGGCCGGTCCTGTCGACCTTCCGAGCGAGCGGCGCCAGATACCTGATCGTCTCGGTCCCCTATATGGCGTTCCAAGTATCACTCGACGTCTATCTGAACCGGACCACATTTCGTCAATATTTTTCGATGAAGAAATTGCTGTGGCGAAAGCGGTTCGCGGTCGAACCGCCGGGTGGACACCAGTGGGAAGTCGGATACCGGAATTATTCGCTGCGGGTCTGGGAGGACCGGCTCGACAGCTGCGGCTGGTCGATCGTCACGCGAGATTTTACCGAGCATTGCCGGTCGGTCTTTCACCTGCTCGAAGCGAAGTGATAAGCTACCCGTCCGGTCGACGCACGCAACAGCGCCAGAAACCGCGCCGCCGCAGCGATGTCTTCGGCCAGGGCTGCCCGACGCTGGGCTTGCTCCGGATCCTCGCCCCAGGCTTCGATCTGAAAGCTTTCGTCGAGCTGCGAGGCCGCGAAGGCCTCGGCTGCGTCGAGACGGCCCTCGATCAGCGCCAGTGCGATGACCAGCGAGCCGCAGGCGCCGGTCGCCAGATGCAACGCGGCAAGCGCGAAATCATTCTGTTCGGCGACCGCGGCGGCAAAGGCGCGCAGGCTCGCCTGCGGCTGGGGTTTCGGGATGACTCCCGCGGCGATCTCGAGCGGAGCGTCGTAGCGCAGCGCCGCCCAATCGGCCAGCGGCTGCCACACCGCATGCTGGCGTATCGCCAGCTCCGGCGGATGTACCGCCCGGTAGCAGACCAGATCGGTCCCGGCGTAATCGGCGATCTGCTGCACGATTGCTTCGCGCTGCGGCGCCACCCGATCGATCGCGGTGCTGGCCAATCGGGTCAGCGGCATTTGAGCCGGACGAATCTCCCCTTGCTGAGCCTCCCATTCGGCAGCGATCGCGCCGGCGAGTGCGGCGGTCGGCACGACCAGAGGCTGCTTTGCCGGGGTTTTGATCGGTTTGCCGTCGAGAGCGACCCCATAACCGCCTGCCGCCGGCACGATCCCGGTCTGTTGATAGAAGCGCTTCATTCCGGCAGATCCAGTCCGGAAAATGGATCCTCGACATCGGCGGAAAAGCCGAAGAATTCCCAGCTCTGCCGCATGTGCGACGGCAGCGGTGCGGCTATCTTCAGAATTCCGCCATGCGGGTGCGGGATCGAGAGCGCGCGCGCATGCAGATGAAGCCGCCGCGCGCCCGGCGGCCCGGCGAGGTGCGTGGCGGCGCCTCCGTATTTGCCGTCGCCGAGAAGCGGGGCGCCGATCGCGGCGCAATGGGCGCGCAGCTGGTGCGTGCGCCCGGTGACCGGCAGCAGGGCAAGCCAGCTCACCCGCTCGCCGACGCTGTCGACGACGCGGTAATAGGTGACCGCGTGCTTGCCCTCGTCGGGGTCGGCGCGGACGCGTTCGCCACCCTGGCCGGAGCGCTTGGCGAGCGCCAGAGCGATACGCCCTTGCGGCGGTTTCGGGACACCGACCGCCAGCGCCCAATAGATCTTTCGCGTCGTCCTTTCGCGAAAGGCCCGGGTCAGAAACGCCGCCGCCACGGCGCTGCGGGCGATCACCAGAACGCCGCTGGTATCCTTGTCGAGCCGATGAACAAGCTTCGGCCGTTCGGCATGGCCAAAGCGGAGCGCGTCCAACAAACCATCGAGATGGCGCTCGGACCGGGTCCCGCCCTGAACCGCCAGGCCGGGCGGCTTGTTGATCACGATGACCGCCTCGTCTTGGTGCAGGATCGCGTTCCGCAGCATCGCTTCGTCGGCGGGGAGCAACGGCCGCGGCGCGGCGGATGCCGCGGACGATGGCGCTGCATCTAGCGGCGGGATGCGGATCGCCTGGCCGGGCATCACCCGGTCGCCCGATTTGGCGCGTTTGCCGTCGACCCGAATCTGTCCGGTGCGCAGCAGTTTTTCGAGCCGGCCATGGGCCAGCGCCGGATAATGGCGCTTGAACCAGCGATCAATGCGAACCGGCCCGTCCTCGCCACCGACGGTTACGGTCTCGACGGAGTTGGTCATGGTGGCGGTCCGGCCGCGCGCTCGCGCAGCTTGCCCCAATAATCGAGGCGCTTTTTGACTTCGCGCTCGAAGCCGCGTTCGCCCGGCCGGTAGAAGGTGCGGCGCGCGGTCCCGTCCGGGAAATAGTTCTGGCCTGAGAAGCCTTCCTCGGTGGCATGGTCGTAAACATAGCCCTTGCCGTAACCGAGATTGCGCATCAGCCGTGTCGGGGCATTCAGAATGTGCATCGGCGGCATCAACGAGCCGGTCTCGCGCGCCATCTGTTGGGCTTCGCCAAAGGCCGTATAGGCCGCGTTCGATTTCGGCGCGGTCGCCAGATAGATCACGCATTGGGCGATCGCCAACTCGCCTTCGGGTGAGCCCAGCCGGTCGTATGTGTCCCATGCCGCCAGCGCCTGCACCACCGCCTGCGGATCGGCGAGCCCGATATCCTCGACCGCGGCGCGGGTCAGCCGGCGCAAGATGTAGATCGGGTCTTCGCCACCGGCCAGCATGCGCGCGAGCCAATAAAGCGCCGCATCTGTGTCCGAGCCGCGCAGGGATTTGTGCAACGCGCTGATCAGATTGTAATGGCCCTCCTGCGCCTTGTCGTAGAGCGGGGCGCGCTGCTGGACCAGGCGCGCGAGCTCTGTCGGTCCCAGCATAGCGCCTGGAGGCAGGCGGGCGACCTCCTCGACGAGGTTGAGCAGAAAGCGGCCGTCGCCATCGGCCATTGCGCGCAGCGCAGTGCGGGCGTCGTCGGTCAGCGGCAGCTTACGGCCGAGCGCGTCCTCGGCCCGCCGCAGCAGGGTTTCGAGGTCGTCGTCGCCGAGCCGGCGCAAGACCAGCACCTGGGCCCGCGACAGCAACGCCCCGATCAGCTCGAAAGACGGGTTCTCGGTCGTGGCCCCGACCAGCACCACGGTGCCGTCCTCGACCACCGGCAGAAAGGCGTCCTGCTGGGCGCGGTTGAAGCGGTGGATCTCGTCAACGAAGAGGAGCGTGCCGTGGCCCATCTCGCGCCGCTTCCTGGCCGCATCGAACACCTTGCGCAGATCGGCAACCCCGGAAAAGACCGCCGACAACGGTTCGAAATGGAGGTCGGTGCCGTGCGCCAACAGCCGCGCGATCGTGGTCTTGCCGCAGCCGGGGGGCCCCACAGGATCATCGAGGACAGCTGCCGGCTCGCCACCATGCGTCCGATCGGGCCGTCCGGACCCAGCAGATGATCCTGGCCGACGACCTCGGCGAGGCTTTTCGGCCGCAGCCGTCGGCGAGCGGCCGCGGCGCCTGGTTTTCGAACAGCGTGGTCATCGGCAGGCGGGCGGCTCGTCGAAGGCTTCGGCGAAGGTGGCGCGCAGGGCGGCGTCGACATCGGCCATCGTCGCGGCCACGCCGAGATCGGCGAGCGAGGTGACCCCGTGCTTCGGTCGATGCCGCAGGGAATGATGCCGCGGTAATGGTCGAGGTCGGGATCGATGTTGAGCGCCATGCCGTGATAGGTCACCCAGCGCCGCACCCGCACGCCAATCGCGGCGATCTTGGCCTCGCCGGCGCCACGCCGAACCCAGATGCCGACCCGGCCCTCGCGCCGCTCGCCGCTGACTTCGAAGCGTGCGAGCGCGCGAATCACCCATTCTTCGAGGTGATGGACGTAGCAGTGCACGTCCTCGCCGCGGCGGGCGAGATCGAGCATGACGTAGGCGACGCGCTGCCCCGGCCCGTGATAGGTGTACCGCCCGCCGCGACCGGTGCGATGTACCGGAAAGCGCTCGGGCTCGAGCAGATCCTCGTCGCGGGCGCTGGTCCCGGCGGTGTAAAGCGGTGGATGCTCCAATAGCCAGACGAGTTCGGGCGCCGTGCCGGCGCGGATCGCGGCGACCCGGCCCTCCATCTCTTCGACGGCGTGCGCGTAGGGGACGGCGATCGCGCTTGATCGCCATTCCACCGCAGCGCCTTCGGTTACGGTCTCAAGCCCCATGCTGCTTGATATGGTAGCGCGGATTTGCTAATCACGCCGCCTCGCGGCGAGATGCGAGGCTGTTCCCCCTGCCGTGCGGTCGTGGCGGAATTGGTAGACGCGCAGCGTTGAGGTCGCTGTGGGGGAAACTCCGTGGAAGTTCGAGTTTTCTCGACCGCACCAGCTCCAACGCCGACCACGATTGTCAGAGCTTTCCCGGATTTGACAGCGACACGGTCGCTCCCTATGTTCGGGTTCAGCCCAAGGATATTACCATGAAGATCGTCAACTCGCTGAAATCGCTAAAGAAGCGCGACAAAAACTGCCGCATCGTCAGGCGCAAGGGTCGCGTCTATGTGATCAACAAGACCAACCCGCGCTACAAGGCGCGCCAGGGCTAAGGCGAAGCTGCCGCCGACGAACCGGCGGGCCGGCCGATGAAGATGCCGACGCCCGATGCCGCGGTGCTGCAGCGCCGCGCCGAGATCGTCGAGGCGTTACGCCAGATCGTGCCGGGCGAAGGCGTCATCGTCTCGGAGCCCGAGCGGCGCGCCTATGAGAGCGACGGGCTGACCGCTTATCGCCAGCTGCCATTGGTCGTGGTGCTCCCGTCGCGGGTCGAAGAGGTCGCCGCGGTCCTGCGCTATTGCAAGGAGATCGGCGTCAAGGTGGTGCCGCGCGGCGCCGGCACCTCGCTTTCGGGCGGGGCATTGCCGTTGGCCGACGGCGTATTGCTCGGCATGGCCAAGTTCAACCGCATCCTCGAGATCGATTACGACAATCGCTGTGTGGTGGCTCAGCCCGGCGTCACCAATCTGGCATTGACCCAGGCGGTCGAGCATGCCGGCTTTTATTACGCGCCCGATCCGTCGAGCCAGATCGCCTGCACGATCGGCGGCAATGTCGCCGAAAATTCCGGCGGCGTGCATTGCCTCAAATACGGGCTGACCACCAACAACATCCTCGGCGTCGAGCTGGTGCTGATGGATGGCGAGATCGTCCGGCTCGGCGGCAAGCATTTCGACGCCGAAGGCTACGATCTGTTGGGCGTGGTGACCGGTTCCGAGGGGCTCCTGGGGGTCGTGACCGAGGTCACGGTGCGCATCCTGCCCAAGCCGACGGCGGCGCGCGCGCTGTTGATCGGGTTCGCCACGACCGAGGATGCCGGCAATTGCGTTGCCGCGGTGATCGCTGCCGGCATCATCCCGGGCGGGATGGAGATGATGGACCGGCCGGCGATCCACGCCGCCGAGGCTTTCGTCAATGTCGGCTACCCGCTCGATGTCGAGGCTTTGCTGATCGTCGAGCTCGATGGCGCGCCGGCCGAAATCGACCATCTAATCGCCCAGGTCGAGGCGATTGCCCGCGAGCACCACGCCGCTTCGGTCAGGATCAGCGGCGACGACGCCGAGCGGCTGGCCTTCTGGTCCGGGCGCAAGGCCGCCTTTCCGGCGGTCGGGCGGATCTCGCCGGACTACTACTGCATGGACGGCACGATCCCGCGCGGCAGGCTGGCGCAGGTGCTGACCGGCATCGGCGCGCTATCAGAGCGGTATGGGCTCGGCGTCGCCAATGTCTTTCACGCCGGCGACGGCAACCTTCACCCGCTGGTTCTTTACGACGCCAACAAGCCCGGCGAGACCGAGCGCGCCGAGGCGTTCGGCTCGGACATCCTGCGGCTGTGCGTCGAGGTCGGCGGCGTTCTGACCGGCGAGCACGGGGTCGGCGTCGAAAAGCGCGACTTGATGGGAACCATGTTCGACGAAAGCGACCTGGCCCACCAGCAGCGGGTCAAATGCGCCTTCGATCCCGACGGGTTGCTGAACCCTGGCAAGGTGTTTCCGCAGCTGCACCGCTGCGCCGAACTCGGCCGTCTTCACATCCACGCCGGCCGAGTGCCGTTCCCCGACCTGCCGCGGTTTTGAACGCTGCCGTCAGCGCGTCGGTGCGAGGCGTCATCAGACGCCGCGGCTGATGCATCCGCTCCGTCGCACGGTTTGGCTCGTCGCCATCTTCAACCTGGCCTACTTCGGAGTGGAGTTTGCCGTAGCCGTGGCGATCAGCTCGGTGTCGCTGTTCGCCGACAGCATCGATTTCCTGGAAGATGCGTCGGTCAATCTGCTGATCGCCGTTGCATTGGGGTGGTCGGCGCGAAACCGGGCGCGGTTGGGAATGCTCCTCGCCGGTCTCCTGCTTGTGCCGGGTCTGGCGACGCTCTGGACCGCGTGGGGGAAGCTGGCCGCCCCGGTCGCGCCGGAGCCCCTGCCGCTAACGCTGGCAGGCCTTGGCGCGTTGGTAGTCAACATGACCTGCGCAATAATGCTGGCTCGCTACCGTCATCACGGCGGCAGCCTTACACGTGCGGCGTTCTTGTCGGCCCGGAATGACGCCCTAGCCAATGTGGCTATTATCACGGCCGGACTGGTAACCGCGTTCTTCTGGCGCTCAGCTTGGCCCGACCTGATCGTCGGGTTCGCGCATTGCACTCATCAATGCGGACGCCGCGCGCGAAATCTGGGGAGCGGCGCTTGAGGAGCACGGTGCCGGCTGAGCGGATGTGCCGCTTACCGCTATCTTGCACTTGTCCCGCTCAAACCGAGATCCATCACAGCGTCCACGCGATTGCGTCGCTAGGCTCCCGATGACATCGTGCCGGCGACATGGTCCAATTCTTACCGACGACGCTCGATGAATTGCGCGAATCCATCGCCGAAGCGCTTGCCGCGGAGGAGCCGGTCGAACTTGTTGGGGGCGGGTCCAAACGTGGGCTCGGGCGGCCAATTCAGACCCCGCGCATCCTCGATTTATCCGAACTCTCCGGGATCCGCGATTATCAGCCGAACGAGCTGGTTCTGACCGCCGCCGCCGCGACCCCGCTCGCGGTCATCGAGGCAGCGCTCGCGCCGGCCCGTCAGATGCTCGCCTTTGAGCCGCCGAATTGGGGCGCGTTGCTTGGCGTCCCCGCTGGCGACGCCGTTCGGCGGACCATCGGCGGCGCGCTCGCCTGCAACCTGTCGGGGCCGCGGCGGATCAAGGCGGGCGCGGCGCGCGACCATTTTCTCGGCTTCCGCGGCGTCAGCGGTCGCGGCGAGGTGTTCAAATCGGGCGGCAAAGTCGTCAAGAACGTGACCGGATACGATCTCTCGAAACTGATCGCCGGCTCCTATGGGACCTTGGCCGCGCTCGAAGAGGTAACGGTCAAGGTGCTGCCGCGGCCGGAGCACACCGAAACGGTCGTGCTGTGCGGTCTCGATCCGGCGGCGGCGGTGCGCGCGATGAGCCGGGCGCTCGCCTCGCCGCACGAGGTCTCCGGCGCCGCCTATCTGCCGGCTGGCGCGACCGCGGCGCTGACTTCGCTGGCGGATCTCCCCGGGATAGCCGCCCTTCGCCTCGAAGGGCCGCCGCCCTCCGTCACCTTCCGGCGCGAGCGATTGCTGGCTGAGCTGGCCACGGATTGCGATTCGACGGTGCTCGATGACGACGCCTCGATGACGTTCTGGGGGGCGATCCGCGATGTCGAGCCGCTTGCCGGTCTTGCCGATCGCACCGTCTGGCGCGTTTCGGTAGCGCCAAGCCGTGGCGCGGAGCTCGGAGGGGCGATCGCCCGCGTGGTCGACGCGACGTGGTATCGTCGATTGGGGCGGCGGCCTGTTGTGGGTCGCAGTCGCGAGCAAAGGTGGGCCCGAGGATGGCGGCGCGGCACTGATCCGCACGGCGATCCGTGGCGTGGATGGGCATGGCACCGGCCACGCCACGTTGGTCAAAGGCTCGGCGGCATTGCGCCGTGCTGTGCCGGTGTTCGAGCCGCAGCCGCCTGCCCTCGCGGCGCTCGCGGCCCGGGTCAAGGACAGCTTCGACCCTCGCCACATCCTCAACCCCGGGCGCATGGTCGAGGGGAGCTGAGGCCGTGCGCACCGATTTTTCAGCCGAGCAGCTGGCCGATCCCGATACCGCCCAGTCCGAAAAGATTTTGCGAACCTGCACCCATTGCGGATTCTGCACCGCGACTTGCCCGACCTATCTGCTGCTCGGCGACGAACTCGACGGGCCGCGCGGGCGCATCTACCTGATCAAGGACATGCTGGCCGGAGACGGGAACATCACCGCCGACACGGTCAAACACATCGACCGCTGTCTCTCTTGCCTCTCCTGCATGACGACCTGCCCGTCGGGGGTCAATTACATGCACCTCGTCGATCATGGCCGACGCTGGATCGAGCAGAGATACCAGAGGCCCTGGGCCGAGCGGGCATTGCGACGGCTGCTCGGCAACGTGCTGACCCGGCCAGCGCGATTCCGCCTGGCGTTGCGCGGCGCCGTTCTGGCCAAGCGCTTCGCGCGATTTCTGCCGAGGCAGCTCACGCCGTTGCTCGCGCTGGCCCCAGCCTCCGTCCCGAAGGCCTCGCCAACCGATCGACAGCGCGTCTTTCCCGCCGAGGGAGAACGGCGGATGCGGGTGGCATTACTGACCGGCTGCGCCCAGCGGGTGCTGGCCCCCGAGATCAACGAGGCGACGATCCGGCTGTTGACCCGCCACGGCTGCGAGGTCGTCGTTCCGCGAGGCAGCGGGTGCTGCGGCTCGCTGGTCCATCATCTGGGTCAAGAGGCGGAGGCACTGGCCTTTGCGCGCGCAGATATCGACGCCTGGGAGCGCGAACGCGTCGCCGGCGGGCTCGACGCGATCGTGATCAACGCCTCAGGCTGCGGCACGACGGTCAAGGATTACGGCTTCATGCTGCGCGAGGATCCCGCCTATGCCGAGAAGGCCGCGCGGATCGCCGCCCTCGCCCGCGACGTCACCGAAATTATCGAGACGATCGGGCTGCGCCCACCCTCGCCCGAGGTCGCGGCCACCAGCCGGCGCGTCGCCTATCATTCCGCATGCTCGATGCAGCACGGCCAGCGAATTCACGGCGGACCAAAGTCGCTGCTGACGGCAGCCGGGTTCGAAGCGCAGGATGTCCCTGAGGGGCACCTCTGCTGCGGCTCGGCCGGAACCTACAATTTGCTGCAGCCGGAGATCGCGGGAAAACTGCGCGAGCGCAAGCTAGCCAAGATCGCCCAGACCCGCCCTGATATCGTCGCCACCGGCAATATCGGCTGCATTACCCAGCTCGCCCCCGGCTGCGCTGCGCCGGTCCTGCATACCGTCGAGCTGCTCGATTGGGCCACTGGCGGGCCGATGCCGCGGGCTCTCGATGGCCGCTAACGCGGGCGTTTGCGGGCGATCGCCGGTACTGCCAGCGACACGGCGAGCGCGGCTAGGCCAATTAGGGTCGGCACCAGCCATCCGGCGGCGCCAAGCATTGCCCGCTCGCCGGCGGCGCCGAAGTCGACATAGGCGATTGTCAACGGCAACTGGCCGAGCAGCGAGCCGAATGCGTAGCCCCCGAGCGGCAGCCGCGTCAGTCCCAACCCGTAATTCGAGAGAGAGTGGGGAATGACCGGGATCAGCCGCAGTCCCGCAACGGCACGCCAGCCCCCCTGCTCCACGCGATCGAGGATCGAGCGGATGGCATCGCTGCGATAAAGGTCGAATAGGCCGGCATTGAGATGGCGAGCGACGAGAAATCCTGCCACCGCGCCGGCGACGCTACCGATCGCGGCCCAAACAATGCCCCATCCAACGCCGAACAACAGCCCCGCGGCAACCGCCAGCACGGTGCGCGGAACGAACAACAGGCTGCCGACAACGTGCACGGCGAGAAACACCAGAGGCGCTAATGGATATCGGCCGATAATGGCGCCGAGCTCAGCGGGGCCGAACAATGCGCGCCAGCGCCAGGCGATGACGGCCCCAACCAGCAGCAGGCCCAGAAGGAGCAGGCGCGCCATGCGGTGAAACCAGGTCGCGGGAACGTCGAGCGTCGTCGTCCCCGTCTCCTTTTGCATCACCGAAGCACCGGCACGGCGGGCGACCCCCCGACGCCGCGGCGGGCTCGTCCGGCGACGGCTCGACCAGCAGGTATGGACGGGTCGCTCGCCGCTGCAGCCACATCACGCCAAATAGATCGACGATCCCGACGCCCAGGCGGTCGAACACGCCGTATTTCGAGACGCCGCCCCGACGACGCCGATGATTGACCGGCACCGAGCGCACGTTGCCGCCGGCACGCAGCACCAATGCCGGAAGAAATCGGTGCATGTGGTCGAAATCCGGCAGATCGAGAAACAGTGTGCGCGAAAACAGCTTCAGCCCGCACCCGGTGTCCGGGGTATCGTCGCCGAGAAGCCGGCGGCGGATCCGGTTGGCTATCCGCGACGCCGCACGCTTCGACCAGCTGTCCCGCCGAATTCGGCGATAGCCGGTGACCAGAAGCGGCCAAGCCGGCGGCGCCGCGCGGGCGAGCTCCCACAATTCCGGAATGTCGGCTGGATCGTTTTGGCCGTCGCCGTCGAGCGTCGCGATCCAGGCTGCCCGCGCCGCCCTGACGCCGGTACGAATCGCCGCGCTCTGCCCGCAGCTTTGCGCATGGCGCAGCAACCGCAACTGCGGCGCCTGTGGCGTCAGCCGCAAGATCTCGGCGGCAGTCGCATCGGTGCTGCCGTCGTCCACGTAAACGATCTCATAGGCGCATATCCCGTCGAGCGCGGCTTGGATTTCGGCGACCAGAGGCGCGATGTTCGTGGCCTCGTTTCTTACGGGGATAACGACGGATAGGTCCATGACTTCGACGTGCAGGGGCGTAAGCCGACGGGGGTGCACAAAGGCCGGCTAGGCTGTGTCACAACGGGCGGCGCATGCAGCATGTTCCGCAGCTGCGACAAATCGGGCTAGCCGCTGGGTCGACGCCCTCGTGAGGGCCGCAATAGACCCGACACTTGAACAGCATCACGCTCATTGGCACTCACACTCATAGCAGCACTTTCCGGAGCATCGCTGTCTGGGCATAGGGATTGCCCGCTCGTCGCTTCGCCGGCGATCGAGGGGGCGATCAGCGGTCGACCCAGGCGATGCGCAGCACGTTGGTGGCGCCGGGGGTGCCGAACGGAACTCCGGCGGTGACGACGACGCGCTGCCCGGGTTGCGCGATTTCTTCACGGTGGGCGATCCGCACCGCCTTTTGAACCATGTCGTTGAAGTTCTTGATGTCGCTCGTGTGAACGCAGTGCGCACCCCATAAGACGGCGAGCCGCCGGGCGGTGCCGAGCTTCGAAGTGAGCACGAGGATCGGCACTTCCGGGCGCTCGCGCGCGGCGCGCAGCGCAGTGGCCCCCGAGGTCGTGTAGGAAACGATCGCCGCCGCCCCGACCGTACTTGCGACCTGGCAAGCGGCGGCGCTGATCGCGTCCGGAGCGGTGTGCTCATGCTCGATCAGGGTCCCCTCGAGCATCGTGAAGTAGAGCGGATCCTGCTGCACCCGACAGGCGATACGGTTCATCATCGCCACGGATTCGACCGGATAGCGCCCGGCGGCGGTCTCGGCGGACAGCATGACCGCGTCGGCGCCCTCATAAACCGCAGTGGCCACATCCGAGGTTTCGGCGCGGGTCGGCGTCGGCGACGTGATCATCGATTCGAGCATCTGGGTCGCGACGACGACCGGCTTGCCGGCGACACGGCAGGCGTGCACCACCAGCTTTTGCACGCTCGGCACATCCTCCGGCGGCATCTCGACCCCGAGGTCGCCGCGCGCCACCATCAAGCCATCGGCAAGCTCGATGATTTCCGACAAACGCTGGATCGCCGCGGGCTTTTCGAGCTTGACCATGACCCCGGCGCGACCGGCGACGAGTTTGCGGCCCTCCGCCACGTCGTCGGGACGCTGAACGAACGAGAATGCGATCCAATCAGCGCCATGATCGAGCGCAAAGGCAAGATCGGCGCGGTCCTTTTCGGTGATAGCCGACATCGGCAGCACAGCGTTTGGGACATTTACCCCCTTGCGGTCCGAGAGCGGCCCGCCGACCCGGCACAGGGTCTCGGCAAACCCGGCGCCGCAACTCTCGGTCTCGAGCCGCACCTTGCCGTCGTCGAGCAGCAATTGGGTGCCCGGCTGCAGCGCCGCGAAAATCTCGGGATGGGGCAATGGTGCGCGCGTCTGATCGCCGGGGCACGGATCGAGGTCGAGGCGCAGACGAGCGCCGGCGGTGAGCTCGATTCGACCTGCCTCGAACGTGCCGAGGCGCAGTTTTGGCCCTTGCAGATCGGCGAGAATGCCGATCGGCCGCCCGGTCTCGTGCTCGACCTGCCGGATCGCCTCAAATCGAGCAAGGTGCTCGCGATGCGTCCCGTGGCTGAAATTGAGGCGAAAGACGTCGACGCCGGCCTCGAACAGCGCGCGAATCTGCTCGAGCGTCGAACTCGACGGGCCGAGGGTCGCGACGATCTTTGCGCTGCGCTGCCGCCGCATCTCCGTCTCCTCAGCAAACCCTTTCAGCCATCGACCAGGATCGCCCGGAAATCGTTGACATTGGTCAGTGTCGGGCCGGTCACCACGAGATCGCCGAGGGCAGCGAAAAACCCGTACCCGTCATTGTCGGCGAGCGCGGCGGTTGCTCCGATCCCGCGGGCCGCGGCACGCGCGATGCTGCCCGGATAGACGATCGCCCCGGCATTGTCTTCGGTTCCGTCGATGCCGTCGGTGTCGCAGGCGAGCGCCGAAATCCCTTCGGCCCCGTCGAGCGCCACGGCAAGCGCCAGCAGAAACTCGACGTTGCGCCCGCCGCGGCCCTTGCCCTTGACGGTTACGGTGGTCTCGCCGCCCGACAACAACACAGCGGGAAGCGCCACCGTCCGGTCCCCTACGCGGAACTCTCCGGCGCGCAGCTGACGCGCGATCGCGGCGTGAACGAGGCCAACGTCGCGGGCTTCTCCCTCGATCCGGTCGCTCAACACGATCGGCGTGATGTTTTGCCGCAGCGCCGCTTCGGCGGCGGCGCGCAGCGATCCCTGCGGGCTCGCGACCAGCTCGAACCGGGTCCGCGCGAAGATCGGGTCATCGGGTTTCGGGGTCTCGCTCTGCTGCGCCGCGAGGTGCGCGATGACCGCCGCCGGCTCGCCGATGCCGTACTTAGCCAGCACCGCGCGGGCATCGGCAAAGGTCGTCGCGTCGGGCACCGTCGGTCCCGAGGCGATGACTGCGGGATCGTCGCCGGGAACATCGGAAATCGCCAAGGTGACGACCTGCGCCGGCGCTGCGGCGGCGGCAAGCCGGCCCCCCTTGATCGCCGAGAGATGCTTGCGCACCGTGTTGATCTCGGTAATGGTCGCGCCCGAGCGCAACAGCGCACGCGTCACCGCCTGCTTGTCACTCAGCGTAAGGCCCGGAGCCGGCAAGGCAAGCAGCGCCGAGCCGCCGCCCGAAGCCAGAAACACGAACTGGTCGTCGGGCCCGAGCCCGTGGGCAAGATCGAGGATCCGCCTCGCCGCGCGCTCTCCCGCAGCGTCGGGCACAGGATGGCTCGCTTCGATGATTTCGATCCGGTCACAGGGAACAGCATGACCGTAGCGGGTCAAGACGAGGCCTTCCAGCGGACCCTGCCACCTCGTCTCGAAGGCGCGCGCCATTGCCGCCGCCGCCTTGCCTGCGCCAGCCACGACGGTGCGTCCGCGGACCGCCTCGGGGATCCGACCGGCCAGCGCCCGATCAGGATCGGCCGCGGCGAGAGCGGCATCGAACAGGGCCCGCAAAAACTCCCCGGCCGCCTGATCATCGCGTATCGTCACGTCGTGCTTCCGTCTTGCCAAGCTCCCCGCCGCCATTTCATATCGAGCGCCGCAGGAACGCCAGCGCGAGATCCCCTGACGGTAAGCATGGCGTAGTCCGGGGGAAGGAACAGGTCTCGTGAAAGTGGTCGGCCGCCGAGGCGTGATGCGGGCGGCATTGTTGATTGCGTTGCTGATCGCGGCGGCGCCGGGCCGCGCCGACCCGCCGGCATCGACATCTGTTTTCCGAAGTCTTCGCTGATTTGGCGGCGAGGCTCCTCGGGGTGGTGGTCAACATCTCGACGACCCAGGCCGGCGTCACAGGACTGCCGAAGGATGGCCCCCAAGGACAAGCCCCCGCGCCGGGCTCGCCGCTCGACCAGTTTTTCCACGACTTTCTCGGCGATAACGGGGCGCCGGGCAGCCCGAACGGATTGGCGCCGCCGGTCGCGTCGCTGGGGTCGGGGTTCATCATCGATCCTTCGGGTCTGATCGTCACCAACAACCACGTGATCGCCAATGCCGATCAGATTACGGTCACATTGTCCGACAACACGGCCTTGCAGGCGCGGGTGGTCGGGCGCGACCCGGTCAGCGATCTGGCGCTGTTGAAGATCGACGCGGCGAAACCGCTGCCTGCGGCAATTTGGGGCGATTCGACCAAGGCCCGGGTCGGGGATTGGGTGCTCGCGATCGGCAATCCTTTCGGCCTCGGTGGTACGGTCACCTCAGGCATTATCTCGGCTACGGCACGCGACATTCATTCGGGACCCTACGACGACTTCCTGCAGACTGATGCATCGATCAACCGCGGCAATTCGGGCGGCCCGATGTTCGATCTTGCCGGGCAGGTGATCGGAATCAACACCGCGATCTACTCGCCATCCGGAGGGTCGATCGGTATTGGCTTTGCGGTGCCTTCTGCTTTTGCGCGGCCGATCATCGATCAGCTCAAGGCAACCGGCAAAGTCGAGCGCGGTTGGATCGGGGCGCGCATTCAGCCGGTCACCGACGCGCTGGCCGAAGCTGTCGGTCTGGACAAAAGCCGCGGCGCGATGGTCGCGACGATCGACCAAGCGAGCCCCGCGGCCCAGGCAAAACTGGAACCCGGTGACGTGATCCTGACCTATGACGGCAAGCCGATCGACCGCAGCCGGCAACTGCCTCTCCTCGTCGCCGGCACGCCGCCCGACAAAACAGTCAAGCTGACGATCTGGCGCGACCGCAAGGAGCACGACGTCACGCTCAAGGTCGCAGCGCTCGACCCGAATCGTCCGCCGCCACCCCCGCCGGAACCGGAAAAGCCGAAACCGCCACCGACGGTCGATGCGCTTGGCCTCAAGATCGCCAAGCTGACCGAGGACCTGCGCAAGCAGTTTTCGCTGCCGGAGGCGGCAAAGGGGGTTGTCATCATCGATGTGCCGGCGAATAGCGCGGCCGCGACACAGGGGTTGCGCCCGGGCGATCTCGTCGTCGCGATCGGCCGCGCGCCGGTCGCAACACCGGAAGAGGTACAGCAGAAAGCGGCTGTCTCCACCAAGAAGGGAAGCAAAGATCTCCTGGTCCGCGTCGAGCGCGACGGCAACACCCGATTCGTGGCACTGCCTGCGACGGGCGGGTAAGCGAAACAGCGGTTACAACCGCGCTATTCGGCCGCCAGCGCCGACGCCGGCGATGGCAGCCGGAAGCGGGCGAGCAGTGCCGCCTCCTTTGTCTTGGCGCGGGCGAGGTTCGCCTCCTTGACGTGGCCGAAGCCGCGGATCTCG
Organism: uncultured Alphaproteobacteria bacterium; assembly: GCA_963785565.1. Taxonomy (GTDB): domain Bacteria; phylum Pseudomonadota; class Alphaproteobacteria; order ATCC43930; family CGMCC-115725; genus AP-15. Next base: position 15,685 of record CAWAVV010000035.1, on the reverse strand, counting down.
AACGGCAATGATGCCAGCTCGACGGCGATCGCGTGATTGGCAGGCGTCAAACGGGCGAGGATCTCGTCGATCACCGCCTCGTATTCGCCGATCAGCCGGCGCTCGGTGCGTCGTTCCTCGCTGCGGGCGAAGATGTCGAACGGCGTTCCGCGCAGCCGGCGCAGCTTGGCCAGAATCCGAAAGACAGTCAGCATCCACGGGCCGAACTCACGCTTGCGCAGATGCCCGGTCTGAGGATCGCGATCGCCGAGAATAGGCGGGGCAAGGTGGAAGCGTAGCTCGTAGGCGCCCTCGAAGCGATCGGCGACCCGCTTCAAGAAGTCGCTCTCGGTGTAGAGCCGGGCGACCTCGTATTCGTCTTTGTACGCCATCAGCTTGAACAGGGCCTTGGCGACCGCTTCGGTCAACGCCGTGACGCCCGGCATGCAGGCCGTCTCGGCTTCGCGTACGCGGCTGACGCGGGCCGCGTAGCGCGCGGCGTAGGCGGCATCCTGATAGCCGGTCAAAAACTCGACCCGGCGCTCGATCACCTGATCGAGGGTTTCGGATAGGCGGTGGCTCGGCGGGATCGCCGCCGCCGGGGTTGCGCGGGCTTCGACAAGCGTCAGATCGATCGCCGCGCGCCGCCCCCAGCGGAACGCGCCTTGATTGAATTCGACGGCAACGCCATTCAAGGCGATCGCGCGTTCGATGGCCTCGGCCGACAATGGGACCAGCCCGCGCTGATAGGCATAGCCGAGCATGAACAGATTGCTGGCGATCGAATCGCCGAAAAGGCCGGTCGCCAGTCGCGTCGCGTCGACAAACTCGGCGTTTGCCGGACCGGTCGCCTCGGCGATGCTGCGTTCCAGCGCGCTGGTCGGAAAGACCAGATCCGGATTTCGGGTGAAATCGCCGGTGATGATTTCGTGGCTGTTGATGATGGCGCGGCTGTGGCCGGGTTCGAGCTTCGACAACGCATCGGCGCTGGCTGAAACCACGAGATCGCAGCCGAGCAGCAATTTGGCGCCGCCTGCGGCGATGCGCACCGCATGGATTTGGTCGGGCTCGCGGGCGATCCGGACATGGCTGTAAACCGCCCCGCCCTTCTGCGCGAGCCCGGTCATGTCGAGGATCGTGCAGCCTTTGCTTTCAAGATGCGCGGCCATCCCGAGCAACGCCCCGATCGTGACCACGCCGGTCCCGCCGACGCCGGTAACGAGGATGCCATAAGGCTCGTCGAGCGCGGGATGGGCTGGGTTCGGGCAATGCCGGCAGGCCGTCCTCGCCGAGATCGCCGGCCCGGCCCTTTTTTAGCCCGCCGCCGTGGACGGTCACAAAGCTCGGGCAAAAGCCTTCGACGCAGGAATAGTCCTTGTTGCAGCTCGACTGATCGATTGCCCGCTTGCGCCCGAACTCGGTCTCGACCGGCACCACGGACAGGCAGTTCGAGGTTTTCGAGCAATCGCCGCAACCCTCGCACACCAGATCGTTGATAAAGACCCGCTTGGCCGGGTCGGGAAAGCGGCCGCGCTTGCGGCGGCGACGTTTTTCGGCGGCGCAGGTCTGATCGTAGACAATGGCGCTGACGCCGGGCATCACGCGCAAATCGCGCTGCACCATATCGAGATCGTCGCGATGGCGCACGGTCACGCCGGCCGCAAAATCGACACCCGGCGGGTATTTGTCCGGCTCGTCGGTGACGACGACGATCGGCCCGACCCCTTCGGCGGCAAGCTGGCGGGTCAATACCGGCACGCTTAGGCCGCCGTCGAGCGGCTGGCCCCCGGTCATCGCCACGGCGTCGTTGAACAACAGTTTATAGGTGATGTTGACCTTGGCGGCGACCGCGGCCCGGATCGCCAGCACACCCGAATGGGTATAGGTGCCGTCGCCGAGATTGGCGAAGATGTGCGGGGTTTCGGTAAACGGCGCCTGGCCTATCCACGGCGTCCCCTCACCGCCCATCTGGGTAAAGGTCGCGGTCGAGCGGTCCATGAACTGCGCCAGATAGTGGCAGCCGATGCCGGCAACTGCACGGCTGCCCTCGGGCACTTTGGTCGACGTGTTGTGCGGGCAACCCGAGCAGAAATAGGGCGTGCGGGCGAACGGCACGACATTGCCGCCGAGCTGCCGCTCCTTCAATTCGAGGAAGGCGAGCCGCTCGACGATGCGCGGCGACGTATAAAAGCGGCCGATGCGCTGGGCGATCACCCGCGCGATTTGGGCGGGGGTCAGTTCGCCATTGGACGGGAGGATCCAATTTCGGCTCTCGTCGAATTTGCCGATAACCCGCGGGCGCACGTCCTCGCGCCAATTGTAAAGCTGTTCTTTAAATTGATTTTCGATGATCGCCCGTTTTTCTTCGACGACCAGGATCTCTTCGAGCCCCTCGGCGAAATGGCGGATGCCCTCGCGTTCGAGCGGCCACGACATCGCCACTTTGTAGAGGCGGATGCCGATTTCGGCGGCATGTGCCTCGTCGATGCCGAGGTCGTCCAGTGCCTGACGCACGTCGAGATACGATTTGCCGGTCGTTACGATGCCGAAGCGCGGAGATGGGCTGTCGATGACGATTCGGTCGAGCCGGTTGGCGCGAGCAAAAGCAAGAGCGGCGTAGAGCTTGAACTTGTGCAGCCGGTATTCCTGATCGAGCGGCTGATCGGGCCAGCGGATATTGAGCCCGCCCGGCGGCATCTCGAAGTCCTCGGGCGACACAATCCGGGTTCGTTCCGGGGCGATGTCTACCGAGGCCGAGCTGTCAACTGTCTCGGCGATCGTCTTGAACGCGATCCAGCAGCCAGAGTAACGCGACATCGCCCAGCCATAAAGGCCGAGATCGAGGATCTCCTGTACGCCCGACGGATTAAGAACCGGGATACAGGCGTCCATGAACGCGTATTCGGATTGGTGCGCCAGGGTCGAGGATTTGCAGGTGTGATCGTCGCCGGCGAGCAGCAATACGCCGCCATGCGGCGCCGAGCCGGCGGAATTGCCGTGCTTTAGCGCGTCGCCGCTGCGATCGACGCCGGGTCCCTTGGCGTACCACATGGCAAAGACGCCGTCGTATTTTGCGCCGGGAAACAGACCCAACTGCTGACTTCCCCAGATCGCCGTGGCGCCCAGCTCTTCGTTGATCGCCGGCTGAAAACGGATGTGATTGCGTTCGAGAAACCGGCGCGCGCCCCACAGCGCCTGATCGAGGCCGCCCAGCGGCGATCCGCGATACCCTGAGATAAAACAGCCGGTATTGAGCCCAGCGGCAACGTCGCGCTGGCGCTGCATCATCGGCAGACGCACCAAGGCCTGCGTCCCGGTCAGATAGACGCGCCCCCTGTCGAGTACGTATTTATCGTCGAGCGTGACCGCCCTGAGCGCCATCGCGACCTCCTGAACCCGCCGCGCAAATTTCCCAAAACGTGGTGTTTCTCCGGTGTTTGCTCAATGACGACCGAGACCGAATCGAGAAAATGCAACGAACTGCCGCCGCAGTCGGGTTTTCCGGCGTGAAACAATATACCGGCCTCGGTCCGCGACATGTCCGGCAACAGAATTCCCGCAATGCGCATTGCGGCGACGACAAGGCGGGAGTAATGCTCCCACTTCACGCCCGCCGTACATTTATGGTCGCTGGCATGCTTGCATCCGCCCTTCGTCGCGAACCGATCGCCCCATTGCTGCTCGCCGGGCTGCGCCAGCTTCTGGGCGAACGCCTTTCCACCTCGGCGGCGGTCTGTGCGCAGCACGGCAAGGACGAATCGTATCATCCCGCCCATTCGCCGGACGCAGTCGCGTTCCCGCACACGAGTGAGGAGGTCGCCGCGATCGTCAAGCTGTGCGCCGCACATACAACGCCGGTCATCGCTTTCGGCACCGGCACCTCGCTGGAAGGTCACGTAGCGGCGCTGGCGGGGGGCGTCTCTATCGACATGACCCAGATGAACCGCATCGTGCGCGTCAATGCCGAGGATCTCGACGCCACCGTCGAGGCCGGGGTGACCCGCAAGCAACTCAACGAGCATCTGCGCGACACCGGGTTGTTTTTTCCGATCGACCCGGGCGCCGACGCCTCGCTCGGCGGCATGGCGGCGACCCGCGCCTCGGGCACGAATGCGGTACGCTACGGCACAATGCGCGAGAATGTGCTGTCGCTGACCGTGGTGCTCGCCGATGGCCGAATCATCCGCACGGCGCGTCGCGCCCGCAAATCGGCAGCAGGATACGATCTGACCCGGCTTTTCGTCGGCTCGGAAGGCACTCTCGGCATCATTACCGAGCTGACTGTCCGGCTTTACGGCATTCCGGAAGCGATCTCGGCGGCGGTCTGCGCCTTTCCGACGTTGGAGGCGGCCGTCGACAGCGTGATCCTGACGATCCAAAGCGGCGTCCCGGTCGCGCGCATCGAGCTGCTCGACGAATCGCAGATGGACGCGATCAATAAATATTCAAAGCTCGACCACAAAGTTGCCCCGACCCTTTTTTTCGAATTTCACGGCAGCCCGGCCGGTGTTGCCGAGCAGGCCGAAACGGTCAAGGCAATCGCCGCGGAGCATGGCGGGGACGATTTTCGCTGGGCGACGACGCCGGAGGCGCGCACGAAACTGTGGCAAGCGCGGCACGACGCCTATTATGCCGCACTGGCGCTGCGGCCAGGATCAAAAGGCTGGGCAACAGACGTGTGCGTCCCGATCTCGCGACTGGCCGAATGTATCCGCGAAACAAAACAAGACCTCGCGCAGTCGCCGATCCCCTCGGCTTTGGTCGGGCATGTTGGTGATGGTAATTTTCACCTGGTCTTTATGATCGATCCGAATCAACCCGAAGAAATCGCCGAGGCCAATCGGCTCAATGACCGGATGGTGGCCCGCGCGCTAGCGATGGACGGCACCAGCACCGGCGAACACGGGGTCGGATACGGCAAGATGGACTTTCTGATTGCCGAGCACGGCGAGGCGGTCAGCGTCATGCGCATGATCAAGAAAGCGCTCGATCCGCTCAACATCATGAATCCGGGAAAAATCGTTCGGGTCTGATTGCATCGCAGCAGACGGGATCGAACCAATAAACTGCTTCACTGTTTACTTATCGATTGGTATTATACGACATCTGAAGAGAATGGGCTCGGGCTTCGGCGCTCCGGGTAGGCCTCAGTAAGCCGACTGGCGGGAGCATCGTGCCGGCCTTCGATTTCTTACCGCGCGTTTGTTGGCGATGCTAGTTGGGCGCCGCGCCGCTAATGGTGCGCGCCGGAGGCCTAGAAGACAGCACACAAGAGTTACAGCCAAGGGTCCCTTGCATGGAAAAATCTAGTAAAAGAGGGAAAATTCCCCAGCAGGATTGGCCATCAATCATCGCGCGATACGAGGCCGGCGAAACGCTGGCGAGCATCGCCCGCACTTATGACTGCTCCCCGCCGGCAATTAGCTACATAGTTAGTAGGACCAGGGCGCGCAGCGCAGCCGCCGAGGCGGCTGTGCAGACCACGCCGGCAACAGCCGCGGAACCGCAGTTGCTCAAGGGGCCGTCATTGGAGGTCCCCACAGCCAACATACCTGCCGCTGCAATGTTGCATGGCACGGCGGCAACCGGCGCAGCCAGCCCATTGGATCTTCCGGTCATCGAGCCGCGCCTGATCGAGCAGCCTGCCGGCGCGCCGCAGCCGAGAGAACCGGGGCTGTTCCCCGACGAACCGCCGCAAGCGCCGAATTTGCCGGCGAATCCTGTGTCGTCCGCGGGCAATGGCCCAATTCCGCGCTACGGTCATATCCCGCGCGGCGACCCGAGCCCAGCCGGCAACGGCAACGCACCGCGTGCATCGGGTCCTGCCGGGGGGCAGCCGCAGAACGGCGAATCGCGGCGAACCCTGCACCTGTCGCTGCCTCACGGAAACGGCGGCCCACACAGTCCCGATTCGCCGCACCAAAGCACCCCAAACATCGCCAATGCCGGCTCCGAAGACCGTTTCAATCCGCGCCCGACCGGCGCGCAATCGGCCGTTGGCCAACCTTCACGGCAGGGTCCGACCGATCATCGTCCCACGCCGGACTCTGCGGACGTTTCCGCGCGGGCCAATGCTGCGCCGATGCGTCAGCCCGATGGGGTGCACGATACGGCTCCAAATCGCCCCTCAGGTGAGGGGCAGCGCGGCAGGGAAGGTGGCGCGTTTATCGATAGGGCGCTACGAGAACGGGTCGATGGCGATATCGCCGTCTTTCTCGCGGCCTTCGACGCCGCCCTCGATCGCGACACCCCCGAGACTCGCACCGAACTGCGCGAGGCAACCGATCGGCTGCTGCGGGCCGGGGCGCGTACCCGAATCGAGTTGGAACGCCTGGAGGCGCGCGCACCGCTGCCGGCCCGGGACAAGATCGGGCAAACAGCACCCTTATTCCGGCATCGCTGAGGTGCTTGCTTAATTTAAGTGTCGGCTGCCCCGCTATCCCGTGCGCGGGGGGCAGGGCAGCCGGTGACGTTTTTATGCTTATCCTTGATTGGCGCCGAGGCTCATGCCGACATATTCGGTAACGCCGTGGCGGTTCAGCAGCAGTAACACAGTCTTTTTAGGCGAGTGGGTAGCCTCGTTTAATCTGGCCGCTGCCTCTTGTGGCGTGCGGACCGGCTGCTGGTTGATCGCGACCACGACATCCCCCTGAGTAAGCCCGACCTCTTCGGCGGCGCTGCCGCCGTCGACCCGGGTGACCACCACGCCGTCCACACTCTTGTTGACATGCAATTCCTGGCGCAGCTCGTTGGTCAATGGCGCGAAGCGCATCCCCAACGCCGTTGCCTGTGCCGACCCCTCCTCTACAGGCCCGCTATTCGCCGAGGCGACTTGGTTGTTGTCCGGGAGTTCACCGAGCTTGGCCTGCAGCTCGATTTCTCGCCCATTTCGCCAGACTGCCACCGTCGCTGGCGTATTGGGGGCTACCGCTGCGACGAGACGCGGCAGATCATGCAGTTCACTCACCCTGCTGCCATCGAATGCCAGGATCACGTCGCCCTGCTTGAGGCCGGCCTTGGCGGCTGGGCCGTCCGGAGTGACAACGGCAACGAGAGCGCCGTGCTCGCTGTGAAGGCCGAGGCTCGCCGCAATCGCGGGCGATACCTCTTGAATCTGTACGCCGAGCCACCCGCGGTTGATCTTACCGTGCTCCTCGAGCTGGGCGACGATCGACTTGGCGGCGTTTGAGGGCACGGCAAAGCCGATGCCGACGCTGCCGCCATTGGGCGAATAGATCGCGGTATTGATGCCGATGACTTGGCCATTGAGGTTAAAGGTCGGTCCGCCCGAATTGCCGCGGTTGATCGGTGCATCGATCTGCAGGAAATCGTCGTACGGGCCTTCGTTGATGTCACGGCCGCGCGCCGAGATGATCCCGGTCGTCACCGTACCGCCGAGCCCGAACGGATTGCCGACGGCCATCACCCAATCGCCAACCTGGGCGGCGCTGCTGTCCCCGAAGGTAACATAGGGCAGCGGTTGATCGGCCTTGATTTTCAGAACCGCGAGGTCGGTCTTGGGGTCGCGGCCGACGATCCTGGCCGTATATTTGGTTTTGTCCTGAAGGATGACCTGCACCTTCGCGGCATCGCCGACCACGTGGTTGTTGGTCACGATGTAGCCGGAGGGATCGACGATGAAGCCGGAGCCGAGCGCGATCCGCCGGGCCTGGCCGTCCGGGCATCTGGGGAAAGAGCATGGCCCTCGCCGCCCGGGTTTTGCTGGTCGAAAAACCGTCGCAGCATCTCGTCGAATGGAGAGCTGGGAAAACCCTGAGATGGCCCACCTTGGTCCTGTTCATCGGCCATCTGATCCGCCCCGGCCTTCTGGGTGACCGAGATGTTGACAACGGCCGGCAACACCTTTTTGACCAGCGGGGCGAAGCTTTGCTGCTGGATCAGCGCCACCGGCGACGTCATCGTCTGCGGCGCCGCGGGCGACGCTGTCGTCGGATTTTCGGCCCACACCATGGGTGTCAGCGCGAGTGTCGCGCCTAGCCCAAAGGCGGCTGCGGCGGCGCGGCCGCGGGTCAATCGCGGAAGGCGGGTTTTGGATAGGTCTGCCATCTTATCCTCTTGCCGAGCAGTGGGTGCTCACGCCTGCCGCAAAGAGCGCAATGTGCGAGAGCGGGATCGCCGCAGATTTGGCCCGACCATGTGACACCCGCCTTTCGCCGGGATTAATTCGCTGTAACCTCGCCGAGCCTCATCGCAGGGATGGTCTGCGTGCGCCGAATTCCGCCAGCGACCGCGCGAAATTCCCTATCATGCGCACCCAGCGACAATGAGGGAGCCTCAGATGAGCCGTTACCGCGAGATCAGCCCCGCCGAGATGACCTCGGCGCAGAAACAAGTTCATGACGAGATCGTCGCCGGCAAGCGCGGCCGGTTCGGCGGGCCATTCCAGCTCCTGATCCGTGCGCCCGAAGTTTGTCGGCATCTGTCGCGGCTCGGCGAGTATTTGCGCTGGGGCAGCTCGCTGCCGCCGGCGCTGTCTGAACTGGCGATCTGCTTAACCGCGCGCAGCATCCGGGCAAATTACGAGTGGCACGCACATGCCCCGCTTGCCGTCGAGGCCGGGGTGCCGGCGGCCGCGATTGAAGCGATCCGCACCGGTGCTTCGCCGAATTTCGCGGTCAAGGAGCAGGCGCTCGTCTACCGGATCATCACCGAGCTTATCAACACCAAGCGGCTTTCCGACGCCACCTTCGCCGAGGCGATCGCAGCATTCGGCGAACAGGGCGTCGTCGAACTCGGTACGATCATCGGCTACTACACGGCGATTGGGAACGCGCTCAACGTCTTCGAGGTCACTTTGCCCGCGGGCGCCCCACTATATTTCGCGAAATAAAAAATGTTGCCAGGGGCAGCGGTGGAACTTGCAAGCGCTGTATTTTGCTTTACCGACGGGTTGACGCCGGCGCAGCTGATCGAGTTGGCGCAGCGCACCGAACAGCTCGGCTACGGCACGCTGTGGTATCCCGAAGCGCTGAAATACATCCTTTGGGCTCGGCAGCTTCCTCTTGGCACAGACGCAGCGCCTGGTCGTCGCCAGCGGCATCGCCAACATCTATGCGCGCGATGCCAAGCGATGAAGCAAGGTCAGCATACCCTCGCGGCGTTGTCGGCCGGACGGTTTCTCCTCGGGCTCGGCGTTTCGCACGTGCCGCTGGTCGAGACCGCTCGCGGCCATCAGTACCGCGCTCCGGTACCGACGATGCGCGCCTACCTGGACGCCATGGACAAGGCCGCAGGGATGGCCGCGGTGCTCGACGAGCCGGCGCCGATGGTCCTGGCGGCGCTCGGTCCGCGATGATCGCCCTGGCCGGGCGTGCAGCGCTGGGGCTTTTCCCTACAACGTCACCCCGGAGCACACCGCCCAGGCGCGGCGCTGCTCGGCCCGGCAAATGGCTCTCGTCGAGCAGAAAGTCCTCGGCGTCACCGATCCCGGCAAGGCTCGTGACATGCGCGGCAGGCAATCGCGTTCTATCTGCCGTTGACCAACTATCGCGCCAGTAGCCGTCACGCAATACTAGCGCGCGCAGCACCTTCCTCAGCCATCCACCAACCATCACCCCACCCTCACACCCCCACCTCTCACCGCCGCCACCCACCCAGCCCTTTCCGGAGTAGGACGACCCGCGGACGGCCTGAGCTACGCCGCCTGGGGCAGGCCGCGCTCAAGCAATTGGGCCAAACGGCGGGCAAAGGCCGGCGGGTCGGGCAGCTGCTCGCCTTCGACAATCCGCGCCTGGTCGAGGAGCAGCCAAGCGAATTCCGCCAGCTGGTCCGAGGCGCCGGTCTCGCCCACCGTCGCGGCAAGGCGCTCGATCAGTTTGTGGCGCGGATTGAGCTCGAGGATCCGCTTGGCCGTGGTATCGAGCTGGCGATGCTGCTTGAGCAGCCGCTCGAAATGCATGTCCATATCGCCCTCGTCGGCGACCAGACAGACGGCGCTGTCGGTCAGCCGCTCCGAGCCGCGCACGTCCTTGACCACGTCGCCGAGCGCTAGCTTGAAGATCGCGATCAGGCTGGCGAGCTTGGCCGGTGGCGCCGGCTTTTCTCGCGGCTGCTCCTCGGGCGCCTCAATTTTATCGAGATCGACGCCTCCCCGCGTCGCCGATTTGAACGGCTTCTCCTTGTAGACGCCGATTGCCGGCACCCAGAACTCGTCGATCGGATCGGTCAGCAACAGCACCTCGACGCCGCGCGCGCGAAACCCTTCGAGCTGCGGGCTGCGTTTGACGACGTCGAGATTGTCGCCGGTGATCGTAAAGATCGCCTCCTGCCCCGGCCGCATCCCCGCGACATAGTCCTCGAGCGACACGAGCCCGTCGCGGGTGGTCGAGCGGAAACGCGCAAGTTCCAGCAACGGGTCGCGCTGGTCGCGATCCTCGTACAGCCCCTCTTTAAGCACCGCCCCGAAATTGTCCCAGAACTTCTTGTATTCCTCCGGCGCCTCGGCCGCCTTTTTATTAAGGTCGGTCAGCACGCGCCTGGTCAGTTGCTGACGGATTCTTGCCACCGTCGGGTTCGATTGCAGCATCTCGCGGCTGACGTTGAGCGGCAAATCCTCGCTGTCGACGATGCCGCGCAGAAAGCGCAGATAGGGCGGCAGCAGATTGGTCCCCTCGTCGGTAATGAACACCCGCCGGACATAGAGCTTGACCCGGCTCTTGCGCTCCGGATCGAACAGGTCGAACGGCTTGGTCGACGGCACGAACAGCAGGTTCGTGTATTCGATTACGCCCTCCGCCTTGGTGTGCAAAGTCAGCCATGGATCGTCGAAGCTGTGGCCGACATGATGGTAGAATTCCTTGTACTGCTCGTCGGTAATCTCGGACCTTGGCCGTGTCCACAGCGCCGAGGCGGTGTTGATCGTCTCTTCCTTGCCGCCGTCTTTCAGCACGATCGGCAGCCCGATATGATCGGAATAGGTGCGGACGATTTGGCGCAGCCGGGTCGGATCGAGATATTCGTCCTCGCCCTCGCGCAGATGGACAACGATCGCGGCCCCGCGCGCGGCCTCCGGCAGCGGCTCGATCGTAAACTCACCCTTGCCTTCTGAAACCCAGCGCCAGCCCTCGGCCTCGCCGGCCTTGCGAGCCAGCACCTCGACCTTGTCGGCGACCATAAAAGCCGAGTAGAAGCCGACGCCGAATTGGCCGATCAGGCTCATATCCTTGCGCGCGTCGCCCGATAATTGATTGACAAAGGCGGCGGTCCCGGAACGCGCGATCGTGCCGAGATTCTCGATCAGCTCGTCCCTGTTCATGCCGATGCCGTTATCGGCGAGCGTCAAGGTGCGCGCGCTCTTATCGGGAGCCAGCACCACACGATAGTCGGTGTCGCCCTCGGCCAATGCTGGCTCGGTCAAGGCGGCGTAGCGCAGCCGGTCGCAGGCGTCCGAGGCGTTGGAGATCAATTCGCGCAAGAAGATTTCTTTCTCGCTGTAAAGCGAGTGCGCGACGATTTCGAGAAGGCGGCTGACTTCAGCCTGGAAGCTTCTGGTTTCCTGGGTCATTTTCTGCCGTCGCGATGAGCATTAACGCGTCGTGGATATGTGGCGAAATCCGCGCCACCGCAAGATCGACAGTCTCGCCGGCAACACGATCCATTCGGCGCCGTCGTCGCGAGAAATCGCAGCCACGGCGTCGCACCGTCGCTGATATGGTCGGTTTGCTCTTGCCTTGCCGCCGCCGTCGCCCGATACCTTTACTCATGGCCATGTTCAGCCCCGCTCCGCGACTTGTCGCGGTCCTCGGGCCGACCAATACCGGCAAGACCCATCTCGCCATCGAGCGCATGCTCGGCCACAGAAGCGGGATGATCGGGTTTCCGCTGCGGCTGCTGGCACGCGAGAACTACGACCGCATCGTCAAATTGCGCGGCGCGCGATCGGTGGCGCTGATCACCGGCGAAGAAAAGATCCTGCCGCCCAACCCGTCTTATTTCGTGTGCACCGTCGAATCGATGCCGCTCGATCGGCCCGTCGATTTCCTCGCCGTCGACGAGATTCAGCTCTGCGCCGATCCCGAGCGCGGCCATGTCTTTACCGCGCGCCTGTTGCATGCCCGCGGTCTCGCGGAGACGATGTTTCTCGGCGCCGACACGATCAAGCCGTTGATGCGCCGTTTGGTCCCTGAATTCGAACATGTCAGCCGGCCGCGCTTTTCGACGCTCTCCTACACCGGCCAAAAGAAGGTAACGCGGCTGCCGCCGCGCAGCGCCGTCGTCGCCTTTGCCGTGGCCGATGTGTTCTCGTTGGCCGAGCTGATCCGACGGCAGCGCGGCGGGACGGCGGTCGTGCTCGGCGCGTTGAGCCCGCGGGCGCGCAACGCCCAGGTCGGGATGTTCCAGGCAGGCGAGGTCGACTATCTGGTCGCCACCGATGCGATCGGCATGGGTCTCAACATGGATCTCGACCATGTCGCCTTCGCGCGCATCGGCAAATTCGACGGCCGCGGCCCGCGCCGGCTGACCGCCGCCGAGATCGCCCAGATCGCCGGCCGCGCCGGGCGCCATATGAGCGACGGCACCTTTGGCACCACCGCCGAACAGGGGCCGCTCGATCCCGAGATCGTCGAGGCGGTCGAATCGCATCGCTTCGATCCGCTGACCCGGCTCAATTGGCGCAATACCCGGCTGCGCTTCGATTCGGTTGGCGCGCTTCTCAAAAGCCTCGACGAGCGGCCCTCGCTGCCCGGGCTGGTCCAGGCCCGTGAAGCCGACGACCATCGCGCGCTGCAAGCGCTCGCCCGCAAACGCGAAGTCGCCGAACTCGCCAGCCACCGCGGCGCCGTCAGACTCCTTTGGGAAGTCTGCCAGATCCCCGATTTCCGCAAGGTTATGAGCGACAGCCACGCGCGGCTGCTCGCCCATATCTTCACTCATCTCGCCGGCCCGGAAGAACGGCTGCCGACCGCCTGGATCGCCGGGCAAATGGCCAATCTCGACCGCGTCGATGGTGACATCGACACGTTGATGGTGCGCATCGCCCACACCCGCACCTGGACCTACATCACCCATCGCGGCGACTGGGTCGAAGGGGCGACGGCTTGGCAAGAGCGCGCTCGCGGTATCGAGGACCGGCTCTCCGACGCATTGCACGACCGCATCACCCAGCGCTTCGTCGATCGACGCTCCGCCTTTCTGGTGCGCCGGCTTGCTTCCGACGACGAATTGATCGCGTCGGTGTCTGCTGCGGGTGAGGTTCGCGTCGAGGGCGCCTATGTCGGCCGGCTCGACGGTTTGCGCTTTGTCCCCGATGCGATCGACGGGGTCGAGATGCGGATGCTGACCGTCGCCGCCAACCGCGTGTTGCGCAGCGAGGTGGCCGCCCGCGCGCAGCTTCTCGCCGCCGATTCCGACGCCGCCTTTGCGATCGACGCCGCCGGCATGCTGCGCTGGCGCGGCGGACCCGTCGGCCGCCTCGTCGCCGGCGAGCGGATGCTGACCCCGCGGGCCGAGCCGCTCGCCGGGGATTTCGTCGAAGGTGATGCCCGCGAAAAAATCCGCCAACGGCTCTCGGCATTCGTCCGCAGCGAAATCGAGCGCCGGCTAGCGCCGCTGTTCGCAGTTTCTGCGCTGCCGCTTGGCGGGGTCGGGCGGGGTCTCGCTTTTCAGCTCGCCGACGCGCTCGGCGCCCTTCCGGCGCGCGAGGTAGCGAGCCAAGTTGCGGCGCTCGCCCCGGCGGACCGGGCGGCTCTTGGCCGGAATGGGGTGCGCTTCGGCGCCGAAACCGTCTATGTCGAGCCGCTGCTGCGCCCCGAGGCGCTGCGGTTTCGCGCCTTGCTTTGGGCGATACGACACGGCTGTCGGGTGCCGTCCCTGCCGCCGGCGCGCCGGCTTGCCAAGGCCATCGATGTCGATCCGGCCCTTCCGCCGTCCTTCTACGCAGCGCTCGGTTTCTTCGTCGCCGACCACCTCGCCTTGCGTCCCGATCGGGTCGAGCGGCTTGCCGCCGCGGCGCGACGCCTTGCCCGCCAGGGTCCTTTCGCGGCCGACGAGCGGCTCGCATCGACTGCTGGCGTCCAACCGGGCGACCTGCGTCCGCTGCTCACCGCGCTCGGCTATCGCGCGGTGATCGACGCCGGCGCCGAGATCTTTGTTGCCCGCGCGCGCCGCCGTCGCGACGCGATCGCTCGCGGGCACCCGCGTCCGGCGAGGGAGGGTCATCCATTTGCCAAATTGCAGGAGCTCAAGCTCGCTTGATCGCCGGCGATCGCTCGACTGAAACCGCCAGCCGGCGGCTCGATCAGTGGCTGTGGTTCGCACGTCTGGTCAAAAGCCGCTCGCTCGCCGGCCGCCTCTGCGCAGAAGGGGCGGTAAGCGTTAATCAAGCCGCCCGCAAGCCCAACCACCCGATCCGGATTGGCGACATCGTCATCGTGCCGCAAGGCCCGTTTCGGCGCACGGTACAGGTGTTGGCGCTCGGCGCCCGCCGTGGCCCGGCCATCGAGGCGCGGCAGCTTTTCGAGGAATCGGCCGCGCCGGTGCGTCTCTCCGAACCGGCCCCGGAGTGGACGCCGCTGCTCGCCGACCCCGAGCCAGCGTGCGACGCTCCGGCGACCAGTCCCTCGAGGTCCGCGGCTTTAGGGCGCTCACTCACTGTCCGACAAATGTCGGCGCGCGTTTCTCGGTCCAGGCTCTCACCCCCTCGGCGTGGTCATCGGATTGAGAGCACAGCGCGCGAATGGCGGCGAGCGCGTCGCGGTCGAGATTGCCCGCGGCGGTCTCGTTGATCGCCCGCTTCAGACCGGCGACCGCCAGCGGCGCGTTGCCCGCGAGAGTGGCGGCGAGCGCCTCGGCGCGGGCCATCAGGCTCTCGGCCGGGACGGTTTCGTCGAGATAGCCGATCCGCAGCATCTCGTCGGCATCGATCGGTTGCGCGGTCATAAATAGCTTTTTCGCCGCGGCAACACCGAGCCGCGTCACATAGCGCCGGATGCCGCTCCCGTAATAGACGATGCCGAGCCGAGCCGCCGGCATCAACAGCCGCATGCCTTCGACGCCGATGCGAAAATCGCAGGCGAGCGCCAAATCGGTGGCCCCGCCGTAAACGCTGCCATTGAGCGCGGCAATCGTCGGCACACGCAGGTTTTCGAGCCGATCGACGGTGCGCTCGAACGCATCGCGATCCTCCGCCCCGCCCTCATTCCCCGCAAGGCGGTCGGCGAGCGCGCCGATATGAAAGCCCGAGCTGAAACTTTTCCCGGTGCCGGTCAGCACCAGAACGCGGATCGACGGGTCTGCGTCGGCCCGCTCGAACACCTCTTCGAGCACCCCCAGATCCTGCGGTTCGAGGCGATTGTGCTGGCGCGGCCGGTTGAGCCGCACGATCGCGCGTCCTTGCGCCACGCTCAGCGTCGGCACGGTCGGTTGGTCGATCGCAGGATCGGGCATCATTTGCTCCTTTGTCGCTCGCGGAGTAACGCCGGTTCGGTCCTCCGGCAACGCCGCTGCCGACGGCCGCCACCTGATGGCACACCGGCGTGGAAAGGTTCAATATCAGTCGCAGGCCGTCTCGCGGCAGAGGGAAGGTTTCAATCATGAACGCAGCATCTTCCGGTTACAGGCTTGGCCTGAACCAACCGATCGGAAGCCCGACCCAAAAACGGCTGACCGAGATGGCCGAGGCGATCGGCCGCGAGACCAACGGGCAGTTCCGGCTCGATGTGTTTCCGGAGAGCCAACTCGGCCCCGA